>WGLX01000001.1 GCA_016125355.1 Actinomycetales bacterium | reverse complement strand
GCCGGGGCCGTCCTGGTCGAACAGCACGACGAATGGGCCGCCGCCGACCGCCGCTACTTCAGCGAGCGATCCATGACCTTGGTGACGGCCACCACGACGATGACGGAGGGGCAGGTGACGACACCGGAACTCATGACGGCACGATCAGAACACTGACCTGAGCGCGAAGCTCGAAAAGCCACCACTCAGGGGGACGTCACCCCGCGGGGGATGGGACTGTCCACCGGTGCCACCCCAAGGATGAGCAGTTCATCTGACCCTGAGACTAGGAGTCATAGCCGTCATAGGGCATGTGGAAGCGGTGGAAATCCAGGATTTGCCCTGTTCGGCAGGCGTGTCGCGCGACGGCCAAGGTGGGGATGAGCGGGTCCCGCCTGGGGATGACGGGGGATATCGAGGTGTCCCGCCGGGTTCGGCACATCGCCGTCCGCAGGTAGGCAGGCACCGTTGTGGACAACGGGCCGGCAGTCGGCGAATTTGTCCACAGGTTGTTCACTCATGGGGATACCCACCGGTTCAGCCACCGGGATGGATGTGGTCCTTGCTCATCCACAGACTGTGGACAAGTCTGGGGAAAGATGGATACGAGGGATAAATGTGACGTATGGGGCTTGTGAGTCACATGGGGCGGGGTTGTGACTTGATCCTGCTGGTCAGGTCCGTGACCTGGTTGTAGAGGCTGCGCCGCTCCGCCATGAGCTGGCGGATCTTCCGGTCGGCGTGCATGACGGTGGTGTGGTCGCGGCCGCCGAAGGCCTGGCCGATCTTGGGCAGGGACAGGTCGGTGAGCTCTCGGCACAGGTACATGGCGATCTGGCGCGCGGTGACCAGGACGCGGGAGCGACTTGATCCGCAGAGGTCGTCGACAGTCACGCCGAAGTACTGAGCAGTCGCGGCCATGATCTGGGACGCGGTGATCTCGGGCCCGGTCTCGGAGGGCAGCAGGTCCTTGAGGACGACCTCGGTGATGGCGAGATCGACCGGCTGGCGGTTGAGTGAGGCGAAGGCCGTCACCCGGATGAGGGCACCCTCGAGCTCGCGGATATTGCTGGAGATCTTGGAGGCGATGTACTCGAGGACCTCCGGCGGGGCCTGCAGCCGCTCCTGGACGGACTTCTTGCGCAGGATGGCGATGCGGGTCTCGAGGTCGGGGGGCTGGACATCCGTGATCAGGCCCCATTCGAACCGCGAGCGCATCCGATCCTCGAAGTCGGGGAGCTGCTTGGGCGGCAGGTCGGACGTGACAACGATCTGCTTGTTCGCGTTGTGAAGGGTGTTGAAGGTGTGGAAGAACTCCTCCTGCGTCTGGACCTTCCCGCTGAGGAACTGGATGTCATCGACCAGGAGGACGTCCACGTCGCGGTAGCGACGCTGGAAGCTGGCCGCCTTGTCGTCGCGGATGGAGTTGATGAACTCGTTCGTGAACTCCTCGGAACTGACGTAGCGCACGCGCGTGCCGCTGTAGAGGGTGCGCGTGTAGTGGCCGATCGCGTGCAGGATGTGGGTCTTGCCCAGTCCGGAGCCGCCGTAGATGAACAGCGGGTTGTAGGCGCGAGCGGGCTGCTCCGCGACCGCGACGGCCGCCGCATGGGCGAAGCGGTTGCTGGAGCCGATGACGAAGGTGTCGAAGGTGTACTTGTCGTTCAGACGGCCGTCCTCGCTGCGCGTCCCCGGGGATCCGGTGCCCGGCCGTGCTGCCTTGTCGCGGCGTTCCGGGACAGTGGGGGCAACCGGGGGTGCGACCGGCGGTGCGTAGGTGGCGTCGGCCACCTCGTCGGTGACCTCCTCATTGTCGGGATCGATGGACGGATCGACGGTGACGGCGAGCCTGATGTCCCGGCCGAGCGTGCGGGAGAGGGCCTCGACGACCATGGGCCGCAGCCGTGTCTCGAGGACATCCTTGGTGAAGTCGTTGGGGGCAGCGATGAGAGCGGTGTCCTCGACCAGTCCCATCGGGCGGGTGAGGTTGACGAAGGCACGCTGCTGGGGGGTCAGGTTGCCATCGGCGAGAGTGGCCAGAGCCGTGGCCCATACCTCGGTGAGGTCCTCGGTCCCGTCCACGTCATCCCCTCGTCATTCGCAACCTGTCCACATGATTATCCACAGATGTGGAACGGACTTGGGACCATAGCCAGATCGGGCGGTGGGGACAAGGGGCTGGCCCCGGGGGGTGTGGGCGGGACCCGCATTTGACCGTGCTCAGGGCGGTTACGTAGTCTTGGGCGGCCGTCTGCAGGCGGACCGGGCCTCGACGAGGCCATCTTCCCCGAGAGTACGCGTCCAGGAGTATCGACATGAAGCGCACGTTCCAGCCCAACACCCGCCGTCGGGCGAAGACCCACGGTTTTCGGGCGCGCATGCGCACGCGTGCTGGTCGCTCCATCCTCGCCGCCCGCCGCAGCAAGGGCCGCGAGCGCCTCTCCGCCTGAGGGCACGATGCTTCCGGCCGCACATCGGATGCGGTCCTCGACTGACTTCAACGCCACCACGCGGCTCGGTGCCAAGGGCACGGACGGGCCGGTGGTGGCGTATGTGCTGTCCGGAGCCGGAACCGAACCGGTCCGCGTCGGACTCATCGTGAGCAAGGCCGTGGGCAACTCGGTTCAGCGCCATCGTGCATCGCGGCGGATGAGGGGAGCCCTCCAACCCCTCGTGGGGACCCTGCCGGCGGGTGCGCGCGTCGTCCTCCGGGCCCTTCCCGGCGCTGCGGAGCAACCGGACGTGGCGCAGAGCGTGCAGGCAGCCATCGCGTCCGCGATGCGACGTGGAGAACGATCCCGGTGATGCGGCGTTGGTGGACTCGGGTGGTCTGGCTGTGGGACCACTCCCTGGGCTGGCTGCTCATGTGGGCGCTGATCCTGCCCATTCGGGCCTATCAGGTGGTGATCTCGCCGATGACGCCGCCATCGTGCCGCTTCCACCCGGTGTGCTCGACGTATGCAGTGAAGGCGATCCGGCGGCACGGACCTGTGAAAGGCTTCCTCCTGGGGACCTGGCGGGTGCTCCGCTGCAACCCATGGAACCGCGGCGGGATCGATCCGGTGCCGCGTCGCGGACACTGGTTGCCGGACGTGCTGCCGAACGGTGAACCACGGCATGGGAGCATGAGTATCCGCGTGTCCGCGGAATCGTAAGGAAGGGCGCTGTGGGCGACTTTTTTCTGTTCGTATGGCTGAAGGATGCAGTCAGCTGGATCCTCGTTCAGTTCCATGCGTTGTTCAGCGCCATCGGCATGGATCCCAATGGCGGATGGACGTGGACCTTCTCCATCGTCGGCCTGGTCATCGTCATCCGGATCCTGCTGATCCCGCTCTTCGTCAAGCAGATCAAGGCGCAGCGGAACCTGCAGCTGATCCAGCCGCAGATGAAGGAGATCCAGAAGAAGTACGCCGGCGACAAGGAACGCCAGTCGCAGGAGATGATGAAGTTGTACCGGGAGACCGGTACCAATCCGCTCGCCTCCTGCCTGCCCATCCTGCTGCAGGCCCCCATCTTCTTCGCGCTGTTCAGCGTGCTTCAGGGCGTCTCCCAGTACAACCCCACGGACCCGAACTACGTGCCGCCGGGAGTCTTCGCGTGGGCTCAGTACGACGGACTGGCGGCGTCGATGCACTCCGCACAGATCTTCGGAGTGCCCCTCTACGCCACCTTCATGCACGCGAACGAGACCCCCAATCCGATCAACACGCGGATCCTGGCGATCATCATGATCCTGCTGATGACGGCCACGTCCTTCATCACCCAACGCCAGTTGATCATCAAGAACAGTGCCCCGGACAACCCCATGGTGCGGCAGCAGAAGATCCTGCTGTACGTCTTCCCGCTGATCTTTGCCGTCTCAGGCATCAACTTCCCGATCGGCGTGCTCACCTACTGGTTCACGACGAACCTGTGGTCAATGGGCCAGCAGTTCTGGGTGATCCGCAACAACCCGCAACCGGGTACCCCTGCATTCGAGGCCAAACAACGGCGTGACGCGGAGAAGGCCGCCCGGAAGGGGACCGCCCTGTCTGCGGGCGAGGGTGCGATAGCCGTGGAGGAAGTTTCCGACGATGTGTCGGAAACACAGACGCGTCAGCAGCCGAAGAGAACCTCGCGCAGTCAGCGCAAGAAGAAGTAGCACCCTCTGTCCTGATCCACCTTCTGCAGAACCCACTGGAGAGACCATGACCGAAGACGCGGCGGATGTCCGCCTGTCCGGAACCGAGCTGCTCGAGCGCGAGGGCGATGTCGCCGCCGACTACCTCGAGGGATTGATGGACGTCGTCGACCTCGATGGGGACATCGACATCGACGTGGAGGGCAACCGGGCCATGGTCTCCGTGCTGGAGGCCAACGACGGCGATCTGGCTCACCTGGTGGGCAGGGACGGCAAGGTTCTCGACGCCCTGCAGGAGCTGACGCGCCTGGCCGTGACTCGGGAGACCGGCGAGCGGTCGCGACTGATGCTCGATGTGGCCGGCTTCCGCGCCCGACGCCGCGCCGAGTTGGAGCAGATCGCGCAGGAGGCGGTGGCGGAGGCCCAGCGGACGGGTGCGCCGGTCCGGATGGCGGTGATGACCCCGTTCGAGCGGAAGGTCGTCCACGACGTGATCGCCGAGGCGGGTCTGGTGAGCGAGTCGGAGGGCGAGGAGCCCACGCGTCGCGTGGTCGTGCGAACCGCCTGACCATGGTTTCCCGTGAAACCGCGGGACCTGCTCCGGTACTGCCGGAGTGGATGACGCCGAGCGCCCAGGTGCTGACGACCTTCGTGGACCTGCTCTCGGAGGAGGGGGTCACGCGGGGGCTGATCGGTCCGCGCGAGGTACCCCGCCTATGGGACCGGCACCTGCTGAACTGCGCCATCGTCGCGGATCCTGCCCTCGGCCTGGTGCCCGAGGGCGCACGCGTCGCGGACGTCGGGAGCGGGGCGGGCCTGCCCGGCCTTGTCTGGGCCCTGACCCGGCCCGACCTGTCGGTGACCCTCATCGAGCCCCTGCTGCGTCGCACCACCTTCCTGGAAGAGGCGGTGCAACGCCTTGACCTGAGCACCCGCGTTCGGGTCTGGCGGGGCAGAGCCGAGGATGCGCCGCCGGAACTCCGTTCCCAGGACGTAGTGACTGCCCGGGCGGTGGCCCCGCTGGAGAAGCTGGTGGGCTGGCTGGCTCCCCTTCTGGCCCCAGGCGGACACCTGGTGGCACTCAAGGGCAGTTCTGCACCGCAGGAGATCGAGGACGCGCGGGCGGCGCTCGCCCGCGAAGGTCTGATGGACGTCCATGTGCAGCTGATCGGCTCCGGAATCGTGGATCCCGCGACCACCGTGGTGATCGCCACCCGCTCTAGGGCAGAATGACGCGGTGACCACCACCGCCATCCCCCCGGCCCATGACATCGAGCCTGTGAGGGACGCCGGGTGGGGGCTCGGCCAAGGTGTTTCCCGTGAAACATTCGAGCTCGGCGCACTGACCGCCCCGGGCCGGATCCCATGACCCGGGTCATCACAGTCGCCAACCAGAAGGGCGGCGTGGGCAAGACCACCAGCACGGTCAACATCGCGGCCGCCATCGCCCAGGCTGGCCATTCCGTCCTGGTGATCGACATGGACCCGCAGGGGAACGCCTCCACCGCGCTGGGTGTGGATCACCGAGAGGGCACGCCCAGCGTCTACGACGTGCTCATCGGTGAACTGGCGCTCGAGCAGGTGCTGCAGGAGTGCCCGGACATCCCCGGCCTGTGGGCAGCACCCGCCACCATCGACCTCGCCGGTGCGGAGATCGAACTGGTAGCCCAGGTCGCGCGTGAGTACCGGCTCTCCCGCGCGGTCGACGCGCTCCTGGAACGGCGGGCCTTCGACTACGTGTTCCTCGACTGCCCGCCCAGTCTGGGCCTGTTGACGCTGAACGGGCTCGTGACGGCCCGCGAGGTGCTCCTGCCCATCCAGTGCGAGTACTACGCGCTGGAGGGCCTGTCCCAACTGCTGCGCACCATCGACATGGTGCGGACCCACCTGAATCCGGACCTGCGGGTGGGCGCGATCCTGCTGACCATGTACGACGGGCGTACCCGGCTGGCCTCACAGGTGGCTCAGGAGGTCCGCACGCACTTCGGTGAGCAGGTCCTGGCCACGATCATCCCGCGATCCGTGCGGGTCAGCGAGGCGCCCTCCTACAGCCAGACGGTCGTGACCTACGACCCGACCTCGTCGGGCGCCCTGGCCTATCGCGAGGCGGCCGCCGAGGTCATCGAACTCGGTGCTGTCCACACCCATCAACAGAGTTATCCACAGACATAAACATATAAAACGGTCATAAAGACCATGTTTTCCCAAGGAAGGATGCGCATGGCCACCGCACCGAAGCGCGGGCTGGGCAAGGGGCTGGGGGCCCTGATCCCGTCCTCGGATCCGACGGCCGTCACCCCGGACCCGGGGAACGGCACGGCGCCGCCCGTCGCCGACGGATCGGTGACCTATGCGGAACTGCCCATCGATCGGGTGCAGCCGAACCCGCGCCAGCCACGCACCGTCTTCGACGAGGAGGCGATGGCCGAGCTCGTCTTCTCCATCCGCGAGATCGGGCTGCTCCAGCCGGTCGTCGTACGCCGGGTGGCCCCGGGCAGCTACGAGCTGATCGCCGGCGAGCGGCGGCTGCGCGCGTCGCGTGAGGCCGGCCTGGAGGCCATCCCCGCTATCATCCGGGATACCGATGACGACGACCTGCTGCGCGACGCCCTTCTGGAGAACCTGCACCGGGCCAACCTCAACCCCCTCGAGGAGGCCGCGGCCTACCAGCAACTGCTCTCCGACTTCGGGTGCACCCAGGATGAGCTCGCCCGACGCATCGGTCGCAGTCGTCCGCAGGTCACCAACACGCTGCGGCTGCTCAAACTGCCTCCGGACGTGCAGCGGCGGGTCGCTGCCGGCGTCCTGAGTGCCGGACACGCCCGTGCCCTGCTGTCGCTCGACGACACGGCCGACATGGAGGCGCTCGCCAGCCGCATCGTGGCCGAGGGCCTCAGCGTGCGGGCGGTCGAGGAGATCATCCTCGTCGGAGACGCCGACGGGCGTCGCCGCACCACGAAGTCACGGTCCCGGGTCTCCCTGCCGCGCGATCCCGACCTGACCGACGCGCTCACGGAGATGGCCGCCCGGGCGGCCGACGCGCTCGACACCCGCGTCAGCACCGACGGATTCGCCAGCACGCGGGCCCGGGGGAAGCTCACCATCGAGTGCGCCGACATCGAGGACCTGCGGCGCATCGTCGACCTCATCGCCCGCGGCTGACTGCCCCCTCCACCAGGTCCGCGGTGAGCTCGCCGAGGCTGACGTCGGCCGCGACGAGAGCCTGCGGGAACAGGGATGTCTCCGTCATGCCGGGGGCCACGTTGACCTCGAGGAACCAGGGCGTGCCATCCGCGTCCACGATCACGTCGGTGCGCGACCAGTCCCGCAGCCCGAGCAGCAGGTGCACATTGAGGGCCACCGCCTGAGCCGCCTCGGCCACGGCATCCGTCAGGCGCGCCGGACAGAAGAACTCGGTCGTGCCGGCCGTGTAGCGGGCCTCGTAGTCGTAGAGATCACCCTCTGGCACGATCTCCACGCCGGAGAGGGCGAGCAGGTCGTCCTCGCGCTCGAACACGCCCAACGCAACCTCTACGCCGGACACGTACGACTCCATGAGGACGACATCTCCGTAGGCGAACGCCCCCACCATGGCCGCGGGCAGGTCGGCGGCCACGTGGACGATGGACGTGCCGAGCGACGACCCGCCCTTGGTGGGCTTGACCACCAGCGGCAGCCCGAGTCGACCCGCCACGGCGTCGAGGACACCGCCAGCGCCCAGTTCGCGGAAGGTGGACTGCGGAATCGAGACGCAGGCCGGCGTGCGCACGCCCGCCTGCGCGACCAGCTCCTTGGCCACGGCCTTGTCGAACGCCAGTCGGCTGGCGGCTGCGGTGGAGCCGACGAACGGGATGCCCAGGGACTCGATGACGTCCCGCAGGGCCCCGTCCTCTCCGGCCGCCCCGTGCAGGAGGGGCACGATGCAGTCCGGACGGTGCTGCTGAAGGCGGCTCAGCAGGACGGCATCGACATCGTGCTCGACGACCTCCCAGTCCGGACGCGCCGCACGCAGGGCCCCGGCAACGCGTCGTCCCGACCGCAGTGAGACATCCCGTTCCGCCGACAGGCCACCGGACAGGACGAGCACGTGCATGGACACTCCTCGAGAGTCGGCCGCGGTGCGGCTACTGCAGGTCGGGCGAGGGAACGGACGTGCCGGAGACGTCGCCGAGCATGTGCGAGGTTCCGAACGTCTGCGTGAGCTCGAGCTCGCCCTCGATGACCTGGGCCAGGCGGCGCACGCCCTCCCGGATGCGCTCCGGCTCGGGATAGCAGTAGGACAGCCGCAGGTTCTGGCGGCCCTCCCCATTGCTGTAGAAGCCCGTGCCCGGGACGTACGCGACCAGGTTCGCAACGGCGCGCGGCAGCATGGCCGTCGCGTCGAGGCCCTCGGGCAGGGTGAGCCACGAGTAGAAGCCACCGGCCGGGATGGTCCACCGGGTTCCCTCGGGCATGAGGGCCTGGAGGGACTCCAGCAGGGCGTCGCGACGCTCGCGGTAGACCTCGCGGAACGTCTTGATCTGCTCGCGCCACGGCTGGGTCGCCAGATACTCCGAGACGGTCAGCTGCGCGTAGTTGGACGGGCACAGCACCGCCGCCTCGGCAGCGAGGACGAGCTTCTCCCGCACGCCGTGGGGGGCGACAGCCCAACCGACCCGCAGGCCGGACGCGATGGTCTTGGAGAACGAGCCGAGGTAGATGACCGCCTCGCCGTCATCGGCGCGGAGAGCGCGCGGCGGTTCGCCCTCGAAGCCCAGCAGGCCGTAGGGATCGTCCTCGAGGATCACGATGCCGGCGGACTGCGCGATGGCGAGGATCTCGGCCCGGCGGGCCGGCCCCTGCGTGACGCCCGCAGGGTTGTGGAAGCTGGGGATCGTGTAGATCATCTTGACGCGTTTGCCTGCTGCGCGCGTCGTCGCGATCGCCTCGGCGAGGGCGGCCGGGATCAGGCCCTCGTCGTCCATGGCGACGTGAACGACCTCGCACTCGTAGGCTTGGAACACGCCGAGTGCGCCGACGTACGACGGCGCCTCGACGAGGACCACGTCCCCGGGGTCGCAGAACACCCGCGTCACGAGATCGAGGGCCATCTGGGAACCGGTCGTCACGATGATGTCGTCGGGGTGCGCGGTCACGCCCACCTCGCCGGTGACCTCGAGGATCTGCTCCCGCAGCGTGACGTCGCCCTGCCCGGACCCGTACTGCAGCGCTTGCGCACCGCGCTCGACGAGGACGCGCTGCGCGGTCTCGGTGAGCATGTCGAGCGGCAGCGCCTGGACGAACGGCATGCCGCCGGCAAGGGAGACGACCTCCGGTCGCGACGCGACGGCGAACAGGGCGCGGATCTCCGAGGCGCGCATCGCATGCGCGCGGCTAGCGTAGGAATCCACCCAAGGATCGAGCCGGGAACCACCGGACATGCTCGTCTCACCTCACTCTCGCGCTGCCTCGCTGCGGCGGCGTCGCCCTGTGCGCGCCTGTTCCGACAGTCGTCAGTGCGCCTAGAGTAGGCCCCGTTCAGGGAGGTGCCTCATGCGGCGGGTGCTGGCGGTTCTGGGGATGATCACGCTGGGCGTGGTGATCGGGTTCCTCGTGCGGCTGCTGTGGCCGCAACGGCGACTGGCGCTGGACTCCTACGGCGATACGCGGGTCAGCGCGGCGCGCAGAACTCCGTGAGCGCGGCAGCCAGCCCCTCGGCCACGGCCTCGTGGAATTCGGGGCTCTCGAGTCGTCGCCGGTCGCCCTCGTTGGACAGGTAGCCCAGCTCCACGCGGACCGCGGGCATGCGCGTCAGTCGCAGCAGGTCCCAGGTGCGCGGATGGACCCAGCAGTCGAGGAGGTCGGTGCGGGCCGCGAGCTCCTCGTGGACGCGCTGCGCGAGGACCCGCCCGCTCGGTGAATGGCGACCGCCTCGCGGATCCCCGTAGTAGAAGGTCACCATGCCGTTGGGCAGTGGGCTGGCGGCCGTGTCGACGTGCAGGGAGACCACGATGTCCGCGCCCACCTCGTTGGCGAACTGGGCGCGTGCCGGGTCGTCGGGCAGCGCGACCTCGGGTCCGGTCACGGCGGGGCGCGTCAGCAGGACCTGGGTGCCCATGGCGGCCAGGCGCCCCTCGACGCGGACCGCGAGGGCATGGCAGAGATCGGGATCGACCGTGTCCCCCGGATCCAGGACGACGACCTTGTCGGCGATCCCGGTCTGCAGGTCGAGCAGGGCCATCGTGTCCCGGAGGGTGTCGGCGTCGCCGCCGGACACCGTGCGGATGAGCCGATCGAATGCGCGGAAGGTGTCGGGTCCGCAGGTGCCGTCGGCGGTCACGCCGACGCCGCGCTGGAACTCACGGAGGGCGGCGTCCGTCTCGCTGCCGAACATGCCGTCGGCTCGGCCCGCATTGAAGCCGAGCTGGATGAGGCGACGCTGCAGCTCGGCGACGTCGTCTCCCGTCATGAGATGACCGGGAACGTACGACAGGACCCGGTCGCCCAGCTGCCACCGGGCTTCCTCGAGACGCCGGAACGTATGCGGCCCGACGATGCCGTCGACCGTGATGCCGCGCTCCTGCTGGAACGCCCGAACGGCCCGATCGAGCTCGCCGTCGAAGACGTCCGGAGCCTCGGATGAGGTGTCACACAATCCCAGGTGCGCGAGCCGTGCGCGCACCTCCGCGACGGCCGCCCCGGTATCACCGCGGCGGAGCACGTCCCCTACAAGTACGGAGCCAGGTCCGCGAGCAGGGCGGCCTTCGGCTTGGCGCCGATGATGGTCTTGACGACCTGCCCGCCCTGGTAGACGTTCATCGTGGGGATCGAGGTGATGCCGTAGGAGGCCGCGGTCTGCGGGTTCTCGTCGACGTTGAGCTTGGCCACGACCACGCTGTCATGCTCGGCGGCGACCTGCTCGAGGATCGGCGCGACCATCTTGCACGGTCCGCACCACTCGGCCCAGAAGTCCACGATGACGGGCTTGTCGCTCATCAGGACGTCATCGGCCCAGCTGGCGTCGGTGACGATCTTCGTTGCTCCCATGCTCTCTCCCGGTGTCTGCGTTCGCTCAGGCTACCTGCTGGGGTGGACGACAGCCGCGGTGCCGCGGCCGCTGCCTATTCCGCTGCGGCGAGGAACCGCTCGGCATCGAGGGCCGCCGCGCAGCCCGACCCGGCTGCCGTGATGGCCTGCCGGTACGTGTGGTCGACGAGGTCGCCACACGCGAAGACCCCCTCGACATTGGTGGCCGTGGAGCGGCCCTGCACCAGGACGTAGCCCTCGTCGTCGAGGTCGATCTGGCCCTTGACGAGCTCGGACCGCGGATCGTGGCCGATGGCCACGAACAGGCCGGTGACCGCCAGGTCACGGGTCTCGCCGGTGACGGTGTCGCGCAGGACCAGTCCGGAGACCTTGTCCTCGCCGAGCACGTCGACGACCTCGCTGTTCCAGGCGAATTGCAGCTTCTCGTTGGCGAAGGCCCGCTCCTGCATGATCTTGCTCGCCCGCAGGGCATCGCGGCGGTGGACGAGGGTGACGCTGTTCGCGAAACGGGTGAGGAAGGTGGCCTCCTCGATCGCGGAGTCGCCACCTCCGACCACGGCGATGTCCTGGCCGCGGAAGAAGAAGCCGTCGCACGTCGCACACCACGAGACGCCATGGCCGGAGAGCCGCTTCTCGCTGGGCAGGCCCAACTCGCGGTAGGCCGAACCGGTGGCAAGGATGACGGCGTGGGCCTGGTGGGCGGTGCCCGACCCGTCGACGACGGTCTTCACCGGGCCGTTCAGCTCGACACTCGTGACGTCGTCGGTGACGATCTCGGCACCGAAGCGAACGGCCTGGCCGCGCATGTGCTCCATGAGCTCGGGCCCCATGATGCCGTCGGTGAAGCCCGGGAAGTTCTCGACCTCGGTGGTGTTCATGAGCGCGCCACCGGCCGTGACCGATCCCTCGAACACCAGCGGATTCAGCTGCGCACGGGCCGCGTAGATCGCGGCGGTGTAGCCGGCCGGGCCGGAGCCGATGATGATGACATTGCGGATCTCGCTCACCGTGGCAGCCTTTCAACGGGTGTCGTGGGACGGGTATCCATACCCGTGGGGGTATCTTACGCTCTCCCCAACGATCCTAGGGCCACAGGCATTCCCCGCGCCCGCTCCCGTCCCTCGAGGGGCTAGCGGGACATGCGGAAGCTCATGCCCCAGGTGATGTTGCAGTCGGGGTCGACCACCCAGACCTCGATCAGGCTCATGTCCGGTGCCTGGGCGGCCGGCACGTCGTAGTCCGGGGAGACGATGATGCTGGCGGGCTGGCCCTTGAAGGTGGACTGGTCGAGCACCAGCGCCGTGGACGTCCCCTTGTGCGTGAGGCGGGTCACGCAGTCCCGGAGAGCCTGCGCGGACTGCAGCAGACCGGTCTGCTGGGCGCTCGCGGACAGCTCGGTCGGCACCTCCACGGTCGGCTCCGGCGATGGCATGTCGGACGCAGGAAGCACACCGGCCTGCTCCAGGGTGGCGGTGACCTGGCCCTCCATGGCGCTGGGTGAGTAGTCGGTGCTGGTGCCGAGGATCTTGCGGATCGGGGGGATCCCGGCGAACGACAGGCTGCGCGGGCCGGCCAGCATGCGAGGTGACGGCGCGGGGGCGCCTGCGACGGCCTCCTGCTGCGGGGCGCTCTCGACGGCCGCCGAGTCCGCCATCACCGCGGCGCCGGCGTCAGCAGCCGGCGCCTCGCCCGCGACCACTGTCCCGGAGGTGCCGCGGAACGCGGTGACGGCCACCCCCACCGCGAGGACGGCGACGGACGCGGCGATCAGGCCGCCGCCCCAGCGGGACAGGCGTGAGCGCCGGTGCGGCGTGCCGGTCGGCTGGGGGTCGTGCGCCTCCGCCAAGGCGGCGGAGATCCGGTCCCACACCCACGGGGGCATGGGCTCGGTGGTCGATGCGGGGTCACCATCGTCGGGTCGCAGGAACGCCAGGTCCCCGAGGGCTCGTTGGACGGCCGCCAGCGCCTCGGGGTCGACGTCGTCGTCGGCGCTGCGCGGGAACTGCTCCTCGCTCAATGGTCACCTCCTTCCGCATCGGGTACGACGGGATCGGACGAGTCCAGGTTCCGCAGGTAGCCCAGGCTCTTGGCCAGCTTGGCCCGCCCGCGGTGGCAGCGGCTCTTCACGGTCCCCTCCGGGCAGTCCAGCATGCGGGCCGCCTCCTCCACGCTCCATCCCTCCACGTCCACCAGCAGGATCGCCTCCCGCTGCTCCTCGGGCAGCTCGGCGAGCGCCTCGGTCACGACCAGCTGCACCTCGCGCCGGCCCATGTGGTCGACCGGATCGGCCACCACGGCACCGGGCAGGGCATCGACGTCATCGGGGAGGGGCTGCGCGCTGCGCACGTTTCGGCGGCGCAGGCGGTCGAGGCAGGCGTTGACGACGATCCGGTGCAGCCACGTGGTGACCGCGGAGTCCCCCCGGAACTGGTGTGCTCGCCGGAAGGCGGAGATCAGCGCGTCCTGCAGTGCGTCGGCCGCCTCCTCCGGGTCGCCCGTGGTGCGCAGGGCGACTGCCCAGAGCCGGTCGCGATGACGTCGCACGAGTTCCTCGAAGGCCAGCGGATCGCCCGCCACATGCGCCGCGAGCAGATCGGAGTCGCTACGCGGATCGGCCACGCCACGAGCCTAGAGGGTCAGCCGCTGACCACGACGCTCCTGACCCCGCCCTGGTAGACGCCGGATCCGGAATCGGCGGGCGGGATGCGGGTGAACCACAGCAGGACGTACCGACCGGTCACCGGACGGGGCGCCCGCACCTCCATCGCGTCCTTCGGGGCGAAAGCGGTGGCGAGCGGCGTCCACAGGGCCGGATCGGGGTAGATGCGGTCGGCGACGCGTACGTCGACCGTGCTGCCCCGGCCGATCAGGTTCGCCGTGACCTGCTGCACGTCCTGCGGGCTGCCGAGATCGAGGATGATCCCGACGCCGCCCTTGCCGTCGAGGTCGGCCGATGAGTACTGCGAGGTGAGCCACGCGGTGTCCGGGTCGTCGTCGTTGATGACGCCGACGAGATCCTCACTCTCCCGGCCCTTCCGCTTGTCGGGCTTGCCATTGCCGTCGTCGTCGCCGAACGGGTCGTACGAGCGGATCTTGGCGATCGGGTAGGTGCGGTCGATGCCGGTGATCTGGATGTCATCGGCCGGGTGCGCCGGTGTGGTGAGGATCTCGGCCAGGTCCTGCGCGTTGCTGCTGGGCTGGTCCGGTGCTGACGTGAGGAGGGACCAGCCGCCCCAGGCTAGGCCTGATACCAAGGCGATCCCGAGGAGGACGGCGACGAGGCGCCCGAACCAGATCAGACCCCGGCGGGCCATGCGGCGCCCCCGGGTCACCGGCTCGGTGCGCACCGTGGTCGTGGTGACCGGCGCCACGTAGTCCAGCGCGGCACCCGCCATGGCGGCGAAGGCGGCGGGATCCGCCACCCGGGCGACGCCACGGGCCCTGCTCGCGGACAGCACCGACCGGGCGACCACGTCGTCGACGCTGCGCGGCACGGCGGCACGGACCTGAGATGGCGGCAGGACGACCCCGCCGGCCTCGGGAGCCGGAGGGGCGTCGACGGTGGCGGCACCCGGCCAGTACCCGGTCGTCAGCAGGTACACGAGGGAGCCGAGGGCGTCCACATCGGCCGCGGCTCGGTCCGGGAGGTCCGGCAGGGGACCGAACAGCGCCGCGTCCACGGCCAGTCCGCGGACCCGAACCTCCCCGGCGTCGGTGATGAACACGCTCGAAGGACGCAGTCGCCCGTGCGCCACGCCCGCGGCCGCGCCGGCGGCGACCGCGCGGGCCACGTCGGCGACCAGCTCGAGCGCCTCGGGGGCGGCGAACGGGGTGCCACCCCGGTCCTGGAGCGTCCGCTCGAGATTGCGGCCGCTCGCCCACTCGCTGACGATGGCGGTGCGCGCGGGCTCGTCCGCCCCGGCGGGCAGGTCGAGGATGTCGAGCACGCGCAGGAGGCGACGGTCGTCGACGAGGGCGGCCGCGCGCGCGGCGCCCACCACGGCAGGGATCCGGGGGTCGTCGGCCGGGATCAGGCGGAGGGCGACGGAGCGGTCCAGCGTCTCGTCATAGCCGTGCCACAACTCGGTGTCCGCCGTGCCTGGGGGCCCCGCGTCACGCGACACGAGGTCGATCAGCGCATACCGATCGACCTGCTCGCTCGCCTTCATGCCGTGCTCCCGCGTCGTGCGCGTCCAGTGACGCGCTTCGCCAACGACAGTACGTCGGACACCTCGCCGACGCGCATCGCCCACGCCGCCGCCGCGTACACGGCGACCCCCACGACCGAGGTGGCGAGCACGCTGAGCAGGAGGACGCCACGCAGATGCCACGTGAGCTGCTCGCCCTCGAGGCGTGTCCGCAGCACCCACACGGTCATGGCGAACATGATGCCTCCGGCCAGCACGCCGGCGATCAGGGTGCGGGCGAGCGTCCACACCGTGCGCCCGCTCTGCATGCTCCCGAGCCGACGAGCGAGGACGAACCAGGTGATGACGAGGGCGAACCAGTACGACAGGGAGTAGGCCAGCGCCAGCATGATGATCTGCAGCGCCGTGCCATGCGCGAGGAGGAACAGCGGGAAGGCGAGTCCGAGGAGGACGACGTTGAAGACGACCGTCAGGAAGAACGGGGTCCTCGTGTCCTCGAGCGCGTAGTAGCCGCGGAGCAGCACGTAGAACAGGGTGAACGGAACGAGCCCCGTCATGAAGACCGAGACCGTCAGGCCCATCGACACGGCCTGGTTGGTCGTGGCGGCTCCGTATCCGAAGAGCAGGATCGACACCTGCGCGCCGTTGACGATGAGGATGGCGGCGATCGGGACGATCAGGACGCCCACCACCCTCATCGTCCGGGCAACATCCGAGCCGACCTCGCGCAGCTTGCCCGAGTGCGCGAGCCGGGCGAGCGCGGGAAGCATCGCCGTGACCACCGAGACGGTGATGATGCTGTGCGGCAGCATGAACACCAGGTGGGCCTTCTGGTACGTCGTGATGCCGGCGGCCGTGATGTCCTGAGCCGACGCGTTGACGTTGGCCTGTGCGGCCATCCGGGTGATGAAGATGTACGCGATCTGGTTGACCAGCACCAGTCCGATCGTCCACGTGGCCAGCCGACCCGCCTTGCCGAGTCCCGACTCGCGCCAGTCGAACCGGGGACGCCAGCGGTACCCGGACCGCCAGAGGACGGGCAGCAGGATGAGCGCCTGGACGACCACGCCCAGGGTGGTCCCGATGCCGAGCAGGAGAACCTCGCTCGAGCTGAGCGTGCCGCTCTGTGCGGCGGTCGTGCCGGCCACGGCCAGGAAGAGCGCGAAGGTGGCGATCGACACCACGTTGTTGGCGATCGGAGCGAACATCGGTGCGCCGAACCGGCCGCGCGCGTTGAGCACCTGGCTGAGCATCGTGTAGATGCCGTAGAAGGCGATCTGGGGCAGGCACAGTCGTGCGAATGCGACCGCCAGGTCGTACTGCTGGGCCGGGTAGTCGTCGGGCGTGTACAGGTCGACGATCCACGGAGCCAGGAGCACGGCCGCGATGGAGACGACCACGAGGATGGTGCCGACGAGCGTCAGAAGCCGGTCGGCATAGGAGACGCCGTCGTCGTCATCATCCGCCATCCGGCGGACGAGCTGGGGGATGAAGACGGCGTTGAGTGCGCCGCCGATGATGAGGATGTAGACGATGTTCGGCAGCGAGTTGCCGAGGGAGAACGCGTCCGAGACGAGGTAGAAGCCCAGCGCCGCGGTCATGGCGATGTCGCGGGCCACCCCGGTGATCCGCGAGACGACGGTGCCGGTGGCCATCACAGCACTGCTGCGGGCCTGGCTGCGACCCGCGGCGCTGGGTGGATTGGCCGCCAGGTCGCCTGCCTGCGACTCACGCGCCGCTTCGGCGACCTCGGCGTCCATCTCCGCCTCGAGGTCGTCGTCCGCGGCGCGTGGGCGATCTGGTGACGGGTCGGTCATGTGCCTACCCGTCCTTCCGCGCCGCGCGCGCCTCATGGATGCGACGGAGAACTCCCACGATCACGAAGATGACGATGGCCACGAAGGCGGCAGCCACCACCCAGGATGCGGCCCGAGCGTACGCGGTCGAGACCACGGTGATCGTGGGCGGATCGCCGTAGGGGTCGCCCTCGGGACTGAGGAGCTGCACGTCCACGAGGAGCGGTTCACCGCCTACGACCCGTGCCTCGATGTCCACGCTCGCGAACTTGCCCGGGTCGATGCGGATCCCCGACAGCGGTGTCGACGACAGGCGCACGGCCGGGTGCCCTCGCAGGGTCAGTCCCACGGTCACGGATCGATCCAGCTCGTTCGTGATGGTGACCGGGACCTTGCCCGTGTCTCCCGAGAAGGTGATCTGTCCCTCGGAGAGCACTCGAACTCGGGAGACCTGAGCGTTGATCCCCGCGTTGACGCTGGCCAGCAGCGCGGTACCGCGCTCGACCTCGCCGCGCCAGGCAGCCGACTCCGTGCGCAGGAGCGCCTCGGCGAACGGCTGGACGACCCCCGTGGGGTCGTCGAGGACCGAGGAGAACACGTCGAGATCGTTGCTGACACCGGCGATGCGGTTGATGTAGTCCTCAGGAAGCTCCGCATCACGAGCCCGCTCCCCGTACCCGCCGCGCTTGCGGCTCGTGGACGGAACCGGCGCCGCCAGCAGCTGCTCCAGAGTCAGGGGCTTGAGCCAGCTCGCCGAGTTCGTGGCGCGCAGCAGTGGGGTGATGAGGGAGGCGGTGGCCCGCCACCTGACCGAGTCCGGCGAAACCACCAGCACTCGCGAGGACTGGTCGGCGGGGATGACCTGCGCGGCTGTCGCGGTCTCGGCGAGGAATCGCTGGCGGGCGAGGATGACATCCGATGCGCTGCCCTGCGGCAGGCTCAGGATGTTGGTCAGGCCCGGGTCGGTCAGAACCGCCTGCATGGACCCGACCGAGGTCGGGATCGACGTCGTGGCCAGGCCCAGCGTCGAGGCCTGCTTGTCGGTGGCCGGCATGGCGTTGGCCGACAGGACGATCGTCGAGACGCCGGAGGAGGCGAGCACGTTCAGGGTCGGCCGGTCGATCCGGCCGAACGGCGCCCAGTACAGGTTTCCCGGGACCGCCTCCCCGAGGGCGGCGGACGCGATGCCGGGGCCCTGGGTAACCGCGCGCACGACGTCGTTGCTGAGGCCGCCGCGCGTGAGGGCCGAGGCGTCGACGTCGGCATACGGGATGGACCGCAGCCCGACATCGCGGGTCGTCTGGCGCAGCAGGGTCAGCCAGCGCGAGGCGTTCGTCTCCCCCTTGCCGACGACGAGGCTGCCGTTCTGTCGGACCTCGTAGCCGTCGGACATGTCGGCGGCCGTCTGGAGGAGGGCAGGGTCGGTGATCCAGGAAACCGTGCTGCGCTGCCGCGATCCGATGACGACCAGGCGTTCGAGACGCCCGCCGGGGGCGAGCGCTCGGGGCGTCTGGTCGCTGAGCAGCGTGCCATCCGCCGCCCGGTCGGGCCAGTCGGAGAGGGGCCACAACCACACCAGCTGGACGGGCGGGATCTGCGCGTCGGGTGGCATCCAGGGAAGGAAGGTTCGGACGATGCCCTTGCGGGCATCGAACTCGTCCACCCCGGTCTCCCGACCCAAGGCCTCGACGGCCAGGGCGTAGGACCCCGGGGCGCCCAGCCCGAGCGCATCGATGCCGACCTTGATGGTGAACGAGCGGCGGCTTCCGGGCGGGAGCTGTGCGGCCAGCGGCACCCGGGTCCCGGGCAGCGGCACGTCGGTTGGCTCCCCGTCCTGAGGATCGAGCCCGGCGTCGTACACCGTGCCGATGGCGGTCCGGGTGCGCAAGGGGGCCGATGACTTGCGCAGCTGCACGCTGACGTCGGTCAGCGGCACGTCCGCGGCGCTGATGACCCGGCCGGTGATGGTCAGCGTGGCCCCGGCCGTCGGGGTATCCGGAGTGAAGGTGTCGATGACGACCCGAAGGCTCGGGGTGCCGTCGTTCTGGGCGGCGGTGGCGCTGCGCGGACCCTGCGCCGTGACGTCGCTCCCTGACTGGGCAGCCGGCCGGGCCGCGGCGGACGCCGGTGGGACGGCCACCAGCGGGCTGGCGATGCCCAGCACGACGAGCACGGCCAGGAGGACCGGCAGCCGACGGTGGGGGCTCACGCCGGCCCGAAGGAGGACTCGGGTCGATCCACGATCTCCCGCACCCGGTCCACGAGTGACCGTTCATCCGGATAGCGGAGCCGGGATGCCACCTCGTCCAGGGGCACCCACGCGACCTCGACCACCTCGACGTCCTCGTCGGAGAGCTCGCGGTCGAGCGCCCGCAGGACGTAGTGGTGCACTGTCTTGTGCACGCGCCGATCCTCGGCCATGAACCAGAAGTCGATGGTGCCGAGGCTCTCCACGATCCGTCCGTGGATGCCCGTCTCCTCGTGAATCTCCCGCACCGCGGCCTGCTCGGGGCTCTCACCGGCCTCGATATGGCCCTTGGGGAGCGACCACACCAGCCGGCCCCGGCTGTCGTGGCGCGCGATCAGGGCAGCCCGGGGGCCGCTGGCCGTCCGGTCGATGACGAAGCCGCCCGCGGATGTCTCCTCGACCCGTGGCAGACGCCGCCTCCGGGAGCGAGGCGGACGTGCGGTGGGCATACCGGCAGGATAGGCCAGCCCCGTTCGCAACTACGCTCTCCTGCCGTGGCACCGCAGACACCCCTGTCCCCCGACGAGGCCCAGCGCCGGGCCGTCGTCGAGCTGCAGCCGGTCGCCGATCTGCTGTTCGACCTCGGCAGCCGGTTCGCCGAGGCGGGACACGAACTGGCCCTGGTCGGAGGACCGGTGCGGGATGCCCTCCTCGGTCGGCTCGACGTGGCCACCGGAGATCTCGACTTCACCACTGACGCCCGGCCCCAGGCGGTGCTCGCCCTCCTCAACGGCTTCGCGGAGACCACCTGGGACGTCGGCATGCGCTTCGGCACGATCGGAGCGCGAATCCGCGGGCACGAGGTGGAGATCACGACGTACCGCGCCGAGCAGTACGACCCGGAGTCCCGCAAGCCGGAGGTCGACTTCGGGGCGTCGCTGCCCGGAGACCTCGTCCGGCGGGACTTCACCATCAACGCCATGGCGATCCGCCTTCCGGACCTGGGCTTCGTCGACCTGTTCGGCGGGATGGCGGATCTGGGCGACGGGCTCATCCGCACGCCAGGCACGGCGACGCAGTCCTTCAGTGACGATCCGCTCCGGATGATGCGGGCCGCGCGGTTCGCCGCTCAACTCGGCTTCACGGTCGCCGACGATGTCGTCACCGCCATGACGGACATGGCCGGCCGCATCGAGATCGTCTCCCCCGAGCGGGTTCAGGTCGAGCTGATGAAGATCGTGATGTCCTCCGACCCGCGGCGTGGTCTCAGCCTGCTGGTGGACACCGGGTTGGCGGACCACCTCCTGCCGGAGCTGCCCCTGCTGCGGCTCGAGGCCGATGAGCACCACCACCACAAGGACGTCTACGAGCACACGCTCACCGTCCTCGAGCAGGCGATGGTGCTGGAGACCGCGCACGAGCCGGCCTGCGGCCCGGATCCGGTGCTGCGCCTCGCCGCGCTTCTCCATGACATCGGCAAGCCGCGGACCCGGAAGTTCGAGGGCGACGGCCGGGTGTCCTTCCATCACCACGAGGTGGTGGGCGCACGGATGACCAGGAAGCGCATGCAGGCGCTGAAGTTCTCCAACGACATGACGGACGACGTGGCCCGGCTGGTGGAGCTGCACCTTCGGTTCCACGGCTACGGTGCTGGCGAGTGGACGGACTCGGCCGTGCGGCGCTACGTGCGCGATGCCGGCCCCCTGCTCACCCGCCTGCACAAGCTGACGAGGGCAGACAGCACCACCCGGAACCGTCGCCGCGCCATGGCGCTCCAGCGCTCATACGACTCCCTGGAGAAGCGCATTGCGGAACTGGCGGCCGAGGAGGAGCTCGCCGCGATCCGACCCGTCCTGGACGGGCGCGAGATCATGCGGATCCTGCAGATCCCGCCGGGACCGCAGGTGGGCGAGGCCTACCAGTTCCTGCTGGACCTGCGGCTCGATCGCGGGCCCATGGAGCCCGAGCTCGCGGAGCAGGCACTGCTCGCGTGGTGGGCGGCGCGGCCGGGGGCCTAGGGGTCAGTCCCCCACAGGCCGTCGGGGCAGCGGTCGTACCTCGCGGCATACGTCGCGATCGTCGATCACCGAGGGGTCCTCCGTGTAGATGTGGGACCAGACCGTCATCCAGGTGCCCAGGGGGCGTCGTCCGTGGCAGGAGACGCGGTCGATGGTCGGGGCGCTGGCATCGGCGGTGGGCCATGGTCGATAGGCGGTGCGCACGTCGTCCTCTCGGCGGGTGGATCTCACCCGGATCGGGTCCACGGGTGGATCTCACCCGGACTCTTCCTACCCGTTGCGCGTTACCGGAATGTGACGGGAATGCGATGCTCTGGCGACGAAGTCCGGCAGGTCCTACCGTTCGGATATGACGACGTCCACGCGTGTCGATCCGCTACGGACCAAGATGCGCACCACCACGCTCGACGAGCGCGCGACCCTCGGCAGCGAGGCACGGAAGCGGTGCACGCGACCGAGCATCGGCTGCTACGTGCCCGATCCCGATCGCCCCAACCCCGTCGACCTGCTGGCGAGCCAGGAGTCGGTGCGGGTTCCGCTGCTGCTGCCCATCCGCCATGCGCGCATGTCGGTGAGCCCGTTCACGTTCTATCGGGGCTCGGCCATCATCATGGCCAGTGACCTCGGCCGGCGCCCGCACACCGGCCTGATGGTTCAGCTGTGCGGTGACGCGCATCTGGCGAACTTCGGCATGTTCGCCGCCCCCGATCGCAGTCTCGTCTTCGACATCAACGACTTCGACGAGACCAACCCGGGACCCTTCGAGTGGGACGTGCTGCGACTGGCCACCTCCTTCGTGCTCTCCGGGCGGGAGAAGGGCCTTCCCGAGCGAGCGATCCGATCGGCCGCTGAGGCGGCCGCCCGCGGCTACCGCGTCCAGATGGCGCACTACTCCGGGATGCCGGACATCGCGGTCTGGTACGACCGCATCGATGTCTCGGTCATCAAGCAGTGGGCGAAGACCGAGGGCTTCGGCGAGGACGCGGTCCGGCGTCTCGACAAGTCGGTGGAGAAGGCGCGCACGAGGGACTCGTGGTCCGCTGTCCTGAAGATGACCGAGGTGGTGGACGGTAGACGTCGCTTCCTGAACCAGCCGCCCCTGCTCATGCCGCTGCCCATGGAGGACGCCGCCGCCGACATGCTGCGCAGGATCATCGGCGAGTACGCCGAGACGCTCCTCCGGGATCGCGCCCTCCTCATGCAGCGGTACCACCTGATCGACATCGCCCACAAAGTGGTGGGCGTCGGGAGCGTGGGACTGCTGGCGTTCGTGCTCCTCATGGAGGGGCGCGATCCCGACGACCTCCTTGTGCTGCAGGCCAAGCAGGCGCTGCCCAGCGTGCTCGAGCCGTACTCGGGGAGGTCCATCTACGACACGATGGGGGAGCGTGTCGTCGTGGGCCAGCGGATCATGCAGGCCGCCTCTGATGTGTTCCTGGGCTGGGTCCAGACCGATCGGAGCCGCGACCTCTACGTGCGGCAGCTGCGCGACATGAAGTACTCGCCGGACCCGACCGACTTCACCGAGAAGAGCCTCGCCGGCTACGCGGAGCTCTGCGGCCGAACCCTCGCGCGGGCCCACGCGCGGGCGGGCGATTCCGTGGCGATCGCCTCATATCTGGGCACGAGCACGAAGTTCGATGACGCGGTTCGGGATTTCGCGCTCGCCTACACCGAGCAGGTCAACGCGGACTACGCGCTGTACAAGGCTGCGATCGCCGACGGAACGGTTGCGGTCGCGGATGAGACGAAGCCGACCGACTACGCGTTCGTCTCGACGCCTTCCGGGATCGAGATGGTGGATCCCGCGGCGGGACCCGCCAGCAGCTGAGCCAGCGTCACGAGGCCGGCGGCGAGGGCCGTCACCCACAGCACCGTCGCCACGTCGAGCAGGCTGCTGAACAGCAGGATCGCCGTGGCGAGGATGAAGATGAGCACCCGGGCGGCACCGAGCATGGAGGGCGGAATCACCCCGGAACGTCCGTCGGACAGGCGCCCACCGATCTCGGCGAGCCCCTTGGTGATCATCCCCCGGAGGTTGGCGGCGATCGTGGTGCGGCCACCGAACCAGCCCGCGATGATGAGGACGACTCCGAGCGTGATGATCGCCATCACCCCATCGACCAGGTAGCTCAGCAGCGTCGTCCAGAACACGTCCGCAGCGGGACCCCAGGGCGTCCCGATGAGCTTGTTCTCGAACGTGGTCTGGGTGGCATCAAGGGCCAGCTTGGTGACGAGTCCGGAGGCCAGGAGCACGATGCCGGTCGCCACCGTCGTCCGCGCGCGCCGCCGGGCCAGCATGATCGCGATGCCGAAGATGAGGGCCACGATCGCCGGCAGCCATTCGAGGATGGGCGAGGTCAGGGAGTAGATGAAGCGGACCTGCTCGAGCGCCGGTGAGGTGAACAGGACCACCTCGCGATCGGTCTCCGGGATGGTGACGTTGGCGGCCGCCGTCACTCCGTTGTCGACCAGGTAGTTCTGGATGGCCGTGAGGGCGGCCGAGGTGTCGAGCACGACCTCGTCACCGCGCAGGAAGACGGGTCCGCCGTCCTTGCCCTCGAGGACGAGCATCACGCCCTTCTGCACGGCGCGATTGAAGGTGATCCAGAACTGGGCGAACTGATCCGAGGACACGAACCTCTTGACGAGCTCGCCGATGAGGTTGTTGATCCCCGCGGAGATGGGTCCGGCCAGCTGGTCCGTGAACGGTGCATCCGGGAAGAGGTTCCCGAGCAGCTGCCCGACCTGGTTCTCGTTGTCGACCCGCGCCACGACCTGCTTGGTGACGGCCTCGCTGAGGGCGTCCTGCACCTCGGACTGGTAGATCAGGGGGCCGACGGTGTCGATGTAGCGCTCCGCGTCGGCGACCGTGCGATGACCCCAGTGCCCGACGAGCGCCGGGATCACGAGGATCGTCGCCAGGACGAACAGCAGGAGCGAGGCGATCGAGCGCGCCCCCCAACGCTTCTGCCTGGGTGTCGGCGTCGCTGGCTCGACTGCCTGCTGATCGGTCATGATTCCCCTCCCCGAGGTGACGCGGGAACTCTACGGGCGCCGCGCCCCTGATACCACAGAGCGGTGAGGACGAGCGTGGCGCCGACGAGCAGGTAGACCACGGGCACCTGGCCGCTGGTGGGTGAGACGACGGCCATCAGGACGATGCCCAGGACGAGGCAGACGTTGACGATCATGTCGAAGAGGGAGAACACCCGTCCGAGCATGTCGTCCGGGATGTGTCGCTGGACGAGGGTGTCACTGCAGACCTTCACGGACTGTCCCGCGAAGCCGATGCTGAGCGCGCCGAGCAGCAGCAACGAGAACGACGGCAGGGCGGCTCCGGCCGCCACCAGGACGCTGCCGACGATGCCTGCCTGCAGGAGCGCGACCACCGACCACCGCACCTCGCCCCACCGGCGGCTCGCACCCGGCGTGATGATCGCGCCGATCAGGGCACCGATCGCTGCCGCTGCGGTGAGGAAGGCGAACTGGCCGAGGGCCTCATTGGCCTCTGCCATGGGGTGGAACGTCAGCCGCACGAGCAGCAGGCCACCGGCCGTGAGGACCCCGAAGGCGAAGCGATGCACGCCGACGATGGCGATCGCCCGTCCGGCCGCTCCGTGCACCCGAAGCTGGCGTACGCCCGCAACCAGGCCGATGGCGATACCTCGAATGGTGTCGGCAGGCTTGTCTCCCTCGGGCCCGAGGCGATCGGCGGCAATGGCGAGGGCGATCACGGCCGCGGCGACGTAGGACACCCCGGCGCAGGCGAGCACGATCATGCTGCCGTGGTCGTCGGCACCTACGAGGCCGCGGAGGCCGATGCCGACCACGCCGCCCACGGCCGCGGCGATGGTGCCGGATGTCGGGGTCAGCGCGTTCGCGGTGATGAGGTCCGGCCCGGACACGACGTGCGGAAGCGAGGCCGACAGGCCGGCGAGGACGAACCGACCGATGCCGAGCACGACGAGGACGGACACCCCGAGCCAGAGCCCGTCATCCCCGGCCGCCACCAGTGCGACGACGGGGATGGTGAACGCCGCCTTGATGAGGTTGGCCCGGACCAGCACGTTGCGGCGTCGCCAGCGGTCGAGGAACACGCCGGCGAACGGGCCGATGAACGAGTAGGGAAGCAGCAGGATGGCGAAGGCCGCGGCGACGCGCACCGCGTCGGGCTGGCGTTCCGGAGAGAACAGGACGAAGGTGGCCAGGGCCGCCTGCAGCAGGCCGTCACCGAACTGGGCGACCAGCCGGACGCCGAAGAGGAACCGGAAGTCCCGGCCGGCGAGCACCTCGCGCAGGGCGCTGAGCGCGGGGCGGGACGCCATGGCCCGGACGCTACCCCCCTACCGTTGAGTGGCCCGTTGTGGCCCAGTTTCGCCGCGCGAAACGGGCCACAACGGGCCACTCAACGAGGTGGAACTCAGCGCTCGATCGTGCCGGCGATGAAGTCCTCGACGGCCTGACGGGCCTCGCTGTCGGAGTACTGCACCGGCGGCGACTTCATGAAGTAGCTCGACGCCGACAGGATCGGACCGCCGATCCCACGATCCTTGGCGATCTTCGCCGCGCGCACCGCGTCGATGATGACGCCGGCGCTGTTCGGCGAGTCCCACACCTCGAGCTTGTACTCCAGGTTGAGCGGCGCATCGCCGAACGCGCGACCCTCGAGGCGCACGAACGCCCACTTGCGGTCGTCGAGCCACGCGACGTAGTCGCTCGGGCCGATGTGCACGTTGCGCGCGCCCATGTCGTGCGAGGCGACCTGCGAGGTGACGGCTTGGGTCTTGGAGATCTTCTTGGACTCGAGGCGCTCGCGCTCGAGCATGTTCATGAAGTCCATGTTGCCGCCGACGTTCAGCTGGTACGTGCGGTCCAGGATGACGCCGCGATCCTCGAAGAGCTTGGCCATGACGCGGTGGGTGATGGTCGCGCCGACCTGGCTCTTGATGTCGTCGCCGACGATCGGCAGCCCGGCATCCTCGAACTTCTTGGCCCACTCGGGAGTGCCCGCGATGAAGACCGGAAGTGCGTTGACGAAACCGCAGCCCGCGTCGATCGCGCACTGTGCGTAGAACTTCGCCGCGTCCTCCGAGCCGACGGGGAGGTAGCAGACCACGATGTCGACGCGGGCGTCCTTGAGCGCCTGGACGACGTCGACCGGCTCCGCCTCCGACTCGGTGATCATCTCGCGGTAGTACTTGCCGAGGCCGTCGCGCGTGTGGCCGCGCTGCACCGTCACTCCGGTGGGCGGCACGTCGGCGAACTTCAGGGTGTTGTTCTCGGACGCGCCGATCGCCTCGGCGAGGTCGAGGCCGACCTTCTTGCCGTCGACGTCGAATGCGGCGACGAACTCCACGTCGCGGACGTGGTAGTCGCCGAACTGCACGTGCATGAGGCCCGGGACGAAGTCGCCGGGGTCGGCATCCTTGTAGTACTCAACGCCCTGGACGAGCGACGAGGCACAGTTGCCGACGCCGACGAGGGCTACTCGAATCGAACCCATTGACTTCTCCTGTTGTGGGTAGCGGGTGTTGCGGTGCGGGGTTGGTGTTCCTAGGTCAGCGGCCGTCGCCGCGCTCCTGGTCGATCAGTTCATTGAGCCAGCGCACTTCCCTCTCGACGCCGTCGAGACCGTGCTCCTGCAGGCGCAGCGTGTAGGCGTCGCGGCGCTCGCGGGCCCGGGTGAGCGACTCGCGAAGGGTCGAGATGCGCTCCTCGAGCTTCGAGCGGCGACCCTCGAGGATGCGAAGGCGCACCTTGGCCTCGGTGCGGCTGAAGAAGGCCAGGTGGGCGGCGAAGCCTTCGTCCTCCCACGCCTCGGGGCCGGGCTGGTTGGCCCACTCGGCGAAGAGCTCCTTGCCGTCGCCGGTGATGGCGTAGACGACGCGGGCGCGACGGCCGGACAGCGGTGGCGCCGCGGACTCGGTGGCCGGGGTGATCGTGACGTCCTCGATCAGGCCCTTGGTCTGGAGCCTGCGCAGGCAGGGGTACAGGGACCCGTATGACAGGGCCCGGAAGGCACCCAGCACGTCCGTGAGCTGCTTGCGCAGCTCGTAGCCGTGCAACGGGCCGTTCCCGAGGATGCCGAGGACGGCGAACTCGAGCACGTCGTGCCGCTTGGCCATGTGCCGTCCTTCCTCGATGGTTCAACGCACGATATATCGTGCTGATATATCGGTCAACTCGAGGTACCGCCGAGTGGGCCCCCCGACTTACACTCACCGGACTATGGCGGCGCCCCGGAAGTCGGCGATCCGCGGGACGATCGCCCGCGGCGAGTCCGCACGCGCACGGCGGCGCAGCCTCGTCGACGTCGAGCCGGAGGAGGTCGAGCACCCCGAGCGGCCGCGTCGGATCGTCGACCACACGCTCCAGCGGCAGGCGGCGATCCACCGGCTGTACCACGGCGGGGCGCTCGACTCGGACCTGTGCGATGCCGATCCCTACCTGCTCAAGGCTGCGCGGTTCCACGGCGAGCCGGCGGGGCAGAGCTGTCCCGCCTGTCGCGATGACGGCCTGGTCACCGTCACCTACGTCTATGGAGACGAGCTCGGCCCGTACTCGGGCCGTATCCGGCAGACGGACGATCTCGGCAGCATGGCGCACCGGTTCGGGGCGTTCTCCGTGTACGTCGTGGAGGTCTGCCAGCGGTGCCACTGGAACTTCCTGCTCCGCACGTACGTCCTAGGCGACGGCGTGCCGCGCCGGGCGCTGCCCACGCCTCGTGATCTCCTTGACTAGTCCCGACCCTCGCGAGTCCCGGCGACCCGGCGGGGGACTTCCCCCGAGGCGTGAGGAACCGTGGCCCAGAGCAATCGCCCCAGAGGCGGCCGCCCCGCGAGGCGGCCCTCGTCGGCGACCCCACAGCAGCGCCCTGCGCGACCGCGGCCTCCACGGCCCGCCCGCCAGAAGCGCCACTGGCTCCGCTGGCTGATCGTCAGCATCCTCGTCGTCCTCGGGCTCGCGTTCGCATCCTTCGCCGTCGCGCTGGCCCGCACCACCGTGCCCACGCCCAACGAGCTCGCCACGAGCGAGGCGACCATCGTGTACTGGTCGGACGGGAAGACCGAACTCGGCCGGCTCGGTGACTCCACCAGGCGCAGCATCCCGCTCAGCGACGTTCCCATCGACGTGCAGCACGCCGTCCTGGCTGCCGAGGACCGCGGGTTCTACGACCACGGCGGCGTCTCGCCATGGGGGATCGCGCGCGCCGTCTGGAACAACGTCACGGGCGGGTACACGCAGGGTGCCTCCACGATCACCCAGCAGTACGCGAAGAACGCCTTCCTCACGCAGGAGCGGTCCTGGGACCGGAAGGTCAAGGAGATCCTGCTCGCCACCAAGCTCGAGACCCTCGTGTCGAAGGACGAGATCCTCGATGACTACCTCAACACCATCTACTTCGGACGGGGTGCCTACGGCATCGAGGCGGCGGCGATCGCCTACTTCGGCGTGCCCGCCCGGCAGCTGACGCTCGAGCAGGGGGCCGTCCTGGCGGCGATCATCAAGTCGCCCAGCGGCCTAGCACCCGAGGATCGGCTGGACGACCTGAAGGCCCGCTGGGCATACGTGCTCGACGGCATGCAGGAGCAGGGCTGGATCACGCCCGAGCAGCGGTCCAACGCGCAGTTCCCCAAGATCAAGAAGCAGAAGGCCAAGGACCGGCTCGGTGGCCAGACGGGCTTCCTGCTGACGATGGTCGAGCAGCAGCTCGCTGACCTCGGCTTCGACGAGACCGAGGTGCAGCGCGGCGGCCTGCGGATCACGTCCACCTTCGACCGGCAGGCCCAACGGGCCGCCCAGGCCGCCGTGCGCAAGAAGGGCCCCAAGAGCGGGACCGACGGCCTGCGGATCGGCCTCGCCGCTGTGCGCCCGGGCACGGGTGAGGTCGTCGCCATCTACGGCGGGCCGAACTTCATCGACGACCAGATCAACAACGCGACCCGGCAGTTCGCGCAGGCCGGCTCGACGTTCAAGCCGTTCGCCCTCGCCGCAGCGACTGAGCAGGGCGTGCCACTCACGTCGATGTGGAACGGCGATTCCCCCTCCACGGTCAACGGATACACCTTCTCGAACTACGGCGACGAGTCGTACGGACCGGTCACGCTGCTCTTCGCCACGGAGCACTCGATCAACTCCGCATACGTCGAGCTCGAATCCCAGATCGGCGTCGACAACGTCGTCCAGGCCGCCCTGTCCGCCGGCGTTCCTGAGAGCACGCCAGGACTGAACCTCGACTCGCCCGACCTGACCTTCGTGCTCGGGACCGCATCCCCGTCGGGCGTCGACATGGCCAACGCCTACGCGACGTTCGCATCCAGCGGCACTCGAGCCGAGACCTCCGTGGTCAGCCGCGTCATCGGGCCGAATGATGGCCTGCTCTACGAGTTCACGCCGAGCACGCGTCGTGGGTTCGACCCCGACATCGCGAACACGGTGACGTTCGCCCTCAACCGCAACGTCACCAATGGCACCGGCACCGCGGCGCTGGCCCTCGGTCGGCCCGCCGCCGCCAAGACTGGAACGACGGACGACAACAAGAGCGCCTGGTTCGTCGGCTACACGCCGCAGCTCTCCGCAGCCGTGCTCATGGCCAAGGAGGACGCGAACGGCATCCCGATCTCCATGTCGGGCACCGGCGGGCTGTCGACGGTCACCGGTGGCTCCTTCCCGGCGGCCATCTGGACCGCGTTCATGAGCGGTGCCCTGCAGGGCCAGCCCACCGAGGACCTCCCGGCCCCGCCGGACGGCGTGGTGGCCCCGCCGGACAACTGCCCGTCATCGATTCCGACGCCCGACACCGAAGTCCCTGCAGGCTGTCCCACCCCGGCCGTCGTGCCCGAGTTCTCCAACGAACCGAGCACCGTGCCCACGGATACACTCCCCACCGACACGACGACCGATGCTCCGCCCGGCCCCGACCAGAGCCAGGCACCCGACCAGTCGGTCTTCGGGCCCCAGCCCGCGCCGACGGACACGCCGGCACCGCCGATCGAGGAGTTCGGACCGCAGTGAGCCGCCCGACGCCACCGAGCCCGCCGGTGGTTGTCCCCACCCGTGCGGACCCGGTGGCCCGGCACTCGCTCGGGTGGATGGGTGGCCCGGTCGGCCTTTGGGCACGGTACGGATCCTCCTGGCTCTCGCCGCTGCGTGCGGTCGTGGCGCTCACGACCCTCGCGTACATGCTCGGGTACGTCCTCGACCTGTCCTGCCGCAACCAGCTGTGGAGGGCACCCGAGCGTTACGAGCACCTCTGCTACAGCGACATTCCCCCGCTCTATTTCCTGCGCGGCTTTTCGGATGGCCTGATCCCCTACGTGCAGGCGACGGCCGACGGCCAACACCTCGAGTACCCCGTGCTCACCGGCGGCTTCATGCAGCTGGCCGGGATGATCACCCGGGGCCTGAAGGACGTCACAAGCCCGCGGCACGTCGAGGTGCTGTTCTTCGATGTGAACGTGGTGCTGCTGCTTATTCCCCTTCTCGTGGCCGTCATCGCGACCGCGCTGACCGTCCGGCGACGTCCGTGGGATGCCCTCTTGGTGGCGTTGGCTCCCACACTCATCCTCGGCGCGACGATCAACTGGGATCTGCTTCCGCTGGCCTTCATCGGCCTCGGCCTTCTTGCCTGGGCGCGCCAGCACCCGTTCGCTGCGGGCGTGCTCCTCGGCCTCGCGGTCGCCGCGAAGTTCTATCCGGTGATCCTGCTGGGCGGCTTCCTCGTCCTCGCCCTACGGACCTCACGGTGGCGCGCGTTCGGCCTGCTCCTCTCGGGGGCCGCGTCGTCGTGGCTGGTCGTGAACCTGCCCGTCATGTTCGCCAACTTCGAGGGCTGGTCGTACTTCTACCGGTTCAGCAGTGAGCGGGGCGAGGACTTCGGGTCCATCTGGTTCATGCTCAGCGAGGCTGGCATCACGACGGTTCCGGCGGACCGGCTCAACGTCGTGGCGACCGGCCTCTTCGCGCTGCTGTGCGGGGGCATCGCGGTTCTCGCGCTGGTCGCGAAGCGCCGTCCACGACTTGTCAGCCTGCTGTTCCTCATCGTCGCGGCGTTCGCCCTGACGAACAAGGTCTACTCCCCGCAGTACTCGCTCTGGCTCATCCCGCTCGCCGTCATGGCGCGACCGCGCTGGCGGGACTTCCTGATCTGGCAGGCGGGCGAGGTCGTGTACTTCCTGGGCATCTGGTGGTTCCTCGTGGCCTACGGAACGGAAGGGCAGAAGGGCCTCACCGGCCAGGAGTACTCCGTGGCGATCCTCATCCACGTGCTCGCCACGGTGTACCTCATGGCGGTCGTCATCAGGGACATCCTGCGCCCGGAGCACGATCCCGTCCGAACGGACGGCTATCCCGAGGACGCCGACGATCCAGCAGGCGGTCCGTTCGATGGAGCGCCGGACCGCCTGACGATCGGCCACCGCGCCCGCGACTCAGTCGAGGCCGAGGACCGCGTCGAAGCGTGACGTCGTGAAGCGCACATCGGCGGCCATGCGATCGCCGACGGAGGGGATGACGCACCCCTTCGGCAGCCACAGCATCGACACGTGCTGGTGCGGCGGCTCGGCGAACCAGCGCTGCTTGCCGGCCCACCGGAACGGTGACAGCGCCCGGCCGGCTGCATCGAGGGCACCGGTGCCGGCCGTCACGACCCGTTGTCGGACGCTTGCCGCGGGCGTGGGAGCACTCAGGCCGATGCCATGCGAGGTGCCGCCCGACACCACTACCAGGGTTCCCTCCTTGGGGCCGGTGCGCTGGCGGTAGCCGACGTGACTGCCGCCGGGCAACGGGTGGACCGCGAGCACGGTTCCCGAGGCATGCAGCGCACTACGGTCGCCGATCCAGAGGCGGGTCCCGACCCGGTTGCGGACGACGACGTCCGGCAGGGAGTTCGAGATCGCCTGGAGCTCCATGTCCTCGAGGTGCGAGACCCAGATGCGGCACTCGGGAGAGTTGTGGCCGGACCACACCTCGGTCTCGGCCTGCCATAGTCCGGCCCACCGGACGACCTCCCGCACCTTGGCGGTGCCGAGGTCGGCACCCCTCGGATCGACCTCGTCGGCTGGCTGGGCCAACGGCAGGTGCAGAGCGAGCCCCTCGACCAGGACCCGGCCCATCGCGAACGCCTGGCGCACCTGAGCGTCGGCAAGGACACGGAGCAGCCCGGACTCGTCAAAGCCGAAGCGGTGCATGGACGTCTGGGCCTCGAGCAGCACGCGAACGGATCCGTGGCCGGCCGCCAGGGCCAGCAGCGCCTCCTTGGACCCGACGGTGCGAATCACCCTGCCGGCATGGAGCTGCTGTCCGAGTCGCCACCAGGCGTCGGTGGCGAAGGCGTCACGGGGGTCGAACGGCTCGAGCACGATGATGTCGTAGGTGCCGTATTCGGCCACCTCGTCGACCTCGAAGACCGTACCCACGGCAACCGTGTCGGCGCCGAGGCGGATGGCCTCATCCGCCAGCAGGCGCTGGCCGAGGCCGTAGCCGTTGCCCTTGATGACGGGGACCACCGGTGCACCGGCCGAGCGCCGCACCGCGTCGGCCACTGTGTCCTGGTGGTCGCGCCACCGCTCCCGATTGACCGTCACCGCGAAGGCCATGACTACCCCTTCCGAGCCAGGTAGGCGCGGAAGCCCTTGGCCCACAGCGGGCGAAGGACGTAGTCCCACTCCCCCGCGTACTCCTGGGCGAAGCCTCCGGTGCCCACCTTGAACTGTACGAGGCCGAAGAGGTGGTTCGACGGATCGAGGGTGTCGGCGATTCCCCGCAGGTCGTAGACCGTGCAACCGGCCGCATGGGCGTCCGAGATCATGCGCCACTGCAGGGCGTTGGAGGGCCGGACATCCCGGTCGGCGGTCGTCGAGGCGCCATAGGAGTACCACGCGTGCGTCCCGACGCGGACCATGAGCGTCGCCGCCGCGACGTGGCCGTCGTGGTGGGCGAGATACAGGCTGAGTCGCTTCTCCTCCGCGTTCAGGGCATCCCACATCCGTTCGAAGTACGGGAGCCCGCGCGGGGTGAAGTGGTCACGGTGGGCCGTCTCTACGTACACCGGATGGAAGGCCGCGAGGTCCTCGCGCGTGCCCTCGGAGACCGAGACACCGGCCTTCTCCGCCTTGCGGATGTTGCGTCGCCACAGCTGGTTGAAGCCGGCGAAGATCTCGTCGAGGGAGCGATCGGCGAGCGGCACCTGGAAGACGTAGCGGGGCTGCACGTCCCCGAACCCGGCACCGGTCGCGGGCTCCTGATGCCAGCCGGCCGAGCGCAGCCGCTCCACGACCTGGGCCCCGCCGCGGGAGTGCCAGTCGGCCTGCACCTCGCTGAGTCGATCGGGTGCCGAAGGATCGTCGTCGCGGCGGGCGATCGCCGCCTTGACGGAGGCGGCATCCCAGCGACGCAGGGCGACGGGGGGTCCCATCTTCACCTGGAACGCGCCCTGGGATCGGCAGTGCGCCACGAGCGGACGGAGCCAGTCCTCGAGGGGCAGTCCGGGATGCTCCTCGCGCAGCCAGTCGATATCCGGTCCTTCTGGCAGGTAGGCGAGGGATCGCTGCGGCAGCCGGGGAACGGGTCGGTAGAGGACCAGGCCGGTGCCGACGAGCTGGGAGCCGGAGAACCAGCCGAGCGACTGGCCGCGCCAGCCGGCCTTGACGTCGGCCCATTCGGGAAGCTGCAGGAACGAGACGGCCGGTCGGGTGGACACCCAGGCAAGGTGCTGCTCGCGGGTGATGATGCGGACCGTCAGGGTCATGGTGCGTCCGACAGGTCGACGACGACCGGCGCGTGATCGGAGGCCCCCTTGCCCTTGCGCGCCTCGCGATCGATCCAGGCATCGCTGACCCGGTCGACGAAGGCGGGGTTGGCATAGACGAGGTCGATGCGCATCCCCCAGCCGCGGTGGAAGGCGCCGTTGCGGTAGTCCCAGAACGTGTACGGCTCGCCCTTGAGGGCTCGCGGCGGCACATCGGCCAGGCCTTCGTTGCGCAGGGCGGCCAGAGCATCGCGCTCCGGCTGCGTCACATGCGTCGAGTCGGCGAACAGCGCGATGTCCCAGACGTCGTCGTCCGTCGGCGCCACGTTGTAGTCGCCGATGACCGCGTAGGGAAGGGCCGGGTCGCTCGACAGCTCCCGGCGGACCGTGTTCCTCAGGGCACCGAACCAGTCCAGCTTGTAGGAGTAGTGCGGATGGTCCGGCTCCCGCCCGTTCGGGACGTAGACGCTCCAGACGCGGACACCGCCGCAGGTCGCACCGACCGCGCGCGTCTCGACGACACCGTCGAACTCGGGCTGCTCGTCCAGGTCGAGGGTGACGTCCTCGAGGCCCACGCGACTCAGGATGGCCACGCCGTTCCATCGGCCGTTGCCGTGCGCGACGGACTCATAGCCCAGCGCCTGGATGGGCATTGCGGGGAAGGCCTCGGTCGTGCACTTGAGCTCCTGCAGGGCGACGACGTCGGGCTGCGCCGACTCCAGCCACTCCGTCAGGCGGTCAAGCCGGGCGGTGACGGAGTTGATGTTCCAGGTGGCGATCCGCACACCGGAAACCCTAGTGGCCCACGACAGCCCTAGTCGGCGGTGAACCAGCCCGTGGCGCTGAGCGTTCCCCCGATGCGTGGCGCGTACTGCTCGAAGAAGACCCTCGCGAGCAGCTCACGACGCGAGCTGACGCCGGCCTTGACGAAGATGCTCTTCAGGTGGTCCTGGACCGTATAGGGCGACAGGAACAGCTCCGCGGCGATCTCCTGGGTCGAGGACCCTGCGAGCACCAGCCGCACGACCTCGCGCTCGCGATCGGTGAGGGCGAATGCCGCGACGACCAGGGGGACGATCTCGGGCGGTCGCGCCTCCTCGATCGTCACCACGACGTCTCCTCGGCTTCCATGAGGCGACGAGAGGGTCGAGGCGTGAACGACGAGCCATGTCCCGGCGGCGGTCCGGATTCGCGCACGTGCGGGGGTCTCCGACCTTCCCGTGGCATAGGACCGTGCTGCGCTGACGACCGAGGACAGGGAGATCGGCAACTCGCCCCAGGGGTCGGCGCCTAGGTCGGCGAGCCGGCGAACGACGCCGGAGGAGGCCTGGACGACGTCGTTCGTGCCGCTTACGACGAGGACGGCGGGCCCGTCGGCTGGCTCGCGGCCCGGGTCGGCCGCCTCGACGACCAGTCCAGCTCGGATCCCGCTGGCGAGCAGGGGGGCGATCGAGGCGACGAAGGCGGCCTCGGCCGGGCTGAAGCCGGTGGCGGCAGTGGGCCGGTAGAGGCCCAGCAGGCCCCACGTCTGTCCGCCCACGCGACAGGCGGCGCGCAGCTCGTTCCCCTGATCGAAGTGGGGGACCAGGAACTCGCGAAAGCGTCGACTTCGTTCCGGGTGACCCTCGGTGTCGAGGGAGAGCACCCCCACGGGGACCTCGCGCGATGCGATGTCCTGGAACTGGTTGATGTCGTCCGTCTCGTACTCCAGGCGCGCGAACTCGGCATCGCGGGCGTCGGGCAGGTCGAGCTTCACGGTTCCCGTGAGGAGCTCGGTCACGGGGTCGGTGAACGCCAGGCAGGCGCTCTCGAACGGCACGGCCCGCTGGAGGAGGTCAAGGGCGCCCTGCGCGAAGGCGTCCGAGTCCAGTCCCGAGCGCGCGAGGCCGGTCAGCTGGCGTTCAACGACGTCGGCACGCATCGCACGATTGTGACCGACCCGGGAGGCCCTGCGGTATCCCCCAATTCTGGGGGTGACGTTCCCCACGATCGAGGGATGGCCGGCCAACCGTCTACGCGGGCAGATTCATGGCACACGCGGCGATCCGCCGCCCGACCAGGAGGAAGTCAATGTCGTCTGCCGTGCTGCCGCGCCGCGAGCCGATCCCGATCGCCGCCGAGACCTACGTCATCCAGGCCATCCACGGGGAGGGCGAGGGTCCGCTCGCGGTCCATATGAACGCCATGGTGATCCGGGGACGCGAACCCGTCGTCGTCGACACGGGCACTCCCGTCGACCGGGATTCGGTGCTCGAGCAGGTGTTCGGCCTCGTCGAGCCCGAGGACGTGCGCTGGATCTTCGTCTCCCACGACGATGTGGATCACTACGGGAACATGGCCGCCCTCATGGAGGCCTGTCCCCGAGCCACGATCGTGGGCAGCTGGTATCTCATGCAGCGGATGTCGGCCGAGGGCCCGATGCCGTCGCCTGACCGGTGGTGTTGGGTCGGCGATGGTGAGTCCTTCGACGTCGGTGACCGGCTGCTGCGCGCGGTGCGTCCTCCGCTCTACGACTCCCCCACGACCCGGGGGCTGCTCGACCCCGTGACCGGCGTGTACTGGGCATCGGACTGCTTCGCCACCCCGGTCCCGCGCGCGACGGGCTTCGTCGACGAGATCGACCCCGACGAGTGGGCGCACGGCTTCACGACGTTCCAGAAGTGGAACAGCCCCTGGGTCGAGATGGTGGACGGACCCCGCTACCACGCCGAGGTGGAGAGACTGCGGGCCTTGGCGCCGCGCACGATCGCCACCTGCCATGGCCCCACGATCGGTCCGGCGATGGTGGACCGGGCGTTCGAGCTGCTCCACGCCGTCCCGGCGGCGCAGGTGCCCCCGCAGCCCGGCCAGCCCGTCCTGGCTGAGATCGTCGCGGCCATGCAGGCCGACGCCCTGGCTCCGGCCTGAGGCCGATCGTCGCCGGATCCACCCTCGAGTGGCGGGTTGTGCGGGCGCCGAGCTGTTGGGACCAGCGCACAACCCGCCACTCGCGGTGAAGGTGGGGGTGCCTGGGCGGGCGGATTTCGCCTTCGTCCACGTGCCCGGTACCCTTGCGGGGTTGCTCGGTGCGCCGGGCGCACGCATTGCACCCTCCTGCCACGGAGAGACCGTGGCCGCCTAGTCCGAAGGAGGTGGGTTGTTCATGCGTCACTATGAGGTCATGGTGATCCTCGATCCCGATCTCGAGGAGAAGACCATTGCTCCCAGCCTGGAGGCGTTCCTCAACGTCATCCGCGCCGACGGTGGATCCGTCGAGAAGGTCGACATCTGGGGCCGTCGCCGGCTCGCCTACGAGATCAACCACAAGGCCGAGGGCTTCTACGCCGTCATCAACCTCACCTCGACGGTGGACGCGGTGAAGGAGCTCGACCGGCAGCTGTCCCTGAACGAGGCGGTCCTGCGCACCAAGGTGCTGCGCCTCGACGAGCCCGTCGCGGTGGGAGCCGAGTAGTGGCTGCCGGTGACGTCGTCGTCACGATCGTCGGCAACCTGACCGCCGATCCGGAGCTGCGCTTCACCCCGAGCGGTGCCGCCGTGGCGTCGTTCACCGTGGCATCCACGCCGCGCGTGCTCGACAAGGCCACGAACGAGTGGAAGGACGGCGAGTCGCTGTTCATGCGCTGCAGCGTGTGGCGGCAGTACGCCGAGAACGTGGCCGAGAGCCTCACCAAGGGCACTCGCGTCATCGTCACCGGCCGACTCAAGCAGCGCTCGTACGAGACTCGCGAGGGCGAGAAGCGCACCGTCGTGGAGATGGAGGTCGACGACATCGGCCCCGCACTCCGCTACGCGACCGCCAAGGTCAATCGCGTCTCGCGCGGTGGCGGCTTCGGTGACAGCTCGGGAGGCGGAGCCTCCGCGAAGGCCGACGACCCGTGGGCTTCCGGCCCGTCGGGTGGCGCGGGCTTCGACGAGCCGCCCTTCTAAGGAACAGATCCCAGACAGCCTCCGGCGCCCGGGCGCCGAATGACAGGAGCAACAACGACAATGGCACGAGACTCGAAGAGCCGTCAGGCGGCGGCTCGCAACAAGGACAAGATGGTCAAGGCGAAGGCCTGCCAGTTCTGCAAGGACGGCGTGAAGGCCATCGACTACAAGGACACGAACCTGCTCCGCAAGTTCATCTCCGACCGCGGCAAGATCCGTGCTCGCCGCGTGACCGGCAACTGCACCCAGCACCAGCGCGACATCGCCATGGCCGTCAAGAACGCCCGCGAGATGGCGCTGCTGCCCTACACCTCGACGGCTCGCTGAGCGCAGGGAAAGGAACACCGATGAAGCTCATCCTGACCCAGGAGGTCTCGGGCCTCGGCTTGGCCGGCGACGTGGTGGAGGTCAAGGACGGCTACGGCCGCAACTACCTCCTCCCCCGCGGCTACGCCATCGCCTGGACCCGTGGCGGCGAGAAGCAGGTCGACCAGATCAAGCGTGCTCAGAAGGTGCGCGAGGTGCGCGACCGCGATCACGCCAACGAGATCAAGCAGGAGCTCGAGGGCCTGACCATCACGATGACGGCCCATGCAGGCGAGACCGGTCGGCTGTTCGGCTCGATCAGCTCCGCCGACATCGCCGACGCCGTGAAGGCCGCGGGTGGCCCGCTGCTCGACAAGCGCAAGGTCACTGTCGCCGGTCCGATCAAGACCGTCGGGAAGCACTCCGCGACCGTCGAGGTGCACCCCGATGTGACGGCCACTGTGACGCTCGACGTCGTCGCTGGCTGACGCAACGACCCACTGAATGGGCCGCATCCCTAGGGGGATGCGGCCCATTCGCTTCCTCTCGTTCACCTCTCCCCTGCGTGAATGACGGAAATTGACCACCTTTAGCGCAACAATGTGGACCGTCCGCGCAGGGAGGGAAGTCGATGTCGTTCACGGAATCCGTTCGCACGTGCTTCAACAAGTTCGGGACGTTCGAGGGCAGGGCCACCCGCAGCGAGTTCTGGTGGTTCTACCTGTTCGTGATCCTGGTCGGCATGGTCTTCTACGTGCCGATCCTCATCCTCACCGTCATCGGCACGGCTACGGACGGCAATGGCGGTGCGGTATCCGGGGTGTTCACGGTTCTGACGGTCATCTTCTGGATCGTGTGGATCCTGTTCATGATCGCGCTCTACATCCCCACGCTGGCCGTCGGGTGCCGTCGCCTCCACGACCGTGGGCAGTCCGGCTGGCTGCAGCTGCTGCTCCTCGTCCCCTGCGGCAACATCGTCCTCATCGTGCTGTGGGCGCTCGAGGGCACTCCGGGGGACAACATGTACGGCCCGAAGCCGGTCTCCTGACCGGCTGACGTACACCCACCCAGGAAGGGGTGCCATGGACCTCGCCACCGCGGTGCGCAAGGGGATCGAGAACATCGGCAACTTCGAGGGCCGGTCCGGCAGGGCCGAGTTCTGGTGGTTCGTCCTCGCGGTATGGGTGGTCGAGGTGATCCTCCTCATGCTCATCAACGTGATCTTCGGGGGCGGCTTCCTCGGCAACCTGCTCTGGTTCACCGTGTGGGTTGTCGGCTTCCTCGCCTACCTGTCCGTCGGCATCCGACGGCTGCACGATGTGAATCAGAGCGGGTGGATGGTCCTGCTGGGCCTGATCCCGTGCATCGGCACGATCATCCTGGTCATCTTCTGGGTGCAGCAGGGCAATCCATCGGACAACCAATACGGCCCGCCGCCGGCGACCGCCTGAGTTCGGTACTCGACAGGAGGAAATGACATGGGTTTTGGTGAGGCGATCTCTCACAACCTGAGCAACATGACCAACTTCAACGGTCGCGCCGGGCGCCCCGAGTTCTGGTGGTGGGTCCTCGCGATCTGGATCCTGAACCTGCTCATCTCGCTCCTGACCGGCGGACTGACGGGCAGCAGCAACTCGTTCCTGTGGGCCATCGGCTGGATCATCTCCATCGTCCTCACCTTGGCGACGATCGCGGTCGGCTGCCGCCGTCTGCATGACACGGGCAAGTCCGGCTGGCTGCAGCTGCTGTGGCTGATTCCCTGTGTGGGCTGGATCGTCATGATCGTGCTGTGGGCCCAGCCGGGGACGCCGGGGGACAACCAGTACGGGCCCGCGCCGGCGTAGGACCGACGCCTAGCTGCTCAGACGCTCTGCGAGAAGGTCGTCGACGATCCCGTCGGCGGCCTTCTCGATCATGTGCAGGACGTCGACGAAGCCGTCGGGCCCCCCGAAGTAGGGATCGGGCACGGCGAGGGCGTCGCTGGGCTCACGCACGCCGGTCAGCTCTGGGTCGAAGGAGCGGAACATCCGCAGCTCCGGCCCGGAGTCGTCCATGGGCAGCATGTCCTGCAGGTCGCGGTAGTTCGCCTCGTCCATGGCCAGCAGCAGGTCGATCCCGTCCATCCAGTGGGGAGCGATCTGCCGGGCCACGTGGTCATGCGCGTAGCCGTGGTCGTCGAGCACGGTGAGGGTGCGCGGGTCGGCCCCCTGCCCGAGGTGCCAGTCCCCGGTGCCGGCCGAGTCCACGTGCACCCGCTCGGACAGGCCGGCCCGCGCGAGCCGGTCGCGCAGGACGGCTTCGGCGATGGGCGAACGGCAGATGTTTCCGAGGCAGACGACGGTGATCCGGTAGGTGTCCGGCGCGGTCATGCCCCCACCCTAGTGACGAGTTTTCGTCCACAGGCTTGGGACGACGTTCTGGCTGTTCCCATGGGGGAATCGAGGAGGCCGACCTCGGTGATTCCCCACCCTGTCCACAATATGTGTGCAGGTTCACCATCGTTGTCCACGCCCTTGTCCACAGACTCGTCCACAGGTCTCATGGACACTGTCCGACCCTCCCCCTACCTTGGCCGAGGCACAGCGCACGGCCGTGCTCGGTGCTCGCAAGGCATCGGCCGCAGGAGGAGGGGGACGGGTGAGCGTCACCGAGCTGCACCCCGATCAGGAGCCCGGGCCCGATCGGACTCCCCCCAATGACGTCGCCGCCGAGCAGTCCGTCCTCGGCGCCATGCTGCTGAGCAAGGACGCGATCGCCGACGTCGTCGAAGCGGTGCGTGAGGGCGACTTCTACCGGCCTGCCCATCAGGTCATCTACGCGACGATCCTCGACCTCTACGGCCGGGGCGAACCCGCCGATGCCGTCACCGTCGCCGCAGACCTCACCCGCACCGGCGACATCACCCGGGTGGGCGGCGCCCCGTACCTGCACACGCTGGTGTCCATGGTGCCCACGGCGGCGAACGCCGGCTACTACGCCCGCATCGTGCGCGAGCAGGCGATCCTGCGCCGCCTGGTCGAGGCCGGCACCCGCATCGTGTCCATGGGCTATGGGGGCAGCGGCGACGTCGACGACATCGTCGACCGGGCGCAGGCCGAGGTCTACGAGGTGACCGAGCGCCGGACGGCCGAGGACTACGCGCCCCTCAGCGAGATCATGGGCGATGCCCTGAACGAGATCGAGGCGATCTCGAACCGCGGCGGCGAGATGGTGGGGGTGCCGACCGGATTCGCCGAACTCGACAAGCTCACCAATGGCCTGCACCCCGGGCAGATGGTGATCCTCGCGGCGCGTCCGGCGATTGGCAAGGCCCTCGCCCTCGACACGCCCATCCCGACTCCCTCCGGCTGGACCACCATGGGCGAGCTGTCCGTGGGCGACGTCGTCTTCGGGGAGGACGGCCGCCCCACGGTGGTCACGGGCGAGACCCAGGTCTGGGAGAACCGACCCTGCTTTCGGGTGACATTCTCCGATGGCAGCTCCGTCGTCGCAGACGCCGAGCACGAGTGGCTGACCGACGATCGGGCTTCTCGCAGGTCGTTCCAGGAAGCGGTCGGGCAGTACCACGGGACGCGGAACCAGCGTGCCTTCCCCGCCATTCGGACCACCCGCGAGATCCAGCAGACGCTCCGCTGCGCGACCAAGGAACGTCGGCTCAACCACAGTGTTCGCAATGCGCAAGCCCTGGCGCTCCCTCCTGCCGATCTTCCTCTTCCCCCGTACGCATTCGGCGTGTGGCTCGGTGACGGCACGAGCGCCGCTGCCCACTTCACCAGCGCAGATCCTGAGATCGCCGCATACATCGAGGGAGAGGGACTGGACGCGCCTTACCTAGGCAACCTCCGTTATGGGCTCCGGCTGCCGGATCCCGCGTGCCCGGAGTGCGGCGGTCCGGTGTCCGGCATGGGGTGGTGCCAGACCTGCGTGAACGATCATGGGTCGGTCCAGGCGATCCTGAGGTCGATGGGCGTGCTCGGCAACAAGCACGTGCCTACCGCCTACCTCCGAGGCTCCGAGGTGCAGCGTCGCGCGCTCCTCGCGGGTCTCCTCGACACGGACGGAACGGTCACCTCGACCGGGGCAGTTCAGTTCACCACCACCTCGAGGACACTTGCCGATGGGGTGTACGAGCTGATCGTGTCCCTCGGCTACCGCTGCTCGATTGCCTCCAAGTCCGTGAGTGGTCGCACGGCCGCGTCCTCGACGGCGTACTCCCTCAACTTCTCGACGCACGATGAGGTCTTCCGGCTCCATCGCAAGCTCATCGCGCACAAGGAGCGGACGCGCCACTCGTCGAACGCCCGCCGCACCTCCCGCTTCGTGACCGCTGTCGAGCGGGTGCCCAGCGTGCCGGTCAAGTGCATCGAGGTCGGCAACGCGTCGCACATGTACCTCGCCGGCCGCTCGATGATTCCGACCCACAACTCGACCCTGGGGCTCGACCTGGCACGTGCTGCTTCGATCAAGCACGGACTGACGAGCGTCATCTTCTCCCTGGAGATGAGCCGCAGTGAGATCGTCATGCGACTGCTGTCCGCGGAGGCCCAGGTCCCCCTGCATCACATGCGCGCCGGCACGATGAGCGACGCCGACTGGAACAAGCTGGCCAGCAAGATGGGCGTGGTGAGCGAGGCGCCGCTCTTCATCGACGACTCCCCCAACATGACACTCATGGAGATCCGTGCCAAGTGTCGGCGCCTCAAGCAGCGCCACGACCTTCGCCTGGTGATCGTCGACTACATGCAGCTCATGACGAGCGGCAAGCGCGTCGAGAGTCGGCAGCAGGAGGTCTCGGAGTTCAGCCGATCCCTGAAGCTTCTGGCCAAGGAGCTCGGCGTCCCGGTCATCGCCATCAGCCAGCTGAACCGAGGTCCCGAGCAGCGCACGGACAAGAAGCCGATGCTGTCCGACCTTCGCGAGTCCGGGTGTCTGCCGGCGTCCACCCGCATCCTGCGGGCCGACACCGGCGCGGCGGTCAGCCTCGGCGAGTTGCTGACATCCGGTGAGCGTGATGTTCCCGTCTGGGCGCTCGACGACTCGCTGCGCTACGTCCCCAGCACGATGACTCACGTCTTCCCCACCGGGATCAAGGAGGTCTTCCGGGTCACGACCGCCAGCGGCCGGGTCCTTGATGCCACCGCGAACCACCCGCTGCTGACCTATGCAGGATGGCGTCCGCTCGGCGAGCTCGCGGTGGGAGACCGGATGGCCATTCCGCGCCACGTCCCCGCGCCAGCGCAGGAGTTGGACGAGTGGTCCGACGATCAGGTCATCGTCCTGGCGCACATGATCGGCGACGGATCCGCGATCGCCCGCCAGCCGATCCGATACGCGACCAAGGATCCGCTGAACATCGCCACCATGACCGAGTCCGTGCCGCGAGCCTTCGATGTCACGGTGCGACGCGACGACTACGCCTCCGCCCGCTGCACGACCCTGCGGTTCGCCAGCAATCGCCACCTGACCCATGGAGTCCGCAACCCGCTGGCACAGTGGCTCGACGGCCTCGGGCTCTTCGATCGGCGCAGCCACGCGAAGTTCGTCCCTGATGAGGTCTTCCGGCTGCCCAAGCGCCAGATCGGCTTGTTCCTGCGACACCTGTGGTCCACCGACGGATCGATCGGGATCAACCGGACCCGCACCGGCGGCCGCATCTACTACGCCACGACGAGTCGGCGGTTGGCGGACGATGTCTCGCGCCTCCTCCTGCGCTTCGGCCTGACGGCCCGGATCTACGTCGCCCGCAAGTCCGGGTATCGGGACTCGTACCACGTCGACGTGTCGGGGGCCGCAGATCAGAAGGTCTTCCTCCGGCGCATCAGCTCGGCAGGAGAACGCGGACGCATCGGCCAGGAGCTGCTCGCCATCCTCGAAGCCGTCGAGCCGAACACGAATCGCGACACGATTCCTCGCGACGTCTGGAATGACGTCCGCGGGATCCTGCACGACAAGGGCATCACGCACCGGGAGTTCGCCGCGGCGATGGGGACGCAGTTCTGCGGAAGCACCATGTGGAAGCACGCACCGAGCCGCGAGAGGCTCACCCGCGTCGCGACGGTCCTGGACTCTGCGGAACTGGAGTTGATGGCGACGAACGATGTGTACTGGGACGAGATCGTCCGGATGGAGAGCCTTGGCGAGCAGGAGGTCTTCGACGCGACAGTCCTCGGGCGACACAACTTCATCGCCGATGGGGTCGTGGTCCACAACTCGCTCGAGCAGGACGCGGACATGGTGATCCTGCTGCACCGCGAGGACTTCTACGAGAAGGAGTCCCCGCGCGCCGGCGAGGCCGACTTCATCGTGGCGAAGCACCGCAACGGCCCGACGCAGACGGTCACGGTGGCGTTCCAGGGTCACTACAGCCGCTTCGTCGACATGGCGCACATCTAGGCCCCCGCGCCGGGAGACACCGAGAGCAGCCGCTCATGCGAGGCGACTTGACGGGTGGCTCGACGTTCGCCGAGGATGCCATCGCCCGCCAACGGGCGTCCATCGAGCGAGAGGCGGGCCGATGCATCCGACCGAGACGGGTGGTGGCTGCGGCCTCCGCGGCCCTGCTCATAGTGGTGGGCATGACGGTCGGCGGCGCGACCGCAGCGTCGGCGGTGACCTGCCCGACTGATCCGACGAGTGAAGCGGCCCCTGGCGTGGACTGGTCCGGCTGCGACCTGACGAGCGCGAATCTGGCCAGCGTCGATCTGACCGGCGCGAACCTGACCGGCGCGAACCTGGCGTTGGCCGACCTGTCCGGCGCCATCCTCACCAATGCACTGATGGACGGGGTGAATCTCGGCGGAGCGACGGTGATCCTCGCCCAGATGCCAGGCGTCCATCTCGCGCAGGGCTGGTTGCTCGACGCGGACCTGACCGGTGCGGTCCTCTCGGGGGCGGACCTGTCCGGAGCGCACATGTTCGGTGCGCGTCTCGACGACGCGGTCCTCTCGGGGGCGGACCTGTCCGGGCTGACGATGGACGCGGCCCACCTGGCTCGCGCCGACCTCACCAATGCGAACCTGACCAACGCGACGGTGACCTCCGTCGACCTTACCGATGCCGACCTCACCGGCGCGAACCTCACCAACGTGAACCTGAACGGTTCGGACCTGTCGGGCGCGAACCTGCTGAACGTCACGGCCGCCTGCGCGCGCGACACCGTTCTCGGCACCGGGATCACGGGGACGCCGATCAACCTGCCCCTGCACTGGTTCCTGGAGAGCGGGACGCTGCTCGCACCCGCTCCCAACTGCCCCAGCACGTCCGCCTCCCAGGGCGTCGAGGTGACCTTCGACGGCCACGGCGGAACCTGCTCTGCGAACCCGCTGACGATCACCGTCGCCGATGGCGCGTCCTACACGCCACCCACCGAGGGAACGGGCGCATTCCAGTGCCATCGCGACGGCTACACCCTGGCGGGCTGGAGCCACGGCGCCACGGTGCTGGCGCCCGGTGGCGAGGACAGGGACCCGGACCATCCGGCGCCGGGGTGGTCGCCGATCGCCGTCGAGTCGGTAACCCTCTACGCCGTCTGGAGGCCGCGGGGAGTGGAGATCACCTACGACGCGAACGTCGCCGCCACCGATCGGTGCGCGGATTCCTCGGGCAACGACGTCGCGCTGGCCCAGCGGAGCACCGAGCGCAGGGTCTTCCACGCCGAGTCCGGGGACATCGTGGCCATCGCCGCGCCGTGCACCCCCTTGAGCACCGACGGAAGGCCGCTGCGCCTGGCCGGCTGGATCGCGTCGGGGCGGGCCTGCGCGAGGGAGATCGACCCGGGTCAGCGGCTGTCGGACACGGGACTGGCCGAGGGCACCAAGGTTCACCTGTTCGCCGTGTGGGTGGGCGCCGAGTAGCCCACGCCCGCCTGGACGAAAGCGGTCATGGCGACGCGTCAGGGCGCGATCTGAGCGAGCAGTTCTCGCAACGGGGGTTCGAACGCCTCCCCGTAGGTGGGGAAGGCGTGCACGACGTCGCGGAGCACCGCGAGCGGGATCTCGGCGCGGATGGCCAGCGTTGCCTCGGCCAGCCACTCATCGGCCTTCGGTCCGATCGCGGCCGCACCGACGAGGACCCCTCGGGCCGGATCGGCCGTGAGGACGAGGACCCCTCCGGAGGGTCCCTCGATGGCGGCGCGCGCCGTCTGGTCGAGGTCCATCGTGGCGGTGATCAGGTCCGCACCCCCGGAGTCACCTGGAGTGTTGACCCCGACGCTGGCTACGGGCGGATTCGTGTAGATGGCCCGGGGGATGGCCGTGTAGTCGGCCCGCCGCTCGCCGCCGGTGAGGTTCTCAAGGATGACGCGGGCCTGGTAGTTGGCGGTGTGCGTGAACGGGGCAATGCCCGTCGCGTCGCCGGCGGCCCACACGTTCGCCTGCCCGATGACGCGGCAGCGGTCGTCGACCTCGACGGCGCCGGTGTCGTCCAGGGTGATTCCCAGGACGTCGAGGCCGAGGTCGGCACAGGCGGGCTTCCTGCCCACGGCGAGGACGATGTGCTCGGCCTCGATCGTGCGGTCGTCCGCGAGCCGGGCACGGACCCCGAGATCGCTCGGCTCGGTGGCGACGACCTTCGTGCCCAGCCGCACCTCGACCCCGTCGGCGGCCAGTGCATCAGCCAGCCGGCTCGCCACCATCGGGTGTTCGCTCCGCGCCAGCTGTGGTGCCGCCTCCACGAGGGTGGTCGTCGTGCCGAAGCGGGCGAAGACCTGCGCGAGCTCACAGCCGACCGGCCCCCCGCCCAGGATGAGGACGGACCCGGGCCGCTGCTCGATCGAGAGGGCCTCATCCGAGGTCCACGTGGGGACCCGGTCCAGTCCCTCGATCCCGGGAACCACGGGTTTCGATCCGGTGGCGATGACCAGATCGCGGTAGCCGAGCTCGCGGGCGGCCGCGACCACGACGCCGTCGCGCAGGACCCGGCCCCATCCGCGGATCAGGGTGACACCCTGCGACGTCACGGCATTCGCGGCCTGCGCGTCATCGCGGTGCTCGGCGATCTCGTCCCGGCGACGGACGGACGCCGCGAAGGCCGCGTCGTGGTCGACCTCCTCCGCCGACGCGGCACCCTGCGAAGGGAGCCACTCGGAGGCTTGATTGTGATGCCTCTCGGCGCCGTGCAGCATGGCCTTGCTGGGCATGCAGGCGACATACGGGCACTCACCGCCGACTCGCAGGCCTTCGACAAGCGCCACGGACCGGCCTGCCGAGGCGAGAAGGGTGGACAGGAGTTCGCCCGCGGATCCCCCTCCGATGACGACGACGTCGAAGCTCTCCATCGACCTCTCCTCGCTCGCGGTCTCCTCGATTCTGCTACAAGCCCGCGTGCGCGCCCGCCGACTCGATCCCGCGCTGCGGACTCGGACGACCACCTCGTTGGCTAGGTTCCTGCCATGACGCACGTGCGGCCGGCGACCATCGATGACGGCGACACGGTGAGCGAGACGGTCGCGGCCGCGTTCGCCGACGATCGGGCCTGGGCGTTCATGATGGGGGCGGGCAACCGTGACGCCATGCGGGCGTTCGCACACGCGCTCCTGATCCCGCGACTCGATCGCGGAACCGCCTGGGTCGCGGCGGACGGCCTCGCCGTGTCCATGTGGGACCGCCGTGGAGAGGCGGCGGATCCCAGCAACGAGTACGCGTCGCTGTGGTCAGACGTGCGCGATGTGGTGGGCGAGGCCGCCTGGCAGCGCCTCATGGCCTACGACGAGGCCGTTGAGGGGGCCGCTCCGGAGCGGCCCTTCTGGTACCTCGGGGTGCTGGCGACCCACCCCGATGCACAGGGCAGAGGGCTGGCCACCGCGGTGCTGCAGCCCGGGTTCGACGCGGCGGCGGCGGACGGCTGGGACTGCTGGCTGGAGACCTCCGAGCCGGCGAACAAGCACTTCTACGCGGGCCGAGGGTTCGTTCCGGACACGACCGTCGACGTTCCTGCCGGACCGACGACGTGGTGGCTGCGGCGGTCCCACTCGCCACTCGACGAGGCGTTCTCCGGAGCGCGGCAGCCATGACGAAGCTCTCCCGATCCACGCTTGGCGAGCTCACGGGCGTCTCGGTTCCCACCTACGACCGGGAGGCGGCGTCCGTCGGCATCGTGCACTTCGGTTTCGGCAACTTCCATCGCTCGCACCAGGCGCGGTACCTCGATCGGCTCATGGAGACGGGGACGGGACTCGACTGGGGCATCTGCGGTGTCGGGGTCCTTCCGCAGGACGCCCGCATGCGCGACGTCATGGCAGCGCAAGACTGCCTCTACACGCTGGTCCTTCGTCATCCGGATGGCTCACTGGAGCCGCGCGTTGTGGGGTCGGTGCTCGAGTACGTGTTCGCCCCCGATGACCCGGAGGCGGTGTGGGCGCGCCTGATGGACCCGGCGGTCCGGATCGTCACCCTCACCGTCACGGAGGGCGGCTACCTGAAGAACCCCGCCACGGGCGCGTTCGATCCGGATCATCCCTCCGTGCTGCACGACCTGGACGATCCGCGTCATCCCGAGACCGCCTTCATGTACATCGTGGAGGCGCTGCGGCGCCGGAGGGAGTCGGGGATGGCGCCGTTCACGGTGCTGTCCTGCGACAACCTTCAGGGCAATGGGCACGTCGCCCAGCAGACGATCGTCGGCCTGGCCCGGCTCGTCGATCCCGATCTTGCGGCGTGGATCGACGCGGAGGTCAGCTTCCCGAACGCCATGGTCGATCGCATCACCCCGGCCACGACTGACGACGACCGCGCCTCCGTCCTGCGCGAGTTCGGCATCGAGGATGCCTGGCCGGTGCCGGGTGAGCCGTTCACCCAGTGGATCATCGAGGACGACTTCACGAATGGCCGTCCGGACCTCGAGCAGGCCGATGTGCAGTTCGTCGCGGACGTCAAGCCCTACGAGCTGATGAAGCTCCGCCTCCTCAACGCCTCCCATCAGGCCATTGCCTACCTCGGCGCGCCGCAGGGGTATGTCCTCGTCGACGAGGCCATGGCGGATTCGGCGATCCGGGACTACCTGATGGCGTACATGACCCGGGAGGCCGCACCGACCCTGGGGGACCTGCCCGGCATCGACCTCGAGGCGTATAGGCACACGCTCATCGAGCGTTTCAGCAACCCGCGCATGCGTGACACGCTGGTGCGGCTGGCTACGGACGGCTCCAATCGGATGGCGACGTTCACGCTGCCCGCCATCCGGGACAACCTCGCCGCGGGACGGCCCGCACCACTCGGGGCCGCGATGGTCGCCGCCTGGGCCGGCTACTGGCAGTTGATCGGGCGCGGTGGGCTCCCGGCCGCTGAGATCCCGGACGACGTCATGTCGGAGAGGATGACCAGCGCTGCCCTGGCGGAGGAGGCCCGTGCCACGGCGTTCATCGAGATCGAGCCGTTGTTCGGGGACCTCTCCCGCAACGAGGCCTTCCGTGACTCCTACCTGGTGGCACGACGACTCCTGTCAGAGCGCGGCATGCACGCGGCGATCGCCGACCTGCTGGCCCACCCCCGTCCGTCGTGACGTCGTCGCTGGCCCCGGAGCAGATCGCCCGCGCGAGGAACGGCGATCTCGTCGTGTTCGCGGCCAACGGCCTCATCCTGTCGTCGTGGCTATCCCGGCTTCCCGGGGTCAAGCAGCAGCTCGGTCTCACGCCGGGACAGCTCGGCTGGCTGCTTCTTGCCCTGAGCGCGGGCGCCGTCATCGGCCTGCCGCTCGCCGGTCACGTGGCACATCGACTGGGGGCTGCGCGAACTGTCCGGCTCGGCGTCGGCGTGGCCCTGCCCGGAATGCTGCTGGCCGCACTGGCCGTGCAGGCTCAGCTCACCCCGATCCTCGTCGCCGTGGGCTTGTTCCTCTTCGGGCTGGGGAGCGGCAACTGGGACGTGGCCCAGAACCTCGAGGGCTCCGTGATCGAGCAGGCGCTAGGGCGATCGATCATGCCGTGGTTCCACGCCGCCTTCAGCGGGGGCACGGTCCTCGGCGCGCTGATCGGCGCTGCCGCGAGCGCAGCGGGGATCCCGATCATGGTGATCGTCACCGCGGTGGCGGTGGCCTGGGGCACGGCACGGTTCCTGCCAGGGACGGTCGGCGCTCACGAGGACCATGCGGAACCCCTGCTACGCGACCGGCAGCGCTCGGCATGGCTCGAGCCGCGCACGCTGCTCATCGGCATCATGGTGCTCGCCGCGGCATTCACCGAGGGCGTGGCGAACGACTGGCTCGCCGTGGCCTTCGTCGATGGACACGACCTGGCGAACGCGGCAGGAGCGCTGGCGCTCGCCGTGTTCCTCGCGTTCATGACTGCGGGGCGACTCGCGGGGCCGCGCTTACTGGATCGCTACGGTCGAGTGGGAGTGCTGCGGGTGCTCTTCACGGCGGCCATCGTGGGCTGCCTCCTGGTCGTTCTCGGAGGCGCCCCGCTGGCCTTCCTCGGTGCGGCGATCTGGGGCCTCGGCGCGAGCCTCGGCTTCCCGGTGGGCATGTCCGCCGCTGCAGACGACCCTCGCCGGGCCGCGCTGCGCATCAGCGTCGTCTCCACGATCGGATACGTGGCCTTCCTCGCCGGCCCGCCGATCGTCGGCTTCCTGGGTGACCGGTTCGGGGTGCTCGACGCGCTTCTCGTCGTCGCCGTGGTGTCCGTCGCGGCGATCCTCGTGACGCCGGCGGCCCGACCGCTGCGACGGTCGCCCTGACGCACGCTGGGCGACCACGTCCTCCGCATGGCAGGCTGATGCGATGCGATTCCCCGTCGGACTCGTGGCCCCGCTCGCCCTCGTCGGCATGTCCTTGACCGGCTGCGGCGGCTCGGCTGTCGACGCCTCCTGCCCGGTCGACGAACTGACCCACGAGGTGGAGCACATGGTGGCGGAGTCCTACCTGACGGTCGATTCGGTCGACGAGCTGAAGTGCTCGGGGGACTGGGCTACCGTGACGGCGACCCTGAGCGGTGACGCAGCAGGGTCCCGTTCGGACACCCTGCTGTTCCGCAGGGGAGGGGGCATCTGGGTCCTGAAGTCCCCGGAGCTCGTGTGCGATCCTGCGGCCGGCGAGGAGGCGATCACGGGGGATCTGGCGGCTGACGTGTGCGGCACGGGCTGAGTCGAGCCGGTTCGAGGGGAAGGGTGGCAACGGCATGACTGAGGGAATCGACGGGCCGAGCACGCCCTTGCGCATCGGCGTCATCGGCTGCGGACGGATCGGACAGCTGCACGCCGGCGTGATCGCCCGCGATGTCGCGGGCCTGGCGCTGGGGGGCGTGGCCGACGTGGTGCCGGCGGCCGCCGATGCGGTGGCCGCGACCACGGGCGCGCCCGTGATGACCATCGACGAGGTCATCGCCTCCGATGTCGACGCCGTCGCGATCTGCTCGAGCACGGACACCCACGTCGACCTCGTGGTGGCCGCCTCCCGCAGCGGCAAGGCGATCTTCTGCGAGAAACCGCTCAGCCTCGACCTTGCCGAGGTGGAACGCGGTGTCGCGGCGGTGGAGGAGTCGGGCGTGCCCTTCATGATCGGCTTCAACCGGCGGTTCGATCCGGGACACCTCTCCGTCCGCAGGTCCGTGCTGGACGGGACGATCGGCGATGTCCATCTCGTGCGCATCACGAGCCGAGATCCGGCGCCGCCGCCACCGGAGTACGTGGCCGTCAGCGGTGGGATCTACATGGACATGATGATCCACGACTTCGACATGGCACGGTTCGTGACCGGATCCGAGGTCGTGGAGGTCTTCGCGCGGGGCGCGGTGCGCGTCGATCCCCGGATTGGGGAGGCCGGTGACGTGGACACGGCCGTGGTCATCCTCACGCACGCTGATGGGACGTTCACCACGATCGACAACAGCCGTGAGGCCGTCTACGGATACGACCAGCGACTCGAGGCCTTCGGCTCCGGAGGCGTGGCGCTGTCGGACAACCACCTCACGCACTATGGCCGCACCCTCACCAGGGAGAGGACAACGGCGGAGTTGCTGCCCCGCTTCTTCCTCGAGCGGTACCTGCCCTCCTATCGGGCGGAGTGGGAGGGCTTCCGCAACTACCTGCGTTCCGGTGGACCGTCGCCCGCAGACGCCAAAGACGCCCTGGCCGTGACCCGGATCGCATTGGCCGCCAACGTGTCCCTGCACGAGAACCGCCCGGTGCGGGTCGACGAGATCGGGTGACGATCGGGCCGTGACCCGCGGAGACGATCAGGAGAGGTCCTCCGCCTCCCGGGCCAGGAGCACCGAGCACGGAGCGTGATGCGCGAGGGTCCCGGCGACCGAGCCGATGCGTGCGCGCTCCCATCCGGTCAGTCCGGCGGTCCCCACGGCCACCAGGTCCGGCATGCGCGACTCCACCTCGCCCATCAAGGTGTGCCGCACGGTCGTCACCACGGAGGTCGGGTCGGAGTCCACGACCGCGCTCTCGACGACGCAGCCCGTGGGAAGGAGGACGGTCTCGGCGAGGCCCGTCGCTCGCGCGGTGTCCGCCTGGCCGTCCCGCACCGCCAGGACGGTCACCGTGGTGTCGGCTATCCACGGCAGCGCCGCGAGGGTCGCGACTGCGGCCATCGAGTGCCGGGACCCGTCGACGCAGGCCACCACGGAGCGCACCCGCTCGCCGCGGCGGGCGATGACGGTGGGCTGGAGCGGACACTGCAGGAGCCATTCAGCCGTACTGCCGATGTGCATGGCCTTGAGAAGCCCACGTCCCCGGGCACCGATGACCAGCAGGCCGCCGGCGTCGACGTCGCTCAGGACCATGCGGGGGTCGCCCGTCGTCGCCCGGAGCTCGATGCCGTCGAAGCCGCAGGCCGAGGGTGCCTGCCTTCCGAGGGGTGAATCGTGAGTCCCGGGTCCCGCCGGGACGAGGTCGGGCGTCTGGGCCGAGGCCTGCGGAGGCGGATCGGCCACCGAGATCACGTCGACATGCCAGCCCGGCCACCGCTGGGACACCAGCCACTGCCATGCGATGTCCGCTCCCGCGGAAGCGTCATCGCCGAAGGTGATCGTGGGCTGCAGGCGCGTCATGTCGACCTCCTCCTCCAGTCTCTTCCCCCGAAGGGCGGGACGCGCGGTGGGTTCCGCGGTCAATGTCGCAGGAATGTCACGTCTCGGGACACGGCTTGGGGCCGGATGACCCATACGCGACACAGACACGGTTGAATGGAGACATGGTCCGTACCGTGATGGTCGTCGAGGACGACGACGCGATCCGCCTTGTCCTTCGCACCAACCTCGAGGACGAGGGCTATCGAGTCCTCGAGGCCGTGACGGCGGAGCAGGGACTGCTCCTCATGATGGACGAGAAGGTCGACGTCGTGCTGGTCGACCTCCGGCTGCCGGGCATCCACGGCCTGGACCTGGTCCGCAGCCTGCGCGCCACGAGTCAGATCCCGATCATCATCGTCACCGCACAGACCGACAGCCATGACGTCGTGGCAGGCCTCGAGGCCGGTGCCGACGACTACGTCACCAAGCCGTTCGTCGCCAAGGAGCTCATGGCGCGCATCCGCACCCAGATCCGCCGGGTGAGCTCGCCCGAGGAGGAGGAGCCGGCCCCGCAGGCGCTGGTGTGCGGGCCCATCGAGCTCCATCCGGATTCTGCGGAGGTCCTGCGCAACGGCGAGGCCGTGCCGGTCTCCCGGATCGAGTTCTACGTGCTGGCCGAGCTCATCAGCGCGCGGGGTCGCGTGCTCAGTCGCGACTACCTGCTCCGCAAGGTGTGGGGCTACGGCAATGCCGGCGACGGTCGGGTCGTCGACAACCTCATCTATCGGCTCCGCAACAAGATCGAAGAGGATCCGGCCAATCCGCAGCTGCTCACCACAGTGCGGGGCTTCGGCTACCGCATGAAGGCCTGAACCGCCCGGGGAGGCAATACCCGTGAGGCTGGGACTGCGAACACGCGTCGCGCTGGCATTCGCACTGCTGTCGCTGGTGGTGGCCGGCACGGTCTCGGCGACGACCTACGCGTTCGCGAGCTGGTACCTCATCGGGCAGCGGGAGAGCGCCGCACTGACGCGGGCCGCACTGGATTCCCGCGCTGTTGCCGCCTACCTCGACGCGGGCGTGTCTCCCAGCGACACGCTCGGGCAGATTCCCTCGGTGGGGACGTCCCAACCCATGATCCTGCGGGCCGGCACCTGGTACACGTCGGCCGTCACCGTCCAGCCGGATTCGATCCCGCAGGAGCTGCTCAAGGCCGCCGATCCCACGGGCGCGAGCCAGCGGTTCAGCGTCAGCGGTGATCCCTTCTACGCCGTCGCGATCCCCGTGTCCACCAGCATGTACGTCGAGGTCTTCCCGCTGAGGGACCTCGATGTGACCCTCACGTGGGGTGGCTGGATCCTCGTCGCCCTCACCCTCATCGCGGGGGCCCTGGGTGCGGTGATCGGCTTCTCCGCCGTCCGGCGCATCCTGGGGCCGGTGCGCCGACTCGGCGAGGGCGCGCAACGGATCGCGGGCGGCGAGCTGAGCACCCGGATCGACCTCACCGGGGACCCCGACCTCGACCCGATCGCCGACTCCTTCAACGACATGGCACAGGCGGTGCAGACCCGGATCGCCCGCGAACGCCGGTTCACCGGCAACGTCAGCCACGAGCTCCGCTCGCCCCTCACCGCGGTGCTCGGCACGACCGAACTGCTCGAGAGCCGGCGCGACCGGCTCGGCGAGCGGGAGGCCAGCCTCATCGACGTGCTCGCCTATCAGGTCCGACGGATGTCCCAGATGCTGCTCGACCTGCTGGAGATCAGTCGCATCGGCAACGACGATCCGCCGCTGTTCGAGTCGGCCGATGTGGCCGCGCTGTGCCGGGAGGTGGCCCAGGCGCGGGGTATCGATCCCGGCATCGTGGTCGGCGACGAACCCACCATCCGGACGGACGCACGCCGATTCGAGCGCATCGTCGGCAACCTCGTCGACAACGCGCAGCACCACGGCCAGGGCGTCGTCCAGGTGCTGATCCAGCGGCAGCCCGGCGTCGTCCAGATCATGGTCGATGACGCCGGTCCGGGTGTCGATCCCGAGATCCGCGACCGGCTCTTCGAGCCCTTCAGTCGGGGAGACCGGGCGAAGCAGACGGCGGGGGCCGGGCTCGGGCTGGCGATCGCCCTGGAGCAGGCGCACGTGCTCGGCGGCGACCTGACGATCACCGACTCGCCGGCGGGAGGGGCCCGCTTCGTCGCCTCCCTCCCCGCGGGGGAGGGCACCACATGATCCGACCTCGATCTCTTCTTCTGCTCGTGACGGCGCTGGTCGCGCTGGCGGGCTGCGGGGTATCCGACCAGGGCGATCCCCAGGCCATCCCGTCCGACGTGATCCCCGCCCCGATCCAGGTGCCCAGCGTGGCCAACTCGCCGTCGCCGTCACCGTCCCCCACGCCGTCGCCCACGGCGCTTCCGCCGATTCCCCCGAACCCGGACACGCTCATCGTGTGGTTCGTCCGCGAGGACAAGCTGGTCGCGGTCCAGACGACCCTGCCACTCGACAGCTCGCCCGAGTCGGTCCTCGACACTCTGGCGGCGGGCCCGGACCAGGCGCTCGCGGACATGGGCGTGCGCACGATCGCCCTGGACCCGATCACCGGGTTGCCCATGGCCACCGTGGCCTCCACCGGCCCGACCGTCTCGACTCCGCCGTCCGGGCCACCGGTCTTCGGGGGGCCGTCCAGTCTCGTCACGGTGCAGTTGAGCACGGCGTTCACCGCACTGCCCCCGACTGAGCAGGTGCTGCTGCTCGGCCAGGTCGTGCTCTCCCTGACCGATGCGGGAGCCAGCTCCGTCGCCTTCGTCGACGAGGGTGGAACCTCCTTGGCGGTCCCCCTGCCGGACGGTCGGCTGCTCGACCTTCCGGCGACCGCCGCCGACTTCCGATCACTCGTCGCCTCGCCCTAGGCAGGTGGTCGCATGAGCGACTGGCAGTCCACTGCCCATCATGAGCTTCCCGTTCATGAGGTCGTCCTCCTGCTGGAGACCGACCCGCACGGCGGGCTCACGAATGACGAGGTGGAGCGCCGTCGTGAGGCCTTCGGCGCCAACCAGCTGCCGGCTCGACGGGGACACGGCCCGCTGCTGCGCTTCCTCCGGCAGTTCCACAATCCGCTCGTCTACGTGCTGCTGGGCTCTGCGGTGATCACGGCCCTCGTGGGCCAGACCGTCGACACCGCCGTCATCATCGGAGTGGTCCTGGTGAACGCGGTGGTCGGCTACGTGCAGGAGTCGCGGGCGGATCGGGCTCTTGAGGCGCTCGCGTCGGCGACGCGCACGTGGACCACCGTCATCCGAGACGGCCGCACCGAGCGCATCGACTCCATAGACGTGGTGCCCGGCGACCTGGTGGCCATGGAGGCCGGGGACAAGGTGCCCGCGGACCTGCGCCTCATCGAGGCGCACGACCTCGCCATGGACGAGTCGGCGTTGACAGGGGAGTCGTTCCCGGTGGACAAGGAGATCGTCGTCCTCCCTTCGGCCACCGTGGTCGCCGACCGACGGAACATGGGGTACGCGGGCACGCTCGTAACCGCTGGCACGGGCTCCGGCATCGTCGTCGCGACCGGAGGCGATACGGAGGTCGGCCGGATCCACGAGCTGGTCGGGCTGGCGGAGGGGGTGCAGACCCCCCTGACGCGCAAACTGACCCGGTTCAGTCGCTGGCTGACCGTGATCATCCTCGGGCTCGCGGCGGTGACGTTCGCCATCGGCATGCTGCGGGGGGAGACCGCCGCCGAGATGGTCGTGGCCGCCGTGGCGCTCGCCGTGGGCGCCATCCCCGAGGGGCTCCCTGCAGCCGTGACGATCACGCTCGCCATCGGCGTGTCCCGCATGGCACGCAGGAACGCGATCATCCGAAGGCTGCCCGCCGCCGAGACCCTCGGCAGCACCACGGTCATCTGCACGGACAAGACGGGGACGCTCACCCAGAACCGGATGACCGTGCAGTACGTCCACGCCGGGTCGCGAACGTTCCCGCTGGGAGGTGAGGACGACGCGGACGCCGCCGCATGCCTGTGGGCGGGTGTCCTCTGCAACGACGCGTTGCTGCACCCGGATGGGACCGCGGTCGGGGATCCCACCGAGGTGGCCCTCCTGGCGTCGGCGGCCCAGTGCCGCTGCGTCGATCTCGGCGGCCGCGAGCGCTGGGAGCGCGTCGACACGATGCCCTTCGACTCCGCAATCCGCATGATGGCCACCCTGCACAGGGTTCCCGGAGATGACCGTCTGCGGGTCACCGTCAAGGGCGCCGTGGAGGATGTCCTGGCTCTGTGCCGATCGGAGCGCGGTCCAGACGGCAGCGACCGCGCGCTGGACAGGGACAGCGTGATGCGCCAGGTCGACGACTTCGCGGATCGGGCTCTGCGCGTCCTTGCGTTTGCGCAGTGCGACGTCTCGGCTGAGTGGCGCTTCACCAGCGGGCCGCTCACCTCCCTTCCGCTCTGCTTCGTCGGCCTGCAGGCGATGTCCGATCCGCCGCGAGCAGAGGCCCTCCGGTCGGTGGCCGCCTGCCACTCGGCGGGTATCCGGGTCACGATGATCACCGGCGATCACGCGCATACGGCGAGGGCGGTGGCGCGTCAGATCGGCATCTCCTCGAGACCGGGCGAGGATCCGATCGTCGTGACGGGCGCCGAGCTCGCCGCGATCGAGGGCCGATCCCTGCAGGAGCGGATCGACTCCGCGGATGCCTTCGCCCGGGTCTCGCCGGAGCAGAAGCTGCGCATCGTGGAGGTGCTCCAGCGGGAGGGGCACGTCGTCGCCATGACGGGGGACGGCGTCAACGACGCACCCGCACTGCGACAGGCCGACATCGGCATCGCGATGGGTGACATCGGCACGGAGGTGGCGAAGGAAGCCTCCGACATGGTGCTCACGGACGACGACTTCGCCACGATCGAGGCAGCGGTGGAGGAGGGGCGGAGCGTCTTCGACAACCTCACGAAGTTCATCGCCTGGACCCTGCCCACCAACCTTGGCGAGGGACTCGTGGTGCTGGCAGCGATCGTCGGCGGCATCACGCTGCCGCTGCTGCCCGTGCAGATCCTCTGGATCAACATGACGACGGCGGTGGCGCTTGGACTCATGCTCGCCTTCGAGCCCCGCGAGCCTGGGATCATGTCGCGGCCGCCCCGGCCGCCGTCGCGGCCGATCCTCACCCCGGTCCTCATCCGAAGGATCATCATCGTGGGCACGCTCATGCTCCTCGGGAGCTTCCTGCTGTTCGAGTTCGCCCAGGCGCAGGGACTCTCGGACGAGGCGGCCCGGACGGTCACGATGAACGCGTTCGTGGCGATGGAGATCGGCTACCTCATCAACTGCCGCGTCCTCGATCGCTCCGTCCTGACGGTGGGGCTCTTCTCGAACCGGCTGCTGCTCCTCGGTGTGGGCGTGATGATCGTGCTGCAGATCCTCATGACCTACCTGCCCGCCCTCAATGTGGCCTTCCACACGAGTCCGGTGGGGTGGGCGTGGTGGCTCGTCGTGACCCTTCTCGGCACCGCGGTCATGGGGGTCGTCGCCCTGGAGAAGCGGATCTCCCGCAGCGGACTCGCCCGGATGGACAAGGCGCGAGGGGTGGACCGGCCAGTCTGAACGTCCCCTCGGCAGCGCGACCCTCGCTAGCATCGAGGGACACCTATCGAAGAGGAGTGGTCAGATGACCGCCGACGCACCCGTTCAGGTCCCCCCGCACGATCCCGCAGCATGGCGCCACGTCCCGGCGTCGTCGGCTCCGGTGGACCCCGGGCGCGTTGAGGCACTCCTCTCGGCGGAGTGGGACCGCTTCGCCGCCACGACCCCGGGGTCGAAGGAGCACAACGTCCGCGCCAGCGAGTCCCTGCCGCTCGGCGTGACCTCCTCCTTCCAGCACTGGGACCCGTACCCCATCTCGATCGTCAAGGCTCGGGGCGCCTGGCTGACCGATGTGGACGACCGGAAGCTGCTGGACCTGTCCATGGGCTTCGGCGCCATGCTGGTCGGGCACCTCAATCCGACGGTGGTCGCCAGCGTGACCAAGGCCCTCGAGGAGACCGGCACGCTGTTCGTGACGCCGTCGCCGACCGCCACCACCGTGGCGGAGCGCTTCCAGCAGCGGTTCGGCCTCGATCGGCTGAGGTTCACCAATTCCGGGACCGAGGCCACGATGTACGCGGTGCGCACGGCACGTGCCTACACGGGCAAGAAGGCCATCGTGAAGATCGAGGGCGGCTACCACGGCGGCTACGACGCGCTCTCGGTGTCCGTCAAGCCGGCCGTCGAGGACGCCGGCCCCGAGGATGCCCCGATTCCCGTCGCGCCCTTCGATGTCGAGGCCGGCACGGTCCACGTGGTCCCCTACAACGACCTTCCCCGCCTGCAGTACATCCTCGCGGAGCATGCCGATGAGATCGCTGCCGTGGTCCTCGAGCCGGTGCTGGAGAACATCGGCATCGTCCTCCCCGACCAGGGCTACCTCGCGGGCGTCCGGGCGGCCTGCGATGCCCACGGCGTGGTGCTCGTGTTCGACGAGGTCAAGACGGGCCTGACGGCCGGATATGCGGGCGCATCCCAGCGACTCGGCGTCAAGCCGGACCTCGTGACGCTCGCGAAGAGCATCGGGGGTGGCCTGCCGCTCGCCGCCTTCGGCGGGACGGCCGAGGTCATGGCCGCAGTCGTCGACAACCGGATGCCGCACTTCGGCACCTACAACGGAAACCCGCTCGTGATGGCTGCTGCGGCGGCTGTCGACGAGGTGTGCACCCACGAGGCGCTGGCCGAGGCGGAGGCGCTCAACGTCGGCGCGATGGCCGACATGGACGCGCTGATCACCAAGTACGAGCTCCCGGCGCACACCGTGGGCTTCGGAGTGAAGGGCGCGGTCACCTGGTCGGCCACCCCGTTGCGGAACTACCGCGACTACAAGCGCACCGACTTCGGCCTGGCGGAGTTGAGCTGGCTGTGGGGCGTCAACCGGGGCATCCTCACCCCTCCGGGGCTTGACGAGCAGTGGCTGGTCTCGCTGGCGCACACCAAGGACGACATGGACCTGCTGGTCGGCGAGTTCGCCGAGCTCGCGGAGGCCCTGCGCTCCTGAGGTCGTCGAAGGTCCGCCCGCGCAGGTGACCCTGCAACGCGGGCGGACCTTCGCCATCATGGGCGCGGGGGAGGGTGGTCGACGTGAACGCCAGACGGCAGATACCTGTGCTCATCGGCGTGCAGGCGGCCGCGAGCTTGCTGTCCTTCGCCTTCATCTTCGCGGGATCAGCCTCTGACGGGATGATCCCCGAGCACCAGGCGCTGCTCGGCGCGCTGTGGGGCCTGCTGGCCGCCTTCACCTTCGTGGGCAGTCGTCGGCTGCCGTGGTGGTACATGGACGTCACCCTGACCGGATCGGGCCTGCTGCTGGCCGTCAGCGCGACGTTCACACCGGCGGGAGCCGTCCAGGTGATGGACTCGATCGGTCTGATGGCCTTCGGCGTCTTCGCCGCGTACCAGTTGAGCGCTCCTCGGGTGGCGGTGTTCCTCATCATCACCACGGTGGCCTTCGTCGGCGCGACGATGTACCACCCGGTGGTCGAGTATCCGTTCGTGATCTGGTTGGCAATGATCCTGTTCGTCGCCAACACGGTGCACGTCTGGTTCCTCGTCAGCCGCCTGGGTCGGGCGGCGGTCACGGATCCGCTCACGGGTGCTTTGAACCGCAAGGGTCTCTACGAGCGTGCCCCACTCGCGAGGGCCGTGGCGCTTCGGGCCAAGCAGCCAACCGCGGTCGTCGTCCTGGACCTCAACGCGTTCAAGCAGTTCAACGACAAGTACGGGCATGGCGCCGGCGATGACCTCCTCGCGGGGCTGGTCGAGGCGTGGCGAGGCGGCCTCCGGCCGTCCGACCTGCTGGCCCGAGTCGGCGGGGACGAGTTCGCGCTCGTTCTCCCCAACTGCTCGTCCGAGGAGGCCGCCACGACGCTCCAGCGCCTGCGGGCCCTTTCGGGGAGCGGCTGGACGGCAGGAGTCGTGGAATGGCACAGGGACGAGCCCCTTCTGACCGCCGTGGATGCCGCGGATCACGTGATGTACCAGACGAAGCACCCGCGGGGCTGACGCGGAGGGGCGATACCGCCCCTGTTGTGGGATGCTGGCGCCCGTGAGGGGGCGGGTGGGGAGAGCGTGGAACTTGATCTGAACTCCGAGTCGTACCGCAGCCTGGGGGAACGGCTGCAGGGCATTCACGATCAACTGCTGGAGATCGCCCCCGACGTGGAGCGGGTTGCGTGCGCGCTCTACGACAGCTCCGACGACCTGCTGAAGACGTTCATCAACTCCACGCGGAATGGCGAGGCCCTCGCCGCACACCAGTACCGCCTGCAGGACAGCGAGTCCCTGAGCTACCTTGCCCGCACCCGTGAGCTTCGGGTGATCGACAACGTGCAGGAGGTGCTCCGGCCCACGACGGTGCACTCCGAGTACGTGCTCAACGAGGGCTACGAGTCCTCGTTCACCATCCCCATGTACTACCAGGGCGACTTGTTCGGATTCATCTTCTTCGACTCGCGCAGGAAGGACACCTTCACACCGGCGCTCCAGCGCGAGCTCGTCCTGTACGCGAACATCATCACGATGGCGGTGGCCAACGAGCTGATGGCCATCCGCTCCATCATGGGCACGGTCGGGGTGGCCCGTGACATCGCCGAGTTCCGGGATTTCGAGACGGGTGCGCACCTGAACCGGATGTCCCGCTATGCGCGCGTGATCGCCCGCGGGGTGGCGGAGCAGCACGCTCTCAACGATGAGTTCATCGAGCAGATCTACCTCTACGCGCCGCTGCACGACATCGGCAAGATCGCCATCCCCGACCGGATCCTGCTCAAGCCGGGCCGGCTGGACCCGGAGGAGTGGGAGATCATGAAGACCCACACCACGCGCGGCCGGGAGATGATCGAGCGGATCACCCTGACACTGCACGTGGACCGGCTTCCGAATGATGAGCTCCTGAAGAACATCGTCGAGCTGCACCACGAGGCGATGGACGGCAGCGGCTATCCGCGGGGGCTGGCCGGTGAGGACATTCCGCTCGAGGCCCGGATCATCTCGGTGGCCGATGTCTTCGACGCCCTCGTCAGTGAGCGGCCGTACAAGACCGGCTGGGCCGTGGACGACGCGATCGCCGAGCTGGAGCGCATGGCCCGCGACGGCAAGCTCGATCCGGACTGCGTCGCGGCGGCCAAGGCACGGCGAGACGAACTCCACGAGGCATTCCTCCGGTACCCCGATGTCGTGGACTGACCGGCGCCGTTCCGCTCAGCTCTGGAGAGTGCCGCGCACGATGCTCGTGGCGCTGTGCGTGTTGTCGCCGTCGAAGTGCTCGAGGGAGACATCCACCACGGGGTAGGCGGTCACGCTCATGCCGGCGGGCAGGGTGTAGGTGGCGGTCTCCCCGGGATTCAGCGTGCCGATGGCGACCATCGTCGAGGTGTCCGGTGTCGCCATCCATACCTCGTAATAGCCGTCGCCGGGGGAGGACAGGCCGGGGATCGAGACGGTCAAGGTCTCGCCGGCCGCCGACGTCTGGACGGCCGCGGTTCCGGTGACCGGTGACTCGCCGACAGGAGCCAGCTCGCCCTGGGCAATGAGCTCCGCAGGAGCGTCGCGCGTCACGACCAGTGCGGTCCCGAGGCCGCCGACGATGACCCCGAGGACCGCCGCGGCCGCCAGCAGCAGCCAGCGGGGTCCGCGTCGCGGCGACGCGGGTGCCGCGGTACGCAGAGGCGTGACCGAGGCGGGCTCCGCGATCCCCTCGAGGATGCCCTCCCACACCAGGGCGGGGGGGACCTGCGGGAGGTCCGCGCTGGTCACGTCACGTGACGCACGCACCAGGGCGGTCAGGTCGTCGAGGCGCTGCTGACATTCGGCACACGCGGACAGGTGCTCGGCGTCGGAGGGCCGAGCGGGCTCACCGAGGGCCATCAGGGCAAGGTCGCCCTCATCGCAGTGCGGCACCGTCCACCTCCAATCGCGTGCGCAGCCGCTCCAGGGAACGGCGGATGTGGCTCTTGACCGTACCCAGAGGCAGGTCGAGGCGCTCGGCGATCTCCACGTGGGTCAGGTCCTCGAAGAACGCGAGCTCGATGATGTGCCTCTGGGGGTCGCCGAGCCGGGAGATCTCGTCGGCCAGGAGCACCCGATCGATTGCGGCATCGGGCGACGGGTGATCGGGCTCGGGAGCGAGGCTCTCTGCGACCATCGAGACCCGCTGCGACTCTCGGGAACGCTCCTGCCAGTGGTCGGCGATCCGGCGCCTGGTGATGCCGAGGAGCCAGCCGGGAAGGGAGCCGCGCTCGGGGGTGAAGCCGGACCGTCCCCGCCAGGCGCTGATGAACACGGACTGGGTGACGTCGGCGGCATCCGCCTCGCTGCCCGTCGCGCGGAGCGCGGAGGTGTACACCAGGGCGCTCCATCGCCGGTAGGCCTCGGACAGCGCCTGCTCGTCACCCGCCACGAAGCCGTCGACGACATCGAGGTCGTCACGTTCGATCAAGGGTGGCTCCTCGGCGAAGGTTCCCTGCCCCTCCGGCAGCCTGACCAATCTAAGCCCCGGCGCACGAGTCGACGACTCGTTCAGCGAAGCCGGGGCCGGCAGCAGGGCGCTCACACCCCTACTTCACCCGATGGCGGGGCCTCGGATGCAGGAGATCGCAAAGAAATTGAAAAATGTCTGGCGCGATTGCATCCGAAAGTCGCACTCGGCCCGAAGTATGAGTGACCGCCCGCTGGGGGCGGGCCCATCAGGGCAGATCCAAGGAGACCACATGCGTAACTCGATCGCTCGCATCGCATCCCTCACGGCGGCCGCTGCCCTCGGGGCCGCCGCCCTCATCGCCGCACCCGCCGCTCAGGCCGCCGATGGGGAGACCTCGCTCGCGTCCGTCCTCGGCGTCGGCAAGGCGAAGTTCGACGGCAACCACAAGGACTACGACATCGTGACCAAGGCGGCGGAGGCGGTCCTGCAGGCGAAGCCGGATTCCGCAGTGAAGGTCCTCGCCGACGGGAGCGTCGCGCTCACCGCCTTCATCCCGAATGATCAGGCGTTCATGAACCTCGCATCCGCGCTGAAGGGTCACAAGGTCAAGACCGAGGCCGCTGCCTTCAAGACCGTGGCCGGACTGGGCGTCGACACCGTGGAGCAGGTGCTGCTCTACCACGTCGTGCCCGGCAGCACGATCATGTCCGCGGACGCCCTCAAGGCCAACGGCGCCAAGCTGAAGACCGCTGAAGGAAAGACCATCTCGGTGCGCGTCACGAAGGCGCCGGCGATCATCCTCGGTGACAAGGCCCGGAAGATCGCCAACCCCCGGGTCATCCTGAACCAGGTGGACATCAACGACGGCAACAAGCAGATTGCGCACGGTATCGACGGGGTGCTGCTTCCCTTCGCCCCGTGAGACATCAGTGGAGGGCCCGGACGGTCACCGTCCGGGCCCTCCACTGTCGTTCTCGGGGCATCCGCTTCGCGCGTCACCTCCCGCGCAGCGGCAGCCAGGCCAGGACGTCCTGGATCGTGCGGTCCCAGTAGCCCCACTCATGCTCACCGGGGGAGAACGCGGAGGTGACAGGCACGGTGCTCCGACGGGCTGCGTCGACGAAGGCCAGGCTCGCCGGGTAGAGATCGTCCTCGGTGCCGCAACCCACGTACAGCGCTGGGCACTGCGCCGGGTCGACCTCCTGCACGAGGTGGACGGTGTCGTCCGGGGTTCCCGAGATCGAGCCGGCGAAGACCCGGTCAAGGATGGCGTTCACCCACGGGTCGCCTGCGTCCTGCACATGACCGAGATCGAGCGCCCCCGACAGGCTGGCAGCCGCGGCGAAGCGCTCGGGCTGGCGCAGTGCCCACTTCATCGCGCCGTAGCCACCCATGGACAGTCCCGCCACGAAGGTGTCCTCACGGTGCGTGGACACCCGGAAGAACGAGTCGACGATCGTCGGGAGCTCCTCGGAGAGGAAGGTCCAGAACCGCAGGCCGCTGCGGTCGTCGGCGTAGAAGCTCTGGTGCACCTGGGGCATCACGACCGCGAGTCCCAGGGGAGCGGCGTAGCGCTCGATGGACGTGCGTCGCGTCCAGATGGTGTCGTCATCGGTAAGGCCGTGGAGCAGGTACAGCACGGGTGGTGCGTCCTGCGACACCCCGTCCATGCCGATCTGGGTGGACGTCGCCTGCGGCAGGATGACCGTCATCGAGGTCGACAGGGAGAGGGACTCGGAGAAGAAGTCGCAGCGCAGGAAAGCCATGACGCCACCCTCCCACGCCGGTCCGGTCGCGGAGTTCCGGTCCCGCCATACACTGCAAGGGTGATCACCCTCGCCGACCTCGCGGCCCTGGCGGGCGCTCATCGTTCGGCCATCGAGGCCCCCGTTGGCGACCTGCTCATCGGGGGGCGTCGGTTCGACACGGACGTCGAGCCCGTCGTCATGGGCACCGTCAACCTGTCCCGTGACTCGACCTATCGCGAGAGCATCGCCGTGTCCACCGAGTCGGCGATCCGCAAGGGACGGGTGATGGCTGCGGAGGGTGCACAGCTCATCGACATCGGCGCCGAGTCCACCACCGCAAAGGCCGTGCGGGTCGGAGCCGCGGATCAGGCGGCCGCGCTCGTCCCGGTCGTCGCCCAGCTGGCCAAGGAGGACGTGCTCGTCTCCGTCGAGACCTACGAGCCGGAGGTCGCCGAGGCCGGCCTGGCTGCGGGCGCGTCGGTCCTCAACATGACCGGCGTCCAGCACGAGGACGCCATGCTCGACCTCGTCGCTGAGTACGAGGCGACGGTGATCCTGTGCTACTCCGGCGGGGCGAACGTGCGGGAGGTCACGGACGTCGAGCTGGATGCCGACCCCATCCCGGCCCTGATCGACCACTTCGGCGATCGGATCGCGAGGGCGCGCGGACGTGGCGTCGAACGCATCGTCATCGATCCGGGCATGGGCTTCTACTACGGCAACCTGACCGATCCGCTGACGCGGGCGAGGCATCAGGCTCGCGTCATCCTCGCGGGCTTCCGGCTACGCGAGCTCGGCGTCCCGATGTGCAACGCCCTTCCCCATGCATTCGACATCTTCGAGGAGAACTTCCGGAGCGCGGAGGCGTTCTACGCGGTGCTTGCCCGACTCGGAGGCACCGGCATCCTGCGCACTCACGAGGTGTCCCCCGTGCTCAGCGTCCTGCGCGCTCTGGGCACCCTTGACGTGCCGCGTTAGCGCCACCGCCCGCGTCCCCGGATGGGCGGGAGGCGCGGGCGGCTCGACGCGGGGACTAGCGCAGGGTGAGCGGTTTCGTCATGGTGGCCACCGCGTAGGTCGACGCGACGCTCTGCGACGGCGTGTAGACGGCCTTGAGCGTGTACCCGCCACGGGCCACACTGCGCGGGATCTTGGCGAGGCGGGCGGCCTTGCCATTCGGCTTCACCGGCAGGGCCCTGGCGATGACCCGCACCTCGGTCCCGAGCGAGTTGACCAACGTGATCCGCACGGTGCCCTGAACCTTGCGGTCGCTGAACGTCACGCCGTAGGCGCGCCGGACGCCGCGCTTGGTCTTCTTCGGTCCGCGCAGCTTCGCCGTGACGCCGGCCGCGATCGTCACCGTCTGGCCGCCCGCCACAGGGGCCGGCGGCGGGGTCGGCGGGAGGCCGTCGATTGCCTGGATGTTGCTGGGCGCCGGTGTCGCCGCGGGCCCGTTGAGGTTGGTCGCCCCGACCAGGACGCGCACGCGCTTGCCGGCGTCGTCGGCGGTGATCGTGTATGTCGCCCCGTTCGCCTTGTCGATGTTGGCGCAGGATGAGGCGTCGCCGGATGCGCACCGCTGCCACTGGTAGGTGTAGGTGGTGGGTGCGTAGTTCCACGTTCCGCTGGTCGCGCTCAGGACCTGGCCGACCGCAGTGCTCGAGCCGGTCACCGTGGGGGCAGCCGTCGACATCGGAGTCACCCCGGTGAGGATGCGGCCGAGCCGGTTCCCATCGGTCTCGACGAACCAGACGTTGCCGTCACTGCCCGCACTGATCCCGGCTGGTGTGCTGGACGGAGTAGGAACGGCGAAGGTGGTGATCTCGCCGGTCATCGAGGCGCGTCCGATCCTGTTGACGCCCGGCATCGAAAACCACACGGCCTTGTCCGGACCTGCGGTGATCGCCGTGGGGGTGGAGCCTGCGTTGGGAAGGGCGAACTCGGCGAGAAGGCCCTTCGGAGTGATGCGGCCGATGCGATTGCCCGCCCGCTCGGTGAACCACAGGTTGCCATCGGGTCCGGCCGTGATGCCGGTGGGTTCCGCATTGGCGGTTGACAGGGAGTAGGTCGTCACGGCGCCGCCGGTGGTGATCCTGCCGATCGCGTTGGCCGTGGTCATGGTGAACCACAGGTTGCCGTCGGGCCCGGCCGCGATGTCCGTCGGCCCGGAGTCCTTGGCCAGCGCGAACTCGGTGATGGAACCGGCCGTGCTGATGCGGGCGATGCTGTTGCCCCCGAACTGGGTGAACCACAGGTTGCCGTCGGGCCCGGAGGCAATGCCACCCGGCTTGGCGTCCTTCGTCGGCAGACCGTAGGTCGCCTCTGCCCCGGTTCCCGGAGTGACTGCGCTGATGCGATTGGCCGTCGACTCCGTCAGCCAGAGTCGCTTGTCCGAGCCGAGCGCGATGTCCACCGGATCGGGATTGGTGCCGCCGCCCGACAGCACGGTGGACACCTTGCCGTCGAGGGTTGCCTTGCTGAGGACGACGGATCCCTGCGCCGCCACCCACAACGTGCCATCGGCATCGGAGGTGAGGGCCACCGGGGCGGACTTCGCATCGGGCAGCCCGAACTGCGCGATGTCGCCTGTGGCGGCGTTTGCGGCGGGTGCACCGAGTCCGATCGAGACGACCAGAGCGGCAGTGGCGAGGGCGGACACGGCTGATCTCACGTGTGGCATTGCCTTGCTCCTGTGCATTGGGGAAGTGCTCCCATACTGTCCCCGCAGCGCGGAAGGGTGGCGGACCGACATGTCGCAGGCGTGTCGCAGCCAGCGTTTCGGCGGTCAGGCCCGCGGCATCTCCGCCCTTCCGGACTCCTGGGACCGCACCGCGGCCGCGAACACCCGGTGCGCATCGAGGGCCTCGCCGGGCGTCACCGTCCCGAACCGGTCACCGAGCGAGCCGGCCCGCTCCGCGAGGTAGGAGGCCCACATCTGGAGCAGGGCGTCACCGAACCCGAACTCGAAGATGCCTCCGGTGATCGACGGCCACGCCGAGGCATGACCTGGCTGCACGTCCTCCCAGACCTGCTCCCCGTCCTTGATCGAGAACCGCTGGACCACAGCGGGATTCCGCGTGCTGAAGCGCACCCCACCGTCCATGCCCAGCGCCTCGAAGGACCACGAGTTCATCTGCCCGGGAGCGATGCGTCGCGTCTCCCAAAGCATCGTGAAGCTCCGGTCGCGGTCGGTGGGCACGCGGCAGGCCAGCAGGGCGTTGTCCCAGGTGTCGCAGGCCACCATCGACCCGTCTGGGCCGGGACGCTCGGTGACGACGTTGTCGAGGAGGCCGTAGACCGACTCGGGGCGGAAGCCGAGGCGAAGGGGGATGTGTGCGACGTGCAGGCCGAGATCCCCCATCACGCCGATCTCACCGCAGGTCTCGACCCGCCGCTTCCAGTTGATCGCCTTGCCCCGGTCGATGTCCGACGAGTGCTGGAAGGCCGAGCGCACGTCGAGGACCTCGCCCAGGGCCCCCGAGCGTGCGTACGCGTACGCCTTCAGGGCTCCGGGGTAGAACGGGAACTCGCTGGACACCCGGACGAAGCTGGGGGAGGCATCGATGGCCGCGACGATCCGCTCGGCAGCGTGCAGGTCGATGCCGAACGGCTTCTCTGCGAGGAAGTCCCGACCGGCGTCGGCGGCCGCGATGTAGAGCTCCTCGTGCAGGTTGTGCGGGACGGCCAGGTACAGCACGTCGAGTGAGTCGTCGTCGACGAGAGCCCGCCAGTCGTCCGCGAAGGTCTCGACCGTCGGCACCTGCCGGAACCAGTCGCGCGCGCTCCGGTTCGGGTCGGCGACGGCGACCACCTGAGGAGCGGAGGGGTGGTCCACGAGCTGTGACCAGCGCCCGCAGACGCCGGCGAGCTCCTTGCCCATGAGCCCGGCACCGACGACCCCGATCCGGACGGGCTCGGCGGTCACGAGGCGGCCAGGATCTCGCTCGCGCGCGCCGCATCCGCCCCGTCATGCAGCATGGCCATGAGGGCGCGCGTCATGCCGGCCGGGTTGTCGTGCTGGATGATGTTGCGTCCGTAGACGATCCCGGCCGCACCCTGCTCCAGGACGGCCTGAGTGCGTCGGAACAGCTCGTCGTCGTCGACCTTGCCGCCGCCGCGGACGAGCACCGGGATCCCGGACGCCGTCTGGATGACCTCGTGGTAGTCGGCCGGATCGTCCGTGGGATCAGCCTTGATGACATCGGCGCCGAGCTCGACGGCCTGGCGCACGACGGGGATGATCCGGTCGAGGTCACCGTTGACCTCGTAGCCGCCGGCGGCGCTCTCCTTCATGACCAGGGGTTCGACCATCAGGGGCATGCCGTACTTCTCGCAGTCGACCTTTGCGTTGAGGATCGCGCGCAGGCAGGCCTCGCGCACCTGCGGGCGCCCGGGCAGGTCGAACAGGTTCACCACGACGCAGGCCGCATCGAGCTGCACCCCGGCGAGCGCCACGTTGGGGAGGGTGAGGTCGTACATGTGGTCGGGCAGGGGTGCGCCGTAGACGTTCGCGACATCGGTGCGCAGGACGAGGGCGGGGCGCTCGCGACCGCCCTGGGACTGGAGCAGCCGGGCCTGCCCGATGGTCAGCTGGATCGCGTCGGGGCGGGCCTGGGCGAGGGTGTCGACGGCTGCGGGGAGGTCCTCGATTCCGCGAAGGAAGGTCTTCTCGCCGAAGAAGCCATGGTCCACCGCGATGTCGAGGCAGCGGCCGGAAGCAGGGTTGAACATCCGGCGGAGGCGGAAGGTGGCGTCGGACATGGTTTTCCTCTCATCGACAAGCGCCGGGCCATCGCGGCCAATAGCGTGTTCCTGACATTAGCGCGGGGTGGTGGTGATGGCGACGGACGTACTGGTCGGGGTGGACGTTGGCACGACGTCGATCAAGGCGCTCGCCGTGACGGCGGGCGGGGAAGTGCTCGCCACGGCCTCCCGGCCCACACCGTGGCGTCATGCCGGACCCAACGCCGACGCCGATCCCGGTGAGCTCGCGGCGGTCGCCATCGGCGTGTGCGCGGAGGCTGCCGAGTCGATCGGCGGACCGGTGCGGGTCCACGGTGTCGGGGTCACGGGTATCGCAGAGGCCGGGGTGCTCATCGATTCCTCTGGTCGGCCCTGTGCGCCGGCGCTGGCCTGGTTCGATCCGCGCGGCGACGCCGATGCCGTGCGTGCGTTCGTTGCCCCCCGGGACTTCCAGCGGGCGACCGGCCGCCGGCTCAACTCCAAGCCCTCCCTCATGAAGATCATGTGGCTCCGGGCTCATGTGCCGTCGGCGAACGACGCCGTGCGCCACCTGTGCATCGCCGAGTGGATCGTGCGGGCGATGGGTGGGGAGGAGGTGAGTGAGGCATCGCTCGCCTCGCGCACCGGGATGCTCGACGCGACCACCCGGGAGCCCTGGCCGGTGGCGGAGGAGCTGGTGGGCAGGCTGCTCGCGGAGCAGCGTGTGTGGGCGGGTGACCCGGCGGGGGCCGTGCGAGGGGAGGCCGTGCCCGAGGTCCTTCGCGGTGCGACGCTCACCGTGGCCGGGCTGGACCATCAGGCGGCTGTGCTGGTCTCGGGAGCGACGAGTGAGGGCACGCTGTTCGACTCGATGGGGACGGCCGAGGCGCTCATCCGCACGGTGCCGGCGACCGTTCCGATCGATCAGATCGAGTGGCTCACGGACCAGGACATCGACGTCGACTGGTCGGTCCGCCCGGGACACCAGATCCTGTTGGCGGGACGGCTGACCGGCCTCTCCCTGGAACGCGTGTCGGCCATGCTCGGGGCTGACGACCGACAGTCGCGTCTCCTTCTCGCCGAGGCAGCGCTCGCCGAGGAGCGCGGACCTGACTCCCCCCACCTGGTGGATGTCGGGAATGACGCGCTCGTCATCGGGGGGATCACGGACGGCATCTCACCTGCGCAGACTTGGCGGTCCGTCGTCGAGGACCTCACCGAGATGTCGGGCGTGCCGATCGCGCAGATGGCCAGTGTCGCGGGACCGCACCGCACGGCCGTGCTCGCCGGCGGGTGGATCCACAATCCGATGGTGGCCGACGCGAAGGCGCGCCAGCTCGGTACGTCGACGGTCGTGGACATTGACGAGCCGGGGGCGATGGGTGCCGCTTTCCTCGCAGGCGTGGCCGCCGGCCTGCTGGCTCGTCCGGGTTCCGATGGGGTGCCGGCTTGGCAGGTGCCGTAGCGCCGTCAGTGGGTGAGGATCAGCTCCACGGTGATCACGATCGCGCCCATGATCGCGTAGCTGACGGCGAACCGCGCCTGAACCCAGCCGGACAGTCCCGCGGCCCGCGCGGCGAAGCCTCCCCACATGGCCAGGCTGGCCAGTCCGAGAAGCTGTACGAGGCCGACCACGTCGTTCGCATCCCAGCCGAAGAACGACAGCACGATCGTCAGCATGATCGGCGGGATGGCGATGTACAGGTACTCGAGGTTGTCGGCGAGCAGGTGGCGGCGCTCGCGCCACGTGAGCCGGTGCCCGCTGCGGATCTGCAGGTCGATCGCGTCCGAGAAGGCGTGCGCCATCGACAGCGCGAAGAGCGGGGCAATGGCGATGCCGAACATGGCCAGGATCGGCTGCGTGGTCAGTGGCGCGGTGCCCTCGTCGTAGATGGCGAGGGCCGTCATCAGGATGATGGTGGCGTAGACCAGCCGGTGGGCGTCGAAGGTCAGGCCCCACAGGCGCAGCTTCAGCTCCCGCGGTTCGCGCTGGTCGGGGGTCGCTTCCTGGTCGGCCACCCGGCAAGCCTGCCATGTACGCGACGGAGCAGGTGAGGGGCGGGACCGTCCCACTTGTCCGTGCCCAACCGGTGACGAGCGCCCGCTGCGTTGCTTGAATGCAGGTGTCGACCTCGAACCCTGGAGCCCTCGTGCCTGCCATCGACCGTATGCGCCTCACCACCCTCCTCGAGAACGAGCGCGCTGAGCACCTGCGCCGCACCCCCGAGTCGCGGGCGGCCTTCGAGGAGGCCGACCACCTCTTCGGCCGGGTCCCGATGACGTGGATGAACAAGTGGTCCGGGGGCTACCCGCTCTACCTGGCGACGGCACACGGCAACCGCATCACCGACATCGACGGCAACGAGTACGTCGACTTCGCCCTCGGTGACACGGGTGCCATGGCTGGTCACTCACCCGAGCCCACGGTGGCCGCCGTGCAGCAGCGGATCGGCGTCGACGGCGGCATCACCACGATGATGCCGAGCCTCGATGCCGAGTGGGTCGCGGCTGAGCTGACCCGTCGCTTCGGGATGCCGCTGTGGTCGTTCAGCCTCACCGCCACCGATGCCAACCGCTGGGCGCTGCGGATCGCCCGCCTCGTCACCGGACGTCCGAAGGTCATGGCGTTCTCGTACTGCTACCACGGGTCGGTGGACGAGACCTTCGTCATCACCGGGCCCGATGGTGGCACGGCGCCGCGTGGTGGCAACGTGGGACCGGCCGTCCACGTGAGCGAGACGACACGCGTCGCCGAGTTCAACGACCTGGCGTCGGTCGAGGCGGGGCTCTCCCACGGTGATGTCGCCGTCGTCGTCAGGGAGCCGGCGCTGACGAACATCGGCATCGTGCTGCCGGAGCCCGGCTTCCTCGAGGGAGTCCGAGAGCTGTGCACGGAGTACGGGGCGCTGCTGCTGATCGACGAGACACACACCATCTCCGCCGGTCCGGGCGGATGCACCCAGGCCTGGGGACTGCGGCCGGACATCTTCGTGATCGGCAAGAGCATCGGCGGCGGGATCCCCACCGGGGCCTATGGCATCACGGAGGCGGTTGCCGCCGTCGTGCGATCGCACGCCGAGGTGGATCTGGTCGACGTCGGCGGTGTCGGGGGCACGCTGGCCGGCAACGTCCTGTCGACGGCAGCCATGCGGGCCACTCTGGGCGAGGTCCTGACGGACGAGGCGTTCGAGCACATGATCGAACTCGCCACGGCCTTCCGCGAGGGCGTCGAGCAGACCCTCGAGGAGTTCGATGTGCCGTGGTCCATCGCGCAGCTCGGTGCACGCGCCGAGTACCGCTTCTGCCGCCCGGCACCGCGCACCGGCACGGAGTCGGCGGCCGCTCACGACGACGAGATCGAGGAGTACCTGCACCTGTTCATGTCGAACCGGGGGGTCCTCATGACGCCCTTCCACAACATGGCCCTGATGTGCCCGGCTACGCGGCGCACGGACGTGGACCTGCACACGGAGTTGTTCCATGAGGCTGTGCGCCTGCTGATGCAGCCATGACTCCTGCGACCTTCGACCTCAGTGGCCGGGTGGCCCTCGTCACGGGTGCTGGATCGGAGACAGGGATCGGATTCGCGGCGGCGGTGCTGCTGGCGGAGTTGGGCGCGTCCGTCGCGGTGGCGGCGACGACGGACCGGATCCAGCTGAGGGCGGACGAACTGCGTGCTCGGGGTGCGAGCGCGTCCGGGCATGTCGCCGATCTCACGTCGCCGGAGGCGGCCGAGGGCCTCGTGGCCGAGACCCTGGTCGCCCATGGGCGTCTCGACATCGTCGTCAACAACGCCGGCATGGTCAGCGTCGGCACGTCTCCGGAAGGCGGGGACCTGCGGGGCACCGATCCCGCGACCTGGCGAGCGGGGATCGAGCGCAACCTCGACAGCGCGTTTCTCGTGACGCGCGCGGCCATGCCGCATCTGGTCGAGCGGCGGTGGGGGCGGATCGTCCACGTGTCGAGCGTGACCGGTCCGGTCATGGCGATGCGGAACGAGATCACATACGCGTCGGCCAAGGCGGGCATGGTCGGGATGGCACGGTCCATCGCCGTGGACTACGCGCGGTTCGGAATCACGGCGAATGCGGTTGCTCCCGGGTGGATCGCGACCGGATCGCAGACCGAGCAGGAGGCCGGTGAGGGCCTGCGGGTGCCGGTCGGTCGCAGTGCCACCCCTGCGGAGGTGGCCAGCGCGATCGCGTGGCTGTGCACGCCCGGCGCGGCGTACGTCACCGGCCAGTGCATCATCGTCGACGGCGGCAACTCCATCAACGAGCAGCGCTAGCCCCCTCCATTTCGTTGAGTGGCCCGGTGGCGGCCGAAATCAGCCGGAATTCCGGCGCCACCGGGCCACTCAACGACATGGGGGTGGGGTGCGAGGTGGTCAGGCGTCCACAGCCGAGCGTCACCCCATGGGCGTGGCCGCCCCGCCACCGCAGGGTCGAGGAATGATCGACCATCCCACCCCCGACGTCTTCCCCGCCTCGAAGATCGGAGGCGCCGGGCTCTCGGACAAGCAGGCGCGGGGGCCCGGCTTCCTCACGGCATCCCGCGGAGTGCGTCGCCGCGCGGAGTCGATCGGCGACCGGGCCGTGGACATCGACGCGGCCGTGCTCGGGTGCGTGGACGACGCCGTCGTGACGGATCTCGCGGCAGCGCGCCTCTGGGGGCTGCCGCTGCCGAGCGGCGCGGAGATCCCCGGCGCCGACGTGTCGGTGGCCGTGCGGCCGGGGAGGGCGCGGCCGAAGCGGCGTGGGGTTCGTGGTCGCAGGCTCCTGCTCCCGGCCTTCCATGTCATGGACTTCAATGGCGTCGCGGTCACGACGCCGGTGCGGACGTGGCTGGATTGTGCGGAGTTGATGAGCTTCGCCGACCTGGTGGCGATGGGGGATGCCATCCTCCATCGCGGCCTCGGCCATGAGGGTGAGTTCCAGCACCTGCTCCAGTGGGGGTATCGGCGTCGCGGCATGGCCAAGGTGCGTAAGGCTGTCCCGATCCTCGATGGGCGAGCCGAGTCGCCCGGCGAGTCGTGGGCCCGCGTGCTCCTCCTCCGGGGTGGCTGCCCTCCCCCGCGCTGCAATGTGGATATCTACGCGGACGACATGTGGCTCGCCCGAGTGGACATGGTCTGGCCCGATAAGCGCGTGATCGTCGAGTACGACGGGCGGGTCCATCTCGAGGAACGGCAGCGCCGTCGGGATGCGGAGCGACTGAATGCGCTCCAGTCGGCGGGTTGGCGGGTCATCGTCCTCACGGCGGATGACCTTAGGCGGCCGGACCAGACGGTACGTCTCGTGCAAGCCGCGCTGTCCCGCACCCGTTGAGTGGCCCTGTGGCGGCGAAAATTGCGCGAGAACTCGCCGCCACCAGGCCACTCAACGAACGGGCGGGGGAGGGCTACTTCTTCAGGAGGACGGGACCCGCGGTGCGGATGCGCTTGCCGGTGATCGGCGTGCACGTGCCGTCGAGCTCGCAGACCTGGGAGAAGCCCTTCGTCACGAAGTTCTTGCGGTTCTTCGCGGCGTAGACGATCTTCGTCCGCTTGCCGTCCTTGATGAAGGTGCACGTGACCTTGGCGGTCCCGGTGCACTTCTTGAACGTGGCGCCGACGATCCAGTCCTGCAGCGTCGCGTACGCCTGGGCGCCGGGCGAGCCGTCGTACATCTGGATGCCGACGAGGTCGTTCTCCGGTCCCCACGCGTACCAGTACACGCGGCTGATGCCATAGCGCAGGGCGTCGAGGTAGGTGCGCGCCGTCCAGCTGGCCGCCCGGTAGTCCGTGATGTCCTGGTCCGGGTTCTGAGGCCCGGGGCCGGCCAGGCCGAAGTTGTTCTCGGTGTCCCAGATCGGCTTGTCCGGCGCTCCGAAGGCCCGCAGGGCGTTCTGGAAGCCCTTGATCAGCAGAGCGCGGTCGGCGGGCGTGCCGAGGGATGCCGGGTAGGTGTGGGCCGACCAGACGTCGACAGGCCAGTTGTCGGCCTTCAGCTGGCGCAGGTAGGCGCCGTAGAACTGCATGAACTTCTTGCTGAGCTGGCTGCCGTTGCTGCCCAGCCGCGTCCCCATGCTGGGGGCGACAACCGTCGCGTTCGGGTCGATGCTCTTGATGATGTCGTACGCATGCTTGGTGAGTTCCGCCATCTGCTGCGGGGTTCCGGTCGAGAAGGTGACGAGGTTGGCCTCGTTCCACGGCTGGTACGACGTGATGCGGCCCTTGTAGCGCGTGGCCACGGCGGTGACCCACGCATCCCAGTCGGCGATGTTCTTGGGCATGCCGGCCGCACCGGGCAGCACGCCCGCCGCGCCGCCGGACGCCGGGTTGTCGGTCGCCCATGCCGGTGTGCCGGCCAGCACCATGAGGATGTCGTTCACGCCATGGGACTGCGCGTTCTGGACGGCCGCATCGAGCTTGGTCCAGTCGAACTGGCCCGGCGCAGGCTCGACCTGGGCCCACGTCGTCTCGTTGTCCCACAGCCGCAGGGAGCCGATCGGGACGGTCGGCCACTGGCCGTTCTGCACGTTGAACACGTGCATTCCGAACAGGTTCTGCTGGACGGTCGTCCCCCGCAGATCCTGTCGGGGGCGGGCCTCGGCGGCAGGGACGACCACGAGCGAGGAGAGCAGTGCCCCCACGGCGGTCAGGCTGGCAATAGCTGTCAGTCGGCGCATCCGGCCATGGTGCCATGGGGGGTCCGTCGCGCCCAAAACGCCGGGTAAGACTCGGGTGAAATCAGGTCCGTCGTGAGGCGGCCAGCACGGTGACGTCGTCGCGACGCCAGTCGGCGGCCCGGTGCCGAACCTGGCCGAGGAGCAGGGGGATCAGCTCCTCCGGGTGCTCGCGCACAGGGGCGTCCATGCCGCGGATGAGCAAGGAGAGGGCCGACGTCTCCAGCTCCTCCCCGTCCGCGTTGCGGGACTCCACGAGGCCGTCGGTGTACGCGACCACGACGTCGCCGGGCCGGAAGAACTGGGTGCGTACGGACCACTCGCCGCCGAGGGCGGACAGGAGCGGGCCGGTCGGGTCGCAGAGGGACGACTCCTTGTCGCGTGTGACCACGATGGCCGGCTGGTGGCCGGCGTTGCACCAGGTGAGCGTCCCCGACTCCGTGTCGATGACGAGGAGGATGGCGGTGACGAAGTGGGTGTCGTCGATGCAGGCGTCCGCCGCCATGGACGCGACCACCTCGGGCGCCAGCCCTGCCGCCAGGCCAGCGCGGATGATCGATCGGACCCGCAGGGCGGTCACCCCGGCCGACGGGCCGTGCCCGGAGACATCCGCCACGACGAGGGCGATCGCGGAGTCGCCCTGGGGGATGACGTCCCACCAGTCGCCGGCGATGACGCCCTCTGCCGACTGACTCCAGCCCGAGACGGCCAGCCCCTCCGGAACCGGTGGAACAGCACCCGCCATCTCGCGCTGCATCGCGGCAACCACCGGGGCGTCCTGGACCAGGCCCTCCTTGGCAGCCTCGGCCTCGTCGATCTCGCGCACCAGGCTGCGCCGCAGGAGTTCGGCGTCGATGCCGACGGCCTTGATCTCCGGCGGTCCGCTCGGCCGGATGGGGCTGGTGTGACCCTCCTCCCGGGCGGCCCGCTGGAGGTCACCGCGCAGGTGCCCCAGCGGCCGGAGCACCCATGCGCGCAGTCCGCCGAAGAACACCCCCAAGCCGATGAGGATGAGCACGCCGATCACGAGCAGCGAGATGCCCAGGGAGCGAGTGAAGGACTTCCCGGCGGCCGCGATCTCGTCGCGCTGGGCATTCAGTGCGTCGTGCAGCGCCGCGGAGGCCTGCACCATGGCCTGATAGGTGGCCCACGCCTGATCGGAGTTCGTCTGCCGCATGGCCCGCTGCTTGCGCCCGGCCTCCATGAGCGTGATCGACGGCTCGGCATCCGCCTTGACCCAGTCGCGCTGCGCTGCGCGGGCTGCGGCCACGAGGTCGGCCAGCTTGGCATCGCCCGACAGGTCGTCGCGCAGGCCGTCGAGCACGGTCGTGGCACGACCGATGGTCTGCCGGTACTCGTCGAGCGACTCCGCCCTGCTGAGCATGATGTAGTCGGACAGCGCCCCACTGGCATTGGCCTGCTCGAGGGTCAACTGCGCCGACGAGTCCACGCTGGGGGACACGATGTCCTGAAGTGCGAGGTTCGCGAGTGTCGTCACGCTGTACTGCAGCAGCAGGATCAGGCCCATCAGGACGAGGATGATGACGGCCACCACCGAAGCGATGATCGACCTCGTCCGAAGGGTCATCGGGACAGGCTAATCATCTGGCGGGCCCTGTGGGGGCGCCTCGTCAAGGACGATGGGACGCCGTCGGCGCTCGCCCGAGACGACGAGCGCGACGCCTCCGACCACAACGGTGACGCCCAGGAGGACGTCCCGGGTGATGGGCTCGCGGAGGATCAGGAAGCCCAGGATCACGGCGACGACGGGATTGACGTAGGCGTACGTCGCGGTCAGCGAGAGCGGCGCATGCCCGAGCAGCCACGTGTAGCAGGTGTAGCCGATGAGGGAGGCCGCCACCAGCCACGCCCATGCCCACCAGGCGTCCACCTGGACCTGCTCGAGATGGGCGCGTTCACCCCTGACCGCGCCCACGCCCAGCAGAGCCGCTCCGGCGAAGGCCATCTCGTAGGTCGTGGTGACCAGTGGGTTCCGAGGCAGGGTGTAGCCCACTGACCGCCAGGAGAAGTAGGCCCAGCAGAAGCTGGACAGGAGGATCGCCGCGGACCACACGACCACGTCGGCGTCGGATCCGGACACCGGGGCGGTACCGCCCGGGAGCAGGATGGCGGCGAGGCCCGCGAACCCAATCGCAACCCCCACCAGCGTCCGGGCGGGCGGCCGGTCGCCCGCGCGCAGTCGGAAGACGATGATGTAGAGGGGCATCACCGCGACGATGAGGGCGGCGATGCCACTGGGGACGTAGCGCTCGGCCAGGGACAGCGTGCCGATGCCCACGCCCAGCAGGGCCACGCCCATGATCGCCGTGGAGCGCAGTTGCTCCATGCTGACGGCGAGGACCCGGGGCCCACGGGTGATCACCAGTGCCGCTCCGAGGATCGCCGCCGCCGTCAGGAATCGTGCCGCGTTGCCGATCAGGGGTGGCATCGAGGTGCCGATGACGGCGATGCCCAGGTACGTGGAGCCCCACACCAGCCAGAGCGCCACGAGGGGCACCCAGAGCGTCAGGCCCCCGGTGCGGGTACCTCGGATCGCCACGGACACGGGAGAACTGTCCCACCCGGTTCCGCCGACGCGCATTCGGGACCAAAGTCCCGGTTGAAATGGACGGACGCCGATCGTTCGCGGTGCGCAGCACCGAAAGAATCCGTGGCGGAGGGCCGGTTACCCGGCACAATCGTCTGCCGAGAGGCAACCGACGACTAAGGGGTCGCGACGATGGGCGCGCTTCAACTTTCCCAGTGGCAGTTCGGCATCACCACCGTTTACCACTTCCTGTTCGTCCCGATCACGCTGGGCACGGTGTGGCTCGTTGCGGGGTTCCAGACGGCGTGGGTGCGGACCGGCAAGGTCGAGTACCTGCAGCTCACGAAGTTCTTCGGGAAGCTGTTCCTGATCAACTTCGCGATGGGCGTGGTGACAGGCATCGTCCAGGAGTTCCAGTTCGGAATGAACTGGAGCGAGTACTCACGATTCGTCGGCGACGTCTTCGGGGCCCCGCTGGCGATGGAGGGCCTGCTCGCGTTCTTCCTTGAGTCGACCTTCCTCGGCCTGTGGATCTTCGGCTGGGACCGGCTGCCCAAGAAGCTGCACCTGGCCACGATCTGGGCCGCGGCCGCGGGCACGGCGCTCTCCGCCTACTTCATCCTCGCCGCCAACTCCTTCATGCAGCACCCCGTCGGCTACGAGATCGATCCGGAGACCGGTCGCGCAGTCCTCAACAACATCGGCGAGGTGCTCTTCCAGAACACCGCCCTCATCGCGTTCTTCCACACGCTGTCGGCGTCCTTCCTGGTCTCGGGTGCCTTCGTCGCGGGCATTGCCGCCTGGCAGATCACCAAGAACCGTCAGGTGAACGTCTTCCGCAAGGCCGCCAAGGCCGGTGCATGGACGGTCCTCGTGGCCGCCGTACTGGTCTCGATCAGCGGCGACATGGACATGAAGATCATGGTCCAGCAGCAGCCGATGAAGGTCGCTGCCGCCGAGGCCCTGTACACGACGCAGACCGAGGCTCCGTTCAGCATCCTCACCATCGGCACGCCCGGCGGCGAGTCGGCGACGGACATCATCACCATCCCCGGCCTGCTGTCCTGGCTGGCGACAGGAAGCACGTCCGGCGAGGTGCAGGGGATCGACAACCTGCAGCAGGAGTACCTGCAGACCTACTCGCAGTACGGCCCCGACCAGAACTACATCCCCAATATCCCGGTGACCTACTGGTCCTTCCGGCTCATGATCGGACTCGGCATGCTGGCCGCGCTGTGGGCCATCTGGGCGCTGTGGGCGCTGCGAGGGGATCGGGTCCCGAAGGGCAGGTTCTTCTCGCTGTCCAGCGCCGCCATCCTGTTCTTCCCGCTGTTCGGCATCTCCTTCGGCTGGATCTTCACGGAGATGGGTCGGCAGCCGTGGGTGGTCTTCGGACAGCAGTTGACGGCTGACGCGAACTCACCGCTGCTCAGCTCCGCAGAGGTGTGGATCACGATGATCGGCTTCACTCTGGTCTACGCAGTCCTGGCCATCATCGAGGTCGGCCTGATGGTCAAGTACATCAAGGCCGGCGCACCCGAGGACGTGGTCCACGACCCGTACGAGGAATCCAAGAAGGACGACAAGCAGCTGTACTTCGCCTACTAGGCCGCTGGGGACAGGGACTTCCGGAAAAGGAATAGGGACACATCATGGAACTGACCACCGTCTGGTTCATCCTCATCGCGGTGCTGTGGATCGGCTACTTCATCCTCGACGGGTTCGACCTCGGCGTGGGCGTCCTCCTGCCCTTCCTCGGCAAGGACGACCTGCGTCGCCGCGTCATGATCAACACCATCGGCCCCGTGTGGGACGGCAACGAGGTCTGGCTGCTCACGGCTGGCGGCGCGACCTTCGCGGCCTTCCCGCTCTGGTACGCCACGATGTTCAGCGGCTTCTACCTCGCGCTGTTCCTCGTCCTCTTCGGCCTGATCCTCCGTGGCGTGGCCTTCGAGTACCGGGGCAAGCGCGACTCGGCGACCTGGCGCAAGCGGTGGGATGCAGCCATCTTCATCGGCTCCGTGCTCCCGGCACTCCTCTTCGGCGTGGCCTTCGGCAACGTCGTGAGCGGCACGCCGATCGAGCCCCTGGCGACCTCCGGTCAGCCGGACCTCGCCGGCCAGCTCAACTACACGGGCAACCTGTTCACCCTGCTCAACCCGTTCTCGCTGCTCATGGGCCTGATGACGCTGACCGTGTTCACGGCGCACGGCGCCATCTACCTGCGGCTCAAGACCTCGGGCGAGATGCGGGACGCCGCCAAGGGCGCGGCCCTGAAGATGGGCTTGGTGGCTGCGGTCATCGCCGTCGCCTCCCTGCTCTGGTACCAGGCCTACTCGGAGCGCGTGGCCGTGACGCTTCCGCTCGCGCTCGTGACGGCGGTGGCGTGGCTGCTCGCGCTGTTCATGGTGGTCAAGGGGCGGGACGGCTGGGCGTTCATCTTCAGCTCGGGGACCATCCTGCTCGCGGTGACCACCCTCTTCGTGGGCCTGTTCCCAAACGTCATGGTGAGCAGCACCGATGCCGCCTACAACCTCACCGTGACCAATGCGTCCAGCCAGTCGTACACCCTCACGGTGATGACCATCGTGGCCGTGATCTTCACGCCGATCGTCCTCATCTACCAGGGCTGGACGTTCTGGGTCTTCCGGAAGCGGATCAGCACCTCGATGATCCCGCCGCAGCCGGAGGTCGGCCGGGCCGACGACCGGTTCGCGGGAGCCGCGAGCTAGACAAGACATCACTGAGGGGCCGGCCCGAATGGGGCGGCCCCTCAGACATGTCAGGATGACCCATCGTGAGGCCCCTCGACCCTCGACTCCTGAGGTATGCGCAGAGCACCCGCGCCTTCCTCATCGTGGCCGTGGTCGTCGGAGCCGTGACCGCGGTCATCGTCATCGTCCAGGCGCGGCTCCTGTCGGACGCCATCGTTCGAGTCACTTCCCAGGGAGCCGGATGGGCTGAGGTGCGGGACACCGTCGTGGCACTCGCCGCCGTGTTCGTCGCCCGGGCGCTGCTGGCGTGGCTCGCGGAGGGGGCTGCCGTCCGCGCGTCGGCCCGCGCCAAGCAGCAGCTGCGGGAGGGCGTCGTCGAGCACGTCCTGGCCCTCGGACCCGCCGGGCCGGGAGCGCAGGCCCCAGGCGAGACCGCCACGTTGATCACCCGCGGAATCGACGCGCTGGACGGCTACTACGCGCGCTACCTGCCGCAGCTGGTGCTGGCCGTGATCGTGCCGATCGCGGTGCTGCTCACGGTCCTCGGGCAGGATCTCCTGTCGACCATCATCATCGCGGTGACTCTCCCGCTGATCCCCGTCTTCATGATCCTGATCGGCCTGTACACGCGCAGCCGGGTGGACCGCCAGTGGCACACCCTGTCGGTGCTCTCCGGGCACTTCCTCGATCTCGTGTCCGGCCTGCCCACGCTGAAGGCGTTCGGGCGCGCGAAGTCGCAGGTCGACGCGATCCGGGCGATCGGCTCCCGCTACCGGAGCACCACGATGGGGGTGCTGCGCGTCTCGTTCCTGTCGTCGTTGGCGCTCGAGCTGCTCGCCACCTTGTCCGTGGCCCTGGTCGCCGTCTCCGTCGGACTGCGGCTGGCAGAGGGCCAGATCGAGTATCCGGTGGCCCTCTACGTTCTGCTCCTCGCGCCGGAGGCGTACCTGCCGCTGCGCCTGGTGGGACAGCACTTCCACGCGGCCGCGGAGGGTCTGGGCGCGGCCGAGCGGGTGTTCACGATCCTCGAGACCCCCGTGCCGGTCGGGGGGCAGTACACGTTGCCCGCCGGGCCCGTGGAGATCGAGGTCCAGGACCTCAGGGTGGAGTACCCGGATCGCACCCGTCCGGCACTCGACCGCGCGACCGTGGTGGCCCGCCCCGGCACGGTCACGGCTGTCGTCGGCGGATCCGGTGGCGGCAAGTCCACCCTGCTGAACGTGCTGCTGGGATTCGTGTCGCCGTCCGAGGGCCGGATCGTCGTGCGCGCAGGCGGCGAGGAGGCCGATCTCGCCTCGCTCGACATCGCGCACTGGCGGGACCGCATCGCGTGGCTGCCCCAGCGCGCCCATCTTCCCGGCGCCGACCTGGGCGAGACGCCGTCGCTCGCGCAGGCGGTGGGCCTGGGTGCGCGGGGCGCGGTCGGGGAGGCTGTCCCCGAGGAGCGGATCTGGACCGCCCTCGATGCCGCGGGTATCGGAGATGAGGTGCGGGGGCGAGCCGATGGCCTCGCCGCCGCCCTGGACGCCGATGGTGGCGGCTTCTCAGTTGGACAGCTCCGACGTCTCAGCCTGGCCCGGGCGCTCGCCCAGCCGGCCGACGTCGTCCTGCTCGACGAGCCGACCGCCGCCCTCGACCCGGCGTCGGAGAACGCTGTCGTGTCGGCGGTCCGTGAGCTCGCCGCTCGCGGTGCGACCGTGATCGTGGTCGCGCATCGACCGGCACTCATCGACGTGGCCGACCAGATCCTCCGGCTCGAACCCGCGGGGCCGGAGCACAGCCCGCTCGAGGAGGAGATCGCCGAGGAGGCGGCCACCTCGGTGCGGCGCTCGGTGGGAGGTGACGGCTGGTGAGCGGGATCGAGGTGCCGACCACGGGGCGCCGGTCGCGACCCATGGCCGCGCTCTGGCGGTCCATGTCGGACCAGCGCTGGGAACTGGCGGCGGCTGGCCTGCTCGGCGCCTTCGCGTCGGCCAGCGCGGTGGCCCTCCTCGGCGCCTCTGCCTGGCTGATCTCCCGCGCATCGGAGATGCCCCCGGTGCTCACGCTGACCGTTGCCGCCGTCACGGTGCGCTTCCTGGCCCTGAGCCGGGCGGTCTTCCGGTACGCCGAGCGGCTGGTCGGCCATGACGCCGCCTTCCGCGGGCTCACGCAGCTGCGAATCGGCGTCTACCGGCAGCTCGAGCGGCTCGCGCCGTCCGGCATTGCCCACTTCGGGCGAGGTGACCTGCTGGCGCGCCTGGTCGCCGACGTCGACGCGGCCTTGGACCTGCCGCTGCGCATCATCCTGCCCTGGGCACAGGCGGTGCTGGTCGCACTCGCGACGGTCCTCTTCCTCGTCTGGCTGTCTCCCACCGCCGGGCTGGTCGTGGGTGTGCTGTCCGTCGTCGCCCTCGCTCTGACGCCGTGGCTCGTCGGGCTGACGGCGCGCCGTGCCGAGGCCCGGATGGCGCCTGCGCGCGGCCGCCTCACCGCTGCCGTGGTCCGGGCGCTCGATGCCACGCCGGAGCTCTCCGCCTTCGGGGCCGCAGGACGTGCCACGGCTCGGGTCCGCACCCTCGACGACGAGGTCACCTCGCTGAACGAGCGCCAGGCCTTCGCCTTGGGCGTGGGGGGCGGTCTTGGGATTCTGGTGCAGGGAGCGGCGGTGTCGGCGGCGCTGGCCATCGCCGTGCCGCAGGTGACCGCCGGCACGCTGGAGCCCGTGTGGCTCGCTGTGGTCGTGCTGCTCCCGCTGGCGCTCTTCGACGTGATGGCGACGCTGCCGGCCTCGGCCCTGGCCCTCCAGCAGCTGCGCGGGTCGGCGCGGCGCATCGCCGAGCTCGCCGAGGTGCCGGCACCCGTGGCCGAGCCCGCCGCGCCGTCGGCGGTCGACGACACCTTCCGCGGACTGCGCCTCGAGGGGATGGGCGCGGAGTGGGTCGCCGGCACCCCCGCACTGCGCAGGGTGCACCTTGACGTGCGTCCGGGCCAATGGGTCGCGGTGGTGGGGCCCAGCGGCTCAGGCAAGTCCACCCTCGCCGCGGTGCTGATGGGCTTCCTGTCCTACACGGGTTCGGTCACCCTCTCCGGCACGCAGGTGCGCGACGCCGACGGCGACGATGCCCGCCGGCACCTCGGTCTGCTCAGCCAGCAGGCCCACATCTTCGACACCTCCATTGCGGACAACGTCCGGATCGGCCGGCCCGACGCCACCGACGACGAGGTCGCCGCCGCACTGCACGCGGCTCAGCTGACTCCGTGGCTGGCCTCGTTGCCGGACGGCGCGGCCACCACGGTGGGGTCCTTCGGTGTCGCGGTCTCCGGCGGTGAGCGTCAGCGCATCGCGCTGGCCCGTCTCCTGCTCGCCGACCGTCCGTTCGTCATCCTCGATGAGCCGAGCGAGCATCTCGACGGTGCGACGGCCGATGCCCTCATGGACACCCTTGCCGAGGCACTCGCCGACCGAACCGTGCTCCTCATCACCCATCGGCTGCGCGGCCTGCAGGCGGCCGACCTGATCGTCGAGCTCGGTGCCGGCGAGGTCGTGGCGCGCGGTCGGCACGAGGAGCTGCTGGCCGCAGGCGGCTGGTACGCCGAGCAGTGGTACGCCGAGGTCGATCGGGAGGACATGGCCGAGCTGGTGCCGCGCCTCCCCGTCGGCCGGGCTGTCCCCTGGCCCGGCCGCTCCGGGGCTCGCTGACGCTCACTCCTCGCGCCGGGCGGTTTCCTGGCCCGGCCGCTCCGGGGCTCGCTTCCCCGTACAGTGAGCGCGTGATCCAACAGGGGGACCGGGACAGCGGGCTCTTCACCGCGGTCATGTCGGTCGCTGCCGGGCTCGAGCTCGCGGCCACCCTGCGCCGGATCGTCAAGGCCGCCACGGAGCTCGTGGACGCCAAGTACGGAGCCCTCGGGGTGCTCAACCCGGACGGCTCACTCGGCGAGTTCGTCAATGTCGGGCTCGATGAGGCGAGTGTCGAGCGCATCGGCGACCTGCCGTCCGGCCGCGGCATCCTCGGCCTGCTCATCGACCACCCGGTGCCGATCCGCCTCGATGATCTCGCCTCGCATCCCGCCTCGACGGGCTTCCCACCCGGCCATCCGCCCATGTCCACCTTCCTCGGCGTCCCGGTCCGGGTGCGCGGCGAGGTGTTCGGCAACCTGTACCTCACGGAGAAGCGATCCGGCGGGGGCTTCACCTCCGAGGACGAGCGGACGGTGATGGCGCTCGCCGCCGCGGCCGCCGTCGCAATCGAGAACGCCCGCCTGTACGAGCGCACCCGACAACGCGAGCGCTGGCAGGAGGCGGTCGCCGAGATCGCCAACGTGGTACTGGCCGGCAGCGAGACCGACGAGGTGCTGTCGCTGATCGCCTACCGGGCGCGCACGCTGACGGGGGCGCATGTCGGGCTGGTCGCCCTCCCGGATGCGCACGATCGACTCGCGGTGGAGATCGTGGACGGCCGCGAGGAGTCCCCGGCCATCCAGGTGCTCGCCCAGCCGCTGCTGGAGGTCATCAGCGCATGGGAGCACGAGTGCATCCCGGCCGCGTCGATCGCCAACACGGTCTTCCACGAGGGGGTCAGCGAGGTCTCGCTCAGCAGCGAGCGGGTGCTGGCCCTGAACCCGGAGGTGCCGGCCTTCGGGCCGTCCATCGTGGTTCCGCTGAGCACGGCGGAGCGAGTGCTGGGCGTCCTTGTCCTGCTCTGGGGAGACACGCACAGCCACGTGCCGCGCGATGTCCTCGAACTGGCCGGATCGTTCGCGTCACAGGCCGCCATGACCCTGGTGCTGACCGAGGCCCGGCGCGAGCACGAGCGTCTCGCGGTGTACGAGGATCGCGATCGCATCGCCCGCGACCTGCACGATCTCGTCATCCAGCGCCTCTTCGCGACCGGGATGATGCTGCAGGGCGTGAGCCGGATCGACGGGGTGCCCGAGGCCGCAGAGGGTCGCGTGACGCGGGCGGTCGACGAGCTCGACGAGACGATCAAGGAGATCCGCCAGACCATCTTCGCCCTGCACGAGCCCGTCGAGGGTCCGACCACCAGCGCGCGTGGGCGCGTGCTCCGGGAGACGTCGCAGTCGGCGGCGTTGCTCGGCTTCGAACCCTCGGTCCGCTTTGTCGGGCCGGTCGACTCGATGCTCACGCCGGAGGTCACCGACCAGCTGATCGCCGCCCTCCGCGAGGCGCTGACCAATGCGGCCAAGCATGCCCAGGCCCGTCGGGTGGAGGTGCTCATCCAGATCGATCGCGGCGAGGTCGACCTCGTGGTCACGGACGATGGCATCGGCATCGACCTGCGGGGCCCCGGGCGCCGGTCCGGCGTCGCGAACGTCGCGGTGCGGGCCCAGGAACTGGGCGGCAGCTGTCAGGTGGAGCGGGTGTCCGACGAGGGCGGCACCCGGCTGACCTGGTCGGTGCCCCTGGACTCCGTCTGACCTCGCGCCACCCTCGGGGTAGCGTCGGTCAGTGACCCTCGTGCTCCGCGGACATGCGGGCCACGTACGCGGCGGCCTGTGTCCGCCGCTCCATGCCGAGCTTGGCCAGCAGGCTGGAGACATAGTTCTTGACGGTCTTCTCGGCGAGGTGCATGTGCTCGCCGATCTGCCGGTTGGTCATGCCCTCGCCGATCAGCTCGAGGATCCGGCGCTCCTGCTCGGACAGGCCGTCCAGCCGTGAGTCGTGCTTCTCGCCGTTGCGCAGTCGCTCGAGGACGCGCTGTGTCGCCATGGGGTCCAGCAGCGACTTGCCCGACGCGACCTGCCGGATCGCGTCGAGGAGGTCGTTGCCCCGGATCTCCTTGAGGACATAACCGGAGGCGCCGGCCATGATCGCGTCGAAGAGCGCTTCGTCGTCGGCGTACGACGTCAGCATGAGGCAGTGCACCTCGGGCATCGAGGAGCGGATCTCGCGGCAGACCTCGACGCCGCTGCCGTCCGGCAGTCGGACGTCGAGGACGGCGACGTCGGGGCGGGCCGCCGGGATGCGGTGCAGCGCGTCATTCGTGGAGCCCGCCTCGCCGACCACCTCCATGTCCCGCTCGAGGCTGATCAGATCGGCCAGCCCGCGCCGGACGATCTCGTGGTCGTCCATGAGGAAAACGCGGATCGTCTCAGGGGGCGTGGTCATGGCCGCAATTGTGCACCACAGGCCCGATCGGGGCTCAGACCCGGCGAATATCGGCCCATATCGCGCTGCCGGTGACAGGATGGCAGTGGAGGTCGCCATGGTCGACGCGCTGCTCGGGTCCGCGGTCCAACTGCTCACGCCGGAGGGAGAACGGGTCGAGCACCCCGACTTCGACATCACTCTCACCGATGCCGAGCTGCGCAGCCTGTACCGCGACATGGTGCTCGTGCGCCGCCTCGACGCCGAGGCCACCGCGCTGCAACGGCAGGGGGAGATCGGCCTGTGGGCCTCCAGCCTCGGACAGGAGGCCGCGCAGGTCGGATCCGCGCACAGCCTCCGGTCCAGCGACTACGCGTTCCCGACCTACCGGGATCACGGGGTCAGCTGGTGCCGAGGCGTCCAGCCCATGGAGATCCTCGCCATGTTCCGCGGCATCACGAACGGCGGCTGGGACCCGATCGCGCGCAGGTGCTCGCTCTACACGATCGTCATCGGCAACCAGGTGCTGCACGCGGCCGGGTATGCCATGGGCGTCCAGCTCGACGGCGCCGACGAGGCCGTCATCGTGTACTTCGGTGACGGAGCCACGGACGAGGGCGACGTGAACGAGGCGTTCGTCCTCGGCGCCGACTACCAACTGCCGCTGGTGTACTTCTGCGAGAACAACCAGTGGGCGATCTCCTCGCCCCGCGACCGCTTCAACCGCGCCCCGCTCTACCAGCGCGCGGCCGGCTTCGGCTTCCCCGGCGTCCGCGTCGACGGCAACGACATCCTCGCGGTGATGGCCGTGACCCGGATGGCCCTCGACCGGGCCCGCAGCGGAGGAGGCCCCACGCTCGTCGAGGCCTTCACGTACCGCATGGGCGCGCACACGACGTCCGACGATCCCACCCGCTACCGGCATGCGGAGGACCTGGAGATCTGGCGGCTGCGCGATCCGATCGAGCGGCTCAAGGTGTACCTCGCCCGCAACGGGATGGCGGACCGCAGCTACTTCGACCAGGTCGACCATGAGGCTGCCGATCTCGCTGTCTTGGTACGTGACGGCGTGCGGGCCATGGCGGCTCCCGCGCCGGAGACGATGTTCGACCACGTCTACGTCGACCCGACCGCCGAGCTGGTGGCCCAGCGGGCCGGCCTCATCGCCTACGAGGAGTCCTTCGCCGAGGGGCTGACGGCATGACCGAGCTCACGATAGCCAAGGCCCTGAACGCCGGCCTGCGCCGGGCGATGGAGCATGACTCGCGCGTCGTCCTCATGGGCGAGGACATCGGTCGGCTCGGAGGCGTCTTCCGCATCACCGACGGCCTGCAGAAGGACTTCGGCGAGCACCGCGTCATCGACTCCCCCCTTGCCGAGAGTGCCATCGTGGGTGCCGCCGTCGGCCTGGCCATGCGCGGGTACCGGCCGGTCGTGGAGATCCAGTTCGACGGATTCGTCTACCCAGCCTTCGACCAGATCGTCTCCCAGGTGGCGAAGACCCTGCGTCGGTCGGAGGGCGCCGTGCGGATGCCCGTCGTCATCCGCATTCCGTACGGCGGCGGCATCGGTGCCGTGGAGCACCACAGCGAGTCACCCGAGGCGTACTTCGTGCACACCGCCGGGCTCCGCGTGCTGACCCCCAGCGATCCGGGTGCGGCCTACCGCACCATCCAGCAGGCCATCGCGTGCGACGACCCGGTCGTCTACCTCGAGCCGAAGCGGCGCTACTGGGACAAGGGCGAGGTGGACCTCGCCGCCGACGTGCGCTCGGGCGACCCCTGGTGTTCCCGCCTTCTCCGGGAGGGGACCGACGTGACCGTGGCCTGCTACGGACCGATGGTGCGGACCTGCCTCGAGGCCGCGAGCGCCGCGGACGTCTCCGTGGAGGTGATCGACCTGCAGTCACTGTCGCCGCTCGACCTCGACCCGGTGGCCGCGTCGGTCGAGCGCACCGGGCACCTGGTGGTCGTGCATGAGGCGTCGAAGACCGGCGGGCTGGGTGCCGAGGTGGCCGCACGGATCACCGAGCGGTGCTTCTACTCGCTGGAGGCGCCGGTGCTCCGGGTGACCGGTTACGACGTGCCCTACCCGGCCAGTCGGCTCGAGGAGCACTTCCTGCCGGATCTCGATCGCGTGCTGGATGCCGTGGATCGGTCGCTCGCATGGTGATATCGCACGCAGGAGGAGGGCCGTCATGACGTCCATCCGGGAGTTCGCACTGCCCGACGTGGGGGAGGGGCTGACAGAGGCCGAGATCCTCCGCTGGCTCGTGCAGCCGGGCGATGTCGTGGCCGTCAACGACATGATCGTCGAGATCGAGACGGCGAAGGCGGCCGTGGAGCTGCCCAGCCCGTTCGCCGGGACGATCGTGGAGCTGAAGGTGCAGCCCGGTGACGTGGTCGCGGTGGGCACGCCCATCGTCGGCATCGAGACTGTGGCGGCGGCAGAGGCACCCAGCCGGCAGGCGGTGCTCGTGGGCTACGGCGTTCGTGAGGAGTCGACGCCGAGTCGACGGCGACGCGGGCGACGCGGCACGGATGTGGACGAGACGGCCGCCGCGCCCGCGGACGAACCGGCGCCCGCGGTAGCGGTTTCGGCTGCGGCGAGCGAGGCCTCACCGGGTGTCGTGAAGGCCAAGCCGCCGGTGCGGCACCTGGCCCGCGAGCTCGGCGTGGACCTGAACCGCATCATCGCGACCGGACTGCATGGCGAGGTCACCCGGGAGGACGTGCGCTCGGCGGCCGGCTCCGGAGCCCCACCGGCAGCGCCGTCGCGGCAGGCGCCGCGGGATGAGCGCATCGCGGTCCACGGTGTCCACCGCGCCATGGCCGAGGCCATGGCGCACTCGGCGCGGACCGCACCCCAGGTGACGGAGTGGGTCGACGTCGAGATGACCCGCGCCAACCAGGCGGTGGCTCGGCTTCGTGAGGCGTGGCAGGGGGACGGGGTTCGCGTCACGTTGCTGACCCTGGTGGCGACCGGCCTGATCCGTGCGGTGCAGGCGCACCCGCTCACGAATGCGGCGTGGGTCGACGAGGGACCAGCACTGCAGATGAGGGGTGCCGTGAACATGGGCATCGCCGCCGATACGCCGCGCGGCCTGCTCGTCCCGGTCGTGAAGGATGCCGGCGCCCTGTCGCTGCGCCAGCTCGCCGGGGCGATCCAGGGTCTCGTCGACGACGCGCGCGAGGGTCGGTCCACGCCGGCTGACCTGACTGGCGGCACGGTCTCGGTCACGAACATCGGGGTGTTCGGGATCGACGGCGGCACTCCGCTCCTGCCTCCGGGGCAGTCCGCCATCCTGGCGATGGGCCGCGTCGTGGAGCGCCCGTGGGTGGTCGAGGGAGTCGTGGTCTCGCGCCCGGTCATGCAGTTGACGCTCACCTTCGACCACCGGGTGATGGACGGCGCCACGGGTTCGAAGGTCCTGCGTGCGGTGGCCGATTTCCTCGCCGATCCGGCCCTGGAACTGCTCGTGGACTCCCGCTAGGGAGTGATCGCCAGCGCCCGCAGCAGGGTCTCGGCGAGCTGCGGATCCCCCTCGAGGGTGATCCGCGCCCGCAGGTCCGGCTCGTCGGGATCGATGCGACCCGCGGACAGCGCGACGAGATCGGGCCACGCCAGCGTCAGGTGAACCGTCGCTTCCGACGGGGGTTCCATCTCCGTGCCCTTGCCCTCGGGGCCCACAACCGCGGCCAGCTGAGCGGTCAGCCCGGGACCCGTGACGGTGACGCGGACAGTGCTGCCCTCCGGCGCCTGGCAGGTGCGTGCCCACACGTAGGGAAGCGCCCGTCGGATCTGCTCGAGGCTCACCTGCGCGGGGCGGGTGTCCCAGCCGCCATCCCGGCCCAGCGCGACGCGGATGTCCTGCTCGTGCATCCAGATGTCGAGTGTGCGCACATGCAACAGGCGATCGATGGTCGTCGGATTCCCCATCACGCTGAGCACGCCCTCCCCGGGGGGAACGTCGTCGAGCTGGCGCCGACGCGTGGCGATGATGCCGCGCAGCTCGTCGGTGACGTCCTCCTTCGGCGTGCCTCGGCGGTAGTCCACGCCGACCTCGGTGAACCGGCCGATGTCATTGGCGACGTGGTTCAGGGCTTCCCAGTCCGGCTCATGATCGGGGCGCGGTTCCTTGGCAAGCACGCCCTCCACGTCGACGAGATGGGCGACGATGTCGCCGACGGACCAGCCCGGGCAGGGGGTGGGGGCCTGCCACTGCTCGTCGGTGACGTCCCCGATCAGGACGAGGACGTCGTCGAGCGACTCGTTCCAGATGTCGATGAGGTCATGGTCGCTCCACGTGGTCATGGCGGCCACGGTAGGCCACGCGAGCACCAGGGAGAGCGTAGGGTCGCGTCATGACAGTGCGCGTGGGTCTGGTCCAACTCGACTGCTCGACGGAGGAGCCGGTCCCGGCGCGAATCACCCGGACGCTCTCGCTGATCGACGAGCTCGCCCCTCGCGTCGACATGATCGTGCTGCCGGAGCTGTGGCACGTGGGGGCCTTCGACGTGGAGGCCGCTCGCGAGCACGCCCAGCCCGTGGACGGCCCGCTCGTGCAGGCGCTGGCGGGACTTGCGGCGGAGCATCGGATCTGGCTCCACGGCGGTTCCTTCGCCGAGCTCGACGCCGACGGCCAGCACTACAACACGTCCGTCCTGTTCGATCCCGAGGGCGAGCTGGTGGCGGCCTACCGGAAGGTGCACCTATTCGGCTTCGATGGCGGCGAGACCGTGCTCATGAGCGGCGGCGACGAGCTGTTCGTCGTGGAGACGCCGCTCGGGCCCACCGGGCTGGCCACCTGCTACGACCTGCGGTTCCCGGAGCTCTTCCGCGCGCTCGTCGAGGGTGGGGCGCAGGCGTTCCTCATCGCGTCCGGATGGCCGGAACCGAGGATCGGCCACTGGGACGTGCTCACGCAGGCGCGGGCCATCGAGAACCAGGCGTGGCTGATCGCGTGCAACGAGGTGGGCAGCCAGCCCGGCATCCGGCTCGGTGGGCACTCGACGGTCGTGAGCCCGAAGGGCGAGGTGGCCGTGCGCGCCGGTGACCACGCCGATGTGCTGGTCGTCGAGGTCGACCCGGACGAGGCGCCCACCTGGCGTGAGCAGTTCCCCGTGCTGGAGGACGTCCGCCTCGGCTGACCCGCCCCCGTCTGTCTTGAGGTTTGCGGTCGCGCGACACGGCGTGTCGCGCCCGCAACCTCAAGACAGACGGGGGGAGGAGCTACATGCGGGTGATGTCGGACCGTGGTCCGACGACGATCACCGGGTTCTTCGCCGGGTCCAGCCACCGCAGGATCGACCGCATCGTCGACCGCGGCACGGAGATGCAGCCCGCGGTCGGCTCGCCCTTGCTCACGTGCAGGAAGATGCCACCCCCGGCCCGGGTGTCTGCCGGCCGGCTGGTGCGCAGGATCCCGTCCGGTCCGCGTACGACCCTGCCCTCCGGCAGGTTGTAGTCCATGACGGCCACGTAGTCGTACTGCGGTCCCTTCGACCACAGCCACTCGATGCTGCCCCCGTAGGCGGCGCGGTCGACCGGCTGGTCCTGGAAGACGTTGTAGGTGCGCGGGTGGTCCTTGTCGTACGGCCACGAGTCATTGCGGTCGATGGCGACGTAGGGCAGTGCCGTTCCGGGATCCGCGAGGCGCCCGAAGGCGCCGGGAATGGCGAACGTGCCGGCCGGGGTGGTCCCTGTCGACTGGCGTCGCTTCGCCGCGGGTGCCAGGCCGCCGTAGCCCAGCCACGCCTTGGTGCGCGGAACGACCTCGCGCCAGCCACCGCCTGCCGCGCGCTCGTACGCGCGTAGCGTTCCGCGCGTGGAGCGCCAGCTCGGTGCCGTGACGACGATGACCTGCTCGGCCGGACCGAGATGGCTCAGTTCGGAGGGGTGGTCGTCCGGTGGGGTCGCGGACGCCGGTCCGGCGACCGCCACCGACGCCGCCAGCGTGACGGCGAGCACCAGCGCCGAGCCGGCGCCGGTACCCCGACGAAGTCGTGCCCTCATGCCGTCACGGTACGACGGGATGAGGGAACGACGAAGAAGGCGGGTGCTCTTCGGCTACTGGACGACGGGCTGGCCGGCGGCCTCCCAGGCCGCGATGCCTCCGTCGAGCTCGTAGATCCCGTTGATTCCGGCATTCGCCATCTCGGCGACGGCCGCCTGCGAGCGGTTGCCGCTGTGGCAGTAAACGGCGTAGGTGCCGGCCGCATCCAGTCCGCCGATCTGGCTGGCGAAGTCCGGGCCCTGCACGTCGATGTTCACGGCGCCGGCGATGTGCCCGGCCGCGAACTCCTCGGGCGTGCGCACGTCGATCACGGTCACGCCGGGGCTGGTGACGACGCCCGCGAAGGTCGACACGTCGACGCGCTCCGGGGACGACGGGGCGGCCACGGGGCCCGCGGGCCCCTGCACCGAGGAGGTGGCGGCCGGGGCGGCGGTGTCCGTGGACGAGGAGCAGCCGACGAGGCCGAGCGAGAGGGCGACGAGAGCAGACGCGGCAAGCGCGAGGGAACGGTTTCGCATACCCCCTAGGGTATCACTCCGTCGGTACTGGTCAGGATGGCCGGGACTGTCCCCGCTGGGCGAGAGCCGCGAGCCGCTCGTTGTAGGCCCGCAGCTCGGCGTCGTCGTCGCGGTCCGCCTGCCGGTCGAGCCGGGTGGCCTCCCGCTCGTCACTACGAGACCACTGGACGGCGATCGCGATCAGCACGATGAGGCTGGGGATCTCCGACAGGCCCCAGGCGACCTGCCCCGCGTCCAGGGTGTCGCGCAGGGGGTCCGTGATCCACGGCGGCTGAACCACGCCGTACCAGTCGGTGGCGATCGGGGTCGTGCCCATCATCATCGCGACCGCGAAGAAGCCGTGGAGGGAAAGCGCCAGCAGGAGCAGCACCATGCGGCCCCAGTACGGCAGTGGCTTGGGCCGTGGATCGATCCCGATGAGGATCCAGTAGAAGAGGTAGCCCGACACGATGAAGTGCACCTGCATGATCACGTGGCCCACGTGGCTGCCCATCAGCCACCCGAAAAGCGGCGTGAAGTACAGGCCGTACAGGCCGATGACGTAGACGAAGAAGACGTACAGGGGGTTGGTGAGGAGCCGGGTGATCCACGAGTGCAGGAACCACACGAGCCACTCGCGTGGCCCGCGCTCGTTGCCCTTCGCCGGATTGAGCGCGCGCAGGGCCAGGGTGGCGGGAGCGCCCAGGACGAGGAAGATCGGGGCCAGCATCGTCAGGGTCATGTGCATGACCATGTGCAGGCCGACGGAGACCTGCGAGTACAGGGCGATCCCAGCGTTGGTGCACCAGATCACCACGGCGAGGCCCGCGAGCCACGAGACCGTGCGCATGACCGGCCACCGGTCCCCGCGCCGGTGCAGGCGGATGACGCCGGCGAGGTACAGGCCCGCGGCGATCAGGCTCGCCGTGAAGAACAGGGGATCGAGGTTGAAGCCCAGGCCGACCGTCAAGATCGTCGGCGGCGGCGGATACGCGTAGCCGAGCAGGCTCTCGCCATAGGAGCCGAGTGGCACCTCGACGCGTGGCGGCGGGCTGGCCGCGAGGGCGACACCGAGGCCGATGGCAGTGGCCATGATCACGAGCTCGATGCCGGCCACGCGGGCGAAGGCACCGATACGTGACGACCGGTGCAGTGTCGAGATGACGCGCGTGCGCATGACCCAGCCGAGGATTGCGAGCCCGACGATCAGCAGCGCCTTCACGAGGGTGACCTGCCCGTATCCGGTCGTGAACAGCTGGCCGATGTTGTCCAGTCGCGTGTACGCGTTGGCCATCCCACTCGCCGCGAGCAGCATGATGGCGATCAGGGCAATGGTCGAGAACCGGCTGGCCGACCGTGCCATCGATCCCTCGCGCCGAGCCGCGTGGAGTGCGAGGGCGGCGAGCCCGCCCACCCAGACGACGGCGGAGATCACGTGGGCGACGCCAGCCGTCAGCGCGAGGGCGTGGTCCCCCAGCCCGGCGGCGTGACCGGCCAGGGCCGGCAGCGACGCGGACACGAGGGCGACGACCAGCCACGCCGCCGTGGCGCCGGTGGTCGCGGTGAACAGGACGCCGACGCAGACGACCGCGGCCAGCACCGCCATGACGAGAAGTGCGCGCGTGCTGGCGACCTCGTTGGCGTAGGTGGAGACGACGCTGGGGTCGAGGGCGTCGGACAGGGGGAGCCCGAGCACATTCGCCAGCTCGAAGAACAGCTGCACGATGGCGAGCACCGCCCATGCCACCGAGGCTGCCGCCGCCCGGCGGAGGTCGCGACGGCCCAGGGGGGAGACGACGCCGTCCTTGCCCGACGGGTCGAGGAAGGCGGCCGCCAGCAGCCACCCGACCGTGAGGACGGCGGCGAGGTCCGTGAGCAGGCGGAGAATCGACGAGCCCCAGCCGACCAGGGGTCCGGGGTCGGGCAGGCCGGGGAGTGCCTCGGTGTAGGAACCGCCCGCGACCACCAGCCCCATGGCCATCGCGGACACGGCGATGGCGGCCAGACCCGCCCCGATGGCCGTGAGCGGCCAGGCGCCCAGGCCGGTGCGAGGGGACGTGCGGGTGGGGGTGCGTGTCGTTGTCATGTCTCGGTGCCCGATGCGCTGCGACGCCGACCGGAGCGGCGAACCACGAGGACCGCCACGAGCCCGGCGACGGCACCGACGACGAGTCCGACGATCAGGGCCGTGAGAAGGGCACGGCCGCCGTCATCGGCCGATGAGGAGCTCGCCGGAGCGCTGACAGGCACCGGGACCGCGGACGCGGTGGGTGCTGCTGCCACAAGCCCGTCCGTCGGCGCCGAGGTCACGGAGAAATGCAGCGTGCCCTCGACGGGGTGGCCGTCCTGGGAGACCACGCGGTAGTTCACCGAGTAGTCCTTGCCGCGCATGCCGGGTGGCCAGGTGACGAGCACGTCCGTCCCGTCGACCGACAGGTCGAGTACCCGCACCACGAACCCGGTCTCGTCCTGGACCGAGACGACCACCGACTCCGGCAGTACCGACTCGCTGAAGGTGAGGTCCACCTCGCTCGGCACGGTGGCGAGGACCGCACCCTCCGCGGGGGTCGTTGACAGCAATTCGGTGTGGGCGGATGCGGGTGCCGCCTGCCACCCCAGCAGGGCGAGGAGGACGACGACGAGCGCGGCGACGCCCCGGGGCCGGGCGTCGCGCATGGTCATGCCGACGAGCGTACGGGCCGCTGGTCCCACCACCAACCGATGGGTTCGATGTAGCGGGCCAGCACTGGGCCGAGGGTGGCCGTCATGAGGACGTAGGCGGCAACGAGCGCCTCGAAGTCGTTGGGCAGCGCGCCATTGAGGGCGACGAGCCCCGCGATGATCACGCTGAACTCCCCGCGGGCGCTGAGGAGGGCCCCGGCGCGCAGCCTCGAGATGGTGCCCCCGCCGACGCGGGTGCTGGCGTACCAGCCCGTGATGAACTTCGTGAGCACCGTCACGACGACGAGCAGCACGGCGGGCCCGAGCATCACCAGAAGGGCCGCAGGCTCGGTGACCAGGCCGAAGTAGGCGAAGAAGATCGCGGCGAGCAGCTCGCGCAGCGGGTCGAGGCGACGGCGGGCGACCTCGGCGATCTCGCCGGTGAGCAGCAGACCGACGAGGAAGGCGGCCACCGCCGACGAGAAGGAGAGCAGGCCCGCGATCCCGGCGGCGGCGACGGCGAGCCCGAAGACCACGAGCAGCAGCCCGGCAGGTTCAGAGGAGCGGAAGAAGAACGGCTTGTCGCCGCGTCGCACGGCGACGAAAAGGACCACGGCGACGATGGCGAGCGCGACCCCGACGCTGATGAGCCCGGCGATGAGCCCGGTCCCGGTGAGGATCACCGTGAGGATCGGAAGGTAGGGGGCCATCACCAGGTCCTCGATCACGAGGATGCTCACGACCGGTCCGGTCTCCGGGTTGCGCCGCCATCGCAGGTCCCGTACGACCTGCGAGACGATGCCGGAGGAGGAGATGTAGGTGATGCCGCCCAGCGCGACCGCTCCGGCGAGCCCCCAGCCGAGGATCAGCCCGAGGGCCGCCCCCGGAGCGGCGTTGAGGACCACGTCGACGACCCCGGGGCCCATCTGACGCCGGGCGTGGTCGATGATCTCCCGCCCTGAGTACTCCAGGCCGAGCAGGAGCAGCAGGAGGATGACGCCGAGCTCGGACAGCGGCGGCAGGAGCGTTCCCTGGGGGTCGACGCCCACGATCCCGCCCTCCCCCAGGGCCAGGCCGCCGAGGAGGTAGAACGGGACGGGCGAGAAGCCGAAGCGATGGGCGATCCGCGACAGCAGGCCCAGGAGGACGAGGAGCAGGCCGAACTCGACGTAGACGCTCGAGAACTCGGTGCTCCCGGCGGCGAAGACGGACGAGAGGGCCGGCACCTGAGCATCCTGTCAGGCGGCCGGCCCCCTCGCGCGCGATGTCGGGGCTGTGATCAACCTGCGACTAGAAGGACTCCTCCGGCAGGTCCATGAGGTCCAGCGTCGTGCTCTCGGCGACCACGCGCTCGGCGGCGAGCAGCGGCAGCCGGTTGCGCACGAACCACCGGGCGGTCTCGACCTTGCCCTCGTAGAAGGCGCGATCCCGTGGCGACGGATCGCCCGCGAGGGCGGCGAGGGCCACCTCGGCCTGGCGCAGGAGCAGCCAGCCGATGATCAGGTCGCCACTGGCCATGAGCAGCCGGGTGGAGTTCAGGCCCACCCGGTAGATCTCCCGGACGTCCTGCTGCGAGGCCATGGCCCACTGGCCCATGACGCCCACGATGCCCTGGACGTCCTCCAGCGCCTTGCCGAGGATCTCCCGCTCGGCGGCCAGTTGGCCGGAGCCCTCGTCGCCCTTCACCGTCTCGGTGATCTGCTCCGCGAGGTGGAAGATCGCCTTGAACTGGTCCTTCACCATCTTGCGGAAGAAGAAGTCCAGGCCCTGGATCGCGGTGGTGCCCTCGTAGAGGGTGTCGATCTTGGCGTCGCGGATGTACTGCTCGAGCGGGTAGTCCTGCAGGAATCCCGACCCGCCGAAGGTCTGCAGGCCGACAGCGAGCATCTCGTAGGAGCGCTCGGATCCGACGCCCTTCACGACCGGCAGGAGCAGATCGTTCATGCGCTCGGCAGTGTCGAGGTCGATGTCGGCGTCGCCTGCCTTCGCCATCTCGATCATGTCCTGCCAGTACGCCGTGTAGGCGATCAGGGCGCGCATGCCCTCGGCGTACGACTTCTGCAGCATGAGGCTGCGGCGCACGTCGGGATGGTGCGTGATCGTCACGCGCGGCGCGCTCTTGTCGGTCTGCTGCGTGAGGTCCGCGCCCTGGACACGGGTCTTGGCGTACTCCAGCGCGTTCAGGTAGCCGGTGGACAGGGTGGCGATGGCCTTGGTGCCGACCATCATGCGCGCATACTCGATGACCTTGAACATCTGCGCGATGCCGTCGTGGACGTCGCCGACCAGCCAGCCGATGGCGGGGTCAGCGGGATCGGCGCCGAAGGTCATCTCGCACGTCGTGGAGACCTTGAGTCCCATCTTCTTCTCGACGTTGGTCGCGTAGACGCCGTTGCGGGCGCCGATCTCGCCGGTCGTGAGGTCCACGTGGTACTTGGGCACCACGAACAGGGAGAGCCCCTTGGTGCCCGGTCCGGCGCCGTCGGGACGGGCCAGGACCAGGTGGACGATGTTGTCGGCCATGTCGTGCTCGCCGGAGGTGATGAACCGCTTCACGCCCTCGATCCGCCACGTGCCGTCGCCGTTGTCGTAGGCCTTGGTGCGGCCGGCCCCGACGTCCGAGCCGGCATCCGGCTCGGTGAGGACCATCGTGGCTCCCCAGCCCTTCTCGATCATCAGCTCGGCCCAGCGCTTCTGCTCCTCATTGCCGAGGGCGTCGAGGATCGCCGCGAAGCCGGGACCGGACATGAACATGAACGCAGCCGGGTTGCTTCCGAGCAGCATCTCGCTGGCTGCCCAGCGCAGGGAGGGCGGGGCACCCGTGCCACCGAGGTGCTCGGGCAGGTCGAGGCGCCACCACTCGGAGTCCATGAGCGCCTCGAACGACTTCTTGAAGCCCTCGGGCATGGTCACGGTCTTGGTCGCGGGGTCGTACACCGGCGGGTTGCGGTCGGCGTCGGCGAAGGGCTCGGCGAGCGGCCCGGTGGCGAGTCTCTCCACCTCGTGCAGGATCTCCCGCGCGGTGTCGGGGTCCATCTCGGTGTAGGGGCCGGTGCCCAGGCGGTCGCCGCCACCGAACACCTCGAAGAGGTTGAACTCAAGGTCTCGCAGGTTGCTCTTGTAGTGCGACATGGGGCGTCCTTCGCGCGTAGGGCGACATGCAGCCGCCGTTGTTACCGGCCAGTAACTCCATGATGCTACTGGTCAGTAACTTTGGCAAGAGGGGAATCGGGCGCGTCGGAATCCGACTCGGTGCCCCCCTTGGCGGCGAGGACGTGAAGAATGGCCGCATGTCCGCACCCTGGGTCGACTCCAAGACGCCGGTCGGCCCGCCGACGTCGGCGAACCCGACGGTGCGCCAGCTGGTGTACGCGGCCCTCGTGACCGGCATCTGGGCCGGCCTGCTCTCGCTGCTCATCTACGGCATCGGCCGGGCGGCGGGACTGGACTTCGTGGTCTCCGGTCGCGCCGGCATCCCGCTGCAGCCGGTCGCGTGGCTGGTCGTGCTGGTCACGCCCGTCGTCGCGGCCCTCGCACTCGCCCTCGTCGGGGCGCTGCTGCGCGGCCTGCCGCATGCCGGTCGACTCGTCTTCTGGCTGGGCACGATCATCGCGCTGCTCTCGCTGTGGGCGCCGATCGACCAGGACCCGAGCGTCTCATGGGTCTCGCGCGGAGTGCTCGCCCTCATGCATGTCGTCACGTGGGTCCTGGTGGTGCCGCAGATCGCGCGGATTGTGGGGGACTCCGAGCCGGGTCGGTCCGTTGAGCGTGATGACGCGATCTGAGCCCGCCAGGCGGTCCCTGCCGGTGGCCGCCATCGTGGCCATGCGGCCGCGTCAATGGCTCAAGAACGTCCTCGTCTTCGCCGCACCCCTGGCGGCCGGCTCGATCTTCCAGCCCGAGGTGCTCGTTCCCTCGCTCCTCGCCTTCGTCGCCTTCTGCCTGATCTCGAGTTCGACCTACCTGATCAACGACATCCGCGATGTCGACGCCGACCGCACCCACCCGGTCAAGCGGAACCGGCCCATCCCGGCGGGTGAGCTGCCGATCGTCGTGGCGGGCACCGAGGCCGTCATCCTCGCCGTCCTCGCCCTCGGGCTGGCCCTGTGGGTCAACGTCGCGCTGTTCGGCATCGTGGCGGCGTACGCGGTCTTCACCCTGGCGTACTCGCTGTTCTTCAAGCACGAGCCGGTGATCGAGCTGGCCCTGCTCGCCATGGGCTTCCTGCTTCGGGCGATTGCCGGCGGTGCCGCGGCGGAACTGCCGATCTCCCCGTGGTTCCTCATCGTCGCCGGTTTCGGGTCGCTCTTCATGGCGGCGGGCAAGCGGTTCAGCGAGCTCGAGCGGACGATCCGCGACCACGGTGACGCATCGGGCGCCGCCCGTCGCAGCCTCTCCGGCTACACGCCGGCGTACCTGCGGTTCGTCTGGGGCACCGCGGCCGCCGTCACGATCACCGGCTACTGCCTATGGGCATTCGAGGTCGGCCTGGGGGAGACCTCCTTCCCGTTCGCGGAGTGGAGCGTGCTCCCGTTCGTCCTCGCGATCCTCCGCTACGCGGTCGACGTCGATGCCGGCGAGGCCGAGGCTCCGGAGGAGGTCGTCCTGCAGGATCGCGTCCTGCAGGTCCTCGGCCTGGTCTGGCTGGTGCTCTTCGGCCTCGGAGCCTTGGGAGTATGAACCCATGACCGCATCGCCGCTCGCCCCCTCCCCCGGTGAGGAGCTCCTGTTCGGCTGGGGCCACACGGCCCCCTCGGCCGCCGTCGTCACGCACCCGGTGTCCGTCGCCGAGGTGCAGCGGGCCGTCGCCGAAGCCGGTCCTCGGGGCGTGCTCGCGCGTGGGCTCGGCAGGTCGTATGGCGACGCCGCTCAGTCGGGTGGCGCCACCGTCCTGCGACTCGACGGAATGAACCGGGTGCACCTCGATCCTCAGCACCACGAGGTGACCGTGGGCGCGGGCGTGAGCCTCGACGACCTGCTCCGGATCGTCGTTCCTGCCGGGTACTTCGTACCGGTCACCCCCGGCACGCGCATGATCACGGTCGGCGGCGCCATCTCGGCGGACGTCCATGGCAAGAACCACCACGTCGAGGGGACGTTCGGCTCGCACGTCTCGCGCATGGTGCTGGTCGACGGCACCGGGCAGCAGCGCGTCCTCGACCAGCAGTCCACGCCGGATGAGTTCTGGGCCACCGTCGGCGGCATGGGGCTGACCGGCGTCATCGTCGAGGCGACCTTCGACCTCATCCCGATCACGTCCTCGCTCATCAGCGTCGACACCGATCGAACGGTCGATCTCGATGACCTGATGAACCGGATGATCGAGGGCGACGACTCCTACCGATACAGCGTGGCGTGGGTCGACAGCGTCCATCCGTCCGGCCGCGGTGTGCTCACGCGGGGTGACCATGCCCCCGCGGGCTGGCTCCCGGAGAAAGTTCGGTCCGAGCCACTGGCCTACGGGGCGAAGGCGCTGGCCACCGTGCCGCCGGTGTTCCCGAGCGGGCTGGTCAACCCGCTCACCATGCGCCTGTTCAACGAGGCATGGTTCCGCAAGGCCCCCAAGTCCAAGCGTGGCGAGCTGCAGTCGATCGCCACCTTCTTCCATCCGCTCGACATCGCGCACGAGTGGAACCGCGGCTACGGCCCGGCTGGCTTCCTGCAGTACCAGTTCGCCGTCCCGGACTCCGCCGGACACCTCGTGGGGGAGACCCTCGGTCGACTGCGGGCCATCGGTGCTGTCTCCCCGGTGACCGTCCTCAAGCGCTTCGGCGCGGCCAATCCGGGCCCGCTCTCCTTCCCCCAGCCCGGCTGGACCCTCGCCATCGACGTCCCGACCGGGGTGGACGGCCTCGCTGCCACTCTCGACTCGCTGGACGAGGAGGTGCTGGCGGTCGGTGGTCGCCTGTACCTCGCCAAGGACTCGCGGATGTCACCGCAGATGATGGCGGCGAGCTACCCGCGCCTGGCGGAGTGGCAGCGCGTCCGTGACGCCATGGATCCGAAGCACGTGTTCACGTCCGACCTCGCAAGGAGACTGTCACTGTGATGGATGCCCTCGGCGAACCGCAGGCCGTTCTCGTCCTCGGGGGGAGCAGTGAGATCGCCCTCGCCACCGTGCGCGCCCTCCCCCAGGCCCGCCTGCGCCGAGTCGTGCTCGCCGGGCGCCCCTCGCCGGCGCTCGATGAGGCTGTGGCCGCGCTGACCGCCGCCGGCGTCGGGGGTGTCGAATCGGTCGCCTTCGACGCGCGTGACACCGCCAGCCACGACTCCGTCATCAACGGGGTGTTCGATGCTGGCGACATCGATGTCGTCCTGCTCGCGTTCGGCGTGCTGGGCGACCAGGCCGAGGCCGAGGCGAACCCGGACGAGGCCGTCGAGATGGCCACCGTCAACTACACCGGAGCGGTGAGCGCCGGGCTGCGGGTGGCCGCTCGACTGCGCGGCCAAGGGCACGGCACCCTCGTCGTCCTGTCCAGCGTCGCGGGAGATCGGGCCCGCCGAAGCAACTTCATCTACGGCTCCACGAAGGCCGGCCTCGACGCCTTCGCCCAGGGGCTGGGCGATGCGCTTCACGGATCGGGGGCGCGAGTCCTCGTCGTCCGGCCCGGGTTCGTGCGCACCCGCATGACGACGGGGTTACCCGAGGCGCCGATGACGGTGGACCCGGACGATGTCGCGGGGATCATCGTCGGCGCGCTGCGGAAGGGGCGCGAGACCGTCTACGCGCCCGGGCCCCTGCGCCTGGTGATGACCGGCCTCAAGGCGGTGCCGCGGCCGCTGTTCCGCAAACTGCCCATCTGAGGATCCACCCGCGTAGTCTCGCGCCGAGGGCGCGGGGAGGTGGTCCGGATGGAGCGTCCACTGACGTTGACCGTGGTCGTCGTTCTCCAGTGGGTGGCCGCGCTCATTGCCGCGATCAGCGGCTTCGACCTGCTGCTGGCGGCCCTGGAACTGAAGGATCGAGGTCTCGAGGGCGAACTGGACAGTGCTCTGGTGCGGCAGGGCGTGATCGACATCCCGGGCTCGGCCCTGATCACAGCGGTGTTCGTGGCCGCGGTGGTCATCCTCGCCGTGGCGGTGCTGCGGGTGATCGCCGCCGTGTACCTCGCACGAGGCCGAAGCTGGGCCCGCATCCTCGTCGCGATCTTTGCCACGCTGAACCTCGTCGGGGGCCTCGCCTTCCTCTTCGAGGGCTACTGGCAGCGGGCGCTCCTGACGGTCGCCCTCGAGCTGATCGTGCTCGCGCTGCTGTTCACGGGGTCCTCGAACGACTACATCAGGATGCGCTCCGCGGCCACCGTCGCGTGATCGGGAAGAAAATGCACTCCTCGGTAGTTGAACGCTAAAGTATCGACCACGAGGAGGAGCCATGCCCGCCGTCACCGCTGACACCCTGACCCTGCCCCGACTGACCGTGATGCCAGAGCAGTCCGGCCGTACGGTCACGTCCCTGACCACTGCCCCCCGGGGATTCGAGGGGGAGGGGTTTCCCGTCCACCGGGCGTTCGCCGGCGTTCCGCTCGAGAAGCTCGACCCCTTCATCCACATGGACCAGATGGGCGAGGTGGAGTACGGCGCGGGTGAGCCCAAGGGCACCCCGTGGCATCCCCACCGTGGCTTCGAGACCTTCACCTACCTGATCGACGGCGAGTTCATCCATCAGGACTCCAACGGCGGCGGCGGAGTCATCTCGGATGGCGGCACCCAGTACATGACCGCGGGCGACGGCATCCTGCACATCGAGACGCCGCCGGCGCCCCTTGTGGAGGCCGGCGGCCTGTTCCACGGGCTCCAGCTGTGGATCAACCTGCCGCGCGAGAAGAAGCGGATCGCCCCCCAGTACCAGGACCTGCAGGGACGCGATCTCGTCCTCCTGAGCTCGTCCGACGGGGGCGCCCTCGTCCGCGTGCTCGCCGGCACTGTGGACGGCCACGCCGGTCCCGGCATCTCGCACACGCCGCTGGCCATCGCGCACGTGACGATCGCGCCGGGCGCCCGGGTCGTCATCCCGTGGCCGGCCGAGTTCAACGCCCTCGCCTACGCGCTGTCCGGGTCGGGCAGCGTGGGTGCCGAGGGCCGGCCATTCGGCAGCGGGCAGCTCGCCGTCCTCGAATCCGGGAACTCCGTGGTCCTGCAGGCGGATGACAAGCAGGACTCCCGGCACCCCAATCTCGAGGTGTTCCTCATCGGCGGTGTCCCGCTGCGCGAGCCGGTGGCCGCCTACGGCCCGTTCGTGATGTGCTCCAAGGCCGAGCTCATCGAGGCCTTCGAGGACTACCAGGCGGGCCGCCTCGGGGTCGTTCCGGCGGACGCCATCCAGCCGCACCGCGCCTGACCACCTTCGCGGTGTGATGAGACCGCGACATTCCTGAGGCACAACCGCGGCCCTCCGCACATGCCGATGGGTTCCATCGCGGCGGATAGTGGTCGTGACAGGCAGCGGGGGCATGCCCGGTGCGCCGGGCCGAGGGAAGGGAGCGGTGATGTCCACGACCTACATTCCGGATCTGGGCCGAGTGGCCTCCGATACCCGTGGCGGCGGCACCTGGTGGCTGGCGGCCAGCCGCGCGCTGGATGCCCTGATGGACCGACTGCGCCGCGATGAGCTGGTCGACGATGGACCCTCCGGCGACTTCGCCGAAGCGGTCTGGGCCGCACCCGACCTCGCCCCCCGTGCCGACCGGCTGCGTCGTGACCGTGCGGAGCTGATGGACCGGGCGCGACGACTGCGCCAGCGCCTGTCCTCCGTCGCCGGGGACCCGGGGGCAGTGGAGGAGCTCGCCGGTGAGCTGAGCGACCTCGCACGTGACGAGTCGCGCTACCGGCATCGCTCGATCGACCTCGTCTGGGAGTCCGTCAACCGGGACATCGGCGGCGAATGACGTCTGCCCCACCGGCCGTCGACTCCTCCCACGGTACGGATCGAAGGAGGCGTTGAACTCGTGGGTGCATTGAAGCCACGGGGAGTGCTGTGCCCGATGGAGGCGACCCGTGAGGGCCGGGGTGTGGTGATCCGGGTCCCACTGGACCAGCTGCGGGAGAGCCTCGTCCTCCAGCTCACTGTCGAGGAGGCGAAGCAGCTCGGCGCCGCCCTCCGAGAAGCCTCCGACTGACCCGGATACCTCAGCCCCGGCCGGCCCCCGGATCCGCACCCGGACGTACACCGCGCAGGGCAAGACCGCCGAGCACGACGACCTCGGCGGCCGCGAGCACGATGGCGGCGACGGGGAAGCCCGCCGACCACACGCCGACGGCGGCGGTGAGGAAGAGGGCGAGCTCCGCGAGCACCCGCACGACCAGTGGCAGGTCGATGCGCCGGCGAGGCGACAGCGCCATCCCCCACACGAGGGCGACGGCGAGGGGAAGGGCCAGGGCCGCCACGAGGCGGGCCACCACGTTGTCGAAGGCGTCCCAGCCGATGACGGCGAATGCGGCCAGCAGGCACAATTCCAGGACGAAACGCAGTGCGAGAAGGACAGCCGTCACCGCTCAAGGGTGCCACCTCCGTCACCGCAGGGATACGGGGTGCCGGCGATCGCATCCTTCCCGGGGCCGGCTCGGGCCCGGGCTACGACGGCCGGCTCGAGGACTCGACCGCCGGCAGCGGCTGACGGGCCAGCGCGCGCATCATCAGGGAGCCGCCGAGCAGCATCACGATCCCCACGAGGGCGTTCAGCGTGATCCCGGACCATTGCGCGTTGTGCAGGGGGAATCCGGCGAAGCCGATCAACGCGACCACGAGGATGCCCGCACCCACGAGGACGCCCGACACGACCACGAGGGTGACGTAGAGCCAGCCCGGTGCCGTGACCGGGAGCAGTCCGTGCCGTGGTGCGGCGTCCCAGAGTGGGAGCGGCCGGAACTGCGTCGCCCACGTCAGCAGGACCAGGGCGGCGAGGTACACGAGGAACACCGCGAGGAAGCCGACGAACCACAGGGCGTAGGTGCCCGTATCGGAAGGCTCGGGGAATCCGTGGGCGTCCAGGCGCGTCGGTGGCGGAAGGCCGAGCATCCGCAGGGTCGTGAGGGACAGCACGATGGCCAGCAGGTGCCAGATATACAGGCTCATCGCCGTCAGCGTCATGAACGTCGTGACGAGCCACACGCGGGGCCGGTGGAGCGCCCGCTCGAGGGGCCGGCGGGCGATGAACACCAGCGACACGAGCATCAGGCCGTGGAGCAGCAGCACGATGCTCGGAGGAGCCATGTTCGAGTACTCGCCATGGAATCCGGGCACCGGGAACGTGTGCCCGAGGATCGAGATGTGGTCGAAGTCGACGACATCGCCCGGAAGCCCGACCAGGCTCACCGGCCACGGTCCGAAGTACACGAGCGCCACGTTGACGATGAAGGCGACGAGGGCCACGAGCACCCACGAGCGCTGGCGGGTCGACTCACCCCAGAAGAAGCCGAGCTGCTGGATCGCAAGCCAGCACAGCAGGTAGTTGAAGAAGCCGACCCAGAGCGGCCAGCCCAGGATGGTCACGCCGATCGAGTCGAGCGTCGCGAGCGGGATCAGCACCAGGAAGGCGATCGCCCGGTTGTGCTGGTGGACCCACCACATGAACGGCAGGAACAGCAGGGTGAGCGTGTAGACACCGAGGAACCACAGGGGTCCGTTGATGATCGACAGGAGCGGGTCCAGGTCCGGTCCGACGACGATCGTCATGATCGCGGAGAACACGGCCATGATCGCCAGGTACACGAGCACTGGCCGCAGGAGTCTCCGGATCCGTCCCCACATCCACGCGGAGTACAGGACATCGCCGGCATCGGCCTTCCGCCAGGCGATGACGCTCGCCGCGCCGCCGAAGGCGAAGAAGATCGGCATGACCTGCAGGATCCAGGTGAGGTACTGCAGGGCGGGATAGGAGGCCATGAGGTTGCCGATGCGAGCCTCGTCTCCCGAGGCCGGCCAGTAGACGACGGCCATCAGCAGGTGGCCGAAGACCACCACCAGGAGGGCGAAGGCACGAACGGCATCGAGGATGCGGTCACGGGTCGGTGGCGTTCCCTCGGCGACCGATCGGACCGGGGGGAGCAGCGCTGACAGTCGCATGGCACCACCGCCTCCGATGGCATCAGGCTAGTGCCGCCCGAGCGCCGAAGTTGGCTCCAGCGGCCTGCCCGGGTGGGTGTCGCCCGTTCCTGAATGGCCTCAGCCCATGGGTCGGATGGCGGGAAGGGGCTCCCGTGCGACGGCGCGCTCGATGACGTCGTCCATGTCCAGCGCCCTCACCTGCTCGACGACCGAGCGGATCATCTCCATGGTCATAGGCCCGGAGAAGTCCATGAGCTGGACGCCGTCGCGGTAGGCACGCACGGTGGGGACGCCGGAGACGCCGAGCTCGGCGGCCAGGGTCACCTCGGCCTGCGTGTCGAGCGTGGCGAACCGCACGTCGGCGTGCTCCTCCGCAGCGGCCTCGAAGACGGGCATGAAGGTGAGGCACGGCTTGCACCAGGACCCCCAGAACTCGACGAGGGTGATGCCCTCGTCGCGCAGCATGGCGCGGAACGAGTCGGCGGTGAGGGCGACGGTGGACATGACAGCTCCTTCTTCGGCCAGCAGGCTACGCCCTCCGGGCAGCGTTCCCACGGATGGGACAATCCGCGGGTGCCATCGTCGATCGTCATCGTGGGCGCCGGGCCCGCGGGCCTGGCAACCGCCACCTTCCTGCGCTGGCAGCTCGGCCCCGAGACCGCCATCACGGTGCTCGACGCGCGGGCCGAGGCCGGCGGGAAGGTCAGGACGCCCCTGCTCGCCGGCCTGCCGGTGGACACCGGCCCCGACTCCCTCCTCGCCCGGGGTGCGGAGCTGCGGGAGCTGATCGACGGCCTGGGACTGACGGACCAGATCGTCGAACCCATGCCCGGTGGGGCGTTCATCTGGTCGCGGGGGAGGCTGCGGCCGATCCCTCCGGGAGCCACGTTCGGCCTGCCGGAGCGACTGCTCCCGGTGCTCCGCTCGGGGTTGCTCTCGCCCGCAGGCACGCTGCGGGCCGGCCTCGACGTCGTGCTTCCCCGCACCGCGCTGCCCGGTGATCCGTCCGTGGGCGAACTGGTGCGCCCGAGATTCGGGTCCGAGGTCTACGACCGCATGGTGGAGCCGCTCCTGGGCGGCGTGCATGCCGGCAGTCCGGATCTGCTGAGTGCCGGCAGCACGGTCCCGGAGATCGCAGCGATGGCCCGCACGGGCCGCAGCATGATCCTCACGATGCGTGACCGTCGCCGCGCGGCACCGAAGCCGCCAGACAGCAAGCGGCCGGCGGCGCTCGTCTCCCTGCGTGGCGGACTCTCCCGGCTGACGCAGGCCATGGTGTCTGAGATCGGCGCCGACAGCCTCCGACTGGGTTCCGCCGCGACCGGCCTGGCCAGGGAGGCGGACGGACGCTGGACGGTCACCACACCAGCGGGATCGCACACCGCGGACATCGTGGTCGTGGCCACCCCGGCCTACACCGCGGCGGACCTCCTGGAGCCGTTGTCCGTCGAGGCGGCCGGGATCCTCCGCGAGACCCCCTACGTCGATGTCGCCAACGTCACGCTGGCCTATCGACCGGCCGAACTGCCTCAGGCGTTGACGGGAACGGGTTTCCTCGTTCCCCCGGTGGAGGGCGCGTTCATCGTGGGGTGCACGTGGCTGACGAGCAAGTGGCCGCACCTGGCGAACGAGGATGTCGTGCTCATCAAGTGCATGGTCGGGCGGTGGGGCGACAACCGCTGGCTCCCCATGGACGATGCCGAGCTGGAGGGCCGGGTGCGCGCCGACCTGGCCACGATCATGGGCGTGGTGGCGGAGCCGTTCGACCGCCTCGTCCAGAGATGGCCAGGAGCCATGCCGCAGTACACCGTGGGCCACTCTGCTCGGATGGATCGCCTCGACGCGCTGGTGGAACCGCTCGACGGGCTGCTGCTGACGGGCTCCGCCTATCGCGGCTCGGGGCTCGCGGCGTGCGCCACGCAGGCCAAGGCGACAGCGGCGAGAATCGCGGCCCGATGACGTCGGCCGGGTGAACGACCTCTGGCCGGGGAGCCTTGCGGCGCCTAGTCTGGCGGTATGGAGCCCCAGCGAAGCGTCACCGGAGAGCCCCTGGAGGTGTGCAGCCTCGATCCGACCACCGGCTTCTTCCGCGACGGGTACTGCAACACGGCGCCGGAGGACATCGGGTCGCACACCGTCTGCGCCGTGGTCACCGCCGAGTTCCTGGACCACCAGCGCATCATCGGCAACGACCTGGTCACGCCCATGCCCCAGTACGGGTTCCCGGGTCTGCAACCGGGCGACCGCTGGGGCGTCTGCGCGAGTCGCTGGCTCCAGTCGTATGAGGCGGGCGTCAAGGCACCGGTCGTCCTGGCGGCCACCAACGAGGAGGCTCTCAAGCATGTGCCCCTCGAGGCACTGCAGGAGTGCTCCGCGGACGTCCCGGATGACGTCCGGGACTTGCTTGGGTGAGGACCTGACCGTCAGCGGACCTGACCGGCTGAGGACCCCTACTCCTCGGTCTCGGCCTCCAGCCGCGCAAAGCTGAGTGGCACGGTCTCAGCCGCGACGTGCGCCACGGGCGACGTCACGTGAGACTCCTCCTCCATCAGGGCGCCGGCCATCTCGGCCATCGTCGGGGGGTGCTCCAACAGATCCTGTGCGTGTGTCATCGCTGACTCCCTTGCTGGTGGCTGCCGTGTGGGCAGCACCACCTCAGTCTCACTCGCGGGGGAGTCTGATGCGCGCTGAGCGGGCTCTGAGGAGATGTTGCCCCCGTCACCCCCGCTCCTAGGGTGGTGGCGTGGAAGCCAGTCGGACCGGGCCCGTCGCCAGCGGCGCCCTGCCGTGGCGCGTCCGGACCTTCCGCTCTCTGGCCCATCCGAACTACCGACTCTTCTTCGTGGGGCAGTCCATCTCGCTGACCGGCACGTGGATGCAGTCCGTGGCATTGGCCTGGCTGATCCTCCAGCTGACCGGCTCGGCGACCTGGCTCGGCGTCGCGATCGCCCTGCAGACGCTGCCCGTCCTGCTCATCGCGCCCTACGGCGGTGTCTGGGTCGACCGCCTCGACAAGCGCCGCCTGCTGATCGGCACCCAGTCCATCGCCACGGTGCAGGCGATCACCCTCGGGGTCATGACGGCAACGGGCCACGTCACGATCGGCTGGGTGCTGGCGTTGTCCATGGTCCTCGGCCTGGTGAATGCCGTCGACAATCCCGGACGCCAGGCGTTCGTCCGGGAGATGGTCCCGGCAGACCTGGTACGCAACGCGGTCAGCCTCAATGCCGTGCTGGTCAACGTCGCGCGGGCGGTCGGACCGGCCGTGGCCGGTGCCCTCATCGTCGTCGCTGACGTGTCCGTGTGCTTCTTCGTCAACGCCGTCAGCTTCGTGGCGGCGATCGGCTCGTACCTGCTCATGAACCGTGCCGCCCTGACCCCGGTGCCCCCGGTTCCGCGGGCCGGCGGACAGCTGCGTCAGGGGCTCGCCTACGTCCGGGCCACTCCCGCGGTCGGCGTGCCGTTGCTCATGATGGCCATCGTCGGCACGCTGACATACGAGTTCCAGGTCACGCTGCCCGCGTTCGCGACCGAGACCTTCTCCGGTTCGGCGAGTGCACTCGGCATCCTGGTGGCGGCCATGGGCAGTGGCGCCGTCATCGGCGGGCTGGTGAGCGCGGGTCGGGAGGCCGTCGGCGTTCGGGTCATCGCCGGGGCCGCGGTGGCCTTCGGACTGACGACCGCGGTGACCGCCCTGGCGCCGAGTGTCGCCACCGCGGCGGCCTGCCTGGTGGTCACCGGGGCGGCGAGCATCTGGTTCCTGTCCACGGGCAATGCGACGCTCCAGCTCAACGCCCCACCGGAGATGCGGGGGCGGGTCATGTCGTTGTGGACCGTGGCCTTCATCGGCAGCACGGCCGTGGGCGGCCCGCTGATGGGGGCCGCCGCCCAGTTCGCGGGCCCGCGCTGGGCCCTGGCCGTGGGCGCGGCGGCCGCCCTCGTGGCCGCGGTCATCGGCTTCCGCACGCGGAGCGGTCGGCGTACCCGACCCGCGGCAGCCTCAGAGGAGCGTGAAGGTGTGGGTGAATGAGCCGTCGTCGTTGCGCACCGAGGCGAGCTCGCCCCGGACGCCGATGAACTGGCCGGTGCCCCCCACCACGGCGCTGACGTGGCGGGAACCCGCGTGGGAATACTGCTGGTTCGACTCGTAGCGCAGAACGCCGGAGACGCAGATCGAGTCGTCGCCGGCGAAGCTGAAGGTCGCCATCCCGACGCGGTCCCAGTGGGTCTCCCCGTGCCGCCGCGCACTGTTGTTGATGCCCACGATCACGCCTTCGAGCCCGTCGGGCCCGCTGATGTCTCCCTCGTAGGTCATGACATCGCCGTGGACCTCGTCGCCGTCCGTGACGTGCACGACGTTCGCCTGGGCCTGATGGATGACAAGCGTGCGCATAGGACCTCCACATCGGTTTCCCGCCACCGTAGTAGGCGCCTGTCGACGAGGGGGGAACGCCTGCGGAGGCCCCACGGGCCCGAGCCGCCACTTGCTCTCGTGAGTTAGGTGTGCCTAACCTAAGGGAGCAAGATCTGCTTACGGCCTCGACCGTGGCACCGTCCTGAGGAGGTGGCCATGAAGCAGACATCGTTGATCCACACATGGACGCGCTCGCTGTCCTACTGGACGCGCCGGATCCTCCTGGGCCTGTACGGGCCCGCGACGCAGAGCATGGAGACCGACCCGATCATCCAGCTCAAGCGTGAGTACGGGCGCCCCCTCACTCCCTACCCCCGAGGGCCCGCACGGAACTGAAGGCCGGGAGCCCACTCCCTGCAGTCGCCCGGCGGAATCGCCGGGCGACTGCACGTTCCGCCTGCGCTGCCTAGACTCCCTGCGGTGAGCCCGCCTGAACGTGCGCCCGAGAGCCTCGGTGCGGCGCTGCGCTCCTGGTTCACCACCCCACCGCGCCCTCACGGCGAGATCGTGCGTGATCGAACCGTCAGCTTCCTCGAGCTGCTGTTCGACCTGGTCTTCGTCGTCCTCGTCGGCCAGGTGGCCCATCACCTGGCCGTCCATGTGTCGTGGAGCGGTGTCATCGACTTCGCGATCGTCTTCACGATGATCTGGATCGCGTGGGTCAACGGCTCGATGTACCACGAGGCGCATGGGCGTGAGGACGGACGCTCGCGAACCCTGATCTTCCTGCAGATGTACCTGCTGGTCCTGCTGGCGGTGTTCGCGGGGGAGGCGCCCGCCGAGGACAGCGCGCCCTTCGCGATCACGTACGCGGTCCTGCTCGCCGTGCTGGCTGCCCAATGGTGGTCGGTGCGCAGGTACGACGTGGAGCCGGCCTTCCGGCGGGCGACGGCGAACTTCGTGATCGGACTGTGTCTCGCCATCCTTGTGATGGTCGCCAGCCTGCTCGTCGAGGGCTCGGCGCGTCTGCTGCTGTGGGCGGTCGTGGTGATCGGCTGGCTGCTCTCGGTCTCGTGGCAGTTCGCCTCACGGCAGGACCGGCCCCTGGGGGTCGTGCCGACCGAGTCCATGGCCGAGCGTTTCGGCCTCTTCACCATCATCGTGCTGGGCGAGGTCGTGGTGGGCGTCGTGGGTGGCATGACGCAGACCAGCCGCGATCCCCTCGCCATGACGACCGGCCTGCTCGCCTTGACCATCTGCTTCGGGTTCTGGTGGAACTACTTCGACGCGGTGGGCAGGCGCGTGCCACGCGAGACTCCCAGGATGTTCGTGGCGTGGGTGGTGGCCCATCTGCCGCTGACCGGCGCGATCGCCGCTGCGGGCGCCGGGATGGTGAGTCTCATCGAGCACTGGTCGGACGAGCGCACGCCGGTGGGGACAGCCTGGCTGCTCGCCGGCAGCTCCGCACTGATGCTCGCCCTCCTGGCCGTCCTCGTCGCCACGGTCCACCACCAGCCCGGCAAGTCTGCGCTCACCACCCGCGTGGAGGTGGCGCTGATGACTGGGGCACTGGCCTGCCTGGTGATCGGTGTGATCCGCCCGCAAGCCTGGCTGCTTGCGCTGCTCATCGCGCTGGTGCACGGCGGTGTCTGGGCCTATGGATTCGTCCTGCGCGTCACGCCGCGGGTCGGTGTCTAGCGACGTGCGCCGCGGACTCCGTCAAGCGGGTGGCAGTGACGCCACGAAATCTGCGACGAGATTCAGGTTGTCCCTCTCGAGCGTCCAGGGCTCATCGCCATGCTGACCCCATAGGGGATCGGCGGTCAGCACGACGACAAGGTCCTGCTCGGGAAGGACCGCGATCTGCTGACCCCCGTGGCCCCAGGCCAGCGCGTAGGTGTGGGGCCCGGCGTCGATGAGCCACCACTGGTAGCCGTAGTTGCTGCGCCAGTTCGGGCCGACGTCGAAGTACCAGGCGTCCTCGGTGTACTTCTGCCACGACTGGTCGATCCACTCAGCCGGGACCACCTGCTTCCCCTCGTAGACCCCGCCGTCGAGGTAGGTCTGGCCGAACCGGGCCAGGTCGCGCGCGGTGAGTTGGAGGTCGGCGTGTCCGCTGCGGTAGCCCTCCCAGCCGACCTGCCAGAACGCCGGTGAGATGCGCAGGGGGCCAAAAAGATGCTGGTTGGCGAAGTCCATCAGATCCGGCGAGTCGCACGCGCGGGACACGATGATGCCGAGCAGGTGCGAAGAGAGGTTGGAGTAGTCCCAGCCCGAGCCGGGGTCGCGGACGAGGGGGACGTCGATGACATTGCGCGGCTGGAAACCGTGGTACAGCAGCGCGAAGCCCTCTTCGGAGGCTTCTTCCCACGGGTATCCCGCACGCATCTGCAGCAGGTGACGGATGGTGATCGTCAACGTGCGGGGGTCATCGATCTGATTGGCGACTTCCGGGAAGTACGTGATCATCGGCTCATCGATGCTCGGGATGCAGCCGGTCTCCAGTGCGAGGCCTACAAGGGCCCCGGTGATGCTCTTCGTCACGGACTGCACCGTCTCTGCTACCTCGGGGCCTCCGGTGTCGAAGTACCCCTCGGCCACCAGGTAGCCGTCCTTGACGACGAGGAGGCTGTGGATGGACGGCAGGCGCGCCGCCCGCCAGTAGGCCGTGGCCACCAAGGTGGGGTCCAGGCCCTGGGTTGCGGGAGTCGACACCGCCCAGCCGTCCACTGCGTGACTTGGGGCGTACTCCACAGCGGCGAGTTCCTCTGCGGTGGGCACAGGTTCACTGGAGCAGGCAGCCAAGCCCAGTGCGGCGCCGAGTGCGCAGGCGACCGACACGGCTACGGCCCGGAGGCCGCATCGCCGGGGAGCGCGCCACACATCCATCAACTCCACACAACGCCGTCCCCGTGGGTCAGGGAAGAGGACAAGGTCCCTCGAGGCCCCGCCATCGGCGGTCCTCGACACATCGCGAGCGACGAGGAAGGATCGCGGCAAGGAGGAGCCGATCGTCGTGACACGCGTCAGCGCTGCAGCCAGGATCGCAGGGGGCTACCTCCTGCTCTCGGTCCTGTGGATCCTGTTCAGCGACAGGGTCGTCGCCCGGGTTCCCGATGCGGACCGCCTGACGTGGCTGCAGACGGTCAAGGGGATCGGGTTCGTGCTCGCCACCACCGCATTGCTGTACCTGCTCACGAGGCGCTACATCACGCGCGCCGAGAGCACGGCGGATGCACTGCGGGTGGCGTACGACGAGACGCTGGCCGGGTGGGCCGCCGCTCTCGACATCCGCGACCATTCGACCGGTGAGCACACCCAGCGGGTGACCGAGTTGACGGTGGCTCTCGCGCAGCGTTTCGGCCTGCAGGGGGCGGAACTGGACGACATACGCCGGGGCGCCACCCTGCACGACATCGGGAAGATGGCGGTGCCGGACGCGGTCCTGGGGAAGACGGGTCCACTGGACGATGAGGAGTGGGCCCAGATCAAGAGGCACCCTGAGCTGGCCGTGCGCATGCTCGACGGCATCACCTACCTGGAGAGCGCCCTGGTCGTGCCCTGGTGCCATCACGAGCGTTGGGATGGGTCGGGCTACCCCCGTGGACTGCAAGGCACGGCAATCCCCTTCCCGGCCCGGCTGTTCGCTGTCGTGGACGTCTACGACGCGCTGACGTCGGAGCGTCCTTACCGCGAGCCCGCATCGACCAACGCGGCGCTCGCCTACTTCGAGGCCGAATCGGGGAAGCAGTTCGATCCCGACGTGGTCCGCGAGTTCGTGGCGATGATGGCCGAACGCGACGCGTCCGGGATCATCGACATCGGCGGTCGACTCTGACGCCGACGAGTCTCGTGAGGACGGGTCAGCCGACCTGCTCGAGGACCGAGGTGATCACCGATTCGGGGATGCCGTCGCGCGTGGCCTCCTCCACCACGTCCCGATGATGTCGGGTGGCGCTCCGGGCGATCCGTGCGGCCCGGTCGTATCCCACCTCGGCGGCGAGGGCTGTGGTGAACGTGACGCCGTCCAGGCCCGTCCCGCCTTCGACAAGGTCCTCGGCGAGTTCGACGTCGTGCACCAGGAAGGTGGACAGGCGGAGGCTTGCGTTCCCGAGGATGGTCGCGGAGTGCAGGTAGTTGTTCGCCACCACTGGCCGGAAGGCATTGAGCTCGAAGTTGCCCTCGGCTCCAGCCATCGTGACGACGGTGTCGTTGCCCATGACCTGAAGGCATGCCATCAACGTGGCCTCGGCCTGTGTCGGATTGACCTTCCCCGGCATGATCGAGGACCCTGCCTCATTTTCGGGAATGACCAGCTCGCCGATCCCATGCCGAGGTCCTGATCCCAACCACCGAAGATCGTTGGCGATCTTGAAGAGGGTCGCGGCGGTGGCTTTGAGTGCCGCATGCGAGCGCACGAGGGCGTCCACCGTGGACTGGGCGCTGAAGGGATTGGTGGCCGTGCGGAACGGTCGCCCTGTCACTCGCGCCAGCACCTCAGTCGCGCGTTCGGCGAAACCAGGAGGTGCGTTGAGCCCCGTGCCGACCGCAGTACCGCCCAAGGCCACCTCGTACAGGTCGTGGACGCTTCCGATGACGTGCCTGCGCGCCGCGTCCAGCGCGGCGGCGTACCCCGACCACTCCTGACCGACCGTGAGCGTCGTCGCGTCCATGAGGTGCGTGCGACCGGGCTTGCGAACGGTGGCCCACGCCGTCGCCTTCGCCTCCAGCTCCGACCGGAGATGGGAGAGGGAGGGCAGCGTCACGTCGTGCAGGACCATGATCGCGGCCACGTGCATGGCCGTCACGAAGGTGTCGTTGGTCGACTGGCTCATGTTGACGTCGTCGCTCGGGTGGACCAGCGAGCCCGTACCGACGCCGCCGCCGAGCAGCTGACTGGCCCGGTTGGCGATGACCTCGTTGAGGTTCACGTTCGTGTGGGTTCCCGAGCCGGTCTGGAACACTCCAAGCGGGAAGTGGTCGTCGAGATCTCCACTGGACACCTCCAGGCAGGCGGTGCCGATGGCACGGGCCTTCCACGAAGGCATGCTCCCGAGATCTGCGTTCGTCAGGACTGCTGCGTACTTCACCAGGGCGTAGGCGTGGATCAACTCGATCGGCATCCGTTCGCGGCCGATGGCGAAGTGCTCCAGGGCCCGTTGCGTCTGCGCCCCCCAGTACCGGTCGGCGGGAACCTGGACCTCGCCCATGCTGTCCCGCTCCGTCCGCGTTCCCGCCGTGGACAGGCCGATGGGGATGTGCTGCCGTGGAGTCTGCGGGGCCGAGGGTGCCTGGCCGCGCACGGCGGCAGGCGACTCGTCCTCCCACACCTCCTCGGACAGCCGATCGGCGGACATGGCCTGCTTCTCCTGGGGCGTCATAGCGACCCCCCTTTCATCTCGTGGCGGGCTCGGGGATGTCAGCGGTGGGGTCGGCGAGGCGACCCTCATCGACGTCGAGGCCGCTGCCGATGAGGGCGAGGAGCTGCGGTCGGACATCCCAGGTGTTGACGTTCATCGCGGCGACAACACGGTGGTCCGCGAGCCAGAACGCGATGAACGAGAAGTCCTCGGTGTTCCCGCGGACCACCACTCGGTCGTAGCCCCCGGGTGGCGCGAATCCGGTGTACTCCAGCCCGACGTCGTACTGGTCCGAGTAGAAGAAGGGCAGGCGCTCGTAGGCGTTGCGGATGCCGAGCATGTTCTGGCCGGCGACCGACCCCTGGTGCTCAGCGTTGTCGATGTGCTCCACTCGGATGTGCCGTGAGTAGCGCGGGTGGAAGGCTTCCGCGACGTCACCGGCTGCGAAGACCGCCGGGTCCGAGGTCCGCAGGAACTCATCGACGACGATGCCCGTGTTCACGGCGAGTTCGGAGTCGCGGACAACGTCGAGGTTGGGGGAAGCACCTACCCCCACGAGGACGGCATCACACCGGATCGTGGTGCCGTCGTCGAGCTCGACGCCGGCGACGTGACCCGACGATCCCACGATCGCTCGCACGGAGACCTGGGTCAGGAGACGCACCCCGTGCTGCACGTGGAGATCGGCGAACAGCTCCCCGAGTTCGGAACCCAGCACCCGGCGGAGGGGCTGGGTGTCCTGCTCCAGGAGGGTGACGTCCATGCCGGCGATCCGGGCGGCTGCAGCCACCTCGAGGCCGATCCACCCGCCACCGACGATGACCAGACGCTGCCCGGTCCGGAGCACGTCACGGAGTCGATCGCAGTCGTCCAGGGTGCGCAGGCGGTGAACGCCGTCTAGGTCCTCGCCCGGGATGCCCAGGACGCGAGCGGAACTCCCCGTCGCGATCAGCAGACGGTCGTAGGCGAGGGCCTGTCCATCGATCAGGTCGATCGACCGGGCGGCCGGATGGACGGCGACGGCGCGCGTGCCCACGGCCACCTCGATGTCGTGATCGCGATACCAGGCCTCGTCGTGGACGAACACGGAGTCCCGAGGTACCTGGTCCTGGAGGTACTCCTTGGACAGCGGCGGCCGCACATAGGGCAGGTGGGGCTCAGCACTGATGATCCGGACGGAGCCCTGGGCGCCGTGTTCACGGAGCGCCTCGGCCGCTCGCACGGCCGCGACGCCGCCTCCGACGATGACGTAGTCCTGGGCCGGTGACATCGGTCCTCCCTCAGTCGCCCCTCCGTCCACTGTGCCCGCGTGCGAGCCCGAAACCAATGGCCCACGTTGGCTATTGACCCTGCAAGTTAGGCATGCCTAACCTTGAGGATCGACCTACTGGTCCGCGCCGCCGGACCGTGGCACGACCCTGCGATGCGGGGATGGCGGGGGCGACCACGCACCGCAGGGTGCGCCCGGCGATCCTCTACGCTGCGAGCGTGCGCCCCGGGAACCATCCGACCCAGCAGGCGCTGGTCGAGGCCACCGTCGCGATGCTGGACGAGATGCCGGCCGAGGACATCACCGCCGTGCTGGTGCTGGAGCGGACGGGGATCTCGTCCGGCTCGATGTACCACTTCTTCGACGGCTTCTCGGACCTCCTCGAGGCTGCCTATCTCCGCCGGTTCTCCGATGGCGTGGTGGCATCGACGACCGCGATCCGCTCGATCGTCGACGAGTCCGCGGACGCCGAGGACTTCCTGACCCGCCTGGAGCAGATCACTCGGGCGACGCAGGACCGTGTGCGCCTCGCGGGATCGAGGTTCGAGCGGGCCCGGATCCTTGCCATGACAGTGAACAACCCACGGTTCCGGGCGACCCTGGGCGAGCTCCAGCAGCAGCTCACCGACGGGCTGACCGCTTGCTTCGCCGACGCCCAGGCCAAGGGGTGGCTCAACACCACCTTCAAGCCCCGCACCGGGGCGGTCTTCATCCAGGCCTACACGCTCGGCCGGATCGTCGATGACATCACCGGCGAGCCGATGGACGACGAGGACTGGGTTGGCCTGATCACTCGCATCTCACGTACCGCCCTCGCCTGAGGCTCTCCCGTTTTCCGGACGCAATCAAGCGACGCCTCGCCGCATTTCTATAATCCGTCTCTAGCGAGTGTCTATAGGCGTGGTGACGCGCCCTGACCCTGCGCCCAACGTCAGCCGGGCCCAGGCCCATGGGGGGACTCGATCGATATCGATCAGATGGCTATTCACAGGAAGGCTTTCGTTGTGACAAGGAAAATGGCGGCGCTGGCCGCACTCGCGGGACTGGGGGTCGTGGCGGCCTCACTGGCAACTGCCGTCCCCGCAACGGCGGACAGCAGCGGCAGGACGACGCTGAATGCAGGAAATGGAACCGCAGGCGTGAATCAGGTGCTCACCGGAACGTACGAGTACCCCAATGGCGACTACCCCACGTGTTGGGACCCGCGCACGGGCGTGCGGTTCGACTTCAAGCTCAAGGACGGAACGGACCTCGGCTCCGTGGACGCCACCTGCTCGGGCACGAGCACCTGGACCGCGACGATGAACTGGACCCCGGCGAGCTCGGGCTCCTACACGATCACGGCCTACGCGTCGGAGCCGAACTTCGGCGGCAGCGGCAATCCGCTCGGCCAGGCTTCCAAGAAGGTCAGCATCACGGGTTCCAAGCCGGCGCCGTCGTCGGCTCCCTCGAAGGCGCGCAACCTGAAGGTCACGGGCGTGTCGACGAATGCCGTCTCCCTGAACTGGGATGCCCCCTCAAGCCCCGGCTCGTCGCCGATCTCCGGCTACATCGTCAAGTGGGACGGGCCGACCAGCGGGCAGATCGTCGCCCCCGCAACCAACGCCAATATCGGCACGCTGACGGCCGGCTCGGCCTACACGTTCAGCGTCGCCGCGGCCAACGCGGTGGGCTGGAGTGACTGGGTCAGCGTCAGCCAGCGCACGGCGAACGCGCCGACTCCGGCGCCGGTCGCCCAGCAGCGCCTCGTCGGTCCGATGTGGACGGGTGGCGGCCCCAAGGTCACGAGCAACATGTGGCGGACGTTCAACAACACCCAGAACCTCGACACGAACGCCGGCTACGAGGCCCGGCTCAGCGCGACCAACCGGTCCGCATCGATCAAGTCAGTCAGCTTCCGCTACGACGGTGACCGCGCGCAGGTCCGCGCGGTGCTGAAGCCGGGACAGCGGCGCGGCACCTTCACGCTGGTGGAGTACGCGCCGGCGGTGCCGGGCTTCACGGCGATGTCGATGACGCGCGTCATCAAGGTCGTCAAGTAGGCGTAGCAGCGTCGTCAGGCCCGCCCTTTCGCGTGTGGCGGGGAGACCGTGCGTTGGCCGAATGATGTGGCCGCCTGCTGCTACGTTCGGCCCGCACTGCTACGGAGTGGGAGGGCTGAGATGACCATGCGCGTGCGCTATGTCGTCCTGTATGTCGAGGACGCGGAGACCTGCCGCCGGTTCTGGGTCGAGAAGCTCGGCATGGTGGAGAAGGACCGCAAGGAGGTCGGCGACTTCTCGGTCGTGCAGGTCGGCTTCGCCGATCAGCCGTTCGCGTTCGAGCTCGTCCCGCTCGCGATGATGGCCGACAACCCGTACGGCCTGGATCTCGCGACGCCGTCGATTGCGTTGCACGCCGATGACCTGGAGGCGGCGCGAGCTCAGCTTGTCGAGCGGGGAGTCGAGGCGATGGAGATCGGCGAGCACAGCGGAGTGCGGAGCTTCGCCTTCAGCGACCCAGAGGGTCGCTGGTTCGCCGTCACCGGCTGACCGCATAGGGGTGGAGCGGGTGACGGGATCCCCAACGGGGACACCGACGCGGGGCACAGCGTCGTCGATCGGGACCCGCAGGTCGAGCACTAGTCAGTGTCCATCGATGCCGGTCAGGCGGATCTGGAACGTGGCGCCCGAGTCCGTTGACTCCATGACACGTCCCCCTACGAGCACGGCCACTCTTTCCCCGTCGGCAGTCATCGCGGCTGGCTGGCCAGACACAGAACCGCGCTGTTGCCAGGACGCACCGGCATCGCTGGATTGGTGGATGGTGCCGTCAGGAGCGACGCCGTACACCCCAGCCGAGGTGAACGCCAACAGGGCTATCAGGGGTGCGCCCTCTACTGGGGTCCAGTTGTTGCCACCGTCGCGTGACCAGATCGGACCCGACTCGGTCGTCGCCAGTATCACGTCGGGGTCGTGGGGATCGACAGCGACGTCGTAGATTCCGGGGTTGTCTATCGTGGCCCAGTTGGATCCGTCATCGTCTGATCGCAGCAGGGCGCCGTCGTGGGCGGACAGGCCGACGATGGTGGAGCCGGCAGCCGACAGTCGGTGGAAGTCCACCTGGCCAAGAAGGCTCATGGTTGTCCACGTCTGGCCGGTCTCGGATGTGCGTAGGCCGAGGTCGGCGGGCAGGTCCTCACCAGCACCCGGGTGGCCGGACGCAAGCCACTGTTCATCGCCGCGTGTCAGGGCCATGACGTCGAACGGCGTCTCGCTCAGAAGCTCGGGCTGCGCGCCGGGGGGCTGCGCATAGAGGCCTTCGTGGGTCCCGAGCAGCAGGGTTCTACCGTCGTATGCGAGGTTGTGGACGTGGGCCCAAGCCTGCCCGCTCACATCGATGGCCCCTGAGCCCGTACCCGCGGTCGCATCGGCAGTCGCATCTGATGAAGGGCTTGAGCTGCACGCGGCAAGCGTGACGATCGTGAGCAGGCCGGCGCATGTGGTCGCCAGGCGCCGTGGGATTCGCAGGTCGGACACGGGTTTCCCTTCTGTGGGTGCCGGGCTGGCTCACACAGAACGAGGATCCACGCGCCAGGCTACGGGCCCGACCATGAACGATGAAGGTTCGATCAAGAAGGGCACTCGGCGCATTCAGACACGGATAGGAGTGGCGTCATGTCCGCCTCTGACACACCATCGTGCACAGTCGACCTGCCGATCGGCGGCATGACCTGCGCCTCGTGCGCGGCGCGGGTGGAGAAGAAGCCCAACAAGCTGTCAGGGGTAAAGGCCGAGGTGCACTTCGCGACGAAATTCGCTCGGGTAAACGTCCCTGCGGACGTTGACCTTGACGAGGTGGTGGCGGCGGAGGTCGGTATCGAGGAGGTGATCTCCGAGGCTCTCCCGCGGGACAAGGTCGCCGTCGCCAAGCGGCTGCAAGGTAAGGGCAGGGTCGCCGCCATGATCGGCGACGGCGTCAACGACGCGGCCATTCCACGCGCCATGGCCGGACTTCTGAACCCGATCGTGGCGGGAGCCGCGATGGGGTTCTCACCAGTCTTCGTCATCGCCAACAGCCTGCGCCTGTGCCGCTTCACTGGCCACACCGCGGCATGACCGCACCACTGCTCCGGGAGGACTCCATGAGCACCACAATCGACTGCCGGTAGCCGGCGTGATCGGGGGCCACTGAGTCGATGCAGTCACCGAGGAGGTGAGCAGTCTTCGGGGTGTCGTGGTTCGCGGTGGACCAAGGAGGGAATGAGCGTCTTGGCGCCCGAGCGTCGGAGTCAGCCGATGATCCGCCCGACTCCCGAGAACCGCTCCTTGTACCAGGGGCTCAGGAAGCCGATGAGCTCAACCCCATCGGACGGATTCGATGCGCTCACCATCATCCCGTTGCCCACGTAGATGGCGACGTGGTGCGCACCCGAACCGAAGTAGAACACCAGGTCGCCCGGCCGGATGTCGGAGACCGGCACCCGCCGGGTCTGGTCCCATTGCGTGTAGCTCAGTGCGGTGAGGCCCACGCCCGCCTTGGCCCAGGCTGCCGAGGTGAGTTTCGAGCAGTCCCACGATGACGGGGGCCTGGCGCTGTACAAGTACGGCGCCCCCACCTGCGAGAGGGCGTACTGAACCGCCAGCTGCGCACGCTGGCTCACGGCGGGCGTGCCACCGCCTGCGCTGGCCTCGGACGGCCAGGGAACCCACCGTCGCGCCTGCTGTGCCTCGGCACGCTGTTGCGCCCGCCGCTGCGCCTGCAGTCTGGCGAGGCGGGCGCGCTCGGCCGCCTGCAGGCTGGCCAGCACGGCCTTCGCCTGTGCCAGGCGAGACGCCACGCGGCTCTCGGCCGCAGATCTCTCCTCGGCCAGCTTCTTCGCCCGTGCCTCCTTGTCCGAGATCGCCGCCTGGGTCTGGGCCAGGCGGACACGACTGGTCATGACCCGACGGATCTGAGCGGCCTGATGATCCGTCATCTGGCCGAGTACGGCTGACTGCGCCAGGAACGCCGTAGGGTCATCCGAGAGCAGGACCTGGAGGGAGGGGTCCAGTCCACCCGAGGTGTATAGGTTGCGGGCGATATCGCCGACGACGGATTCCGCCATCGTCAGGTCCTGGCGCTGTCGAGCGAGCTTGGCACGCACGGCCTCGAGTTGGGCTTCGACCGCACCGAGCTCGACCTCCGCGCGCGTGGCCTCCTCGTGGGCGGCCCCCGCCTGCATTTCGAGGCCCCGCACCTGAGCCTCCACCTGAGCAATGTCGGACCTGGGTGCGGCCGAACTGACACCCGAGGTCCCGACCAGCAGGACCGAGATGGCCGAGAGGGTCGCCAGGGCGATCGAAAGGGGCCGCTTGGTGCCCGTGGTGGAGAGGCGAGCGCGCCAGCGGTGGCTCATTCCATCCACGCTGCGGTGCGGCCATGGACGGACCCGCAAGAAAGGGTGAAGGTTTGATCAAGAGTGGGGCGGTGCGGGCCGTAGTCGCAGGTTTCGCCGCTTGACCGAATGTTCATGGCTCCAACACTGCGACGTCAGGGTCTCAGAGGATGGTCGGTGACATCACCTGACGAAGGAGAAGGCGATGATGGATTGGGGTCCTGGTGGATACGGCTGGATGTGGAATGGCAATGGTGCGGGTTCGTGGTGGCTGGGGATGGTGGGGATGATCGTGCTACTGGCCGTGCTGGTCGGCTTCGGGGTCTGGGCGATGACGCGGATCACTCGGCCGGGCGGCGTGAGTGAGGTCAACGTGGAGTCGCCCCGGACGATCCTGGACCGGCGCTTCGCGTCCGGCGAGCTCGACGCCGAGGCCTATGCGGAGGCACGGCGGGTCCTCGAGGGGCATGGTTCAGCCACGACCAGCTAGCGTCGGTGCGGGCCGCGCGCCGATAGAGGGGATGGTGACGAGACGGTGACCGAGACGCTTCCGGTGCTCGTTGTCGACGACGAGGTTCCGCTGACCGGAGTGATAGCGAGTTACCTGGGGCGCGAGGGCTTCACCGTTTCCGTGGCTCACGACGGACCCTCGGCGGTGGAGGCCGCGCGTGAGCGGGATCCGATCCTGATCGTGCTCGACATCATGCTGCCTGGCTTCGACGGCCTTGAGGCGTGCCGGAGGATCCGTCAGTTCTCTGACGCGTACATCATCATGCTCACCGCGCGGGACGAGGAAGTGGACAAGGTCATCGGCCTGTCGATGGGGGCGGATGACTACCTGGTCAAGCCATTCTCGCCGCGGGAGCTCATTGCGCGTGTCAAGGCCATGCTGAGGCGGCCGCGGGTCTCTGCGGACGTGCAGGACGACACCACGGCCATCTCCATCGGCCGCCTTGTGGTCGATCCGGTGCCTCGTACAGTGGCGGTCGACGGCCAGCCGATTGACGTCACCCGCACCGAATTCGACCTTCTGGCGGCCATGTGCGCGCATCCCCGGGCGGCGTTCTCCCGCCGACAGCTCATCGATGCGGTGTGGGGGCCGGGTTGGTACGGCGATGAGCATGTCGTGGACGTGCACATCGCCCATCTCCGCGGAAAGCTGGGCGACGATGCGTCCGAGCCGACGTTCGTGCGGACGGTGCGCGGTGTCGGCTACGGCATGGGCCCTGGATGAACCCTCGCGGACGGCGTCTCGCCTCTCGCTTGATGCTCGCTCAAGCGGTCGTCATCGCCGTGGGCACGCTTGCTCTGATCGTTACCGCATTCCTGGTGGCCCCGGGCCTGTTCCACTGGCACCTGACCCATGCAGGGGAAGCCGACCCGCAGGTCCTCAAGCATGCCGAGGAGGCATTCGCCTCCACCTTCGCTATCGCCGTGCTCGCGGGCACCGTGTTGGCGCTTGCCGCAGCGGGGATCGTCTCCTGGGTGCTGGTGCGCCGGATCTCGCGCCCCGTCGAGGACCTCGCCCGGGCAGCCGAGGCGGTCGCGGGCGGTGAGTACCGCGTCAAGGTTCCGGCTGCCACGTTCGCTCGTGAACTCACCGGGCTGTCCCAGTCATTCGCCGACATGGCCGACCGACTCGCTGAGACCGAGGCGAATCGTACGAAGCTGCTCGCCGACCTGGCCCACGAGTTGCGCACGCCGCTCGCCACGCTTGAGGCGTACATCGACGGGCTCGAGGATGACGTCGTCGAGCCGGTCCCGCAGTCGTGGACGACGATGCGCTCCCAGGTCGCCCGACTGCGACGACTCGCAGGCGATCTCCGCGACGTCGCTGACGCGGAGGAGCATGCGTTGGGCATGACGTTCACCATGCTCGACGCCAATGACGTCGTGGCCGGTGCAGTGACGGCAGCCACGCCTCGGTACCTGGCCAAAGGGGTCGGGCTGATCGGCACCCGCGCGAGCGAGCCCTGCACGATCCGCGGTGATGCCGTTCGACTGCAGCAAGTCTTGGCCAACCTTCTGGAGAACGCGCTGCGTCACACCCCCGAGGGCGGACGGGTCACCGTCGGGGTTGTGGAGAACGCAGGACGCGTGCTACTCGTCGTCTCCGACAACGGCGAGGGGATCCCGCCCGGCGAGCTGCCGTTCGTATTCGACCGTTTTCACCGCGCAGACCCGGCACGCGTGAGTGCAGACGGCAGCGGTTCGGGCCTCGGCCTGACAATCGCCCGAGCGATCGTCGCCGACCACGGCGGTGCCCTGACCGCGCGAAGCCCAGGCCCGGGACTTGGGGCGGAGTTCACCGTCGACCTTCCGGGCCCATCTTGACCCTTCCTTGATCAAGATGGCAGGCAACGGTCATGACGGACCGGAATGCTCGTCGTCGTGACCAAGACGACACCTCTGCCACCGGTTCGAGCCACCTCCAGCACCGCGCGCGGCCGGGCGTTGACCGCACTGGCCGCGGCCGGCGCACTGCTGCTCGGTGGCTGTGCCAGCGACACGAGTGCCGATGCTGGCGCAGGAACCGTCGTCTCGGCAGCCGCAAGCACCAGCGTCGAGGAGGCGGTGAGCCACAGCGGCCAGGTCTCCGTCACCCTCACGGCCGCCGAGACGCAGCTCTCCTATGACGGCGTCACGCGGTGGGCCATGACATACAACGGACAGGCGACCGGACCGACGATCCGCGTTCATCCCGGCGACACGATGACCATCACGGTGGTCAACCACCTCAGCAAGCCGACCAGCCTGCACACGCACGGACTGCACGTGTCTCCGGACCAGGACAACGTCTTCTTGACCGTGGAACCCGGACAGTCCCGCACCTACAGGTACGACATCCCCATGGACCAGCAGGCGGGCACCTACTGGTACCACCCCCACGTGCACCACCTCACCGCGGAGCAGGTCGCGTCGGGTCTATCGGGCGCGATCATCGTGGAGGACGCGACCGACACCTCGCTCGCACGGACGACGACCGACCGCGTCCTTGTCATCAACGATCCGCCGCTCACGAGGTCAAACCCCTGGACGGCCGATGAGGCGACGACCAGCGGGATGGGTTCGATGATGGGCGGCGACGCGATGATGGGCAATGGGTCGGGGGTCGACATGATGACCGCGATGCTGGGCCGGAGCGGGCCACGCCTGCTGACCAACGGCCGCGACGGCGTTGCCCTGACCGATAGCGGCGGGACGCTCGAACGCGTTCATGTCGTCAATGCGACGGCGTCGTCCCAACTACGCCTTGCCTACGACGGCGCGCGCATGCTCCGGCTGTCCACGACTGGGGGGCGGCTCCCCACGCCCGAAGAGGTCTCGTCCGTCGACCTCGCCCCCGGTGAGCGCACCGAACTCGTCCTGGTCCCCGGGTCGAACGGCGGCGCTCTGACGGCCCAGCGTCTGTCGAACGAGGGCAGCGGCGGCGTCGTGACGAATCCCGAGCTCATCGCGACCGTCGCAGCCGACGCGGGTACCAACGTGTCGGCTCTCCCGCGAACCATGAAGGCCGACAGCCGTGACCTCTTCGCCTCCGACGCCACCGTCGCGAGAACCCGGACGATCACCCTCGACGGGCACATGAACCCGACCATCGATGGGGTCCCGTTCGACCCGAACACGGTCAACCTCGAAGCCAAGCTCGGCACCGTCGAGGAGTGGACCATCGTGAGCAACAGCCCGATGGCGCACCCCATCCACCTGCACACCTGGCCGTTCCAGATCCAGGGCCAGCAGGGCTGGACCGACATGGTCACCGTCCCCGCCTACGGCACTCACGTGATCCGAGTCGTCTTCGATGACTTCGCCGGCACGACCGTCCTCCACTGCCACATCCTCGACCACGAGGACACCGGCATGATGAACGTCATCCGGGTAGTCGCTTGATCGACAGCTGGCCCAGCATCGCCTTCTCGACGGTTCGACGGAGTGCAAATGTCCGATTTCGTGGAACTCGCGTGGAACTAGGGCGGGCGATCTGGGGTATTTCGGGGGCACAGGGGGGCACCCGATAGGACTCCGCGAACGACGAAACCCCTTGCACTGCAAGGGGTTTCGGTGGAGCGGGTGACGGGAATCGAACCCGCACTGTCAGCT
>WGLX01000006.1 GCA_016125355.1 Actinomycetales bacterium | reverse complement strand
GCCGGGGCCGTCCTGGTCGAACAGCACGACGAATGGGCCGCCGCCGACCGCCGCTACTTCAGCGAGCGATCCATGACCTTGGTGACGGCCACCACGACGATGACGGAGGGGCAGGTGACGACACCGGAACTCATGACGGCATGATCAGAACACTGACCTGAGCGCGAAGAGCGAAAAGCCACCACTCAGGGGGACGTCACCGTACAGGGCTCGCAGGACGACGGAGGGACAAGGAGAACGGGGATCGTGAGAACACTTGTGCGCGCGGCGCTGGCAGTGGGCGTCGCAGCGGGACTGGGCCTGGTGGCGGCGCCAGCTGCCCACGCGGCCGATCTGGGACGCATGGACTTCGGCTGCCAGGGGACGGCCGACGACATCTACGGAGACCTGCCTGTGGTGGGCAGCGGCTCCAACCTCACCGTGATCGTCAACGGCGAGGTCGGAGACACCTTCACCATCGACGAGGACAACAGCGACGACTGCCTCGTTCTTACCGCATCTGGTCAGTCGGTGAGTACTCTCGCCGACCTGGGCGGGTTCGTCTCGTACGGCCCCGACTACGGCCAGCTCTACGACGATCCGCTGCGCTACAGCGACAGCGACACTGTGCAGTACGTCATCAACGGTCCGGGCACCTTCCTCATCCAGGCGCTGGACGACACGTACTACACGATCCTGGTCAACGGAGGCGCATCGCAGGGTGGCCCCAAGGACCTGTCGATCTGGCTCCAGTCGGTGGGTCGCTGGGCGCAGACCGACGAATGCCCCGAGGGCTACAACCCGAGCTGGGCTCAGTGGCCCAACGACGGACAGGGCGGCTGGGTCTGCGACAAGTACACCTACGCCTACTACCCGGGCGTGGCTGTGGAGTAGTCCACCCGAACATGAGTGGGGCACCGGCTAGCCGGTGCCCCACTCATGTTCCGATGCGTCAAGGTGAAGATCGTCCGGTAGGAGACCTGCGGACGCGCCTCTGACGGGACTCCCGCGCCACACTGGCGGGAGACTTGGACGGAGGCGTCATGAACGCGACAGCCCAGACCGCCTTTGAGTACCCCGCCGCAGGCATGCCCTGCCCGCGCTGCAACGACTGGCTGTGGGCGGGCAAGCCCACGGGTCCGGTGCAGTGCCGGTGCGGGTACACCGTCGACTCCGCGAGCGTCCGCGAGGCCGTCTACCTGAGGGCCCATCTGCCGCAGTGGACCGAGCGCCTCGCACAGCTCGAGCGCGGCTTCGCCACCGGTGAGGCCGAGGGCAAGGTGCCCGCTGAGGCCGGCGCCACTCCTGCCCCTGTCGCCGCAGCTTCGCCTGCTGCCCCTCGGGTGCGCGTCTCCGGTGCCTACGCCGTCCTCGTCACCCTCGGCGCCCTGCTCATCGCCGCCGGGGTCCTCGCGCTCACCGTCGTCCTGTGGGACGCGGCCGGCCCCCTCGGTCAGGCGGCGCTCATGGCCACCGTCGCCGTGCTCATCGCGATCGCTGCCGTCGCGATCCGTCGGCGCATCCCCGCCACTGCGAACGCCCTCGCCGTCATCGCCGTGCTGGTGTGGCTGGCATTCGCGGTTCTCATGGCTCGCGAACTGCTCGGCCTCGACCTCGAGGATGCCGGCTGGACCCTCGCGTTCGCCTCGACGGCGGCCTGGACGTGGCTCGCCGGATGGCGATGGCGGCTGCGCCCCTGGACCCTCGGCGCGGCGCTGGCCACGCCCACCGCGGTGACGTTCGCCCTGGTGATGGCAACCGAGCGCATCGGCGGGTCGGTGGTGCTGGTCGTGGCGGCGACAGCCCTCGGCGTCGGCGCAGTCCTGCTGGCCTGGCGTCCGTGGGGGCTGCCGACCCCGGAGCGGGTTCTGGCTGGCGTGACGGCCGCACTGGCCGCCCTCATCCTTGCGATCTCCGCGGTCGCGGTCTCGCAGGAGCCGCCCACCTTCATCTCCCTGACTTTCGGCCTGCTCGTCGTGGCCGCCGGCTGCTGGCTCGTCGCGCCGCTGCGCTGGGCGGCACCGCCGCTCGTGGGTATCGCCGTCGGGCTGACCGCCGCGTTCGGCTGGAGTTCGGTGTGGTGGTCTGCCGCCCTGATGGCCGCGCTCGTCTGCGCGTCGATCCTCGTGCGCCGGGTTCCCCTGGCCCCGATCGCCGCCGGAACCGCCGCCGTCACCTGGCTGCCGCTCGCGGCGGGGGAGTACGGCGACGGCCTGCCCAAGCCGTGGTGGGCCTTCGTCGCGCTGTTCGCGGTGGCGTCGGCCGCGCTCGCCTGGCGGGCCATCCGCGACCGGCACGTGGAGCTGCTGGTGGTGTCCGCGGCCGCGGGCGTGCCAGCCGTGCTGTGGGCGGTGGCGCTGATCCTCGAGGGCAGGACCGGTGATCGGGCCGTCGAGTGGTTCACGGGGCCGGTGGCGCTGCTGCTGCTCGGGTACGGGCTGGTGGCTGCCCGCATGCGTCCGGCGCTGCCGTCGCTGGTCACCATCGGGCCGGCCGTCGCCGTCGCGCTGTGGCCCTCGGCGGTGGCCGGGCTCGCCGACGAGGACCCTGTCCGGCTCTATGCCGTGCTGGCCGTCGCTGCGGTGGCGCTGCTGGTCGGCCTGGTGCTGCGGCTCTTGGGCGTGGTGGCGCCGGCCGTCGTGGCGCTCGTGCTGGTGGCAATGCGACCGCTGTCGCTGCTGGTGGAGTGGATGCCCTCATGGGTCGCCTATACGGTGGCGGGCGCGGTACTGGTGATCCTCGGCGCCCGGTTCGAGCACGTGCGCTCGCGTGCCGTGACCGTGCGGCACTGGGCGCACGACTACTTCCGCTGAATGCGGCTGGCCGGCCAGTCGCGGTCGGCCCTCGGACAGGACGCCCTGTAGACGCCTCAGACCCGGACTTCGCGTCGCGTCAGGTGCTAGCCTCCCGCTTACTTTCGACGGGGCGACGTGCGTTGTCGACTGCTGAGCGGGGGCCATCGATGACAGCGCGGGCAGTGGGCTGCGGGCAGGGGTGGTGATGACGTCGGTCGCTCGTCGCGCGGTCAACCGACTGCAGTCGGCCGGGATCTATCGCGGCGTGCTCGGCAGGTATCCGAGCGTGCGGGAGGCCCTTCGCCTCGAGGCAAAGACCATCGCGCGGTCCCGCTCCACCGAGGGTCACCTGTGGCAGATGCTCCAGTCCGACGAGTTCTGGCGCATGCAGATCAGCGACCTGCTGTGGCGGGACGGCACCACGTGGAATGGCCGCTTCGTGGCCTTCGCCCACATCCCCAAGACGGCGGGCACCTCGGTCACGTGGGCCCTGGCGGAGACGATCGGCGTCCCGCCCATGACCTTCTACGACCGCAACCGCACGCGGCCGCGAGCGATGCGCGATGTGGCCTACTGGCCACTCTTCTCGGGCCACGACTTCTCCGTGCTCGATGCCCCATCGACGCACTTCGCGATGACCGTGCTCCGCGAGCCGCGCAGCCGCATCCTCTCGCTCTTCCGGCAGCACGAGTCCGGCCAGTTCCGGGCCGCCTACGACGGCCACCTGAAGCGGCGCCCCCCGCGCAATCGGGAGTCGGACGGGTCGTGGGCCGCATGGCTGGTCCGCTCACTCGACCGGCCGTCCTTCGCACGCACCCTCGCGGAGCCAGGCGTGTCGCCCTCGGCAACGAGCTACCGGGCCCTCATGGACACCACGGGCTGGGAGAGCCGCCTGCTGCAGGGAGCCGCGCGGGTCGACGGCGTGGCGTGGGCACACCGTTCGGAGGAGCTCCAGGCGATGCTTGACACGGCCGCCGGCGGCGAGGTCACGCTCGGCCGTCGCAACGTGCGCGTCGCCGACGGGGAGGTCGCGCCGCCCCGCGTGCGCATCTCCGCAGCCGACCTGCGGCAGATCGAGGCGATGGCCGCCATCGACATGCGGGTCGCCTCGGTGCTCCACGACCAGGCCGGGCTGCCCCCGCTCGAGCCGGCGGAAGCCGATCGGGTCTTCGACGAGACCGTGGAACGCCTGAACTTCGAGGTCGACCGATGATCGGCCGGGCGCGACGTGAGCGCCGGCTCCGAGAGACGCTCCTCGACCGCGTCGGCCAGGTCTGCCTGCTCCCGCAGGATCCGGGATGGCAGGAGTTCACCGCGGCGCTGGGGGAGGAGGGGAGCCTGAGCCTGCAGATCCACCGCCTCCTCCAGGGCGACCCGTCGGACGTGGACCGGCGCATGCTCTGCCTCGCGCTGCTCGCGGCCGGTCGCTACCCGCAGGCGCGCGAGGAGGAGGCACTGATCCGGGAGGCTCGCCTGGTGGCCTGCGGGGCGGGGGAGACCACCGCCCTGCTGCGACGGCTCGCGGGCATGCACGACGCCCGGCGTCGCCTGGAGACGATCGCGGCGCCCCTGGCCGACGTCACGAGTGTTCTCGCTGACCCCAACCTCTCCGGCATCCCCCGCGTGGCCCGGATGTTCGCGGAGATCGACACCGTCGTGCCGGTCGTCTGGACGCACGCCGGGGGACTCGTCCCGGTGGCGCTGCGCGACGGTGCCTTCACCTTCCCGGAGGGCTACTGGCGGCTGCCCAACCCGGTGGCGCGAGCGGTGTTCCGGTCGATGCAGGGCGTCGCCTCGCTCATCAAGCGATCGGTGACCACGCAGGGGCTGCTCTCCTTCCTCCATGCCATCCCCGGACTGCGGTGGCTGTACCTCCGACTGCGCGGGAACGGGCAGCCGACCGCACGCGTCTGCGTGGTCCCCAGCCACGCGTCCTTCCTGGAGACCGAGGTCTGCCGGGAGGACACGGTCCACCGCCTGCAGCAGATGCGCCGCCACGGCATGCTCGATCGCCTGCTGGTGATGGTCCACGACGTCCTGCCCCTCACCCGGCCGGAGTACTTCTCCCATGACGAGGTGACCACCTACGCGCGCTTCGGATCACTGCTGTCGGAGACCGACGTGGTGATCGCCGCCTCCCAGGCGGTGGCGACCGACGTCCGCGCCTACTGTGCGCTCCGGCAGTGGGAGGAGCCGCTGATCGTCGTGGACCCGCTGCCGTCCGACTTCGGTGCGATGGCGACCTCCACCGTCGAGCTCCCGGCTCCCGCGCGGTACCTCGTCGTGATGGGCGGCATCGACCGGCGCAAGAACAACGGCATCGTCCTCCGGGCCGCGGCCCGGGCCCTCTCCGACGACGCCGGCCTCGGACTGGTGATGGTCATCGGGTCCGTGCGCGACGACCCGCAGCTGGTCGACGAGATCCGGGCGGTGGCCAAGGCGGGAACGTACATCGACGTGCGCTTCCGTCCCTCCGACGCCGAGCTCGAGGGGCTCATCAGGGCCAGCCGCGGCGTGGTCTACATGTCGCTGGCCGAGGGATACGGGCTCCCGGTCATCGAGGCGCTCTCCGTCGGACGCCCGGTGATCCTCAGCAACGTGCCGCCGCTCACGGAGTTCCTTCCCCTCGGCGGGTGCGTTGCGGTCGATCCGCGGGACGAGCTCGCGCTCGCCGAGGCCCTGACGCGCGTGCTCGTCGACGATGCGTTCCACGACGAGCTGACGCGCGGCATCGACGTCAGCCGCACCCGTGCCCGCCGGGAGGACTGGCAGCAGCGGCAGGCGGCGTTGCTCATCGCACAGCCACGCGAGGCGATGGGAGCCGTGGTCCAGTGACGGGTCACCCCAGGGCCACCCCGGCCGGCAGGGATGACGCCTCTCCCGGAACGCGGGCGGCGGCACGGGAGTTCCTCGCGTGGGCCCGGGAGAGCCGCACCTTCGCGATCCGCGTGTCGGCGCTCTCGCTGATGCTCAGCGTGCTCGCCGTCATGGCGCTCGCCCTCGCGCACCAGGCGATGGGTGCGGGCGGCGGCGCTGCCGGGCTTCCGTTCGCGTCACTCGCGGCCAACACGGCCGAGAGCATCCTGGGCCCGAGCTACTGGCTGCTCGCCCTGAGCATCGGCGCGTGGCTGGCGCTGCTGTCGTTGTCCCATCTCGTGGTCGTCAGGTCGGTCCGCTCGTACCTCGCAGCCCTGGGGGCGCGGGACCACCAGGGCAGGGTGCGGAACCTGGTCGCCGACCGGGAGCTCATCGAGACGTACCTGGGCATCCTCGCGACGGCGGCCCGTTCGGCGGCATTCGCGGTGAGCCTGATGATCGCCCTGCCCGTCGCCTCGGCGCTGAGCGTCGTCGTGGTGATGGCGGTAGCGGGCTGGCTCAGCTATCACCGGTGGTCTCGGGGCGTGACCATCGAGCGCGGGTTCGAGAAGGCCTCGCGCACGTGGCGGACGTCGCGGTCGGACGCGGCGAAGGACGCGTTCGTCGACCAGATCTACGCGCGCGACGCCTACGTCAACCGGCTGCCCATGCCCGAGCTCGGCGTCCTCGCCCTGCTGGTGCTCGGCGGCGTGGTCGGCCCGCTGTGGTTCACGTCCGACCAGGGTCATGCCAGCAGCCTGCTCATCCTCTTGGCCTGGCTGCAGGCGCTGCTCGCCACCGTCACCGCAGGCGCCCGGCTCGGCTGGTGGTGGAGCCGCAACTCCCGTGGGGGCGGTCGACGCGGTCGCACCGACGAGGACGAGGACGCCGACGAGGCGGAGTAGCGCCAGCGGATGGGCCTGGCCTGCTGGTGAAGCCGGTCCGGATGTCAACCTCGTTCTCCGCGCCGATCGGTCCGCTGAAGGTCACCGGGTCGGTGCGCTCGGGCGTGATGGTGGTGGCGGCAGAGGCGTGTGCACGACGCGCGCGCCAAGGTGCGGGCTGCCGAGACCGGCGCATCCGTGGGCTCGGTGATCGAGGAGGCCCTGCGCGCGCACCTGTTGCGCAGCGTCGCGACCGGGGCGGCGTCGCTGGCGGCCCTGCCGACCATCTCCACCGGGGGGACGCGACCCGGCATCGACCTCGACGACATGTCCGCGGTGTACGAGGTCCTCGACGAGGGCCGGCCGGTCGATGCTCTGCGTTGACGTCAACGTCCTCGTCTACGGCCTCGACGCCTCCTCGCGTCGTCATGAGCAGGCCCGTGACCTCCTCGAACGGCAGCGCTCCGCCTCGGAGTTGACCCTCCTGCTCCCGGAGGTCGTGTCCGGACTGCTGCGCGTGATGACCGACCGCCGCATCTTCACCGCCCCGGCCGAGCCGTCGGGCGTGCTGGCCGATCAGTACCAGCCGCGCTCGACCTGGGCGCCACGTGGGTGTCCTTCGACCGCGGCGTCGCCCGCTTCCGCGAACTCACCTGGGTGAACCCCGCCGACGCCTGACGCCCGCCTGCGAGGTGGTCTCGGGTCGCTACGACAGGTAGGCGCGCTCGGACTTCTCGCAGACCCAACCGCCCTGTCCGTCGTTGGGCCACTGCGCCCACGACGGCGACCAGCCGTCCTCGCACGTCACGTCCTGGCCGCCGCGGGCATAGGCCTTCAGCCACGGCGTGAGGTCCATGGGGGAGCCGCCCGTGGCCAAGCCCGTGGCCTCGAGCGTGTAGGTGCCGTAGTTGTCGGTGGCGGCAGCGCACGACCCGCTGCACCCCCAGACCAGGACGACGTAGTCGTGCCCCGCGGTCACGGGCAGGGTGACGGACGGCAGGCTGGGCGCGAGGGCCAGCGTCGAGGTGATGCAGTTGGCCTGCGCGTAGGAGGTGTCGAAGACCGCCACGACGGAGCCGTTGTCCCACGACTGCGCCGTCAGGGCGAAGGTGACGTTGCCTGACGATGGGGCGGTGTAGGTGACCGCATTGCCCAAGGGGCCGTCCCCGAAGGTTTCCCAGGTGCAGTTGTCGAGGGGGTAGCCACTGCCGTAGTCGGTGCTGAACTCGTCGACCACGTTCCCCATCAGGATGTCGGCCGACGCCGAGGCCGATCCGGCGACGGCCAGCCCCACCACTAGCCCTGCCGTCGCGGCGGCCGCGACCCAACGTCTCGTCTGCATGCGCATCCCCGTTCCCTGATCCGGCAGTCTCCCCGCCGGTTGCTGCCGGAAGTTGGCAGGTGGGACACCCTCGGGCGACGCGCTCTGATGTCGCAGAAATGTCGCAGAAATGTCCCGGCTCTGTAGTCGATCCCCAAGGTTCGCGCGTCGGCCGGACAGACCAGCGCAAGGGCTGACGTACGGTCGAGCACGGAGGTAACTACATGAATCCGACGTCTTCCCCTGCTCGTCTCTCCCGGCTCGCGACCGTTGCCCTGGCTGCCCTGGCGGTGTTGATGTCCACGCTTGTGGGCGCACTCCCCGCGCAGGCGGCCACCTACACCGTCACGTTCTCGCCGAAGAACGGCACGGTCGGCGTCAGCATGGACCTCAGCTCGAGCGTCAGCAGCGGTGAGGCGGGCGTCGCCACCGGCACCGTCACCTACTACGCGGACGGCGTGCAGATCGCCACGGCGACGGTCGACAACGTCGGCACCGTCGCGGCCGCGAAGTGGACACCGACGAAGGCCGGCGACGTGCCGATGTTCGCGCAGTTCCGCTCGGACGACGGCACCATCAGCGCCACGTCCGCCGTCACGACCGTGACGTTCGCGCAGGTCAGCACCAAGACGGACCTCGCTGTTCCCAACACCGCCAAGATCAGCACCGCGGTGACATTGACGGCCACGGTCGTGCCCTCGGACGGGTCATACGTGCCGACCGGCACCGTGACCTTCCAGCTGAGCAACGGCGCCGTGCTGGCGTCGGCGAACCTCGACAGCAAGGGCATCGCGAAGCTCAGCGTGCAGATGCCTGCCAGCCCGACGAACTACCAGGTGAAGGCCACCTACAACGGCGACGACAACGCCAAGGCTTCCACCAGCGGCACGGAGTCCATCCAGGTCACCACGAGCGGCTCGGTCATCGCGCTCAGCCTCTCCGCCGGCCCGTACGCGATCGGCAAGGCCATCACCCTGACCGCGGCCATCACGCCGTCGAGCTCGAAGGGCTCCGTGTCCTTCCGCGCCAACAACGTCGTCATCGGCGCGGTGGGCGTCTCGAACGGCAAGGCCGTGCTCGCGTGGAAGCCGACCGCCGGTGGCGCCATCACCCTGACCGCGTCCTTCATCCCGTCCGGGTCCACGAAGGTGCTCGGCACGGACACGCAGAAGATCACCATCGCGGCGAACCTGCCGGTCAACACCCTGACGATCGGGCCGGTGGGCCAGACGCCGTGGAAGGACGGGCAGACCATCGCCCTGCGCTACATGTCGACGATCCCGCTCGGCGGCGGGACGCTCTCCAAGGCGCCGGTCAATCTGGCGATCTCGGGCTCCTGCCACCTCGACGGCGCGACCATCGTGCCGAACGCGGGCGCGGGCACCTGCACGCTGGTCTCGACCTCCCCGGCCACGGCCCAGTACCAGGCCGACCGGCAGGTCAACACCATCGTGCTGGCTCGTGGCAGGCAGACGGCGGCCGTCGTGGCGCCGACCACCAAGTCGCACCTGAAGAGGTACCGCACCTACCGGCTCGCCAACCCCGGGACGAAGTCCACGTCCGGCAACACGGTCACGTGGCGCGTGCTGAAGGGCCGCTGGCGCTGCGCGATCATCAACGCGTCGGACGGCAGCACCTACCTGCGCACCAAGCGGCTTGGCTGGTGCCGCGTCCGCGCATACTCGCCGCCGGTCGCCGGCCAGTGGCTGCGCTACAAGAAGATCTACAAGTACAAGGTCGTCCGCTAGGACGCTGCGGGGCTCGGCGCGCCTGACTGGCGCTGAGCGAACAGGGGCGCGCACGCTGCGCTCACCTTGCCCACCGAGGAGTCCAGCAGGGCCTGGTCCGCGTTCGTCGTGGTGACCAGGGCCTGCTGGGCGTCCTTGACCTCCTGGGAGTCGATGGCCTTGCCCTCGGCGATCAGCCTGGTGACCACCAGGTACTGGTCGACGGCGCGGCGGTTGGCGTCGGCCTCGTCTGTGGTCAGCAAGCCCAGGTCGGCCGCCGACGTCCACAGCTTGTCGAAGTTGGACAGCGCGACCATCGCGGTCTGCGCGCCGGACTGGTCCACGCTCGCCGCCGAGATGGCGTCCGTGATGGCCAGGTAGTCGGTGCACCACTGCAGGGTGCTGGTGATGGCAGTGGCGTACGCGGAGGCGGAGGGATCGCCGGCGGGGGCACTGGCAGCGGGGGCGCTGGCGGCGGGGGTGTCGGCCGAGCTCGAGCTGGACGAGCTCGAGTTGGACGAGCTGCAGGCGGACAGGGACATGAGGGCGGCGGCGCTCAGCAGCGACGCGGCAGCGAGGGGAAGGCGCTTCACGTCGTAACCGTAGACGGCGGGGCTCCTTGCCCTACGCCCGGCGCCGACGAAGACTGGCCGGGTGAGAGCTGGGGGAGGTGCCGTCGTCGCCGTGCTGCTGCTGGTGAGCGGCCTGTTGGCGGGCTGCTCGTCGACGGCCACGCTGCGCTCGGACGAGGTGGAGTCGGCGATCGTCGCCGGGCTCAAGGCGCAGTTCCCCAAGCGCGACTACACAGCCACCTGCCCGGCCGACATCCCCGCGGAGGCGGGCGGCATCTTCACCTGCGAGCTGTCGTCGGCCGACGGGTTCCAGGCGACGGTGACCGTGACCCAGACCGACGCCGAGGGCGACATCCGATGGCAGGTCACGGCGGTGGGGGAGGAGGCGGCGTCGGTCTCGCCGTCGCCGACGGCGTCCGGTTGACCGGTCACACGTCGCTCCTTACCTGACCTTTGCCTTATTGGGATGCGGACTTTCCCCCATCTGGGCCAAGGTGACTCCGTCAGCGCGAATCCCTGACGCGCGGACTGCGACAGCTGGTGGAATTCCCCCTTCCCGCCAGCGCTGAGGGTGGTGGCCCCGGACCCCTAGCCGGGACCACCACCCTCAGATTTCTCCGGGCCTCGGAATTACCTGACCCTTACCGCGCGCGGGTGCGCCCCGAATCCCGGCTGGAAAGGCTGGGGGCATGAAGAAGACCCTCGCGCTCACGACCGCATCCGGACTCGCCGTCGCCAGCCTGCTGGCCGGTGCGCCCGCGGCCGACGCCAGCACCGATGCGGAGTCCGCGTCGGCGTGGGGCGTCAAGGTCACGCCGAAGGACTCGCAGCTGCGCACCGACTTCTGGGTCACGACGGCGGCGGAGGGGCAGGTGTGGGACTTCACGCTGCTGCGCGTCGACGGCGGGCAGGAGACGGTGCTGGCCGAGCAGCTCGGCGCGACGGTGCAGGCGGACGATGCGGCGCAGGTGCGGTTCCGCACGTGGGTGTCGTCGACCGACGTCGGCGGCCTCGTCTTCCGGGCCACCCACAACGGGGAGACCTGCACGGTCACCCTGTAGTGCTCCCTGACCATGTCAGATCTCCCTTACCGGGCCCTTACCTACCGGGGTGGTGGGTTTTACCCCGGGGTCGCGAGGGTGGTTCCACCACCCAGGCCAGACCAAGGAGCACTCATGAAGAAGGCACTCGCCCTCGCATCAGCCTCGAGCCTCGCGCTCGCTGGGATCGTCCTCGGCGCCCCAGCCGCACAGGCGAAGAACGATCAGATCAGGATGAGCGGCGCCTGCGACGCCCCGTCGACGTCCACGTGGACCGTCAAGGTCAAGAACAAGAAGGCACAGCTGCGCACCGATTTCTGGGTCAAGACCGATGGCGTCGGCCAGACGTGGGACTTCCGTCTCGTCCGTGACGATGGCGGCACCCAGACGCTGCTCACGGAGGACACCAAGGCGACGGTGGCGTCGGACGACAGTTCCTCCGACTCGTCGAGCACATCCACCAGCGTCGCCCGGATTGCCTTCCGCGATCGCGGCGAGGACGACGGCCCGGACCACGACTCGACCGACGACCGAGTCACCGGGATGGACGACTCGTCCGGGATGGACGACTCCGCCGACGACGGCCCGAACCACGACGCGTTCGACGACGACTCGAACGGCATGGAGGACTCGCACGACAGTTCGCACGATGACTCGAACGACGACAGTTCATCGTCGTCCTCGTCGAGCTCGAGCAACCACGTCGGAGAGGTCAAGTTCCGCACCTGGATCGCCAACACCGGCGGAGGCGACCTGGTGTTCACGGCCACGTACAACGGCGAGACCTGCACCGTCACCCTCTAGCCCATGTGCTCAGTTCCGTGCGTCGGCGTCACACGCGGCCAGTTGTGTGACGCCGGCGTATGGAAACGACAGGCCTCGGGTCAGTTGGTGTTGCAGGCCGGCTGGTAGATCGACTCGGGCACCTGCGCATCGCTCGGCCGCGCCGTCGACGAGCCGTCCTGCGTGCCGCAGACCTTCATGCGGTCCTGCGGGACCCAGAACTGGCCCTCCGCCTGGAGGACGGACGTGATCGTGTACGCGTTCTCCTCCGACGCCCCGACGGTCGGGAATACCACCGCCCAGCCGTCCTTGCACTGGAACGAGTCGATGGAGAACAGCTTCTCCCCACTGCCCTCCGCGGCCAGCTGGTCCTCGACGGCCTTCGTGAACGCGGCCTCGTCGCAGGCGGCCATGCCGCCGACCATCGACTCCGCGGGCGACGCGGCCGGGCTGGCGGCGGCCTCAGACGAGCTCGAGCTGCTCGAGCAGCCGGCGATCCCCCCGGCGACGACGGCCAGTGCCCCGGCCATGGCGATGATGCGCTTCATCTCCACCCCCAACTGCCGCGACACCGCGGCTCCACCGCCACGCTAGCCACCGCTGGCGCGGGATGCGCGGCACGCGCGGCAGGACTCCCCGTCCCCGCGCTTCTACGCTGAAGGCGTGGCTGGGCCGGAGCGCACGACACGGGACGACCCGGGCGCGTCGGTCACCGCGACGTGCGCGCTGGCTCATCCTCGCGGCCGCCTTCGTGGTCCTGTTCCTCCTCTTCGCAGCGTTCGGGTGGCTGTTCGGGCTGATCGGTGGCGTGCGTGACCGCGAGACGGGAGCCCCGGACGCCGTCGCGGAGGAAGACCTCTTCGCGAACTTGAACGATCCCTCCGCCCCGGAGACGGCCGCGACGCAGGGCGATGGAACCGTGCTCTGGCAGCTGTCCTCGGGGGGCACGGCGATGTACACCATCGAGGTGGGGGATGCCGCCACCGGACCGCTGACGGTCGTCGAGGATGCCACGGCGACCGGGACGTACGCGTGGTCCGGCACCACGCTCACCCTCGCGTTCGCCCGCACCCTCACCATGGAGGACGGCTACACGTTCGAGGACCCGTGGTCCTTCACCTGCACGGGCTCGCCCACGGCCGCCGAGCTCCCCTGCATCGGGACGTCGAACCGGTGGTTCTACAGCCCCGTCAACGGCCTCGACCGCGGGCCCTCGGAGTCGTTCGACGTCACCGCCACCCGGCGCTAGCCCGTCGATCCGATGACGGGGAGCGCATCCTCGACCGCGGAGCGCACCCGGGCGGGGTCTACCGGGGCATGGGGTCCGGCCTGGAGCACGGCGCGATGCTCGAGACCCAGGGCAAGGCTCAGGGCCCGGAACAGCGGGATGCTGCGGGTCCCGACGGGCGGGAGGATCTCGATGACCGCGCTCCCCGCCGGCATCCAGACCATGTTCGCCAGGCCTGCACCGTGCTGGCCGACCAGCACTGTCGTGCGTGCGGCGAGGTCGACCTGGTCAGTCGGGGGCAGCGCCCCGAAGTCGACGACATCGAGGGTGCCGAGCTCCTTGAGCGGCTCAGCGACGTCGACGATGTTCGGGATCGAGCGCCGTTCCGCCGCCGCCGTCGCGATCTCTGCAGCGCCCGACGCATAGAACGGATCCGGCGCGCCGCGATCCACCACGGTGATCTGAGGCTCGGACGCGCCCGGCCCCCCAGCGGAACGCTGGTGACGAACGTCGAGCACGAGGCGGGCGAAGCGCTGGACCACCGCGCCGGGGAACTCGGAGGCCCGGTCGGTCCGCGGCAGCACCACCGGGTCGTCCGCCCGATCGACCTCCTCGACCGAGCGGACGGTGACCGTGGCGAGCGGCTCGAGCAGCGAGAACCAGGGCGACAGCGGACCGCACTCGCGGACGATCACCTCGGGCTCATGGTGATCCGCCAGCCAGCAGGCCACGGGCGCGAAGTAGCCGATGAGGAAGTGGTAGAAGTGCTCCACCGATCCATGGCCGGGGCCGGGAAGCAGGGTCGGCGGCACGTCGTCAGGCTAGTGCTGGCGCCGGCCGAAGCGGCGGGCGCTGGGCGACTGTGGCAGGGAAGGAGAGGTGACGGGTGCCGCGCATCGTCGTGCACGTGGGCCAGCCGAAGGCCATGAGCACCTCCCTCCAGCAGGCGCTCGCGCAGGCGGCGGATCAGCTCGGCGAGGCAGGCATCGTCTACCCGATCATCCGTGGGCGCCCCGACCACAACGCCGCCGTGGCCGACTTCATCGTCGAGTCGGGCGCGACGCCAGCCCCGACGCGCACGTCAGCGGCCGACCCCACGCGGGAGCGTCGCGGGGAGCCCGGGGCCTGGCGGGAGCTGCTCGCTGCCGTGACATCGGCAGATCGCGTGATCATCTCCTCCGAGCTGCTGTCGGGGCTGGGGCCCGGCCTGGCCGCCTCCGCGATCGACTCGCTCACGGACGGACGACCTGACGATGCGGCGGTGTTGATGGTCCTTCGCCGGGTCTCCGAGCACCTCCCGTCGGACTACTCCCAAGCGGCGCTTGCCGACCCCCTGCCGCCTTCGAGACGTGGGTCCGGCTCCGGCTGTGGGTGCTCCTGCATCCCGACGCCACGCGCGGAGACTCGCTCTGGCTGGACGCCGGCTGGCTGCGGTCGGCCTGGTCCTCGGTGCGGGACCGCCGAGAGGTCCGCATGGGTAGCGTCGAGGCGGGCAGCATGGACGAGCGCATCCTGCGCGCACTCGATCTCGACGGGGTGCTGGCCCCGCCCCTCCTGCCGCAGGCCAACCGGCGCGTCCCGGCCGCATGGGTGCTCGCCTGGCAGCAGTGGCGCCGCGAACGGGGGTGGGGTCCCAAGCGCTCCCGCCACATCCGCGAGATCTCGGAGATCGCCTTCTCGGCACCGGCTCGGGAGTGGTCGCGAGCCGCCTTCGCTCTGCGCGCGGATGTCGCCGCCGCGGTGGATGAGGCCTTCCCCCTCGATTCCGTCCAGAGCGCTGCCGTAGCCGCTGCGCGCGAACGGCTGGCCGTCATGGTGCGCGGGAGCAGCCCCCTGACCCACGTCATCGGCCTGGATGCCGCAGGTCTGAAGGACGCGGTGGAGGCCTGCCGGGAAGTCCTCGGCGAGATGGCCACCTAGGCTCTGACGCCATGGTTCCCGTGGAGCGCCCGTTGTCTGCTGACGCCCGTCCGGGTCGCGTGCTCGTCGTCGACGGTGCTGCCTTCGACCCCGGGACCAGCGCGGGCGCGCGCGCCACCTACGACCTGCTCGTCGCGCTCCTGGACCTCGGCAGGGACGTGGAGTTCCTCCCCCTCGGCGTCAAGGGTCCGGCGGACGATGCTGAGCTGGAGGCCCTTCGCCGCATGGGCGTCCGGGCGCACCGCGCGGGGACCGTGGCGCTGCCCGCGTTGCTCCGGTCGGGGGAGTTCTCCACGGTCATCGCGCATCGCCCCGGACCCGGTGCCATCGCCGCGGCCGCGCTCGAGGAGGCCCCCGACGTGGTCGGCATCTACTGGGGCCACGACATCTACGCGCGGCGCCTCGCCGCCGAGGCCCGCCTGGGCGGGCGGCTCTCAGGCGACGCCCGCGTGGCCACGTTGGCGGAGCGACGGTGCTGGTCGGCCTTCGACCTGACCGTCTACCCGACGGAGCACGAGGCGACCGCAGTCGACGCGGCGCTGCCCGGAGCGCGGGCGGTGGGGATTCCCTACTACCTCCTCGACGGCCCCGAGCTCCCAGGCGAGATCCCGCCTCGGTCCGGCCGCCGCGGCCTGCTCATGGTCGGGGGAGCAGCCCACGCGCCCAACCGAGATGCGGTGGAGTGGCTGGCGGCGGCGATCCTCCCGGAGCTGCTCCGGAAGGACGCCTCCCTGGAGGTGACCGTCGTCGGAGAGTGGCCGGCCGAGCTGGTCCGCACCCTCGAGCGGCCCGGGCTGCGCTTCGCCGGCCGTGTCTCGGAGTCCGAACTGATCGCACTGCACCACCGCTCCGTGGCGCTGGTGGCGCCGCTGCGGTTCGGCTCCGGTGCCCGGCGCAAGCTCGTCGCCGCCATGGCTCTGGGGCTTCCGGTCGTCACGACCCACGAGGGGCAGGAAGGCGTCCTGGTTCGCGACGGCCGCGGCTGGCAGGACGGTCTGGCCATCGCCGACGAGGCGGAGGAGTTCGCCGCGGAGGCCCTCCGACTGATCCGGGACGATGCCCGGTGGGGGACCGCGTCAGCGCGAGTGGCGTCGGCGGCGCGCGATGTCTACGGGCGCGCGGAGTTCGTCGATGCGGTCCGGTCCACGCTGTCCCTCGCCGCGCACCGGCATCGACCCTCCTGAGTAGCATCGACCAACTGTCCTCGGCGCTCAGGGAGCCTGCATGTCGATCCTCGACAAGCCCTTCGAACTCGACTCGCCCTCGGTCATCAGCGACGAGGTCGGGGGAGAGACGCTTGCCATCAATCTGAACACCGGTGCCTACTACGTCGTGCCTCCCGAGAGCCTGTGGGTGTGGCGCGCCGTCACCGCCGGAGTGCCCGGACGAGCCCTGCTGTCCGGCGAAGACGACCGCGAGGCCGCGCTGGCACAGTACGTGACGTCGCTGCAGGAGGCCGGCCTCGTGCGCGAGGCGACGATGGCGAAGCCGGCGCCCGTCGACGCGGAGGCCTGGACGGCCGCCGACCTGGCGATCTCCGAGCACACCGACATGGCTGACCTCCTCGGCCTGGACCCGATCCACGACGTGGATGAAGCCGTGGGCTGGCCGGTGCGCCCGGACGCCTCGTAGCCGGACCGGCCATGGTTGCCGACGTCTCGACGCTGGTGGCCGCCTGGATCGACGAGGTCCATGAGGCCCTGCGACCGGTGTCCCGCCCATTGTCGGGCGCCCAGTGGGGGCCGGTCACGATGGCGCACGCGACGGCGCGACCGGAGTGGTTCTCTTCCTTCGACCGCGCGTGGGCGCGTCCGTGGCAGGGCTCCGACCCGGACGTCTCCCTGGTGTCCGCCTCGTTCGCCGACCTGCCCTCATCCGTGTCCCCACCGCCGCTGCGCCGTGGGGACCTGGGCCCGCGCGGTGAGGTCGTCGGGCTCGAGGAGACGGACGTGCGTCTCGTCTGGCAGGAGGCTGCGGGCCATGTGCTCGGATGGGACCCGGCGACCGGCCAGGCCGTGCTCCTCACCGCCGCCGAGCCGAGCGGGTACGACCAGGTCAGCCCCCTCCGCTTCCTCGTGCACTGGACGGCCGCCGCCTCGGGCGGCTTCCTCGCCCACGCCGCCACCGTCGGGCGCGGGGGGCACGGCGAGGAGCCCCGTGGCCTGCTGCTCCTCGGCGATGCGGGATACGGCAAGTCGACGACGACGCTCGCCGCGCTGAACCACGGGTGGGTCACCTGCGGGGACGACGCCGTCCTCGTTCGGCCCGATGCGCGGGGGTGGGCCGCGTACGCCGTCTACGCGGCGGTCAAGACGAAGCTGCAGCCGGGACAGGAGGCTCCCGCGGGACCGGACGTCGTCACGTGGGACATCCACGGGCACAAGCGGGCGCACCTGCTGACGGCTACGGACGATCGGCTGCTCACCCCGAGCATGCGGATCGACGGACTGCTGGCCCTCGATCCCTGGGCACCGGCCGATCGTCCGTGGGCCACGATCGATCCGGCGGCTGCCCGGCGGGTGGGGGCTCCCAACACCGTCATGCCGCTGCCGTTCGACCGCGCCGCCGTTCTCTCCCGGTTCGGGCAGGCGTGCAGCGAGCTGCCGGCCCGGGTGCTGCCGCGTCGGCAGAGCCTGGACGACACCCTGCGCGACCTGGGCGAGATCGTCGACGACGTGCGCCCCCGAGTCAGCGTGATCCTGCCGGTCTACAACGGGGCGCGCTTCCTCGCCCGCACGATCGCAGCCGTCCTGCAGCAGACCTCCGGTCGCCTCGAGATCGTCGCCGTCGACGATGGGTCCACTGATGACTCCCGCGAGGTCCTTCACGGGCTGGTCGACGAGGCCCGGAAGCGCGGTCACGACCTGCGCATCGTCGAGCACGACGGGAACCGCGGGGTTGCTGCGGCTCGCAACAGCGGCATCGCGGCCGCGACGTCGGAGTTCATCGCCTTCGTGGACCAGGACGACCTGTGGTCAGTCGACCACGTCGAGGTGCTCCTTGCGGCTGTGCGACGGGAGCGCGCCGCCGCTGCCTTCGGGCGCATGGAGTTCGTCGCGATCGTGCCCGAGAGCGCACAGGCATGGATGCGCCGTGAGTGGTTCGAGGGCTCCCACCCGGGTCGCGTGGTCGGTGCCGGGCTGTTCTCGCGAGCCCTGTTCACCGACGTGGGGCCTTTCGACGAGGACGACGGCTCCGGTACCGACGACGTCGACTGGCTCATGCGCCTGCGCGACTCCGGGCAGCCCTGCTGCGAGGTCGACGACGTCGTGCTCGTGCGGCAGATGCACGATGCGAACCAGTCCAAGACATCGGTCGGCATGGCCAGCAGGCTGCTCGCCATCGTGCGCGCCCACCACGCTCGCGTGGGGTCGCAGGCCCGGCCGAGGCTGGACGTCGTCATCCCGGTCGGCGGCGAGACCGCCTATCTCCGCACCGCGGTCGAGTCCGCCCTGGCGCAGGAGGGTGTGGACGTTCAGGTCATCCTCGTGAACGACGGCCTGGACGAGGACCTTGTCGCCCACGTGCCCTCCGGGCACATCGATCGCGTCCGGATCGTCGAGCATGGGGAGCGGCGGGGCGCCGGGGCGGCCCGGAACTCCGGAGTCGCCGTCGGGTCCGCTGCGTGGGTGGCCTTCCTCGACGCGGACGACGCCTGGCCCCGCGGACGCAGCCGGGCGCTCATCGAAGCCTTGGACGGGATCGAGCGCGGCATCGCGTACGGCCGCCAGGTGCGGTTCGCCGGTGCCGAGGTTCCGGACGAGGACCAACCATGGCCCGTCGATCCGTCGCCGCCGGTCCCGCTGCCGGGGGCACTGCTCGTGACGCGTCGGGCCTTCAAGGTGGTCGGGCCTTTCGAGGAGGACCTGCGCGTCGGGGAGGGCATCGACTGGGTGGAGCGGGCCCGCGCCCTGGGGATCGCGGAGCGGGCCGTCGACGACGTGGTGCTCCTGCGACGGGCGCATGGCCGCAACATGACGGCTGAGATGGGCGAGTCCCGCTTGGACTACCTCCAGGTGGTCGCGCGAGCCCGGCAGCGGAACCGGTCGCAGTGACGGCGGAGCGATCCCCGTCGTGGTGGCCGATCATCGCGTGGGCGGCGATGCCGGTGGAGAGCCGGCCAGCGGACCTGCGGGATCGGATCGCCGCGGTGCTGGCGTCGTTGGATCCCGACACGACGCCGCTCGTGTGCTGGCGGGGCCTGACGATGCTCCAGGCCGAGCTGCGGGAGGACTCGCCGTGGCATGCCCGGGTTCAGGGCCTGAGGCGGCGCAACCACTACGCCACCGAACTCGCGGTCCGGCGGGGGTCGGAGGTGAGCGCGCTGCTGTCGTCCGGGGGCATCGACCACGCGGTCACCGGTGAGCTGACGCTCGCCGTGACCTACGAGGCCGACGCGGGCACCGTGCCCGTCAGTGCCGTGCGGATCTGGGTCGACCCGGCAAAGAGCCGCGACGACCTGGTGGACGCGCTCGCGACCGCAATCCCACGTGCGGCGTGGCGGGATGAGGGCATCGCCGTGGCCGCGTCGAGCGAGGCGACGACCGTCCGGCTGGTGAGGGGCTGGACGCACTGGGAGAGCGGATCGCTCCGTCGAGCGCTGGTACCGGGCAGGGCGGAGGTGTCCCGAGAAGGTGGCAGCCTGGTCGTGATGAGGGCCGACTGGGAGGCGGCTCGGATCCTCGCCTCGCGCGGGGCGCCGGGCACCGATGGCTGGCTGCTCGACCTCTCCCTCGTGGCGTCGGCCCATCCTTCGGTGTGGGAGCAGGTGCCGGCGCGGGCGCGCGACCTGGTGCGCTCGCAGTCAATCGCCGACTCCTGGCGAGCGGCCCACCGCGCAGGCGTGGCGCCGTCGGTGCCACCGATGGTGCAGGACCCGCTCATCGAACGCGCCAAGCAGACTGGTCACCGGCTCCGCCACAGACGGGGTGGGAGCGCACCGGATCCGGCATGATCAGCGCATGGCCAAGAAGACGCTGATCATCGATGACCTCACCGGCGACACGGGGGCCAAGACGCGCACGTTCCGCGTCGACGGCGTCGACTACGAGATCGACCTGACGGACGCCTCGTACGCCGAGCTCAAGGCCGCCCTCAAGCCGTACCTTCGCGCGGCCCGCCAGGTCGGTGGCCCGGTCGTCGCCGGCTCGCGTCGCGCCCGCTCCTCGACTCCGTCGCGCAGCCGCAGCAAGGGTCCGACGGAGGCCGCGATCATCCGCGCCTGGGCGCGGTCGGTCGGGATGCCGGTCACCGAACGTGGTCGCGTCGCGCCCGATGTGCGCAAGGCGTGGGAGGCCGCGGGCTCGCCGCGCTGACGCCGACCCGCTCCTGCCGTGACCGATCCCATCATCGACGCCGGGGACGTCGCCCAGGTCCAGCGCGCCTGCCGGGTGGCCCTAGCCGCCGAAGTCGCCGGCGGAAGTCGCCTGGACGGCGTCCCGTCCGTCGACTGGAGTGCCGTGCACCCCAGCGGATTGCTGCACGCCGTGACCCTGCACCGCGTCGCCCCGCTGCTCACCTCGCAGTTGACGGCCCTGGCCGCGCCCGACCCCATCGCGAGCGCGCTCCGCGCCCGCGCCCGCGGGGATGCCGTCCGGGCGCTGCGCCTGTCCGTGGAGACGAGTCGTGCGCTGCAGGTCCTTGCCGACGCCGACGTCCCAGCACTGGTCTACAAGGGCATCGCCCTGAGCCTGCAGACCACCGGCGGACTCGCCGCCCGCGGGTTCGGCGACATCGACATCCTCGTGCGGCCGGCGGACGTGCCGCGCGCCCACGAGGCCCTCGAATCGGCGGGGTGGGCCGGTGAGGCCATCCCGGATGCGCCGCGCTGGTGGGGTCATTACCTGCGCGTGCGACGGGAACGGTCGTACGTCGGCGCCGACAGCGCCATCGACCTGCACTGGCGGATCGGCTGGCACGAGCGACCCCTGCCCGGCGCGGAGGTGCTGCTCGCGCGTCCGGCCAGCGTGCGGATCGCCGATGCCGAGGTCCCAACGCTGTCGCTGCCCGATGCCTTCGCGGTGGTCTGCTACAGCGCCGCCATCGACCGCTACAACCGGCTCCGCAGCATCGTGGACATCGTCCGTCTCGCGCGACGTGACGACGTCCGACTGCCCGTGGATGCGCACTGGCGGCTGAGGAGGGTCATTGGCGAGGCGGTCGCCCTCGCGGACGACCTGCTGGGCGGTATCCCAGAGGAGCGGCGGCGTGCCTTCGTGCCGGAGGGCAGCGTCGACCTCGACCGGCTGCGGAGCACGTACGCCCATGCCAGTGTGCGGCGCCCGTGGATCGACGACGACATCCCGCTCGGGGAGATCGTCGGGATCTACCGGGAGTCCGGTCGGTACGCCGGTGCACCGGCGGCGATCGGCATGGCCGTGGTGGACGGCCTGTTCCCCCCGGAGCGGCTGCCCCCGGGAACCGGGTTCGCGGGCACCGTGGCGGCCATGGGCGGTGAGCTGGGGGACCTGTTCCGGCGCCGCGTGCTCGTCCGTCCGTCTGAATCCGACTAGGACGCGTCCCGCTCGAGGATGCCGAGCGACGTCATGCGGTCGAGGAACGGCAGCAGGTCGGCGCGGCAGCGGGCCTCGTCGACGTCGAACTGCGATCGCAGCATGCCGACGAGATCGTCCACGGTCCTCGGCTCGGCGAGGAGCTCCCAGACCCGGCCGCCGACCCGGTCGAGGGACTGGTAGCTGAAGTCCACCGGGGCGAGCAGGACCACCTGTCCGTCGACCACCGCGTCGACGGCGCCGGGGGCCCGGCGGTAGAGCGCGTCGGTCATGGGTTCCCTTCTGATTCGATGGTGGACACGATCGCGTCGACAACGCCCTCGAGGTGCCACCCCTCCGTGGGTCGGACCACCCGGACGACATCGATGGCCCGCGTCACGCGGGTCGCCCAGGCGAAGAAGTCGTGGGCTCGGCCGTCGGCCGCCGAGAAGCCTGCCCCGTTCGAGTGGTTCACCACCGCCTGGAGCTTGGTCGCTGCGGTCAGCCGGGTGACCTGAACGGCCGATGCCGACTCGTCGGGTCGCAGCTCGATCGCGATGGCCAGCGGCCATGACCCCTCCACGGAAGGGACGGTGGCGGCGATCTTGCTCAGCTCGCCCGTGCCGACGCGGGCGGTCTCATCCACACGGAGGTGGGCGGCGGCCTCATCGGTCAGGTGGACCGGTCGTTCCCAGCCGTGCACCGACGGCACCTCACCGTCGATGTCGACCGGCAGTACATCGTCGATGACCAGCGGGTAGCCGCGACGGTCGAGTGCCGTGACCGTGGTGGACTTGCCGGCGCCCGAGAATCCCATGACGGCGATAGCCCGTCCGCGATGGAGGACGGCCGAGGCGTGGAGCGTGAACTGGCTGCGCAGGACCCGGATCCACCGTGGTGCCCAGCCGTAGACGAGGTAGTCCATGTCGGCCAGGTCGACGCCCGGGTCGGGGTCGAGGACGACGCGGTCGGTGGTCACGTGCATGCGCCCGAGGTCGTCAATGAGGGCGAGGAACTCACCGGGTGCCATCTGCATGAAGCCCTCGTCGCGGGTGGGCTTCGCCAGCGCGCGTGGCGCGTTCCCCACGACGACCTCGACGCCCCAGCGGTCCTCGAGGAAGGCGATCGACGAGGACAGGGCGTTCGGCATCTCGGAGATCTCGGTGGTCAGGGCGGCGGGCTGGGGGACTCGAGGTTGCGGATTCGGGCGTGCGGATACTGGGAGGCGCCGTCCGGGTCGGTCAGCGGTGTGACCTCTGGCGCCTGCCAGTCGTCAGGGCTCTCTGGCATGCGCAGAGCGTACGGCGTGCGTCGCCGAGAGGGGGCGGATTCGCGTCAGACCTGCTGCGAGGTCCCGTTGCGGATGTTCGCCGTGGCGTCGGGGGTGGCGCCGCCAGCGTCGGTGATCTGCGTGACCTCGGGGGCCTGCCACGTGTTCATGTCGTCAGCCATGGGGTGAGGGTAGGGCCATCGGTGGGCGGGATCAAGGCCCGCCGCCGGGCGCCGCGGCGCTAGGGTCGCCGCATGCCGACCGTCCGCCGCTATCTCGAGGCGGCCCGGGACGTCGCCGTCGACGCGGTCACGTGGACGCCCGGTCAGCCGACGAGAGAGAACACCTACCGGGTCGCGCGCACCCTGCACGGCCGTACCGCGGGGCTGTCCAGCCGCGTGGGCTTGCGCATGGTCACGACGTTGCGGGAGCGGGCTCCTCGGTTGACGGCGGCCGATCTGCAACCGTCATGGGCGCAGGCTCTCGCCGAGCTCGATGCTGACGGCATCGCCATCGTTCCCCCCGCACTGGACGCCGACGCCGTCGCCCGAATCCGGGAGTTCGCCGCCACCGCGCCAGCGGTACTGCGATCCGTAACCGGCAGCTCGGGGCGTGGCACGCTGCAGGACCGCGACGAGCACACGGCCGCGGTGCACGTGGTCGAGTCGTTCGTCCTGGACCAGCCCGACATCCAGGGCCTCATCGCCGATCATGACCTCCGGCGCCTCGCCGCGGCCCATTTCTCCGCGCGCCCGGTCATCCACCCGCCGAGCCTGTACTGGACATGTGCGGGCGCACAGGTGACGGATGATGAGCGGCGCCGCGGCGCGCGCCAGTTCCACTGGGACTATGACGGGCTCGGCGGGCTGCGCGTCCACGTCTACCTCACCGACGTCGATGCGGGCGCGGCGCCGATGTCCTACGTCTCGGGCAGTCACCGCGTGGGGTCGCTCGGGTCGAGTGCCCTGCGCGCCGGCGATATGGGTGTGCCCGACGACGCCCTGTGGTCGGCCTTCCCGAGGAGTGCGGTGCGCACGATCACCGGACCGGCGGGCACGATGTTCGTCAGCGACTCGCAGGGGCTGCATTCCGGGACGGATGCGGTCAACCGTGACCGACTCTTCCTCGTCATGCCGATCCAGGCATCGGGCTTCGCCGGCTACCAGCTGCGCCCCCGCGCCGTGCGACCGCGGCACCCGGGATTCGTGCGTGACCTGGAGATGCAGACACCGGAGCTGATGTTCTTCCGCGATCGTGACGCCGTTCGCGGCTAGGGTGGCATCATGATGGAGCACACCCCCCTCGAGCCCTGGCAGCCGCCGACCGTGGATGAAGTCGCCCTCGTCGAGGACGCCCGGGCCATCTCGCAGGTCTAGCCCGGCCGCCGCTCGGCGCAGACCATCAGGTGTCCTCGACCCGTCGACGCCCGGCCCGCGTCAGGACAACCCACCTCGCGAGGTCCCTGGCCTCGCGGTAGGTCAGCGCCAGGTCCCCCCGGTGCACATGGCGCCATGTCGCCCGGGGATAGAAGAGGGCGCGCGCACGCACCGAGTTCCCGGCAAGGCTCCCCTGGACGACTCGGGTGAGGTTGACGACGGGCCGGCCGGAGCGGGGCAAGGCGGCCTCCGCGGGGACATCGGTGCCGGTCGCCACCGACCGGAGTGCGGCCACGAGCGGGTACCCGAGTCGTCCCAGATAGGCATGCCAGGCATTCGGCCGTGGGTCGAGCTCGATGATGGCGTGCGATCCGTCCGGTCGCGCGATCGCTGAGACGTTGCCGAACCAGGTCCCGCCCAGCCCTGAGGCCAGGCGCCGCAGGGATTCGCGCAGGCCGTCATCGGGAATCGGGAGGTACACGCGGTGGTAGCTGGCTCCCCGCTCCCTGATCTCGCCGAGCACGACTGAGTAGGGGGCCAGGGCGACCTCGCCGCGTACGACGAGCAGGTCGATCGAGACGAGGGTTCCCGGCTCCCAACGCTGCACGAGGAACGGAGCATCCCCCGCGAGACCGGTCGGCGCGGAACCTGCGGGAACCCGAGTCACGGCGAGGCCGCCCCACCCGCGGTCACCCTTCACCGCGACCTCCCCACCCAGTTCGGCGACGGCGGCCGGCACGGCCTCGGCCGTGCTCGCGCTCGTCCACGCCGGCTGCTCGACCCCGAGGTCGGCGAGCGCGGCGGCCATGGCGATCTTGGAGCCGAGCGTCTTGTGGTGCCGCGCCGTGGGGAGCAGTCGGGTCAGGGATGAGTCTGCTCGCCGTCGATCCATCACGTCGTGGATGTCGGCATCCGTGCCGAGGACCACCCAGTCCGAGGGACTGATCGACCGGGCGATGGCGGCGAGCTGCCTGCCGCGGGCCGCGGGATCATCGGCGAGGTCGTGGTGCTCGTCGACGTGGCGGCTGTAGCCGGTGCAGCTGCCCCGAGGCGACCAGTCCACGATCCTGAGCCCCGCCTGCGACAGGGGACCCGCCAGGCGGGCGAGTGCAGCCGGGTTCGTGGTGATCACCACGACGCGGTCGACCGGCACGCGTCGACGGTAGCCGAGAGCCGCGCGGCGGTGGGGCCCGCGCCTACACTCGGCCTCGTGACGACATCGCCCCGGGCACGCGTGGCCGGCTGGGCGCGCACGTCGGAGGCGATGGCTCTTCTCACGGTCGGCTCCGCGGTGCAGCGGTGGGTGCCGATCCGTCACTGGGCCAGTTGGCTCGGCGAGTCCGTGCCCGTGCCACAGCCGTGGCGAGGCACCGCCGTCCAGCGGATGGTGCGCACGCAGCCACGGCCGGTGGACACGCAGGTGAAGGCGGCCATCGAGTCGGGTTCGCGGCACCTGCCGTGGACGCCCAGCTGCCTGGCCCAGGCGATCGCGGCGCAGGCGATGCTGCGGCGCCGGCACAGCGCCGGGGTCGTGGTGATCGGGTTGCGACGTCCGGATACGGGCGGAGACTGGGCCGCGCACGCCTGGCTGATGGTGCCTTCCGGGGTACTGACGGGTGGCCCGGCGGCGCGGGGATTCACCGCGACCGGAGTGTTCGAGGTTCCGGGCGCCGTCACGGGCGAGCAGATCGCCGCCTCCGGCCTGGTGGGCTAGCTGTCGGACCCGCGTGGGCCGTCCGACGGGGCGTAGACCGCCTGCGGGCGCGTGTAGAACTCCGCGTCCCACCGACCGTGCTCGGGCGGTCCGAACCCCGAGGCCTTCCAGCCGCCGAAGGGCGCCTCGGCATGGACGGGAACGGACCCGCCACCCCACTGCACGATGCCGGCCTCGGCCCGGTGCATCACTGCCTGTGCGAGCTGCGGGTCGCGCGTGCAGACGAACTGCACGAGGCCCTGTTCGACTCCGTTCGCCAGCGCGATCGCCTCGTCGACGTCCCGCGCCGGCTGGATCACCGCCACGGGTCCGAACGTCTCCTGCTGGACGATCGCGCTGGACGGGTCCTCCGTCCGCAGCACGACGGGAGCCAGGTAGCGGGGGTCGTGATCGGGGCCGATGGCTGCTCGCGCGACGACCTGCGCCCCCGCGGCGACCGCCTCCGCCACCGCGTCCTCGACCCGGGTCCGCGCTTCGGGCGTGATCATGGGCCCGGCTAGGACGCCCTCGTCAGCGGGATCGCCGACGCGCACGCCATCCAGGAGGCGGATGACGGCGTCCTCGAACTCCCTGAGGCCCTCCTCGAGCACGACGAATCGACGCACCGCGGTGCACCGTTGTCCCGCGAACGCGAACGCATTGCGCAGCAGGTCGGGTACATCACGGGTGAGATCGGCATCGGCCAGGACGACCGCTGCATTGTTGCCCCCCAGTTCCGCCTGCAGCGGGACTGCTCGGCGGCCGCAGATGTCGGCGACGGCTCGGCCCGCGGCGATCGACCCGGTCAGGGTGACGGCGTCGATTCCGGGATGTGCTGCGACGGCAGCGCCCACCGTGGCGCCTCCGGGGACCACCTCCACAAGCCCCTCGGGAAGCCCGGCGGAGCGGAGGATCGTCAGAAGGAGTTCGGCGCAGCCTTGGGCCTCGGGCGCCGGCTTGAGGACCACGCCGTTACCGAGGGCGAGGGCTGGGCCGATCTTGCCGCAGGGGAGGGCGATCGGGTTGTTCCACGGCATGATCGCCGCCACCACGCCCAGCGGCACGCGACGCACCTCGACGCCGTCCGCGATCACCGTGTCCCGGCCCTCCTCTCGGGCCAGACGAGCGGAGGTCCGGAGGTGTCCCACGGCCCGTGAGACTTCCTCCCGGGCCGCTGCCACCGGCTTCCCGACCTCGGCCACGATCGTCCGGACCACGTCCGGGGAACGCTCGAGAACGTCGGCGCAGCGTGCGAGGACGTCAGCCCGCATCGACGGGTCGGCGGTCGCCCAGTCCGGCTGGGCCGCGGCGACCCGGGTGATGGCGGCGTCGACGGCGTCCCCGCTCAACGCGGTGGCCTGGGGGAGCTCCGCGAGGATGTCGGCCGTCGACCGGAACGCGGCCGCCCGGTCGGCGAGCCACTCGCGCGTGAGTCGGCCGTGATCGGGATCGGCCATCCCGACCGCGTCCTCGGCAATGACCACCGCGAAGCCCCGCTCGTAGGCGTCGAGGGCGGTCTCGCGCACGCACGCGTGGAGGTACAGGCCCGCGATCACGACGCGTTCGACGCCGCGCTGTCGCAGCCACGGCTCGAGACGAGGGTCGGCGAAGCCGCGGTAGTGCTGCTTGGCGGCGATGAGTTCGCCCGGACGTTCGACGAGCATCTCCGGAGGACGTGCCCCCGGCGTTCCGGCGATGCAGGCCAGCTCACCCGATGCCCGCCAATGCGGCATGGCATCGGAACCGTCCGGGCGCACGAGCGTGCGTACGTGGGCGATGGGTGCGCCTGCCAACCGGAACGCGGCCAGCAGCTCGGACACGGATGCCACGAGGAGGTCGGGAGACGGCTGAAGGCCGGGCCGCGCGAGGTAGTCGGCCTGCATGTCGACCACCAGCAGGGCGGTGGGGACCGGCGTCACGGTGAAGCGCGGTCCAGCGCGGCCTGCTTGACACGCTCGGCGATGCGCGTCGCGAGCCCCCGGGTGCCCAGCACGGTGGACCCTGGGCTGGCGATGTCGGCGGTGCGGAAACCATCGGCCAGGACCGAGTCCACCGCCATCTCGATGGACTCCGCCATGTGCGGCAGCTCCAGGCTCTCTCGGATCAGCCATGCCAGGGACCTGATCTGGGCAATGGGATTGGCGCGGTCGAGTCCGGCCAGATCGTGTGCCGCTCCGTGGCCGGTCTGGTAGACCGCCCGTCCTGGGAGACCGAAGTTCGCCGAGTAGGACAGCCCGCGCGAGCCGAGCACGAGGGCGGCGGTGTCCGCCACGACGTCGCCGAGCATGTTCGGAGCAGCGACAACGTCGAAGCGATGGGGGTCGGCGACCAGCTGGAAGCACGCGTTGTCCACCTCGATGACGTCGATCACCACGTCATCGCCGGCGTGCTCCTCGGCCACTCGACGCCACAGCGCGCTGATGGTCGGGATGCCACCGGGCTTGGTGACCACGGCGAGACGGCCGCCGCGTGCGCGAGCCGCGGCGACCGCGACCTGCATGAGCACCTCGACGGTGTCGAGGTCGTAGCGGGCCTCCTGGAACGCCGACCGCCCATCCGCGGACACGCTGAAGGCACCCTGGTAGAGCCCGCCGATGTTGTCCCGCACGATGAGCACATCCACCTCGCGCAGCCGCTCGGGGCGGATGACCGAGGCGTCGGCGAGGCCGGCGTCCGGCCGGGTCGGGACGAGTTTGACGAACAGTTCGTAGCGGGCCCGCAGCTCATAGACGAAGCGCCCACCGGCCGGCCCGGTGAGCACCGGCAGCCCACGCTCGAAGGCGGAATCGTAGAAGTCGACCGCGGCCTGGTCGAGGCCGAAACCGGCCGGACCGACGCTGCCGATCGGGCCCGACCGGTCGACGAGGACCTCGGTCTGCCAGGCATCGCAGGCGGCCGACAGCACCGTGAGGGCCGCGCCCACGACCTCGGCCCCGATGCCCTCGCCCTCGACCACGGCGATCGCGCGCCCGGGGGCGGGGGGACGCCAGCCCGGCACGATGTCTCGCAGCGGCGGCACCCCGGCAGTCACGCTCCGTAACGTACCGCGAGGGACCCGTCCCGCGTGCCGCGCGGGGCGACGATACTGACGGGGTGCACCGACCCCCTGACGATGCGATCGTCGACCTGGTGGATGCGCTTCGCTGGCAGCAGGAGTTCTGCCTCGCGATGGACGCGCCGGTCTCCGCCGCCCTGCTCGGTGCCGTGGTCGACGGCCTGACCGGCCCCACGTCTACGCTCCTTCCGCCCCGGGTGCGCTCGGGGGACCGGGTGGGGCTGCGCATCCTCGCGGCACTGCACCGGCTCATTCTCGACGGCGATGCCGACCTGCCCCGGGAGCCCGGCCCCGCGCAGAGGTCCGCCGTGGCGGACGCCCTCCGGCAGCATCCCGAGGTGCTCGCGCACTATCTCGCCCGGGTGCCGCAGACGAACGAGATCGGACGGGGTCGGCAGCTGCGTCGGGCCCTGGCCGAGATCCCCGGGCCGGTCCGCCTGTTCGAGCTCGGGGCGTCCGCGGGTCTCAACCTGCATCCGGAGCAGTGGACTGATGCGCACGACGCCGCACGCCTGCCGGAGATCGTCGAGCGCGGTGGGTGCGACCTCGACCCGCTGGACCCGAGGGACCCCGACGACGTGGCCCTGCTCCGCAGCTATGTGTGGATCGACAACCCGCGGCGACGCGAGGCCCTGGATCGTGCGCTCGCGTGGGCGGCGGACATGCCGGCGGCGGTGGTGCGGCGCTCGGCCGCGGACTACGCCGCGTCCCTCACGCTGCAACCCGGCACGGACACGGTGATCTGGCACAGCGCCCTGCTGATGTACCTCGACGGCGACGAGCGCCGGAGGCTCGCCGAGGCCATCGAGGCGCTCGGGGCGCGCGCGACCGCAAAGGCGCGCCTCTGGCACATCAGCTGGGAGTGGCGCTCAGCGGACGATGCGGACCACGCGCTTCGCATGCGTTCCTGGGGCGCTGCGGAGGGTGGATCCGAGCGCGTGCTGGCCGCCGGATCCACGCACGGGGTGAGTCGTGAATCCCGGGAACCCGCGTGAACAGCGGACCGTGGCTGCTGCCGCCGGCCGCCGATCTGGACGACCCCGACAGGGCTGAGCGGACACTCGACGTGGCGTTCCGTGAGGCCGTCCGGAGCTGGCCGGGGCGCACGGCGGTGGTCGATCGGCAGCAGTCCCTCACCTATGCGGAACTGGATGACCGAGCCGAAGCCCTCGCTGCGGCACTGCCGGAGGGACTGGACCCCTGGCGCCCGGTCGGAGTACTTGCCGGGCACGATGTCCGCGCGGTCGTGGCCATGCTGGCTGTGGCGCGCGCCGGCGGGGCGTACCTCGTGCTCGACGCGAAGGCACCCGTGGCGCACCTCGAGCGGGTCAGCTCCCGGCACCGGCTCTCGGCGGTGATCGGAGACACCGGCCAGTCGGTGCTGGCGGAGCGCCTGTCCGGCGGAGCGCCCGTCGTGTCCTTCGACGCCCCGGCTGGCCGCGCGGCCCTTGACCGTGCCGTCGATCCGGGCGCGCCGGTGGCGGTCTCGTCCACCTCGGGCACGTCCGGACGGCCGAAGGCCGTGGTCCATGCCCACCGGTCCGTCGTGCACAACGCCCTGCGCGTCTCTCGCGCACTCGAAGTGGGCGACGGCGACGTCCTGGCGGCCACCCTGCCGTTCCCGTTCGTCGCCGGAGCCACCCCGGTGTTCACGGCGCTGCTGAGCGGAGCGACCGCTCTCGTCCACGACCTGTCGTCCGGTGTCGACGACCTGGTGGCGACGCTCGACGAGCGTCGCGGCTCGGTGGTGTTCCTGACGGCCGGCCTGCTCACCGCGCTGGGGTCGCGTGCTGGCTCACGCACCTGCGACACCGTCCGCTGGGTCCTGACGGGCGGCGATCGCCTCACGGTCGACCAGGTGCGCACCGCGCATCGGATGTTCCCCGAGGCGCGGCTCCTGCACCGCTACAACACCTCGGAGACGAACTGGACCGCTGGGCTCGAGATCGATGTGGCTGTGCTTCCCGGCACAGGTACGGTGCCCATCGGCTGGCCGGTGCCGTGGCTGGCCCTCGACCTGGTCGGTCCCGATGGTGCCGTCGCCGTCGGCGAGGGTGAGGGCGAGGCGGAGGTGCGCGGCGACCATCTCGCCCTGGGCTACCTCGACGATGCGGAGCTCACCGACACGCGCTTCTCGGCTGCCGGAGCCGAGCAGCGGTACCGGACCCTCGATCGCATGCGACGTGGCCCGGACGGGATGCTCGAGTTCGCGGGTCGTGCCGATGCCACCGTGAAGATCCACGACGTGCTCGTCGACCCGGTGCGCATCGAGGCCGTGCTCGAAACAGTCGAGGGTGTCGAGGCCGCTGCGGTCGTGCCCTTCGACACCGAGTCAGGAGAGCGGCGGCTCGCGGCTTTCGCCGTCGCCGACGGCGTGCGGGCCGTCGACCTGCGCGGTGCCGTGGCCGCGGCCCTGCCTGCGGCGATGGTGCCTGCCGTGGTCGAGATCGTCGACGAGCTGCCGCTCACTCCCATGGGGAAGGTGGACGCCGATGCCCTCGCGACCCGTGCCGTGGCCGCCGGGAGACCGGAGTTCGCTCCGGCCCGGGACGACCTCGAGGCTGTGATCCTCGCGGAGTTCGGCATGGTGGTCGGGCGGGACGACCTTGGCCGGGACGACGACATCCTCGCCCTCGGCGCCGACTCGCTGGGACTCGAGGAGGCGGCATCGGCGCTGTCGGCCAGGCTGGGGCGGGACGTGCCGGCGGCGACGCTCCTTCGGCACTCGACGGCGGCCCGTCTGGCCGAGTCGCTGAGGGCGCCTGCCCGCCCGGGGTCCTCGCGGGACTCGCGCCTGATCCGGCTGTCGTCGGTGGACGGGACAGGGGTTCCGCTGCTCCTGTTCGGTGGCGGCGGCGGAACGCGCCTGGCCGGCATCGCCCGGCTGGCTCGACATGTCGCGGGTCGGCCGTGCTTCCTCGTGGTCCCCCGGGGGTACCAGTACCGGGGGCGGATCGATCGGTCGGTGACGGGCATCGCGGGATCCGCCGTGTCGGACTGGCTGGCCGAGGGCACCCCCGGCCCGGTCGCCTTGGTCGGCATGTCCTCGGGAGGGAACATCGCGGTGGAGGCCGCACGCCAGCTGCGGGCCGCGGGCGTCGAGGTCCCGCTCGTCGTCGTCCTGGACTCGCCACCGCGATCGCCGCAGCTGCGCCTGTCGCGATCCCTACGTGCAGCCATCCCGCGGCACGTGCGCGTCGGCGAGGCGGAGCGTGCCCGACGGGGTCAGCGGACGGGCTGGGCCCGGCGAGCCTTCTGGTCGGGACGCGTCGTGGGGGAGCGGGTCGCCATCCGGGCCCGAGCGGCGTCAGCCCGCTGGCTGCCCGTCGGAAGCGAGCGCCGGGATGCGGCATTCCAGTCCGTGGTCGCGGTCGCGCTGGCCCGCTACCGGGAGAAGCCGTTCGAGGGCGACCTGCTGCTCATCTGCGCCGCCGTGTCGGATCCGCGCAATCTGGGATCCGCTCCGCCGGACCTGCGCTGGGGAGATTTCGTTCGGGGATCCGTGCAGATCCGCACGGTCCCGAGCACGCACGAGACGTTGGTGGACGAACCGTACGTGGCGGAGACCGCACGTCTCGTTCGGGAGGCCTTGAATCGAGTGTCGGCCTAGGGGATCGGGCTCAGACGTTGCCTGAGGGAACGACGCACCCGGTGGCCGTCTCGGAGTTCTCCGTCGACCACGAGTAAGTACCGCCTTGGGCGTCCCCTGCTGCGCGCAGGAGTGCTACCTCGGGCGCGGCCCAGGGCTTCTGTGTGCGCATGGGAGGACGGTAGTGGTCATCCACGCCGAAGTACATCGTCTCGTCAGCGTTTCTCGGCGGCCACCGACTCGATGGCCGTGCAGACCTCGTCGAGGGTCCACGCGCCTTCCGGCCGCTCGAGGAGGTAGACCGGGGTCCGCGCGGCCAGCTCGGTCAGGGCCGCGAAGTAGCGTTCCTCGCCCATGATCGCGGGAGACGTGACCGGTCGGCCCGCGTGGACCATCGTCGACTGCACCTTCTCGACGCCCCGCAGTTCCCTCACGCGGGGCATCTCAATGCCCTCATTCGGCACGAGCAGCACCACGGCGTGGATCGGCAGAGGATCGGTCGGCGGTGCCGCGGGATGGTAGGCGGACTTTTCGGGGAAGTCGGCGAGGGGAGCCAGATCCGCGAAGTCAACGTCGAGCGCGGCCGCCGCGTCCGGGAGCAGATGGACGCTGCGCTGGTACGGCAGCACCCACGGTCCATCGGGTCGCAGGTCGACGATGGCCACGTCGTCGGTCAGGAGGCGGTGGCCCCGCGCCTCGAGGGCCAGCACCGTGGTCGACTTGCCGGCCCCCGAGTCACCGGCGATGGCGACGACCCGGTCGCCCACGGCAACCACGGACGCGTGCAGACAGAGGTTCCCGCGCTGCACCATGGCCAGGCTCACGGCCCAAGACTCGATGACCCAGGACGGGACGTCGCTGCCGCCGGGCCAGTCGACCGTGGCTGTGGTGCCGTCCTCGACGAGGAGGGCACCTTGGGGAAACCGCACCAGGGTGGTGCCGTCGGCGACAGTGACGCCGCCCGGGAGGCGTCGGCCACCCGAGAGCGACGTCGGTACGACGCCGCGGCGGACAGCGATGCCGAGGTGGGCAGGCAGAGAGTGCACACGCGTCGTCATGAGATCAGCGGGTCGGCAGTCGCCCCTGCATGAGGACGGCCGAGCGGCCCTCGGCTGTCGGTCGAGGACCGGCGTTAGGCCTGGCCGGACGGCACGAAGGTCAACTGGCTCTGGCCCTCGGAACTGTCGGAGTACCTCGTGCCCGACTCTGCGTCCACCGCGGAACGCAGGAGGGTCAGCTCGGGGGTCCCCCATGGCATCTTCGAAGTCATGGCCGGATGCTAGCGACTCCGTATCCGCTCGGATAGAGCCATTTCACGGGGACCATGACGCGGCACAATGTCCACGTGCTGGCCGACCCTCCCGCTGCCGAGGTGGTGTGGAGTGCTGGCTGGCTGACGAACCGGGCCGAGCTCGAGACGGGGTTGGGGCTATCCGCCTCTGCCTCGGATGGCGAGGTCGTGTCAGCCGCCGCCACGCGGTGGGGAGGGGCCGCCGGCCCCCGCCTCCGCGGTGCGTGGGGATACGCCGTCGATGACGGCGACGGGCTCCTCATCGTCCGGGACCAACTCGGCCTGATGCCCGTGTACTGGTCCCGAACGGACGACGGCGTGGTGGTCGCCGACTCCCTCGCCGAGGTTCTCGCTGCGCGGCCGGGAGGCATCGCAGCGGACGCCGAATTCGCATGGGCGACCAAGGCCCGCGCGCTCGCGACGGTGCCGACCCGCACGCCTGCGGCAGGCGTCCATCGCGTGCCTCCCGGCTGTGCGGTGCGCATTCAAGGACGCGAGGCAGCGGTCACCCGGTGGTGGCTCCCCGAGAAGGTGCCGAAGGCGCGCGGCATCTCCGTGGACCAGGCCGCCGACTGCCTGCGCGCGCTGCTGCTCGGCGTCGTGGCAGACCACGTCGAGGCGGCGCTCCGCGGCGAACCTCACGACGACGTCAACGCGATCGCCGCACACCTGTCCGGCGGCCTCGATTCCACGGCCGTGGCACTGCTCGTCCAACGCGAGCTGGCTTCCCGCGGGCGCACGCTGGCGGCCGTCGTGTCCTGGTCCCCCGATCCGGTATCGCTGCCTTCGCTCGACAGTGCCGACATCGCCTATGACGAACGGGCCCTGGTCCAGGAGCTGGCCGCTGAGCACGACCTGCCGGTCATCTTCGGGCATCACGAACTGGGAGAAGCCGAGTGGCTGGCGCGGATCGATCCGGTCCGGCTGCCTCGTTCCACCCTCAATCGGGAGTCCACGATCCTCCCGCGGTATGCGGAGTTCGGCGTCCGCCAGATCTTCAGCGGGTGGGGCGGCGATGAGTTCGCCAGCTTCAACGGACGCATGACGAATCGGGCCCTGGTGCGCTCCATCAAGGTCGGTCCGGTTCGCGCCGCTTATCGGGAACTCCGGTCGCGCGGGCGGTCCCGTGCACAGGCGGCCTCGGACTTGGCGCTGGAGGCGCTGCCGGGCGGGGATCCCTGGGATCGACTTCGCGGCGGGAGGCGTCAAGAGCCCCGCACGAGCGAGAAGTTCATGGCGAGCACCGGCCACGAGCACCCCGAGCTGGTGGCTGCGCAGCGCGCGCACCGGGTGCGGCTGCGGTCGGCGGGTTCGCCCCGCGGCGTGCAGGAGGCGCTCATCGCCAACGACCACCTGGCGCGCCGGATCGAGTCGTGGCGGGAGGCCGGGCTCCTCTTCGGGGTCGAGTACCGCTACCCCCTACTGGACGTGCGGCTCGTCGAGTGGGCGCTGGCCATGCCGCCGGAGGTGTTCCGCCTGGGCGGGCACACTCGCCTGGTGTTCCGCAAGGCCCTGGACGGCCTCGTGCCCGACCACATCCGCATGACGTCGAAGGACGACCCCGTGCTGCTGGAGCTCGTCCGCCGGACCCGAGCAGACCGGGACGGCACGGGCGATGGCTGACCGCAGCCTCCCCGAGTCTGTCCTCGCCGGCCGCGAGGACTGCGACAAGGTCGCCGTCCTGTCCCGTCACGGCGCTCTGTCCTATCGCGAGCTCGCGGTCCGATCCGCCGCGCTCGCCGCCGCGGTGGGCGATGCCCCCCTGCCCGACCGGCCCGTGGCGGTGCTGTGCACTGACGGGCTCGACATGGTTGCGGCCATGCTCGGTGTCGCCTGGTCGGGACGTGCCTACCTCGTGCTCGATCCCCATGCTCCGCCGGCGTTCCACGCGGAGGTCCTGGCGCGGCACTCCGTGGGCGCGGTGGTTGCCGACATCCTGCACCGCCGAGCCGCTCTGGATCTGGGGCCGCAGGTGATTCCTGTCGAAGCGCCCCCGCGGACCATCACTTCGCCGAGCTGGCCCGCGGCTGGGCTGCCTGCGTCCGTCTCGATGACATCGGGGACCGCGGGCCGCCCGAAGGCGGTTGTGCACGCCCATCGGAGCATCGTGCACAACGCCGAGTCGTACGGCCGTTCCGTCGGGATCACGGAAGACGACGTGGTGCTCGTGTCCAGCCCGTTCTCCGCCGTGGCGGCGGGCACGCCCACGTGGACCGCACTGGTGCACGGCGCACGCCTGATCACGGCCGACCTGAGCGCCGAGGGTCCGCACACGGTGCTCGATCGCCTCGCCGATGAGGGCGTCACCGTCGCGCACCTGGCGCCGGCAGCCCTCACTGCGCTGGCGTCCGCTGACATGCCGCCCCTGCCGGGGGTCCGCCTGGTCAGCCTCGGCGGCGACCGGCTGACCGCTGCCCAGATCGATCGCGCACGGGCGCTGTTCCCCGAGGCAACCCTGCTCCACCGGTACAGCACCTCCGAGACCAACTGGATCGCCGGCGTTCGCATCCCCCCGGGGGAGCCCGTCCCGACCGATCCCATTCCGCTGACCGAGGTCGTGCCGTGGCTCACGGTGCGGGTGGTCGGGCCGGATGGTGGGGACGTCGGGCCGGAGGACGTCGGCGAGGTTGTCGTGTCGAGCGAATGGCTGGCCTTGGGCTACCTCGACGACCCCGAGCGAACCGCCGAGAGGTTTCTCGACCTCCCGACAGGGCGGTCGTACCGGACCGGCGACCGGGCCACGTGGGACGTCTCAGGCGCCCTGATCCTGCGGGGACGCTCCGACGATGTCGTCAAGGTCTCGGGAGCGCTCGTGGACCCGGTTCAGGTCGAGGCCGTCGTGCGCCGCGTGCCTGGCGTGGACGAGGCGGCCGTGGTGATCGCCGTCGACCAGGCAGGTCGCCCCCGTCCTGTGGCGTTCGTCGTGGGCCAGGACCTCCGCGGGTGGCAGGTGCGCGCGGCACTCGCGGATCGCCTGCCCCGAACGCATGTTCCCGCCCGCGTTGAGGTGCTGGACGCGCTGCCCTCCACGGACCGGGGCAAGGTGGACCGAGCGGCGCTCACCGCCATGGCTTCGGCGACCGGAAGGCCGGCGTTCTCACCACCGCGATCCCCCTTCGAGCAGCAGGCTGCCGAGGTGTTCGGGTCCGTGCTCGGTGATCCGGCCATCGGCCGCGACGACGACCTGCTGGCCCTGGGCGCGGACTCGCTCGCGCTGTCGGAGGTCTGCGCCCGACTGGAGGCGGTATGGGGACGTCCGGTGTCCGAGGGGTTGCTCCTTCGCCACCCAACGCCCGCCCTCCTCGCCGAGGCCTGGGTGTCGGCCGCCCCGGACCGGCAGCGCCTCGTGCGCGCGGCGACCGGTCCGAGCGATGCGGTGCCGATGGTGCTCTTCCCGGGCGGTGGCGGTGGCCACACCTCCGGGATGGCCACGCTGGCACGGACGATCGGCGGCCGTACCGCCTGGGTCGCTGTGCCACGCGGCTTCGACCGACGCGAGCGCCCTGACCGCACCATCGAGGCCATGGCGACGACGGCCGCGTCGGACATCGTCGAGGTGGCGGGCACCGGGCCGGTCGTGCTGATCGGCCACTCCATCGGGGGCACGGTGGCCATGCAGACCGCGCGCGTGCTCACCACCCGTGGGGTGACGGTGCCCCTCGTGGTGCTGCTGGACACGCTGGCCGTCACGGAGCAGGTGAACCGGGCCCGACGGCTGCGATCGGATCTACGTCCTGCGCTCCGGCAGGCGGAGGCGGTGCGCGCCGCGCAGGGGAAGGCATCGTCGCTCACCCGCAAGGCGTTCTGGGCGGCCCGGCTGCCGATGCGTCGGGCTCGTCGCCGATGGCTTGCCCTCACCGCAGGGGTCGTGGCCCGTCGCGGAGAACGTCAGCATGCGGCTTTCGAAGCCCTCGCCAAGGTGGCCAGCAGGAACCACGAGGACGGTCCTTATGAGGGGGATGTGGTTCTCGTGAGGGCGGTGGGCGCTGGTGGCGGTCGTCAGGACCGCTCGGACCTCGGCTGGAGCGCGATTCCCGGCGTCCGTCTGACGCAGGTGGTCGTCGAGGCGACCCACAACGGGATGATCGCGGGCTCCGCAGGGCTGCACACGGCGACCGCGATTCGCGAGGCCCTCGACGCGATGGACGACGTCACGGGCTGATCGGACAGGTCGCGGAAAACCGCCCGGGACACCCGGTATCGGCCTAGCGGCCGCCGGACGGGGAGCTGTACGTGGTTGCGGTCGCCTCGGTGATGGTGGTGTGCGTGCCGGACTCGGCCGAGGCGGTCGAGCGCAGGACGAGGATCTGAGGGGTGGACCAGATCCGCAATGAGTTTGTCATGGGCTGAGCGAAGCACAGGGGGGGCAGAAGGGACAAGCCCCCGGAGCTCGGACCTAGTTCGGTGACGAAGGGCCGGAAACGGACGACTCGCTGATCAATGAGGTGTTGCCGCTCTCCGCCGACAGGACGTGGCTCAGGACCTCCATCTGCGGAGCTGACCACGGGCGATTTGTCGTATTCATCCCTGGAGTCAAGCACGTCCTCGCATGCCGCGCAACGGTTCTCTGCCGGTGCGCGGGCCTGCGGTAAGGACTACCGGGGTGCCGACGGGTTGGACGTCGTGTTCTCCGTCGAGCTGGAGGAGTTGCCGCTCTCGGCCGAGGCCGCGCTCCTCAGCATCTCGATCCGCGGCGGCGTCCATGGGCGAAATGATCGATTCATCCGCAAAGTGAAGCAGGTCCCCATTCGGCCTTCAAGGCCCCGCGAATGGCGTCAGGAAGAGGAAAGGACCTGGGACTCGGCCGCCATGACGCCCTCCACGACCTCCTGCAGTGACCACGTTCGCGGCGGACGGGTCAGTTCGAGGACGGGCGTCGACGCGGCCAACCTCGCCAGGCGCTCGAAGTACGGTGCCTGCCCGAGGATCGCGGCCGCAGCACCGTCTCGGTCTGTCTGCTGCCGGAGGGCGGCGAGCTTCTCGGTCCCGGTCAGCCAACGCGAGGTGACCGCCCCGATCGCCGCCGAGCGCCGAAGGACGACGACCGTTCCCAACGGCACCGGGATCCCGCCCGGGTCATCGCCGAGGAAGACCGCCTTGCCGCGGCCAGCGGACAAGGCGGGCAGGTTGTCGTAGTCGAGGCCCAATCGCTCCGCTGCCGAGCGGGTCAGATGCACGCCCCTGAGGTACGGGAGGACGGTCGACCCATCCCCCTCGGGGTCCATGACGGCCACGTCGTCCACGAGCAGCCGGAAGCCGCGATCGAGTAGTCCGACCGCGGTCGTCGACTTCCCGGCTCGGGTCGCGCCGGCCACGCACACCGCCCGCCCGTCGCGTTCGAGAGCTGCCGCGTGCAGCACGAGATGACCGCGCTGCAGCATCGCCAGAGCGACCGTCCAGCCCTGCACCGGCCATGCCCAGTCGCCGCTGGTTCGCTGGTCCGCGTCGATGTGGACGGTCGCTCGGCAGCCGTCGGCAACGAGAACGCGCGTCCCGCCGGTCAGCCTGACGAGGGCCCGGCCCGGTGCCACGTCGAGCCAGGGCCGGACGCTGCGGGCGCCGTCGAGGGTGTCGGGCACAGCGCCCTCGTTCACCTCCAAGGCGAGGTGGTCGGGCAGGCGGTTCCACGGAATGACGCGATGACGCCGCGCCGATGTGCGGGCGCGCAGCGTCGCCCTGCGGGTCGGCGCGTCGCTGGTGAGCGGGTAGTCCAACTCCGCCATGACGTCCTGGTGGTCGGCCTCGATCGCTCGGATCAGGTGGGCCGGCAACTCCGTGCGCCACGCGTCCGCCGAGCCTGATCGGAAGAAGCGCTGTGCTCGGGCATGGGTCTCACGGAAGCCCTGCTCGGCCTCGTCCTGCTGAAGACGATCGATGCGGACCCGTTCCAGCGCCGCGACGAGGGTCGCCTCGTCGACCTCGATCCCCACGCCGGTCAGAACCGGAACGAGCGTCTCGATCGGCCGCTCGAGCATGTCCTCGTAGCGGATCCGGTAGGCGGGGAAGGGCAGATGGGCCGGGTGCCACGCCCTGGCGTGACCGGACCATGACCCCCAGGGCTGCTCACCGATGAGCCGTGCGGGGTCGGCGCGCTGGGTGTCGTCACGGGCCATCCGGTCCACGGAGTCCTCGAGCGACTTGCCGAAGTGGTGCGCGAGCGACACCGCGACCGCTCGCGGATCCCGAACGATCGTCACGGCCGCCCGCGTCGCCTCGACCGGAAATGGTGGCGGCGGGTCGCCTTCGGCCTCGGGCCACTCGATCGGCGTGGTGCGGTAGCGCTCGTGGGTCTTGCGGAATCGCGGCTCGTCGCCGGTGGCCCCCGACACCAACGTGTACCGCAACCGCTCGGCCTCGCTGCGGGTCAGCCACCGGGGATCGAGCCCCAGTACGTCGACGCTGGTGGCCAGACCGAACGGCTGGCCGCCCGAGGCGAGTACGTCGAGGGTGAACAGCTCGGTACCGCGCTTGACGGCCGACAGGATCGCACGGAACCAGGTATTGCCGGACTTCGGGTACGAGGCGAGCCAGACGATCGGGCCGGTGGGATCGTTCATGGGTTGAGGCCCCTCCACCAGTCCACCAGGGCGTCGACCGCGGCGAGTCGCTCGTCTCGCGGCGCGAGGTAGAGCGCCGGCCATTGCAGGGTCGACAAGGGGAGACTGCTGATGGCCAGGTCGTCGGCCATGACGCGTGCCGGATCCGCAGCGCCCCCCACGAACCGGTCGGCGAATGCCTGGAACTGGACGCCCATACGGCGGCGGCCGGACACCTCGGCAAGCACGGGCACCGGCTCGCCCGTCGTCGCCTCGTGCTCGGAGACGAGGACGCGGGCCCGCAGCGGCACCGACTCCGGCACCGGTGGGGTCGGGACCTCCTGTGCGGTGGCACCCGGTCGGATCCGGCGGCCGTCGAGGAGATCGGAGTCCAGGCCCAGCCGCCGTGGGACCAGCCACGGTCCGCCCCGACGGTAGGCGCGCAGGGGAGTGGTGGTGTCGATCGGCGTGAAGCCGTCCGACACCCGGCGCCATCCGCGCTCGGCGAGCAGGACGCATGCCTGTGACTGCTCCGTCATCCCGCCGGACACGAGCAGGGAATCCGCTGCGTCCGGTGCCAGCATGACCGTCCCGCCGACGATCCGGCGGCCGAGACGGATGTGCCCGAGCAGCTCGGCCCAGCCGTGCTCGAGTGTCTCTGCAGCGCGTGCGTCGGCGCCTTCGGCCGGTTCCACGTCGTACCGGCCATCGGCATACACCCGGACCGTCCCCAGACCGTGTGCGTGACCCAGCCATGGCTCGCCGGAGCGGTCGAGGGTGGCGAGCCCCGGATCCGCGGGGGCGATCACGGAGTGCCTCCGCGGGCACCCGTGCGTGCGGCGATCCCCGTCACCCGTCCGCTCTCGAGGGTCACGACCGTGTCGGCCACGTCGATCGTCGTGCTGCGGTGGGCGATCACGAGCACGGTGAGCGCTGGTGTCAGGGAGGAGAGCACGGACAGGACGGCTGCCTCGGTGGCGTCGTCGAGGGCGCTGGTCGCCTCGTCGAGCACGAGCACCTCGGGCCGTCGGACGAGCGCCCGGGCGATCGCCAGGCGTTGCCGCTGGCCCCCGCTGAGCCGTACGCCCCGGTCGCCGAGGTCGGTGTCGAGTCCTTGGGGAAGGGCGCGCACGAAGCCTGCGGCGGCGGCATCGAGGGCCGCCCAGCACTCCTCGTCGGACACCGACTCGCGAGCACTGGACCAGACGAGGTTCCAGCGCAGGGTGCCCGGGAGCAGGAGCGTGTCCTGCGGAACGTAGGCAACGCGCCGACGCCACGACTCGAGCAGCTCTGGGGTGAGCGGCGTGCCATCGACCTCGATGGTGCCCTCCCGCGGGTGCAGGAGTCCGAGGACGATGTCGGCGGTGGTCGACTTGCCAGCGCCCGAGGGGCCCACGAGGGCAGTGATGCGACCGCGCGGGATGTCGAAAGTGAGATCGAGGACGCCCTCATCGCTGTCCGGGTAGCGGTACGTCACTCTCCGCAGCGCGACGGTCGGGCGTGACGGATCGGGCGGGGGGAGGGCGGCCAGGCCGCCACCGTTCTCCGCGGCCGCCACGGCACGCTCGGTCAGTTCGCGCACGTCGGCGACTGCGGGCAGCGCATTCGCCGCCTGCTGCAGGCTGCTCAGTACGCCGCGTACTGACGCCGAGAGCCTGGCCGCGAGCACGAGGACCACGACGATCGTCGCGGCCGGCACGTCCAGCTGGACGGCGACGAAGACGAGGAGGGCAGCGCTCGCCGCCAGACCGATCGCGGCGACCGCCGCGACGCGGGATGTGCGTCGCACGTTCGCCAGCTGGATGGCGCGGGTGTCCCCGAAGGCGACCGTCAGTTGATCCGTCCAGACGTCGGCCGCCCCGTGCGCCCGGACCAGCCGGAGGGAGTCCAGCGAGTTCAGCATGACGGACTGCAGGACTCGATTGCGGAGGCCGTACGCCTGCCCCATCTCGTGTGCGGGCCGCAGGCTCCGCATGAGTCCGATCGAGAAGGCCAGCACTGCCACGATGGTCAGCCCGGCGAGGAGGGGCGCCACGATGAGGGCCACCACGGCCGTGGCGATCGACAGGACGGCGGCGACGGCCGCTCGCAGCAGTCCGCTCATGGCCTGTCCGCATCGATTAGCGCCGGTGGTCGCGATCTCGGCGATGTCGCTGCGGCGGGAGTCCAGGACGAACTCCCAGCGGGCGGCCAGGATCGCCACGAAGGCGCGCGACCGGAGCCGGTCGACCACGAGCTGCTGCAGCCGGACGGCGCTCACCGACGATGCATAGGACAGTGCGGACTGCAGGGCGACCAGTGCGACCACGATGAGGAGGAGGACGGGGAGGGGGATCCCCGACAGATCCAGGCTGGACAGGATCGGGATGTCGATCGTCATTCCCCCGGACGATCCGGCGACGGAGTTCACGACCGGCACCAGCATGAGCATGCTGATTCCTCCGGTGAGGCCGGTGGCCACGAGGAGGACGGACTGAGACGCCAGCCGTCGGGGCTCCGAACGCCATGCGAAGCCAAGGAGCTCTCGGGCATCGCGGGTTGCCGTGCTCGTCGAGGGCACGGTCTGGTTCGCTGACCCGGACGGATCCACGCGGTCAGGTCCCGTAGGTGACCAGCTTGGCCGCCTCCATGCCGCTGAGGAAGCTCTCGACGTCCGTTCGGATGACCGCGGGCGTCGCGTCGTACTCCTCGGCCAGTGCGGCGACCACGTCGGCCACGGAGCGCGTGCCGTCGATCAGGCTCCACACGGCGGCCCCGGTCTCGGTCAGGCCGTAGTAGGTGTAGTCGTCTGGATGCATGAGGACTCGGTCGCCGTCGACCTCGGCCTCCAGCACGCCGGGCGTGCGCGCAATCCGTCGGTTGTCGTCCACGGCCGGAGTCTAGGGGTGGGGCGGTCGAGATTCGGGCCCGCGGCCAGACGCACGGGCAGGTCGGCTGGTCCGGGCATCCCTGACCATGTGGCTGACCGGTCACTGGACACGCCGTGGTGGATCCGGCGCGCCGTGAGGCTGCATCTGCCCGGTAGCCGATGTACGGTCGGCGTAGTCCGTCCCTGTCAGGGGCCGGGCTCGGTGTGGCGAGAGGCCAGGCCGGTCACGAGAGGAACGCGAATGGCACGGATCGGCGAGAGCGGTGACCTGCTCAAGTGCTCGTTCTGCGGCAAGTCGCAGAAGCAGGTCAAGAAGCTCATCGCGGGCCCGGGTGTCTACATCTGCGACGAGTGCATCGACCTCTGCAACGAGATCATCGAGGAGGAGCTCAACGAGGCCTCCGAGTCCTCGTGGGGTGACCTGCCCAAGCCGCGGGAGATCTTCGAGTTCCTCGACCAGTACGTCATCGGCCAGGACACCGCCAAGAAGGCGCTGTCCGTCGCCGTCTACAACCACTACAAGCGCGTCCAGGCCGAGGCCAACGCCCCCGAGCGCACCAAGGACGAGCGCGTCGAGCTGGCCAAGTCCAACATCCTCCTGCTCGGACCGACAGGCTCCGGCAAGACCCTGCTCGCGCAGACGCTGGCCCGCATGCTGAACGTGCCGTTCGCCATTGCTGACGCCACGGCGCTCACCGAGGCCGGCTACGTCGGCGAGGACGTCGAGAACATCCTGCTCAAGCTCATCCAGGCCGCGGACTACGACGTCAAGCGAGCCGAGACCGGCATCATCTACATCGACGAGATCGACAAGGTCGCCCGGAAGAGCGAGAACCCGTCGATCACCCGCGACGTCTCCGGCGAGGGCGTGCAGCAGGCGCTGCTGAAGATCCTCGAGGGCACCACGGCCTCCGTCCCGCCGCAGGGCGGCCGCAAGCATCCGCACCAGGAATTCATCCAGATCGACACCACCAATGTGCTGTTCATCGTGGGCGGTGCGTTCGCCGGTCTCGACCAGATCGTCGAGCAGCGGCTCGGCCAGAAGCGGCTGGGCTTCACCTTCGACCTCGTCGACGGCGAGCGGGTCGACGAGGAGCACGATCCCGACGACATCTTCAGCCACGTCATGCCCGAGGACCTGCTGAAGTTCGGCATGATCCCCGAGTTCATCGGCCGCCTGCCGGTGTTCACCTCGGTCTCGAAGCTCGACCGCGCGGCGCTGGTGGCCGTCCTCACCGAGCCCAAGAACGCGCTCGTGCGCCAATACCACCGGCTGTTCGAGCTCGACGGCGTGGAGCTGGAGTTCGAGGAGGCGGCCCTCGACGAGATCGCCGACCAGGCGCTCGCCCGTGGCACCGGTGCCCGTGGGCTGCGGGCCATCCTCGAAGAGGTCCTCCTCAACGTGATGTACGACGTGCCGAGCCGCACCGACGTCGCCAAGGTGATCATCACCGACGAGGTCGTGCGCGACAACGTCAACCCCACGCTCGTCCCCCGCGAGGCGCCGACCTCGACTTCCCGCCGCGAGCGTCGCGAGAAGTCCGCCTAGTACCGGGTACATCCCCCCGTCTGCCCGCCGAGTGGCGACTTGTGCGGGCTGTTCGGGGCTCCGAGTGCTGCACAACCCGCCACTCGGCTGAGTGGTCAGGTGTGGCGGCGCTCCGGCAGCAGGCCGATCTCGCGGGCCCGGCCGGCGGTGGAGCGACGATCGTGGGTGCCGAGCAGCTTCATCAGGTGCTGCAGGTCCTTCTTGATCGTCGGCACCGAGTAGCCGAGCGACTTGGCGATCTCGCCGTTCGTGCGGTCGAGGCCGATGAGCTCGAGGATCTCGCGCTGCCGCTCGGAGATGCGCACCTCGCGCTGCGGCGTGGGAGCCGCGCGACGCCAGCGGTCGACGAGGAGGTCGCGCTGGTTGTTCAGCCACATGGACAGCGCCGCGGTCACGCCGTCGAGGTACTGCCAGTCGGCGGCCGACCAGTCGCGGCGGTCCTTCTGCACCAGCCCCACGACGCCGATCGCGACGCCGGAGTTCAGCATCGGGGCGTACACGAGCTGGCCCTTGTTGTCGTTGCCGCGTGCACTGCCGTCCGCCAGCGCCGGGTCGGCCTGGAGGATCGGGTAGGTCGTGACGAGCTCCGCCTCCGCCACGGTCACGGGCGAGAGAGTCGAGAACGCCTCGCACACCGGCATGGGCATCGTCGTCGTGATGACCCGGTAGCTGGTCATCGCCTCATCGGTCATGCCGTAGTTGCCGACCAGCTCCAAGGTCTCCGGCTTCTCGCTCGCGTAGACGTGGCCCGCGACGATCTCGAGGGGCGCGAGAGCCCCGAGCACCATGGCGCGGGCCGCCGCATCGCCGTCCGGATTGCCGGCCAGGAAGCGCAGGAAGTACGTGAGCCCTGTCGTGCGGTCCAACTCCATGTGCGTGACTCTCTCTCAGGACCGTGGCACCCCCGATCTTTGACCAAAGGTATATCCGTGTATATCCACTTTTGCGGATATTTGCGGTCACGCCTCGGACCTATCCTTCGAGTGTTGGTTCGGATGCCGGTTGATCGTGGTGGGCTGCTGAGGGGCTAGTCCACCGAGCCGGCACAGAGCGGCCTCCGGGCCACTACCAGCGAGAAGAGTCCGTGAGGCAGCATCCCTGAACTGCCTCACGGACGCTCCTGGTTGAGCCACCCACCCGGTTACCGACGGCTACCCGAGCCTTGCGCGCGCCTGTCTACGACAGCTCGCGTGCGGTGCCCACCGACTCCCGCACCGACTCGTGCTGATGACGCGGGTCGATGGCCCAGCGCACGTTGTTGGTGGCGAGCCCTCGCGCGTCGGCGACGTCATCCGCCACCGCGATGAGCACGGTGTCGTGGGTGGCGATCGCGCTGGCGGTCTGCTGGATGGTCAGGCCGTCCACGCCCGCTGGGCCCTGCACGACATGCTGCGGGAACACGATCGCCCAGCGCTGCCAGCCGTAGAGGTCGGTGGGATCGGCCGCGGTAGCCGCCCCCGCCGTGACGGCGAGCCGGACGCCGCGGTCGGCCAGCAGCCGCAGCGCCTGGCCCGAGCCCATCGGGATGGCGTCGACGAGGATCACCAACCGGCCACACTCAGCGCGATCGAGAGCCGGCGGCACCAGGTTGGGCAGTGCGAGCTCGCCGGCCTCGGGCGCCAGCAGGATGGACGGCATCCATGCCAGGACGGGCAGGTCGTGGTGGCCGAGGGCGTCGGCCTCGGCGAAGACCGGCTTCAGCCGCTCCAGCGTGATGGTGACGGTCTCGGCGGCCAGCTCGGCCTGCCGGTTGACCAGGGCGTGCAGGTGCCGTTCGTCGGCCAGGTCGAGGGTGCCGAAGGTGCGGTGCCACGCGACGGACGTGACCAGGGCGACGGTTCCGCCGGAGTCGAGGCTCATCACCGGCCGGAAGTGCGTGGTGAAGGCGTCGCTCGCGATCTCGCTGCGGTCGGCCCGCATCAGGTTGAGCACGTCCACGGCCGTCACGGGCGCGTCGGGCGCACCGATGATGTCCTCCGGCCGGATGTCGTAGGTCATGAGGCTGTCGACGTTGAACGGATCGCGAGCGCCCTGGTCGTCGGCGAGGCGCTGCCGGGCCATGGCCATGAGTCCGTCGAAGGTGAAGTCGTCGACCTGGTGGGCGGCGTACCCGAAGGAGACGCTCACGTGCACGTCGACGTCCAGGCGCGCACTCGGCACGGCCCCGTGGTCGTTGATGTACTGCTGCAGGGTGCGCAGCAGGGCGATGCCGTTGCGGATGATCGGCCCGCCGGCCAGTGCGACCCAGAGCCGCCCGGGATCCTCGTAGGCGACGAACACGTCGTGCCCCGCGAAGTCGGGATTGCCCACGGCCAGGCGCATCACCTGGGCGACGGCCGCCCGCTCGAAGCGCCCGCCCGCCAGGGCACCGAACTCATCGATGGCGTAGACGGCCACGAGCAGGGAGTCGGAGTGCGGGTTCGCGTCGGCGCGCGACCGCATCCGCGCCACGACCTCCTCGAAGGCCGTCAGCGTCGGCCAGCGGTTCACGTCGTCGAACATCGTGTCGAAGGCGCGCGCGATGCGGTCGTCGTCGGCGGACACGACCGGCGTCAGAAGCGTTTCCGTGGCGAGGTCGGTGAACCGCTGGATCAGCGTGTTCGACCGGGTGAGGAACCAGCCGGGCCACAGCCACCCGGCCACGGTGATGCTGCTGGTGTTGGCGTGGCCGGGCACCGGGAACAGCGGGAGGCGCAGGTGGGGGAGCGTGGCCAGCGATGCGGGATCGGGAGTCGGCGCATTGGCGAACCGGTCCACCGCGGCGAGGTGGCTGGTGACGTGGCCGCGGCCGTCGTCGAGGATGGCCATGGCGCGCGTGGCGCCGAAGACGGAGACCGCCATTCGAGCGGTGACCGGCAGGGCGGCCCGCGCCGCCAGCTCGGCGCTGAGGGAGCCGTCCGCGAGCCGGCCGACGACCTCGGCCTGGTGACGGGACCAGAGCGCCAGGGTGCGGATGGCGTCGCGGTGCCACATGCGGATCGACGCGTACCAGAGGATCAGCCACGCCGCGAGGAAGATCGCCAGGCCGGCAAGCGAGCCGGCGAGGAGGGCCTGGTCGCCGTACGCGTCGCCCACGCGCACGCCCACGACCGAGACGAGCCACGCGATCACCGCGCTGACGAGGGCCACGATGATGCGGCGCGAGTCGACGGCATCGCGCGCGAACGCCCAGCGGCTGCGATCGCCGGCCACCCAGCGCTCGAGGGCGTTGAAGACCAGCCCGACGTACATGGCGACGAGCGCGGCGAAGAGCAGGGGGAGGATGGACCCGCCGATCTCCACGGACTTGGACAGCGGCTTGACGATCACGAAGGCCGCCGCGCCGGTGGCTCCCGTGGTCCACGCCATGACGAGGCTGTGGAAACGTGCGTTCGGGTCGATGGCGATCTCGCGACGACTCTGCAGCAGGATGCGCAGACCGAATGCCATCCCGAAGAACGCGAGGGTCAGGGCCGCCTCGAAGTACAGGCCCGCGAGCAGCGCGCCGACGAGCACGGCGTCGAAGGTGATCGTCGTCGACTGCCAGGGACGGATCGGGGCGGACGGGTTGCTCAGCACCTCGCGGGTGAGCGCCGCGTTGCGCGTGCGGAACACGGCCTGCGGGGCGAACACGCTGATGGTCACGAGGATGACCGCGCCCTGCAGGGTGGCGGGCCCGAAGGCCGGGTCGACGACGCTGGGGTCCCCGCCGTTCACGATGACCACGACGACCGCCCAGACGACCGCGATCGCGCCAGTGACCAGGCAGACCAGCCCGAACGCCCCGGCGCGGCGCTGGATCTGGCGCTCGGGTTCGCTGTGCCGACGGTAGGGGGAGACAGGATGCAGCCAGGCGCCCAGCGCTTGGGTGGAGGCGCGGACGAGAGAGTGTTCGCCGGGGAAGCGGGCCACGATTCATGCTAGCGCCGGATGTCGTGGTCACCGTGGACCAACGCGAGCCTCATAATGAGCGCGATGTCCATAGGAGCCTCGGCCGCAGGGCCGCGGAGGGGTCGGCTTGTGCCGTTCGCCCTCGCGGTCGCGCTGAGTGCTGCCCTTCTCGGGGCGGTGGGCCCCGCATCCGCCGACGATGCACCAGTGGCGCCGGCCGAACCGGCCGGGCAGGGCCAGCCGGCCGAGCCCGCGGTGCCGCCCGTCGACCCCGGGCCGGCGGCTCCGGACGCGGTCGTGCCGCCACCGGCCTACGGCGTTCCGGCTCCGCAGCCCGACGGCCGGCCGGACACCGGTTCCGGCAAGAGCGACGGCCGGCCCGGCACCGCGGGCGCGTCCGACGGCCGGCCGCAGGGCCCCTCGGCCGCGGGCGGGGGAGCGCGGCCGGGGGAGCGTCCGCCAGCGCCCGGCGAGGACACGGGGACCAGCGCCTACACCGACGCGGCGCCACCCGTCGATCCCAACTTCGTCGACAACTACACGCGGCTGTGGAAGAAGGTGCAGCGCGGCAAGCTCAAGGTCCGCAATCTCAGTGAGGACCTCGCCGCGGCTGGCACCGTCCTCTCCTCGACGAACAGCGACCTCGCACTCGCCCTGCGTGTGCGCAACCGTGCGAGCTTCCAGCTGAGCGATGCGGGTGCGCAGTTCGAGCTCGCCGTGCGCGACATGTACGTCACCGGCAGCACGGATGTGGGCGTCATCCTCGGCGTCCTCGGCAGCAAGCCGGATGACCTCCTGCGGACCATCGACTCGCTGGTCTACCTGCGGTCGGCCACCGGGATGGAGCAGGTGGACTACGAGTTCGCTCAGCGCGCGGCGCTCGTGGCGGACTCCGCCGCGTCCTCGACGATGATGAAGGTGGACGAGGACCGCAACCGGCTCGACATCATCCGCAAGACGCTTGCGAAGACGAAGAAGCAGCTGAAGAAGGACCAGAAGGAGCTGCAGCGACTCATCGCGGCGGCCGCACCGCAGACCGTGGTGGGCGGCAATGGCTGCCCGAAGGCGGTCCTCGAGGGCACCGTGCCCGAGGGCGTCAAGGTCAAGCAGCTGTGCAATCTCGCGGTGCGCACCGCGGCCTCGCCCCAGGCGGCGTTCGCGATCAAGTGGGCCCTCGTGCGGCTGGGAGCGCCGTACGCCTGCGAGGGAATCGGACGCCTCGACCCCTGGCGCTACGACTGCTCCTCCTATGTGTCGCGCGCCTACGCGGAGGGCGCGGGACTGAAGACGGCGGGTGACGGCTGGGCGCCGTCGACCCGCAACATGGTCCCGTGGGATGGCGCCGCGCTCGACCCGCACTATGCGGTGATCCCACCGAAGAAGATCCGCCCGGGCGACCTCGTCCTGTACGACACCTGCCCGGCAGGGGAGAGCTGCCCCTACCGGCACGTGGTCATGTACCTCGGACCCGCGGAGCCGGGAGGGGTGCCGCTCATGGCGCACACGAACGCGTGCGGCGACGTCGCGCACGTCGAGGCGTTCACCGGCACGGACGTGGCGAACTTCCTTGGCGTGCGGCGCGTCATCCCCGCCCTGGGCGAGAAGATCATCGCGAGGAAGGGCGCCTTCGAGAGCCCGGCCGAGGTCGCGAAGAAGAAGGCGAAGACGTCGAAGACGGGGCGCCCCCGGACGTCCTGACCGGGTCCCTCCTCCCGAGGATCGAGCCGGACATAGCCGCTGCGACAGGCGCGGACGGGCCGAAAATACAAGTGTGGTGTGGCGAGGCACCTCACCAGGACTGATCGGCACGAGCCGGTCAGCGGTCGCGCCTTCCTAGGAGAGCGTCATGACCAGGCGAACCGGGACGCGGTCCGTACCGGTATGGCGCCACACCGAGCCGTCGGTTGATGACGATGGCTTCAGCCTGGTCGAACTCCTCGTCGCCATCTTCCTGTTCGCCGGGATCTCCACCGCCACGGTCTCGCTCATGATCACGTCGCTGCAGACCATCCACGAGAACAACCAGCGCGTCCAGTCCGCCAACGTGGCTCGTACTGAGGTGCAGGCCCTGCGCGGCATGGACGTCGGCGACATTCCCCTCGGCCTATCGACGGCGGCGGCCGTCCCGGAGGGTGTGCCCGCAGGTACCACGCTCGAGGTGTCCGCCGAGTGGGTCGGGTTGGGGCAGGCGGCCAGTTCGTGCCGCGACGCCTCACCTGGTCAGGCCTACCTGCGGGTCCATGTGGAGGCATCCGGCAAGGACTTCGCGACGACCTCGAAGATCGACACGATCCTGACCCCGCGGAACACCCCATCCGACCCGGGCACCGGGGCCGTCACGATCGAGGTGATCGACCAGAACGGCGAGCCGGTCAGCGGCGTGCAGGTCACGGCGGCCGATTCGTCCCACCCCGAGAACCGCTTCATCTACACCACGGGGGCGGATGGCTGCCTGTTCGTTCCGGGGCTCACGGCCCCCGCCATGGTGCAGCTGACCGCCGACAGGTCAGGCTTCGTCCCGTCGACGCCCACGGGAACGCAGGAGTCCGTCCAACTGGACGCAGACAACCTGTCACGAGTCACCTTCCACCTTGCGGCAGCGGCGGCCATTGACTTCGAAGCGGGGTTGCCCGACTTCCCGCTCCCGGACGGCATGCCGGTGACGTGGCAGGTCAATGAGACCGGTGCGGTCGTCGACGTGGGTGCCATCGGTACTCGAGTCCCCGACCTGTGGCCGTCCACCGCCGGCTTCACTGCCTGGCTGGGCGACTGCACCGACGCGGATCCGCAGGCGAACGGTGGACAGCGCCAGGTGTTCGACCTCAATCCAGGCGAGGTCACGCGCGCCGGGCTCAATGCCCAGCCGGTGGAGTTCATCGGGCTCGAGCAGGGCGTCTCCGTGTCGGTTCGACATGCCGGCAACGGATGCACGGTGGGGCCGTTCTCGCTCGGCACGGCGAACGCGAAGGGGATCCTGCGGGGCGCACTGCCGTTCGGCTCGTGGGAGTTCACCGCGACGGACGGCACCACCACGGAGACACTCCAGCCTCTCCAACTCCTCCCTCCCGGACCGGGGGACCCCATCACGGTCGTGCCGGTCGAGTTCACTGCATGGGCCCTGAACTTCTGCCCTGCCGACTCGGACCATCCGGAGATCCAACTTGACCACCCCTACGACCCGCTCCTGGACGAGTCCACGTGCTACGACGCGGTGTTCCCGCCATGATCCGGCGGCTGACCGGTCGGTGCACCCATCGAACCGAGTCGAGAGACGAGGGCACCACCCTTGTGGAGCTGCTCGTGGGCATCGGCATCTTCAGCGTGCTCATGGCAATCGTCGGAACCGCGACCCTCACGCTGTTCTCGGCAATCCAAGAGGCGAACGCGCGCTCGCAGGCGCAGACCGAGACGCAGAATGCCATGGAATGGATCGCCCGGCTCGTACAGCATGCGGACGCTCCGGACGTTTCGACCAACGTCATGCCGGAGGCAACCGCGACGTCGCTGACCCTTTACGCGTATCCCGGTCTCGGGGCACAGGTGGACGAGCCATCGAAGGTACGGATCTGGACCGAGACCACGAGTGCGGGCACGTCGGTCCTCAGCGAGGTGTGGGCCCCTGTGCGCTCCGGCAGCAGTTGGACGTGGAACAGCGTCCCTGCTCGACGAACGCTTCTCACGATCGCGCCAGACGTCTCTGGTGCTCCGCTGTCGCTTCGGTACTTCGCCTGCACGCCCAGTGTCGGGTGCGACTCCCCGCAGGAGGTCCAGCCGAACGCATCGGGCCCCCTGCCGATCGGCGCTCTCCAGGTTCCTGCCGCGATTCTCGTGACACTCGGGGACCCCAACTATCCGACCAGTCGCGTGGTCCAGTCGATAAGGCTGGTGAATGAGGCATGAAGTCCATTGCCCTGCGATGCCGCCGTGCCGACGACGAGGGATTCGCCCTCATCCTCGTGATCGGCTGGGCGGCCCTGATGATGGGTCTCGTGGCGGTCGTCGCCACGGCCGCCGTACGCCAGATCAAGCCGTCGGATCGCAGCGAGCACTCGTTCGCCGCGCTCAGTGCCGCAGAGGCGGGGCTTGCGGATCTCGAGGCGCGCCTGCAGGTCGGCACGATCAGCTCCGTCGTCGGTGATGAGACCAACGCGGCGCTGAACGGCTGGGTGCCGGTCCCCGGTGGCAACACCGACTCGGAATTCACGTACGCGATCGACGCGACGAAGTCCGGCGCCGTAGGCGAGGTTCGGGCCTACTCCGCCGGGCGGTCGGGAGACGTCGTCCGCATCCTCGAGGCGGTGCTCTCCAAGCGGTCCACCTTGGACTACGTGTACATGAGCGATATCGAGACCCCATCGCCGGACACGCCAGGCGTGTACAGCACGAGCAACTACTCGTCCTCCGGCTACACCTACCAGGAGGCCGCTCGGCTCCTGTGCGCCCGTCGCTGGGTCGAACCCGGTCCCGTCTCCATCAGCAGCTCGGGCACCGTGACGAACGGCAATCAGCGCAACCTGAGGTTCTGCAAGTGGGCGGGCATCTTCAGCAGTGAGAAGCTCGTGGGCCGCGTGCACACCAACGACGTCTGGTGGCTGCAGAACACCAACCTGTCGAACACCCTGCAGGAAGGAGCGATCTCGTCATCCTGCCGCACCTCCGTCGAGGGCTTGGGCGCCAGCGAGGTCGGCTGTCCCACCGGCCACAGGTTCATAGCGGCCAGTTCCGTGTCGTCGTCCAGCACACCTGATCGCTACCAGGGAGACTCCTGGCGGCCCAGCGGCAGCAACGTCACGCAGCGCGATCCGCTCTATGACACCGTGCTCGACCTTCCGCAGAACCCGGACCTGCTCAAGCAGCGCGCCGCGGAGTTCGGCTGCATCTACACCGGGCCGACCCGGATCCGCTTCGCCGAGGAGGGCGGTGTGGGCTACATGTACGTGACCAGCCCGGACACCAAGCTCACCCGCGCCGGCTGCGACGGCGATGGCGGCGACGGGACGCAGCTGCAGAGCGCGGCCACGTCGCAGGTGACCCGCCGGGTCAACCTGGACAACTTCAGCGACCTGGTCATCTACGTCCAGGACGTGCGGTCGGCCACCGAGGCGGATGTGCCGTTCGCCGACTACACGGATCCGCTGCAGGAGTACTACTGGGAGAAGGCGAACCGCTGGCCGCTCGGCACCGAGCCGACCTGCGAGGTCAAGCCCTCCGGCAAGACCTACCCGTTCGTCATCCCCAGTGATCCGGTGGACCAGTCGTACTTCGCCTCCGGAAGCACCTACAAGGGCTTCCCGTCGGAGCAGGCCGATCCCAACTCCCCGTGGTACGGCACCGCGTGCGGCAGCGGAGACCTGTACACGCAGGGTGCCTACAAGGGAGCGCTCATGCTGACGTCGGACAACAACGTGATCCTCACCAGCAGCCTGCGCGACTCACGCCTGTACGACCCGTCCGCCGTCGCCGGTTCGGCCAACTACGGCAAGCCCGACCCGAACTCGCAGAGTGTGCTCGGCATCGCCGCCGCCCGGTTCGCGTACCCCTACCGTCCGGTGACGTCCTCGGGGTCGTGGGTAGGGGACTGGCGATCGTCGAACGCGACGGACCCGATCTACGACTTCGCGCTGCTGGCCATCCAGCATTGCTTCGGGTCGCAGGACTACGACAAGGCCATGGACAACGGCAACATCTACCTCTGGGGCTCGATCGCGCAGAAGTTCCGCTGCGCCGTCGGCATCTCGGGCGGCTCGGCGTACGGCAAGGTCTACAAGTACGACGACCGGCTCACGCTCCGCACGCCTCCGTACATGCTGGAGCTGTCGGATGAGCCGTGGGGAGACGAGCGCACAGGGGAGCGCCCTTCCACGACCCAATCGGTCGGCGACACGGTCTCCTACCCGCTCCTCTCCCCGCAGGACCCGGGGACGGCAGTCGTGCGGAACGTCCGCCTGGCGGCCGCGGCCGAAGCGGCGACGACGGCGGTCACCAGCACCGGTACGACGGTCTCCATCACGGCGCAGAGTCCCGGGCTGGTGGTGGTCGTCTACGAGGTGCAGACGCCCGATTGGCGCGATGTCCGTCGTGTCGCGGTCCTCGTCAACTGATCCCGCGACCTCGCAGCTGCTGGCCGGGTCGATGGGAGCACGCTGCGGCTATCCTGTGCGCGGGTCGGGGGACCGGGTCTGGGAACTAGGGAAGGCGGAACGAGCTACGTGGCAGCTCGCGCTACAGCTGAGGAGTTCTACAGCCGCTGCCTCGGCAATGTCTCTGTGCTGACCGATGCCGCGCGCCGCTTCGCCGACGATGGCGACGCCGTCGGTGCGCTGGCCGCTGCGTGGGGAGCGGACACCTACGCCCTGCAGGCGATCGTGTGGGAACGCATCCTGGTGGCGTCGAGCTACCCCCAGCGGCAGTTCTTCCGGGTGGCCGAGGCGCTCGTGGGCGCCCTGGCGGCGGCCCTCCCGGCCGACCACGAGCCGACGTCGGCCAGCGACGCACTGGCAGCCACGCGGGCCGGGATGCTTGACGCGTGTGAGCCCTCCCTTCGTGCCGACGTCCAGGCGGCCTGGGCCGATGCGAGCTACCTCGACGCCCTTCCGGCGCCGACGACCGAGGACCTCGTGGCCAGCATCGCCGCCAGGACCGGAGGACTCGGTCCCGAGGCGTTTGCGATGCAGCGCCGCAAGGAGTCCAGCGACGCCATGGCCGGCGCCCAGGCGGTTCGTGTGAAGGGCGACACCGTGGCGGCCATCCAGGGGGCGTACGAGGCCGACCTGCTTGCGCTCGAGGCCTACCTCGTCGAGTCGGCGCTGGCGCTGAGCGACAACGCGCTGTTCACGGTCATGGTCCGCTGGGAGCTCGCAACGGCCGCGGTGGCAGCGCTTCCGGGGCTCCCGGATGGGTTCGTGGCCGCCGTCACCCGCATCCGCGAGGCGCTGGCCGCGGGACTCGGCGACGCCGAAGGTGCGCGCCTTCAGGCCACCCTCTCGACGATCTAGCTCGAGGCCCCCGTCGTCGCGTCGCCGGACGTCTCAGCGCCCGGCAGGGCTGCCTGATCCTGTTCCGCCTTCGCGATGAGCGCCTCCACCTCGGCCACGAGATCCGGCAGCTGCGACTGCAGGACGAACATCGAGCCGTTGACCTGGACGTTCTGCAGGTCCGGCCCTGTGCTCGTTCCGGCCGTGCTCACCTGGGACGTCTGGGTAGACGTCACGAGCATGGCGCGGTCGAGGCCCTGCAGGTTGTCGAGGAAGCCCAGGACCGACGGGTACTGGCCCTCGGCAGTCACGCCGATCTCCATGCGGGCGAGCTGGACGCCGGTGGCCGACTTCTCCGTGGTCGTCGCATTCTTCGTACCGGAGACTGGTGTCGGGATCCCGGTGGTCAGCGACGAGACCGATCCGGCGCTGATGCCGGCATCCACCGCCGCGCGCGTGATCTGGTCGAGGACGGCGGGGAGCTCTGCGGTCTGCGGCATCCTGGCGAATAGCGCCTGCGCCTCTGCGGCGGCCTGCGGAGCCGCGGCGGCCTGATCGACCGCGACCTTGTACTCGTGCTGGAGCTGCAGGTTCGCGTTCTGCAGCTGCTCCGCCTGCGTGCTCAGCTTGTTCGCCTCCGACAGGCGCGGTGACAGCAGGAGCAGCCACAGGGCCGCGCCGATGACAAGGACGACGAACGCGCCTCCGATGATCGACAGTCTCACCCGGCTCATTCCGCCACCGCCCCCTCGGACGCCGACGGACTCGGCTGGGGCTTCGGCGGTGCGAGGATCGCGTCGATCTGCTCTTGGGTCAGCAGGGTCTTCAGGCCGTCAAGGGACACGCCAGCGGATCCGGAGAAGGCGACGATCGACTGGGTGCGGTTGCCATTCGCCCCGGCCTGCACCTCGCTGGCGGTCGTGCTCGTGACGTAGGGGCCGATGAAGAGCGGGTCCTGCTCGAGGATCCGCAGGAGCTGCGAGACCTGATCGCGGCTGGTTGCGTTGGCCGTGAAGGTGAGGCACCCGATGGTGATCTGGCTGCCGAACGGATCCGGGTTCGGGCACGAGCTCAACGGCCCGCCCGGCTGGGGGATGCCCGTGTAGGTGATGTCCATGTTCGTGAGGGCGATCGGGCTGCCATCGACCTGCCGTCCGGCCTGCACGAGGCGATCCATCACGACGGATGCCTGGGGCTGGGCGGCGAGGGTGGTGGTGACCACTCCCTGCAGCCGGGTGATCTGCTCGTACATCTGGTTGACCGGCGCCAGGGCGTTGACCTGCGCGCGCAGCTTCGTGTTCTCGGCCTGAGCGGCGGTCAGGTCCGACTGGGCCTGGTCGATGGCGCTGCCCTGGAGCCACCAGATCCCGCCCGCGGCGACGAGGACGAGGAGGACTGCGACGATGGTCCACTTCCGCACCCGCGCCATGGCCATGGACTCCATGACGCTCTTGGGCAGCAGGTTGACCTGGGGCAGGGTGGGCTGGAACGCGGGTCGGTCGAGCCGCTCGTCTCCGGTGGCCTGGTCCTTCTTGCCGAGGGACGAGATGTCCATCTGCCAGAGGCTCTTCTTCTCCTGCTTGCGCTGGCGACGTCGGCTCGGGGCGACGGGGGTGGGGTTCTCCGTGCTCATGAGGCACTGCCCAGCGCCAGGCCGGTCGCTACGGCCAGCCGGGTGTCCGGAACCTGTGCCTTCATGACCTTCTTGCTGGCGGTCAGGCCGACGAGCGGGTCCATGGTGTGCACCGCGACGGGGATCTGGGTCGAAATCCGCTCCTGCAGTCCATCGAGCTGGGATGTGCGGCCCACGAGGGTGAGCGTCTGGACCGGTGTGTCCGGAGAGGAGGCCTGGAAGTAGTCCAAGGAGTTGCGGATCTCGGAGATGACCGTCACTGCCCACGGATTGAGCACGTCGACAGTCGCGCCGGAGCGCGGATCCAGAGGAACCACCTCCTCGACGGAGGCACTCACGAAGACGGACGACTCTGCGATCGGCGCGATAACCGGGACGGGGCCGTTGAGGCCGGTCTCGCGCTTGATGCCCTCGGCGCTCTCGGGGTCCACGCCGAGCCGCTCGGCCACGGCCAACGTCGCTGTATCGCCACCGAGATTGGCGATCGTGCGGATGAATCGGGGCTGGCCGTCCTCGTGGATGACTACGGTCACCTGCTCGGCGCCGATGTCGGCGATGGCGTGACTTCCGGTGTTCTCGGGGACGATGCCTCGGCAGGCCGCGCGGATGAGGGCGAAGGCCGCCGAGTCCGCTACGAGGGGTGTCAGTCCGGCCTTGCGCATCAGGGTCGCCTCGGTCGCGATCGCCTCCTTGTTCGCCGCGACGATGAGGATGCGATTGAACTCGCTCGTCTGCCCGTGATCGTCGGCGCGGTCCACCTCGGCCAGGAGGTGGTAGTCGATCTCCACGGAGTCGAGATCCACCGGGAGGGCATCGCCGATCTGGTAGCGCAGGGCTGCACGGAAATCCTTCGGCGGCATCCACGGAAGCTCGACCTGACGGGTGAGCACTCCGCTGTCGGCGAGCCCGAAGACGACCTTGCGACTGCTGAAGCGGCCCCGCTTCCACAGCTGCTTCAACGCCTTCACGACGGCCTTCTGGTCGATCACGGCACCATTGCGGATCGCACCCCTTGGCAGTTCGACGGACGCGGCCTTGACGATCTCGGTGCGGTCGCCCTTGCGCCTTACCTGGACGGCGCGGATGCCGCTGGTGCCGATGTCGAGACCCACGAGTCCCGCGCCACCGCTCATCTGTCGCCTCCCCTCCCACACGGACTGTCGGGAATATCGGACCGGGTCCGGTCAATTCGTCCCTTCCTGGGGTGAAAGCACCACGATGAGCCGAAACTGGATATATGGCACTGCCCACCCTGCCGCCACGAGACCCCGGGGCCGACCACGGTCCGGATTCCTCAGCGGACGCTGCAGTCGTCGACGTCCCGAGCCTGAGGGACATCGTGCACACCGCCATCACGCACGGCGCCTCGGACGTGCACATCCGGGCGGGGGCCCCGCCGATCATCCGCGTGGCGGGGGACCTCTGGCCGCTCGACATCCCGCCCCTGACGGAGCAGCAGGCGCAGGCCCTCGTGCTGAGCGCCATGGCCACCGATCGTGAGCGGGAGGAGTTCCTCCACGACCTCGAGTGCGACTTCGCCTACTTCGCCCCGGGCATCGGCCGCTTCCGCGCCAACGCCTACCGGTCGCGCGGGGGTGCGGCCATGGTGCTCAGGCACGTCAAGGAGGTGATCCCGACCTTCGAGGAGCTGGGTCTGCCCCGAGTCGCGCATGACATGGCGCTGCTGCCGAGCGGGCTGGTCCTCGTCTGCGGGCCGACCGGCTCCGGCAAGACCACCACGCTCGCTGCCATGATCGACGCGGTCAACACCGAGCGTCGGTGCCACATCCTCACTATCGAGGACCCCATCGAGTTCCTCCACGCGAACAAGGCCGCCACCATCAGCCAGCGCGAGCTGCACACCGACACCAAGGACTTCTCCCGTGCTCTGCGCTCGGGCATGCGCCAGGACCCCGACGTGATCCTCGTCGGCGAGATCCGCGACGTGGACACCCTCCGCACGGCCCTGCAGGCGGCCGAGACCGGCCACCTCGTGCTCGCCACGCTCCACGCGCGCACGGTCGTGGACGCGGTCAACCGCGTCATCGACATCTTTCCCGTCGACGAGCAGCGTCAGGCGCGCCTGTCGATCGCCGAGTCGCTGCAGGGCGTCATGTGCCAGCACCTGGTGAAGTCCGCCGACGGCTCGGGGCGCACGCTCGTCCTCGAGGTGGGGGTCGCGACCCCGCGGGTGCGTGAGGCGATCGGCGATCCGGAGAAGACCGGGCGGCTGCAGGACATCGTCAGCGAGGGCCAGTTCTACGGCATGCGGACCTTCGAGCAGGATGCGGTCCGGCTGGTCATGTCGGGACAGATCACCATCCACGAGGCCGAGAAGGTCGTTCCGCGGGCGGCCGACCTGCACGTCGCGCTCCGACGCGCGGGCTACCGCGAGCCCGACCAGGCGTGACCATGGCTGAGCGTGTCGAGGACCAGCATGCGACCAGGGTCGAGGACCTGCGTCGCGTGCGGACCCGCCGCGCCGAGATGCGCCGCTCGGTCGAGGTGCGACGACTGCGCGCCCAGCAGGGCGGCCTGTCCGAGGGGCTCGCGGACGCGGAATCCGAGCTCTCCCGGCTCACGGAGGAGTTGATCGGGCTCTATCGCGCGGATCTGTCCCTCGTCGACTCCCTGCTCGATCCGACCTATCCTGCGACTGTGGAGGGGAGGGGTACCCCATGAGCACGTCTGTCGCCGGAGTCCTGGTCTCGGAGGGCCTGATCACGGGGGACCAGCTCGCCGCGGCCGAGGCCACCGCCGGAGCCATGGGGGAGCCGGTCCTCAACGTGCTGGTGCAGCAGGGCGCCGTCACGAAGAAGGACGTCGTCCGCTGCACAGTGCAGGCCGCCGGCCTCGACTTCGTCGAGATCATGGACGTGCCGGTCGACCCTGGGGCCATGACGCTGCTCACCGGCGACCAGGCCCGCAAGTACGGCGTCATCCCCATGGCATTCGACGGCGACGTCCTCGTGGTGGTGGCCGACTCCCAGACCGCGATGAACTGGCAGGTCCGCGACGATCTCCAGGCGATCACCCGTCATCCGGTGCGCTTCGCGTGCGCCATGAAGACGGAGATCCAGACCCGGCTGAACCTGCTGTACCGCGCGGAGGCCGAGCTCGGCGAGCTGGTGCGCGACATGCTCGAGGACGAGCAGGCGATCGACATCCTCGCGCCGGTGGCCTCGACCTCCGACGCCCCCCTGGTCCGCTACGTGAACCTGCTGCTCAACCAGGCGATCTCGGACAACGCCTCCGACATCCACGTCGAGCCGAGTGAGAGCAATATCCGCATCCGGTTCCGCATCGACGGCGTCCTCAAGGAGATGGCCCCGGCGCCGAAGGAGATCCAGGCGGCGATCATCTCCCGGCTGAAGATCATGAGCGACATGGACATCGCGGAGCGCCGGCTGCCGCAGGACGGGCGCCTCACGGTCGTCTCCCGTGGGCGCAAGATCGACCTCCGCGTGAACTGCCTGCCCACCGTGTGGGGCGAGAAGATCGTCATGCGCATCCTGGACAACTCGGCAGCGCAGATGGCGCTTCCGGACCTGGGGTACTCGCCGGAGAACCTGCGCAAGTGGCGCACTGCCTACGAGCGTCCCTACGGCATGCTGATCGTCAGCGGGCCGACCGGATCGGGCAAGTCGACGTCGCTGTACGCGACTCTGAACGCCGTCGCGCGGTCGGAGGTCAACATCGTCACGGTCGAGGACCCGGTCGAGTACCGGATCCCCGGCATCAACCAGGTGCAGACCCACGCCAAGGCCGGCCTGACGTTCGCGGCCGCCCTGCGGTCCATCCTGCGTGCCGACCCCGACATCATCCTGATCGGCGAGATCCGCGACCACGAGACGGCGCAGATCGCCATCGAGTCGGCGCTCACCGGCCACCTCGTGCTGACGACCCTCCACACCAACGACGCGCCCAGCGTCATCACCCGACTCACCGAGATGGGCATCGAGCCGTTCCTGGTCGCTTCCGCGCTCGAGTGCGCCACCGGTCAGCGACTCGCCCGACGCCTGTGCACCAAGTGCAAGGCGCCCGTCGAGAAGTCGGCCGCCGAGCTCGCGGCGGTGCAGTTCGAGTCACCACCCGGCATCACCCCGACCTTCTTCGAGCCGGTGGGCTGCACCAGCTGCGCCAACACCGGCTACCGAGGACGCCTCGCGATGCACGAGGTCATGACCATGTCCGAGGACCTCGGCAAGCTGGCGGTCCGAAACGCATCATCAGAGGAGGTGCGTGCCGTGGCCGTCGAGCAGGGGATGCGCACGCTGCGCCAGGACGGCTGGCTCAAGGTGGCGCAGGGCGTGACGACGATCGGGGAGGTGCTCCGTGTCATCGCCTGACGAGGAGTTCACCCTCCCGCTGATGAACGGCCGCCCGCCGGCCGGGGGGCCGGACCGGAGCGCGGAGCGACCCCCCTTCGCCGCGATGGTCGCGGCAGCGGACTCGGAGCCCCGGCCTGCGACCATCCCGGTGGCCGCCCCGGCCACGATCCCCGTGGCGCCGCCGCCCCCGATCGCGGTCAGCCGCGCGTCGTCCTTGGGCGGGCAGGCACGTGCCTCGGAGGAGGACCTGATCCCGGCGGCGCCTCCGTCGGCATCCGACGAGGGCATCGTCGCCATCGAGCGCCAGACGGTAGGAGCGACCGAGGCGGAGATCTCCCTCGACGAGATCCTGCTGTACCTGCTCGAGCAGGGCGGATCGGACCTGCACCTGTCGGTCCACTCGCCGCCCATGATCCGGGTGCACGGTGACCTGGAACCGGTGCCGGGCTACCGTCCGCTCTCCGCACACCAGGTGCAGGAGTCCATCTACGCCATCCTCACGGACCGGCAGAAGCAGCGCTTCGAGGAGACCAAGGAGCTCGATCTCGCCTACCAGCTGCCCGGTGCCGCCCGCTTCCGCGTCAACATCCTGCAGCAGCAGAACAACATGGGTGCTGTCCTCCGCGCGATCCCCTGGGAGATCCTGCCGCTCGAGGCGCTGCGCATGCCGATGGAGCTCGGCGACTTCGCCGACCTGCCGCGTGGCCTCGTCCTGGTGACCGGGCCGACCGGCTCCGGCAAGTCCACGACCCTTGCCGCCATCATCGACAAGGCGAACCGCACCCGCAAGGGGCACATCATCACCATCGAGGACCCGATCGAGTTCGTGCACCAGCACCGGAAGTGCGTCGTCAACCAGCGCGAGGTCGGGCAGGACACGCTGTCCTTCCAGAACGCGCTCAAGCACGCCCTGCGCCAGGATCCCGACATCATCCTCGTCGGCGAGATGCGCGATCTCGAGACGATCGCCATCGCCCTCACCGCGGCGGAGACCGGCCACCTCGTCTTCGGCACGCTGCACACGAGCTCCGCCGCCACGACGATCGACCGCGTGATCGACGTTTTCCCGCCCGAGCAGCAGTCCCAGATCCGCACGCAGCTCGCGGCGTCGATCCAGGCCGTGGTCTGCCAGACGCTCTGCAAGACCGCCGACGGCAAGGGGCGCGTCGCGGCCACGGAGGTCATGATCGCCACGCCGGCGGTGCGCAACCTGATCCGCGAGGGCAAGCTGCAGTCCATCCCGTCCGCCCTCCAGACCGGCGCCCGCTTCGGCATGCACACCCTCAACCAGGACCTCGCGAAGCGCGTCCAGGAGGGCACCATCACCTGGGACACGGCCCGCGAGAAGTGCTCCGACCTCTCCGAGCTGAACCAGCTGCTGGGCAGGAGCGCCGATGCCACTGACTGAGTACCTCGTCAAGGCGAGGGCCCGCAACGGCTCCCTGGTCGAGTCGAAGATGAAGGTCATCAGCGAGGCTGAGGCCCTGGCCCGGGTGCGCCAGCAGGGCATGACCCCCATCGCCGTGGAGGTCAGCGGGCGCGGCATGAACAAGGAGCTCCACCTGCGCAAGCCGCGGGTCAAGCTCAAGGACATGGCGATCTTCACTCGCCAGTTCGCCACGATGCTCGCATCGGGCCTGCCGATCCTGCGCTGCCTGTCGATCCTGTCGGAGCAGACCGAGAGCGACCGCCTCCGCGACCTGCTGCTCGAGGTGCGGGACCAGGTGGAGAAGGGCGACTCGCTCTCGGGTGCGCTGGCGGACCACGAGGACTTCCCGCCGCTCATGGTGGCCATGGTCCGCGCCGGCGAGCTCGGCGGGTTCCTCGACTCGACGATGCTGCAGATCGCCGAGTCCATCGAGGCGGACGTCAAGCTGCGCGGCAAGATCAAGGCCGCGCTCACCTACCCGATCGCGGTCGCCGTGCTCGCCGTGCTCATCGTCACGGGCATGCTGATCTTCATCGTCCCCGTCTTCGCCGGCCTGTTCGCCGAGTTCGGCGGCGAGCTGCCCCTGCCGACCCGGATCCTCGTGGGGGCGTCGCACCTGGTGACGAACCCGATGTTCTTCGTGCCGTTCCTGACCATCGTCATCGGCGCCACGTGGTGGTACCGGAAGAACAAGAACAAGCCTCGGGTCAAGCGCGTCATGGACCCCCTGCGCTTCCGGATCCCCGTCTTCGGGAAGCTCTTCCAGAAGGTCGCGCTCGCGCGGTTCACCCGCAACTTCTCGACGCTGCTCAAGGCCGGGGTGCCGATCCTCACCACCCTCGACATCGTCGGCGAGACATCCGGCAACGTCATCATCATGGACGCGGTCGCCGAGGTGAAGGACAGCGTGCGGGACGGCACGGGCATCGCGAAGCCGCTCACCGAGCACTCGATCTTCCCGGAGATGGTCGTTCAGATGATCGCGGTCGGCGAGGACACCGGTGCCCTCGACGCGATGCTGAGCAAGATCGCGGACTTCTACGACCAGGAGGTCGAGGCCACGACGGAGTCGCTGATGGCCCTCCTCGAGCCGATCATGATCATGGTCCTCGGCGGGGTCGTCGGCGCCATGATCATCGCCATGTACATGCCGATCTTCATGATCTTCGACCTGATCAAGTAATGGCCGAGGGCGCGGAGGCGCTTGCGGGCCGCGGGCTGGAGCCGCACTGGGTCGCACCGCACGCGCGGATCCCGCGTCGACCGGTCACGGCCGGTGTCGCAGCGGTCATGCTCATCGCCGTCGTCCTCGGGCTCACGCCCGTCGTCGCGCTATTGCTCTGCGGCCTCGGCCTGCTCGCCGTCGCCCCGCAGCCAGCCGGGCATCGGGGTGGGTTCACGGATGCGCTGGCGTGGCTTCCCTCGTCCCTCGTCGCGACGCTGCTCGCGGGCATCATCGTGGTCGTCCCCGCCAGCGCGCTGGGCCTGCGGCCGTTCGACGGCCTCTGGGCGTTGGTGGCGGTGGCCGTCATCCTGGGCTCCGTCGCATGGCGACGCGGCGGAGAGGTCGCCACGTGGTCACGACTGTCACTGCTGGCCTGGGCTCCCGCGCTCGTGCTGGCGGCCGGCCAGGTGTTCCGGTTCGCGCATCCCATGGCGTACTGGAGCCGGCCCACATGGCGGCTCACGGACCCGCTCAACCACGCTGCCATGGTCGTGGACGCCCTTCGGGCGGGACGGCTCTCCTACGACCCGGCTTCCGTCTCGGCGCCGGATCAGCTGACGATCTACCCGCGGGGCCCGCACGCCCTGCTGGCCACGATCCTCGGCACGGTCGGGCCGGTGAGCGACCCGGCGGACGCGTGGGTGCCGGCCATCACGGCGGTCATGGTGGCGCTGGCGGTCAGCGCCGTCGCGAGCGTCGCGGCGGTCTCCCTGCTCGCCACCCGCTATGCGGTGCGAGGCGGGGCCTCGGGGTCGGCCGCCGCGGTCGCCGCGCTGGTCGCAGGTGCATTCCTGCTGACCGACCAGGGTCTCTACAACCTCCCGAGCAGCGGCTTCCTGACCACGAGTGCGGCCTGCACGACCATGGCCGTGCTGCTGCTCGTCGGTGACGCCGCCTCCGGGCCTGCGGCGGACCTGCGCCGGCTCCTGGCCGGGATCGCGGCCGTGCTGGTGCTGTTCTACCTCTGGCAGCCGCTTGCCCTCGCCGCCGCAGCCGTCACGGCCTTCTGGATGGTCCGGTGGCTGCGCAGCGGTCACCGTCACCCCTGGCCCGTGGTGGCGACCGTGGTGGCCGCGATGATCCTCGTGGCGCCCTTGGCCGCGACCACCTTCGGGGAGGAGGGACGGGCACAGGCAGGTGCTGCCGCTGTCGTCCCTGCCGCATCGATGGCGTGGGTCGTGGCCCTAATCGCGGTGGCGTTGATCGGGTTGTGGGTCACCCGTATGCGAACCAGCGCACTCGCCTGCTCGACCACGGTCCTCATCGGTGCACTCGTTGCGGTCGCCGGCGCCCTGATCGTGCTCGGCGGCGGATCGCTGACGACGCTGCCCTACTACGCCTCGAAGACGCTGTGGCATCTCGAGGTGGTCGCTCTCCCGGCCGCCGCCGCGGCCACCGTGATCGCGGTTCGAGCATGGTGGACCTCCCAGGCGCGAGCCGCGATCGCGTCCTCGCCGGTGCGGCTGGCGGCGGGCATCCTGCCGGTCGCCGTCGTGGCGGCCGTGATGTTGGGGGTGCTGTCGGACAGCCTGTGGCAGAACATCCGAGGGGCCTTCGACCCGGGCGGCCCCACCCCCCAGGTGCCGCTCGCCGTCCTGGACGTGGCGGACGTTCGGGCCAACCCGGACGTGCCCACGATCCCGTACCTCATCAACCCACAGGGCTGGCAGCTGTGGCTCCGCTATGACGACGCCCATGCCGCTCAACTCCTGCGCGCCCGGGGCACCCCCGTGCCTGGTGCACAGATCCTGTTGGGGCGCAACGCCGATGCCGCCTGTGACTGGCTTCGTGCGCATCCCGATGCGATCCGCATCACGGGTCCGCGGCGCGGCGATGCTGAGCTCGTTGAGCGCGGCTGCCCGCCCGATGTCGTTCAACCCCAACGCTGGGAGGTCGTCATCACGCCGCCGGAGTGGTGGGTCGACACGGCGTGGGAGGCGACCGGCGGCGCTCCCGATCCGTCACTCCCGGATATAGCCGAATTCCTTCCCCGCTGAGGTTCAGGTGGGTGGCTTCCCGTCCGAAACCCTCGTTGTCGGAACCATCCGGGTACGACACCCCGCAGCACATGAGGGGTCCAACGAGCAGGAGAATGACATGCTCACTCGCATCATGAAGCCACGTGACGACCGCGAGGCGGGTTTCACCCTCATCGAGTTGCTGGTCGTCGTCGTGATCATCGGCATCCTCGCCGCCATCGCCATTCCGGTGTTCCTCAACCAGCGCAACTCCGCGCGCAACGCGTCGGCGGAGTCCGACATCCGCAACCTCGCCACGGTCATGGAGACCGCGTACACGACGGACGGCGCCTACCCGGCCGACGTCTCCGCGCTCGACCCGGCCAACCCGGTGCTCTCGCCCAACAACGCGATCAGCGTCAACCTGTACGCCGAGAACGGCGCCACGGTGGACAACGCCTACGAGATCTACGGCTGCAACCTCGAGTCCGGCGGCCCGGAGTACGTGTACTCCTCGGCACAGGGCGGCTTCCTCGGTTCCGTCCCTGACGTGACGGTGACGCTGCAGACCACCGATCCCGACATGTGCGCCGCGACGGCGCCAGGCATCAGCTTCGGGTGATGATCTGAGGTCAGACACGGTCTGAGGGAGGGCGCGGTGCTCAGCACCGCGCCCTCCTCGCACGTCCGGGCCCGCTGCGCGGAGATGTAGCCGGCTCTATCCCCTTCCGGGCCCGCTGACCTCTTTCGGAGCCCTTGCGGATCCCCTACCGTCGGCCACGTAGGAAAGGCACCTTGAAGGGGAGGTGGCTGTCCGATGGCTAGCACTGCGCAACCCATCAGGGAGAGCGTCGATACCTATGCCGGGCTCCGGCGGGTACTCGACGTCGGAGTACGAATCGCGCCGACGCGGCAGACGGCGACGGCTGCGGCGAAGGCGCTGTCGGCGTTCCTGGACGCCGAGCCCGCTGTTCCCGTGCGCATCGCCGGGCTCGCGGCGGACGATTCGCGTGTCCTCATCACACTCGCCGTCACCATGGGCGACATCGACGACATCAAGGTCGCCGCGCCGGAGGCGCGGGCCGCTCTTGAGCTCATCCAGCGGATCGTCGACGAGCTCGCCTGCTACGACCCGGCATTCGCGACGCTGCCCCGCCCCAGTTCCGCAGAGGCGCGGCTGGCAGCCCACGTGATGGCGCACCCGGAGCAGATGTCCATGGCGCTCGCGGTCCAGCGCCTGGCCGGAGTCGGCTGAGCGGTGCCTGATCCCGAGGTCGATGACGTGGGCATCGACCTGAATGATGACGAGCCCGGACGGCCCGACGACACGATCATCACGGCCACGCACCGGGTGGGCCGGCGCGTCCCCAACCTCACGGTGGGAGGCCTGGACGAGACCGAGATCCTGGCCTTCGCGCCGCCGATGGTGTGCGACCGCGTCCACTGGGACGCGGTCGGGGACTTCGATGCCCGCCAGGTGCTGGCCGACCTGCCGATGGACGCGTGGACGCGCCAGTGGAGCGATGGGCAGCACCGTGTCTGGGTGCCGCAGGGACTCGGTCACGAGGCACGTGACCTGATCCGCGCGTGGTGCGTGGATCACGAGGTCGAGGCGGTCAACATCCGGGTCGAGGCAGGCGTGCCGTTCCGCGACCTCGACCGCATCCCCGGCACCCTCCTTCCGGATCTCCTCGCCGCGGCGGTGGACTGGCTCTACCCCAGGCTCTACGCCATCCGGCGCAAGCTGGTGGCCGACCTCGATCTGGTCGACGACCAGGACGTCCACTCGATGATGTACCTGTTCGTGTCGGACCACGCAGACCGGTACGACGCGGGCCGCGAGGGGCGCAACGGCATGCTGAACTTCCTGGCGTTCATGATCGGCAAGCTGCGCACCTGGCCCCAGGACGCAGCGCGGTCGGCCTACGGCAGGGGAGTGGTCAGCGACCGCATCGCCCTGACCCGCGCGGCGGACGAGATTGCGGCTCTGGAGCAGCGGCCTGCCACGGAGGCGGAGCTCGCCGCTGCCCTGAAGACGAGTGTCACCGACCTGCGTCGCCGCGAGCAGGCGATCCGCGCCCTGTCGGGCATGCGCAACTACCACTCGCTGGTGAGCGATTCGACCGACAGCGAGCTCACCGACACGGTGCAGGTGGCCGACGATGTCGACGTCGAGTTCGACGCCACCGCTCACGAGCGCAACGCGCAGCTGACCCGGGCCATCATGGCCGCGGTGAACAACCCCGAGTCCACCGGTCGTCGGGCCCAGGATCCTCTAGCCTTGGCTGCCGTGTACCTCTCCTTCTGGGAGGACCTCAGCCGCCCTGAGGTCGCCCGCGAGCTGGACGTGCTGCCGAAGACGGCGGCTGCCGCGGTCAGCCGCGTGCTGGACTCGGTCGCCGCGCAGGGCCTGCAGTGACTCAACTCGCCGAGCCCATCCCCTGGACGTACTCCGACCAGCCCGGGATCCTGCTGTGGACGTGGCAGACACCGCACTTCGTCGCCCGCATCACCGGTACCGAGGTCGCCAATGAGGACGACCCCACTGGGCGGCGCATCATCCGGTCGTACGCCTGGGATGTCGCCGACCTGATGCGCACCCATCAGGGGCTGCCCCGCATGCTCGTCGACGGCACCTGCACCAGCTTCGAGGATGCCGAGTCCCTCGTGCGCGAGCACATCGGGAAGCTGTACGACCCCCGCCTGGGCTACCGGAAGTTCGCCGGTCCACTGGCTTTCACCTTCAGCCTCTCGACGGGCGAGCGGGTGGATGTCACCGAGTACCTGGGCACGCCGTGCGCCGTCACCGTCCTCATGCCGAACGGTGCCTCGCGGACGGTGACCGGCGAACTGGACGTGGTCCACTACAAGTGGCGCCTCACGACGACTGAGCAGATCCTCGAGATCGTCCCCGAGCACGTCGTGAAGATCACCAACCGGTCGGAGATGGCTGAGCGCGCCACCGCGGTGACGCGGGCCAGCACCTACTCGGGCATCGGCCGGATCTACAACGAGGAGCCACGCCGCGGCTGCACCGGGCGACCGGGCTTCACACTCGGTACGGTCGATCACGCGGGTGCGCCGAGGTGCCCGATCCACGAGGTCGGGCTCCCCGATCACATGCTGCGGTGAGGGAGGACTGATGCCGATCAGCTTCGGCAGGAAGAAGGCGGCCGAGCCGGAGGAGCATCCTGCACCCGGTCCGCGCAAGCCTGCCGAGCTGAACGAGCAGGTCGTCGAGCACCTGAAGGAGGCGGGCGAACGGGCATTCACCGGGGCCCTCGAGGTCACCGACCGGGCACACGGCAGCCATGCGCGCCTCTACCTGTTCGAGGGCGGGCTGTACGCCGTCGAGCTCGATGGGTACCTCCCTGAGCTCGGCGCCCGCCTTCAGGCATCCGGCGCCATGGACGAGGGCCGGATGGAGTACCTGGCCCAGACGGCCCGGCCCGGTCCCGCGGCAGTGGGCCAGCGGTGGCTGACCGTCGACCAGCTGGCGACCGTGCACCAGGAGTACATGCTGGCGGCGCTGGGCGCCGTGCTCGCGTGCGAGCGGGTGAAGGTGCGCTCGCGCAAGGGCGCGGTGACCGCGGACTTCTGCACACTGCCCCTGCCCCCCGGAGCCCTCGTCGAGTCGGTGCGGGTCCGGGCGCAGCGACTGGCCAGCACCCTCGGCGCCCTGAGAGTGACGGGTGACCCGGCCGCGATCCGCGTGCGCAGTACCGGTGCGGCGATCCCGTCGACGCACGCGCTGCCGGAGTACGCCGCCGTCCAGTCCGCCGTCGCCGGTGGCCAGAGCCTCGACGAGATCGCCCGCGCCTGCGGCTTCACCCGTGCCGAGGCGGTGCACCTGACGTGGATGCTCGTCAACGCCGGCGTGCTCGCGATCGACGGCACGACCACCGAGGCGGCCAGCGTGGACCGACTTCCGGTCCCCGAGGCGTTCGGCACGGTGAAACTGATCGGTCCGGCACGCCCGGCGCCGTCCATCACGCCCGAGCCCGTGCCCGAGCCCGTGCCCGAGCCCGAGCCCGTGCCCGAGCCCGTGCCCGAGCCCGTGCCCGAGCCCGTGCCGGTGCCGGAGCCGGACCCGGTGCCGGAGCCCGAGCCCGTGCCCGTGCGGGAGCCCGAGCCGGAGCCCGAGCCCGTGCGGGAGCCGGAGCCCGTGCCGGCGCCACGTGGGCCGGACCAGCACGTCACCCTGCTGCGCCGTGAGGTGGCCCTCGCCGAGGTGAACGAGCTGCGCCTCGCCCTGTCCGAAGCACTCACCGCGGAGCGCGAGGCGATCGCCCAGGCCGCTGCGGTGCGGGCACGGCTCCGGGAGGCGGAGGAGACGCTGGCCGAGCTCGGCGGCGCGGACGAGTCGTGAGCGGCGCCGCCGCGGACACCGCCGCCGTCGTCCTCGGGGGTGTTCTGCTCGGCCTGCTCGGCCTGGCCGTCGGATCGTTCCTCAACGTGGTGATCTACCGGGTGCCCGAAGGGCGGTCGATCGTCCGACCGCCATCGGCCTGCCCGGGCTGCGGCACGCCGATCTCCGCCCGTGACAACATCCCCGTGGTGTCCTGGATCCTGCTGAGGGGCCGGTGCCGTACGTGCGGGGAGCGAATCTCGGCCCGCTACCCGCTCGTGGAGCTGCTGACCGCGATCGTCTGGCTTGCCCTGGCCTGGTGGGCCGTCGCCGCCGACCATCTGCCGCTCCTGCCGTGGCTGCTCGTCCTCGGGAGTGCCTGTGTAGCCCTCACCTTCATCGACCTGGAGCACCATCGCCTGCCCGACGCGATCGTCCTGAAGCTGTACCCGATCGGCGTCGTGGGCCTCATCGTGGCGGGCCTGCTGTCGGGGGAGTGGCCCCTTGCGGCAGCCGGTATCGGCGTGGCGGTGTGGCTGGTGGTGATCGGCGGAGTGTGGTTCATCTCCGGTGGACGTGGCATGGGTTTCGGCGACGTCAAGATCGCTCCCATCCTGGGCGCCACCCTGGGCTGGGTCGGGGTTCCGGCCGCGGTAGTCGGCCTGTTCAGTGCCTTCGCCCTCGGCGCCATCACCGGGATCGTGCTCATGATCGCCCGGCGCGCCGGTCGGAAGTCCGCCATCCCGTTCGGGCCCTTCCTTGTCCTGGGCGCGGGGATCGGGCTGGTCCTCGGCGACGCCATCTGGACGGGCTACCTGGCCATGATCGGCCTGTCCTGAGACTTCCTCTCGATGGCCTCACAGGTCATCATGGGGGTTCAGGCGACCCGGACGTGGACCGATACTTGCTCTGAGAGGTTCCTCAGGACCGAGGAGGTGACACGCGATGCAGGCATGGCTCGAGACCGATGAGCGGGGGCGTCAGTATCTCGTGCGGACCGGCACAGGTGTCGTCACGGCTGTCGTCCCCATCGATGAGCCCGATCCCAGCGGCGCACACGCGCTGTACCGCATCGAGATCTACTGCGATGCGCCGCACGGACGACCCGGGGCGATCCGCTACAGCGCCCACCCGCTGGTCAGCAGCGGGAACCCGCTCCTCGAGTTGGCCCGACGGGCGCTCGAGGACGTCTGGGCGGTCGAGTGGACCGTTGAGTGGCATCGGCACGACTGGATCCCCGAGGCCCTGCCGATCGCCTCCCTCGACCTGGCCACCGACGCCACCGCCTCACTTGCCGCTCTCGAGCGTGTCGTCCTCCCCGAGCCGGAGGACCTCGACGTGCCCGACTTCCTGCCCGCGTTCTGGGACCGCGCATGAGCGACCCGCAGCAGCCGGAGGAGCCGCAGCGCACCGTCTTCGGCGCACCGGATCAGGAGCGGATGATCTCCAAGATCGATGCCGTCGCTGATGACGACCTGTCGAGCTCGTTCTTCGACAACTCGCTGCAGGACGTCGAGGACGCCGCGGTGCGGATGTTCGACATCGGCATCCGGACGCTGACCGACGACACCAACGTGCCCATCGCCGCATTCGGGACCCGCCGGGAGCCGGGAGCCCCGGCGGCCGAGGCGACCGACCAGCAGGTGGCCCCGGGAGCGGTCGGCATCTTCGCCGATCCGTCGGTGCGGACCGCCTTCATCCTCGGCGGCCCGGACGCCATCGCCGGCTGAGCTGCTCGCGGTCAGCCGACCGACGCGGTCTCCCGGAGAGCACGCACGGCCCGGCCGTGCACCTGGCAGGCCCGCGACTCGCTGACGCCCAGGACGCGCCCGATCTCGCTGAACGTCAGCTCCTCGAAGTAGTACAGCGCCACGACCGCACGTTCCCGCAGGGGCAGCTCCAGGATCTGCTCGCGCATGATGCGCCGGGATTCGGCCTCGTCGTAGACCTCGTCCGGCAGCGGGGCCGCGTCGTCGACGAACCCGCGTCCGTCCCCCGCCCCCTCCTCGTCGGTCAGCTGCTCGTCAAGGCTGGTCACATAGCCGCGACGGTATGCCGTCAGGGCGCCCCGGACGTCATGCGGATCCATGCCGGTGGCGGTGGCGAGATCCGCCACCTCCGGCTCCGCCCCGTGCTCCTGCACGAATGTCTCTGCCGCGGCGTCCAGGGAGTGCATCCGCTGGCGCAGCCGACGTGGCACCCAGTCGAGGGAGCGCAACTCGTCGAGGATCGCGCCGCGGATGCGGGTGACGGCGTACGTCTGGAACGTCAGGCCAAGCTCGAGGTCGTACTTCTCGATGGCGTCGAACAGGCCCAGTGTGCCGAAGCCCACGAGGTCTCCACGCTCGAGCCCGGCCGGCAGGGTCAGGTTCATGCGGGAGACGACATAGCGGACCAGGGGGACGTAGTAGGTGGCGAGGGTGGCCCGGGCCGAGGGATCGGCGTGGTGCTTGAGTCCCACCCAGAGTCCGGCCAGCTCGCGGTCTCCGTCGAAGAGCGGGGCGTAGTGAACGAGGTCGTCGACTGGGGCAGGCGCCGGCTCGATCTCCGCCGACGCCGGCGCGGTTGCGACGCGCTCGTCCGCCATGCCACCTCCCTGCGGGTGCGACCCGCCCCCACTAGGAGTATTGGCTCGGTTCGCCGATTCGGGACCCGCAACTGCGGACGGGATTGCCGGCGGCGCCGGTAGAGTGCATCGGGGGAGCGGCCGTCCAGGAGGGACGGCACGCCATGTCTCGATGCGATCGACAGGAGGATGTCCGTGCAGGACGGGTCCCACACGGACGGCCCCGGCGTCATCGTGGTCGCCGAGGAGCGCGTGCACCGGCTCCTCGCGGAGTCCGGTGTGACGTGGCGCGTGCAGGCGCGACAGGAGTCCGTCGGCGGCATGTGGCAGGCGCTCTCCTCGGGAGCCCTGGACCAGCACTCCCGGATCCTCGTCTTCTCCGACTCCCTGCGTGCGGACACCCCTGACGATCCGGGAGAGCGTGATCAGACGGCTGCGGCCGTCGTCGCCATGGCCAATGCGGGCGCCCTCGTGTTCATCGCCCAGTGGCGGCCCGGGCAGTGGGCGGAGTTCGAGTCCGCGATGAGCGCGGCAGGAGCCACCCAGGGCGTGGACGTCAGCGGCCTGACGTACCACGTGCTGCGGATGTCCGACGGAGCCCGGGCCGTGCTCGAGTCGATGCGGCCGGCGGTGCAGCCGGTGGCGGCCATGCCCGCGCAGTTCGACGCCGCCCTCGAGGCCTACCTGACCGATGGTGAGGTGCCTCCGTCTGCGCCAGCCGCCGCGGTCCCGGAACCGTCGGTTCCTCAGCCCCCCACCGAGCCCCGTGCGCCGATCGCTGTCGACCTGAGCGAGCTCAGCGGACTGGAGGAGGTGCTCGGCGCTGCGACCGCAGCTCCGGCGCCCCCTTCGACGCCCCCCGCGGCCCCGGTGCCTGCCTCCGACGACGTGCCGGCCGAGGAGCCGACACCTGCTCCTGCGGCGCCGGCTGTCCCTGCTGCTCCGGCAGGGCCGGCGCCCACCGCCCCGGCGGCCCGTACGACGTCAGCCGGCCGACCCACCCTGCCGCCCATCGGCGGCGTCTCCGTCGGTGAGGATGCCCAGTCCCGCGGCGAGTACCCGCCCAGCGCATCGCTGGAGCTGCTCGAGCGACCCAAGCGTCCGGGGCAGGTCACCATCACGGTGACCTCCAGCAAGGGCGGGTCCGGCAAGTCGACGGCCTCCATCCTGCTGGCCGGAACCATCGCGCGCGCCTCCGCCGAGGCGGGCAAGCCCCTGTCCGTATGCCTGATCGACCTCGACACCCGTGACGGGCAGGTCGCGTCGCTGATCGGCAAGTTCATGCCGACCGCCTTGAACATCCGCGTCCAGCCGGTGTGGGACGAGGAGCGGATCCGCCGGAACCTGGTGCAGGCCGACGGCCTCCAGATCGACACCCTGCTGGCACCCATCCGCCCGCGCACCGCCGACACGGTCGGGCCGGACTTCTACCGGACGATCGTGCGGAGCCTGCAGCGCATGTACGACGTCATCGTGATGGACACCAGCGTCCAGTACCTCGAGCCGCTCATCGCCGAGGTGGCCCTTCGGGAGTCCGACGAGATCCTCTTCGTGACGACCCTCGCATCCACCGCCGTGCAGGGCATGGCGCGTGCCCTTCGCGAGATCACCGCACCGCTGGACGAGTCCGGACTGGGCATACCCCGCGAGAAGATCGGCATCATCGTCAACCAGTCGGTCGCGAATGTCGGCATGGAGCGCGACCAGGTCCTCGCGGCCGGCCTCGGCGTCCCTGTCGTCGGCGTGGTGCCGCTGGCCACCAAGGACGTGCTCACGGCCACGAACCTCAATCGCATGTACGCCCTGCTCGACCATCCGCTGCTCGGGCCCGCCTACAACGAGCTCGCGCACGCCTGCCTGCCCGGCCGCGACATGGCGCCCTGGACGTCCACGGCAGCGGCACCGGCCGAGGCGGTCCCCGCCGCCACCAGTCCGGCCGCGCCGACGGGCGGTCCCGTTGCGCCGGCCGCCGACGAGGCCGGCAAGAGGCGCGGGCTGTTCCGCCGATAGCGCGGCTGTCCTACGCTGGGATCCCCGCTGAACCGGAGGCCAGGTGTCTGACGTCGAACGCGCCCTCGCGGTCGCCTCGTATGCCCTCTTCGCGCTCGAGCAGCCGCTGACCCTCGACGAGGTGGAAGCCGGCGCCCGCGCGGGAGCCTTCCCCGCCGCCGCGGCGCACACCCCCGAGTGGTTCGCGGCCGCGGCCGAGGGCTCGGACCTGCTGGAGATGGCGCCGGAGCTGAAGGTGCTGCCCACCGATCTCGAGGCGGCGCAGCAGGTGGACCTCACCGGCATCGATCTGATCCACGTCTACGCGCCGGAGATGGCCGACCAGGAGGAGGCCGCTGAGGCACCGGACGAGCCCGAGCCGGAGCCGGCTCCCCGGCCGGCCGTCACGAAACCCGGTGCGGCGACGCAGATCGGACTGCTCAAGGAGCTTGGCGGCCTCGACGACTAGGCCGTCGGTCGGTCGTCCGACGGGTCCTGGTCCACGGCGTCTTGGTCGGCCGAATCGTGGTCGGCCTCGGGGCTGGCATCGTCTGCGCGATCCTGTCGTGCGCGCTGGGCGATCTCATCGGCCTCGGCCAGCAGGCGGTTGAGCGCGGCCAGTGAGCGGGCCTGGGCCCTCCGCTGGTGCTGGCGGTGGCGACTCCACGCAAACAGAGCGAACAGCAGCAGGAGGAGGATGATCGCCAGCCACACCAGCCAGTCGGTCATGCCAGCAGGCTAGGCGTCGGCCAGTACCGCGTCGACCGCGACCGGGCCGTCGCCCGCACTGATCGACAGCTCACGGATCCGGCCCGCCGCCGCGATGTCTGCCGCCGCACGTCGCAGGCGCGCCGCCTGCGTATCGGGAGCGGAGACCTGCGCCCGCGTGATCTCGGCGCGCATCGACGCCTTGGCCTCCGACTTCGCCTTGCGGATGACCGTCAGGACCTCCGCGACGTCGTCGATCAGGGCCGCGTCGCCGTCCGCGGCGACCGCCGCCACTGCGGCGGCGTCCGGCCAGGACTGGCGGTGGATCGAGCCCTCCTGCCACCACGACCAGACCTCCTCGGTGGTGAAGGGCAGGAACGGGGCGAACAGGCGCAGCTGCACGCTGAGTGCCGCGGCGAGGGTGGCCTTGGCCGACGCGGCGCCGGCCTCCCCCTGCCCGCCGTAGGCGCGGTCCTTCACCAACTCCACGTAGTCGTCGGTGAAGTTCCAGAAGAAGGTCTCGGCGAGCTCGAGCGCGCGCGTGTAGTTGTAGTCCTCGAACGCCGCCGTGGCCTGCTCGACGACCTGCGCCAACCGCGCGAGGAGTGCGCGGTCGAGCGGATCGGTGATGGCGGCGTCGTCCTCACGCGCGTCGAGGTTCAGCGCGAACTTGCTGGCATTGAGCAGCTTGATCGCGAGTCGGCGACCGATCTTCATCTGGCCGATGTCGAAGGCAGTGTCGGTTCCGGGCCGACCCGAGGCCGCCCAGTATCGGACGGCGTCGGAGGAGTACTCGTCCAGCAGGGCCATGGGGGTGACCACGTTGCCCTTGGACTTGCTCATCTTCTTGCGGTCGGGGTCGAGGATCCATCCCGAGATGGCCGCATCGGACCACGGGAGGCAGCCCTCCTCCAGGTGGGCGCGGACCACGCTCGAGAACAGCCAGGTGCGGATGATCTCGTGGGCCTGCGGGCGCAGGTCCATCGGGAACACCCGCTCCCACAGGTCGGGGTCGCGCTCCCACCCGCCGGCGATCTGCGGGCTGAGGGAGGACGTCGCCCAGGTGTCCATGACGTCGGGATCGCCCATGAAGCCGCCCGGCACGCCGCGCTGGTCCTCGGTGTAGCCGGGGGGCGCATCGCTGCTCGGGTCGATCGGCAGGGTCTCCTCGGCCGGGACGATGGGGGAGTCGTAGACCGGGTTGCCGTCGTCGTCCAGCGGGTACCACAGCGGCAGCGGCACGCCGAAGAAGCGCTGGCGGGAGATCAGCCAGTCGCCGTTGAGGCCCTCGACCCAGTTCTCGTAGCGGACCTGCATGTGCGGCGGGTGCCAGTTCAGTTCGCGGCCGCGCTCCACCAGCTGCTGTCGCAGGCCAGGCTCGCGTCCGCCGTTGGTGATGTACCACTGGCGCGTGGTGACGATCTCGAGGGGCTTGTCGCCCTTCTCGAAGAACTTCACCGGGTGTGTGATCGGCTTGGGCTCACCCTCGAGGAAGCCGGTCTCTCGCAGGATCTCGACCATGCGCTCCTTGGCCGTGTGGCTCGTTGCGCCGGCGATCTGCTGGTAATGCGCGATGCCCTGCTCGTCGGTGATCCACTCCGGGGTCTCGCCCGTGATGCGTCCGTCCCAGCCGATGATCGGCCGCGTGGGCAGCTGCAACTCTCGCCACCAGGTGACGTCGTTGACGTCGCCGAAGGTGCAGATCATGGCGATGCCGGACCCCTTCTCGGGATCCGCGAGGCGATGGGCCACGACCGGGACCTCGACGCCGAACGCCGGGGTGACCACCGTCTTGCCGAACAGCGGCTGGTAGCGCTCGTCATCCGGGTGCGCCACCAGCGCCACGCAGGCGGCCAGGAGCTCCGGGCGGGTCGTCTCGATGTGCACCACGACGTCGCGGTCGTCGGCAGTCGGGAAGCCGATGCGGTGGTAGGCGCCGGGGCGCTCGCGGTCCTCGAGCTCGGCCTGGGCCACGGCGGTGCGGAAGGTGACGTCCCACAGGGTGGGAGCCTCGGACTGGTAGGCCTCGCCGCGCGCGAGGTTGCGCAGGAAGGCGAGCTGGCTGGCGCGCTGGGCGTTCGCGTCGATCGTCTGGTACGTCTGCGACCAGTCGACGGACAGGCCCATCCGCCGCCAGAGCTCCTCGAAGGCGACCTCGTCCTCGGCCGTCAGCCGCTCGCACAGCTCGACGAAGTTCTTGCGGCTGATCGGCAGCTGGTGCTTGGCGTCAGGCTCCTCGGGCGGGGTGAAGTCGGGGTCGTAGGGCAGGCTCGGGTCGCAGCGCACGCCGTAGTAGTTCTGCACGCGGCGCTCGGTCGGCAGCCCGTTGTCGTCCCAGCCCATCGGGTAGAACACCTCGAAGCCGCGCATGCGCTTGTAGCGGGCGATGCAGTCCGTGTGGGTGTACGAGAAGACGTGACCGACGTGGAGCGAGCCGCTGACCGTGGGCGGTGGCGTGTCGATCGAGTAGATCTCGCTGCGGGACTTGCTGCGATCGAAGCGGTAGGTGCCCTGCTCCTCCCATACCTGCGCCCACGCCGCCTCGATGCCATCGAGGGTGGGCTTGTCCGGCAGGGAGTACGCGCTCATGGGGGTGAATCCTATTGGCCGGGCGGAACGCACCCGCCCGCCCGTCTGTCGCTCAGACCGGGAAGCCGGGCAGGGCGTCGATGCTCTGGGCGTTCCGGGTGCGGTGGTACTCCGCGAGCCCCTCGGGCCCGCGTTTGGCGTGATCGAGCAGCAGGACGTCGCGATCGTGCTCGAAGGCCATGGCGGGTACCCCGTAGCCGCAGGAGTCGGCCACCCGCTCGACGTCGACCACGATGATGGAGCGGGTGCCGAGGCGCTCGGCGAATCGCGGCAGGAGCTCGTCGAACTCAGCGTCACCGGCGACCAGCACCCGTCCACGGCCGTGCAGCCGGATGATGCGCGGCCGCTTCTCGAAGGCGCAGAACATCAGCACGATGCGGCCGTTCTCGCGAAGGTGCGCGATCGTCTCCACGCCGCTGCCGGTCAGGTCCAGATACGCCACGGTGTGGTCGTCGAGGACGCTGAAGCTCCCGTCGAGGCCCTTCGGGGAGCAGTTCACATGGCCGTCCTCGGCCAGCGGGGCGGTCGCCACGAAGAACACCGGCTGCGCCTGCAGCCAGGTGGCGAGGGATGCGTCGATGCCGTCGAGAACCTTGCCCATGGCGACACCGTACGCGGTCACGCCCGTCAGTCGAGCGGCTCGGCCCTGCCGTAGAGGTAGCCCTGGCCGTGGCGCCAGCCCTGGCCGAGGAGGATCTCGGCCTCGACGTCGGTCTCGATGCCCTCCGCCACGGTGTCGAGCCCCAGGCCGCGCGCCATCCCGACGAGGGCATTCGCCAGCCGGACGCTCTTCGTGTGCCCCTCCCGGATGCCGCGGGAGAAGCTGACGTCGAGCTTGAGCCCCGAGATCGGCAGGTCGCGCAGGTGGGCGATCGAGGAGTAGCCGGTGCCGAAGTCGTCGACATACCAGCGCGCCCCCATCTCCGCCAACGAGCTCATGCCCGACGTGATCGCGTTCGACTCACCCAGCAGGGACGTCTCGGTCACCTCCAGGTGCAGCCGCGACGGGCGGACTCCCGACGCGCGCACCAGGCCGCGGATCTGCTCGAGGTAGCCGGGCCGCGTCAGCGTCGGGGTGGAGATGTTCAGCGAGACGGTCAGCGGCGACGGCAGCGAGGCCAGCGTCTGCAGCCCCGCGCGGACGACGACGAGGTCGATGTCGCAGATGAGCCCGCCGGTCTCCGCGATGGGCAGGAACTCGGCGGGCGTCACGAACGGGCGGTCCCCTTCGCGGATGCCTCGAACGAGCGCCTCGTAGCCCTATACCTCCCCTGTGGCCAGGTCGACAATGGGCTGGAAGTGCGCGACGAACCGCCCCTCCTCCAGGTACAGCTTGATGCGCTGCTCGACCTGCAGACGATGACGAGCCTGCTCGGTGAGCGTGGCGTCCGCGAAGGTGAACCGGTCCCGACCCTCCGCCTTGGCCCGACCCATCGCGGCGCTGGCGTCTCGGATGAGCCGCTCGGGGTCATCGCCGCTCTCGCCGAGGGCGATTCCGATGCTGGCGCTGGCGTCGATGCGGGTCTCGCCGAGGTAGAACGGCTGGCGCACGACCTCGAGCAGGCGCTCCGACAACTGGGCCGCCACTTCGCCCTCCGCGAGCTGGGGCACGAGGATCAGGAACTCCACGCCGGTGCCGCGTCCGACGCGGTCCGGATGGCCGATCGTCTCGATGAGCCGCGTGGCCAGATTCGTGAGGACGAGGTCGCCGGCGCTGTGGGTGTAGGCCTCGTTGATCTCCGAGAGCCGGTCGATGCTGAGGCAGACGACGGCAGCCCGCTCGCGCGGCTTGAGCCGCCTCAGGATGTCGGCCAGTCGCTGCTGCATCGTGGGCCGGGCCGACATGCCCGTCAGGGGGTCGTGGCCTAGGGCGAAGTCGAGCTGCTGGCGGGCGCGGACCTCGCGATCGATGTCCTTGAGGGAGAAGACGTCGAGATCCCCGTCCGGCGAGGCCACGCGTTGGACCCGGTAGCGCATCCACTTGATCGAGCCGTCGGCGCACGCGACGCGGATCTCACCGTCGGCCTCCAGGCCGCGCGAGACAGCACGCAGCCCGCTGCGCGCGGTCTCGACGTCATCGGGATGGACGAGTTCGAAGCCCTTGCCGACGATCGCGTCGGGATCCCAGCCGAGGACCGCTCGGCACGATTCCGAAGCCCACTCGATCTCGCCGCCGGCTGGGGCCTGCAGCACGACGTCGGACGAGTGCTCGGCCAGCAGCCGATACCGGGCCTCACTCTCGGCCAGGCGACGGGTCTGCTCGTCGAGCAGGCGGGCGCTCTGCAGTCGCTCAAGGCCGAGGCCGAGGTCGGAGGCAAGGGTCTCGAGCAGGCGTCGTGCCTCGGCGTCGAAGCCTCGTGGCTGACCGAAGTAGACCATCAGAGCGCCCTGGAGGCGGCCGGCGACCATGACCGGAAGGGCGATCGAGCTGTGGAGTCCATGGGCGAGCGCGCGCTCGCGCCAGGGGGCGAAGCGGGCGTCCGACTCGACGTCGTCGACGGTGGTGGTCTCCCCCCTGCGCAGGCAACGACCCGTGGGGCCCTGGCCAGCCGGCCCGTCGCCCCAGGAGACGCTCACGCCCTCCGCGTAGGCGCGCGCATCGCCTGCGATGGCGCGCACGATCACGGCCCTGCCCTCGTCGTGGGCCGGCTCACCGAACCACACCAGGGGGTACTGCCCGGTCGTCACCATCGACTCGCACATCGCGTCGAGCAGGCCCTGCTCGTCCTGGGCGAAGGCGATCACGCGGTTCGCCTCGGTGAGGACCGAGAGCGCACGCAGCGCCGCATCCCGCTCCGAGGTGTCCTTGAAGGTGAGCAGGTGGCGAAGGATGCCGCCTTTCTCGTCGAGGACCGGGCGGGCGCGATAGGTCAGCCATCGGTAGCCACCGTCCGCGGTGGCGATCCGGAGGTGGTTGCGGCGCCCGGCGCCGGCCACTTCGTCCGGGGACCCGACGGCGTTCATGTCGGACGCATGCTCGCGAACGACGTCCATGTCGTCGGGATGGACGAGGTCGCTCGCCGTCCGCCCGATCAGTTCGTCAGGCCGCCATCCGAGCACCTCGACGACCGAAGGTGAGGCCCAGATGATGCGCGTGGACGGGTCGGCCTCGAGGACCACGTCCGTCGAGTTGTCGGCGAGGATGCGGTAGTTCTCCCACGAGGCGGAAAGTCGCGCCGCAAGGTCTGGCACCGGATCCCCCTCCCAGCCTGGCGATCTGATGATGAGGAGGCTACTGGACCACGGCCCCCTACACTCGCCGTCATGTCAGATCGGCCCGACGCACATGAGCTCTTCCGCAGCTTGGAGCAGCGCTGGCCGGAGAACGTCATCGAGCCCTCACTTGCGCGCATCTCCGCGCTGACCGAGCTGCTCGGCGACCCGCAGCACGCCTTCCCGGTGATCCACGTGACCGGGACGAATGGCAAGAGCTCGACGGCTCGCATGATCGAGTCCCTGATGCGCGCGTTCGGGCTCCGCACGGGGTTGTTCACGTCCCCGCACCTGGTGGACGCCCGCGAGCGGATCTGCCTCGACGGCGAGCCCATCAGCGCCGAGCGGCTGCTCGACGTCTGGGAGGAGATCGCGCCCTACGTCGCCATCGTCGACGAGCGGTCCACGGCAGAGGGCGGCCCGGTGCTCTCCTACTTCGAGGTGCTGACCGCCATGGCGTTCGTGGCCTTCTCCGACGCACCCGTCGATGTGGCCGTCATCGAGGTCGGCCTGGGCGGAGGCTGGGACTCGACGAACGTGGCGGACGGCGCCGTCGCGGTCGTCACCCCGGTGGGCCTCGACCATCGCGAGTACCTCGGGGATTCCCTCTCGGACATCGCCCGGGAGAAGGGCGGCATCATCAAGCCGGGCTCCGTGGCGGTGCTCGCGCAGCAGGACGTCGATGTCGCCGAGGTGCTGCTGGAGCGCATCGCCGAGGTGGATGCCGCCGTTGCGCGGGAGGGCATCGAGTTCGGGGTGGTGGCACGTGCGCTCGCGGTGGGCGGCCAGATGCTGACGGTCAAGGGACTGTCAGCCGAGTACGACGAGCTGTTCCTCCCGCTGTTCGGCGAGCATCAGGCGCACAACGCGGCCGTGGCCCTGGCCGCGACCGAGGCGTTCCTCGGTGGGGTGGGCCCGCTGGACGCTGACCTCGTCCGACAGGGCTTCGCGTCCGTGACCTCGCCAGGACGGCTGGAGGTGCTGAGGCGGGGCCCGACCGTCGTCGTCGACGCCGCCCACAATCCGCACGGCGCGCGCACGCTCGCCGCTGCGCTGGCCGACTCGTTCGACTTCGCATCGCTGGTCGGCGTCGTGGGCGTGCTGTCCGACAAGGACGCGCTCGGGATCCTCGAGGCGCTCGAGCCCGCCCTCGACCGCATCGTCGTGACGCAGCCCACGTCACCGCGAGCGATGCCGGTCGATGCCCTCGCCGTGCTCGCATCGGAGGTGTTCAGCGACGACCGCGTCTTCGTCGAGCCGGAGTTCGCGGACGCCCTCGATCGCGCCCTCCAGCTGGCCGAGGAGAGCGGCGCCTACGGAGCCGGCGGCGTGCTTGTCACCGGCTCGGTCGTGCTCGTCGGCGAGGCACGTCGGGCACTGTCGGGAGACGACGCATGAGGGTGCTGTGCTCGTCCGTGCTCGCCATGGAGGCCGTCGTCGTGCTGTTGGCGACGTCGCTCGCCACGTCCTCGGGGTCGGTGTCGAACACGGCGCTCGCCTGGACCCTCGGACTGCTGCTCGTGCTCCTGCTCGCCCTGGCGCCGGCGACGCTGCGCTTCCGGCGGGGACTGACCGTCGGGTGGATCCTGCAGCTCCTCGTCATGGCCAGCGCGATCGTCGTGGGCTGGGCCATGCTCGTCATCGGCGGGATCTTCGTGGTCCTGTGGTGGCTGGCCATCCAGAACGGCTCGCGCGTGGATCGCCTCAGGGCCGAGGCGGCCGCGACGGAGGCCGAGCCTCCGTCCTCGGCAGCGCCATAGGCGGCGCAATAGGATGGCGCGGCATCGGAGCCCGATGCCCGACTATCTCCGAGGAGTCCCGTTGTCCGAGCGCACCCTTGTCCTGATCAAGCCCGATGGCGTTGCCCGCGGCCTCGTCGGCGAGGTGATCAGCCGCATCGAGCGAAAGGGCTTCCGCATCGCCGCGATGGAGCTGCGTACGCTCACCCGTGAGGTGGCGGAGACTCACTACGGGGAGCACCAGGGCAAGCCGTTCTTCGCCGACCTCGTCGACTTCATCACGAGCGGACCCCTGGTGGCCGCCGTGGTCGAGGGTCCAGACGCCATCGTGCAGTGGCGCAGCATGATGGGCGCCACGAACCCGGTCAACGCCGAGATGGGAACCATCCGCGGCGACCTGGCCACCGAGATGCAGAACAACGTGACCCATGGCTCGGACTCGCCGGAGTCCGCGGCCCGCGAGGTCGCCCTGTTCTTCCCGGGTCTGGCGTAGCCATGAAGGCGGCTGCCGCCGGAACGGTCACCGGCGTCGCCGTCGGGTCTCTCGTCGCGCTCGCGTCGCGGGGTCCGACGCTCGTGCCGTGGCCGGAGAAGGTCCGTACGGCGTTTCCGTTCCTCCTCGGCGGACTGACCGGAGCGGTCGTCGGCCTGAAGACGGGGTTGGCGCTGGCCACCGTGCGGGCACTCTCCGGACGTGGCCCCGGCCCGATCACCACGATGACGCCGGTCCTCGTCGGCGGGGCGGCCCTGGGAGGGGTCGCTGCTGCCGGCTCGATCGCCGCGCGCCGGCTGCTGGCGCAGCTCGCGGAGGAGGGCCGCGGACTCGATGACGCGTTCGCACAGCCGCCCGCCGACCCGGAGGTCAGCGGCGGCCCGGGGTCGGTGGTCACGGTCAACGAACTCGGGCGCGAGGGCGCGCGCTTCGTGGCCTACGTGACGAGCCCGGACGGAGTTCGCGAGGTGACCGGGGAGGACCCGGTGGCCGAGCCCGTGCGCGTGTTCGTCGGAGTCGATGCGGCCAGCACGGTGGAGCAGCGCGTTGGCCTGGCGATGGCCGAGCTGCGTCGAACCGGCGCCTTCGACCGTGCGCACCTGATCATCCAGGCGCCCGCGGGCAGCGGCTTCGCGAACTCCTTCCCGGTGGACGTCCTCGAGGTGCTCACCCGGGGCGACTGCGCATCCGTGGCCGTCGGGTACGGACTGCTGCCCTCGTTCCTGTCCTTGTCCCGCGTCGGGGTCGCGCAACTCACGCAGCGCCTGCTGCTGGACGCCATCCACGAGGAGCTGCGAGGACGCGACCGGAAGCCTCGGCTGCTGCTGTACGGCGAGAGCCTCGGGGCCAAGGTCCAGCAGGGTGCCGTAGCCGAAGGGCCGGTCGATCTCGATCACTACGGCGTCGCCGCGGCGCTCTACGTCGGGACGCCCGGTGGCGTCGAGTCGGACTCGTTCCACGCGCTCTGTGCGGCGGAGTCGTACACGGTCGATCGCCCGGAGCAGTTGCCGAGCCCCGTCCCCACGCCGCGCCCGCGGGTGTGGTTCCTCGAGCATGACGGCGATCCCGTAGTGCGCTTCCGTCGCGACCTGCTGCTCCAGCGGCCCGCCTGGCTGCCGACGGATGGCACGCGGGGACGCAATGTGCCAGCGGAGATGACATGGAAGCCGGGCATCACGTACGCCCAGGCGCTCGTGGACACGATGTTCGCCACGAACGTGAAGCCGGGGCTGTTCGAGAGCCGGGGGCACGACTACCGCGCCGACCTGGGTGCCGTGGCGACCATGGCGTTCGACCTGTCGGCGACGCCCGAGGTGGCGGAGCGGCTGGAGGCCTACCTCCGACGCACCGAGGTCGAGCGGGCCGCCCGCATCGGCGAGCACTGACCCCCTCAGCCCCGGGCTGGAGAATGGGATATATCGGGCGCGATGTGATCTGGCCGTTATCTAGCCTCTAGACTTGGGCGTCCGTTCCTACCGGAAGGCCACTTCCCCATGGCTGCAGCGTCATCGAGCTTCGGCGGGTCGTTCGTCGGTCGCGACATGGCCGTCGACCTCGGCACCGCCAACACCCTGGTCTACGTGCGTGGCCGTGGCATCGTGCTGAACGAGCCGTCCGTGGTCGCCATCAACAACAACACCGGCGGCATCCTCGCGGTGGGGTCCGAGGCCAAGCGGATGATCGGTCGCACGCCGGGCAACATCGTCGCGATCCGTCCGCTGAAGGACGGCGTCATCGCCGACTTCGACACGACCGAGCGAATGCTCCGCTACTTCATCCAGAAGGTCCACAAGCGCCGCCACCTGGCCAAGCCGCGCCTCATCGTCTGCGTGCCGTCGGGCATCACCGGGGTCGAGCAGCGCGCCGTCAAGGACGCGGGCTACGCGGCCGGCGCCCGCAAGGTGTTCATCATCGAGGAGCCGATGGCCGCCGCGATCGGCGCCGGCCTGCCGGTCCACGAGCCCACGGGCAACATGGTCGTCGACATCGGCGGCGGCACCTCCGAGGTCGCCGTCATCTCGCTGGGCGGCATCGTGACGAGCCTGTCCGTCCGCGTCGGCGGCGACGAGCTCGACAACGCGATCATCCAGTACGTCAAGAAGGAGTACTCGCTGATGCTCGGCGAGCGGACGGCCGAGGAGATCAAGGTCGCCATCGGCTCGGCGTTCCCGATGCCGGACGAGCCGCATGCGGAGATCCGCGGCCGGGACCTCATCACCGGCCTGCCGCGCACGATCGTGGTTTCCGCCGAGGAGATCCGGCGCGCCATCGACGAGCCCGTCCACGCCATCGTCGACGCCGTGAAGGCGACCCTGGACCGCACGCCTCCGGAGCTCTCGGGCGACATCATGGATCGCGGCATCGTGCTCACCGGTGGTGGCGCCCTCCTCCGCGGCCTCGACGAGCGGCTGCGTCACGAGACGGGGATGCCGATCATCATCGCCGACCGACCGCTGGACTGCGTGGCGCTCGGCTCGGGCAAGTGCGTCGAGGAGTTCGAGGCCCTGCAGCAGGTCCTCATCTCGGAGCCGCGCCGCTAGTCGGTGCCCTGATTCAGGTCCCGGCGCTCGCGGGTGCCGGGCGCAAGGGAGACTTGTCCCATGCAGTCGCGACGCACCCGCATCCTCCTTGCGGTTCTCGTGGTCGCGGCACTCACCTTCCTCATCCTCGACCTGCGCGGCGGCCAGGGCCCGTTCTCCGGGGTGCGCAGCTTCGGGGCCAACATCCTCGGCGGCCTGGAGCGCGGCGCGGCGACCGTCTTCTCGCCGATCACCAGCGCCAACGCCTGGTGGTCCACGATGCGCGACCAGGCCACGCAGATCGAGACGCTGTCGGCGGAGAACGACCGCCTGCGCAGCGAGCTGGACACGCTGACGAATGACAAGGCCCGGGTGGCCGCACTGGACGGCCTGCTCAAGGTGTCGAGCGTCGGGGGCTACCGCTTCGTGCCGGCCGAGGTGATCGCGGTCGGTCCGACGCAGGACTTCGCGTGGACGGTGACGATCGACGCCGGTCGCAACGACGGCATCGAGCAGGACATGACGGTGATCAACGGCCAGGGCCTGGTCGGCCGCGTCCTGAAGACGACGGCCAGCACCTCCACGGTGGTGCTCCTCGTCGACAGCTCGTCCGCGGTGGGTGGCCGCGTGGCGACCACGGAGGAGATCGGCATCGTCGCGGGGACGGGCCAGCAGGACCAGCTCGACTTCCAGCTGCTCGACCCGAACGCGGTCGTGCGCAAGGGGGACGCGCTCGTCACCTTCGGGTCCAAGGGCGGGCGGCCGTACGCCCCGGGAATCCCGATCGGTGAGATCGTCGAGGTCAAGGGCACCCCCGGGGAGCTGACCCGTTCCGCGGTGGTCCGCCCGTACGTCGACGTCTCGACGCTGAGCGTCGTCGGCGTCGTCACCCGCCCGCCGCGGGTGGACCCGCGTGACTCGGTGCTGGCCAGGAGCTCGGAGCTCCCCGTCGCGCCGTCACCCGCGCCCCTCGGCGGCTCCGGTGCCACCTCCAGCGCGGCTCCGAACCAGGAGACGCCGGCCACCAAGGCCGGGGCCAAGAAGGCGCCCTCGACCCAGCCGACCGCTCCGCAGCAGGAGACCGCCGCGTCGCCGGCCCCGAGCCCCGGGACCGGCTAGCCGTGTGGTGGAGGCAGGCGCTGATCATCGGCGTCCTCACGCTGTTCGCGACGATCGTGCAGGTCACCCTGCTGAGCCGCCTGGGCCTGCCGGGAGCGACCCCCGACCTCGTGGTGGTGGTCGTGGTCGCCATCGCGCTGACCATGGGCCCCGTAGACGGGGCCATCGCCGGCTTCGTCGCGGGCATGCTCGTGGACCTTGCACCCCCGGCCGACACCCTCCTAGGGGTCAACGCCATCGTCTACGTCGTGATCGGCTACGTCACCGGCCGCGTCATCGACCCGAGGGATCGCACGGTGCCGATCCTCATCGGCATCGTGGGCCTGTCGGCCGGCTTCGCCGTGCTCGGGACCGCCGCGCTCGACGCCCTGCTCGGCAGCGAGCGCGTGGTGTGGGACGAGATGGCCGGCATGACGATCAGCACGGTCCTGTACGCGCTCATCCTGGCTCCACCCGTCGTCCTCGGCGTGCGGTGGCTCGTCGCCCGGGTTACGCCCGAGGTGCTCGTCGAGTGACCACCGCCCAGCGGCTGCCGTGAGCATGCCCGAGGTGGTCGTCCGGGCGGGCCGGCCCGACGATGCGGCGTCCATCGCCCGGGTGCACGTGCGGGCGTGGCAGGCGGGCTACGCGGGCATGCTGCCCGACGACGTGCTGGCCGCACTGGACGTCGATGAGCGACGCGCTGCCTGGGAGCAGAGACTCCGCGACACCGACGAGGCAACCGTGCTGGTCGCGGAGCGCACCGGCGAGATCATCGGATTCGTGGCCTGCGGGCCGTCCCGCGATGAGGACACGGCGGGCGACGCCGAGGGCGAGGTGTACGCGCTCTACGTCGATCCGGACGGCTGGCGGCACGGCGTGGGCAGGGTGCTCCTGGCTGCCGCCGTCGAGCGGCTCGCGGCCCGCTGGCCGGTCGTACGGCTCTGGGTCCTCGCCGACAACGCACGGGGGCGCCGGTTCTACGAGGCGGCGGGCTTCGTGCCCGACGGCAGCAGTCGTGCCTACCGGCGCCCGGGCGTGACCGTCGACGAGGTGAGATACGGACATCGTGCGGGAATTATTAGGACAAATCGTCCATAAACCCCCATCCGGAACCGGCCCGCTCCGCATCTCGTCGTACCGTCGTACCCCGAAGGTCCCATCGGCGTCGTGACGCCGGCTGACGCGCGCGAAGGAGGCGCCGGTGAGCGAGCGCTCCAACCTGCGCCTGCTAGTCCTCGCCGTGCTCGTCGCGTCGCTCCTCGGCACCCTCATCGCCCGCGCCTTCTACCTGCAGATCCTCGAGGGCCGGCAGTACCAGGCCGCCATCAGCAGCAACACCGAGCGCGAGATCGTGGAGCCGGCCGTCCGCGGCCTCATCCTCGACCAGGCCGGTCGGCCGCTGGTCAACAACCGCACCTCCGTCGTCGTAACCGTCGATCGCCAGACGCTCGCGGCCGAGAAGGACGACGGGGACGCGGTCATCCGCCGACTCGCCGCGATGCTCGACACGACGCCGACCAAGATCCGCGACCGGCTCGCCCCGTGCGGCACCGAGGGCGCGAAGCCGCCGCCCGTGTGCTGGAACGGTTCGGCCTACCAGCCCGTGCCGGTCGCCAAGGACGTGGACACCCAGACCGCCCTGACCATCATGGAGAAGCGCCGGGACTTCCCGGGCGTCTCCGCGAGCCTCGACGCCATCCGCGAGTACCCCGCGCCGTTCAACGTCAACGCCGCGCACATCCTGGGGTACCTCGGGCCGGTGACCGAGGAGCAGTTGAACGCACAGGGCGACAGCAACGCCCCGGACCGGCTGCGCCGCACCGACGAGGTCGGCAGGACGGGTCTCGAGGCGGAGTACGACAAGATCCTCCGCGGCGTGCCGGGCATCCGCCACGTCGCCGTCGACACCGCGGGTCGGGTCACGTCCACGGTGGACGAGGTCGCCCCCAAGCCGGGCGAGTACCTCGTGTCCACGATCGACGCCAAGCTGCAGTCCATCGTCGAGGCGCAACTGCTGGCGGCTGTCCGCCGCGCGCAGGCGCAGGGCTACGGCGGCAAGTCGGGAGCCGCCGTCGTCGTGGACGTCCAGACCGGGCGGATCCTGGCGATGGCCAGCTACCCGACCTACGACCCGTCGATCTGGATCGGCGGGGTGAGCAAGAAGCAGTACAAGGAGCTGGTGGCCAATGACGCGCTCGCGTCGAATGCCTACCAGGGCCAGTTCGCGCCGGGCTCGACCTTCAAGGTGGTCAGCACGGCGGGCGCGGCCAAGGACAAGATGAACCTCTACGGGATCTACAACTGTCCCTCCAGTGTCACGGTCGGCGGCCAGAAGTTCAACAACTACGAGTCCAGCGCCTACGGGCCGATCTCCCTCACCCGCGCACTGGAAGTCTCCTGCAACACCGTCTTCTACGGCATCGCGAAGCGGATGTGGCAGGAGGAGGGCGGCCCGGATGCCGGCGTCGATGCCCCCAACCCCATCGCCGAGGCCGCGACCGCGTTCGGGCTCGGCTCCGACACGGGCATCGATCTTCCGGGCGAGGCTTCCGGCGTGGTGGCCAGCCGCCAGTTCAAGTACGACAACTGGGAGAAGAAGAAGGACACCTGGTGCCGCAATGCGGAGCAGGGCTACCCGGAGACCCGCAAGACCAACCCCAAGCTGGCCGACTACTTCACCGCCCTCGACAAGGAGAACTGCACGGACGGCTACCAGTGGCGCGCGGGTGACGCCCTCAATGCCGCGATCGGGCAGGGCGACACGACCGTCACCCCGCTGCAGATGGCCATGGTCTACGCGACGATCGCCAACGGCGGCAAGCTCTACCAGCCGCAGGTCGCCAAGGGCGTCGTGAGCGCCGACGGCACGGTCTCCCAGGAGTTCCCGCCGATCCTCAAGGGCCGCGTCGACGTGCCGAAGTCGGCCATCAAGTTCCTGCGCAACTCGCTGCCAGGGGTCACGACGGACGGGTCGGGCAAGACGCCGTTCCTCGGCTTCCCCCTGAAGAAGATCCCCGTCGCGTCGAAGACCGGTTCGGCACAGGTGACCGGCAACAAGGCGTCCACGTCGTGGTTCGCCTCGTACGCGCCGGCCAACAACCCGAAGTACGCCATCGTCATGATGGTGACCGAGGGCGGCACCGGCTCGAAGACCTCGGGCCCGAGCGTCCGCAAGATCTACGAGGCCCTGTTCGGGGTGCGTGGATCGTCCGTCTACCCGGGCAAGAGCGTGCTCGCCGGCGATGCGCCGCAGCCGGGCCTTCCCGCCGTGCGGCCCGACGGCACGGTGGCCATTCCGAAGGGCGCCGGCTCCGGCGTCGCGAACTCGAGGCAGGGATAGTCATGGCTTCGACCTTCACACCTGACGTCGCTACCCGGAGCTCGGGGCGGTCCTCGAGCTACTGGCGCGATCTGGACTGGATCCTCCTCATCGCGGCGTTCGCCACCACCATCTTCGGGTCCATGCTCGTCTGGTCGGCGAGCCGCGCCGACATGGCATCCGCGAGCGACCCGACGTCGTACCTGAAGAGGCACGTCATCAACATCGCCGTCGGCGTCGTGCTGGGGTTCCTCGCGTCGCGCATCGACTACCGCTGGCTGCGGGCCTACACGCCGATCATCTACGGCGCGTCGGTGATACTGCTGATTCTGCCGTTCGCGCCCGGAATCGGAACGACCATCGCCGGCGCCCGCGCGTGGATCGACCTGCCGGGCGGCATGACCCTGCAGCCGTCCGAGTTCGCCAAGGTCGCCGTCATCCTCATGATGGCCGTCCTGCTGTCCGAGAAGCGCGACGTCGAGGCAGAGCCGCGGGACCGCGACGTCCTGCTCTCGCTGGGCGCGGCGCTGCTGCCCATCGGCATCATCCTGCTGCAGAACGACACCGGCACCGTGCTCGTCCTGGGCTCGGTGGCGCTGTCCATCATCGCAGTCTCGGGTGCTCGGACACGGTGGGTGATCGGACTGTTCGGCGGCGCCATCATCGGCATCCTGCTGGCCATCCAGCTCGGGTTCCTCAAGCAGTACCAGGTGCAGCGACTGACGTCCTTCATCGATCCGACGGCGGACGCATCGGCCTCCGCGTACAACGCCAACCAGGCGCGGATCGCCATCGGTGGCGGCGGGTGGAGCGGCTACGGGCTCTTCGAGGGCCCGCAGACCCAGGGCAAGTTCGTCCCGGTGAACGAGAGCGACTTCATCTTCACCGTCGTCGGCGAGGAGCTGGGCTTCATCGGCGCGACGGTGCTGATCGTGCTGGTGGGCGTCATCCTGTGGCGCGCCGTGGTGATCGCCTACCGGGCCGACGATCTCTACGGCCGGCTGGTGGCCACCGGCATCGTCGCGTGGCTGGGCTTCCAGACCTTCGAGAACATCGGCATGACCATGGGGATCATGCCCATCACCGGCATTCCGCTGCCGCTGGTGTCCGCGGGCGGTACGTCCATGATGGCGACCTGGATCGCCATCGGACTCCTCCAGAACGTCCGAATACACGCGGCTCGCGCGAGCATCTGACCTCTGCCCACCGCGCGAGCGGGCAGGTCCTCCTCCCGCCGGTATCCTTGGCTGCCATGACGTCCCCGACCCTTGCTACGTCCCGGCATGCCCGGGGGGCCAGCGTCTTCGACCAGCTCGAGGAACTGCTCCCGTCGGTGAGCAAGCCGATCCAGTACGTCGGCGGCGAGGTCAACGCCGTCAGCAAGGACTGGGACGCGGTCGAGGTGCGCTGGGCGCTGATGTACCCGGACGCGTACGAGGTGGGGGCCCCCAACCAGGGCGTGCAGATCCTCTACGAGGTCATCAACGAGCGGGACGACGCGCTCGCGGAGCGGACCTACGCGGTCTGGCCCGACCTCGAGGCGCTCATGCGCGAGGCCGGCGTGCCCCAGTTCACCGTGGACGCGCACCGCGCCGTCGGCGACTTCGACCTGCTCGGTGTCTCGTTCAGCACCGAGCTCGGCTACACCAACCTGCTCACCGCGCTCGACCTCGCCGGGGTGCCCCTGCAGGCGTCGGACCGCGACACCTCCCATCCGGTGGTGATCGCGGGTGGCCACGCAGCATTCAACCCCGAGCCGCTGGCCGACTTCATCGACGCGGCCGTTCTCGGCGATGGCGAGGAGGCCGTCCTTCTCATCACCGACATCGTCCGAGACTGGAAGCGCGAGGGCGAGCCGGGCGGGCGCGAGGAGCTGCTGCTCCGCCTCGCCCGCACGGGCTCCATCTACGTGCCGGCCTTCTACGAGGTGAGCTACCTGCCGGACGGGCGCATCCAACGCATCGCGCCCACCCGCACGGACGTGCCGTGGCGGGTCCGCAAGCACACGCTCATGGACCTCGACGAGTGGGCGTACCCGAAGAACCCGCTGGTCCCGCTCGCGGAGACCGTCCATGAGCGCATGAGCGTGGAGATCTTCCGCGGCTGCACTCGCGGCTGCCGGTTCTGCCAGGCGGGCATGATCACCCGACCTGTACGCGAGCGCAGCATCACGGGCATCGCCGAGATCGTCGAGAACGGCCTCGCCAAGACCGGGTACGAGGAGGTCGGCCTGCTCTCGCTGTCGAGTGCCGACCACTCGGAGATCGCCGACGTGGCGCGCAACCTCGCCGACCGCTACGAGCACAGCAAGACATCGCTGTCCCTGCCCAGCACCCGCGTCGACGCGTTCAACGTGGACCTGGCCAACGAGCTCTCCCGCAACGGGCGCCGCAGCGGCCTGACGTTCGCACCTGAGGGGGGCAGCGAGCGCATGCGCAAGGTGATCAACAAGCAGGTCACCGAGGAGGACCTCATCCGCACGGTCACGACGGCCTATGCCGGTGGCTGGCGGCAGGTGAAGCTGTACTTCATGTGCGGCCTGCCCACCGAGACCGACGAGGACGTGCTGCAGATCGCCGAGCTCGCGCGGGAGGTCATCCGAGCGGGCCGTGAGGCGAGCGGACGTCGCGACATCCGCTGCACCGTCTCCATCGGCGGCTTCGTGCCGAAACCGCACACGCCCTTCCAGTGGGCCGCCCAGCTCGACCACGAGGCCACCGATGAGCGGCTGCGGAAGCTGCGCGATGCCATCCGCGCCGATCGTGAGTACGGCAAGTCGATCGGGCTGCGGTACCACGATGGCAAGCCCGGGATCGTCGAGGGCCTGCTCTCGCGCGGTGACCGCCGGGTGGGCGCGGTCATCCTCCGCGCGTGGCAGGACGGCGCCCGGTTCGACGGCTGGAGCGAGCACTTCTCCTTCGACCGTTGGATGGGCTCTGCGGCATCCGCGCTGGCCGAGCTGCCGGTCGACGTGGACTGGTTCACGACGCGCGAGCGGGATCGCACCGAGGTGCTCCCCTGGGACCACCTCGACTCCGGGCTCGACATCGAGTGGCTGTGGGACGACTGGCAGGATGCGCTGGCCGAGTTGCCGGTCGACGACTGCCGCTGGACCCCCTGCTACGACTGCGGGGTGTGCGATCAGATGGACACCGAGATCCAGATCGGCCCGACGGGCGTGGTGAATCTGCCGATGCCGTCCGTGCGGGCATCCTCGGTGCTCGAACGAGCCGAGGGCTGATGGCCCGCCCCTCTCCGAACCGGGACACCGCACCCCCGGTCCAGCGTCTCCGCCTGCGCTACGCCAAGCGCGGCCGGCTGCGCTTCTCCAGCCACCGTGACTTCCAGCGGGCCCTGGAACGGGCCCTGCGTCGTGCGGACGTGCCGATGGCCTACAGCGCCGGTTTCTCGCCGCACCCCAAGGTGTCGTACGCCAACTCAGCGCCTACGGGCGTGGCCAGCGAGGCGGAGTACGTCGAGCTGGGCGTGGCTCAGCGCTGCGACCCCGTTGAGGTCTGCCGTGCCCTCGACGAGGCGCTGCCGCCGGGCCTCGACGTCGTCGAGGTGGTCGAGGCCCGAACGTCGGACTTCGCCAACCGTCTGGAGGCCAGTGTCTGGCGGGTGGAGCTTCCCCAGGTCTCCCTGACGGACGCCGCAGCGGCCATCAGCACCCTCCTGGCGGCGGACGAAGTGCTCGTCGAGCGGATGACCAAGTCGGGCCTGCGGACCTTCAATGCGCGGGGTGCGGTCATCCGTGCCGAGGCGTCCTGCGCCCCGGACGACTCGGACTGTGCGATACTCACCTTGGTCGTGCGACACGGGACCCCGTCCGTGCGACCCGACGACATTCTGTCCGCGCTCAGGCGTGTGGCCGACCTCGTGCCGCCGAAGCCCTCTCGGGTGACCCGGCTGGCACAGGGGCCGCTCGATGAGTCGGGCACCGTGGTCATGGACCCCCTCGCCCAGGATCGGGCGAGCGAGACCGGGCCGAGGTAGCGGTGTCGCCGGCGGAGTGAGGAAGCCGCGCGAAGCGCGATCCGCACTCCGTGACCGATGAAGGCTTTGCGTGGGCGAGTCCCACGCACGAGTGGATCGCACTGCCGGCGGAGACCGGCGTGCGCCATTGAGGAGTACGACCCGATGGTCGACGAGAACAGCGATTCAGCAGCAACCGACGTGACGGCAGCGACCGCCAAGCGCTCACGGCGCCGTGCGGCGTCGCGGCCCGCGGGGCCGCCCGCGACCGAGTCGGCGCCCGAGGCCACGCCGGCCGCGGAGACCGCCGACGAGGCTCCCAAGGCGCCGCGCAAGTCCACGCGCAAGTCCACGAAGAAGACGGCGGCCCCGGCCGAGTCGGTGCCGGGTGCGCCCGCGGAGGCCGCGAAGGCCGAGAAGGCCGAGAAGAAGGCGCCCGCGAAGCGGACCCGGAAGAAGGCCGCCGCGTCGGCCGAGGCGGCGGAGCCGTCTGAGGGCGGCTCGACGGCAGAGGCCGCAGGGGATGCCGCCCGCATGACCACAGCGCCGGGCGTGGCCCCCCTCTTCAAGGCTCCCGAGATCACCGACGCGGAGCCCGAGGAGAAGCCGAAAGCGAAGCGGACCCGCACGTCGACCAAGAAGGCAGCGGCCGAGCCGGCACAGCCGGCCGAGGAGCCGGCGGCCGAGGAGTCAGAGGCTGACGGGCAGGACGACTCCGCCGAGGCGGGGGAGGACACCGAGTCCGGACGCCGCCGTCGCCGCCGCCGTGGCGGCCGCGGCCGCAAGCGTCGCTCGGGTGAGGACGCCGCCGACGAGGGTGAGTCATCCGACGAGTCCGACTCGGGGGAGGGCGCCGAGGAATCCGAGGACGGCGACTCCGCCGGCACCAAGCGTCGTCGGCGCCGCCGCCGCCGTGGGGGAGACGGCGACGCCGACGGCTGGCCGGACGACCCGCCGAACACCGTCGTGCGGGTACGTGAGCCGCGATCGGCCCGCGACGATGTGACCTCCCTCAAGGGATCCACGCGACTCGAGGCCAAGAAGCAGCGCCGCCGGGAGGGCCGCGAGGCCGGACGCCGCCGCGCACCGATCCTGACCGAGGCGGAGTTCCTCGCCCGGCGCGAGTCGGTCAACCGGGTCATGGCGGTCCGCCAGAAGGGCGACCGGACCCAGATCGCCGTCCTCGAGGACGGCGTCCTCGTCGAGCACTACGTCACCCGCGGATCCGCGTCGTCGATGGTCGGCAACGTGTACCTCGGCCGCGTGCAGAACGTGCTGCCGAGCATGGAGGCGGCCTTCGTCGACATCGGCCGCGGCCGCAATGCGGTCCTCTACGCGGGCGAGGTCAACTGGGACGCGGCCGGGCTCGAGGGCCAGCCGAAGCGCATCGAGTTCGCCCTGAAGTCCGGCGACCCCGTGCTCGTGCAGGTCACCAAGGACCCGGTGGGGCAGAAGGGCGCCCGTCTTACCAGCCAGGTGTCGCTGCCGGGCCGGTTCCTCGTCTACGTGCCGGACGGCTCCATGACCGGCATCAGCCGGAAGCTGCCGGACACCGAGCGCAGCCGCCTCAAGTCGATCCTCAAGCGCGTCATGCCGGAGGATGCGGGGGTCATCGTGCGCACGGCGGCCGAGGGGGCCCCTGAGCTGGCGCTGGAGCAGGACGTCGCGCGCCTCACGGCGCAGTGGGAGGACATCAACGCGGCGGCCACGTCGGCCACGCCGCCGTCGCTGCTCTACAGCGAGCCTGACCTCGCCATCAAGGTGGTCCGCGACATCTTCAACGAGGACGTCAACGCGCTCGTCATCTCGGGCGACACCGCGTGGGCGTCCATCAGCGCCTACATCGGCGCCGTCGCCCCAGACCTGGCCGAGCGGCTGCAGCACTGGGTGGAGCCCCGGGACCTGTTCGCCGAGTACCGCGTCGACGAGCAGCTCATGAAGGCGCTCGACCGCAAGGTCTACCTGCCGTCCGGTGGCTCGCTGGTCATCGACCGCACGGAGGCGATGACCGTGGTCGACGTCAACACCGGCAAGTTCACCGGCCAGGGCGGCAACCTCGAGCAGACCGTCACGAGGAACAACCTCGAGGCGGCGGAGGAGATCGTCCGGCAGCTCCGGCTGCGCGACATCGGCGGCATCATCGTCGTGGACTTCATCGACATGGTGCTCGAGAGCAACCGCGATCTCGTCCTCAGGCGGCTCGTCGAGTGCCTCGGGCGCGACCGCACGAAGCACCAGGTCGCCGAGGTGACCTCGCTGGGCCTGGTGCAGATGACGCGGAAGCGCATCGGCTCTGGGCTCCTGGAGTCCTTCTCCGAGACCTGCGACCACTGCAACGGCCGGGGGATTCGGGTGTCGCTGAACGGGAGCGACGACCACCACCATGATTCGCCGCGGGGACGCAAGCCCGTCGGCTTCGTGGACCCGGCCGAGGCCGCCGCCCGCGCCCTGGCCTCGCATGACGAGCCGTCCGACGAGGAGACTGGCGTCGACATGGAGGTCGACGCGGTGGAGGACGCGGTCGAGGAGGCCCTCGACGAGGCCGATCGCGAGCCCGGTGGCGTCGAGCCCGACGTGACGGAGGTCACAGAGGTGGACGAGGCCAGCGAGACGGTGTCCGACCCGGTTTGACCCTCACGGACCGCGATCCGTATCCTTGACCCTTGTGCCTCGGGGGTGTTGCCCGAAGTGCTTCCAGACTGACAGGAGTAAGTGGTGTACGCCATCGTTCGCGCCGGCGGCCGGCAGGAGAAGGTCGCAGTCGGCGACGTCGTTGTGCTCGATCGTCAGGCGGGTGAGCCCGGTGCGTCGTTGGCGTTGCCGGTCCTGCTCCTCGTCGACGGCGCCACGGTGACGTCCGATCCCACGGTCCTGGCGAAGGCCAGCGTCACCGCGGAGATCGTGGACCACCGCCGTGGGCCCAAGATCGACATCCTCAAGTACAAGAACAAGACCGGCTACCGCCGTCGCCAGGGCCACCGTCAGGAGCTCACCGCGGTCAAGGTCACCGACATCACCCCGGGGAAGTGAACTGACATGGCACACAAGAAGGGCGCATCCAGCACCCGCAACGGCCGCGACTCGAACGCGCAGCGCCTCGGCGTGAAGCGCTTCGGCGGCCAGGCCGTCAACGCCGGCGAGATCATCGTCCGGCAGCGTGGCACGCACTTCCACCCGGGCGCCAATGTGGGTCGCGGCGGTGACGACACCCTGTTCGCCCTCGCCGCCGGCACCGTCCAGTTCGGCACGGCGCGCGGTCGGCGCGTCGTCAGCATCGTCGCTGCCGAGTAGGACGCAGCGCACAGACACCTCGAGGGAGGGGCGGGCCGGGTGCCTGCCCCTCCCTCGTCATTACGGCAGGGCGGCTGTCGCCGCGAACGCCATCGAACCTGAGAGGATCACCCCGTGGCCACGTTCGTCGATCGGGTCGTCCTGCACGCCCAGGGCGGCGACGGCGGCAATGGCTGCGTCTCCATCCTCCGGGAGAAGTTCAAGCCCCTAGGCGGTCCGGACGGGGGCAACGGCGGGCGCGGTGGCGACGTCGTCGCCGTCGTCGACCCAGGCGTGACGACTCTCCTGGAGTTCCACCACGGGCCGCACCGACGGGCCGGCAACGGCAAGCCCGGTCAGGGCAGCAATCGCAACGGCGCGGCCGCCGACGACATCGTGCTGCGCGTGCCGAGCGGCACCGTTGTCACGACTCCGAAGGGCGAGGTCCTCGCGGACCTCATCGCCCCAGGGTCCTCGTTCATCATCGCGCATGGCGGTCGAGGGGGGCTGGGCAATGCGGCGCTGGCCTCGCCACGTCGCAAGGCGCCAGGTTTCGCACTCCTCGGCGAGCCCGGCGAGCACCGCGACGTCGTGCTCGAGCTCAAGACGGTGGCCGACGTGGCGCTCGTCGGCTTCCCCAGCGCCGGCAAGTCCAGCGTGGTCGCCGCGATGTCGGCCGCCCGGCCCAAGATCGCCGACTACCCCTTCACGACTCTCGTCCCCAACCTCGGCGTCGTCACGGCCGGCGAGGTCGTCTTCACTATGGCGGACGTTCCGGGACTCATTCCGGGCGCCAGCGAGGGCAAGGGACTCGGACTGGAGTTCCTGCGCCACGTCGAGCGGTGCAGCGTGCTGGTCCACGTGCTCGACTGCGCGACCATGGAGCCGGGCCGCGATCCCGTCGACGACCTCGACACCATCGAGCGTGAGCTCGCCCAGTACGGCGGACTCGACGATCGCCCGCGCCTGGTGGCCCTCAACAAGATCGACGTGCCCGACGCGCGCGTCATGGCGGACCTCGTGCGACCGCTGCTCGAGGAGCGCGGCTACCCGGTCTACGAGATCTCCGCCGCGACCCACGAGGGCCTGCGTCCGCTGTCGTTCGCGATGGCGGAGCGGGTCATGGAGGCCCGAGCGGCGCAGGTCGTGGACGAGCCGGTGCGGGTCGTGATCTCGCCGCGCGCGGTCGACGACGAGGGCTTCACCGTCACCGAGGAGCCCGAGGGCTTCCGCGTCCGCGGAGCCCGCCCAGAGCGCTGGGTTCGGCAGACGGACTTCAGCAACGACGAGGCCGTGGGCTACCTGGCCGATCGGCTCGCGCGCCTCGGCGTGGAGGAGCGCCTGCTCGAAGTGGGTGCCACGCCCGGGTGCACGGTCATGATCGGGCCGGATGACGACGCCGTCGTCTTCGAGTGGCAGCCGTCGATATACGCGGGGGAGGCGCCGCACAGCGGACCCCGCGGCAGTGACGTCCGTCTGGAGGCGCGCCTCGATGAGCTGCCGGGCCACGGTCACAGGGATGGCGCCGATGACCGCCCCTGACGTTCGCCGCCAGATCGCGGAGGCCGCCCGGGTGGTGGTCAAGGTGGGCTCCTCCTCACTGACGCTCAGTGCCGGCGGCCTCGACGTGGGCCGCATCGACGCACTTGTGGACCAGATCGCCGCCCGTCGCCAGGCCGGGCACCAGGTGGTCCTCGTCTCCAGCGGCGCCATCGCCACCGGCTTCCCCACCCTCGGGCTCGCCCGCCGGCCGCGAGACCTCGCGACGCAGCAGGCGGCGGCATCCGTCGGCCAGGGCATCCTGGTGGCGCAGTACACGCGCGCCTTCGCTCGCCATGGCCTCACGGTCGGCCAGGTGCTCCTCACCGCAGACGACGTCATCCGGCGTACCCACTACCGCAATGCGCAGCGCACGCTCTTCCGGCTGCTCGACCTCGGGATCGTGCCGATCGTCAATGAGAACGACACCGTGGCCACCGACGAGATCCGCTTCGGGGACAACGACCGGCTGGCGGCGTTGGTCGCGCACGTCGTGCAGGCGGACGCGCTCGTCCTGCTCTCCGACGTGGACGGACTGTACGACGGCCCGCCGACGCGCGCCGGTGCGACGCTCATCACCGACATCTCCGGCCCTGGCGACCTCGACGGCGTGCGTATCGGCGGCACGGGCGCCTCGGGCGTCGGGCTCGGCGGGATGACGACCAAGGTGGAGGCAGCCAGCATCGCGAATGCCGCGGGGATCCCCGTGCTGCTCACCTCTGCCGAGAGGGTCGATGCCGCCCTCGCCAGGGCGGAGGTCGGAACGGTGTTCCACCCCACCGGTCGGCGCACCTCATCGCGTCTGCTCTGGCTGGCGCACGCCACCGCCCCGCAGGGGCGACTCGTGCTCGACGACGGCGCCGTCACCGCGGTCATCCAACGCCGCAAGTCGTTGCTCCCGGCGGGGATCACCGCCATCGAGGGCACGTTCACGGCGGGGGATCCGGTGGACCTTATGGACCAAAACGGCAACACAGTCGCGCGCGGTCTGGTCAACTTTGATGCACAGGAGCTGCCGGGCCTGCTCGGTCGCTCCACAAGGGAACTGGCCAAGGAGCTGGGCCCGGCGTACGAGCGCGAGGTCGTCCATCGTGATGACCTGGTGGTCCTGTCGGGCTGAGGGATGTGATCACCGCAGGGGGTGAGAGTGGACGGAGCCGAGCCCCTGCGTGTCGTCGACACCTCCGACCAACCGGATCGGCGCCCCATGTGGCACATCACCCTGACCGTCGCGGGCACCGCGGTGCCGGAGCCGGAGATCAGGGGCGCCCTCGAGCGGCTGAGCGAGGAGCACCCCTTCCTGCTGTCCGGTCGCTACGCGAGCGATCGCGCTGAGGTCCGCTACTGGGAGGAGGCGTCCGACGTCGCGGCCGCCCTGCGGATGGCGGTGCTGCTGTGGGACGAGCACGTCGCCTCGGCGCAGCTGCCACGATGGCGCGTGGTCGGCGTCGAGGTCGTCGATCGGGAGACCTTCCATCGCCGGGGACGCTTCGTCCACGAGCAGCCGGGACTGGTCGCCACCGGACGGGTGACCCCGTTCTAGCCCGGTCTGAGGGGAGCCCCCCGGAGGGCCCCTCGGTAGGGTCGCTCCATGACATCGGTCGTGGTGGAACCCGTGGACGAGCGTGAGCAGGTCCGGGCGGTCGCGCGACGGGCGCGATCGGCTGCGGTGACCCTCCGCCGCCTCACCCGCAACCAGAAGGATGCAGCACTCGCAGCACTCGCCGACGCCCTCGAGTCAGCCGTCGACCGCATCGTCGCGGCCAACCGCATCGACATCGAGCGGGCCACGGCGAACGGCACCTCCGCCGCGCTGATCGACCGCCTCACCCTGACCCCCGAGCGCATCGGATCGATCGCCGGTGCCCTCCGCGAGGTCGCCGCCCTGCCGGACCCCGTGGGCGAGGTCATCCGCGGGTACACCCTGCCGAACGGCCTCCAGGTGCGCCAGGTGCGCGTTCCGCTCGGCGTCGTGGGCATGATCTACGAGGCCCGGCCCAACGTCACGGTCGACGCAGCCGGACTGTGCCTGAAGAGCGGCAATGCGGCCCTGCTCCGCGGCTCGTCCTCTGCGGCGTCGAGCAATGCCGCCCTGATCGAGGTGATGCGCGAGGCGCTGATCGCCTCCGGGCTGCCCGCGGACGCCATCCAGCAGGTGCCCGGGCAGACGCATGACTCCGTCAGCCACCTCATGACCGCCCGGGGGCTGGTCGACGTGCTCATCCCGCGCGGGGGAGAGAAACTCATCCGCAATGTGGTCGACAACTCGACCGTGCCGGTCATCGAGACGGGCGTGGGCAACTGCCACGTGTATGTCGACGAGCACGCGGACATCGACAAGGCCATCGCCATCCTCATCAACAGCAAGGCTCAGCGGGTGAGCGTCTGCAACGCCGCGGAGACCCTGCTCGTCCATCGTGCGATCGCGGACGCCTTCCTGCCCCGGGCGTTCGAGGCACTGCGCGGCGCCGGCGTGACCGTGCACGGAGATGCCGAGATCGTCGCGAGAGCGGCCGGCTCGGATGTCGCCGTCGTCGACGTGTCCGACGAGGACTGGGCGGCCGAGTACTACTCCCTCGACATCGCGGCCGGGATCGTGGACAGCGTCGACGACGCCGTCGAGCACATCCTGCGATGGTCGTCGGGTCACACGGAGGCGATCGTCTCCGACAGCGAGTCGGTGATCCAGAGGTTCGTCTCGGGAGTCGATTCGGCGGCGGTCATGGTCAATGCCTCGACCCGTTTCACCGACGGTGGCGAGTTCGGCTTCGGCGCCGAGATCGGCATCTCGACCCAGAAGCTGCATGCGCGCGGTCCCATGGGCCTCACGGAACTGACCACGACCACCTACGTGGTGACCGGCGACGGGCACATCCGGACCTAGGGAGCTTCCCGCTACAGTGGGCCCGCGCAGGCGTCGGCCCACTACAGTGGGGCTGCCCGCTGGCCCCCGCCGGAGGGGGTACGCGCCGAACAGGAGGACGGAATGCACGCCCTTAACGCGATCATCGTGGCCAGCGAGGAGGCCGCCACCGAGGGCAGCCACGTCTCCCCGTACGTCTTCGGTGGCTTCGCATTCGGGGCTCTCGTGCTCCTGCTCATCGTCACGATGATGATCAAGGTCGGCGACTGACCGCACAGCAGCGCTCCTGCTGAAGGAGGTCCATGCGCATCGGCGTGATGGGCGGGTCCTTCGATCCCATCCACAACGGCCACCTGGTGGCGGCGTCCGAGGCCGCCCATCGGTTCGGGCTCGACCGTGTCATCTTCAGCCCGACGGGCGAGGCCTACCACAAGTCGGCAGATGACCGCGCTCCTGCCGAGGTGCGCTACCTCATGACCGTGGTCGCCACGGCCTCCGATCCACGGTTCCACGTGACCCGCGTCGACATCGACCGGACCGGCCCGACCTTCACGGTCGACACGCTGCGCGATCTTCGGGCCGAACTGGAGTCCGGGGGCCTGGGCGCGGACCATGAGTGGTTCTTCATCACCGGGGCGGATGCCCTCGCGGAGATCCTCGGGTGGCGGGATCCCGACCGCATCCTCGAGGCGGCCCACCTCGTGGGGGTCACCCGGCCCGGTCACCGACTGGCCGATCCCGGACTGCCCTCGGGACGGGTCTCGTTGATCGAGGTGCCGGCGCTGTCGATCTCGTCCACGGATATCCGCGCCCGGGTGCGCGAGGGCCGGCCGATCAGGTACCTCGTGCCGACGGGGGTGGCGAACCTCATCGCCAAGCATCGTCTCTACCACGGGGTGGTCGGGAGCCCCGCGTGAGCCAGACTCACCAGCGGTTCCCCTGGCGTGTCACGGGGCTGGTGGCGCTGATCGTGGTCGCGGCCTCCCTGGTGGCCGGGCTGCTCCTGGGGCAGAACCGCGTCGGCTCCGGCCAGTCGAGGCCACCGCAGGCGACGCCCTCACCGTCACCATCGCCCTCGAGACCGAGTCCGCTGCTGGACGCCGACCAGGTGACGGCCCTGCTGACCATCCGGGACGCCGACCGCAACGCGGTGAGCAACGTGCTGCTCGGGGTGGACCCGCAGACCGCACACGTCGTCGAGCTCATGCTGCCCCGCGACCTCCTGCTCCCGACGACCCCACCGATGCGACTGGCGCAGGTCAGCGATCCGACCGGGACCGCCACCGCAGACGAGCCCCTCGAGACGCTGCTGGGCGTGCAGATCGACGCCCTGATCGACCTCGACCGCCTGGCATGGACGGGCCTCATCGATGCGACGGGGTCGCGGGTCGACCTGCGCGCGGCGGCGAGTCCAGGTGCCTTCGGCCTCGTGCTGGATCCGGTCCTCAGGGGCGTGCCCTACGAGCCGCAGACGGTGGGCGAGCTGCTGACCGGCCTCGGCTCGATGGCGCGAACCAGTGTGACGAACGAGGATGCCAGCGCCATCCTGTCGCTCGTGGGCAGGGGCACGCGCAAGCGGTCGGTGACGCGGGCGCTCCTGCCCGTGACGTACCTGAGGGCAGCTCCGGCTCGGGTGGCCGTCATCGATCGAGTGGCGGCCGATCCGCTGCTGAAGGAGATGTTCGGGCCGTCCCTGCTCGAGCCGGGCCACCCGGGGCGGCTGCGCGTGGTCGTGCAGCAGGCGGGGGCGACCGTGGGTGCCACCACCTGGGCCCGCACGTCGTTGGCTGACGCCGGGATGGGCGTGCTGCTGGAGGCGCCGAGTGACGCGAATGTGGCGCGCACGAGGATCCTCCTGCCAGACGGATCCGCCGAGGCAGCGCGCGCCGGGGACGAGGTGGCCGTCGCCCTCGGGCTCCCCGACGCCGACATCTCGGTCGACCACGAGCATCCGACGGTGGACGTCCGCGTGCTGCTGGGCCCCGATGCCCCCCTGCCACCCCGGCCCTGACGCCGGGAACCGCGGCGGCAGGCAGGACGTGGTCGCCGTGTGAGAGGGTGGCCGGGTCCATCCCCCTGCCGAAGGAATCCTGTGACCGCCACGACCGACGCCGTCGCCCTCGCCGTCGCCGCCGCCGAAGCGGCCTCGGACAAGCTTGCCGAGGACATCGTCGCCCTCGACGTCAGCGATCAACTGGTCATCACGGATGTCTTCGTCCTCTGCTCGGCCGCCAACGACCGGCAGGTGCGGGCAGTCGTCGACGCCATCGAGGAGCGGCTGCACGCGATGGGAGCGAAGCCGCTGCGGCGTGAAGGCGAGGCGGAGGGTCGCTGGGTACTTCTCGACTTCGGTGATGTCGTGGTCCATGTCCAGCAGGCCGAGGAGCGCATCCACTATGCGATCGAACGCCTGTGGAAGGACTGCCCGGCCATCCCGCTGCAGGAGGCCGTGAACCGTCCGCGCTCGGCCGCCGACCGGGCGTGAGCGCGCGCCGCGTCGTCATCTGGCGGCATGGCCGGACGGCCTGGAACGCCGAGCGGCGCTTCCAGGGCCAGACCGACGTACCGCTCGATGAGACCGGACTCGCTCAGGCGGAGGCTGCGGCCGAGGCACTGGCGCATCTGCGGCCGTACCGGATCATCAGCTCCGACCTCGCGCGAGCGCACTCCACGGCGCTGGCGCTGGCCCGTCGGGTCGCGCTCGAGGTGGAGGTGGACCCCGACCTTCGCGAGACGTTCGCAGGGCAGTGGCAGGGCCTGTCGCGCCAGGAGCTCGAGGAGCGATTCGGCGACGACCTGGCCCGCTGGGCCTCCGGATCGGACATCCGTCCAGGCGGGGGCGAGACACGCGTCGAGGTGGCCGATCGGATGGTGGCGGCGATCGATCGCGCCCTCGCGGAGACACCCCGCGGACGCACCCTCGTCGTCGCGACGCACGGCGGCGCGGCGCGTGCCGCGATCGGGGCCATGATCGGGCTGCCGCCCGAGTACTGGGCGGGTCTCGGAGTGCTCACCAACTGCGCATGGTCGGTGCTCCAGGAGAACGTCTCCGGATACGGGCCACCATGGCGCCTGCAGGAGTACAACGCCGGCTCCCTCCCGGTGACCGCCCTCGCCGACGATAGGTAGCCACCCTGTATAGTTCGGTATCCCGCACGGGGCTGTAGCGCAGCTGGTAGCGCACCTCCATGGCATGGAGGGGGTCAGGGGTTCGAGTCCCCTCAGCTCCACCTCGATCGTCCCGACCATCCCGCGAGCAATCCGCGGGATGTCGTCGTTCTCAGGGGCCTTCGGCCCTGTTGCGGCCCACCATCCGGCGTGATGATGGTTGTGGGGATGCCTTCTGAAGGAGGGAGGTGTCTCAGATGAGGATCACGTCAACTCCCACGATGAATGGGCGAGCATTGTTCGCCATCCCAGTCGGCTCAGCGGGGCTTGGGACCACTGGTCCGACCGTGCCGACGACCGGCCTTCCGACGCAGCGGGCCAAGGAGGACCACACCGGTCGCTGGTATGCGGCCATCTTCCTGACGCTGGCGGCCATCGTGCTGCTGGTCATGGGAATCTGGCAGTACAGCACCACCCAGACGACGCCTGCTCCGACGACCGTTGCCACGGTGCCGGCCCAGTACGAGGGGGTCAGCCTTCCGCAGGCGATGCGGCTGTCTGACGCGACGGTGTCGGGTGTTCCGGCCCGGTATTCCGGGGTGAGTGTTCCGCAGGCGATGCGGCTGTCCGATGCGACGGTCTCCGGCATCCCGGCCGAGTACGCCGGGTACAGCCTGCCGCAGGTCATGCGCATGGTCGACACAATGAGGTGAGGTGAGCGACGGCGGGGCCGGCCAGAGCCGTCGGCCCCGCAGCATGTGCGTGGGGCATTTCGCGCCAGGGCAGTGCCTGTTGGGCAGCACCGGCGCCCCTCGCGGTCGATCTCGGCGAGGAGCACCAGTGCGGCGATCCTCTCAGTCGGCTCACAAATCGCGTATGCCCGATTTGCCCTAGTTATCGCCAGTTCTTCGTGATATCGTCAAGGTGTCACATAGGCGTGGGGAGGCCTTCAATGCTGCGCCTTCGCAGGGGGTTCGGTGCGCTCCTTCGGCGTGCACGCAGCGATCGCGGTGTCACGTTGGTGGAGTACGGCATCCTGGTCGGGCTTCTTGCGATCGGCATGGTCGGCGTTGCGGGTTTCCTGCGGACCTCAACGACGAACGCATACAACCAGGCGGAGGGTCGAGTCGGGGTTCCCGCGTCGGCCTGCATCGGCGACGAGGTTCTCAAGGCCGGCGCCTGCGTGCCCAATCCGATCGTCGTTTCCTCGGTGACTCCGTCGAGTGGACCTCTGGGCGCCGCCACGTCGGTGACGATTTCCGGCAAGGGCTTCGCGAAGGGCGTAGGTAGCCCGCCCGCTCCCCCCACGGTGACTTTTGGGGGGGTGGCGGCCACGTCCGTCTCCTGGTTGAGTTCCACGTCCCTGAGTGCGGTCACACCAGCCTTGACGACGCTCGGTCCCGTCGACGTCGCGGTCACTAACCCCACGACCCTGGCCGCCGGAGAGGACACGACCCTCGCGGGGCTGTCCGACATCGGATGGGGCCTCTACACGTATCTCGGGGCCGCGCCGACGATGAGCGCGGTCAATCCCAGCACCGGGTCATCTGATGGTGGGGACGCGGTGACCATCACGGGGACCAACTTCGCCGCCGGGGCGACCGTCACCTTCGGAGGCGCAACGGCGCCGACCGTGACCGTGGTGAACGCTACGACCATCACGGCGACGACGCCTGCCGGTACTGGGGTGCAGCCGGTCGTCGTGACGAACGTGGACGGGCAGTCCACCAGCGGCTCCGTCACCTTCACGTACACGACCCGTCCGACGATCAGCGGGATCAGCCCGTCCACCGGCTACCAGACGGGCGGAGCCGCGGTCACGATCACAGGGGCCAACTTCGCCCCAGGGGCGAGCGTCACCATCGGCGGCGTGGCGGCGACGGGTGTCACTGTGGTGAATGACACGACCATCACGGCAACTACGCCCGCCGGCACCGGCACCCAGCCCGTGGTGGTTACCTCGGGCGGCAAGTCGTCGACGGAATCCGTTGTCTTCATCTACACGCCCGTCACGGCGCCGGCGGCGCCGACGATCACCTCGATCACTCCGGGGAACGGCATGTTGACGGTGGACTTCACCGCGGCTTCGAACGGTGGTTCGGCGATCACCAAGTACCAGTACTCGCTCAACGGCGGGGCGTGGGCGGACATGTCCGGCGGCACGTCGTCTCCGCTCACGATCACCGGGCTGTCGAACGGCACGTCGTACAACGTGCGGATCCGCGCCGTGAATGCCATTGGGCCTGGGGCAGCGTCGAACACGGTCTCGGCGTCCACGTTCGGTGTGCCGGCTGCGCCGACGATCACCTCGATCACTCCGGGGAACGGCATGTTGACGGTGGACTTCATCGCGGGCGCGAACGGCGGTTCGGCGATCACCAAGTACCAGTACACCGTGAATGGTGGAACGTCGTGGGCGGACATGTCGAGCGGCACGACGTCTCCGCTCAACATCACGGGGCTGTCGAACGGCACCACGTACAACGTGCAGATCCGCGCTGTCAGCGCCGTCGGCGCGGGTGCCGCTTCGAACGCGATGTCCGGGAAGCCCCTGCCCACATGCGGCCCCATCACGGCCGACAAGCAATATGGGTTCAGCTCCGGTAGCACATGGCAGAACGTGTCGGCGTTCGCGGGCACCGGCGTGACGGGAGGGGTTCCTTCTGGTCCTAGCGTGTCGGGGAACGGCAGCGTGAGGGTCAGCGGGACGACGCTCCAGTGGCAGCCAGGTGGCTCCGGCGCGAGGAGCGCCACCCTGACGTTCACGTACACGGCCACGAGCTGCGTGGGCTCCGGGACGGGGTCGATAGACGTGGCCACCGGATCTGCGCCGACCGCACCCGACGCACCCACGGGCGTGTCGGGCACGTCTGGCAACACCCAGGTCACCGTTACCTGGAGCGCGCCTGCCAATGACGGCGGTTCCTCGATCACCGGCTACGCAATTCAGCGGGCCACGAATGCCGGCGGTCCGTGGACCACGGTCACGTCCAATACTGCCTCGACCTCGACCACGTACACGGTGACCGGCCTCACTAACGGGACGACGTACTACTTCCGGGTCGCGGCAATCAACACGATCGGGACCGGTCCGTACTCGACCGCGTCAAGCGGCGTGAAGGCGAAGGCTCCATACCCGGGCCCCTTCCCGAACGCGAGGTATCCCAACTCCGGGTCGTACAACGTCGAGCCTCCACCGACCTACGACGTCAACACGCTGTTCAGCATCCCCACGATCCAGTACGACGGGTCATCTTGTTCAGGGACCGGCTGCTCGCGCTCGTCGTTCGACACCGCTACCGGGCTCGCGAGTTTCAACAGCAACTTCAACAACCGTACGGCTGCCTACACGATCGACTACACCATCCCCGAAAGCAGCAACTACCTGGCCTACAGCGGTCAGTTCACCGTGAATTTCAACTAGCAGGTCAGGCGTGGGGCTCCGCCTCGACCTGCACGTTGCCGCCGCGGGTAGCGAGGTAGGAGCCGGCCAGGATCATCGGGAAGCCGACGAGGATCCCGAGCGTGACGGGCTCGCTCAACACGAGCACGCCGAGGGCGACAGCAACGGCCGGGTTGATGTACGTGATCACCTGGGCGCGGGGCGCGCCCACCTCGGTGATCAGGGCGAAGAACAGCACGAACGCGAGCGCGGTGCAGACCAGGCCGAGCACGACCATGCTCGCCCACGCGTTCGCGGGAACTGGGTGCTCTGGCCGAGTCAGCCAGCCCAGCGGTGCGTAGATGATCGCGTTGATGCCCAGCGAAGCCGCGATGACGGGCAGTGAGGGTACGCCCCGCAGGCGCTTCTCCACCACGATCGGCCCGAGGGCGTAGCCGAGGACTGTCACGCCGACGGCTGCGACACCGAGCCAGGACGTCCCCTGCACGTCCAGGCCCACCAAGGCCCCCACGCCGAGCAGTCCGAGCGCAAGCCCCACGCCACGGCGGACCGACCAGTGGGTGTCGAGTCCGAACCGCCACGCGAGGATCGCGCCGACGATGGGCACGGCAGCGATCAGGAGCGCCGCCAGCGAGCTCGTGATGTGCCGCTCAGCCCAGGTCAGCGCAATGAACGGGAAGGTGATCTCCACGAGGGCGAAGACGACGACCCACCGCCACACGGCCTTCAGAGGACGCAACTGGCGGCGGGCCAGCGCGATGGGCAGCAGGATCGCCGCGCCGAGGGCCACGCGGACGAACACGACGAACGCCGGCTCAATGGACTCGACGGCGATCTTGATCAGGAGGTAGGGCAGCCCCCAGATGAGGCCGACCGCGATGAAGAGGACGAATCCGCGGCGGCTCACGCTGCGCAGGCTAGCGGCCCTGCTTCCTCGAATGTGCGGTGCGCCGACGTACGATCCCTGCGAACGTCCGATGAGGAGCATTGATGGCCAAGGTGCAGCGACCGCGCGCCCGCTACCGCGGATTCACCATCGCGGGCTGGGCGGCCATCGCCGGCGTGGGCCTCCTGATCGTCGTCGGTGCCGGCCTTCTTTGGCGCGTCGTGACCAGCCAGGAGGTCCAGACGGAGGCCAGCCCTGCCGCGAGCCCCTCGGTGCCATCCTGCTCTGATGAGCAATGGCTCGACGTCACGAAGTGGACCTGCGTGCCACGAGCCCAATGTGCTGAGGGGGAGTCGTACAACGCCTCGACGAACACCTGCACTGCCATAGGTCTCACGGCCACCGCCATCAACCCGTCGACGGGGCTGATGCCCGGCGGGACCGAGGTCACCGTCAGCGGCACCGGGTTCGTTCCCGGTGCGACCGTGACGATCGACGGGGTGCCCGCAACGGACGTGCGCGTCCTGGACGCTCAGACTGTCCTGGCCACGACCCCGGGAAGCTCCAGCGAGTACCCGGTGGATGTGGTGGTGACGAACCCGGGGGGCGCCTCGGTGACGCTGAACAACGCCTTCACCTATCTCCCCGTCCCGATCGACTTCATCACCGAACTCGTTCCTCCCGTGGGTTCGACTCAGGGAGGTGAGGCAGTCATCCTCAAGGGGAATGACCTGGCCCAAGGCACGACCGTGACGTTCGGAACGGCCATCAGCCCCGATGTCGTGTTCCTCAATGATCAGACCCTTCGCGTCGTGACCCCGCCCGGAGGGGTAGGACGGGTTCCCGTGTCCGTGACGCTCCCGGGCCGGAACCCCTGGACCCTTCAGAAGGGGTTCCGCTACGCGGACCAGGCCCCCCGTCGTGTGTCGTCCGTGCGTCCGGCGCAGGGTTCTCAGGGTGGGGGCACCCGCATCACGGTCGTGGGCAGCGGCTTCAAGCCGGGTGCCCAGGTGGCGATCGGTGGCGCGGCCGCCTCGAAGGTCACCGTTCTCAGCGCCACGCGGATCCGGGCGACAACGCCCTCCCATTCCCCGGGCCTCGTCCAGGTGGCGGTGAGGAACCCGGGAATGCCTGCGGCGATCCTGGACGGCGCATTCGAGTACGTGGCGGCACCGACGGTGACGAGCGTGTCTCCTGCTGAGATCCCGGACACCGGCGGGGTGGACATCACCGTGACCGGGACCGGTTTCGTGGACGGTGCCGTGGTGACTGTGGATGGGGCGAAGGCCAGCAAGGTGAAGGTCGTCAGCGACACCGAGATCCGGGCTGTCGCGCCCGCCGGTTCGCCTGGGCCGGCCGTGGTCGTCGTGACCAATCCGAAGCAGCCGCCCGGCGAGCTCAAGAAGGCGGTCACCTACGTGGCCGCGCAGACGCCGACACCCACGGCGATCCCGGTATGCAAGGCCCTGACCCTGCCACGGGCCTCGACACCGCTCGGCAGCGACCTGATCCTCACCGATGCCGACCTCTTCCCGGCCTCCGTGGCCTCGCCGCGCCTGACGGGCGCCGGCTTCTCGGGAGCCGCGGGCAGCGGGACCATCGACTGGAAGGCCTCCCCGCCGCGCATCGTCTGGCACGCACCCGTCGCCGGCCCGGCCAGCGGGACGATCTCCTTCAGCTACCAGGCGGCCAACTGCAGCGGCACGGGGTCGGGGTCTGTCGCCGTGAGCGCCAGCTGAGCCGCTCCGGCGTGAGGAGGGCACCAGCCTCCTCGGTAGGGTGAGCGGGCATCCGATCCGCAGAAGGAGCTCGACCCGTGACGGTCACGCAGGACCCCGAGGGCACGTCTGAGGCCTACGACTTCGCCGCGATCCAGGAACGCTGGCTGCCGGTGTGGGACGACCTCGCGCCCTTCCGCTCCGGACGCCCGGACGACCCGCGCCCGCGGAAGTACGTCCTCGACATGTTCCCCTACCCCTCCGGCGACCTCCACATGGGCCATGCCGAGGCCTACGCGCTCGGCGACGTCATCGCCCGCTATTGGGTGCAGCGCGGCTTCAACGTCATGCACCCCATCGGCTGGGACGCGTTCGGCCTGCCCGCGGAGAACGCCGCCATCAAGCGCGGTGCGGATCCGGTGGCCTGGACGTACGAGAACATCGCGCAGCAGAAGGCCTCGATGCGGCGCTTCGCCTGCTCCTTCGACTGGGATCGGGTCTTCAACACCTGCGATCCGGAGTACTACCGCTGGAACCAGTGGTTCTTCCTGCAGATGTTCGAGCGTGGCCTTGCCTACCGCAAGGACAGCAACGTCAACTGGTGCCCCAACTGCCAGACCGTTCTGGCCAATGAGCAGGTGGTCGCCGAACTGTGCGAGCGCTGCGACACCCCGGTCACCAAGAAGAAGCTGACCCAGTGGTACCTGCGCATCACCGACTACGCGGATCGGCTGCTCGACGACATGGAGCAGCTCGAGGGCAAGTGGCCGGAGAAGGTGCTGCTCATGCAGCGCAACTGGATCGGCCGGTCCACGGGCGCCGAGGTGGAATTCGCCATCGAAGGGCGGGACGAGCCGGTCACGGTCTACACGACCAGGCCCGACACCCTGTTCGGGGCGACGTTCTTCGTGGTGGCTGCCGACTCCGACCTGGCGGCCGAGTTGGCCGCCGGCACGTCGGCCGAGGCCGAGTTCGCGCAGTACCTGGAGAAGGTCAAGCAGACCTCGGAGATGGATCGCCTCGACTCCGGCCGCGAGAAGACGGGCGTCTTCCTGGAGCGCTATGCCATCAACCCCGTGAACGGCGAGCGGATCCCCGTGTGGGCGTCGGACTACGTGCTGTCCGACTACGGAACCGGCGCCATCATGGCTGTGCCCGCGCACGACCAGCGCGACCTCGACTTCGCACGGACCTTCGGACTCGACGTGCGCGTGGTGGTCGAGGCGGGGGAGGACCCCTCGCAGACCGGCTTCGCGACGGCCGACGACGGCCCCCACGTCAACTCCGGTCCGCTCGATGGCCTCGACAAGCAGGAGGCGATCGACGCGATCATCGCGATCCTCGAGGAGCGGGGAACCGGACGCCCGGCCATCAACTACCGGCTGCGCGACTGGCTGATCTCTCGTCAGCGCTACTGGGGCACGCCGATTCCCATCGTCCACTGCCCGTCGTGCGGTGAGGTACCCGTCCCTGAGGACCAACTGCCGGTGACCCTGCCCCCGGCCGAGGGCTTGGATCTCAAGCCGAAGGGCACGTCGCCGCTCGGTGCCGCGACCGAGTGGGTCAACACCACCTGCCCGACCTGCGGCGGTCCGGCGCTGCGCGACACCGACACGATGGACACCTTCGTGGACTCGTCGTGGTACTACCTGCGCTACGCCGATCCGAACAACGAGCAGGCCGCATTCGACCCCGCCGAGGTCCGGCGCTGGCTCCCCGTCGATCAGTACGTCGGCGGCGTCACGCACGCGATCCTGCACCTGCTGTACTCGCGGTTCTTCACCAAGGTGCTGCACGACATGGGCCTGCTCGACTTCACCGAGCCGTTCACCCGCCTGCTGAACCAGGGCATGGTGGTGATGGATGGGTCCGCCATGAGCAAGTCGCGCGGCAACCTGGTGCGGCTGTCCGATGAGCTCGCCGACCACGGCGTCGATGCCATCCGCTTGACCATGGTGTTCGCCGGGCCCCCCGAGGACGACATCGACTGGGCCGAGGTGTCCCCGTCGGGTTCCCGGAAGTTCCTGGCCCGGGCGTGGCGGCTCGCGGGCGACGTCGCCAGCGCGCCCGGCGTCGATGTGGAGACGGGTGACCCGGACCTGCGCAAGGTGACCCACAAGGCCGTGCACGACGCTGCGCAGGCGCTCGAGTCGCTGCGGTTCAACGTTGCCGTCGCGCGCACGATGGAACTGGTGAACGCCACGCGCAAGGCCATCGACACCGGCTGCGGTCCCGAGGATCCCGCGGTACGGGAGGCGGTGGAGGCCGTGGCCGTGATGCTCTCGCTGGTGGCCCCGTACACGGCCGAGGACATGTGGGCCCGCCTCGGGCACGGTCCGAGCGTCGCGCTGGCCGGCTGGCCGGACGTGGATCCTGCGCTCCTCGTCGAGGAGTCGGTCACCTGCGTTGTTCAGGTGGCGGGAAAGGTCCGCGATCGACTCGAGGTGCCGCCGATCATCACCGAGGACGAGCTGCGCGCGCTGGCCCTGGCGGCGCCGGGCGTGGTCAAGGCCCTGGAGGGACGTGACATCCGCACGGTGATCGTGCGGGCGCCCAAGCTCGTCAACATCGTGCCTGCGTAGCAACGGTCAGCACGCGGGTGATCGAGCTCACGCGTCAGGACGCGCGGCGTGCGGCCCTGTGGTCGGCCGGCCTGCTGAGCTCCCTCCCCACCCCGGGGGAGGCACAGCGGGCATCCGCGCGACGGCAGGCGGAGCATGTCAGGGACCTGCTCGGGCGTCTCGGCGCCGTGCAGCTGGACACGATCTCCGTGCTCGCGCGTTCGCACGAGCTGATCGCCTACGCGCGGCAGGGTGCCGTGCGCCGCTCGGCCATCGAGGACGCCTACTGGGCGGGCGATGCGGCCTTCGAGTACTGGTCGCACGCGGCCTGCATACTGCCGATGTCCTCGTGGCCGGACTTCGCCTTCCGCCGTCGCGAGTTCCGCGCCAAGGGAGAGCGATGGCACGGCGCCCCGCGGCACGACCTGGACGTCCTGCTCGGGACGATCCGCGATCGTGGGCCCATCACGACGGCTGACGTGGGAGGCGCCAAGACCGGGGGCGAGTGGTGGGACTGGTCCGACGCCAAGATCGGCCTCGAATGGCTGCTGGACATTGGCATGGTGGTGGTCACGCGGCGGGTCGGCTGGCGTCGCACCTACGACCTGGCCGAGCGGGCGATCCCGTCGGCTCTGCTCCATGACGACCTCACCGACGAGCAGTGCCACGCGCGCCTCGTCGCCGCGGGTGCACGGCTCATGGGCGTCGGAACGGCCGGGGATATCGCGGACGTGCATCGCCTGCCGAGGGCGAGCGTGTCCCGCCATGCCGAGGAGGCGGGGCTCGTTCCGGTCGCGGTCGAGGGCTGGCCGCGCGCCTGGGCGCACCCTGAAGCGCTGGCATGGCTTGCCGGGGCCGGGCGCGACCGTCATCGCACGACGCTGCTGTCGCCCTTCGACCCACTCGTCTGGTACCGGGAGCGGGCCGAGCGCATCTTCGGGATGCGCCACCGGATCGAGGCGTACACCCCGGCCCACAAGCGGGTGCACGGCTACTTCGCGATGCCCGTGCTGCACCAGGGTCGCCTGGTCGCGCGCGTGGATCCGAAGCGGGAGGGCGACACGCTGGTGGCCCGACGGGTCACGCTCGAGTCGACGTCCGCATCGGCCGTCGACGGCACGGCCCGTGCTCTGCTCGAGGCGGCGCGCTGGGTGGGCTCGTCCTCCGTCGCGCTGCGGGATGTCGTCCCGGAGGCGGCCCGCCCGGCCCTCGCGAAGCGCTTGGCCGGCTAGGCCGGACGGGGCGCCGCGGCGGCGCCGCGACGGCCGAGGAAGGTGACGAGGAGGGCGCCCAGGACCGTCAGCGTGCCGAATCCTGCAAAGACCCAGTTGATGGCCGTGGCGATCGTCGCCGTGCTGCCGGAATGCGCCTCGATCACGCTGGACGCGATGGCCACGGCCACGCCGCCCATGCCGATCAGGATGGTCAGCACCAGGCCCGAGGCCAGCCCAGCCTGCTGCGACGGAACGACCGACTGGGTCACGACGGTGGCGAACGCCCAGCCCACGCCGAGGCCGATGCCGCTCAACGCGGCGGCGACGAGGAACAGGGCCATCGAGTCGAGCACGCCCATGAGGAAGGTGCCCACGCCACCGACCAGGAGTGCGACGGCCATCACGAGCCAGGACGGGAACGCCGACATGCGCCCGGAGAGCTGGTTGCCCAGGGCGTAGGGGACCGAGAACGCCAGGAATGCCAGCGCGGCCACGAGGGCGCTCTCCTTGAGCACTCCCTGCAGGTATGTCATGGACAGGAAGATCACGGCGAGCGCTGCCATGTTGTCCGCAATGCCGGCGATGACGGTGACGGTGAACTCACGGATCCGGAACAGCGCGAGGTCGAGCAGGGGACTGCGGGCGCGGAGCTCGACCGCGACCAGCACCAGGAAGCCGATGACCCCCGCGCCGACGAATGCGATCGTGTGAGGGGAGGCCCATCCGTCCGAACCGGAGGCGTCGATGCCGTAGGTGAAGCAGCCGACCGACGCCGCGACCAGGACCAGCCCCCACCAGTCGATCCGCCGGTCGGCGTGCTCGTCCCGGGACTCCGTCACATTGCGCAGCACGAGCAGGATGACCACGACGGACACGGGAACGTTGATCCAGAGCACCCACCGCCACCCCAGGAAGTGGATGATCAGCCCGGCGATCAGCGGCCCGAGCGCCGTGCCCACCGCGCCGATCCCGAAGACGGTGCCGACGGCCCGCTGCACCCGTTCGGCCGGGAAGGCGTTGGTGATGACGGAGATCCCCACGGGGAACAGCAAGGCTCCGCCGACGCCTTGCAGCACCCGCATGACGATCAGCAACTCGGGCGTCGCGGCCATTCCGCCGATGAGCGAGGTCACGCCGAAGATCACGGCACCGATCAACAGGAACCGCTTTCGGCCGAAGATGTCCGCGATGCGCCCGCTGATGATGAGGAAGCACGCCATGGAGAGCAGGTAGCCGCTCACGGCCCACTGCAGGTCGGTGGTCGTCGTGCCCAGCTCCTGCGCGGCGACCGGCAGGGCGGTCTGGATGGCGAAGAAGTCGAGGTTGACGGCGAGGATGCCGAGGGCGACGGCGCCGCTGATGCGTCGGAGTCTCGCGTCCACAACACGGGCCGTCGTCACCTCACGGAGGCTAGGGAGCAGCCCTGCGAGCGGCAGCGTGCCATGCCACGGTGCGACAGAACTGCGACGACGCCCCAGCCGTGCGTGAGCACTAGGGTGCTGGACGTGCCACAGGAGCGCGTCGCTGTCGTCACGGACTCCACGTCGTACCTGCCTCGGGGCTGGGCGGCAGACCTGGGCGTCCGCGTGGTTCCCGTGCAGGTGATCGTGGCGGGCCAGCCGTTCGACGAGACCGACGACGATCAGGCGCAGCGGGTTGCCGACGCGCTCACCGCCTGGCACCCGGTGACGACCTCGCGACCCTCGCCGATGCGGTTCCTCGAGGCCTACCAAGAGGCTGCACAGGACGGTGCGACCGCCGTCGTCGTGGCCACCCTGTCGGCTGCGATGTCGGCCACCTACGAGTCGGCCGCCCTGGCGGCGAAGGAGTTCGACCTGCCGGTCACGGTGGTGGACACGCGCAGCATTGCCATGGGGCTGGGCTTCGCCGTCGTCAGCGGCGCCGAGCGTGCCCGTGCCGGCGCGTCGATCGAGGAGGTGGCGCGGACCATCGAGTCCCGCGCTCGGAGGTCCTCGGTGTTCTTCTATGTGGACACCTTGGAGTACCTGCGCCGAGGAGGTCGGATCAGCGCGACGAGGGCTGCCGTGGGCCAGGCCCTGCAGGTCAAGCCTCTGCTCGGCGTGCAAGACGGGCATGTCGTCCGTCTGGACCAGGTGCGCACGGCCGCCAAGGCGTTGGCTCGCCTGGAGGAGATGGCTGTCGTCGCCGCGGGACATGGTCAGGTGGACGTGGCCGTGCAGCATCTCGGGGCTCCCGAGCGCGCCAGCGACCTGGCTCACCGGCTGCGGGGTCGCCTACCCGAGGCCGAGGTCATCGAGGGGGTCGTGGGCGGGGTCGTGGGCGCCCACGTGGGCCCGGGAATGGTGGCCGTCGTGGTGGCCCCGCGCCTCGAGTCCGCGGTCGTCGACGATCCGCAGGAGTCGTGATGGACCTGCAGCCGTGGCTCGTGGGGCTGATCGCCGCGGGGGTCGGCTACGGCCTCGGGGCGGTCAATCCGGCGGCGATCGTGGCCAGAATCTTCCACGTCGACCTGCGGGCCACCGGGTCGGGGAACCCCGGCGCCACCAACGTCGGGCGGGCGTTGGGACCGAAGTGGGGCGTGGTCGTCGGCGCCCTCGACATCCTCAAGGGCTTCGTCCCCGCCTTCGCCTTCGCGGTGTTGGTGAGCCAGACCGCAGGTGAGATCGCCGGTATTGCGGCCGTGATCGGGCACGTCACCTCGCCGTTCCTCAAGGGCCGGGGCGGTAAGGGCGTGGCCACCACGCTGGGCGCCATCCTCGGCGTTGAGCCGCTGATGGCCATCCCGGTCCTGATCGCCTTCGGCATCGGGGTGGCGGTGTGGCACCGGGTCGGCCTCGGCGCGGTCCTCGGGGCCCTCACGTTGATCGTCGGGGCCCTCGTGGCCTGGGCGGCGGGCTGGTTCGACGTGAACGACATGTGGTTCTCGGTCGTCCTCGCCGTGGTCGTGCTCGTCCGCCACCAGCGGAACATCCGCCAGGTGCTGGGGGCGGTTCGCCCCAGGTCCTGAGCCGTCCACAGGTGAGCGCGTCGTGGTCGACGGTCCCCAGCCAGCGCCACCGGGAGATTGCTGCCACTCGACGCTCCTAGCGTCCTCGCATGGTCATGAACCGCTCGCGATCCCGAGAGCCCGTGGAACGTCGGCTGCAGAGGCTGGCGACCACGTGGACGGGATCGGGCGCTGCGGAGCGGACCGATCGGGTGCCGGATCCGCCGCCACGCATCCGCTTCGCGGAGTGGCGAGCACCGGCGCTGCGTGGCCTGGCCCTCCTGGTCGTCGCTGTCCTCGTGGTCATGGGCTACCAGGCGTGGTCGGGACGCCCGCGAGCCGTCGCGGAGGCCTCCGTACCCCGTGCCCAGGGCACCCCGATTCCTGGCCTCACCGAGGTATCGACGTCCGCCGTGGCTGCGACCCCGTCCGCGCCGCCCCTCCCGGGAACCGCGTCGCCCGAACCGTCACCGAGTCCGAGCCTCGTGGTCCATGTCGTCGGACTCGTGGCGCATCCGGGACTCGTCCGACTGCCGGCCGGCTCGCGGGTCGCGGACGCCATCGAGGCGGCTGGCGGGGTCACGCGAGCGCGCGCCGCGGACACGGTCAACCTCGCCCGGCTGGTTGTCGATGGCGAGCAGGTGGCGGTCGGAAGGCCCACCCTTCCCGGATCGGGGGTCACCGCCCCCGCAGGTGCGCCGGGAGACCAGGGCTCGAACGGCACCCCCCTGCAGATCGACCTCAACACGGCCAGTGCCGAGGTCCTCGACACCCTGCCGGGAATCGGCCCCGTCATCGCCGGTCGGATCGTCGCGTGGCGATCGGCGCACGGGGCCTTCCGCTCGGTCGACGAGCTTGCGGAGGTGTCCGGGATCGGGCCCTCGGTTCTCGACCAGGTCCGTGGGCTCGTCCACGTCTGACGCCGCTCACCGCCGCGACGGCCGCCTCCTGGTTCCTGCCTGCGCGACCTGGCTGGGCGCCGCCATCAGCGTGGGTGCCCTCGGATCCGCCCCCGGCGCACAGGCCGCGGGGCGATGGGCCACGCTCCTGGTGATCGTCTCGGTCATCGCGCTCGCGTCGCTGATGCTGGTGGCTGGGGCATGGCGGATCGCGAGACCGGGTCGCCGCGTCGGCGGTGTCGCCGGGTATGGGTTCCTGGCCGCCGCATTCCTTGCGATCAGCACGGCCGCGGCCGGGGCGTGGGTGGCGACGGCGCTCGATTCGCCCGTGGCGGCATGGATCGAGCAGCGGGCGACGACCGTCGCGGTCGGCGAGGTGACTGCGGAGGCCCGGGTGCGGACGCTGCGGTCCGCCGCCGGGTTCGGGCCGCGAACCTGGCAGGAGGCCCCGATGACCGCCCGGGCCCTGCTGTCCCGCGGGGTGGAGGTGACCGGCTCGGTGCCACTCGTCCTCCGCCTGCCCGCCACGTCTGCCGCTCCACCGCCCGGGTCCCTCGTCCGCGTTCGTGGGCGGCTCGGAACGACGTCCTGGCAGCGCGGAGCCGTGGCCCGGCTGCAGGTCTCCGGTGTCGATGTCCTGCAGGCACCGGGGCCTGTCGCGACGCTCGCGCAGGACATGCGGGACGGGCTGCGGGCCTCCGTGGCGTCCGTCGGTCCGGACGCGGGCTCGCTGGTCGCCGGGCTGGCGGTCGGCGACGAGTCCGGGCAGTCGGGGGAGCTCCGGGAGGCCATGCGGGCGAGCGGCCTGTCGCACCTGACTGCCGTGTCGGGCGGCAACGTGGCCATCGTCATGGGGGCGGTGCTGCTGCTGGCCCGGTGGCTACAGCTTCGGCTGTGGCTGCAGATCGCCGTGGCCCTCGCGGTGCTCGCCTACTACGTCGTGCTGGTCGGGCCCGAGCCGAGCGTCCTGCGGGCCGGCGTCATGGGTGCCATCGTCGTCGGGTCGCTGCTCACTGGTGGCCGTGGTGGTGGGCCGTCGGTCCTGTCGGCGGGCGTGATCGGATTGGTGCTGATGCAGCCCTGGCTCGCGCTGTCCTGGGGCTTCGCGCTCTCCGTGACGGCGACGGCCGGCCTGGTCCTGCTCGCGCCACCCTTGGCCGACCGGCTGGGGCGCGTCCGCGGTGGTGCACTCCTCGGCTCGCGGCTCACCGAAGCCGTCACGCTGACCCTGGCGGCGCAGCTGGCGACGCTGCCCCTGCTCATCGGCATGGGCGGCGCCGCCGGCTGGGTCGCCGTGCCGGCGAACGTCGCGGCCATGCCCGTGGTCCCCGTGGTGACGATCCTCGGCCTGGCCGCCGCTGTGCTGTCCCCCCTGCTGCCGGCCCTCGGGGTTGCCCTCGGGTGGCTGGCCGCCTGGCCCGCGGGCTGGATCGCGCTCGTCGCGCGCGTTGCTCCGCAACTGCCCCTCTCGGGCCTGCCGTGGCCGACTGGCTGGGCTGGGGTGGGCCTGCTGGCCGCATCGGGAGGTCTCGGCTTCCTTGCCTGGTCGGTCCGGCGTCGGGTGCCGCATCCCCTTCACGTCGCCGGCATCGTCGGCCTTGTTCTGCTGCTCGTCATGGCGGTCCTCGAACCACCGGCGCGACGTGGCTGGCCGCCTCCCGGCTGGTTCGCCCTGATGTGCGACGTCGGGCAGGGCGACATGTTGCTGCTCCCGGCGCTCCCGGGGTCGGCCGTGGTGGTCGATACCGGGCCGGACCCGGACGCGGCGGACCGCTGCCTGCGCGAGGCCGGCATCGACTCCGTGCCGCTGCTCGTCCTCACCCACTTCCACGCGGATCACGTGGGTGGCCTCGCCGGAGTGCTCCGGCATCGCGCCATCGGCCGGGTCGTTGCCTCGCCGCTGGACGAACCGGCCGACGAGGCCGTGCAGACGCGTCGACAGCTGGCTGCCGCAGGGGTAGTGCTGACCTCCGCGGTCGCCGGAGATCGGTGGCAGGTGGGCCCACTCGACATCCACGTGCTCGCGCCGCGCCGGCGTATCACCGCTGGCTCAGCGGCCAACAACACCAGCGTTGTGCTGGAGGCCAGGGTGGGGGAGCGTCGGGTGCTTCTGACCGGCGACATCGAGACCGAGGGGCAGGTCGCCGTGGCACCGGACCTGGACGGGCTCTACGACGTGGTCAAGGTGCCGCACCACGGCTCCGCGCGGCAGTGGTCCGGCTTGCCGCGGGCGGCCCCTGCCGCGGTCGCCCTCATCAGCGTCGGGGCCGACAACGGGTATGGGCAGCCGGCCGACCGGACCGTCGAGGCGTGGCAGTCGGCGGGCGCGCTCGTGATCCGTTCCGACGAGAGCGGGGACGCCGCGGTCATCCCACGCGGGACGTCGGTAGGCGTGGTGAAGCACTGATTTGCATCGAAGCCAGTAACGATATATCGTTACACAACGTAATGCACCGATGTGCGGTGCGCCACGGAAAGGACAGACCATGAAGTTCGCATCTCCCCCCGACGAGCGGCACTTCGCTCGTCACCAGCACCATCCCTTCGGTCCGGGCCGCCGCCACGGTGGCCCCGGCCGTCGTCGCCGCGGCCGCATGGCGCGAGGCGACGTGCGGGTCGCCATCCTTCTGCTCCTCGATGAGGAGCCGATGCACGGCTACCAGCTCATGCAGGCCATCGCCGAACGCACCGGCGGTCGGTGGACCCCGAGCCCCGGCGCGATCTACCCGGCCATCAACCTCCTCGAGGACGAGGGCCTGGTGGTGGCGCACGCCGATTCCGGCCGCAAGGTCATCGCGCTCACCGATGCCGGTCGCGAGCACGTTCGTGACAATCGCGACTCCTGGCCGGACCCGTTCGACGGCGACGCCGAGACCGGTCCGGACCTGCGGGAACTCGTCATGCAGATCGGGTCAGCCGCCCGCCAGGTGGTGATCACCGGCTCTCCGGCTCAGGTGGAGCAGGCCGCAGCCGTCCTCGGCGATGCTCGCCGCGCCCTGTACCTCCTCCTGGCAGATGGGCCCGAGCAGCCCGCTGCCGAATGAGAGCGCGGCCGGCCACGGGGTGAGGGTGACGCGGTCGGTGGGTGATGGCATGCTGCCGTCACCATGACCATCGCCCGCGTCACCCTCGCCATGGGGGCGGAGACCGTCCTGGTGGACCGCGCCGTGCGCAGCCTGACCGCCGAGATCCGGCGAGCGGACCCGGGCGCCCAGCGAGCCGTCATCGACGCCGCGAGCGAGTCTGCGGCGATGGAGCTTCGCGAGGCCGTGGCCCCCAACCTCTTCGGTGATGGCGGCATCGTCATCGTCCAAGGCATCGACGGTGCCGAGGAGTCCACCGCGCGCGCGATCCGCGAGGCCTGCGGGGATCTCCCCGAGGGCGTCTACCTCGTGCTGACCCACCCCGGAGGGGTCAAGGGCAAGGCCCTCGTCGACGCCGTGAAGCAGGCCGGTGCGGACGTGGTCGACTGCCAGACGATCAAGAAGGGCAAGGCCACGACCGACTTCCTGATGAAGGAGTTCAGCCGGCACCGCCGCAAGGTCACCCCGGATGCGGTCGCGGCCCTGTACGACGCGGTAGGCCACGATCTCGGGCTGCTCGTGAGTGCGGTGTCGCAGCTCTCCAGTGATGTCGAGGCCAATCCGATCACCGCGGACGAGGTCCGTGCGTACTTCGCCGGGGTCGCGGACGTGTCCGGCTTCGTCATCTCGGACGCGGTGTGGCAACGCCAGTACGTCGACGCTGTACGTGCGTTGCGGCAGGCCATGCTCGCCACCGACTCCGGTCGGGTGGGACCGGCCACCATCGCCTCCCTGGCGTCCGGCTTGCGCACGTTGGTACGCGTCGGGGGCATGCCTCCGGGCGCCTCCGAGTCCGACGTGGCGAGGGAGGCCGGCGTCCCCCCGTGGAAGGTCGCCCAGCTGCGCCGTCAGTGGGCGCGCTGGAGTGGGGACCAGCGGCGCCTGGCGGCCGCCGTGGTGTCCCTCGCCGATGCGGACGGTGCCATGAAGGGCGGCGTCCGGGAGGGATCCAGCCTCGATCCCGGCCAGAAACTCCTCGCTCTCGAACTGCTCGTTGCGCGCACCGCGGGAACGCCTGCGGCGAGCTGACCGCGGTCCCCCGCACAAAGCGAAAGGGCGCCCCGATCGGGGCGCCCTTTCGTGAGTTTCGTGAGGCTAGAGAGCCGCAGCCTTCTTGGCGATGGCCGACTTGCGGTTGGCCGCCTGGTTCGCGTGGATAACGCCCTTGCTCGCAGCCTTGTCGAGGGCCTTGGTGGCCTCGCGGGCGAGCTCCTGGGCCTGCGCGGCCTCACCGGCGTCGGCGGCCTCGTGGAACCGCCGGACGGCCGTCTTGAGGGACGACTTGACCGACTTGTTGCGCAGGCGCGCCTTCTCATTCGTGCGGTTGCGCTTGATCTGCGACTTGATGTTCGCCACGGGGCTGTCTTCCTTGGTCGAGGAACTGGGTGTACGGATCGTGCTGCGTGCGGGACCCGCACGTGGTGAAGCGACCCCCAAGAGTACCCGTAGGCTGGTCTCTGGCCCAAATCGCCCCCGGAGACCCGTTCCGTCCCCGGTCACCTGCTTGATCCCGAGGAGCCCCGTGCCCGTCCCGAAGCCCGGCAGCACCGACCCGTCGGTCATCAGGAACTTCTGCATCATCGCCCACATCGACCACGGCAAGTCGACGCTGGCGGACCGGATGCTGCAGCAGACCGGCGTGGTCGATGCCCGCACCATGCGCGCCCAGTACCTCGACCGCATGGACATCGAGCGCGAGCGGGGGATCACCATCAAGTCGCAGGCCGTACGCCTTCCCTACACCGGGCAGGACGGCAACGACTACGTGCTGAACATGATCGACACCCCCGGGCACGTCGACTTCACCTACGAGGTCTCGCGCTCGCTCGCCGCGTGCGAAGGGGCGATCCTCCTCGTCGACGCGGCTCAGGGGATCGAGGCGCAGACCCTCGCGAACCTCTACCTCGCGCTCGAGAACGACCTCACGATCATCCCGGTGCTGAACAAGATCGACCTCCCTGCCGCCCAGCCGGAGAAGTACGCCGCGGAGCTCGCCCACATCATCGGCTGCCCGGCGGAGGACGTGCTGCTCGTCTCGGCCAAGACCGGCGTGGGCGTCCCGGAGCTGCTGGAGGCGATCGTCCACGAGATCCCGGCCCCGGAAGGCAACGCGGACGCACCCGCTCGGGCCATGATCTTCGACTCCGTCTACGACACCTACCGGGGCGTCGTCACCTACGTCCGGGTCGTGGACGGCCACATCTCGACCCGTGAGCGGATCCAGATGATGTCCACCGGGGCCATCCATGAGCTGCTCGAGGTGGGGGTGATCTCCCCAGAGCCGATGGCCGCAGCCGGCCTCGGCGTGGGCGAGGTGGGCTACCTCATCACCGGCGTGAAGGACGTGCGCCAGTCGCGCGTCGGCGACACGATCACGTCGGAGCGCAAGGGGGCTACCCAGCCGCTCGCCGGGTACCGAGATCCCAAGCCCATGGTGTTCTCGGGCCTGTACCCGATCGACGGTTCGGACTATCCGGAGCTGCGCGACGCCCTCGACAAGCTCAAGCTGAACGATGCGGCGTTGGTCTACGAGCCCGAGACGTCGGCAGCCCTCGGCTTCGGCTTCCGCTGCGGCTTCCTCGGGCTGCTGCACATGGAGATCGTGCGTGAGCGGCTGGAGCGGGAGGCCGGCCTCGACCTGATCTCGACCGCCCCGAACGTCATCTACCGGGTAGACCTGGACGACGGCACGGAGGTCACCGTCACGAACCCGAGCGAGTTCCCGACCGCGAAGGTCGCCCGGATCTTCGAGCCGGTCGTGCGGTCCACGATCATCCTGCCGAGCGACTTCGTCGGCACGGTGATGGAGCTGTGCCAGCAGCGACGCGGGACGCTCCTCGGCATGGACTACCTGTCCGAGGACCGGGTCGAGATGCGCTACACGCTGCCGCTCGCGGAGATCGTCTTCGACTTCTTCGACCAGTTGAAGTCGCGCACGCGCGGGTACGCGTCGCTCGACTACGAGCTGTCGGGGGAGCAGGAGTCGGATCTCGTCAAGGTGGACATCCTGCTCCATGGCGAGACCGTCGACGCGTTCAGCGCGATCGTGCATCGCGACAAGGCGTACTCCTACGGCGTGACGATGGCCGGGAAGCTGAAGGAGCTGATCCCGAGGCAGCAGTTCGAGGTGCCTATCCAGGCGGCCATCGGCTCCCGCGTGATCGCCCGCGAGAACATCCGCGCCATCCGCAAGGACGTGCTCGCCAAGTGTTATGGCGGTGACATCACCCGCAAGCGCAAGCTGCTGGAGAAGCAGAAGGAGGGCAAGAAGCGGATGAAGATGGTCGGGCGGGTCGAGGTCCCCCAGGAGGCCTTCATCGCCGCGCTCTCCACCACCGACGCCCCCCAGAAGAAGTGACCCCCACCCCCGACGAGTTGAACCGCTTCCCGGTCCAAATCGGCAGAAATTCCCCGATACCGGCTCAATTCCGCGGAATTGAGCCGGGAAGCGGTTCAACTCGTCTGGGGGTGTACGTGCATGTGCCGTTCTGCTCGAGCCGGTGCGGCTACTGCGACTTCAACACGTACACCGCCGCCGAGTTGGGAGACTCCGTCCGCCGGGATGGCTTCGCCGACGTCCTCGCCGCCGAGGTCGGCATGGCGGCTGCGTCCGTCGGCGCCCGCACGGTCGACACCGTCTTCGTGGGCGGTGGCACCCCGACACTGCTCGGGGCCGACGGGCTGACCCGCATCCTGGACGCGATCCGCGGCGCGTTCGAGCTGGCCCCCGACGCCGAGGTGACCACGGAGGCGAACCCCGACAGCGTGGACGAGCGCAGGCTCGCGGATCTGCGCGCGGGGGGCTTCACGCGCATCTCCTTCGGCATGCAGAGCAGCGCCCCGGGCGTGCTGGCCGTCCTCGACCGCACGCACACGCCGGGCGCGAGCGTGGCGGCCGCGCGCGCGGCACGCCGCGTCGGCTTCGAGCACGTCAACCTCGACCTCATCTACGGCACGCCGGGGGAGTCCGACGACGACCTGCGCCGATCGGTGACCGACGTCCTCGAGGCCGACGTCGACCATGTCTCCGCCTACGCACTGATCGTCGAGGAGGGCACGCCCTTGGCGAGGCGGGTGCGCAGGGGGGAGATCGCCGCCCCCGATGACGAGGTCATGGCCGACCGCTACCTGCTCGTCGACGACCTGCTGACCGGCGCCGGCTTCACCTGGTACGAGGTCTCGAACTGGAGCCGTCCCGGAGGGGAGTGCCGGCACAACCTGGCCTACTGGCACAGCGACGACTGGTGGGGGGTCGGGCCCGGTGCGCACAGCCACGTCGACGGCGTGCGGTGGTGGAACGTCAAGCATCCGCGTACCTACGCCGAGCGGCTCGGCGCCGACGCCTCGCCCGAGCAGGATCGCGAGGTTCTCGGCCCGGACGAGCGCATCGTCGAGCGCGTGATGCTCGGTCTGCGGCTGGCGGAAGGGCTCCCCCTCGCGGCCCTCCCGGTGCCTGAGCGGGCGGAGCCGGAGATCGAATCGGGGCTCCTCGTCCGCGCCGAGGCCGCTGCGGATCGACTGGTCCTCACCCGCCAGGGACGCCTGCTGGCGGATGCGGTCGTGCGCAGACTCGTCGCCTGAGGGGCGCAGGGCCGGTCGAGCGGTACACTTGGCACTCACAGGTGACGAGTGCCAAGGCCGCGAGCGGCGGCCGTCGGGAGGTGCCATGCTCGAGGAGCGTCGGCTCGCCGTCCTGCGCGCCATCGTCGAGGACTACGTGTCCACCCACGAGCCGGTCGGATCGAAGGCCCTCGTGGAGCGGCACAACCTCGGGGTCTCCCCGGCGACCATCCGCAACGACATGGCCGCGCTGGAGGAGGAGGGGTTCATCGCCCAGCCGCATACCAGCGCAGGTCGCGTCCCCACCGACCTCGGCTACCGCCTGTTCGTCGACCGGCTCTCGACGGTCAAGCCCCTGAGCCCGCCCGAGCGGCGTGCCATCCACCGCTTCCTCGACGAGGCGGTCGACCTCGACGATGTCATGTCGCGCACCGTCCGCCTGCTGGCGCAGATCACCCGCCAGGTGGCGCTCGTGCAGTACCCGTCGCTCACGCGCAGCAGCATCCGTCACATCGACCTCGTCGCCCTGACCCCCTCGCGACTGATCCTCATCATTATCGTCGACACGGGTCGGGTCGAGCAGCGCGTCATCGAGTTCACCGAGCCCGTGAACGAGCAGCTGCTCGCCGACGTGCGCGCCCGACTCGTCGCGTCCCTGTCCGGCCAGCCGTTCGCCTCCGTGCCCGATGCCGTCGAGGAGTTCGACACCGCGTTCGAGCCCGTCGACCGGCCGACCGTCTCGGCCATCGTCACGGCCGTCCTCGAGTGCGCCCGCGAGCGGACCGACGAGCGCGTCGTCCTGGGCGGCACCGCGCACCTGGCCCGCTACGGGGAGGCCTTCCCCATCGCCATCCAGCCCGTCCTCGAGGCCCTCGAGGAGCAGGTGGTGCTGCTGCGCCTGCTGGGCGAGTCCACGAACCCCGCCGCGGTCACGGTCCGGATCGGGCACGAGAACCCGTTCGAGGGGCTCGCTGCGACGTCCGTCGTCACGGCCACGTACGGTCGGGGCGACCAGCCGGTCGCGTCCCTCGGGGTGGTGGGTCCGACGCACATGGACTACCCCGGCAACATCGCCGCCGTGCAGGCGGTGGCCCGCTATGTCAGCCGCATCCTGGACGAGCAGTAGGAAGGCCCTGTGAGCACCGACTACTACGCCCTGCTGGGCGTGTCCCGGGACGCCAGCCCCGACGAGATCAAGAAGGCCTACCGCCGTCTCGCCCGTGAGCTGCACCCGGACGTCAACCCCGACCCGGAGCACCAGGAGAAGTTCAAGCTCGTCACGGCTGCCTACGAGGTGCTGAGCGATCCGGAGAAGCGGCAGATGTACGACCTCGGCGGTGACCCGCTGGGGCCGCGCGGCGGCGCCGGCGCGGGCGGGTTCGGTGCCACCTTCGACTTCGGCGACATCATGGACGCCTTCTTCGGCGGCGGGGCCTCCCGGGGCCCGCGCATGCGCTCGCGCCGCGGCCAGGACGCGCTGATCCGCATCCAGGTGACCTTGGCCGATGCCGTGTTCGGCACCACCCGCGACCTCACGGTCGACACCGCGGTCCGCTGCGGCTCGTGCGACTCCGCCGGCACCGCTCCCGGCACCACCACCGAGACCTGCCCCATGTGCAAGGGCCGCGGTGAGATCCAGCAGGTGCAGCGGTCGTTCCTCGGCCAGGTGATGACCTCGCGGCCGTGCCCGAACTGCCAGGGCTTCGGCACCACCATCCCGCATCCCTGCCCGGAGTGCTCCGGCGACGGGCGCGTGCGCACGCGCCGCACCCTCACCGTCCAGGTCCCGCCCGGTGTCGACACCGGCACCCGCATCCAACTGTCCGGCGAGGGCGAGGTCGGGCCGAACGGCGGCCCCGCCGGTGACCTGTTCGTCGAGGTCGTCGTCACCCCGCACGAGCTGTTCGAGCGCCACGGCGACGAGCTGCACTGCGTGGTGACGGTGCCCATGACGGCTGCAGCGCTCGGCACCACGATGAGCCTCGACACCCTCGACGGCCCCCTCGACGTCGACATCAAGGCCGGAACGCAGAGCGGGGAGTCGCTCCTCGTACGCGGCAAGGGGGCAGCACGGCTGCGCTCCGGCGGACGCGGTGACCTGCACGTCCACCTGCAGGTGCAGACGCCCACGCGGCTAGATCCCCAGCAGGAGGAGCTCTTGCGGCAGCTCGCGGAACTGCGCGACGAGACGACCGTCCAGGTCGGCAGCGCCGCCGCTCCCCATGGCGGCCTGTTCTCGCGGCTGAAGGACGCGTTCAGCTCCAAGTGACGCCACCCGTCTTCCTCGTTCCGCCCGGCACGCTTGCCGGAGCGGCGCCGTCGGATGCGATCACCCTGTCCGGCCCGGAGGGGCGTCATGCAGCCACCGTGCGGCGCATCGCGGCGGGGGAGTCGATCACCCTGGTCGACGGCTCTGGGGCCTCGGCGCTGGCTACCGTGACCGGTATCTCCGGCAAGGACGTGGTCCATGCGGACGTCGTCAGCGTCGTCCATGAGCCGGACCCCCGGCCGGCTGTGGTGGTCGTCCAGGCGCTGCCCAAGGGTGATCGCGGTGAGCTGGCCGTCGAGCTGCTCACCGAGGTGGGCGTGGACGAGATCGTCCCGTGGGCCGCTGCCCACTGCGTGACCCAGTGGCGGCCCGACCGGCGCGAGCGCGCCCACCGCAAGTGGGCGGAGGCCGCCCTCGCGGCCGGCAAGCAGAGCCGTCGCACGCGTTTCCTCCACGTCGCGGACCTCGCGACCACCGCAGACCTGATCGGGCGCGTGAGCGCGTCAGCGCTGGCCCTTCTCCTCGACGAGACCGCCGACGAACCCATCGCCGGGCACACGCTCCCCGAGGCGGGCGAGGTGCTCATCGTGGTCGGGCCCGAGGGTGGCCTCTCCGACGACGAGCGCGAGCGCCTCACGGCCGCCGGCGCCGTGCGGGTGCGCCTCGGGCCCTCGGTCATGCGCACCTCGTCGGCGGGCATGGCGGCCGCCGCCGTCCTGCTCGCACGGAGCCCGCGCTGGTCCGCGCCGCCGGTGATGCCGCGCACGCCGCCCGCTGGCCCGGAGGGGGTGGAAGGATGACCCCATGAGCGACTGCCTGTTCTGCGCCATCGCCGCCGGCGACATCCCCGCGGACATCGTCTTCAGCGACGACGCCGTGGTGGCGTTCCGCGATATCGCCCCGCAGGCGCCCACGCACATCCTCGTCATCCCGCGTGCCCACCACGTGAACGCCCATGCGCTCGCGCAGGAGGATGCCGCCCTCGTCGGCCGGCTCCTGGACGTGGCGGGCTCCCTGGCCGAGCGGGACGGCGTCGCCGAGGGGGGCTACCGCATCGTGACCAACACGGGAGAACTCGCGGGCCAGTCGGTGCCGCACGTCCACTTCCACGTCCTCGGCGGGCGGGCGCTCGCCTGGCCCCCCGGGTAGCGGCAGGCGGTGACCACATGACGACCCAGTCGGCCTCGGACAGCCCCCGGGCTCAGACCACGATCGTGGTGCCCCATTCCCAGCCGATGGTGGCCCTTCTCGGCTCGCAGGACGAGTACTTAAGGCTCGTCGAGAAGTCCTTCCCCGGCGTGGACATCCTCGCCCGTGGCAACGAGATCACGGTGGCCGGCGACGCGGACGAGGTGGCCCTCGTCGACACGTTGGTGGCCGAGATGCTCGCGGTGCTGCGCACCGGACAGGCCCTCACGCACGAGTCGGTGGAGCGGAGCATCGCCCTGGTCCGCTCCGGCACCAGGCCCACCGAGGTCCTCACCGCGAACATCCTGAGCAACCGCGGCCGCACGATCCGCGCCAAGACGCTCAACCAGAAGAGGTACGTCGACGCGATCGACTCGAACACGATCGTGTTCGGCATCGGCCCGGCGGGAACGGGCAAGACCTACCTCGCGGTTGCCAAGGCCGTGCAGGCGCTGCAGGCCAAGCGCATCAACCGCATCGTCCTCACCCGCCCGGCCGTCGAGGCCGGCGAACGGCTCGGCTTCCTGCCGGGCAGCCTGTCGGAGAAGATCGACCCCTACTTGCGGCCCTTGTACGACGCTCTGCACGACATGATCGACCCCGACTCGATCCCGCGGCTCATCACCAGCGGCACGATCGAGGTGGCGCCGTTGGCCTACATGCGCGGCAGGACGCTCAACGACTCGTTCATCATCCTCGACGAGGCGCAGAACACCTCGGCGGAGCAGATGAAGATGTTCCTCACCCGTCTCGGCTTCGGCTCGACCATGGTCGTCACGGGCGACGTGACCCAGGTGGACCTGCCCGGCGGCACGTCGAGCGGGCTACGCGTCGTCTCCGACATCCTCGAGGGCATCGACGATGTCGCGTTCTGCCGGCTCACGTCCCACGACGTCGTGCGTCACAAGCTCGTGGGCCGCATCGTCGACGCCTACGAGAAGTACGACGCGAAGCGGGCCACGTGACCCCACGACAGGCGACGATCCTCAACGAGTCGGGGGTGGACTGCGACTCGGACGCCCTGGGCGACCTGCTCGACCACCTCTTCGCAGCCCTGCGCCTGCACCCCGAGTGCGAGCTGGGGGTGACCCTCGTAGATGAGGAGCGCATGACCACCCTGCACGAGGACTGGATGCAGGAGCCCGGACCGACCGATGTCCTGTCCTTCCCCATCGACGAGGTGCGATCGGCGGCACCGGACGAGGAGCCGGAGCCGGGCGTGCTCGGCGACATCGTGCTGTGCCCGGCCTTCGCCCGCGCACAGGCGGCCGCCGCCGGGCGCACCCTCGACGACGAGCTCGCCTTCCTCACCACGCATGGCACGCTGCACCTCATCGGCTACGACCACGCCACGCAGGAGGAGTACGACGCCATGTTCGCGCTCCAGGATCGGCTGCTCCGGGGCTGGCGCTCATGATGGCGTCGGACATCTGGCTGATCCTGCTGGTGGCCCTCCTGGTGCTGGTGGCGGGTGCGCTCGCCTGTGCCGAGGTGGCAATCGACCGGGCGAGCCGGTCGCATGCCGAGGAGGCGCGCCGTGAGGGGAATCGCCGCGCGGCGCGACTGCTGACCGTTCTCGACGACCGTCCCCGCCACGTCAACGTCCTGCTCTTCCTGTCCACGCTCTGCCGGGTCACCGCCACCGTGATCGTCGGGTACGTGAGCTACGACGTGATCGGCCCGGGATCGGTGTTCCTGGCCCTGCTGGTCGCCGTGCTCCTCATGGTCGTCGTGCACTACGTGGTGGTCGGAGTCGCGGCCCGCACCCTCGGACGCCAGCACGCCGACCGCATCGCCATGGTGGCCGCCGGACCAGCACACTGGCTGGCCACGGTGCTCGGCCCGCTGGCCTCCCTGCTGATCCTGGTCGGCAATGCCGTGACACCCGGCAAGGGCTACCGCGAGGGGCCGTTCTCGTCGCAGGCGGATCTGCGCGAGATGGTCGACCTCGCCGAGGCGGACGACCTCATCGAAGACGATGAGCGGCAGATGATCCACTCGGTGTTCGAGCTGGGCGAGACCTTCGCCCGTGAGGTGATGGTGCCGCGCACCGAGATGATCTTCATCGAGCGCTCGAAGACCCTGCGGCAGGCCCTGTCGCTGGGCCTGCGGTCCGGGTTCTCGCGCATTCCCGTCATCGGCGAGAACGCGGACGACGTCGTTGGGATCATCTACCTCAAGGACGTGGTGCGGCGCGTCTTCGAGCACCGCGATGCGGAGCAGTCGGAGCGCGTCGAGTCGCTGATGCGCGTGCCCTACTTCGTCCCCGACAGCAAGCCCGCCGATGCCCTCCTCCGGGACATGCAGTCGGCGCGGGTGCACATGGCCGTGGTCGTCGACGAGTACGGCGGCACGGCAGGCCTAGTCACCATCGAGGACATCCTCGAGGAGATCGTCGGTGAGATCGCCGACGAGTACGACACGGCGGCGCCCGAGGTCGTCCCGCTGGCAGACGGGGCCTTCCGGCTGATGGCGCGGATGCATGTCGACGACTTCGCGGAGCTCGTCGACGTGGAGGTCGACTCCGAGGAGGAGGGGGTCGAGACGGTGCTGGGCCTGGTGGCCAAGCGCCTTGGCCGCGTGCCGATCCCCGGCGCCTCCGTGGACCTCGACGGATGGCGGCTCACGGCCGAGCAGGGGGCTGGCCGGCGCAATCGCATCGGCACGGTGCTCGTCCAGCCGCACTCGGCCGAGCCCGCGTCGGAGGCCTCGGATGAGTGAGGCGCTCGACCCGGAGGACGCGAAGCTCGTCACCCTCGCCCGAGGCGCGCGCGGCCGCGTCGGGGCTCGTGCCGGGGCCGGGCTCAGGGACGCGACCGGACGGAGCTATGTCGCCGTGGATGTGCGGCTGACCGCACTCTCGATCTCGGCCCTGGACCTCGCCGTGGCGCAGGCAGTGGCCGCAGGTGCGGATGGCGTCGAGGCTGCCGTGATCGTCGGTGAGCCGCCCGCCGCGGACGGGCTAGCGGCGTTGCGGGAGCTGGCGGGGTCCGGTGTGCCGGTGCTGGTGTGCGACGCCGCCGGCGAGGTCGTCGACCGGCAGGAGACATGAGTCCCGCGGCCCGCGGAGCCGTCGCCGTGCTGGCCGCTGCCACCCTCTTCGGCACGTCTGCGACGTCGTTGGCCCTCCTGGCGCCCGGAGCACCGGGCCCCGGCGTCGCCGCGATGCGGCTCCTGGTCGGCTCGCTCGGCCTGCTGGCCTTCGTCGCATGGCGCGGGCATCTGGCCGCGGTCCGGCGGCTCTGGCGACGGCCCACGACATGGGTGATGGGCCTCGCGGTGGCGGGATACCAGGCGTTCTTCTTCATCGGGACATCCCGTACCGGGGTCGCGGTCGGGACCCTCGTCTCGCTGGCACTGGCCCCGTTCCTCGCCGGGGTGCTGGGGTGGCTGCTGCGCGAGGGTGCCCCCGGGTGGGTGTGGGCGGTGTCCACGGTGATCGCGGTCGTGGGCGTGACCCTGCTGCTGTCCGGTGGCGTCACGGCCCCCGACCCGGTGGGGGCGCTGGCGGCCGCGTCCGCCGGCGGCTGCTACGCGGTGTACACCGTGATCGGCGTGCGGCTCTCCCGTGACGGCGGCGATCCCGGAGCGGTCCTGGCGTCGTCGTTCTCCGTCGGGGCGCTGGTGCTGCTGCCGGCAGCGGTGGCGTCCACGTGGTGGTGGTCCCCGGCCGGTGTCGTCGCGGTGATGTGGCTCGGGCTGGGCGCCACGACGGTGGCGTACCTGCTGTTCGGCGTCGGACTGGCCGTCCTCCAGCCGGGACACATCGCGACGCTGAACCTGCTGGAGCCGGCCGTGGCCACCCTTCTCGGTGTGGCAGTGCTGGGCGAGGCGCTCGGCGTCCTCGGGGGGATCGGGTGCGTTCTCGTCTTCGCTGCCCTAGCGTTGCTGGGGATCATGGAGAACGTGAGGCGGCCGAGCGACGACGGCGGAAGCGAGCGGGAGCGAGTGCGGTGACAGACGATTTCAGGAGCGGCTTCGCGTGCCTCGTGGGCCGGCCCAACGCCGGCAAGTCCACGCTGACGAATGCCATGGTCGGTCGCAAGGTGGCGATCACGTCGGATCGGCCACAGACGACCCGGCGGGTGCTGCGGGGGATCGTCAATCGGCCGGAGGGCCAGCTCATCCTCGTGGACACGCCGGGGCTGCATCGTCCGCGCACGCTGCTGGGGGAGCGGCTCAACGATCAGGTGCGCGAGACGTGGGCGAGCGTCGACGTGGTGGGACTGTGCATCCCCGCGGACCAGGCGGTCGGGCCGGGGGATCGTTTCATCGGGGCGGAGCTGGCCGGATTGCGCCGCAAGCCGCTGGTGGCCGTGGTGACGAAGACGGACTCCGTGGATCGGGCCACCGTGGCCGAGCGGCTGGCCGAGGTCGGTGCCCTGGCGGGGGAGTTGGGGATCCAGTGGGCGTCGGTCGTACCGGTGTCCGCGCGCACCGGATCCCAGGTCGAGGTGCTCGTGGAGCAGCTCATCGGCCAGCTTCCCGAGGGACCGGTCCTGTTCCCCGAGGGGGTGGATGAGGCGGCGACCACCGAGATCGCGGTGGCCGAGCTGATCCGGGAGGCCGCGCTCGAGGGTGTGCAGGACGAACTGCCGCACTCCATCGCGGTGGTGGTCGACGAGATCGAGGAGCGTGAGGACCGGCCCGTGGACCGGCCGCTGACGGATGTCCGCGCCTCGCTCTTCGTAGAACGGGAGACGCAGAAGGCGATTGTCATCGGCAAGGCGGGGTCGCGACTCAAGCAGGTCGGTACGAAGGCGCGCAAAGAGATCGAGGCGATGCTCGGGACGCCGGTGTTCCTCGACATCCGCGTCAAGGTGGCCAAGGACTGGCAGAAGGACCCGAAGCAACTGCGCCGCCTCGGCTTCTAGCCCACGAGTTGAACCGCTTCCCGGCTCAATTCTGCAGAATTGAGCCGGGATCACGGGGAAACCGCCGATCTGAACCGCCTCGCACGCGGAGCCGGAGGCGACGTGGTGGAGTAGAGCGCTTGAGTCCATCCGGGTGCGGCTAGGGCCCCGGAGCTTGCTCGCCGCGTGTCCCACGGCCGGGCGGTGCAAATGCGCAGACCGGCCGCGATCCCGGTTCAATTCGCCAGAATTGAGCCGGGAAGCGGTTCAACTCGTCGGTGTGGGTCAGTTGTCGGCGCGGCGTTCGACGTAGGGGTGCACCTCGTACCGCTGGCCGAAGGCCTCGAAGACGGCGATGACGATGGCCGCCAGCGGGATGCCGATGATTGCGCCGATCGGGCCGAATAGCGCGGCGCCGATGAACACCGCCGCGAGGGCCACCCCGGAGTTGATGTCCATGGTGTGCGTGGAGATGCGAGGGGTCAGCACGTAGTTCTCGATCTGCTGGTACACGGTGGCGAAGAGCGCGATCCAGAGCACGTCGAGCGGCTCATTGAAGGCGGCGAACAACGCCGGCAGGGCCACCCCGATGTAGGTGCCGATGGTCGGGATGAACTGGCTGACGAAGCCCGCGAAGATGCCCATCGGCAGCCAGAACGGGATGTCGATGAGCCAGAAGAACAGGCTGTGGAACAGGGCCGAGACGCTCGCCAGGGCGAACTTGGAGATGACGAACCCACCGGCCTTGCGCACGGAGATGTCCCACACCTGGATGAACACCACCTGCTGGGCGGGCTTGAGCAGTGAGGCGATCCACCGCTTGATCCGAGGCGCGTCGGCGGCGAAGTAGAACGAGAAGACGATCACGGTGACGAAGTTGAACAGGGCGCCCACCACGCTGACGAGGACCGCCAGGACGCCGCCGGCGAGGGCGCTGGCGAGGTCGGCAGCCTGCTGGGTCGTTAGGTTGAGGTTGGCCAGCAGCTGCTGCGGATCGATGGACGCCTCGAAGGTCCCGTTGATCCAGGTCACGATGTCGAGCACCAGGGCGGGGAGCGCCGTGACCAGCTGGACGGTCTGCGCCGCGAGGGCTCCGCCGAACAGCGCGATGAACCCGCCGATGAGGATCAGGGTCACGATGGCCACGAGGGCGGTGGCCGCGCCCCGGCGCATCCCTCGCTTGTTGAGCCAGGTGACCACCGGGTCCACGGAGATCGCGATGAGCCACGCGAGGAGCAGGTTGAACAGGAAACCGCTCAGTGCGCCCCAGACGTGATTGATGAGCTCGAGGGAGAGGATCGCGATCACGACCATCACGAGCGCCCTGCGCAGCCACTTGGTATCCGCTGCCACCAGCACCGGAGCGGTCGGCGGGGTCGCGGCCGGGCTCCTCCCCGCAGGCGCGGGCGGGAGGTCGGAGGCCGCTGCCGCGTCCGACACCGGCTCCGTTGGCTCCGGGTTGACCGGCTCCGAGTCCGCCATGCGAAAGAATCTAGCGGTGCCGGTGTACCGAGACGAGGCGATCGTGCTGCGCACCCAGAAGTTGGGTGAGGCGGACCGGATCGTCACTCTGCTGTGCCGCGAGCGCGGCCGGGTCCGCGCCGTGGCGCGCGGCGTCCGCAAGACCTCATCCCGCATCGGCGCCCGGCTGGAGCCGTTCGGCCACGTCGACGTCCAGATGTACGAAGGGCGATCGCTCGACAACGTCACGCAGGTCGAGACCATCGCGGCCCATGGTGCTGCGCTCGCGGCCGACTACGCCCGCTGGACCGCCGGAACGGCGATGCTGGAGACCGCCGAGCGGCTGACGCCGGAGGAGCGTGAGCCGGCGCTGCCGCAGTTCGCCCTCCTCGTCTCCGGTCTGCGCTCCCTCGTGGCCCGCGAGCACGATCCGGGCCTGATCCTGGACTCCTACCTCCTGCGCTCGCTGGCGATCGCCGGCTGGTCGCCCTCCTTCGACGAGTGCGCGCGCTGTGGAGCTCCGGGCCCGCATCGGGCGGTGTCCGTGGCCAGCGGTGGAGTCGTGTGCGCCAGTTGCCGACCGCCCGGCTCGGCTGCGCCCTCGGCGGCGGCCATCGCCCTGCTCGGTGCGCTCCTGAGCGGCGACTGGCTGCTCGCGGACGCCACGGATGCCCGGGAGCGGCGCGAGGCGAGCGGGGTCGTGGCGGCGTACACGCAGTGGCATCTGGAGCGCAATCTGCGCTCCCTGCCGCTCGTCGACCGGACCTGATCGGCTCCCTCGACCTGACAGGATGGGCGCATGGCCCGACGCTCTGCTCCCGTGCGGACGCCGTCTCCGCATCCCTCGGGTGCTCGACCGCCGACGATCCCCGCTGATCTCGTGCCTCGGCACGTCGCGATCGTCATGGACGGCAACGGCCGCTGGGCCAAGGAGCGCGGCCTGCCGCGCACGGCCGGCCACACGGCCGGCGAGGCGAGCCTGTTCGACTGTGTCGAGGGCGCCCTCGAGCTGGGGATCGGCTGGCTCAGTGCCTACGCGTTCTCGACGGAGAACTGGAAGCGCTCACCGGACGAGGTCAAGTTCCTCATGGGCTTCAACCGCGACGTGATCCGTCGGCGCCGGGATGAGATGAACGAGCTCGGCGTCCGGGTGCGCTGGGCGGGCCGGCGGCCGCGGCTGTGGCGCAGCGTGATCAATGAGCTCGAGGAGGCTGAGGAGCTCACCAAGGACAACCGCAAGCTGACGCTGACGATGTGCGTCAACTACGGCGGGCGCGCGGAGATCGCCGACGCTGCGGCGGCGATGGCCCGCGAGGTCCGGGCCGGCCGCCTGGATCCCGACCGCATCGACGAGCGCACGTTCCACCGGTTCCTCGACGAGCCCGACATGCCGGATGTCGACCTGTTCGTGCGGTCGTCGGGGGAGCAGCGGATCAGCAACTTCCTGCTCTGGCAGTCGGCGTACGCGGAGTTTGTCTTCCTCGACACGCTGTGGCCCGACTTCGACCGGCGTCACCTGTGGCACGCGTGCGAGGTCTATGCCTCGCGGGACCGTCGCTACGGCGGAGCGGTGCCCAACCCGCCCCCGGCCTGACCCTCACGAGTTGAACCGCTTCCCGGTTCAATTTCTTCGCAAAACGGTCATAACCCCCGCAGAATGCCGATGTGAACCGGGAAGCGGTTCAACTCGTGGCGGGGGTGCTGCAGTCGCGGCAGAGGCCGATGAGCTCGACGGTGTGCCGGATGTCGGTGAAGCCGTGCTCGCGCCCGACGGCCGCGGCCCAGGTCTCCACGGTGGGGCCGGCCACCTCGACGGTGCGCCCGCACTCCCGGCACACGAGGTGGTGATGGTGCGATCCGCTGCACCGGCGGTAGATGCTCTCGCCGTCCTCGCGCAGGATGACGTCCACCTCGTCGGCCTCGGCGAGCGCCGCGAGGGTGCGGTAGACCGTGGTCAGGCCCACGGCATCGCCCTTGCCGCGCAGGTACTCGTGCAGCTCCTGGGCCGACCGGAAGTCATCGACCTCCGCCAAGGCGTCGAGCACCGCCAGCCGCTGGCGGGTGGATCGCCGGCCGACGGGTGCGCGATCAGAAGCCACGATCCGGCTCCCCGTCGTGGACGTGATCGTGGTGCTCGGTCGGGAACCGCGGCGCCTCGGTGTCGGGATCATGCAGCGCGCCGAGGCCATACGCCTCCGCGAGGTTCGCGGGCGTGAGCACGTCGGCGGGCGCGCCGGAGGCCACCACACGACCGGCCGTGAGGATGACGTGGTCCGCGGCCCTGGCCTCTTCGAGGTCGTGGGTCGTCAGCAGCACCGAGCAGCCCCGGGTGGGCTCATCGTGGATGATCGAGTCGATCGTCTTCGCGGACGTGATGTCCAGCCCGGTGAGCGGCTCGTCGAGCAGCAGCATGCGATGATCCTGGGCGATGCCCTGCGCCACGTAGACGCGCTGCCGCTGCCCGCCCGAGAGCTCGGTGAGATGCCGGCGCGCGAGGTGCGTGATGTCGAGCCGCTCCATCGCCTGCTGGACGCGCTCGCGGTCGCGGCTCGAGGGCCTACGGAGGAACCCCAGTGACGGGAAGCGGGCCATCATCACGGCCTCCGCGACGGTCAGCGGCGTCCCGGCCGGGACAGTCGTGTACTGCAGGACGTACGCCAGGTCCGACTGGCTCAGCGCCGGAGTGGCTCCGAGGACGGTGAGCGACCCATTCGACACGGGGATGAGCCCGGCGATGGCGTGGAGGAGGGTCGACTTTCCGGAGCCGTTCGGGCCGATGATCGCCGTGATCGCGCCGGAGGGGACGGTGAAGTCGGACTCGCGCAGGGCCACGTGGTCCCCGCGGCTGATCACCACGTGGCGGCCGACGACGGCGTCAGTCATGGACGACCTCCTGGGCGACGCGACGCGGCGCGAGCCGGGTGATCCCGAGGACGATGAAGAACAGCACGATCGGCACCAGGGCCATGGTCGCCGAGCCCGCCGTGCCGAGGTGGTAGCTCAGCGTCAGGCCCAGCCACACGGAGAACAGCGAGATCACGACGGAGTACGCCATCATCCGAGGGACGGTGCGGGCGATGAGACTCGCTGTGGCGGGAGGCCCGACCAGCAGGCCGAAGACCAGGAGCGTGCCGACGGACTGGTAGCTGCCGATGACGGCCGCGGCGATGAGCACCAGGAGCGCGGCGTGCGCGCGCTTCGGCTGCATGCCCAGCAGCTGAGCCTTCTCGGGATTGAAGCTCAGCGTGAGCAGTGGGCGATACAGGACGAGGGCCACGGAGGTGACCACGACGGCGAGGACGGCCTGCCAGATCAGGTCGGACGTCGTCACGCCCAGTGCGTCACCGAACAGGATGCTGGTGAGGCTCCCGGAGTAGGTGTCCAGCCGCGAGATGATCACGACACCGAGGGCCAGCATCCCGACGAACAGCAGGCCGATCGACGTGTCCTCGCTGAGCGCCGTCTGCCGATGCACCGCCTCGATGGCCAAGACCATGACCAACGCGGCGACGGCGGCGCCGATCAGGGGATTGATGTCGAGGACCACGGCGGCGGCGATTCCCGGCACGACACCGTGCACGAAGGCGTCTCCGAAGAAGCTCATCCCGCGCAGCACCAGCCACGTGCCCACGATGGACGTCATCAGCGCCGCGAGCGCCCCGCCGACCAGGGCGCGCTGCTGGAAGGCCAGCGAGAAGGGTTCGATGAACCAGTCCACGGCGTGAGTCTCCCAGAGGTCACGGGTTGAGGGCGTTGGCGATCAGGGAGGCGTCGGTGCGCATCATGGAGAGGTAGTCCTCTGCCCCGGAGCCTGGCCCGCCGACGCTGCCGATGTACAGCGGCACCACCTGCACCGGGCGACCGGTCTCCTTGGCCACCGCGTCACTGAGCGCGGTGGAGTCGGCGGTGTTGGCGAAGATGGCGGGCACGTTGTCCGCCTGGATGGCGGCGACGAGGCTCGCGAGGTCAGCGCTGCTGGGCTCGGCGAGGGTCGTCCCTGCGGGGATCACCGCGCCGACGATGCGGTAGTCGTACGCATCTGCGAGGTAGCCGAGGGCGTCATGGTCGGTCACGAGGACCCGGCGGTCGGCCGGCACCGACTCCAAGGTGGCCCGGACATCCTTCTCCGCGGCTCGGATCTCATCGGCGACCTTCGTGCCGCAGGTCGCGTAGTCGGCGTTCCCGCCCTCGGCGAGTTTGGTGCCGATCAACTGCGCCGCAGTCGCCATGCGGTCCATGTCGAACCAGACGTGCGGGTCCAAGCTCCCCGTCGTGTCGCCCGCCGCGGAGTCGTTCGCGTGCTGTCCGAAGGGCACCGGATCGAGCTGCTCGCCGACGCTGAGGATGTTGGCACCGTCCGACTCCGCGTTCGCGAGCGCGTCCGCCAGGCCGGCCTCGAGGCCGAGTCCGTTCGCGACGACGAGGTCGGCGGACACGATCTGGGCCACCTGCTGGGAGGAGGCGGAGAACTCGTGGGGATCGACCCCCACCGGCATCAGGGTGGTGACGGTCGCCTGCGGGTCGGCGCACGAGACGACGTCACCGGTGATGCTGCCGAGGATCGTCGTCGTGGCCACCACCGACGCGTGCCCGGTTCCGCCGTCGGGCGCCGAGGAGGAGCTCGAGCAGCCCGCGAGCAGCAGGGCCGCCGCGCCGACAAGGGCGGTACCGGGGAGCAGGCCGCGCAGTCTCATGCCCCGAGAATACGTCTTATTGAAAATGAATGTCAATACAGGGTAGGGCGCACGGCTGGGTCATCGACGCCGCGGGAGGAGGTCAGAAGCGACCGAGGAACTTCAGGACGACGACGCCCAGCAGGGCCAGGACCACGAGGAGGCGGAAGGCCCGCGATCCGGCGGACAGCGCCGGCCATGACAGCGCAGTGAGCCAGGCGATGAACGCCCAGACGATCAGCAGCGCGATGCCGCCGATCCACGCGAACGGCCCGGTCAGGATGAGGCCGACGAGCAGCAGGATCGCCGGCAGGACGACGATGATCCAGCGTGGCCAGGCATGGAGGCGTCGCAGCATCGGGTAGCTGAACTCCTCGAAGCGGAGGCGGCGCGGACTCGCTCCCGGGCGCCCGTACAGCGGCCCGCGCGAGGCGTTCGCGTCGGGCTGGGGGCCGCGGGGACCGCGCACACCGGGCGGCAGCGACTCCTTGCGCTTCTTGCCGCCCTGGGGCCGTGCGGGATCACCTGAACTGCTGGCCATGGACACTCCGGATCGCGAGGGCACTACCGTTCGACAGGTGACCCACCCTAGCGCCGCCCTCCGTGTCGTCAGCCGCTTCCGGGTGCCGCAGGCCGGGAGGGCAGCGTTCCTGTCGGACGCGGCGCTGGCCATGGACACCCTCGCCGCGCAGGCGGGGTGCCGGGGGATCGCCCTCGGCCAGGCCACCGATGACCAGGACCTCCTGCTGCTCACCAGCGAGTGGGACGGCGTGGGGGCCTACCGGCGCGCGCTCTCGAGCTTCGACGTGAAGATGCACTCCATCCCGCTGCTGTCCACTGCGATCGACGAGCCGTCGGCCTACGAGCTCGTCCGCACCGTGGACGCCGACGGGGTGCGCACCGCGCCCAGCGGCCTGGCCGCCGATGCCGGGACCATCGGGCTCGGTGAGGCGGCCTCGCCCGATGTGCCGTCGGTCTCCACGTGAGCGACTTCGCGGATCTGCGCGACGGAGGGCGCCGACTGGCCCCGCTGCTGGCGGAGGCGGTCGAGGGTCGTCCGGCACCCCTTCTGCTTCCCCTGATCCCGAACGGGGTCCCCGTCGCGCTCGGCGTCCGGGAGTCCCTTCCCCTGCCCGTCCGCGGCCTCCCGGCCGAACGGTCCGCCGATGGCGTGCGGGTGCTTCCCCCCGAGGGTCTTGCGGGGCACTGCGTCGTCGTCCTTGACGACGGCGTCGAGACGGGCACGGCCGCCCGGGCTGCCGCATCCGCCCTGCGCGAGGCGGGCGCCGCTGCGCTGGTGCTGGCCGTGCCGGTGTGCCCCCGCGAGGCACTCGCCGACCTTCAGCACCGGTACGACGCGGTGGTCGCCGTCGTGAGGCCACTCGCGCGCCGTGCCCTGACCTGGCACTACGCCGACTTCGACACCGTGGACGAGGCCATCGCCCGTCGGCTGCTCGCGGATCTGCCGGATGCGGCCGGCTAGGGGCGCCCGCCTAGGATTGCGCCACTATGGCCACTGATCGCGTCGACGCCGTCGTCAACCTGTCCAAGCGCCGCGGGTTCGTGTACCCGTCGTCCGAGATCTACGGAGGCACGCGCTCGGCGTGGGACTACGGCCCGCTCGGTGTCGAGCTCAAGGAGAACGTGCGCCGGCAGTGGTGGCAGGCCGTCGTCCGAGGCCGTGACGACGTCGTCGGCATCGACTCGTCGGTGATCCTCGCGCCCCAGGTCTGGGAGGCGTCGGGCCACGTCAACGCGTTCGTCGACCCGCTGACGGAGTGCAAGCAGTGCCACAAGCGCTGGCGCGCGGACCAGCTCATCGAGGCCTACGAGGAGAAGCACAAGCACGCTCCGGAGAACGGCCTCGCCGACATCACCTGCAGCAACTGCGGGACCAAGGGCCAGTTCACCGAGCCCAAGGACTTCAACGGGATGCTGCGCACGATGGTCGGGCCCGTCGAGGATGCGGGTGCCGTCCACTACCTGCGCCCGGAGACCGCGCAGGGCATCTTCGTCAACTACCTCAACGTGGCGAACTCCGCCCGCAAGAAGCCGCCGTTCGGCATCGGCCAGACGGGCAAGAGCTTCCGCAACGAGATCACGCCGGGCAACTTCATCTTCCGCACCCGCGAGTTCGAGCAGATGGAGATGGAGTTCTTCGTCAAGCCCGGCACCGACGAGGAGTGGCACGAGTACTGGCTGAAGGCCCGCTGGGACTGGTACACCGACCTCGGCCTGAACCCGGAGAACATGCGCTTCTTCGAGCACCCGAAGGAGAAGCTGAGCCACTACTCGAAGCGCACGGTCGACATCGAGTACCGGTTCCGTTTCGCCGGCTCCGAGTGGGCCGAGCTCGAGGGCATCGCCAACCGCACCGACTTCGACCTGAGGACCCACGGCGAGCACAGCGGCACCGACCTCTCGTACTTCGACCAGGAGACCGAGGAGCGCTGGGTCCCGTACGTCATCGAGCCGGCAGCGGGACTGACGCGGGCGGTGCTCGCCTTCCTCCTCGATGCCTACGACGAGGACGAGGCCCCCAATGCCAAGGGCGGAGTCGACAAGCGCGTCGTCCTGCGCCTTGACCCGCGCCTCGCGCCGGTCAAGGTCGCCGTGCTCCCGCTGTCCCGCAACGAGAAGCTCTCGCCGCGGGCGAAGGAGCTCGCGGCCACCCTCCGCCGCCTGTGGAACATCGAGTTCGACGACGCGGGTGCCATCGGCCGCCGGTACCGCCGGCAGGACGAGATCGGCACGCCGTTCTGCGTCACCTTCGACTTCGACTCCCTCGAGGACAACGCCGTGACCGTCCGGGAGCGCGACTCCATGCAGCAGGAGCGCATCGCCATCGACGAGCTCGTCGGCTGGCTCGCGCAGCGCCTGCCCGCCTGCTGAGAAGTCAGTCGAGGCAGAACTCGTTGCCCTCCGGGTCGGCCATGACGATGTGCCCGAAGCCCAGGGGCGGTTCCGGCTCGTAGCGCTGCAGGCGCATGGCGCCCAGCGCGACGAGGCGGGAGCACTCCGCCTCCAGAGCCGCCATGCGGTCGTCCCCCTGGAGCCCCGGAGCCGCGCGGACGTCGAGATGGACGCGGTTCTTCGCCGTCTTGCCCTCCGGCACCTGCTCGAAGAAGATCCGCGGCCCGATCCCCTCGGGATCCTCAAGCGCGGAACGGGTGTTCCGGGCGTCCTGCGGCACGCCCATCGCCTCGAGGAACTCCTCCCACGCGTCCAGCGGGTCCGTGCCCGGCGGCACGACCACACCGGGGGGCCCGGGGTGCACGTACCCGAGCACATCCCGCCAGAACGTGGACAGCGCACGCGGATCATGGGCATCGAAGGTGATCTGCACCTGGCGGCTCATGCGCGGATCCTGTCAGGAGCAGTCGCACCACGCGGTGATGGACCGCTGGCGCGTCGGGGCGGACTCACGTGAGCTCAGGCAGATCACCTGGTCGGCATCCGGGATCACCGCATAGGGCTGCTCACCGAGCAGCGCGCGGGAGACGAAGGCCGCCGTGAGCCCGTTGACGTCGATGACCGGCCCGATCGGGAACAGCGAACGGGTCTCGTCGATGGCATCGTCCGCACCCGCCCGAAGGACGACCTGCAGGCCCGGGGCAACCGCCGTGGCGGCCAGGGCGACCGCGATGCTGTCCCGCTCCTCGCTGCCGGCGGCGACGAGCGCGGCGGCTCGCGACAGCCCGGCCCGCCGGAGCACCCGACGGGAGGTCGCATCGCCGATGAGGACCGGGATGCCGAGATCGCGCGCCAGGCCGAGGCCGGACGCCGTGCTGACGCGCTCGATTCCGAGCACCGCGACCCCGAGGTCGCGGAGTTCCTGCGCCAGTCGCAGGCCGACCTGTCCCATGCCGACCACGACGACATGCCCACTTCGTGGGATGACCCGCCGGCCCACCAGGGCCACATGCCGTCCGGACAGGAGGTGGTGCACGATGCCGGCCGCGAAGGCGGCGGTCAGCCCCATGACGAGCAGCGCGGCGACTGTGGCCCACACGAGGTCTCCGGGCACGTCCTCGAGGGGAGGAGCGGAGATGGTCGCCGTCGTCCTCGTCGCGTCGTAGAGGGCCCGCGTGAGCGAGTTGTGCCGCAGCCCGATCAGCGTGTCGACCAGGATGATGAGGAGCAGGCCGAACGCCCCGCCGAGGAGGACGGCGGAGCCCGAGTCGTAGGCGTGCAGCTGGCCACGTATGCGGCCGACGATCCCTCGGGCGCGCAACGACCCGGGTGTCTCGTACGGGGTCACGGTCGCGTGCGGCTCGTCGGGCTCCGCGGTCGCGTCGATGGCGACCCACTCGCGGAGCTGTGAGCCCTCCCGACGCCGGATGGCGCCGTGCTCCGGAACGATCGCGGCAGCCACGATGGCCGGCACGGCGATCGAGGCGGGGGAGAGGACCACGCAGTTGGGCACGGTGCTCTCGAGCTGCTTGCGCACCGTGCGGTCGAAGATCGCCACGAACAGCCGGATCCCCGGGCGCAGGTGCTCGATCATGAGGCTGTAGCGCAGGGCCCGGATATCGTCGTGGAGCAGGACGGCCACACCGTCGACCTGGCCGCTGAGGGCCGCGTGGAGCTCGCTGTCCGACGGCTCATCAAGGTGCACGGTGCGCATGCCGGCATCCTGGAGCAGGGCGCAGGCGCGCCGCCCGACGTCCGTCCGGCCGATGACGACGACGCGACCGGCGTCCATGGCTACTCGGCCGCCGCTGGTGCGCCGCGCGGGGGCGAGTAGCCCTCGGACTCCACGCGGGCCGCATTCTTCGGCAGCACGAGGCTGGTCAGCAGGCCGAGAAGCACGAAGGCCCCGGCCACCCAGGCCACCCAGGTGATCGCCTCAGCGAAACCCTGCGAGGCGCCCTCGACCAGGACGGCGCCGTTGGGCTGGCTCGCCAGGGCGGGGATGGCCTGACCGGCCGACGTGGCCACGATGTCCGAGACCTGGGCGGCCTGCGCCGTGGGCACGCCGAGGTCCTCGAGGTGACCCTGCACGGTGCCGAGGCCCAGCACGAGGGTGGTGCCGATGATCGCGGTGCCGATCGCAGCGCCAACCTGCCGGGACGTCGACTGGACAGCGCTGGCCTGCCCCGACTCGGCCACCGGCACCTCGGACAGGATCACGCCGGTCAGCTGGGCGGTCGCGAAGCCGACGCCCATGCCGTACATGAACAACCACGGAGCCATCTGCCAGCCCGTCACCTCGGTGGACAGGGTGAAGCCGAGGGCCAGGATCCCGAGCGCCTCCAGCGCCATGCCGGTCTGCAGGACGCGAACCGGGCCGAATCGCTGGGAGAGCGGGGCACCGAGGCCCGATGCCACGAAGGAGCCGCCCGCGAGCGCAAGCAGGATCACGCCGGTCTGGAGGGCGTCATATCCGCGAACGGCCTGGAGGAACAGCGGGATGCCGAAGAGCAGTCCGAACTCACCGAGGCTGACCACGAGTGCCACGACGTTGCCGGCACCGAAGGTTCGGATGCGGAAGAGCCGGAGGTCGACGACGACCGTCTTGCCACGAGCGGCCCGGCGGATCTCGACGAAGGCGAAGAGGGCGAGCGCGCCCAGACCCACGACGGCGGAGACGAACACGATGGAGACGGTGGTCGACGGCCACGTCCAGCCGGCGGCGGAGAACTCGGCCTGCGGCGTGAACCAGCCGTAGCGCTGGCCCTCGATCAGGGCGAACACGATGCCAAGGAGGGCGACGATGATGAGGACCGTGCCGAGCGGATCGATGCCCCTCGGACCGCCGAGCGCCTTCGTCTCGGGCACGGTGATCAGCACGCCGACGAGCACGAGGATGCCGATCGGCACGTTGATGAGGAAGGCCCAGTGCCATGAGGCGTAGGTCGTGAGCCAGCCGCCGACGAGGGGGCCGAGGGCGGCCATGCCGCCGATGGTGCCGCCCCAGACGGCGAAGGCGACGGCGCGCGCCCTGCCGACGAACACGGCGTTCAGGACGGACAGGGAGCTCGGCAGGATCATGGCCCCGCCGACGCCCTGGAGGGCACGGGCGGCGATGAGCGTCGACGACGAGTCCGACGCGGCCACCAGGACACTGGCGGCAACGAACACGATGACGCCGGCGACGAACATCAGCCGGCGGCCGAAGCGATCGGCGAGTCTCCCGGCGAGGATCAGGAGCGAGGCGAAGGTCAAGGCATACGCCGCTGTGACCCACTCGGCATCGGCCGTCGTGAGGTTCAGGTCCTTGACCATTGTCGGGATCGCGACGTTCACGACGGTCGCGTCGAGGATGATCATCGCCACGCCGAGCGCGAGGAACATCAGCGCGAACCAGCGACGTCGGCCCTGCAGCGCGACTCCGGACTCGGCGGCTTCTGAGGACATGCCTACGATCCCCCTTCGGTGCTCGTCTGACGGTTCCGATGCTCACCCGCAGTCTGCCGCATGACGGAATGGGAGAATCGACCCCATGCCCCTGTCCTTCGATCCCCCCGTCGTGCTCGCGCCGATGGCCGGGATCACCAACCGCGCCTTCCGGTCGCTGGCCCGCGAGTCGGCGCGTGCGGTGGTGGGCGACGGCGGCGTGGGGATGTACGTCTCGGAGATGGTCACCTCCCGTGCCCTCGTCGAGCGGAGCGAGGAGTCGCTCGACCTGGTGACGTTCGGGCCCGACGAGTCGCCTAGAGCCGTCCAGCTGTACGGCGTCGCCCCGGGGACGGTGGCGGCGGCCGTACGGATGCTGGTCGATGAGGACCGGGCCGACCACATCGACCTCAACTTCGGCTGCCCGGTCCCGAAGGTGACCCGCAAGGGCGGTGGCAGCGCGCTGCCGTGGAAGCGCGATCTCTTCCGTGCCATCGTGCATGAGGCGATCGCCGCGGCCGATGGTCGCGTGCCGGTGTCGGTCAAGATGCGCAAGGGGATCGACGACGACCACCTCACCTACCTCGATGCCGGCCGCGCTGCGGCCGAGGAGGGGGTTGCATGGGTGGCGCTGCACGGCCGGACGACGGCGCAGATGTACGCCGGGACGGCCGACTGGGAGTCGATCGCCCGTCTGAAGGAGGCCCTCGACCCGCTGGGCACGCCCGTGCTCGGGAACGGCGACATCTGGACGGCGGCGGATGCCATGCGGATGATCGAGCAGACCGGAGCCGACGGTGTCGTCGTCGGTCGCGGCTGCCTCGGTCGACCGTGGCTGTTCGGGCAGCTGGCCGCCGCCTTCTCCGGCGGCCCGATCCCGGCCGACCCCGCCCTGCCCGAGGTCCTCGTGACGCTCAGGCGGCACGCCCAGCTCCTCGTGGAGGACTATGGGGAGCTGAAGGGCTGCCGTGACATCCGCAAGCACATGGCGTGGTACCTCAAGGGTTTCTCGGTCCGCCAGCAGGTCCGGCAGGCGTTGGGCACCGTGACGTCGCTCGACGAGCTCGACGGGCTGCTGGCGCAGATCGATGCCGACCAGGAGTTCAACACGGTCGTGGGGGAGGGGCCCCGAGGCCGGACCTCAGGCAATCGCCGACCGACGCTTCCGGACGGCTGGCTCGACACGTGCGAACTGGACGCCGAGGCGGCGGCCCTGGTGGCGGCCGCGGAGATCAGCGTCAGCGGCGGCTAGCTGCCGAAGAGGGCGCTGCCGTACTTCAGGACGATCATCGCGGCCAGCACCGCGAAGATGAGGATGCAGCCGAGGACGTCGGCGCCGGCGCGGAGCCAGCTCGACAGCGATCGGTACATCGACTCCGAGAGCCGGAAGTTGTTGTCGAGGATGTTGATGCGCGTCATGCTGGCGAACACCAAGGTGGTGGTGACCGTGATCGTGAGGCACCACGGGCACAGGGCCCCGATGACGAAGTAGGACTGCACGAACAGCCAGTAGGCGAAGGCGAGGCCGATCGTGTAGACGCCCTGAGCCGAGAGCATGAACCACCGCGGGTACCGGACGCCGCCGAGCGCGGCGACGGACAGCGTGATGACGACCGGCTCCGCGATGAGGCCGAGGTAGGCGTTCGGGAAGCCGAGCAGGCTGGCCTGCCAGGAGGTGCCGACCGTGCCGCAGGAGAGCACGGAGTTGATGTTGCAGCCGAGGTCGGCCAGGGGATCCTTCGCCAGCTCGAGCGCCTCGACCGAGAGGACGAAGGCGGCTACGAGGCCGATGAGCGAGGAGATCAGCATCTCCAGGTACGCACCCCGGTACCGGACCGGGCCGGGAACGAACGGCGCAGGGCGCGGATCGTCGAGCTCGATGGTCACGCGGGCAGCGTACGTGAGGGACGTTCCTCCGGGACCAAGGACCCGGCGCAGGCTCCTGACAAGCGCCGAAGGGCCCGTCGTGGCCGAGGTCACATCCCACATGGAGGAAAGTCCCTTGCGATGGCACGCCATACGGGGTCGGGTATGTGCATGACGTCAACTCCTGCCTCCCCGGCCAACATCTGGGTATTCGACTTCTCCGAGGGCGACCGCACCAAGGTCGATCTGCTCGGCGGCAAGGGTGCCAACCTCGCCGAGATGACGCGCATGGGCCTGCCCGTGCCCCCGGGCTTCACGATCACCACCGAGGCCTGCCGCTACTTCCTCGAGCACGGTCACGGCCCCGAGGGCCTGCGCACGCAGATCGCCCAGCACACCGCGCGCCTCGAGCAGGAGATGGGACGCAACCTCGGGGACCCCGAGGACCCGCTGCTCGTGTCGGTCCGGTCGGGCGCCCGGTTCTCGATGCCAGGCATGATGGAGACCGTCCTCAACATCGGCCTCAATGACGCCAGCGTGGCCGGCCTGACCCGCCAGTCCGGCGACGAGCACTTCGCCTGGGACTCCTACCGGCGCCTGATCCAGATGTTCGGCAAGACCGTCCTCGGCCTCGACGGCGACGACTTCGAGCACGCCCTCGACCAGATGAAGAGCAGCGCCGGCGTCATGACCGACGTCGAGCTGCCGGTCGAGGCGCTCAAGCGCCTCGTCGACGTCTACAAGTCGATCGTGCGTGAGGGCACCGGTCACGAGTTCCCGCAGGATCCGCACCAGCAGCTCGATCTCGCCATCCGCTCCGTCTTCCACTCGTGGAACACCGAGCGGGCCCGCCTCTACCGGCGGCAGGAGCGCATCCCGCACACGCTCGGCACCGCCGTCAACGTGCAGGCGATGGCCTTCGGCAACGCGGGACCGGGCTCGGGCACCGGCGTGGCGTTCACGCGTGACCCGGGCACGGGCGCGACGGGCATCTACGGCGACTACCTCCCCGACGCCCAGGGCGAGGACGTGGTGGCCGGCATCCGCAACACGCTGCCGTTGCAGGAGCTCGAGTCCTTGGATCCGGCATCGTACGAGCAGCTCATGGACATCATGCACAAGCTGGAGACCCATTACCGCGACCTGTGCGACATCGAGTTCACCATCGAGCGTGGCAAGCTCTGGATGCTGCAGACCCGGGTCGGCAAGCGCACCGCGGCGGCCGCTTTCCGCATCGCCGTCCAGCTGGTCGATGAGGGCCTGATCTCCATGGACGAGGCACTCATGCGGGTCACCGGGCATCAGCTCAGCCAGCTGATGTTCCCCCGGTTCGCCTCCGGCTCCGACCATCCGCGTATCGCCAAGGGCATGAACGCCTCGCCCGGTGCGGCGGTCGGTCGGGTGGTCTTCGACTCCTCGACGGCGGTGAAGTGGACCCAGGCCGGCGAGCGCGTCATCCTCGTGCGCCGGGAGACGAACCCCGATGACCTCGAGGGCATGATCGCGGCGGCCGGCATCCTGACCAGCCGCGGAGGCAAGACGTCCCACGCCGCGGTCGTCGCGCGCGGGATGGGCAAGACAGCAGTCTGCGGCGCCGAGTCGCTCGACGTCGACACCAAGGGACGGGTCATGGTGACGTCGGCCGGTGAGACGATCGCCGAGGGCGATGTCGTCTCCATCGACGGCAGCACCGGCGACGTGTTCCTCGGTGAGGTACCGGTCGTCCCCAGCGCGGTCGTCATGTACTTCGAGCACGGCCTGGAGAAGGCTCTCGAGGACGTCGACGACGAGACCGCCGAGCTCATCAAGGCCGTGGACCGGATCATGATGCGCGCCGACAAGGACCGTCGCCTTCGTGTCCGCGCCAACGCCGACACCCCCGAGGACTCGGTCCGGGCCCGGCACATGGGCGCCGAGGGCATCGGCCTGCTGCGCACGGAGCATATGTTCCTCGGCGAGCGGAAGACCCACGTCGAGCGCCTGATCCTGGCGGACTCGGACCAGGAGCGTCAGGAGGCGCTCGATGCGCTCCTGCCGCTGCAGCGCAAGGACTTCATCCGGATCCTCGAGGCCATGGATGGCCTGCCCGTGACGATCCGGCTGATCGACCCGCCCCTGCACGAGTTCCTCCCAGACCTCACCGAGCTCGCCGTCCGCGTGGCGCTCGCCGAGTCGCGGGGCGAGAACGCGGAGTCCGACCTTCGGCTGCTTCAGGCGGTCAACCGCCTGCACGAGCAGAACCCGATGCTCGGCCTGCGCGGCGTGCGGCTGGGCCTGGTGCTTCCGGGCCTGTTCGCGCTGCAGGTACGGGCGATCGCCGAGGCGGCCTGCTTCCGCCAGCGGATGGGCGGGGATCCGCGCGCCGAGATCATGATCCCGCTGGTTGGCTCCATCCAGGAGCTCGAGCTGGTCATCGACGAGGCCGCCCACGTCCTCAAGGAGGTCGCGGAGGCCCACGGCTGCACGTTGCGGTTCCCGATCGGCACCATGATCGAGCTCCCGCGCGCCGCCCTGACGGCTGGGCAGATCGCCGAGGCCGCGGAGTTCTTCTCCTTCGGCACCAACGACCTCACGCAGACCACCTGGGGCTTCAGCCGCGACGACGTCGAAGCGGCGTTCTTCTCGGCGTACCTCGAGAAGGGCGTGTTCGGCGTCTCGCCGTTCGAGTCGATCGACCGTGAGGGCGTCGGCGAGCTCGTCCGCATCGCCGTCAAGAAGGGCCGGGCCAAGCGGCACAACCTGCATTGCGGCGTCTGCGGCGAGCACGGCGGCGATCCGGAGTCGATCCACTTCATCGACGAGGTGGGCCTCGACTACGTGTCCTGCTCGCCGTTCCGGGTCCCGGTGGCCCGCCTCGAGGCCGGTCGGGCCGCCATCGCCCGCCACGTGGCCCGGAGCGACACCCGCTAGGAGCCCGGAGAGGCAACGTCTTTCCCGCGTGCGCGGAAGAACGTAGGGTCGGGGAATGTCGTCCCGAAAGACCCTGCTGTCCGCGCTCGCGGCGGGGTGCTGCTGTCCGCGCTCGTCGCCCCGTCGGCGAGGGCGGACGATCAGTCCTGGACCTCCCTGTACGCGGGTACGGAGTACGACGGCAGCGGCTGGGCGAGCTGCCCGGATCCGATCCGCATCTCGGTGGATACCCGGGCGCTGGATCCTGCCCAGAAGGCGAAGGCGCGGAAGGCCTTGAAGGCGGTTCTGGCGGTCTGGAACAAGGCCAAGGTATACCCCCTCGTATACGGAGGCGAGATCCCTGTGCGCTTCGACAAGGCGACGGGCGTGTCCACGCCCGAGGACGGCGTCACCCGAGACCGCTGGATCTACCTCACGCTGGTGAAGGCGAGCAAGAAGGCGACGTCGGACACCGCGGTTGTCGGGCTGGGCGGGCCCTTGCGCGTCGACCCCGACAACAAGGTCATTGTGGAGGCGTCGGCCGCATTCCAGGCGCAGTACGTCAACAAGACGTCGAAAGCCCTGGTGGAGGAGCTGTTCGCCCACGAGCTGGGGCACGTGATCGGGCTGGGCCATTCCACGTCCAAGAAGGACGTGATGTACCCCATCCTGAGCGGCCACCTGAAGCTCGGCCCCGGGGACATCGCCGGAGCCTGGGCCCTCATCCGCCCGTGCCCCACGTCGACGGCGCCGCCGGCCGCCTGACCGCATCCGATCGAACCCCCCGGGTGTCGGTCACGCGATACGGATGTGACTGATGTGACTATTGGGGCGTGACGTCGCCCTCCTTCGCCTCCGCCCGCACGGCGGGGATCGCGACCGTCGTCGGCTTCCCCCGGACCGCGCGCGGCCTGGCCACCGCCGGCACGACCGCGATGGCCAGCCTGATGCTCCTGCTGCCCATCGGTGCAGTCCTGCAGATCGTTCTCGGCGCGCAGATGGACGACCGCACGCCCACCCAGGCGATCGTGGTGCTCGACCCGTCCCGCTACTGGGGCAACGCCGGGCCCGCGCTCGGGGCCCGGCTGGACCACGCCGCCGAGCTGTACCGCGAGGGCGTGGCGCCGGTCGTCATCATCACCGGGCCGCGGCGGGACACTGCACGCCAGCAGGCCGTCCTCGTCGCAAAGGGCGTGCCGTCGCAGGACGTGGCCACCTTCCCCACGGGAGGGGACACCGTCGGGACCTTCCAGGTCCTGGCCACCGTCATGAACGACCTCGGGTGGTCGTCGGCGACCGTGGTGACCGACCCGGCGCACGCCGCTCGTGCCGAGGCGACAGCCTCGGCGCTCGGCATCGACGCCCACATGTCACCGGCCGACGCCGGTCCCGGATCGGCGCTGACGAGCGAGTACGTGGGTCGGGAGAGCCTGGCGCTCATGCGCTTCTACGTGCAGACCCGCTGGTCCCTCAACCCGGTCGTTCACTGAGCAGCGCGGGCCAGCTCCGCGTCGCTGCGTCGACCTGCCCGCTCCTCGGCGGACCACCACTCCGCGGCGACCCACATCATCCAGAACGAGTCGATCACCATCACGAGCCCCCACATCATGCCGCCCGCCAACTGCTGATCGGTCATGGCGTCCAGACCGAACGGGCGGCGGACGTCGTAGCCGTCGTAGAGGACGACCGGGGAGAAGTAGATCACCGCACCGACCACGGCCTCGGGGATCATCATCAGACCGAGCGAGAGCAGGCGGGCTCCGTGCGAGGGCCTTCGCGGCAGCAGGTTGCTGCCGATCAGGGGCAGGTAGTAGAGCAGCGCCGCGATGAGGAACACCGGCTGCTCGATCATGGTCATGACACCGTGGTTGTCGAGGGACCAGTCGTAGAACGGGGTGAAGTGCGCGCCGACGATGACGCTGGCGAAGACCACCCACGTGAGGACCGGATCGGTCAGCCACCGCACCGTGGTGGATCGCATAACCCTGACCAGCCGGCGCCGGTTGACCGGGCCACTCGCGCGGAACACCAGCGTGATGGGCTCGCCAAGCACGATGAGGGGGGCTGCGGCCATCGTGACCACGAGGTGCTGGGTCATGTGCACCCAGAAGAAGGTGTGCAGCCACGCCCCCATCGGACCGAGGTAGACGGACGCGAGGAGCGCGAGTCCGGCATAGAAGCAGATCGCCTGCCAGGCGGGCCACCGGAGCCCGGAACGCCCACGCGCTCGTCGCAGGCCCACGGCGTAGGCGATCGCGGCGAGCGCCAGATTCGTCGCGAGGAACAGGTCGAGCTCACCGACCCGCAGGAACTCGTTCACGGACACACCCGCGGAAAGACCTGCGGTGCCCTGACCTGATCAGTAGTGTCGCGCCGCATAGGGGGGTGATATCCGCGCATAGGGGGGTGACATCCGGATGGCCAGACCGGAGGAGGCGAAGTCGTGAAGCGTGCACTGCTCACGGTGGTCACGGTACTCATCGGCGTCCTCATCGTGGCTGGTTCGGTGATGGCCCTGTCCTGGGCCCAGGAGGAACCGGCGTTCATCGAGGCGAAGATCGACGGAACGGCGTCGACGCCGCAGGGCGACCTCCCGCACGCCACCTTGGACCTGGAGATCTACCCGAACACGTCCGCCGAGATCCCCGGCCCGCGCGGCTTCGTCAACTCGACCATCGAGAACAACGCGGTCACGCAGGAGGAGAGCTGGCCGCTCTACTGGCCGTCCACCTCCCTCAAGGTTCCCGCCCACTCCGTCGTCACCATCCGGGTCAAGCAGTACGACAACGCGACGACGCCGCTGAACCGCTTCTGGGCGGATGTCCACGGCACGATGGACGGCACCGCGACCTACAACGGCCAGAAGCTCACCGGCATCAAGCCCGAGCAGGTCGCACACACCTTCACCATCCACCAGTACCCCGAATCGGGACAGCCGACGGTGTTCCTCAGCGTCCCGATGCTCGCCGTGCCCAACAACGCCAAGAACGAGGCGAACGGCTACCCCAAGCCGCAGGTCATCGAGTTCTCCTTCGTCACCGGGGACCCGGGCGAGTACGTCTGGAACTGCGAGGACCCCTGCGGTGACAGCTACCAGGGCTTCGGCGGCGTGATGCAGGCGCGCGGCTGGATGAGCGGGAAGATCGAGGTGGTCTGATGTCGACGACCGACGACCGCCCCAGCGCCGATGCGGACGGCCCCGAGGAGCCCACCAACCGGCCGGTGCCGGCGGATCACTTCCGCGAGTGGGTCTCGCGCCCGTACGTGCGACGGATCATCGTGATCACTGTCGTGCTCACTCTCGTGATCATCCCGATGGCGTGGCTGACGTTGCACTTCATGAACCTGTCGGGCGCCCCGGCCTCGCCCATCATGTCCGAGATCGAGAAGACGATGTTCGTCTTCACCGTCGTCTCGGCACCGCTGATGGCGATCACGCTGGCGATCCTGCTCTACAGCATCTTCGGCTGGGGACGCGTCTCGGGCGACAAGCCGCCGATGCAGGAGAGCCCCGCCATCCGCGGCAACCGCACCGCGACCATCCTGTGGATCTCGGTGACCAGCGTCCTGGCGTTCTTCCTGGTCGTCTGGGGGATGATCGAGCTGGCGACGATCTCGGCGTACTCGTACGGTGCGACGCCCGCCAGTGACCAGCCGAACTCCCAGAAGCCCCTGGTCGTCAATGTGACCGGCCAGCAGTGGGTGTGGACCTTCGAGTACCCCGACTACCAGGGCGTCACGTCGGCGACCCTCGTCGTGCCGAAGGACCGGCCTATCTACTTCAACGTCACCTCGAAGGACGTCGTCCACAACTTCTGGGCGGTGGAGATGGGTATCAAGATCGATGCCAATCCGGGAGCCGTGACCAACACGGGGGTCACGCCGACGAAGCTCGGCACCTTCAACATCCGGTGCGCGGAGCTCTGCGGACTGCACCACGCCTACATGGAGACCTCGATGAAGGTCGTGAAGCCCGACGAGTTCGACTCATGGATCCGCGAGATGGGCGGGAGGCGAACGGCATGAGCACGGCAACGGTTCACGAGCACGTCGACGTCCCGCAGCCACCACAGCATGGCCGGCCCGGCGGGTACCTGAGGCGGGCCAGCATCCTCACGGGCCTGGTGGGCGGCATCGGCCTGGCCCTGGTCGTCTACTGGGTCGGCTCGCTCTGGCTCGTCCCCTGGGGGACGACCAACGCGGTGACCAACCTACAGGTGGGCGCGGATGCCTTGTGGGCGGCGACCTTCGCCGGCTGGGTCATCGGCTTCATGGCCGGCATCGGTGCGTTCGCCGGTCCCATCCGCTGGGCCCTCGGCAGGGACCTGACCCATGCCGACGCCGAGTACCTGGCCGGACGTGACCAGGGCAAATGGCGCTACTGGCGCTACACGACCGATCACAAGGTGGTCGGCGTCCAGTACCTCGTGATGACCCTCATCCTCTTCGGCGTCGGCGGGTTCCTCGCCATGCTGATCCGCACCGAGCTGGGCGTCACGTGGGCCGAGGTGTTCTCTCCCGACTTCTACAACTCGATCATCGGCACTCACGGCATCGTCATGATCATCGCGATGATCATCGCGATCACCGGACCGCTGGGGAACTTCGTCGTCCCGATCATGATCGGCGCACGCGACATGGCCTTCCCACGGCTGAACGCGCTGAGCTTCTGGCTGCTGTTCGCGGCCGTGCCGCCGCTGATCGCAAGCCTGTTCATGGGTGGCATCCGCGACGGGTGGAGCGTGTACCAGCCACTGAGCGCGCAAGCGCCCACGGGCGGCGTCGGCTACCAGATCACCATCATCACGTTCGCGATCTCCACCGGCATCGCGTCCGTGAACCTGATCACGACCACGGTGAAGATGAGGGCTCGGGGGATGACGTGGAACCGCGTCCCGGTGTTTGCGATCGGCATCATCGCGTCGTCGGTCATGGGCCTGATCTGGTTCCCGATGTTCCAGTACTCGCAGATCATGTCCCTGAGCGACCGCATGATCTCGACCTCGTTCTTCAACCCGCTGGGCGGCGGCAGCGTGTGGCTCTACGAGAACCTCTTCTGGCTGCTGGGCCATCCGGAGGTCTACGTCATCGTCGTGCCGGCGACGGCGGCCCTCATGGAGATCGTGGTCGTCTTCATGCGCAAGCCGCTGTTCTCGTACAAGATCGCGGTCGCCGGGTTCGCGGGCATCGTGGGCATCAGCTCGATCGTCTGGGTCCACCACATGTACATGACCGGCTGGGCGCCGTCGACGAACTACCCGTTCATGCTGTCGACCGAGATGATCTCCATCCCGTTCGGGTTCCTCGTGCTGGTGCTGCTGGGCACGATCTGGAGAGGCAAGGCGTGGGCGCGCCTGCCGATGCTCGCGGTCTACGCCGTCATCTGGAACAAGGTCGTCGGCGGCATCACCGGCGTGTACCTCAGCGACACCCCGGTCGACCAGTACATGCACGGAAGCATGTTCGTCGTCGCGCACTTCCACTTCATGCTGATGGGCGCCGGCCTGTTCGGCGCCATGGCGGCGATCTCATTCTGGTTCCCGAAGATGACCGCCCGTACCTTCGATGAGCGCATCGGGTCGATCGGATTCTGGACCGCCTTCATCGGCTTCCAGGTGACCTTCTTCTCGATGTTCGTGGCTGGCCTCCAGGGGCAGCCGCGTCGCGTGCTCCAGTTCGACGGAGCGTTCAACGTGTCCAACTGGATCTCGACGATCGGCGCCTACGTGATCGGAATCGGGATGCTCATCTTCCTGGCCGCGATCATCGTGTCCTGGCGACGTGGACCCGCGGCACCTGCGAACCCCTGGGGCTCGAAGTCGCTGGAGTGGCAGGTGGAGACGCCGGTGCCGCTGGAGAACTTCCCGGTGCTGCCCGTCGTCACGTCGGACCCCTACGACTACGGGGTGCCTGATCCGTACGAGGTCAAGGAGCCTGCGGAGGCCGAGGACGCGAAGGTGGGTGCGCCATGACCTCGACCCACGAGGTGATCGAGCCGCGGTCGGCCACGACCGGGGAGCCGGTCTCGGTCGTCGCCCGCCGCAACCACCTGGGCGTGTGGCTGTGCATCGCGTCGGACATCGCCGGCACGGTCTCGCTCCTGGTGGCGTACTCGTACCTGTGGTCCCTCAACGTCAACCAGGCGTGGGCACCGCCGAAGAACGCCTTCGCGTCACCGTTGCCGTTCTGGCTCATCACGCTCGGAGCGGTCATCGGTGCGCTCCTGCTCTGGTGGGGCCTGCGCAGCCTCCGGGCCGGCCGTTCCTCGACGATGGCCGCGGCCGCCGGACTCGCGTCCGTGGTGCTGCTTGCCACCTTCGTGGGCCAGATCGTCCAGCTGTCCACCTTCCCCTTCGGGCCGCCCGATGGCGCCTATGCCTCGGCGACCTTCTGGCTGTGCATCTCCGCCGCGTTCCATCTCGCGATGGTCGTGTTCCTGGCGATGGCCATCCTGGGGCGGACCCGCGCCGGGCTGGTCAGCACGGCGAACCCGTCCCACGCGCACCTCGTCGCGATCTACACCACCTGGGCGGCCATCTCGATCGCCCTCGGCGCGATCTTCGCGACCGTGATGACCACGAGCCCGAACGACCAGAGCCCGCCGGTCGGGGAGTTCCAGCAGCCGCCGGCCGCCGCGGCGTCGGCGAATCCGGGCTCCTAGCGGGTCGTCCATGGGCTGGCGCCTCGGTTCGCGGCTGTGGTGGGGGCTGGTTCCCCTCCTCCTGCTGCTGTGGGGCGCCGGAGCGCTGGCCACCTCGTCGCTGCCCGGACTGCCCTCGACCCCGGTGCCGACGTTGGCGCTGCTGCCGACGGTCACCTTCGCCGGGGTGGCAGCGATGTCGATCGTCGCGGGCTGCCTGCTCCTCTCGGTCGTCATCGACCCCGCGCTGGTGCGCTCGTGGTCGCTGGGCTGGCTGGCCGTCGCGCTGGGCCTGTCCGCCCTCGGACTGGCGATGCTCGCAGCGGACGTCGCCGCGGAGCAGCCGTTGGCGCTGGGCGAGGACCCCCGTGGCCTGCTCGTCACCGCAGACTCGCTCGCCGGTCGGATGATCCTCCTGCAGCTGGTGGCCCTTGCCGTTGCCGGCGTGGTCATGGTGCTGGTCCGGTCGAGGTGGGGCCGCCTGTCGGCACTCGCCCTCGTGCTCATCGCCGTGGCCGCTCCGACGCTCTCCGGCCATGCCGGACTGTCGGGCGAGCACTCGATGGCCGCCTTCGCCATCGGCCTGCACGCGGCGGCCGCGGCGGCCTGGATGGGAGGCCTGGCTGTCCTCGTCGCCGTCCTCGGGCGACAGCCGATGCTGGCCCCTCGGGTGCTGCCCTGGTTCAGCATGGTGGCGCTCGTGCTTGTCGTGATCGTCGCCGAGACCGGCCTGCTGTCCGCGAGCCTGATCGCCGGATCGGTAGAGGATGTCCTCGGCAGCACCTACGGCAGCCTGGTGATCGCCAAGGCCGTGCTGCTGGCCGCCCTCATCGCGCTCGGGTGGCAGCAGCGACGGCGTGCCGTGGATCGTCTCCCCGATGCGTCGGTGCCACGTACCGTCGCCGTCATCGCGGCCAGCGAGCTCGTCGTCATGGGGGTCGCGCTCGCCGCCGCGGTCGTGCTGGCGCGAATCGGCCCCTCGGCGATCCCGGGCCAAGGGTTCGCGCCCCTCACGCTGGTGGCGCTCGGCGTGGCCGTCCCCATGCTCGCCGTGGCTCTGCGACGAGGTGGCCAGCCGATGGGTCGATCCCTTCCCGAGGTGTGGGTCGTCATGCTGGGTGTCGTCGTCGTCGAGGTCGGTGGGGTGGGGCTCCTCCGCGAGCTGCTGGGGCCGTTGGGCCTGGCCCTCGAGGTCGCGCTCCTGCTCGGCGTCGGATGGCTGGCGGTCGGCGCCTGCCGGGGCTCGAGGTCCGCGGTCGTCATGCTGGCCATCGTCCTGCCGGTGGCCCTCGGTGCGGCCTCGATGCTGTCCGACCGGCCCGACTCGGTGCGGATGACGATCGTCGCTGCCTTGGCGGCGGAGAGCCTCGTCGTGCTGTGGTGGCGCGCATTCCCGTCCGTCCCGCCGGCGCCAGACGCTGCCCCCCATCTGCTCGCCGAGACCGCGTCATGACAACGCCGTCGCACGCTGACCAGCCCGCCGAGGATCGGGACAGCGCGGCCACCGTTTCCGAGCAGCGCCCCCGGAGCCGATCCCGCGACCTGTGGCAGTTGCACATCCCGCTCGTCGTCGCGCTCGCGATCTGCACCGCCGCGACGATCATCGAGATCAGCAGGGCCGCGGACGGGGTCTGGCGGGCATGGGCGTACTCCTTCGAGTGGCCGCTCATCGGCGCCTTCTGCATCTGGATGTGGATCCGCTTCCGGCGCGAGGGCAATCCGGTGACCAGCTCCATCCGGCGCTGGCAGGACCGGGTCGCCGCGATGGAGGCGGAGGCGGACGCCGCCGAGGCCGAGGCCGATCCCGAGTTAGCCGCGTGGCGGGACTACCAGCGCCAGGTTCGGCAGCGGGGCGGCGGTGACCGCGGAGATACCATCGAGAGGTGATGCGTCGTTCCGGGGCCGCGTTGGCGGCCCTCCTGCTTGCCCTCCCGCTGGTGACCGCGGCTTGCGGACGTGAGCAACCGGCGGCGGCCCTCGTGGGCAGCGACACGGTGGCCAGCGATGAGCGCGGCGCTCCGCTGGAGCTCAGTGGCCCCACCTTGGACGGCGGCACTCTCAACCTGGCCAGCCTCCGCGGCAAGGTCGTCGTCCTCAACTCATGGGCATCGTGGTGCCCGCCCTGCCGCGCCGAGATCCCGGCGTTCGTCGACTTCTCCACGTCGGCCAACCCGAAGGACGTCGTCGTCGTGGGGCTCAACGTCACGGACGATCCCGATGCCGCACGGTCCTTCATGGACGAGTTCCACATCCCCTACCGGGTGATCGCCGATCCGGACGGGGCGCTGCTCGCCAAGGTTCCCGGCGTGCCGCCGGCCTCCCTGCCGAGCACCGTGATCCTGGACCGTGAAGGCCGGCCGGCCGCTCACGTCATCGGCGGCACGGACGCCGTGACCCTCTCGGCCCTGGTGGCCGGCGTCCTGCGCGACAGCCCCGGCACCGCCTGACGCGTCCCCTCGGCCGTAATCCGCCCGTTGGGCTTGTGTTCGGGTTCGGTTAGGCGGGCCCTCCGACGTCGATTCCTGCCCGCCGGACGGTCCACGATTGCGCCATGGCCCTCACTGACAGCACCCGGCGCCGGGTCTCCGAACCGTGGCGGACCGAGCCGGCCGCACCGGTCGTCCGCCGCCTCCCGCGCCCGCGACCCGGTCGTGCTCGCACGAGTGACCTCGTCACGCTCTCGGCATTCGTCCTCGCCGTCACCATCGGCCTGTGGTGGCAGCACGGGGGACTGACCCTGCTCCTCGGCGGGGGGACGGACACCCTCTCCGCCATCGGCCAGGTGACCGGCCTCGTGTCGGCCCTCGCCGCGCTCGGTGGCCTCATCCTGACCGCCCGGCCGCGCTGGATGGAGCGTCGATACGGACAGGACCAGCTGCTGGCCGCCCACCGATGGTTCGGCATCACGACCATCCTCGCGCTCCTCGCCCACGCTGTTTCGGACACCTGGGCCTGGGGTGCGACGACCGGTGGCACCATCGTCTCCGGCCTCGTCGACCTGCTGGCGCACGAGGCGTGGATGGTCGCGGCGACCGCCTCGCTCGTGCTCTTCGTCGCCATCGGACTGACGAGCTGGCGGCGCATCCGGATGCGCATCCCCTACGAGTCCTGGTACTTCATCCACCTGACCGGCTACCTGGCGGTGCTCCTCGGCTTCGGCCACCAGCTCACCCTCGGCTCCGACTTCGTCAGCGATCCGCTCGCGTTCTGGTGGTGGACCGGCCTGTTCGTCGTCACTGCGGTCCTGATCGCGTGGGCCCGCCTTGGTGACCTCCTGCGCTCCCTCTCCCGCCCGTTCTATGTCACGGCGGTTTCCCGGGAGGCGCACGGCATGGGCTCGATCCACGTCTCCGGGCGCGGACTTCGCCGCCTGCGCGTCGCATCCGGCCAGTTCTTCGGAGTGCGCGCCCTCACCTCGGACCTCTGGTGGCAGGTGCACCCGTTCTCCCTGTCGGCGGCGCCGACCACCGCCGGCCTGCGGTTCACGGTCAAGGAGCTCGGGGAGGACTCGGCCCGGCTCCTGCGCCTCGAGCCCGGCACCCGCGTCCTGCTCGAGGGACCGTACGGCGTGTTCACGATCGAGCAGGCACAGGGCGCACCCGTCCTCCTCGTCGCGGGCGGCGCCGGCATCGGCCCCATCCGCGCGCTGCTCGAGGACTGCGGCACGCACCAGACGCCGATCGTGATCATCCGGGTCCATCACGAGTCGGAGGTCGCCCACCGCGCGGAGCTCGAGCGCATGGTCGCGGCCCGGTCGGGGCGCCTCTACATCGTCGCCGGCCCCCGCCGGCTGTTCGCCCGGAACGACCCCTTCTCGCCCGAGTCGCTGCGCTCCCTCGCCCCCGGACTGACGCAGCGCCACGTCTTCGTCTGCGGGCCGCCCTCGCTCGAGCAGGCCGTGATGTCCAGTGCGCGCAAGGCCGGCGTCCCGACCACCCAGATCCACCACGAGAGATTCGGAGTCTGACCATGGCCAGCCTCGCTCGACGCATCGCCCCGGCCGCCGCCCTGGGCAGCCTGGCCGTCATCATCGTGGGCGTCGCCGACCCTGCGATTTCCAACCTGCGTGGCGCGGAGGCGGCGACTCCCACCGCCCTGCCGGCCAGCGGCTCGACGACGCAGGGCACGACCACGCAGCAGGGCACGTCGTCCACCACCACGCAGCAGGGCACGTCGACCCAGCAGGGCACGACCACGCAGCAGGACACCACCACGGCGTCGGACTGCTCGACCGGGACCACTGTCACCGGCGACTCCGTGATGACCCGCTGGGGCCCGGTACAGGTGGCCGCCACCGTCTCGGGCAAGACGGTGTGTGAAGTGCACGCCGTGTCCTGGCCGTCGAACGACGGTCGGTCCCAGATGATCAACGCATACGCCATTCCGATCCTCGACCAGTCGGCGACGGCCTCGAAGGGCACGCAGCTCGACTTCGTGTCGGGCGCGACCTACACGTCGAACGGCTACGCCCAGTCCTTGCAGTCGCTCCTGGACCAGCTGTGAACGAGTCGACGGGAGCGCGCCGCGTCTTCCCGGTGATGGGCACGATGAGCTCGATCGTCGTTCCCGCCGGGGAGGTGGCCCGTCACGGTCTGGCGGCCGTCGACCGCGCGCTCGGTGCGGCGCGGGGGGAGCTGGAGATGCTCGACCGCCGGTTCAGTCACTACCGCGCCGACAGTGAGATCACCCGCTGGCAGCTGGCGGAGCAGGTCAGCAACGAGGCAGTCGCTGACATCGGGCACGTGCTGGCTGAATGCGCGCGGCTCGCTGCGGACTCGGAGGGGGTCTTCACGACGCGAAACCCGCGAACCGGTGCCCTCGACACGGCCGGCTACGTCAAGGGCTACGCGATCGGACGGGCGGCCGACGTCCTCGGTCGGGCCGGGCTGGCCTCCTTCGCCGTGGGCGTGGGAGGGGACGGCTACTTCGCGGGGATGCCCGCCCAAGGGCGTCCGTGGCAGGTGGCCGTCCAGCATCCCGAGCGGCGCTTCGGGGTGGTGGCCGTGATTCCCGTGATCGACGGCGCCGTGGCCACGTCGGGAACCGCGGAGCGGGGCGAGCACATCTGGATGGGCGACGAACAGCCGACCGGGGGGACGGTCGCGTCGTTCACGGTGGTCGGCCCATCCATCGCCGAAGCCGATGCCTACGCGACGATCGGCTTCGCGATGGGGGAGGCAGGCCCCGCGTGGGTGGCGCGCCACGGCGGCTACCGCAGCCTGCTGGTGCGGGCCGACGGGTCGGCGGTCAGCGACGCCGCACTAGTCTCGGCTGCGTGACGGCGGCAGCCCCTACCGGGTACGACGACCACGACACCGCACGCTGGGTGCGGGAGCCGGTGAAGGAGTCCGTCCGCAGCCCCTTCGCCCGTGATCGGGCACGCGTCCTGCATTCGGCCGCCCTGCGCCGACTGGCCGCCAAGACCCAGGTGATGGTCGCCGGCCAGGCAGACTTCCCGCGGACACGGCTCACGCACACCCTCGAGGTGGCGCAGATCGCCCGGGAGCTCGGGGCGGCTCTGGGCTGCGATCCGGACGTCGTCGAGGTCGCCGGCCTCGCTCACGACCTCGGCCATCCGCCCTACGGGCACAACGGGGAGTCCGAGCTGAACCGGATCGCCGACCGCATCGGCGGATTCGAGGGCAATGCGCAGTCGTTGCGGGTCCTGACGCGGCTGGAGGCCAAGGTGGTCGACCCGGCCACCGGGGAGTCGGTCGGGCTCAACCTGACCCGCGCCTCGCTCGACGCGTCCTGCAAGTACCCGTGGACGCGTCGGCCCGGGACCGTGAAGTTCGGCGCCTACGCCGAGGACCTCCCGGTCTTCGAGTGGCTGCGCGAGGGCGCGCCCGACGGCCGCACCTGCCTGGAGGAGCAGGTCATGAACTGGTCGGATGACGTGGCCTACTCCGTCCACGACTTCGAGGACGCCGTGCACTCGGGCATCGCCTCGCTGGATGCGTTCTCATCGGCCGCGGAGCGCCGGGCGCTGGTCGAGACCGCACACCGCCGGTTCCCCGACGAGGGGGAGCCCGCCGAGCTGGAGGCCGCCCTCGAGCGCCTCGTGGCCCTCGACTACTGGCCGCGGCACTTCGACGGGTCGATGACCGACCTCGTCGCCTTGAAGCACTTCACCAGCTGGCTCATCGGCCGGTTCTCGACGACGGCCCAGGTCGCCACGCAGGTGGCCTATGGGCCGGAGCCGCTGACGCGGTACGACGCGGACCTCATCGTGCCGGATGAGGTCCGCGCCGAGGTGTCGGTCATGAAGGCGGTGGCCGTGCTGTACGTGATGCACCGGCCGGGTGCGGACGCGGAGTACGAGCGGCAGCGGCAGGTCATCGCCGAGCTCGTCAACGCCCTCGTCCTCGACGGTGGACGGGCACTGGAGCCGTGGCTGCGACCGTCCTTCGAGGCCGCGGCGGACGACGCGGAGCGCCTGCGCGTCGTCGTCGACCAGGTCGCGAGCCTGACCGACGTGAGCATCCTCGACTGGCACCGCCGCCTCGTCCGCTGACCCCCTCCACCGGAATCCCACTCGTCGCGTCACATGGGTGGGGCGCTCACGACGCCGGGCGTGGGATTTGCGGAGTGGCGTCTCCACCCGCCCACCTAGACTCAGGGCGTGGCTGGCCGCATCCGGGACGATGACATCGCGCTGGTGCGCGAGCGTGCCCGGATCGACGACGTCGTCCGCGAGTACGTCACCTTGAAGTCGGCGGGCGGCGGATCCCTGAAGGGCCTGTGCCCCTTCCACGACGAGCGGTCGCCCAGCTTCCACGTCACTCCCGCGCGCGGCATGTTCTACTGCTTCGGCTGCGGCGAGGGTGGCGACGTGCTCACCTTCGTGCAGAAGATCGACCACCTGTCCTTCGCCGAGGCCGTGGAGAAGCTGGCCGAGCGCACGGGCGTCGAGCTGCGCTACGAGGAGGGCGGCTCGGCGGTCAACCGCAACCAGGGCCAGCGCACCCGGCTCGTCGAGGCCCACAAGGCCGCAGCCGCCTTCTACGCCAAGCAGCTGCAGGCTCCGGACGCCCAGATCGGTCGCGACTTCCTGCGCCAGCGCGGCTTCGACGACGACGCCGCGAAGCACTTCGGGGTCGGCTTTGCCCCCAAGGGCTGGGACGCGCTCACCAAGCACCTGCGCGGCGTCGGCTTCACCGACGCCGAGCTGCTCGCCGGGGGACTGGTCAGCCAGGGCAACCGCGGGGTCTACGACCGATTCCGCGGCCGCCTCGTCTGGCCGATCCGCGATCTGGGCGGCGATGTGGTGGGCTTCGGCGCCCGCAAGCTCTTCGACGACGATGACGGGCCTAAGTACCTCAACACCCCGGAGACGCCGCTCTACAAGAAGAGCCAGGTGCTCTACGGCATTGACCTCGCCCGGCGGGACATCTCCAAGCAGCAGCAGGCGGTCATCGTCGAGGGCTACACGGACGTCATGGCGTGCCATCTCAGTGGCGTCACCACGGCCGTGGCCACCTGCGGCACGGCGTTCGGCGGCGAGCACATCAAGGTCCTCCGGCGCCTGCTGATGGACGACGACCAGATGCGCGGCAGCGTGATCTTCACCTTCGACGGGGACGCGGCCGGGCAGAAGGCAGCACTGCGCGCCTTCGGGGAGGACCAGCGCTTCGTCACCCAGACCTTCGTCGCCGTCGAGCCGACCGGACTCGACCCGTGCGACCTGCGCATCCAGCGTGGCGACGAGGCGGTCGCCGAGCTCGTCGGCCGACGCGTGCCGCTGTTCGAGTTCGCCCTCAAGACCACCCTGAAGGCCTACGACCTCGACACCGCCGAGGGTCGGGTCGGCGCACTTCGCGAGGCGGCGCCTATCGTCGCCCAGATCCGCGACGCCGCCCTGCGCCCCGAGTACACCCGCCTCCTCGCCGGTTGGCTCGGCATGGACGTGAAGCCCGTGGGTGAAGCCGTCCGAGCGGCCGAGCGCGCACCGAAGGCCAGTCCCCGGCCGCACGGCACGAGCCGGTCGCCGGAACCTCCGGTCGACGAGCCCCGGCCCACGCCGCGGCCGCAACCGTCCGAGCGCCGCGGCCCCGGGGCCGTCGTCGAGCGCGAGGCCCTGAAGTGCGCCCTGCAGCATCCCGAGGCCGTGTGGGAGTGGTACCAGAGCGTGGATGAGTCCGCCTACCTCCATCCCGCGGCGCGGCGGGTGCACGAGGCGATCACCGCCGCTGGCTCGCCATCGCCGGACGTCACCGGGCTCGCGTGGATCGATGCTGTGCTCGACGCCTCGGCCGACGACGAGGTCCGGCGCCTGGTGCGCGAGCTGACCGTGGAGCCGCTGCCTGCCGAGGCCGGCAAGGACGTCCACTACGCCATCGGCGTTCTCGCCCGGCTGCTCGAGCTCGATGCCGGCCGGCGCATCGAGGACCTCAAGGGACGGCTCCAGCGGATCGACCCGGCAGATGAGCGCGCTGAGTACGAGCAGACGTTCGCTGACCTGCTTGCTCTGGAGGACTATCGCCGGTCCCTGCACGAGGAGACGACCGGAGGTGCCGCCTGATGGGACTGTTCCCGCGGGGTCGCGGTCGGCTGCCGGCCGGCGTGGCCGATGACCTCGGCATCGAGGGGCGTGAGCGGATCGTGGCCTGGGGCACCAATCCGGGATCGGCCGGCGCTCCCGACTACATCGTGGCCACGGACCGGGCCCTGTACCTGGGCCAGTCGGGGGAGCGGCTGGCGTGGGATGCCATCACCAAGGCGACGTGGTCGGAGCCGTCCTTCGACCTCGTGATCGCCGGATCCCCGACGCGGCGCATGCGGCTCACCGTCGCCGACTCCGGTGATCTGCCCGCGGCCGTGCACGATCGCGTGACGGCGAGCGTGGTCGTCAGCGAGCGCCTCGACCTCGGCGACGGACGCGGGGCCATGGCCGTGGCCAGGCGACCGAGCGACGCCGACGCCATCCGCTGGTCCGTCGTGTTCGACGCTGGGCTGGACCCGTCGGATCCGGAGCTGAGGGCGGAAGCCGACCGAGCGCTGTCCTCGCTGCGCCGGTCCCTGGGCATCTGACGGACCGACCCCGCTGAGGTGGGGTGCCGCGTGTCCGCCTGACCGCGACGCCTTGCTATCCTCTGCGGGCCGGTCAGCGCCGGTGCAGTCCCCCATAGCTCAATTGGCAGAGCATTCGACTGTTAATCGAAGGGTTATTGGTTCGAGTCCAATTGGGGGAGCCACAAAGACCCCCTGCGTCGCAGGGGGTCTTTGCCGTAGCTGGGGCAGAGTCGGAGTAACCGGAGCCCGCGGCCCGTCACCTATCCGGCGCCGCCTGCCCCGCCGGTGCCGCCGCTGCCGTAGAGCACGCCGCCGGCTCCGCCGGCTCCGCCGGCACCACCATCGCCGCCCGTCCCGCCGGCTCCTCCGTTTCCGAAGAGCAGGCCCCCGGCCCCACCGGCGCCGCCATCGCCGCCTGCCCCTCCGGCTCCGCCGTCGCCCCCGGCCCCTCCATTCCCGAACAGCACGCCACCCGCTCCGCCCGCGCCTCCCGCTCCGCCGAGGGCGCCCGGTTCGTCCTCATAGATCACGACGACCTTGCCGACCGACTCCTGGTAGACCCCGCTCGGGTCGTCGACCACCAGGAGGCACACGGGGCCGCCCCGGCCGCGATGCGCCCACTGCGCCCAGGACTGGCTCCAGCCGCTAGGGCATCCCGCGGAGGTCAGCTCGCGCTCCTGCAGCCAGAACCCGTCGGCGTGTGCGGGTGCTGCGAGCAGCACGGATCCGGCGAAGACCGTGGCGACTGTGGCGGCGAGGCGTCTCATGGGGCCGTCCCTCCGTGCTCCGTGTGGCGATGACGACATCCCGTCATTATGCGTCGCCGAGAGCAGTCCGGGCTCAGTTCAGCCTCAGATAGCCCCACGACAGCGATGAGGCGATGAGCAGCCACGCCTGATAGGGAAGGAGCAGCGCGCCCAGCCACCAGCGATCGGCGAAGGCGGCCACGACCATGACCACGGTGACCGCGGCGCAGGCCGAGAGGCTCACCGCCGCCCAGGCCAGCTGATGGGGGACATAGAAGAGATAGGCCCACGCCAGCGCGAGGGCGACGGAGACGGTGAACGCGCCGAGGTAGAGCGCCAGGCCACGCATCTCCGCGGTGAGCGACATCGTCACCCCGACGACGGCCAGCGCGAGGAAGTTGTACGTCCAGGCGATGCCGAACACCGCTGGCGGAGGCTGCCACGACGGCTGCTCGAGTGAGACGTACCAGTCGGACGATGTGGCGACCCACCGCCCGGAACCGACGGCGTACACCACGACGATCAGGACGGACAACGCTGCTGCCGCCGCTCGGGCACCGTTCACCCGACCACCCTACGACCGGGCGCGAACAACGGCAGGGGCTCGTCGTGGCCGGGCAACAGGGGGACTCCGGCAGAACAATGGGGTGGTGAGGTGCTCGGCCATGCATGCGAACGCGGCGTTGCCCACCACGATCCTGGAGACCCTGCGGACCAGCCATGCCAGCCCGGCGGCCATCGCACGCCTGCAGCGGCGGAGGCTGAGGGATCTCATCCGGTACGCGCGGACGGCTTCCCCGTTCTACCGTCGGTGGTACCGGGGGCTGCCGGCGGACGTCGACGACCTGCTCGTCCTTCCCCCCGTGGACAAGCGCACCCTCATGTCCGAGTTCGACGACTGGGTCACTGATCCGGCGGTCACGTTGCAGGGGCTGCGGAGGGACTTCCTGCCGAACCTCGATCTGGTCGGGGTGCCGTATCTCGGTCGCTACCGGGTGATGACGACCTCCGGGACGACGGGCGAGCCGGCGATCATCCTGCATGACCCAACGTCCTGGCGCGTTCTCCAGGTCCTCGGGCCGACGAGGCCGCAGCCGCTGTACACGCGCCTCGACCTGGGGAAGGTCCTCCGTCGCGGGCTGCGTTCCGCGGCCGTGTACGCCACCGGCGGGCACTACGGAGCGGCGGTGATGGCGGAGAGCGCGCGGCGGGTGAGCCCGCTCGTCGCTGACCGCACGCGCTCGATCTCCGTGCTGCGCCCGGTCGAGGAGATCGTCGGGGAGCTCAACGCGTTCCAGCCGACGTTCGTCAGCGGCTACCCCAGCGCGCTGGCGATGCTGGCGGCGGAGCAACGCGCGGGTCGCCTGCACATCGAGCCGCTCTACCTGCTGTGCGCGGGTGAGCTGATGTCCGACGTGGCGCGGCGGGAGATCGTGGGCACGTTCGGCGCTCCGCTGGTCGAGGGCTACGCCGCGACCGAGGTCCCCGCGCTCTCCTTGCAATGCATCGATGGCCGACTGCACGTCAACACGGATTGGTACACGTTCGAGCCCGTGGACGAGGATCGGCGGCCGGTTCCGGTGGGCGAGGAGTCCGCGACAGTCCTGGTCTCGAACCTGGCCAATCGCATCCAGCCGATCATCCGGTACGACCTCGGCGACCGGGTCACCCTGGAGCGGGCCCCCTGCACCTGCGGCAGCCCGTTCCCGGTCGTGACCGTCGAGGGACGTACCAACGACGTCCTCACCTTCGAGCGCCCCGATCATCGACCCGTGGCGATCCTGCCCCTGGCGCTCGGCTCGGCGATCGAGGAGACCCCGGGGCTGCGTCGCTTCCAGGCGATCGGTACCGGGCCGCATGCGCTCACGGTCCGCATCGACGTGGAGCAGGGGTACTCGCGGTCCGACGTGTGGCCCTTGGTCGAGGAGCGGGTGCGGGCCTTCCTCGGATCGCACGGCGTCGCGGACGTCGCGGTGGAGCCGGACGACAAGGCCCCCGAGCAGGACCCCAGGAGCGGCAAGCTGCGCCAGGTGATCCGTGCGGGGGTGCCCGTGTCGACGGAGGGGAACCGCTAGCGGACCCGAGTCGGGCCGATACACATGGTGGCTCGAGTGACGGATGGGGCTGCCCGATACCGCCCACCGAGCCGCCCCAGAAGTACCCATTCGTTCGCTTCGTGGCATTTACGGCGCTAGCCTCGGCCGTAGGAAAGGGAGGCCGTCATGCGATCCGTTGTCCGATTTGCCGTCGCCGCGCTCGCAGGAGCCGTCGTGATGGGAGTGGCGCCTGCTGCCCATGCGGCGGGTGCGCTCAGTGGGGCCACGTGGGTCGCCACGCCCAACGGAGTGGTCGGGGTGCAGGAGACCGTCGTCCTCAAGGCTCCACGGCTGAAGGGCCAGGTGGCCACCCTCACCCTCACCGCCCCGGACGGCACCAGCACCAGCGGCCAGACCGTCGTCAACAGCGTCGGGTTCGCCTCCCTGCCGTGGACGCCGAGCCAGGCGGGCACGTGGACGGTCACCGCCGCCGGCACCGCCGCGGCCGCGGGCTCGACGACGGTGGCGGTCGCCGCCATGCCCACGAGCACCCAGCTCCTGGTCGCCGGCGAGCTGGCATCGGGTGTCGCCACGACGATCGTCGTCAACGTCTCGTCCTTGGCCGGATCGATTGCCCCGAGCGGGACGGTGACCGTCACCGACCAGTACGGCCACGTGGTGGCGAGCGGCGCCCTGACCCCCGGCTCGGCCGTCGGGCAGTCGGTGGCCAACCTGCTCTACACGCCGTCCGCAGCGGGTGTCGTGCTGACCGCCACGTTCGCGCCATCGACCGGCGCGTTCTCGGCGTCGACGAGCACCACCCAGGCGCCTGCGGTCGGCTCCGGTCAGACGGTGTCGATCCGCATGCCTACGACCTTGTACGTGGGACAGGCGGCGCAGCTCGACGCGGTCACTGCGGCGGGCACCCCCGATGGCAGCGCGGCGTTCAGTCTCAACATCGACGGCTTCACCTTCTACCCGATGGGCGGCTCCTTCCCCGTGAACAGCGTCTGGGGAGCCACCAATGGCGTCGGCTCGACGATGTGGACGCCCACGCAGACCGGGGTGCAGACCGTCAACGTGTCGTTCTCGACGGGCAACTTCGCCATCAACGGGCGTGACAACCAGGTGGTCAACGTGCAGCCCGCGCCGACCGCCGACGTCCCGACCGTCGTCCCTGCGGGGTCCGGAGCGTGGCCGCCGGGACCGGTGGGCTCGCTGCCCGCGGGGTCCGGGCTGCAGCTCTCCGCTGCCTCGACGTCGGGGTCTCCCGTCACGCTGTCGACGGACGGCCCGTGCACGATCAACGGCGACACCCTGACCGTCCTGAGTGCCGGGACCTGCACGGTGACGGCTTCGACCTTGGGCACCAACGGCAGCCTCGTGCCGTCGTCGAGCAACTACGTCATCACGATCACGGCCGCCAAGAAGAAGTAGCGCCGGGCTAGAGGGCCGCTGGCCGCGGGGTCAGCCGCCCCCCAGCAGCGCGTCCAGCCTCTCGGCGATCCGCACTCTGTCCGCATCGGCGTCCAGCTCAGCCTGGAGGACCTTGCTCCGGGAGGTGTGCCCGGACGCGATGGACACCTGGCGCGGTCGCAGTCCCAGGGCCGAGGCCACCGCCTTGATCACCGCGTCATTGGCGGCACCTTCGACGGGCGGGGCGTTGACGGCGACGACGAGCTGGTCGTCGCCGTAGCGGCCGCCGACGCGCGCCCGGGAGGAGCCGGGCTTCACGCGCACGGGAATGCGGATCGACGGCATGCGCCATTGTGGTGCCAGGCGGCCGTGCGGGAACAAGTCGGCTCGGAGTCGCGTTGTGCTGGGCATGTCCTCACGCGTTGTCGCCTGCCCATCGTGCTCGACCAAGAACCGGGTTCCTGACGTCGCGTCCGGTCGGCCCCGATGCGCCTCGTGCAAGAAGGACCTGCCCTGGATCGCCGACGCCACGGATGCCAGCTTCCCGTCCGCCGTCGACACGTCCGCCCTCGTCCTCGTCGACCTGTGGGCGCCGTGGTGCGGACCGTGCCGCATGGTCGCGCCCGTGCTCGAGCGGCTGGCCGGCCGCTATGCCGGACGCCTCAAGGTCGTCAAGGTCAACGTCGACGACAACCCCATGGTGGCCCGCCAGTACGACGCGAGCTCGATCCCGACGCTGGTCATGCTGAAGGACGGGCAGGTGGTCGGCCGGGTCGTGGGCGCCCAGCCCGAGCCCGTGCTCGCTGGGCAGGTCGAGCCCCTGCTGCCTGCCGCCCCCTGAGCCTGACCGCAATATCGCGCAAAGCGGTCCCGTCGGCGTCAGGATGGGGGCATGACGTGGAGCGGGCAGTGGACGGCCGAGGCCATCGCCTCCGACGTGCGGGACGGCCGTACGACCCCGGACGCCGTCGTCACCGAGGCCCTCGACCGGATCCGCGAGCGTGATCCGGGCCTGAATGCCTTCGTCGCCCTCCTCCCGGACCCGGTGGCCGAGGCCCGCGCTACGCGATCGACCGGGGTCCTCGCGGGTGTCCCGGTGGCGATCAAGGACACCGTTCCCGTCGCGGGCATGCCCATGCGGGTCGGCTCCCTCGCCACCAGTCACGCTCCCCAGCCCAAGGACCACCCCATCGTCGCCCGGCTGAGGGCGGCGGGTGCGATCCCCGTGGGCATCACGGCCGTGCCGGAGCTGTGCACCTTCGGCACCACGGACACGGCGACGGCCATCACCCGCAATCCCTGGAACCGCGAGCTCTCGCCGGGCGGCTCCAGCGGGGGTTCCGCCGCCGCGGTGGCGGCGGGCATGGTCCCGGTGGCCCATGCGGCGGATGGCATGGGCAGCATCCGCATCCCCGCAGCCGCCACGGGCATCGTCGGGCTGAAGCCTGGCCTTGGCGTGATCCCGGCCGAGCTTGGTGTCAACGACTGGTTCGGGATGAGTGAGAACGGGCCGATGGGCACGACCGTCGAGGATGTGGCCCTGCTCCTGTCGGTGATGGCTGAGCGTCCGGAGCTCGCCGAGGTGACCGAGCCGCATCGCTCGCTCAGCGTCGCCGTCTCCCTGACGCCGCCGGCGACCGGCGTGGAGCTCGACGTTGACATGGGCCGGGCCGCCACGCGCGCCGCGTCGATGCTGGCATCGCAGGGTCACCGGGTCACGCGGACCGAGCCCGGTGCCTCGGACATCGGGGTGACGGCCGCTGCGCTGGCGGCGATGTCCCGCTGGTTCGCGGGAACGGCGCTGGATGCAGCCTCGGTCCCGCGCGCCCGGCTCGAGCCCCGGACCCGGATCCATGCGGCCATCGGGCGAGCACTGCTCGGCACCAAGGCGCTGAGCGAAGGTCCCCGCCGGCTGTGGCTCGCCACCGCCGAGAGCCTCCTCGCCGGTCACGATCTGCTGATCACGCCGGCGCTCGCCGCGCCGCCTCCCCGAGCCCTTGCCTGGCACGAGCGATCCTGGGCAGCGAACCTGGTGAGCAACATCCGGTTCGCCCCGTACGCCGCCCCGTGGAACTTGGCCGGCTTCCCGGCCATGGTCGTGCCGATGGGCGTGCACCCGAGGGCCGGCATTCCGATCGCGGCCCAGCTGGTGGGCCGCCCCGGCGACGAGGCCCTGCTCCTGTCCGTGGCCGCCGTCCTGCAGTCCCTCAACCCGTGGGAGCGCACCGCGCCGATCGGCTGAGTCCTGGGTCGCCGCCCGAGATGAGGCGGGCGCGCATCTGGAGTGGCGGGATCGGTCGGATGGACGGAGCATGTGGGCATGCACATGTACCGGCCCGGTCGCCAGCAGGCCCAGGAAGCCGACGTGCAGGTGGTCACGTCCGCGGGGCCCGGCCGAAGCGAGCAGGTCGCCGGGCGTCGTAGGGCCTACGTGGCGATCCAGGTGACGCGGGTCGCGGCCTTCGTGATCGCCATCGTCGCGCCCTTGCCTCTCCTCGTGCGCGGGATCCTCATCGCCGTGGCCGGCGCCCTGTCCCTCTTCTCGGTGACGGCGGCGAACGCGCCGTACCCGCGTGCAGGAGGCTTCCGCACGCCCGTGCCGGTGGCCACCAGGCCCGCCCTGTCCGACCGGCCGGCGCCGCCCGCTACTCCGGGTGGTTGATGAGCCCGCTGCTCACGCGGCCCATGAGGTAGGGGCTGCGGACGTTGTCGTAGGCCAGGACGGTCATCAGGCCCGAGTTGGCATGGGGCAGGTTGTGGCAGTGGAACATCCACACGCCGGGGTTGTCGGCGATCATGCGCAGGACGTAGCGCTCGCCGGGATCCACCTCCAGGGAGTCGACCCACCACGGTGAGCCGGTGGACGGCACCCCGTTCCGGGAGACGACCAGCCAGTGCTGGCCGTGCAGGTGCATCGGATGGGGCACGAGGGAGGTGTTCGACATCCGCCATTCGACGACGTCGCCGGGGTGCACGATGAAGACGGGCTGCTGGGGGATGATCCGTCCGTTGATCGTGAACCAGTTCCCCCTCTTCCCATCGAGGTAGCCGAAACGCAGTCCGACGCGGTAGTCGAAGGTCCGCTGCGGCCGGCTCGTTGCCAACGTCACCTCCGGCGTCACGTCGGGAGTGCCGTAGGTCAGGGCGTCGAAGGCCCGGGTCGCGGCCAGGGGTGGCGCGCCCGTCGAGGGGTTCGGTCCGATGACGAGGGACGGACCGGTCAGCAGCCCGACCCGGACGTTGGCCTCACCGATGTCCACGTCCAGGTCGGCCCGCCCGCCGGCGGCCACCAGCACATAGGTATCGCTCAGGTTCGAGGGAGCATGGACGTCGGACCCGTCGATGGAGGCGACGCGGAACGGCTGGGAGGCGGTCACCGTGACGGGGCCGTTGTCGGTGTTGACGAACCGGACGCGAGCGGTGCCGCCCGCGGGAACCGCGAGGGGTGGAGGCCCTGTAGAGCCGTTGATGGTGATGGCCGGCCCGTAGGTGTGGACGACGGCGACGGTGTCGGACGCAGGTGGCGGGGGAGCGGCCGGCGCTTCTCGCGGCAGCACCACGAGGGCCCCGACGAGCCCCTTGCCGACCTCGTCCACCGAGAACTGGTGCGAGTGGTACCAGTACGTGCCGGTGTCCGGCACGACGAACCGGTAGACGAAGTCGTCGCCGGGGAGCACGGCATCCTGGGTGACTCCGGCCACCCCGTCCTCGCCGCCGGGGACATCGACGCCGTGCCAGTGGATCGTCACTCCGCGCGTGATGTCCCGGTTGATGAGCCGTACCTCGACCAGGTCGCCTTGATGGACGGTCAGGGTCGGACCGGGCGTCACCCCGTTGAAGGTCATCACGTCCTGGTCGATGCCTCCGATCAGGGCCCGGCCGGTGGCCGCTTCCAGCGTGAAGGAGGTGTCCGGCTGCCCGGCCGGCCCGGTCAGCGACGCGAGGCTCACGCGCCGGCCGCTGGCCTTGGGTCCGCCGCCGAGATCGGGGACGCCCATCGACGAGATGGGATGGCCCGGCGGCAGGAGGCTCGCCTCACACTGCACCCGGCGCTTCTCGCCCGTGATCCCGGCGCACGACCTCGCGGCCGCCGCGTAGGCCTCGCCATGGCTGGCCGAGTGACCCTCGGCATGGGCTCCCCCGCCTGACGGCGGCAGCGCGACGAACGCCACCGCCGCCAGGACGGTCACCAGGGCGACGGCTGCGGAGACCGACTCGTAGCGTCGATGCTCCATGCGCCACCCGCTACTTGATGATGACCAGCTTGTACATGCCCATCAGCGCATGTGGCATGCCATCGGTCTCACTCGGGATGAAGCAGTCCGCGAGGTACTTCCCCGGCGCGAGCGAATGCTTGATCGCGACCCTCACACCAGGCGAGACCACGTCGAAGGTGAACGGCTCACCCGCGACCCACGACGGCGGTCCCTGACTGTCGGACATGAAGGACTTCTTCACCTGGGCTGTGGTCGTGCCCGGCTTCACAGGCGTGAGGTCGAGGAAGTGGATCTCATGCGCGTTGTTGCGGAACGCGAACCACATCACGGGCTGGCGTCCTAGTTGGGCGTACCGGAACTGGTTCTGCCCGACGGGACCTGTGGCCCAGATCGCAGCCTGGACGGCGTGGACGTTCGCCGATCGGGGTTGACCCGCGACGGTGAAGGCGACCGGCTGGGCCATCTGCATCACCGTGGACTGCACGCCGAGGGCGTAGTAGTTGCCGGGGGGCAGGTACACCTGCCAGACGTCCCCCTTGTGGCCTCCGCCGTACCACGTCGACAGCGCGTGGGCCGTGCGCATGGCCTGCGCGGCCGCGGCCGGATCCTCACCGAAGGCGCCCGGCAGGGCCGCCATCACCTGGTCGAGTGCATCCGTGCGAACGATCGAGATAGTGTCCGTCCCACCGCCGAACTGCTCGGGGATCGGGAACGTGTCACCGACGTGGAACTCGACGACCCCTGGCCGCATGGTCGTCTGGCTGATGGTCGCCTGGTTGCCGGATACGGCAATGTCGACGACCGGGATCGCCCCCGCCGCTTGGGCGGGGAGTGCGGGCACGGCGACGGCGGCGACCATGACGGCCGCGGTCACCGTGCCCGCGAGTGCGTGTCGTTTCATGTGCGTCCTTCCCTAAAGGACAACGACACCGCCCTCCGCTTCCTAGATGCGTGGACTGCTCTGATCGGCCCCCGGTCCCCACAACCGCGGTTCGCGACGGCCATCCCGTACGCGCCTTGGATACCCGAGGCGTTCCCCGATGCGGGAGGCCGGTAGGCGGTGGATGATGCTCCGCCGGATGCCGCACCGGCGAGCGCACGCCCGGAAGATCGGGCCTTGGGGGAATCCTCACCCTGTGAGGGGAGGCTAGCCTTGTCGTCACAAGCGCACAAGGTCGTCCCGGCGTCTGGCGCCCCTCCTGCCGCGCCGGCTGGATAGGCTGACCGGACGCCTCGGGGGCGGTAGCTCAGCTGGTTAGAGCCCCGGACTCATAATCTGGTCGTCGTCGGTTCGAGCCCGACCCGCCCCACCGCTCGAAAGTCGTTGCAGCGCAATGACTTTCGGGAGAGCCCATTTCCTACTAATTTGCAGGAAATGGGCTCTCTTGCGCCCCCTTCGTGGCACGGAT
>WGLX01000016.1 GCA_016125355.1 Actinomycetales bacterium | reverse complement strand
GGACTCTCCGCTAGTAGTCGGTCAGCTTCGCCTTGTAGTCGGCGTACGCGGCCCGTCCGAACTCGTTGAATCCGGCGACGGCCTCCGGCGGCATGGCCCCCAGGATCGCAGCGCCTCGTTCCTCGGAGGTGTCGTCGAGGATCAGGCCCAGCACGATGGGCATCGTCTCCGGCGGCACCGCTGCGCGAGAGTGGGCACCGATCGCCGCGTACTCGTCGGCGGAGAGGAACTCCGGCAGCAGGGGCAGGACGTCCTGCTCCTCCTTCGCAAGGTGCGTGAGCAGGATGCGCTCCAGGCCGATCAGCGTCGTGTGGAGGCGGGCGCGTTCCTGGTTGCCAGGGCTGGCCATCCACGAGCGCGCCTGCTCGGTCGCCAGCTCCACCGCTGCGTGCAGCGACTCGTGCTGGCCCTCCATCTCGGCGACGAACGGGGCCTTCTCCGGCAGGCGCTCGAGCATGGCCGGCCAGACGAGCGCGTCCTCGCCACCGTGGTGCGCGTGGAGCACGTCCGCCATGAGCAGCACGTGCCCACCGACCACGGCCGCACGGTCCGCGTCGCCCTCCGCGACCGCCTTCACCGTGATCGGCAGGCGCGCGAACTCGTGCCGCAGGCAGTCGTGGATCGCGTACATGTCGGTGGTGTCGTAGGCCTGCTCGGTCATCGTGCCTCCTGCACGCTCGTCACGGAGCCGATCCGGGGGACGGCTCAGGGGAGCACCCTATTCCGGTGGGCATGGGGGTGGGCGACGCCAGCGCGTCATTCACCTGCTGTTCAGGGGCAAGGCCCGTGAAGGAGTCACCCATGGCCAGGTCCACCTTCACGCCCTTGCGGTCGACCTGCACAAGCTCGGCGCCCGGCACGTAGTACGACAGCAACTGCGCCCGCTTCTCGGCCTTGGGCCCGTAGCGGATCTGGCCGACCCCGGTGATGGTCCGGGCGACCGGGTCGTTCGCCACCTTGCCCACCTTGAAGCCCGCGTTCTCCAGTGCCGTGGCGGTCTTGCTGGCCAGCCCAGGCGTCGCGGTGGCGTTGTAGACGTTGACCTTGACCTTGCTCGGCGGCGGCAGCAGCTCACCCGTGGCGAACATCTCCGTGCTGCACGGGTTCGGGACGGATCCGTCCGAGGCCGCGGCCGTGTCGTCACCCGATCCGCGGATCAGCGACACCACGCCGAAGATCAGTCCGACGACGACGAGCACTCCCACGACGATGAGGACCGGCAGCAGCCACGGCGGACGGGACGACCCGTGAGGGCGCGAAGGCGCCTGCCGCACGGACACTCAGGCCTCCTCGATCCGATCGCGTCGGTCCGCCATGAACTCTGCCACCATCGCACCACATTCCTCCGCGCGGACACCGCCAAACACCTCAACCTGATGGTTCAGTCGGCGGTCCCGGACAAGGTCCCAGCGCGAGCCAGCCGCGCCGTACTCGTCGTTCCACGCACCGAACGCGAGGCGTCCGAGACGGGCCATCACCGCAGCGCCTGCGCACATCGGGCACGGCTCCAAGGTTACGACGAGCGTGCAGTCCTCCAGCCGCCAGCGACCCAGGGTCGCGGCGGCCGAGCGCAGCGCGAGGATCTCGGCGTGTGCGGTCGGGTCGGCGGTCGCCTCCCGACGATTGTGGGCCGCCGCGATGACGGCTCCCTGCGCGTCGAGGACGACCGCACCGATCGGGATCTCGCCCTCCTCGGCAGCGCGCGCCGCCTCGTCGAGGGCCACGGACATGGCCGCGTCGTAGGCGCTCATCGCTGCCGCAGCGCCACCGCCAGCTCGGACGCGAAGCCCATGCGCTTCGCAATGGCCCGGACCTGCTCATCGGGGTACAGCTCCTCGTCCTGGCAGATCATGATCATCTCGGCACCGTCCAGGCCGTAAGCGGCGCAGAGGGAAGGATCGCCGGCGGCCTCGAACTCCTCGAGGTCCTCCTCCTCCCACTCCAGGCCGATCAGCTCGGCAGCCTCGCCGGCCAGCGACCAGTCCAGGAGGGCCATCGCGTCGCTGATCATGAGGCGGACGCCACCGGGCTCGGTATGCGCGAGGAGGAAGAACTCGTCAGCGACCGAGACGAAGCCGAAGACACCGCCCTCTCCCGGCAGTTGACGGAGCGCGGCCACGAGGCCCTCGGCCGTGACGACAGCGTGCGGCGGCAGCGGGACCACGACCCAGCGGCCCTCCTCACGGTAGGCCGCCACGGCGAAGTCAACGTCGTCTGAGGTCACCTCTTCGGGGCTCACGTCCGCATCGTGGCACGGGTGGGGCCTCCTTGGCACGCGGGCCACTACTCTCGTCGCCATGCGGACCATGGTGATCGACCACCCCCTCGTCGCCCACAAGCTCACCCGGCTGCGTCGGGAGGACACCTCCTCAGCCACCTTCCGCCTGCTCACGGAGGAGCTGGTCACCCTCCTCGCGTATGAGGCCACCCGCTCCCTGCGGGTCACGCCGGTCGAGATCACCACACCGGTGGCCCCGATGACGGGGGTGGAGCTGGCGGCCCTGCGCCCGGCCGTGGTGCCGATCCTGCGGGCCGGACTCGGGATGCTCAACGGCATGACCAAGCTCATGCCGACCGCGGAGGTCGGGTTCCTCGGCATGATCCGCGACGAGGAGTCCCTCATCGCCAGCACGTACGCCGAGCGCCTCCCCCACGATCTCCGCGACCGTCAGGTGTTCGTCCTCGACCCCATGCTGGCCACCGGAGGAACGCTGGCCGCGGCCATCGAGCTGCTGCTCGAGCGCGGCGCCCGCGACGTGACCGCCATCTGCCTCCTGGCCGCCCCCGAGGGCCTCGCGCACATCGAGCAGGCCTTCGCCGGGCGGGACGTCGACGTGACCGTCGTGGTGGCGGCCGTGGACGACCACCTCAACGAGCGCGGCTACATCGTCCCCGGCCTCGGCGACGCCGGCGACCGCCTCTACGGCGTCGTCTGATCTCGGAATCCCACGCCTGGCGTCACAAGGGGAGCGCCCTTGTGACGCCAGGCGTGGAATTCCGGGAGGTGGTCAGAGGGCCTTGAGAATGTCCTCGACGCGGTCCTTCGCATCGCCGAACAGCATCGAGGTGTTGTCCCGGAAGAACAGCGGGTTCTGCACACCGGCGTAGCCGACTGCCATCGACCGCTTGAACACGATGACGTCCTTGGCCTCCCAGACCCGCAGCACCGGCATGCCGGCGATCGGTGACGCGGGATCCTCCTCGGCGGCCGGATTGACGGTGTCGTTGGCGCCGATGACGAGCACGACATCCGTGCTGGGGAAGTCGTCGTTGATCTCGTCCATCTCCAGGACGATGTCGTACGGGACCTTGGCCTCGGCCAGCAGGACATTCATGTGCCCGGGGAGTCGCCCGGCCACCGGGTGGATGCCGAAGCGCACCTCGACGCCGCGCTCGCGGAGCTCACGGGTCAGCTCAGCCACCGGGTACTGCGCCTGCGCGACCGCCATGCCGTAGCCCGGCGTGATGATGACCGACTTGGCGTCGGCCAGCAGCGCTGCCGTGTCCTCGGCGGTGATCTCGTGGTGCTCGCCGTATTCGGTGTCCTCGCTCGGCGCGACCTCGATGCCGAAGCCGCCCGCGATGACGGAGATGAACGACCGGTTCATCGCCTCGCACATGATGTAGCTCAGGTAGGCACCGGAGGAGCCGACGAGGGCGCCGGTCACGATCAGCAGGTTGTTGCCGAGCAGGAAGCCCGAGGCCGCTGCGGCCCAGCCCGAGTAGCTGTTGAGCATCGACACGACGACGGGCATGTCGCCGCCGCCGATCGAGGCGACCAGGTGCCATCCGAGCAGCAGCGCCAACACAGTCGCGGCCACGAGGATCCAGACGTTCGGATTCATCACGAACAGCACGGTCAGCACGACGAACACCACGAGGGCGCCGATGTTGAGTGCGTTCTTGCCCGGCAGCATCATCGGCGCGGACTTGATCTTGGCCGACAGCTTCAGGTACGCGACGATCGACCCGGTGAAGGTGACGCCACCGATGAACAGGCCGACCACGACCTCGCCGTGGTGGATGCCCAGCAGGTCGGTGGACACCTCAGTCTGCGCGTCGCCGAGGGCCTCCACCGTGTAGTACCCCGACCACGCCACCAGCACGGCAGCCAGGCCGACGAAGCTGTGCAGCAGCGCGATGAGCTCGGGCATGCCGGTCATCTGGACGACGCGGGCGCGCCAGAGCCCGATCGCCGCGCCGATGAGGATCGCCACGAACATCAAGGTGACCGCCAGCGACGACATGCCGTCGTGCGGTCCCCACAGGGCGAGGGCGATGGTGGCGACCAGCGCGATGGCCATGCCCCCGATGCCGAACCAGATGCCCTGCTTCGCGGTCTCGTGCTTGGACAGGCCGGCCAGGCTCATGATGAAGAGCAGCGCAGCAACAAGGTAGGCCGCGATGGCCACGGATTCGACGGTCATCGCTGGAACATCCCCAACATGCGACGGGTGACCGCGAAGCCACCGAAGATATTGATACTGGCGAGCAGGATCGCGACGAACGCGAGCACGGTCACGACGTTCTCACCGCTGCCTATCTGCAGGAGCGCGCCGACCACGATGATGCCCGAGATCGCGTTGGTCACCGACATCAGCGGCGTGTGCAGCGCGTGGTGGACGTGCCCGATGACGTAGTAGCCGATCACGATCGCAAGCACGAACACGGTGATGTTGCCGGTGAGTTCGGGTGGTGCCGCCGCCGTGATGAGGAACAGGGCCAGTGCGACAAGAGCGGTGTAGGTGTACTTGCGCCGCGGCGACAGGCCCTTCTTCTCCTCCTTCACGGCGACCGGAGCCGGCGGTCGGGGAGCGGCGGGAGTCGCGGAGACCGCGACGGGCGGCGGTGGCCACGTCTTCTCCCCATCGCGCGCCACGGTCATCGACCGCTGAACGACGTCCTCCCAGTCGAGCACCAGCTCGCCGTCCTTGCCCGGCGTCATGAGCTTCATGAGGTTGACCAGGTTGGTGCCGTACAACTGGGACGCCTGCGCGGGCAGCCGACCCGCGAGGTCGGTGTGGCCGATGATCGTGACGCCGTTGGGGGTCACGACCACCTCGTCCGGCTCGGAGCCCTCGACGTTGCCGCCGTTCGCGGCGGCAAGGTCCACGATCACCGATCCGGGATGCATGGACGCGACCATGTCCGCCGTGATGATCCGGGGGGCCGGCTTTCCGGGGATCAGGGCCGTCGTGATGATGATGTCGACGTCCTTGGCCTGGTCGGCGTAGAGCTGCGCCTCACGCACCTTGTAGTCGTCGCTCATCTCCTTGGCGTAGCCGGTCGCACTCACCTCGGCCTCGGGCGACTCGATCGACAGGTACTCGCCGCCCATGGACTTGACCTGGTCGGCGACCTCGGGGCGAGGATCGGTCGCCCGCACGATCGCCCCGAGTGAGCCCGCAGCGCCGATCGCGGCCAGTCCTGCGACGCCGGCGCCGACGACCAGCACCTTGGCGGGCGGGACCTTGCCGGCCGCCGTCACCTGGCCGGTGAAGAACCGACCGAAGACGTTCGCGGCCTCGATGACGGCGCGGTAACCGGCGATGTTGGCCATCGAGCTGAGCACGTCGAGGGACTGGGCTCGCGAGATGCGCGGCACCGCATCCATGGCCATCGCGGTGATGGGCCGGGTGGCGAGCTTCTCGACGAGCTCCGGCTGCAGGGCCGGGCTCATCAGGCTGACGAGGGTGGCGCCGTCCTTGAGCATCGCGATCTCGGCGTCATCCGGCGGATTGACGTGGAGGACGATGTCGGCACCCCAGGCCTCCTCCGCCGTGCCGATCCGCGCCCCCGCCTCGCGGAACTGCTCGTCCGCGCATGCGCACCAGTTGCCGGCACCGGACTCGATGACGACCTCGTAGCCGAGGCCCATCAGCTGGCCCACCGTCTTGGGGGTGGCGGCGACCCGCGTCTCCCCAGCACGGGTCTCTCGGGGTACTCCGATCAGCACCTCGTCCTCCCACCTCTCTGCCTCGGCCCGCGACACGGGACCGACAGCGTTCTACACAACCCTAGGGCGGGGCCGCTAGGGCCCTCCGCCCGGTTGGCCCCATCTTTTCCCCGCAATCCGGCGGAAACATTGCCCAACTACCGTGCCGTTGGTCACACTCGTCCAGAATCCGGGAAAGGGGGCGACCGTGACGGCGGTGCCGACGATGGCTCCCTTCGACGAGATGCTGCTCCCGGATGGGCGGCCCCGGCCCGACCACGGAGCCATCGTCGAGACCCTCAGCGGCCTCGGACCGTCCGGACTGGTGGAGCGGGCCCGGCAGCGCGACGCCTACCTCGACCGGCATGGCATCACCTTCACCCTCGGGGAGCGGGAACGGCCGCTGCCGATGGACCTCGTGCCCCGCCTCATCACGGCCCACGAGTGGCGGCACATCGAATCCGGGGTCGTCCAGCGCCTGCACGCTCTCGAAGCCTTCCTCTCCGACATCTACAACGACGGCGAGATCCTGCGCGAGGGCCTCGTGCCCCGGTCACTCGTGACGACGTCGACGCACTTCCACCGACAGGCATGGGGGCTGATCCCGCCGAACGGCGTGCGCATCCACGTCTCGGGGATCGACCTGATCCGCGACGAGCAGGGGGCGTTCCGGGTCCTGGAGGACAACCTGCGCAATCCCAGCGGGGTGTCCTACGTCCTGGAGAACCGCCGAACGCTCGCGCACGTGCTCCCGGAGGTCTTCGCCCACCACCGCGTCCGCCCGGTGAACGAGTACCCCGAGCGCCTCCTCGCCGCCCTCCGGAGCGCCGCCCCCCTCGATGTCGCCGACCCGACGGTCGTCGTGCTGACCCCCGGCGTCCACAACTCGGCCCACTACGAGCACGCGTTCCTTGCTCGCCACATGGGCGTCGAGCTGGTCGAGGGCCGGGACCTGTACTGCCGCGACAACACCGTGTGGATGCGCACGACCTCCGGCCCCGAGCCCGTGCACGTCATCTACCGACGGATCGACGACGACTTCCTCGATCCGGTGCACCTGCGGCCGGACAGCGTCCTCGGCGTCCCGGGGATCATCAACTCCGCGCGCGCGGGACGGGTCACGATCGCCAACGCCATCGGCAACGGCGTCGCCGATGACAAGGCCGTCTACCCGTACGTGCCGGCGATGATCGAGTACTCCCTCGGTGAGCAGCCGATCCTGCCCAACGTCGACACCTACGACCTGTCGGATCCGGACGAGCGCGCCTGGGTGCTCGAGCGACTCGAGCGGATGGTCGTCAAGCCGAGTGATGCGTCGGGTGGCTATGGACTCGTCATGGGCCCGAGCGCAACCGACGAGCAGCTGGCCAAGGCACGGCGGGACATCCTGGAGAACCCCCGCGACTGGATCGCCCAGCCCGTAGTGACCTTCTCCACCTGCCCGACCATCGTGGAGGACGGATCGATGGCCCCCCGGCACGTCGACCTGCGCCCGTTCGCGGTCAACGACGGCTCCTCCGTCTTCGTCCTTCCCGGCGGACTGAGCCGGGTGGCCCTCCCGGAGGGGAGCCTCGTCGTGAACTCGAGCCAGGGCGGGGGCAGCAAGGACACGTGGGTGCTCGGTGAGGCCCACGTACCCGACGTCGAGACCCCGGTCGAGGCCACCGGAAGCTCGGTCCCCTGGCCTCCACCGCCGGCACCGGAGCGCGTCAACGCTCCTGACATGCACGACGACCGGATCATCCAGCAGGAGCGGCAGCAGCAGCAGGGGCCGTCATGCTGAGCCGGATCGCGGAGTCGTACTTCTGGCTCGGCCGCTACGTGGAGCGCGCTGAGGCCACCGTCCGCCTCCTGTCCGAGCACCATCAGCTGCTCATCGAGGACCAGTCGGTCCCGGACGGGCTGGGCTGCGCTGCGCTGCTGGAGTCCCTCTCGATGCCGACGATCGACGTCCAGACCCCTCGCGCGCTGGTCCGAGCGGTCGTCGGCTCCGAGCTCGACCCTTCCACGATCGCCGGCGCGGTGTCCGCGGCGCGGGCCAACGCCCGCGCGATCCGCGAATCCCTGTCGCAGGACACCTTCGAGGCCCTCAACTCCGCGCATCTCGCCCTGTCCCGCGGGGTGGCCTTCGCCGCGAGCCCCGGTGTCGCCCTCCACGGGGTGCTGGAGCGGCTGCTGGTCGTCAACGGTGTCATCGACTGGGTGATGCCCAGGGACGAGGCCTACCACTTCCTCGTCCTCGGGCGGGAGCTCGAGCGGATCGACATGGTCGGCCGGATCCTCGCCATCCGTCACGACCTCCTGTGGCCCTCGTCCGGACCTGCGGCCGCCTTGCGTGCGGCCGGGGCGCTGTCGGCCTACCTGCGCACGGGACATCCGATCACGGGGGCCGAGGTGCGCCGGTTCCTCGTCCTCGATCCGGCCTTCCCCCGGTCCATGCGGTGCTGTGCAGCCGATGCCGAGGAGGCGGTGCGCGGCCTGCAACGTCAAGGGGTGAGCGACAGCAGCCTGCTCCTGCGCGAGGTCGGCATGCTCCGATCCGAGCTGGAGTATGCGCGGCTCTCGCCCGCCGACGACGTCTCCGCGTTCATCGACGAATCCCGGGAGGCCGCGCGACGCGCGGCCGACGAGGCGACCCGATCCTTCTTCCGCCAGCACGGCACGATCGTCTGGAGCCACTGAGGTGACCGTTCCGCTGCACCCGAGCGACAGCAGCCTCGGCGGTCGCCGACTGCACATCCAGCACCGGACGGGCTACCGGTACGCGGACGTCGTCGACGCCTCGTTCAACGAGGTGCGCATGACCCCGCTGTCGACGGACGGCCAGCTCCTGCTCTCCCACACCCTCGACATCCAGCCGTCCGCGTCCATCCAGCCCTACACGGACTACTGGGGCGCCCTCGTCGAGGCCTTCGACGTCCACGTGCCCCATCGGCTGCTGGAGGTGGTGTCCATCAGCACGGTGGACACTCCGCGGCTGCCGGTCTGGGGACCCGGGGGCACCTGGGAGGAACTGGCCGACCCCGTCACCCTCGACGCCCAGTCGGAGTTCCTCATGAGCACCCCCTACGTGGACCTCGACCTCCTGGATGGTCGTGCGGCCATCCGGGATGAGATGCGCGATCAGGCCTCGCCAGGAGAGGCGGCGTCGGTGGCCATCGCGCGCGTGCGAGAACGCCTGTCCTACGAGACCGGCGCCACCGACGTCTCCACCACGGCCCACCAGGCTTGGGAGAGCCAGCGGGGGGTGTGCCAGGACTTCACCCACACGACGCTCTCGGTGCTTCGGGCAGCGGGCATCCCGGCCCGCTACGTCAGCGGCTACCTCCATACCGAGGAGCCGGCCGTGGGCCGCACGGTGGTCGGGGAGTCGCACGCGTGGGTCGAGTACTGGGACGCCGGGTGGCGGGCGCTGGACCCGACCAACGACCGAGCCGTGGGATCGGCGCACGTCACCGTGGCTCGTGGCCGCGACTACGCCGATGTGCCCCCGCTGAAGGGCATCTACGCGGGCGGGCAGTCCGAGGGGCTGGGCGTCACGGTGGAGATCACCCAGTTGTAGATGGGTTATCGTCTTTCGACTGTCGTCGAAGGAGCCCCATGCCCTCCCTGCGCACCGGACTGTTCGCCTCGGTTGCCACCGCCGCCATCCTGGCCGGCGGGCTCATCGCCCCTGCCCCGGCGAGTGCCGACCCCCAGGTCGGCGCCTGCTACGCCTACAAGCCGGCGGTGCTGAAGGATGCCTCCACGTCGGCTCCGGTGGTGGACTGCAACGCGGATCACACGGCGGAGACGTTCTGGGTGGGTGCCGCGCCCTCGGCCCTCGGCCTGCCCTCGAAGGCGTCGCCGGCAGCCCGCCTGGCCGCCGGCCAGGCCTGCAGCACGCGCGTCATGAACGCTTACGTGGGCATGCCCGATCGGGTGCTGCCGAGCCGGTTCCGGACGGTGGTGCTGTTCCCGACCGACGCGCAATGGAATGCCGGCGAGCGGTGGGTGCGCTGCGACGTCGTCCTGCAGGGGGGCGTGGCCCTGAAGTCGTTCACCGGCACGGCGTCGGCACTCGTCGCTGCGAACCCGTCGACACAGTTCGACTTCTGCACTCCGGCGGAGCCCAACGCCAAGTCCACGTATGCCTATCCGTGCCTCAACCCCAAGAAGAACTGGATCAAGCTGCTCGACAAGGACCTCGGAGGTCCCGGGTCGAAGTTCCCCGGCAGCAAGACCGTCGAGCGCAAGACCCGTGCCCTGTGCAAGAAGCAGGGCAAGGCCTGGAGCGGCGGCATCAAGTACTACGGCTGGTGGGCCATCTGGCCGACCAGCGTGGGCTGGCGGGAAGGCCGTCGGGCCGCACAGTGCTTCGTGCCCTACCAGCAGTACCAGAAGGAGCTGGCTCGGCGTCAGCCCGCCTCGCAGCCGTCCGCGGAGCCCGCTCCCCCAGCCGATCCGAACGCGACCACCGGCTCCGCGTAGTCGGCAGGGCCGCCGCTCAGGTCAGCGGGCTGCGCGGCAGGTCGTCGGGGTACATCGACGCCATCTCGGGCTGGGTCGCGTCCAGCCGCGCGATCTGCTCCTCCGAGAGCCGCACGTGCAAGGACCGCACGATGGAGTCCACGGTCTGCGGCCGGGTGGCTCCGGGGATCGGGATCAGCACCGGACTCGTCGCGAGGAGCCAGACGATGACGGTCTCCTGCGGCGAGGCACCGATCTCGTCACCGACCTCGGCGAATGCCGCGTAGTGCGACCCCACGTCACGAGCCTGCGTGGAGCCGCCCAGGGGAGACCACGGCAGGAAGGCGATGCCCAGCTCCGTGCAGCGCTGGAGCACGTCCGCCTCGCCCCGGTACCGGGGTGACCACTCGTTCTGGACGGAGACGACGCCTCCGTCGTGCGGTCCGCCGAGGACATCGAGCGCGATCTCCAGCTCCGCCAGCGTGCAGTTCGACAGGCCCACCCGCCGGACCAGCCCGGCCTCCTGAAGTTCGCCCAGGGTCCGCATCTGGTCGTAGTAGCTGAAGACCGGGTCGTGGCGGTGGTGCTGGTACAGGTCGATGACGTCGACGCCCAGCGCTGTGAGGCTCTCCTCGCAGGCCTGGCGCAGGCCGCTCCTGCTCGAATCGCGCCCCCAGGACTCGCCGGGACCACGCGTGAGGCCGCCCTTGGTGGCCACAAGGATGCGGTCACGATCAGCCGGTCCGGTGTAGCAGCGGAGCGCCTCGGCGACCAGTGCCTCGTTGTGCCCCACCGTGTCCCACGTCGGCGCGTAGATGTTGGCGGTGTCGAGGAAGGTGATGCCGAGGTCCAGTGCGCGATGGATCGTCTGGAGGGCACGTTCGCGATGATCGACCATGTCCTCGAAAGACATCGGCATGCACCCGAGTCCGACTGCGGACACGGAGAGGTCGCCGATCTGGCGCGTGGGAAGGCTCATGACTCGATCCTAGGTGGCCAGTTCCAGCCACTCGCCCTCCAGCCGATCGCGCTCGGCCTCGACCTCCCGGAGCTGCGCATGCAGGTCCGCGACCTTCTCGAAGTCGGTGGCGTGGGTGGCCAGTTGGTCGTGGAGCGCCGCCGCCCGTTCCTCCAGCTTCGCCAGCTGACGCTCGATCCGGGACATCGCCTTCTGGGCGTCGCGGTCCAGTGCGGCCGTCGATCGCTGCGTCGCCGGTTCCGCCCGCTCGACTGTTTCGGCACGTCGCCGCCTCAGCAGCTCGAGGTACTCATCGACCCCACGCGGCAGGGGGCGCACGGAGCCGTCACCGAGCAGGCCGACGAAGTCGTCACACACGCGTTCCAGGAAGTACCGGTCGTGCGAGACGACCACGAGGGTGCCCCCAAAGCCGTCCAGGAGGTCCTCGAGGGCGGCCAGCGTCTCGACGTCGAAGTCGTTCGTCGGCTCGTCGAGGACGAGCAGGTTCGGTGCTCCCATGAGCAGGCGGGTGAGCTGGAGGCGTCTTCGCTCGCCGCCTGAGAGATCCCCCACCGGTGTCCACTGGCCGTCGGCCCCGAAGCCGAGGCGCTCGCACAGCTGCGAGGCGGTCAGCTCCCGCCCGTTGCCCAGCTCCACGCGCTGCGCCACGTGCTCGACCGACTCCAGTACCCGCCACTGCGGATCGAGTTCCTCGATGTGCTGTGACAGGTACGCCGGCTTCACCGTCACGCCGGTGACCACGCGACCCGCGAGGGGCTTCTGCTCCCCCAGCAGCAGCCGCAGGAGCGAGGTCTTGCCCACCCCGTTGGCCCCCAGGATGCCGATCCGGGCGCCGGGTGCGAGATTCCAGGTGACGTGGTCGAGCAGGACCCGATCGCCCATGGCGAGGGTGGCGTCATGCACCTCGACCACGGTCTTGCCCAGTCGGGCGTTGGCGAAGGACAGGAGCTGGACGGAGTCTCGCGGAGGAGGCTCCGCCGTGATGAGGGCGTTGGCCGCGTCGATGCGGAACTTGGGCTTCGACGTGCGCGCCGGCGCCCCGCGTCGCAGCCACGCGAGCTCCTTGCGGAGCAGGTTGTTCCGCCGGGCATCGGCCGCTGCCTGCTGGCGCATCCGCTCGGCCTTCGCGAGCACATAGGCCGAGTAGCCGCCGTCGTACTCCTCGACGGACCCGCCGACCACCTCCCACGTCCGCTCACAGACCTCATCGAGGAACCAGCGGTCGTGCGTGACGACGACGAGGGCAAGTCCCGGCCTCGACGTCAGGTGGGCCGCCAGCCACGCCACCACGTCGACGTCGAGGTGGTTCGTGGGCTCGTCGAGCAACAGCAGGTCAAGATCGGCGACGAGCAGCCGCGCGAGCTCAGTCCGCCGCCGCTCGCCGCCCGAGAGCTGGCCCAGCCGACGACCCAGCAGCTCGGCGTCGAAGCCGCCCAGCAGGGCGGTCAGGATCTCCCGGGTACGCGGGTCGACGGCCCACTCGTGGGCGGCGCGGGGTCCCACGACCGCCTCGAGGATCGTGGTGTCCGGGTCGAAGGGCGGGTTCTGGCGGAGCATCCCCACATGGGCGCCACCTGTCGTGCTCACCCGCCCTGCGTCGACGGGCTCCTCGCCCGCCATCACGCGCAGCAGGGTGCTCTTGCCAGCCCCGTTGCGACCGACGACGCCGATCCGGTCGCCGCCGTTGACGCCGGTCGAGAGGTCCGCCAGCAGGGCACGCTCCCCGTAGGCCTTCGAGACGGCCTCGAGATTGACGAGGTTCCGGGTGGGGGGCACCGGACCATTCTGTCGATCGGCGAGCAACGGGGGTCGGGCTGGGTTAGCCTCGGCGGGTTCGGGGGGAAGTCAGACGAACCGCTCAAGGACAAAACGTGCAGTTGATGCGTAACCGTCGGGGGCGGCGACGTGCCGAGCACGCGCCATCCGCGCCGCCACGCGTGCCGAGCCTCGGCAACGGACTGACGGTGCCGATCCGTGCCGATGACTACCCAAGGATCCTCGAGGGCCTGCGGGCGGACGTGCTGCCAGCGCCCGGACAGGAGTTCTTCGTCGGCTGGGACGGGGTGCGCACCCGGGTCGCCATGCTGCCCTTCGCGCCGCCCGCGCTTGCGGGACAGGCGAGCACCGAACTGCCCATCCCCGACGACGGCTACCGCAGCGAGGACGCGGAGTACGTCGCCCTGGCGCAGGCCCTCGACACCGCGGAAGGGACGTTCCGGATCGTCGAGGTCGGCGCGGGATGGGCACCGTGGTCGGTGGCGGGCATCGTCGTCGCACGACGGCGCGGCCTGTCCGCCACGGGCATCGCCGTGGAGGCCTCGGAGCTGCGGGCGTCCTGGGCCATGCAGCACGCTGCGGACAACGAGGTCAGCGCGGAGCTCATCACCGGTGCGCCGGACGAGATCGCCGAACGGGTCCGAGCGTCATGGGGGTCGACCGAACTCCGGGTGGTGCTCGCGGCAGGCTGGCACACCCGCACCGTCCTGCAGTTCCCCGACCTCGACCCGGCGGACATGGGCGGCGCCGTGTGGACGCTGCCCGGCACGGACGTCGACTACCGCGGCGCCCATCTCAGCCATCACGACGTGCCCACCGTCTCATTCGAGGACCTGCTCGCGGGGGGACAGGTCACGGACCTGCTCCACATCGACGTCCAGGGGGTCGAGTACGAGCTGGTCGAGCCGGCCAGCGGCACCATCCAGGACCACGTTCGCCTCATGGCCATCGGCACCACCGACCGCTACAACGAGGGCCTCCTCCAGCACCATTTCCTGCCCCGTGGCTGGGGCCTCGCCCTGGACGCCCCGTGTTCTGCCGTGTTCACCATGACGCACCCCACCCTGGCCGGCTTCACCGTCCAGGACGGCCTGCAGTTGTGGGAGAACCCGTTCCTGCGGGCGGATTTTCCGAGCTAGTCCCCGCGCCGCCTCCGCGGATTCTGGATATATCCCCTTTATCCTCGCTCAACGGGGGCTGAACAGTAGGCGACACACCGGAGTCACGATGGCTGCTTCCCCCACCTGCCCACGTGGTCATCCCCTCGAACCCAACGCCGTCCTATGCACGGTGTGCTGGATACGGGTGGAGCCGGTGGACCCTGAAGTGGAGGCGGCCCGTCGTCGCCGCCGTCGCCGGGTCTGGCTTCCACTCTTCGGCGCCTCCGCGATGCTCATCGGCGTGTTCGTCGGGGGCTCGCTCGGCATCATCGGCCACACACCCGCCGCGCCCGTTGCCGTGGCGGAGCCGGCCGCGCTCCCGGCAACGCCGACGCCTCTGCAGGTGGCCGCCGTACCGACCGCTCGGCCGACCGAGAGCCCGGTGTCGGTGGCCGTCCTTCCGCTGGCGGCCACGGTCGCGGCATGGTCCTCCGACCTGTGCGTGCCCGCCGCGGCATCATCCGTCGATGTGGCGGCGCGCCCGAACGCGACGGATCCGTGGGACCCCGTCGAGGCGGCGGTGACCCTCGAGCCATCGGCCGCCTGCGCGAACGGCGAACAGGGGGCGTCGATCACCGTCGCGAGCCTGCCGGCCGGCGCGGCCAAGGTGCGCGTGCTGGCACGGGACGACTCAGGTGCCGAGGTCTTCAAGGCCCGCTTCGACGCGTCGTCCTAGGAGCCTCGACGGCTACTCGAGCGTGAACTGCTTGAGTGCTATAGCGATGACCCGGTAGTCGGATGCCTGCCCGACGCTCGCTGCGTCGGGGAGCGTGAAGGTCAGTCGGTTCTCACCGCCGCGTAGCAGCGTGGGGTCGAATCCCGCGGTGATGATCGCCCGATCCGGACCCACGACGCTGTCGTAGATCGGCGTGCCGTTCAGCGACATCTCGACGCGCTGGACGCCGAGCAGGTCCACCGGGATCCGGATGGTCCCGCTCACGTCACGGAGTGATTCCGGCGTCAGGGCGAAGACGAGCCGCGCTGAGGATCCCTCGGACCAGCGGCGTCCGTCCTCCCGCAGGAGCGCCGACGGGCCGAGTTGGAAGGAGTCCAGGGAGATGCCCGGGGAGGTGAAGCCCGTACTCCACCCGACGAACCCGAGTTCCGGGGCCTCCGGAGGGTAGGCGACCCCGGGCCGCAGCGGCGGCGGTGCGGCCATCGAGCGCTCCAGCCGATCCTCGTGGCCCCCCTCACTGGCGAGGAACTGCGGATACGACCAGTCCCAGACGTTCCCGGATTCGAGGTCCACGCTCGGCTCGATGTACCAGAACCGGGTGTAGGGGTTGTACAGGCCCTGCACCGTATTGATCCAGATGCCTGCAGCGGACAGCAGGGTGAAGGCCGATATGGCGACCTTGGGGCACAGGCGTGCCCGCCAGGTCGGCCACAGGAGGACGGTCGCGAGGGCAAGTCCGGGGATCACGTCCATCATCAGCCTCGGCCCGTACGCCCAGCCTCCCCACCAGTGAGGGAAGCGCGAGATGGCGATCAGGTGGGCCACCGGCCAGCCGACCGAGAGGGCAAGCAGTGCCACCTCGTCGCGGGCGAGCCGACCACGCGCATAGGCGAGCAGCGGCAGGGCCAGGATCATGGGCGTGTAGATGAGGAAGCCCCGCGCTGGGCTCACGAGATTGCCGGCGAGGGCGACCCAGAACTCCCCTCCGCTGAGCCGTTGCGGGAGGTAGTAGCTCGGCAGCCACTCGCCGGTCAGCTGATGACCGGCCACCAGGGCCAGGGCCCCTGCTGCGGCGAGTCCCGTCAGAACAACCAGGGCGGCACGCCACCACACCACCGCGAGCACCAGCAGGACACCGACAGCGAGGAGGGCGAGCTGCGGTCGGATGACGACGGCCGCGGCCAGCGCGAGCACCAGCCAGGGCAGGGGGCGCCAGGTCCGGTCCCGGAGGACCTTCACCAGCAGGACGAGAGCCAGCAGGCTGAGGACCACGCCGTAGTCGTGGGACCACAGGGCGGTGGCACCGGTGCTGCTCAGGGCCGTTCCGAACCAGAAGGCGGCGGCCAAACCGGCCGCCGTCCAGTGCGCGACGAAGCGCCGGGCGAGCAGGTAGAGCAGGAGCACCGTGAGCGCGGCCGCAGCGGCAGCCATCCCTATCTGGATCTGGTGATCATGAGGGACCACGCCGATCCCGAACAGGTGCAGTACGGCCACGATCGGGACAGCTAGCAATGACGTCCCGATCGGGAAGAGGTACGCGGGCCGGCCACCGATCATCTCGATACGGGTCGACAGCGACTGCAGGACGTCCGGGTAGTAGCCATCGAGGAAGACCGTGTGGCGATCGACGAGGCTCTCGGCGACCAGCAACGAGCCCATGGGATCGCTGTCCGTCATGCGATTCACGGCTGTGAGGGTCACCAGCGCCACGCTGAGCATCAGGGCAAGGACCGTCAGGGCTGGGATGGCGAAGGTTCGCAACCGCCCCGTCGGCATCTCGGCCTCCCGTCGGACGACGTCACCGGGCCTGACGTCGGGCGGATAGGGACCGCCCGGACAATGTGGGGCGCCAGACGGTGTCGTGTTTCACCACCCAGTTAACCCTGTCCCGCCACTTCGATACCTTGGGGATGGCGGGGAACAGGGCCATCGTCAAGGCAACGCTGGCTGGCCAGTCGCACGGATGTGACCCGGCAGCACGGGATGGAAACGGTGTGTGTGGGCATGCTGGCAGGCCTGGTACCCGAGGGGCCGGTCAACCTTCGCCTTCAATGCCGCTACACTTTCTCCGGTCGTTGACCAAGCGCCCGTAGCTCAACGGATAGAGCATTTGACTACGGATCAAAAGGTTGCACGTTCGAATCGTGCCGGGCGCGCTCCAGTTCGCTCTTCCACCAGCCCCTCTGCGACCTCGTCCGGATCGTGTGACAGTTCGCGCACCTGACATCGCAGAGCGCCACCTCGGCTTGGACTGTCGCGAGTGAGTAGCCCGTCAAGGCCAGCACGGACACCTCCGCCCTCTTCAGGCCCGGATCACGATGATCGAACTCGAGGACTCGCACATCGTCATTGCCGCAGTCCACGCACGGGTTCTGCCTCAGGTAGGTCAGCAACCACGTCCGGACAACGTCGGCGACCTCGCCCCTGCGGGCTCGGGCCTTCGCCACCTAGTAGGAACCGTGCTCGCCTTCGGCTCGTCCTCCCAAATCCCACTGCCTTGCGAAAACGCTGCAGGGGCCGCCCTTCGGACGACCCCTGCAACGTTGGCGGAGGTGGCGAGATTTGAACTCGCGATGGGCGATAAACCCAAACCGCATTAGCAGTGCGGCGCCATAGACCGGACTAGGCGACACCTCCCCGCCGCCGGCGAGCCGACGACCCGAGAAGGATACCGGCTCGCTTCACGGCAGAATGCCCCGCATGACCACTCTCGCGATCGACTGCGGCGGAGGCGGGATCAAGGCGTCCGTCCTCGACGAGGCCGGCACGATGCGGGCGCACCCGATCCGGGTCCCGACGCCCTACCCCCTGCCGACCAGCCTGTTCGTCCAGACCCTCGTGGATCTCGCAGGGCAGCTGCCCAAGGCGGAGAAGGCCACGGTGGGAATGCCAGGCATGCTGCGGCACGGCGTGGTCGTCAGCACCCCGCACTACGTGACCAAGTCCGGTCCGCGCACTCGGGTGCTCCCCGAACTCGTCGAGCAGTGGAGCGGCTTCGACGCCCAGACCATCCTCGCCGACGCCTTCGGGATCCCCACCAGGGTCCTCAACGACGCCGAGGTCCACGGCGCCGGCGTGATCGCGGGCGCGGGCCTCGAGCTCGTCATGACCCTCGGCACCGGACTCGGATTCGCCCTGTTCGACGGCAGCCGGCTGGCGCCGCACATGGAGATGTCCCAGGCACCGGTGCGGTGGGGGCTCAGCTACGACACCTACATCGGCGAGCACGAGCGACGCCGGCTCGGCGACGCCCTCTGGTCCCGACGTGTCGGTCGGATGGTCGATGGCCTCCGACCGGTCTTCCTCTGGGACCGGCTCTACATCGGCGGCGGGAACTCCCGACACATCACGCCCACCGTCCTCGCCAAGCTCGGCGACGACATCGTCATCGTCCCCAACTCCGCCGCCCTCATCGGCGGGGCCCGCGTGTGGCAGCTCCTGATCGACTGACGACCCCGCGTCCCGCCCGACGAGGGCAGGACGCGGTGGGCGTCGTCATGTACCTGGTCGCGGCATTCCTGTTCGCCCTCAACGGCGTCATCGCGAAGAACGCGATGAACGCCGGGCTCGATCCGATGCACCTCACTCAGCTGCGCAATGCCGGAGCGATGGTGCTGCTGGTCGTGGTGGTCGCGTCCACCAGGCCGTCCGGGTTCCGCGTCCGACCCTCCGAGCTGCCCTTCCTCATCGCCTACGGCGTCGTCGCCTTCACTCTCGTGCAGTTCCTCTACTTCGTCACCATCTCGCGGCTGAACGTCGGGATCGGCACGCTGCTGGCCTTCCTCGCCCCGGTGATCGTCGCCCTCTGGCTGCGCTTCGGGCGACGGACCGCCGTGCGCAACCAGATCTGGGTCGCTATCGGACTCACCATCCTCGGACTGGCGCTGGTGGCACAGGTGTGGGACGGCCTGGCGCTCGATCCCGTGGGGCTGCTGGCCGGGCTGGCCTGCGCCGTCGCCCTGGCCCTCTACTGGCTCCTGGGCGAGTCCGGCCAGCAGCACCGCGACTCCGTCTCGCTGTCCATGTGGGGGTTCGTCTTCGCCAGCGTCGCGTGGGCGATCGTGGCGCCGTGGTGGCTCTTCCCCTGGTCCACCCTGCAGGTGACAGCCGCACCCATGCTCGACGGCACCGATGGTCTGCCGGTGTGGGGGATCATGCTGTGGGGGATCGTCATGGGCACGGTGGCGCCCTTCCTGCTCGTCCTGGGATCCCTGCGTCGCCTCGGTGCCCAGCGTGCGGGAATCGTCGCCACCACCGAGCCGCTGTGGGCCTTCCTCATCGGGTTCGTCCTGCTCGGTGAGTCGGTTGCGTCCGTCCAGCTCGTCGGTGGGCTCCTCGTCCTCGCCGGCGTGATCGTCGCGGAGACCTCACGGGGGTCAGCCGATGGCGTCGTCCCGGGAGAGCTGCCGCCCCCGGCCGAGTGATCCATCGGCCGCCACGGAACGGGAGGCGCAGAAGGCCAGCAGATCGCCCTCGTCAAGACTGCGTGCAAAGCGGTACCCCTGCGCAAGATCGATGTCGAGCCGGATGCACGCCTCCGCCTCATCGTTGGACTCCAGGCCCTCGGCCAGCACGAGTGCACCCAGCGCTCGGGCGATGTCCGCAGCCGCCGCCAAGGCAGCCATGCTGCCCCTCTCCTGGATGCCGGCACGAACGACGATGCTGCGGTCGATCTTGACGATGGCGGGCTGCAGCCGGGTGAGGCTGCTGAGGTTGGAGAAGCCGGCGCCGAAGTCATCGACCGCCACCCGATACCCCGCGGACCGCAGCCGTTGGAGATTGTCCTCGGCCGGAGCGTAGGCCGTGAGCTCGAACTCCTCCGTCACTTCGATCACCAGCCGATGGCCGCGAGCCCGGAGCGGCCCATCGATAAGCCGCTCCACGATCTGATCGTCGGCCAGCTCGCGTGCGGACAGGTTGAACGAGAGGAAGAACGGAGCGGGCACGGCCTCGAGCAGGGCCGGGGCCTGTCCTTCGAGGGCTTCGATCACCCGCCGGCCGACGCCCACGATCATCCCGGTCTCGGCGGCGAACCCAATGAACTCGCCGGCAGGAACGAAGGCGCCGTCCCGTCGCCACCGCACCAGGGTCTCCGCCCCTGCGACCGCCCCGGTGCGCAGGTCGACGATGGGCTGGAAGGCGAGCACGAACTCGTCGTCGCGGATCGCGCGTCCGAGGTCGTGCCTCATGCGGGACCGTTCCGCCGCCTGAACGCCCAGTTCCTCCGTGTACGACTCCACCCGATCACCTCCGGCCTGTTCGGCCGCGAGAAGGGCGAGCATGGCCTGGCGGATCAGCACCTCGGGACTGCCGCCGACCACGGTGCCGCCTGCGAGGCCGAGCGATGCCGTGACGGACACGGACGTCCCAGCCGGGTTGCAGGGCTGATGGATCGCCGCGAGCATGCTCTCCGCAAGCGTCTCGCTCTGCTCGACGTTCCGGCCGACCGCCACGACGATGAAGTCGTCGCCGCCCGATCGACCGATGATGTCGCCGGGTCCGAGCAGGGCACGGATCCGGGCGGCCACCTCGATGAGGATGGCGTCGCCGACCTGCTCGCCGTAATGGTCATTCAGGTCCTTGAAGTCGTCGATGTCGATCCAGACAACGGTGACGGGAACACCCAGGTGCCGGGACCGTCGAACGTGTCGCTCCAACGCGATGAGCAGCGCCTCGCGCGACGCGGCTGATGTCAGTGCATCCCGACCCAGCAGCGACAACGTCTCCCGCTCGACGCGACCGATATCCCTGATCAGGATGAGGAGCAGGACGAGCGCGGCGACGAGGCCCACGACCCGGTTGTAGTACCACGCCAGCGAGTAGCGGTCGGCAGCGAGGGAGGCGACGGCTCCTCCCCATGTGATCACCATCACCGCGAGCATCCAGCGGGCGATGGCCGAACGCCGCCGGGCCTCGACAGCCACGACGAACGTCCCGACGAGCGCCAGCAGCATCTCCACCCAGAACAGTGCCTTGGACACCGGAGTCGCCTCGATGCCCTTGACGAGGGAAGGGAGCAGGCCGCCTGCGGGACCGACGGCCAGCGCGGTGGCGACGAGTGCCGCGGTGACCGCGGCGACGGTGATCGGCACCCCTCGACCCAGCATCGGCGGCCGTCCGCGGCGATAGTCGCGGGCGATGATCACGGTCGCGATCGGCAGGCCGATGATCACCGCCAGCTGCCACAGGTGGAAAAGGGCGACGGCGCTGTCCCGCGTTCCCCAGAGGATCGTGGGCGGGTCCGTCTGCAGGATCGCGTTCGGGTAGGCCGTCACGAAGATGGCCATCACGCCGCCCGCATACATGAACGTGCCAGCGAGGACGAGGTAGCCCACCTCGCCGGTGGCGCGCGCGTAGGTGACCACCATGGCGGCCGTCGTCGCGTAGATGATGACCATGGCCACGGCGTGCGCCGTCGCCATCGCCGGCACGGCCAGCAGGGGCTCGTGGCCGAAGGCGTAGACGAGTACGACGAGCAAGGTGAAGAGGACACCGACGACGAGCGGGATCGCGGCATCCCCACGAACAGGATCCCGCGGCTCACTCAACCCCGGCCGGTAGTCCGAGCGCATGGCACTCCTCCATGCCCCCCCACGGGAAGCGTAGGGCGTCCTGGCTGACGTGTCAGCGCGGAGCGATCTCGCCCGATCCTCGGGGGATCACTCGGGACGGGATGACGTGGACCGTGGTGGGACCCGGGCCTTCGTCCATACGCCGGAACAGGATCTCCGCCGCCACGTGCCCCATCTCGCGGGCATCTTGGGCGACCACCGTGACCGCGGGCTCGAGCAGGTCGGCCATGAGGAAGTCGTCGAACCCCACCAACGCGATTTCGTGCTCGAGACCGGCCTCCCGCAAAGCGCGGACCGCGCCCATCGTGAGGAAGTTCTGCGCCGTGAACAAGGCGGTGGGGCGGTCGGGGAGGGCAAGCAGCCGTTCCACCTCGCCATGCGCGTCATCGATGGTGAGGGAGTCGAACGAGACCCAGTCCGGGCGCACGCGAGCACCCTCGGCGGCCATCGCGGCGAGGAACCCGCTGTGCCGTTCGCGAGCTGTGGACAGGCGGGAGTCGCCGCCGATGTACGCAATGCGGCGATGCCCCTGGGCGAGCATGTGCTGGACACCCTGCTGGGTCGCCTCGACATTGTTCGTGAGCACGGTGTCGACCCGGACCCCACGGGGGGTGCGGTCGACGCACACGATGGGCAGCGCGCTGCGGATCTCGGACGCCAGGTAGCCCTGCTCCTGCGCGGTCGGCACGAGGATCAGCCCATCCACCCTGCGCGAGGCGAAGGCCGAGACGAGCGTCTCCTCGGCCTCTGGGTCGCGGTCAAGGCTGGCCGCCATCACGGCCACCCCTCGGGGGCTGGCCACGTCCTCCACCCCGCGGTGGATGTCCGCGAAGAAGGGGTTGGCCACGTCCTCGACCAGCAGCCCCAGCGTGCCCGTCCGGCGATCGGCCCGACGCAGGTTGCTGGCGGTGAGGTTGTGCCGGTAGTCGAGCTGGGCGACGGCTCGGTTGACGCGGGTCGCGAGCGCCTCACTCACCCCCGCCTCCCCGTTGACCACCCGGGAGACGGTCTTCAGGCTCACGCCTGCGAGGGCGGCGACATCCCGCATGGTGGCGCGGGATGGCACGCCACGGGGACCGTCAGGCGATTTAGATAACGTTGTCATTACGAAGCGGGAGTATGTCAACAAATCCCCTTGACGTGAACCCCCGGCACCAGTAGACATTCCGACAACGTTGTCAGGGCGGTGGATCCACCTCACCACCGTGATGGCGGCGAGGGTTTCCCGGCGCTCCGAGCGCGGGTACCTGCCGAGGGCTGTCTCGACCGTAACGGTTCGGTTTCAAGATCCGCTGCGAGTGGCTCCCGGCCCGGTCCCGCACTAGGAATGTTGGGTGACCCTCGGGTCACTCCCACCCACCCTTGAAGGGACTCCACATGATCAACCGCTTGACTCGCGGTCGTGCCCTCACCGCTGTCGCGGTGGCCGGCATCGCATCCGTGTCGCTCGCGGCCTGTAGCTCGAGCTCGTCCTCCTCGTCCGAGGCTGCGGCGGGATCCGAGGCTCCGGCTGCGTCCTCAGCTCCCGCCGCGTCCGAGGCTCCCGCCGGCGGCGGCGCGCCCGTTGCCGTCTCGCTCATCACGAAGGACTCGTCCAACCCGTTCTTCGTGGCTATGCAGCAGGGCGCCCAGAAGGCAGCCGACGAGGTCGGCGTCGACCTGACCATCGGCTCCGGCAAGCAGGAGGGCGACGATCAGGGCCAGATCGACCTCATCGAGAACGCGATCGCCCAGGGCCAGGCCGGCATCCTGATCACGCCCATGTCGGTCAACGTCAACGACGCCATCAAGAAGGCGCGTGACGCAGGCCTCTACGTCATCGCCCTCGACACCCCGACGGATCCGCCGGACGTCGTCGACATCACCTTCGCGACCGACAACTGTGTCGCGGGCGAGGCCATCGGCCAGTGGGCCGCCGGCAAGCTCAACGGCGAGAAGGCGACGATCGCCCAGCTGGTGATCTTCAATGACCGCGTTGTGTCGGTCGACTACTGCCGCGCCAACGGCTTCCTCCAGGGCATGGGCATCGACGTCCCGACCCTCGAGGACATGAACAGCGCAGCGAAGACCGGCAAGTACACCACCGGTGCGGGCGGCGACTACGAGATCGTCTGCGTTGAGGCGACCGGCGCCAACGAAGAGGGTGGCAAGAAGGGCATGGAGAACTGCCTGGCCAAGAACCCGGACATCAACCTCGTGTACACGATCAACGAGCCGACCGCGTTCGGTGCCGACTCGGCACTCGAGGCCGCTGGCAAGACGATCGGCACGGACGTGTACGTGGTCTCGGTCGACGGCGGTCTCGCCGGCGTCCAGGCGGTTCAGGCGGGCGGCATCCAGGCCACCTCGCAGCAGTACCCGCTGAAGATGGCCGAGCTCGGCGTCAAGGCCATCAAGACCATCGCTGATGGCGGCGCCCCGCCGGAGAACACCTCGGCCAACGGCCAGTTCTTCGACACCGGTGTCACCCTGTGCACCGACGACCCGCAGGACACGGTTACGGCCGCCCCGCAGGAGAACTCGCAGTACTGCATCGACAACGCCTGGGGCTGATCCTCAGCCGTTGACATGGAACGTGACGCGGGGCGGCAATCTCACAGATTGCCGCCCCGCGTCACGCCTGAAGGTCTAGCGTCACCACCACCACAAGCCACCGTCGGAAGGCCTGTCTCGTGAGTAGCCCATCCACCGGCACCGTGGACCTCGCAGAGGAGTTCATGGGACGCCGAAGCACGATGCAGAGGATTCAGGGGGCGCTGCACAAGTACCCCTGGCTCAGCCCTCTGATCGTCCTTGCTGTTGCGGTCGTCATCTTCTACCTGCTGAACAGTCGCTTCCTGCTTCCGCAGAACCTCTCGTTCATCACCCAGCAGACGGTCATCGTGGGCACGCTCGCGATCGCCCAGACTCTGGTGATCCTCACCGCCGGCATCGACCTGAGCATCGGTGCCATCATGATCTTCAGCCAGATGCTCATGGCCAACCTCGCCGTATCGACCACGGCCTCGAACGTGCTGCCGATCGCCGGTCAGAACCCCTACCTCGCTATCGGTCTGGGCATCTTGGGAGGCATGGCCGCAGGTGCCCTGAACGGCTTCCTGATCGTCAGGTTCAACCTGCCGCCGTTCATCGTCACGCTGGGCACCCTGTCTATCTGGACGGCCCTGACCCTGATCTTCTTCAAGGCCCGGACCATCCAGGGCCCGGAGATCCCCGACCAGCTCAAGTGGCTGGGCAGCACGTTCAAGATCGGCGAGTTCCAGCTGCTCTACGGCGTCATCCTCATGCTGATCATGTACGCGATCTTCGGCTACATCCTCCGGAACACCGCCTGGGGCCTGCACATCTACGCGGTCGGCGACGATCCCAACGCGTCCGAGCTCTCCGGTATCTCGACCAAGCGGGTCATCTTCAGCGTCTACCTCGTCGCCGGCCTCATCATCGGCATCGCCGGGTGGATCACGATCGGCCGCGTCGGATCCGCGAGCCCCAACGTCGATCCGCTCCTCAACCTCGACACCATCACCGCCGTCGTCATCGGCGGTACGTCGCTCTTCGGCGGCCGCGGCACCTTGATCGGCACCCTCATCGGTGCGTTCATCATCACCGTCGTCGAGAACGGCCTGTCGCTGGCGGGCCTCGACCAGGCCTACCGCGTCCTCGCGGTCGGCATCCTGGTCATCCTCGCCGTCGCCGTCGACCAATGGATCAGAAAGGCCAAGGCATGACGACTCAGACGAGCACGGTCACGCCCATCCTCCAGGGCAAGGACCTGGTCAAGACCTTCGGTCGCGTCGTCGGCCTTGACGGGGTCAACATCGAGCTGTATCCCGGCGAGGTCCTCGCCGTGGTCGGCGACAACGGCGCCGGCAAGTCCACGCTCATCAAGTGCTTCTCCGGCGCACACGTCCCGGACAGCGGCGAGATGTTCGTCAACGGCGAGAAGGTCGTGTTCCACAGCACTCACGAGGCCCGCGAGGGCGGGGTCGAGACGGTGTTCCAGACCCTGGCGGTCGCACCCGCCCTCGACATCGCCAGCAACCTGTACCTCGGTCGCGAGGTACGCAAGCCCGGCTTCATGGGGACGATCTTCCGGACTCTCGACAAGAAGGCCATGCGCGAGCAGTCGGCGGCGCAGCTGCGGAACCTGGGGATCAGCACGCTGCAGAACATCACGCAGGCGGTCGAGACCCTGTCCGGCGGTCAGCGCCAGGCCGTTGCCGTCGCTCGGTGCGCGGCGTTCGGCAGCAAGGTCATCATCCTCGACGAGCCCACGGCAGCCTTGGGTGTCAACGAGTCTGCCCGCGTCCTGAAGATGATCCAGGACCTCCGCGACCGCGGACTGTCGATCATCCTCATCTCGCACAACATGCCGCAGGTGTTCGAGGTGGCCGACCGGATCCACGTGGCGCGCCTCGGCAAGCGGGCTGCGGTCGTCACCCCACAATCGCACTCCATGAACGACGTGGTCGCGATCATGACCGGCGCCATGACGGTGCCCGTGGAGGAGCAGCAACTCGCTCCCGTCAGGTAGCCGTTCGTTGAGTGGCCCGGTGGCGGCCGATTTCCTGCCGGAAATCGCCGCCACCGGGCCACTCAACTTTTGGGGAGGTGCTACGCGTACAGGGCGGGGCGCTCCGGGAGAGTGATCGGGACGCGGGCCTCCGTGCGCAGGGAGTCGACGGCGGCATTGGCCACGATCGCCCCGACGTAGCCGTCCCACGTGCTCGCCCCGGGCATCGGACCGCCGGCCACCAGGTAGGTGACCCATCCCTGCAGCTGGAGCCGGTAGGCGTCCTGGAACCGCCCGAGCCACAGTTCGGGCAGGTCGTGACCCTGCTGACGAGCCTTCGCGATGGTCACATAGCGGCCGTCCGCCATGCTGGCATTGCCCAGCCCGCCGGTCACGTGGCAGGTGACCTCGTAGCCGATCTGGGACTGGACGAACATCTCGATGTCCACGATCACGCCCGTCCGCGTGCGCAGCAGCAGGAAGAGTGGATCCCGCTGGCCCTCGGGAGTGATCGGGCCCGACCGCCCCGGAACGACCTCGACCCACTCGTACTCGTCGTCCACGAGCCACCGGGTGATGTCGATCTCGTGGATAGCCGCGTTGGTGATGCTCAGCGCACTGTCGAGGCCGTACGGGGCCACCTCGTTGCGGTGGCTGTTCCGGACGATGAGCGGGTCACCGATGCCGTCCGGGCCGAACGTGTCCTTGAGCTCGCGATAACCCGGGTCGAACCGGCGCATGAACCCCATCATGATCAGCCGCCGGCCGAGGGCGACCTCGGCGTCGAGAACAGCCCTGGCATCGGACTCAACGGGCGCAAGCGGCTTCTCGCAGAGGGTCGGCTTGCCTGCGGCCAGGCAGGCGAGGGCCTGCTCTGCGTGGAACTGATCCGGTGACGCGATGACGACCGCGTCCACATCAACCGCGGCGATGAGCTCCTCGTACGAGACCGCTGGCCGGGCTCCGAGTTCCTCGGCGAGCTCCGCGGCCCTGGCCTGGTCGAAGTCGTAGATCACGCTGACCGCGGATCCGGCCACCCGATGGGCCAGGTCGCGAGCGTGGGAGGTCCCGATGTTGCCGGCGCCGATGACGCCCACCCGTACTGTCATGGCCGCATCCTCTCGCACTCCTGTGCTCGCAGGTCGCCCGCACTACGCTCGACCGTGACCGAGAGGACACCATGACCGAGCGCACCTTCCTTGCCGAGCTGACCGGCTCCTTCTCCACGTCGGCGGCCCAGAACCCGACCGTGGCGATCATGGAGGCGGCCTTCGCGGAGGCCGACCTCGGCATCCGGTACATCAACTGCGAAGTCCCGTCGAACCGGCTGGCCGATGCCGTGCGCGGTGCGATCGGTCAGGGTTGGCTTGGCTTCAACTGCTCCATCCCGCACAAGCTCGCCATCCTCGAGCACCTTGACGAGCTGGCGCCCTCGGCCGCCATCATCGGTGCGGTCAACACGGTCATCATCCGCCGCGATCCGGATCGGCTCATCGGCGAGAACACCGACGGCCAGGGGTTCGTCGCCTCGCTCCGGACGGTGATCGATCCGATGGGCCAGCACGTGGTCGTCCTCGGGGCTGGCGGTGCGGCACGTGCCATCGCCGTCGAGACCGCACTCGCAGGCGCCACAAGCATCACCATCGTGAACCGCACTCCCGACCGCGGCCAGGAACTCGCCGATCTCATCGACACCCGCACTCCCGCGGCGGCCCGGTTCCTCCCGTGGACACCGCAACTGCACGTCCCGCACGGCACGGGAGTCCTGATCAACGCCACCTCGATCGGCTTCCACCCAGACGAGGCCGACATGCCCGACGTGGACCTGGCCACCGTCGAGGCCGGAACAGTCGTCGCTGACGTGGTGGCGAACCCGCCGCGCTCCCGCTTCCTGCAGGCCGCCGAGGAGCACGGCGCGGTCACGCTGGACGGCCTGGGCATGCTGGTCAACCAGGCCCTCACCAACGCGCGGCTGTGGACCGGCCATGACCTCGACGGGGCAGTCATGCGCCGGGTGCTGGAGGAGATCTTCGCCGGGTGACGTCGGCGGGCGTCTGATTGGATAGCAGCATCACGCAGTTGACGGAGGTTCCCATGCACGTTCCCGGTTACGCCGCCCCCTCGGCGAAGGCCCCCCTCGAGCCCTTCGAGGTCCCGCGACGCGACGTGGGGCCCCACGATGTCGGTATCGACATCAAGTACGAGGGCATCTGCCACTCAGACATCCACCAGGCTCGCGAGGAGTGGTTCACCTCGATCTTCCCCATGGTGCCGGGCCATGAGATCGCGGGCATTGTTTCCGAGGTGGGCTCTGAGGTCACGAAGTACAAGGTCGGGGACCGCGTCGGCGTCGGGTGCAATGTCGGGTCGTGCGGCACCTGCCCGACCTGCCAGAAGGGCGAGCAGTCGTACTGCTCCGTGCAGATCGCTCCCACCTACAACGGCTACGAGATGGACGGGACCACGCCGACGTACGGCGGGTACTCCACCTACGTCGTCACCAACGAGGACTTCGTGTTCCGCATCCCGGACTCCCTCGGCCTCGATGTCGCCGCTCCGCTGCTGTGCGCCGGAATCACCCTGTACCAGCCACTGGCCGAGTGGAAGGCCGGTCCGGGCGTGCGCGTCGGCATCGTCGGCCTCGGTGGCCTCGGGCACATGGGTGTCAAGATCGCCGCTGCCATGGGTGCGGAGGTCACCCTCATCAGCCACTCCCCCCACAAGGAGGAGGACGGCTACCGGCTCGGTGCCACCAAGTTCCTGCTGTCCAGCGACAAGGAGGCGATGCGAGCCGCCAACGCCTCGCTCGACCTGGTCATCAACACGGCGTCGTCGATGACCCGCCTCGACCCCTACCTGCGTCTTCTGGACTTCGACGGCACGATGGTCCTGGTGGGTCTCCCCGAGAACGATGTGACCCTGAGCGCCTTCAATCTGACGAGCCACCGGCGACGCCTCAGCGGCACCAACAACGGCGGCATCCCGCAGACCCAGGAGATGCTCGACTTCTGCGGGGAGCACGGTCTCGGCGCCGACATCGAGCTCATCGGGTTCGATCAGGTGAATGAGGCGTGGGACCGCGTCGTTGCCAGCGACGTGAAGTACCGGTTCGTCCTCGACACCTCCACGCTTTAGGTCAGGCCTGAGCGCTGACGGTCTGTGCTCGGTCTGCCCGCCAGCTCAGCCAGGTCGTGACGAGCAACGGGGCGCAGACGTAGACGAGCACGCCGACGAGCAGGTAGGTGTAGATCGAGAACGTGAGCCCGATGGGGCCGTATCGCTCTGCCTGCTCCGCGAGCGTGTGTGACAGGTACACGGCTGCCCAGGCGCCGAACAGCACGCGGCCGAACGTCGAGACGGCCGCCGAGGCAGCGATAAGGCGGGTGGGCACCGCCGGGACCAGTAGGCGCAATGCTGCGACATCGGTGCCGAACCACACCGCGATCAAGGCGATGACGGCGGCGGCGGCGAGCGCGAGGCCGCCGTCGTCGCGCACCTGCCGGAGCGTTGACACCAACATGATCATGGCCACCTGGAGCAGGATCCAGACGAGGCCGCGCCAGTTGTCCCGGCGCTGCAGTGGCGGTACGTCGAACACACTGGCGTAGACGCGCGCGAGCCTTCGGGCCAGGGAGAAGGCGGAGACGAGCACCATGAGCACCGCCAGCCATGACACGGCCCGCTGCCCCACCTGCTCGGCGAACAGCGCTCGGATGGCATCCCTTGTGAGCCGGTCGAGGCCGAACCGGTCGCCGATCTGCTCCGAAACCGCTGTCCCGACGTCGTTCGAGAACACGGACACGACGAGGATGATGATCGGCAGCAGCGCGATGAACGCCTGCGCGGACAGCGCGACCGAACGCTCGAGCAGCTCGAGCTCGACGAATCGGCGGACGACCGCGAACGGGTAACTGCCCTCGACCCACTCGCGGGCCCTGGCGATCAGGCCCGGTGGATCGGCCTGGTCAGGCACGTCGGTCCGCCCTCGCCCTTGTTGATCTCACTCGCCGCGTAGACGTGCACCTCGACGCCGTGGTCACGCAGCGACTTGGCGGTGGCATCGTTGCCCGCCGCCATGACGACCACGCCGGGGGCGACCGCGAGCACGTTGCAGCCGAGCGAGGCGTAGTCCTCCTCGGGGACGGGGATGGTCTCGATCCCCCGGGCCGCGAGGGCCTGCAGAAGCGGGACGGGTGCGAGGCGCTCGAACACGACGGCCAGGTTCTCCCGCACCGGGGAGACGACGGACATCAGGTGAAGGCAGTACTCGGGTCCCTGATCGTGCGGAAGGTCGAAGCTCTCGACGGTGACGCCCATGGGGATGAGCAGGTCGCGGAGCTGGTCCACGGCGGCCTGGTTCGTACGGTAGCTGCGGCCCACGGCGAGGGTCATGTCGTCGAGCCAGAACATGTCGCCGCCATCGGCGGTGGCCGGGGCGGTGAGCCGTCCGACCAGGGGAACGCCGAGATCCTGCAACTGCGTCGACAGCAGGGGTGGCTCGCCCTGCCGCGCGGTCTTGGCACCGCGGAACTCGATCACTCCGCCGGGGACGACGAAGGCCGGGTCGTAGGTGAAGATCGCATCCGGCATGTCCTCTGCGGGTTCCAGAACCTCAACGGTCACGCCCAGCCGCTCCAGCAGGGCGACGAAGTCCGCGTGCTGACGAGCCAGCAGGTCCAGATCCAGTGGTTCGGCCCAATGGGCTGCGGGGTAGTCGCCTCGCGGTGACGGGGGCCGAACCGCGACTCGTCGCAACGGCGCGACCATCGAGCGGATCCCGTAGTCCGAACCTGCAGTCGTCATGTGGTCGGGCTCCTGTCCAGGATGCGTTGCAGCCGGAACCTGTTGTTCCGGAGCACCATGATGAACGGCAGATTACCCAGCGCGACGGCACCGATGAAGGTTGAAGCCAGCCACAGCGGATTGAAGGGCAGCAGGACGAGCGTGCTCGCGATAGAGAGCCAGTGCACCCACTCGGCTCGCCGCACCTCGAGCAGGTACCGCTCGAGCTGGTCGTTAGCCGTGCCGGGGAGCTGCGACTTGCTCTGCCCGCCGAACAGCTCGCCTCGTTCTGGGAGGCGCCGGGTCAGCCGCGCGGCACCCCAGCGGCGGTAGCGGTGGACCGTCTCCCACGGCATCCGGGTCAGCGGGAAGACATCACGCCCCAGCCATGCGTCCGGCCAGCGCGGTGCCCACGCACCGAACCCGACGGACAGGCCGACGACCACGAGGACGTCCACCAGCACGAGCACGCCCCAACGGACCACGCGGCGAGGGAGGGATTTGAACCCCCGGAGGGTTTCCCCTCGGGCGCTTTCAAGGCGCCTGCAATCGGCCGCTCTGCCACCTCGCCCAGTGAGGACAACCGTAGTGTCAGGAGGCGCCGCCGCCCGTCACAGGGTCAGTGGACGGGATGAAGTCGACGTACTGGTCCGCGACCGCGATGAGCGACCACGTGCTGCCGTCGTCCCCGGTGAGGACATACGAGGGCAGCATCAGCACGCTGCCGTCAGGCTCCCAGTACTGGGCCAGGCCCATGGCGGCCTCGGTGACGGTGACATCGTCGACGCGCACGACCAGGCCGGGCTGGGTCGCATCGGGAACGACCGGCTCCACCGAGGGTGCAGCGCTGGGAACGGTGGACGGCACAGCGGAGGCACTGGCCTCGGGGCCCGACGACCCGAACACCGGGTCGCCGGACCCGCCGGTCAGGCTCGGGACCGCCGGGGGCTCGCTGATCGTTCCGGTGGTCGGGCTGGTCACCTGGTCGGTGGGCACCGGCGCCACCGTCGGTGCCGTCGCGCCATCGGGTGCCGGGGCGATCAGGGTCGCACCGAGCGTCCACCACGGAGCGGTCGTGGACCGCTTCACCGCAGTGGCCGCACCGACGACGGGGTAGGAGGCGACCGGATCGAGGCCGGCGGAGAATCCCGAGGCCTCGACCACCGCGCCCTTCGGGTCGAAGGCAACCAGCCAGCGCAGCTGGGTTCGCTGGTCGGCCACCAGCTGCCAGGCCGTGACCGCCGTCCGGTCGAAGTAGCGGTCCACCTGCCAGTCGACGGAGTTGGTGTCGACACCGATGTTCGCCAGCAGCGTGTTGGCCAGGTCGATGGCGTCGGCGGGTTCCAGCTGCTGGCCCACCTCGGGTGCGGCCAGCTTCTGTGGATCCCGGTAGGTCCATGAGAAGAGCGCGTCATCGGTCACGACGACCTGGGGAGCGCCGTCCTTGCCCACCGTCCACGTGTCATCCTGCTGGATCGTGCTCCCCTTGACGCCGAACGTCGTGGCGAGCACCGAGGCCACCTGGGCTCCGCTGATCCCGGAGTTGATCAGCCGGAAGCCCATGGCCGTGCCGGGGTTGTCCTCCAGACCCGGGGCGGCGGTCAGGACGGCTGCCGGTGCACCGAGAGCCTGCTTGCGCACGGTCAGCACCGGAGCGATGGTCGAGGGCATGACGGACTGGGGAAGGGACTGGGCGTCGGCCCCCACCTCGGTCACGGGGCCGGGCTGGACGACGATGTCGGGTCCCGGGGCGGACGACCGGCCGTAGGCGAACCCGGCCAGTCCGACGCCGGCGAGGATCGCGAGGGACGCGATCGTCGCGAGGATCGGACGCCAGACGGAGCGCTTCCGCCGTGGCGCGGCATGAGCGGGGCCCTCGACGGCGGGCAGGGCGGCCGCGGCACTCACGGGCTCAGCAGTGACCGGCTCCTCAGCTACCGGCTCCTCAGCCGCGGGCTCCTCAGCTACCGGCTCCTCAGTTACCGGCTCCTCAGCCGCGGGCTCCTCAGTGACCGGCTCCTCAGCTACCGGCTCCTCAGCTACCGGCTCCTCAGCCGCCGGCTCCTCGGGTGGCGGCGCATCGGTCAGGGCGGGCAGCTCCTGCGTGGGGGCACCCCCCTCGGCCGACGAGCCCGACATGGGGGCGGCCTCGGCGCCCGGCTCCTCGGGCGTCGGCTCGGTCGGCGTCGGATCTACGCCCGATGTCTCCTCCGGCGTACCGTCCTCGCCCACAGACCTCTCCCTTGCCTCGCGACTACCGTGCCATCATGCGGCTTCATCGAACCATCTCGCCGGATTTGCCCCTCCTCGTCGTGGCGCTCGAGCAGGAGGCCGCCCACCTGCATGTCAGTGGGCTCCCCGTCCTCGTGACCGGGGCCGGCAAGGTGAATGCTGCCATTGCCGTCACGGCGATCCTCGCGGAGGCATCCCCGACACGCGTGGTGAACCTCGGCACGGCCGGCGCGCTCCACGACCACCTCGGCGGCACCCATGTGGTCGGCTGGGTCGGCCAGCACGATCTTGACGATGAGGCGATCTTCGCCTCCACGGGACTGCACTTCGGAGCACCGGTGGAACTGACGGACACCGGCGTCCGCCTCGTCACCGGAGACACCTTCGTCAAGGACGCGGCCACGCGATCACGGCTCGCGCTGCACGCGGACCTCGTGGACATGGAGGGCTATGCGGTGGCCAAGGCCGCCCTTGCCGCCGGTGTCGCGGTCTCCCTGGTCAAGGAGGTCAGCGACCGGGCAGACGAGTACGCCGGCCGCACGTGGGAGGAGACCGTCGACGAGTGCGCCGAGCGTCTCGGAGCCTGGGTTCGCACCCATCTCGCCACCTGACCGTCGGATGTTCGGCCGGCGTGGGCTACTCAGCGGACTCCACGGGTATCGGCACGTCGGGGGACTGGCGACGGTCCATGATCAGGCCGGCAACCGTCAGCACGAGGGACACCGCGACCACCGTCGTCACGATCTCCGTCACGGAGCCGTTCCGCCAGAACGTCACGATGCCGACCAAGGCGACCAGTGCCGCCCACACCGCGATCGCCGCCTTGCGGTCCTGCGTGGCCAGTCGCGCGTAGAGGAGGACCTGGACCAGGGCGAAGGCCGAGCCCTCGAGGGCGAACAGCCACGCCTCTGAGCCCAGCTCGGTGTACTGCGCGCCTCCGAGGATGCGTATGACCAGCTCACCGAAGACGTAGCTGAAGGCCACGATCACCGCCCCCACGAGCGCGGTGAGCCCCGTGGCCAGGTACACGGTCCGGTTGTTGCGCCCCGCGGTCATCTTGGGGAACAGCACGATGATGATGGCATTCGGGAGGAAGAACGCGATCTTCGCGAGCAGCACGCCGACCGCATACTCGCCGGACTCGTACTCGGTGAGGAAGACGCGGGCCAGCAGGACGTCCACGTTGGTCAGCGTGAACAGGACCGCAAGGGCATGGATCACGTGCCCGAACTCCACGGCGACGCCGGGGCCGATCGCCGACGCCCAGCGGCCCGGGCAGCTGATGCGATAGGCGATGAACGCGCCCACCGCGCAGCCAACGAGGATGCCGATGCCGACGCCGGTCACGTTCCGAAGGAAGAGGACACCGAGTACGCCGCCGAGCGCTCGCCCGACGCCGTTGGCGATGAAGGCCCACGACAGGGCCGCATGCTGCTCGCGTCCTTGGGCGATGCCCATCGCGGCAGACCCGATCACCACGAAACCGATCGACGCGATGCCCGTCGCCAGCGCCGCATAGGGGATCTGGAAGATCGCGGCCAGCGGCCACGACAGGCCGAGCCCCACGACCGCGATGACGATGGCGATGATCACGGACAGACGGATGGCCTGGCCCTCGACATCGAGGAGGTCGTCCCCGGCCACCGCGACCCGACGAGCCGTCAGCGCCTGCGTACCGATGCCGATGGTGCTGATGATGACGAGCAGCCCGAGGAGCGCGCCGAGCGCGCCGAATGCCTCGGGTGAGAGGACCCGCGCAGCGATCATGCTGAGCAGGTAGGCGGCGCCGTTGCCCACGAGCGTGGCGACGCCGACGAAGATCAGCCCCTTGGCCAGCGTGCGCCGATGGCTCGGGATGCTGCTCACGCGGTCACCCTAGCGCCGCCGGTCCGAGGGGCGGTGGCGCCGAGGCTGCGGTCAGGCGGGAACGGTGGGCAGGCTGGCCAGCGCCTCGGCGAAGCGCTCGTCGCTGACCTCCTCATCGATCATCGCGCCGTTGAGGTACTGGTCGTACGCGGCCAGGTCGAAGTGTCCGTGCCCGCACAGGGCCGTGAGAATGACCGTCTCTTCGCCGGTCTCCTTCGCCTTGAGCGCCTCGCGGATCGCCATGGCGAGCGCGTGCGTCGGCTCCGGTGCCGGGACGATGCCCTCGGTGCGGGCGAACTGGACGGCCGCGGCGAAACACTCCGTCTGCGGGACGGCCACCGCGTCCAGCAGGCCCTCCTCGTACACGTGGGAGATCAGCGGGGCCATCCCGTGGTAGCGAAGCCCACCGGCGTGGATGGGATCGGGGATGAAGTCGTGGCCGAGGGTGTGCATCTTCATCAGCGGCGTCATCCCCGCTGTGTCGCCGAAGTCGTACGCGTAGACGCCCTTGGTGAGGGATGGGCACGACGCGGGCTCGACCGCAAGGATCCGCGGGTCGATCTTGCCGGCCAGCTTCTCGCGCATGAAGGGGAAGGACAGGCCCGCGAAGTTCGAGCCGCCGCCGGTGCAGCCGACGATGAGGGTCGGGGTGTCCCCGGCCATCTCCATCTGCAGCAGCGCCTCCTCGCCGATGATCGTCTGGTGCAGGAGCACGTGGTTCAGCACGGACCCGAGCGCATAGCGGGTGTTGGGGTCCTTCGCCGCCATCTCGACGGCCTCGGAGATGGCGATGCCCAGGGACCCGGACCAGTTCTTCGGGTCGGCTGCCAGCTCGCGGCCGATGTCCGTGACGTCCGAGGGCGAGCGATGGACGGTGCCGCCGAACGTCTCGATCATGAGGCGGCGGTACGGCTTGGAGTCGTAGGAGGCCCCGACCTGCCAGACCTCGCACTCGAGGTCGTAGAGGGCACAGGCGAAGGCAAGGGCCGTGCCCCACTGGCCCGCACCGGTCTCGGTCGTCAGCCGCGTGGTCCCCTCCTTCTTGTTGTAGTAGGCCTGCGGCACCGAGGTGTTCGTCTTGTGCGAGCCCGCGGGCGAGACGCCCTCGTACTTGTAGTAGATGCGCGCCGGGGTGCCCAGTGCCTTCTCGAGTCGGTGCGCCCGGAAGAGCGGCGAGGGCCGCCACTGCCGGTAGACGTCGAGGACCCCGCCCGGGATGTCGATGTACCTCTCCTGCGAGACCTCCTGCAGGATCAGGTCCATCGGGAACAGGGGGGCGAGATCATCCGGCCCCACCGGATCCATGCGCCCGGGGTGCAGCGGCGGGGGCGGCGGTGTCGGCAGGTCCGCCAGGAGGTTGTACCAGGTGGTCGGCATCTGGTCCTCGGTGAGGACGTACTTGTGCTGCCGAACGGTGTCATCCATCTGTGGCCTCCTCCAGAAGCGGTGCCTCGGAAACTAGCGCCGCCCCGGAGCCCGTGCAGCCGAAAGTCACCCTTTGGTGCTGATGTGACAGAAGTTATCTGAGTGACACAGTGTGACGAGTCCCACATCGGCGCAGCCGGCCGTCCGCATTTCGGGTGGGACATTTCTGTGACCTTCTCGTGACGTTCTACCGTCATGCGGTCGCCGGTGACACCTCGACATCCGTCGAGCGCCGGCGACCTGCCGAATCTGACGCCCTTGTGGCGTCGTACCGGGGACCCACCGGCCAGCTCGCTGGCCACGGGGCGAATCCGCAGGTGCGCGCACCGCGGTAGGGCGGCCTTCACGCCCGAGCCCGTCAGCTCACCTGGGAGGCAGCCACCGAAGGAGACGCTTGATGCGCGCTGCCGTGCGCCTGCCCCTGCTCGCCCTCCTCCTCGTCGTCACGCTGGTCTCGGGACTCCTCGCGCTGTCCCGCTCGGCGCAGGCCGGGCAGCCCAGCGCCGTGCAGCGGGCGGGCACTCCCGCCCATGCCACGGTCCTCGTGGTGACCGATCGATCCCTGGTCGTGGCCCGCGCGAACACCGCGGTCTCCCAGCGACTCCAGGCCACGGCGAAGGCCATCCACGTCGCCCAGATCGCGGCGACGCGTACCAAGCTGGTGTCGGTGGCCCGCAAGCAGCTGGGCGACCGCTACTCGGCTGGTTCCTCTGGACCGAACGCCTTCGACTGCTCGGGGCTGACCCGCTATGTCTACAAGGTCGTCACCGGACGCAGCCTCCCGCACAACTCGCATGCCCAGTACTCGCGCGTCAAGAAGATCAGCCGCAAGCAGGCCAAGCCCGGCGACCTGGTCTTCTTCTTCCGGGGCGGTGCCCACCATGTGGGCATCTATATCGGCAACGGCAGGATGATCGACGCCCGCGGCTACGGCGAAGGCGTCAAGGTCAGCCCCGTCTCGGGCTCGTGGTGGGGACGCTCATACAGCGGGATGGGACGCATCCTCCCCGCCTAGAGGACCCGACACCGGGTCCACCAGCGGCATCCTGATCACCACCTGCAGGCCGCCCAGGGGAGACTCCTCGGCTCGCGCGCTCCCGGCCATGGCCATGGCCGTCTCCCGAACGAGGGCCAGCCCCAGGCCACTGCCACCCGGTACCGAGCCCGCGCCCCGGCGGAACCTCTCGAACACGGACTCACGCTCGCCCTCCGGGACACCGGGCCCGTCGTCCGAGACGGTGAGGACCATCGTGCGGCCCTCCATACCCACAGAGATGTCGACCCGGTGCTCCGCATACAGCAGGGCGTTGCCGAGCAGTTCGTCCACGATCCGAGCGATGGCGCCGGTCGGCGCCAGCACGTGAACCCGCGGTTCGACGTGGGCGTGGAGACCGATGCCGTTCTCCTCGAACAAGGGGGTGGCCGCGTCCACGCGGTTGTGCACCACCTCGGAGACGTCCTCGACGACCGTCGCCACCGCGCCGACATCGCTCCGGGCGAGGGCAAGAACCTGCTCGATCCGGTGGGTGAGCCGGTCGACCTCGGCCGTCGCCGCGCGCGCCTCGTCCTTCACGTCAGCCTGGTCCGAGGTGTCCTCGATCGCCTCGAGTCGCAGGCGCACGCCGGTGAGCGGGGTCCGAAGGTGGTGCGAGGCGTCTGCAGCCACGCGTTGGGTGCGCTGCAGGATGCCAGAGAGCCGCGCCGCAGTGGCATTCAGGGCAATCGCCACCGAGCGCACCTCATGCGGCCCATGGCCCTCATCGGCACGCAGGTCGAGGTCGTCCTTCAGGTCCTCCGCCACCTGCGCCACGCGCTTGAGCGGTGATGAGATGGATCGGGCCAGCAGCCACGCCACGACACCCGCACCGAAGACGACAGCCACAACGAACGCCACCAGCCACCGTTGGGTCTCGCGCACCTCATCGTCGACGATCGACTCAGGGAGAGACAGCCGCACGGCCCCCACGACGTCGTAGTTCTGGATGACCGGCGCCGCCACGAACCGCAAGGGCTCTCCGAGGGTCACGGAGTTGCGCACGTCCGAGGTCAGCGAGCCGGCCAGCGCGGCGGTGATCTCGGGACGGTCGAACTGCCGGTCGAGGGATGTCAAGTCGCTGTCCGCCAGCAACGACCCGCTCGGGGACACCACGACCACCCGCGCTCCGGTCCGCTGAGCGGCCGCCTCGGAGGTTTTCTGCCAGTCGACGAATGGCTGCGCCGCGAGCGACGCGGCCGTCGACAACGTGTCGACCTGGAGATCCGAGATGAAGGCGGCCCGCTGGTCATTCGCCACGACTCGGGCCAACGGCAGCGCCAGGGCGGCGGCCACGACCGCGACCAGCACCGCCATGGCCAGGACGAGGCGTCGAGTCACGTGCTGCCTGTTGCCAGGCGGTAGCCCACCCCTCGCACGGTCTCGATGAGGTCGGCGTCACCCAGCTTCTTCCGCAGTGACGCGATGTGGACGTCCAGCGTCTTCCCCGTGCCCACCCAGACCGGATCCCAGACGCGCGAGAACAGCTCCTGCCGCGACACCGCTCGGCCCGGATCCTCGGCGAGCACCGCGAGCAGATCGAACTCCTTCGCGGTCAGGTCGATCTCGTCGCCGTCGACGGTGACGCGGTGGCGGTTGCGATCGACGCTGATCCGACCGGTGTCGAGGGGGGCGTCTACCCGGCGGCGTCGTGCCACCGCACGCACGCGCGCGGCGAGCTCGCGAACCGAGAAGGGCTTGACGACGTAGTCGTCGGCCCCGAGTTCGAGACCGACGATCCGGTCCGTCTCCTCGCCGCGCGCGGTGGCGATGATGACGGGGACGTCCGAGACGCGCCTCAGGTCGCGAAGGACCTCAAGGCCGTCGCCATCCGGAAGTCCGAGGTCGAGCAGGACCACATCAGCCGACTGGGCGGCCCCGAGAACCTGTGAGGCGAACACCACGTGGTCGGTGTCGATCCCGTTGCGGCGCAGTCCGGCGACGAGGGGGTCGGCCACTGCCTTGTCGTCCTCGACGACGAGCACCTTCATGGCCACATCGTGGCACGGTCAGCGCCGGTCGCGCGTGCTCATGGGCGCTCGTGAGGCGCATTCCACACACGCAGCGGCTGCTCTTACTCGTGCTTTACCTCGGCATGGAGAGACCCTGTTGGACAGCCCCTACCTTCATCTGCGACGGCGACCAGCGCCGCCGAGAGTCAAGGAGCGATCATGGCCGCCAACGACCAGCACGCAGCCCCGCTCCGTCGGTCCCGCACCCGGACGACCGACCGCTACATCTCCGCTGGACTGGCCACCGTCGCCTGCGTGGGCCTGGTCGCCGCAATCGGTGCGCGAACCGCGTCGGACAACGCGGCCTCGGCGTCGACCCTCGGCGCGCAGGCTGGCTCCGCCAGCCTGGCCGTCGACAGCGTCCCCACCACGTCCACCGGCCTCACGCAGGCGCAGCTGGACAGCTACGCGCGACAGCTGCAGATGGAGGCCTCGCAGCTCGACGCGTACCGCACCCAGCTGGTCTCCGTCGCCGAGGCGCTGAAGGCGCAGTCCCAGCAGGCGACGACGGCCAAGAAGGCCAAGATCACGAGGGCACCGGCCGTCGTGGCGCAGCCCAAGCCCGTGGCCAAGCCCGCGCCCGTCGCCAAGCCCGCACCGAAGCCCGCCCCCAAGCCCGCGCCGCAGCGCGCCCAGGCAACCACCAAGACGAGCTGACATGTCCCACGCCGAGCTGCACTTCCGGGCCATGGGCACCGACTGCCAGATCCTGGTGATCGCGCCCGGCGACTCGGCGTCGGATCTCGTCCAGCTCGGACGCGACCGGGTGGAGATGCTCGAGCAGTGCTGGAGCCGCTTCCGGGAGGACAGCGACCTCAACCACCTGAACGCCTGGGCGGGCCGGGGCCCGATCCCCGTGTCCGAGGACCTGCTGCTGCTCGTCGAGCGCATGGTCTCCGCCTGGGAGATCACCGCAGGCCTGTTCGATCCCACCGTCCTTGCCGCCATGCGCGCCCACGGCTACGACGCCGACTTCGACGTCGTCAGTGCCCGGCCCGCGGGCTCCATCAGCGACGTCGTCCTCTCCAGCACCCCGGGCATGAGCGGGGTGCAGGTGGATCGACGCGCTGGCACGGTCGCCTTGCCGGCTGGCATCGGGATCGATCCCGGCGCCATCGGCAAGGGGCTGGCCGCCGATGTCATCGCGGAGGAGCTCGCCGGCGCCGGCGCAAGCGGTGTCCTCGTCAACCTGGGAGGCGACGTATCCATCGTCGGTGCCGACACGAGCCCGTGGGGAATCGCGGTCCAGGACGAGCGCCTGGCGGCCGCGCATTCCGAGCGAGTGCTCACCGTCCTGGAGTTCGACGCGGAGGCTACCCGACTGGGCACGGCTACTTCCACGACGCTCAAGCGCCGGTGGGCGCAGGGCCGACGCCACCACGTCATCGATCCCCGCACCGGGACGATGAGCTCCAGCCCCCTGGTCCAGGTGACCCTCGTCGCCAACTCGGCCTGGGAGGCCGAGGTGCTGGCCACAGCAGCACTGCTGCTCGAGCCCGCGGCCGCCGTCGAACTCTTGGAACCGCACGGCGTCACTGCCATCCTGATGACAGCGGATGACATCACCACCGTGCCCGAGGACCTCATGTCACCTTCCACCCACCACCCGAAGGAGCACGTCCATGGCTGATCTTCCCTGGACCTGGCTGGCCATCCGCGCGTCCGGGATCACCGCGTGGGGGCTGCTCACCGCCGTGGTCGTGTGGGGCATCCTGCTGCGCACTCGCGTGCTCGGGCGCCTCGCACCGGAGATCCGACTCCTCGACCTGCACCGTTGGCTCGGCGCCATCGCCCTCGGCTTCCTGGCCGTGCACATGGCCCTGCTGCTCGTCGATCCCTACATCAGCTTCACCGTCGGCCAGATCCTGATCCCCGGAACGGCGCCCTGGCAGACCGTCGCGGTCGCCCTCGGCAGCATCGCCTTCTGGCTGATGATCCCGGTCTCGTTCCTCGGTCGTCTGCGCGCGCGCATGGGACAGGCGGGCAACCGCTGGTTCAAGCGGGTCCACCTGCTCGCCTACGCGGCCTGGCCGATCGCCACGGCGCACTACGTTCTCGCCGGCACGGATGCGCTCGCCGAGTGGTCGGTGGGGCTGCTGTTCGCCGGCACCGGGCTGGTCGTGATGGCCCTGCTCGCTCGCGGCTTCGTGCCGGCTCCCGGCCCCCAGCGCCAGTTCCCGGCCACATCCGGCAACAGCCTTACCTCGGCTTAACCCCACCGTGGGGCGGATCTAGGGCCGTTCCCCATACCGTCGCACTCATCAGGGAACACCCGTCCACCCGAGGATCCCAAGGAGATTCGAATGCAGCGCACGAGCGTCATCGCCACCGTGGTCGCCGCCGGCAGCATCCTTGTTGCCGGATCGGTCGCCAGCGTGGCCGTGATCAACGCCGCCAGCAGTGCCCAGCCCGAACCCCACGCCATGGCACTGGCGGAGCCCCAGCCCGATCAGGCCCAGGACACGGCCTTCGTGACCGACACCGCGCAGGAGACCAGCGCCCCCGTCGCGACCGACGTTCCGGCACCGCTGCCCAGCCTGTCCGAGGAGCCGCTCCCCGAGCTGCCGACTGTGGAGCAGGGCCCCATCGTGATCACGCGACAGGCGCCCGCGGCCCCGGTCCAGAAGCAGACCGTCACCAAGAAGCAGGTCGTCAAGAAGAAGGTGGCCAAGAAGCCGTCTGCGAAGCCGAGCCCGAGCGCGTCGGCCACGCAGTCCGAGTCGCAGGCCCCGGAGATCTCCCTGGAGAAGGCCGTCGAGGTCGTCCTGAACGCCACCGACGGCGGCGTCGTCAAGAACGCTGACAAGGAGAATCACGGCGGCTACGACGCCTGGGCGATCCGGGTGCTCCGTCACGATGGCTCGATCATCACCGGCTACGTCGATCTCAGCAGCGGCGTCGTCTTCGACTGGGTTGTCAACCAGGAGGCTCCCGCCCCCGCCGCTCCGCAGACGAACAGCGGCTCCAGCTCCGGCTCGTCGAGCCACGAGCACGAGCACGAGAGCGAGCACGACGATGACTAGGCACACCGTCACCAGCGCTCCGCTGCGCCGCTCCTCCATGCCGTCGCGCATCCTGTCGGCCGGCCTGGCCACCGCCACCTGCGTGGGCATCGTGGGCCTGCTGGGCACCAAGACGATCGAGGCCAACGCCGAGGCGAACGCCCAGGCGCCGGAGTCGACCGATGCCTCGCTGGCGGTCAGCACCGACGTCGCGCAGACCGATACGGCGCAGCCCGTCGTCACGAGCTCCCAGGGCCTCACGCAGGCCGATCTGGATGCCTACGCGGCCGCGCTCGCGCAGGAGAAGACGCGCCTGGACGACTACCGCGCCAAGCTCGTCAAGACGGCCAGCAAGCTGAAGAAGCAGGCGGCCGCGCTCGCGAGGGCCCAGGCAGCGGCATCGGTCCAGACGTGGTCGGCGCCGGCGGTCTCCTCCTCCAGCGGCTCGACGTCGACGTGGAAGGCCCCCGCGAAGAAGACGACATCCAAGAAGTCGTCGGGGGGCAGCCAGGCTGCCGTTCCCGCGGCCCCTGCCGCTCCCGCGGCGCCCGCGCAGCCCGCTGCGCCGGCGAAGAAGCCCCCGGCTCCGGCTGCAGCGCCCAAGCAGCAAGCGGCCCCTGCCCCGTCCGGTGGCGGCGGCGGTGGCGGCGCTCAGACGACGACCAAGACCAGCTGACGATCCACCCCACCCGCGGATCGCGGCGACCCCCCTCACGGGCCCATGCTCCATGCGAGCATGGGCCCGTGAGCACGTTCGGCCTCGATGGCGTCCTGCCCTGGCCGCAGGCCCGGGCCGTCGCCGCGCACTGCGGGCGCCCCCTGCCGGTGCGCTCGGCCCGCCTCGACGAGGCGGCCGGCAGCAACCTCGGCGGCGATCTCGTGACCGTCCAGGACGATCCAGCACGGGACAGCGCGCGCGCCGACGGCTTCGCCGTGTGCGGCGAGGGACCGTGGCTCGTGGACGAGCTCGACGTGCTCTCGCCGGGCTGGGCCACCCCGGTTCTCGAGCGCTGGGAGATCCCGCGCAGCACCGACGCGGTGATCCCGCAGGCGGCAGGCTCCGTGCGCACCCGGCCGGACGGTCGGCGGGAGCTCCTGATGCACGATCCCCTCACGGACCTCCCTGACGAGCGCGTGCGACCGGACCTCGGCAGCGGGATCCTGCGGCAGGGCGTGATCACGGAGGCGGGTCATGTGCTGCTGGAATCCGGGGCACCGGTGACCCCCGCGGTCATCTCCCTGGCCGCGGCCCGGGGGCTGGACGCCCTCGACGTGGTCCCGCCTCCCGTGGTCGGCGTCCTCGTGCTCGGCGGGCACCTGCTCGACCGTGGGCTGCCGCGCCACGGCCGGGTCCGCGATGCGCTCGGTCACGCGGTTCCGGCCTTCGTCGGCGCGCTGGGGGCCCGCGGGAACCCGGCGGTTCGAGCGCCGGACACCCGCGACCTCCTGCTCCAGGAGATCGACGATGCGGCCGTCGACGTGCTCGTCACGACCGGCTCCACCGCCTCCGGGCCGGACAACCACCTGCGCGAGGTGCTGCGGGATCTGGGGGCGCACTGGCTCATCGACGGCGTCAGCGTCACCCCAGGGGCGCAGATGCTGCTCGCGCGCCTGCCCGACGGGCGACTCCTCATGGGGCTCCCGGGCGACCCGCCGGCCGCCCTTGCCGCCCTGGTCACGCTGGCCAGCCCGCTGCTGGCCACCCTGCGGGGCGACACCGAGTCGGGAGAGCGACATGCCGCCGTCCTCATGGAGGACGCTCCGCCCGCCGACTACGCAGACGACACCGCCCTGGTGCCCGTCGCCCTCGAGGTGTCCAGCGCAGGGACGCAGGCACGTCCGCTGCCGGCCGTCGGCGCCGACGCCCTGGCGGGCTGGGCACGGGCCGACGGGATCGCCGTCGTCGCGCCCGGAGCGGGCCAGCGCGGCGACGTCGTGGAGGTGCTCGACCGCTGGGGGCGGGCGCGCTGGTGACATTTCCCATAATTCCTGCCTAGTAACTAGGAAAAGCCCGCGATCCGCAGTACCGTGTCCGCGTGGACCTGCTCTCGATCGATCCGGCGCTGGCGCTCGGCGGCCTCATCGCGGGGCTCATGGTCGGACTGACCGGGATGGGGGGCGCCGCGCTCGTCACTCCGATGCTGGTCCTGGTCTTCGGCGTGAGCCCGGCCGTCGCGGTGTCCAGCGACGTGGTGGCCTCGGCCATCATGAAGCCGGTCGGCGCGATGGTCCACATCCGGGCACGCACCGTGCACTGGGGCCTGGTGGCCTGGCTCTCGGCGGGCTCCATCCCCGGAGTCCTCCTCGGCACCCTCGTGTTCGCCAAGGTGCTCGGCACCGACGCGGCCGGGGACACGATCCGTACCTGGGTCGGCTGGGTCCTCATCCTCGCCGTCCTCGCCATGATCGCGAAGATCTGGGTGGCGCGGCGCGCTTCAGGGATGCGCGCCGCGCTGCTCACCGCCGGGACGGACATGCCCGTCCGCCGCGGACCGACGCTGCTCCTGGGCGTGTTCGTGGGACTGCTGGTCGGCATGACGAGCGTGGGCTCCGGCTCGCTCGTCGTGACGACGATGCTCCTGCTCTACCCGCTGCTGCGGCCGTCCATCCTGGTCGGCACCGACCTCACGCAGGCGGTGCCCATGCTCATCGCCGGCGCCATCGCCCACGCTGGCTTCGGTGAGATCAGCATCGCTGTCGTCGTGTCCCTCCTGATCGGCCAGATCCCCGGTGTGTGGATCGGCGCGCGGATGTCGTCGCGCTACGACGGACAGGCGCTCCGGTGGCTCCTCATGGTCGTCCTGGCGGCCACGGCTCTGAAACTGCTGGGCGTGGCCACCCTCGTTGCTGGCATGATCGCCATCGCAGGCACCCTTGTGGTGAGCGTCCTCTATGTCAGAGAGCGGTGGAATGGCCAGCCGGAAGTCGCGACGGATCACCCTGGCGGGCGATCCGTCCCAGCCACCGCCTCTGAAGTTTCCTGAACGGCGCTTCAGCCCGATCCGCAACATCGGTGTTCGCGTCTTCATCGCGTTCGCGGCTCTCGTCGCCACCACGCTGATCGTCTACCAGGAGCGCGACTGCTACCGCGACACCGCCGGTGGCGACGGCATGACGTTCATCGACTCCCTGTACTACGCAGCGGTCACCCTGTCGACGACCGGCTACGGCGACATCACGCCGGTCTGCCAATCCGCCCGACTGGCCAACGTCCTGGTGATCACGCCACTGCGCTTCGTCTTCCTCATCGTGCTGGTCGGGACGACGATCGAGGTCCTCACGCAACGCACGCGCGAGCAGATGCGGTCGAACCGCTGGAGGAACAACGTGAACAACCACACGGTGATCATCGGCTACGGCGTCAAGGGCCGTGCCGCCGCACGCTCCCTCGTCGATGCGGGCACGGCCCACAACGAGATCGTCGTCGTGGCCAGCGACCGTTCGGCGGTCGATGAGGCCACGCGGGACGGATTCGTCGGCGTGGTCGGGGACGCCCGGCGTGAGGTCGTGCTGCGCGATGCGGCGATCGAACGGGCCGCCCGGGTCGTCGTCGCCACCAACGAGGACGACACGTCCATCCTCGTCACCCTGACGGCACGACGTCTCGCTCCCCACGCGACCATCGTCGCGGCCGCCCGCGAGGCCCAGAACATGGACATCCTCCGGCAGTCCGGGGCGAACAACGTCATCCCCACCGCCGAGTCCGCGGGCCGGCTCATGAGCCTCTCACTGCTGTCGTCCACCGCAGGCGAGATCATGGAGGATCTGCTCGACTCGGCACGCGGCCTCGAAGTCAGCGAGCGCGAGATCACGAGGGATGAGCTCGGCCAGTCCCCCACGGACCTCGACGCGCAGGGCCAGATCGTGCTCGCGGTCATCCGCCAGGGGGTTGCGCACCGCTTCGACACCGACGCCATCACCCGACTGGAGCCCGGGGATCGGCTCGTCGTGATTCGCCACAACGAGGTCGATCACTAGGGGGATTGATGTACGCCATCACGAGCACGACACCCGGCGGCCCCGAGGTCCTCGAGTGGGCCAAGGTCCCGGACCCGACGCCCGCGCCCGGTGAGGTCATCATCGACGTGGCCGCCACAGCCGTGAACCGCGCGGACCTGCTCCAGCGGCAGGGTCTGTACCCGCCCCCGCCCGGCGCCTCGGAGATCCTCGGCCTGGAGTGCTCAGGAACGGTGAGCTCGGTCGGAGCGGCGATCTCCCTCGATCATATCGGCGAGAAGGCGTGTGCCCTCCTCGCCGGCGGCGGATACGCGCAGAAGGTCGCCGTCCCCATCGGCCAGCTGATGAGCATCCCCGACGGCATCAGCCTGGCGGATGCGGCAGCGCTGCCTGAGGTGGCCTGCACCGTCTGGAGCAACCTCGACATGGTCGCCAACCTGAGCGAGGGCGAATGGCTGCTGATCCATGGAGGTGGTTCCGGGATCGGCACGATGGCGATCCAGATCGGGCGGGCGCTGGGTGCGCGCGTTGCCGTCACCGCCGGTAGCCAGGCGAAGCTGGACCAGTGTGCGGCCCTCGGCGCCGAGGTGCTGATCAACTACCACGAGGAGGACTTCGTCGACGTCATCCGCGATGCCACAGGCGGCCGCGGTGCCAACGTCATCCTCGACAACATGGGCGGTGCCTACCTCAGCCGGAACGTGGCGGCGCTGGCGCGGGAGGGCCGCCTCGTCATCATCGGCCTGCAGGGCGGCGTCAAGGCCGAGCTCGACATCAACGCCCTGCTGCGCAAGAACGGATCCATCCACGCCACCAGCCTCCGCGGCCGGCCGGAGTCGGAGAAGGCTGCCATCTGCCGTCAGGTGGAACGCACCGTCTGGCCGTGGATCCATGCCGGCGTCGTGCGCCCGGTGATCGACCGGAAGGTCCCGATGAGCGAGGCGGCAGAAGCGCATCGGCTGCTCGCCGACGGCGCTGCCACGGGGAAGATCCTGCTGGTCACGTGATCCGGCGCAGCATCGCTGCCTTGGCCGTCACCGTGGGCGCGACGGCCGCCGTCTCGATCGGCCCTCTCCCGGTACGGGCCGCTCCGGTCACCGCGAGCACGGCCGCACTGTGCCCTGCGGTGCCGGCACCCGTCACGGAGCAGCAGGCCGACCGGGCGTGGTCGATCGCCGCCGACCGGCTCGCACAGCTCACCGGACCCCGGAGCCTGCCCTTCGGCGCCACCGGCGGGTCCCCCGTCGTCCGAACGGGTCCGTCGTCGTGGACCTCCGGCTTCTTCCCTACGGCGCTGTGGCTGATGTACGAGCACACGGGCAGCGCATCCTGGCTGCGGCGAGCGCGCACCTACACCGCGCTCGTCGAGGGGATGGCCAGGGTGCGCTGGAACCACGACCTCGGCTTCATGGTGGGCACGCCGACGGCGCTCGGGGCCTCGCTCGACCCGGACGAGGTGCGGCGCGGGGCCTATCGACGCGTGCACGACACCGCCGCACGCAGCCTCTCGACCCGATGGAATCCAGCGGTCAGGGCTCTTCAGTCCTCGACGTATTCGGGCCGCTGGGGCCTGATCATCGACTCGGCCATGAACGCTCCCCTGCTCATCGAGGCCGGGCAAGAGATGGCGTCGGCCGCGGGCCGGCGCCTGGTGGCACGAGGCGTGGCGCACGTGCGCACGCTCGCAGACACGTACGTCCGAGCCAACGGGTCCACGCTGCACCGGGGAGCCTTCGACCCGCGGTCCGGCAGGTTCCTGGGCCCGATCGCCGGCCAGGGACGCAGCACCTCCAGCACCTGGTCCCGCGGGCAGGCCTGGGCCATCAACGGCTTCGGACGTGCCTTCGCACTGACCGATGATCCCGTGCTGCTGGACGCGGCCCGCAGGACAGCCGACTACTGGGTCTCGCGCGTTCCGGCGGGCTGCGTTCCTGCGTGGGACCTGAGCATCCGCGACCCTCGGGCACCCCTCGACTCATCAGCCGCCGCCATCGCCGCAGACGGGCTGCTGCGCCTGGCCGCCGTCGAACCCGACCCTGCTCGAGCGAGCACCTACCGGAACTACGCACTGACCACCCTGGGAACCCTCGTGTCGCCGCCGTTCGTGACCGATGGCGGACGTGGCCTCCTGCTGAGGCAGGCGTACAGCATCCCCATCGATCCTCGGGAGGGCACGTACGCGTGGGGGGACGCCTACCTGCTGGTCGCACTCACCGCGGCGTTCCCCAACGGCCGCTCCCAGAGGTCCACGATCTCGAGGGCCTCGTAGCCCTCCGACAGGTAGAGGTCGGTTGCGCCGGTGTCGTTGCGGCCGTCGACCGTCAGCCCGATCCGATGGCGTCCCCCTCGCACGGCATATGCCGCGGCACAGCCGAGCAGCCAGCGGCCGATGCCGCGGCCCCGTGCCTCGGGGATCACGCCCACCGTTCGGATGTAGGCGTCCCCGCGATCGGCATGCGAGTCGTCCAGGACGCACAGTCCGACCGGCCGATCATCGAGGGTGGCGATCCACCAGCCTTCGGGGTCGGCGTGATCCGGGGAGTCGAGCACCTCCACGTAGTTCTCGAAGGCACGCGACTCGAAGCCGTAGGTGCCCTCGAAGGAGGCCTCACGCAGGGCATGGAGGATCCGCAGGTCCTCTGGTCCCGACACGACGCGGCGTGCCACACCCGTCGGCGGCGCTGGCTCAGTGGCGTCCCCATCGCCCAGCGGACGCCACATGCGCCAGATGCGCCGCACCTCGAGGAAGCCGGCATCCGCGAGCGCCGCGGCCATGGCCGAGTCGTTCTCGTCGGCCGACGCCTGCACCAGGCTGACGCCGCCCAGACCATCGGCTCTCTCGAGGCCGGACCGGAGCAGGGCGGCCGCCACGTCGATGGCCCGCTCCCCGCGGACGCGCACATCGAGGAAGACCGTGTTGGACCCGGCGGTCCGCTCGACGATGAGCAGGCCCTCCGGGTGGCCGTCGACCATCGCCAGCCGGCTGCTGCCCATGACGGTGTCGGGGCTGCCCAGCTGCGCCCGGAGGGCGGCCGCGCTCGTGACATCGGACTCCGCGTCCGAGTCACGCGTCACGGCCACCGCCGCGTCGACGAGGTCAGCGGAGCCGGCGCGCAGCGGAACCAGATCGACAGCCATCTCGACTACAGCGTAGGCAGTGCCGCGATCCGCTTCACCAGGTAAGGGGAGAACCAGCCGTCGTACTTCGCCTGCAGGACGGGATCACGCCAGTCCGCTCCCGTCACCACCTGACGGCAGGTCGGCATTCCGCACAGGCAGGTGAACTCGTCGTAGTCGCTGGCGTCGCACATCGCGTAGTCGAAGGTGATCTCCTCGCCCACGGCGATCGAACGCATGGCGACGAGGAGGGCCGATCCCTTCAGGCCCGCGTTCGGCTCGCACGAGTGGTTGAGCATGTCGCCCGGCTCCGGTGTCTCGTCGGACACGAGGTAGAGATCGTCGTCGACCTGGATCGACCGCGACTGGCGGTCATGCGACATCGTGTCCAGCGTCGCCCGGCTGACCACCCAGCCCCCGAAAGCGGCGACGGTCTCCCCCGCCGAGATGGGCTCGATCGCGAACGAGCCCCAGCCCTTCTCGCCGACAGGTCGAGCCTGCGCCTTCGGCGTCAGCCAGTTGTAGTCCAACCAAGGTCCCTTTCCGAATGCCCTCATGCAGGCAAAGTGAGCGAATTTTGCCACACGGAGGTGACTGCGAGCACCCGACCGGCTGCGCCTAGGCTTCCCCTGTGATCGATCCCGCCATCCTTCGTACGAACCCGGACCTGCTGCGCGAGTCACAGCGGCGCCGTGGGGAGAGCGTCGAGCTCATCGACGAGCTCGTCGCGGCCGATGTCGCGAAGCGCTCGGCACAGGCTGCCTTCGACGAGCTGCGGAACCAGCAGAAGGTCCTGGGCAAGCAGATCGGGCCGCTGCAGGGGGCGCTGAAGAAGGTGACCGACGACGCGGCACGGGCAGCCGCACAGGCTGAGGTCGATGCGCTCATGACGCAGGCGCAGTCCCTCTCCGACCAGGTGAAGGAGGCTGAGCGCGCTGCCTCGGAGGCGAGCGAGCGGCTGGATGCCTTGTGGCTGCAGGTCTCGAACATCGTCAACATGGACTCGCCGGTAGGTGGCGAGGAAGACTTCGCCGTCGTCGAGAATGTCGGCACCCCGAGGGATTTCGACGCCGAGGGCTTCGCTCCGCGCGATCACCTCGAACTCGGGGAGCTGCTCGGCGCCATCGACGTGGAGCGCGGCGCCAAGGTCTCCGGCTCGCGGTTCTTCTACCTCACCGGCCCGGGAGCGCTCCTTGAGATCGCCCTGTTGAACCTCGCCATGTCGCAGGCCACCGCGCACGGACTGATCCCGATGATCACACCGAGCCTTGTACTGCCCAGCGCCATGGAGGGCACGGGGTTCCTGGGCCAGGCAGCCGAGAACGTCTACCGCATCGAGCAGGACGACATGTACCTCGTCGGCACCTCGGAGGTGCCCTTGGCTGGGTACCACGCGGACGAGATCATCGAGGCCGATCGGCTCCCGCTGCGGTATGCCGGCTGGTCGTCCTGCTACCGGCGTGAAGCCGGGTCCTACGGCAAGGACACCCGCGGCATCATCCGCGTCCACCAGTTCGACAAGGTCGAGATGTTCGTCTTCTGCCGCCCGGAGGACGCCGAGGCCGAGCACGCGCGCCTGCTGTCGTGGGAGCGGGAGTTCGTGGACGCCCTCGAGATCCCCTACCGGGTCATCGACGTCGCCACGGGGGATCTCGGCTCGAGTGCGGCCCGCAAGTTCGACATGGAGGCGTGGATCCCCACGCAGGGCACCTACCGCGAGATCACGTCCACCTCGAACACCACGGAGTTCCAGGCGCGGCGCCTGCGGATCCGCATGCGGGACGAGTCCGGCACCCGGCCGCTGGCGACGCTCAACGGCACCCTCTGCGCGATGCCGCGCATCATCGTGGCGCTGCTGGAGAACCACCAGCAGGCCGACGGCAGCGTTGTTATCCCGCAGGCCCTTCGCCCGTTCCTCGGTGGTCGCGAGGTGTTCACGCCCGCGCCGTAGCGTGCAGGCACCATGACTATGACTGAACTGCGACTCTCCGACCTCACCGACCTGCACGGGTTCCGTCCCCAGCTCATCGCGCTCGATATCGACGACACGCTGATCGAGCACGATGGACCCGTGCACGAGTCGGTCGTCGACGCGATCGCGCGCGTCCGGGACATGGGGATCATGGTGGTTGCGTCCACCGGCCGGTCCCGCTCCACCACCACGCCGGTCTGCCGCGCGGCCGGGATGACCGACTGGGCCGTGTGCAGCAACGGTGCCCTGCTTGTGCGCCTGCAGCCGGAGGAGATCGTCGAGTCCATCGCCTTCGACCCCAGCGATCTGCTCACCAGAGTGCGCGAGATCGTGCCGAACGCGTCCTTCGGCGTCGAGAGCGTCACCGGCCTGTTCCGCACCAACCGGGCGTTCACGCACGCCGCTCTCACCGAGGAGGTGCGCGAGGTCCCCTTCAAGATGCTCATGGAGGAGCCCGCGATCCGACTCGTCATCCGGAGCGACGACCACCTGGACGAGGGACTCGGCTTCCTCGCCGAGCAGCTCGGGCTGCACTCCGTCGTGTTCGGCACGGGTGACGTGGCGTGGATGGACATCGGCCCCAAGGGCGTGAGCAAGGCCACGATGCTCGCGCGACTGTGCGAGCGGCTCGACATCGACCCGGCACGCACGATGGCCATCGGGGACTCCATGAACGACCGCGAGATGCTGCGGTGGGCCGGTGTCGGCGTGCTCATGGGGCACGCGAGTCCGTCCATGCGCCCCTACGCCGACGTCGTCACGACCCCGACACCCGGACTGGGCGTGGCGGCGGCCCTCAACGCCATCGGCGGCTGAGCACCCGGTCCGCGCCCGTCAGGCGTTGATGCCGTCGGCGAAGGCCGCGGCGAGGGCCTCCTGCCACGGTCGCATCTCCGGCAGGCCCTGCTGCAGCCAGCGATCATGGCCCAGCACGGAGTACGCGGGCCGAGGTGCCGGACGGACGAAGTCGGCCGACGTGGTGGGCAGGACCCGATCGGGGTCCGCGCCGGCCAGCCGGAAGATCTCACGGGCGAAGTCGTACCAGGACACCTCACCGGAGTTCGTCCCGTGGTACGTGCCGGGCTGGGGATGGCGGTCCATCAGCATCACGAGGTGCTCCGCCAGGTCACGGGCGTAGGTCGGCTGGCCCACCTGATCGGTCACGACGGAGACCGTGTCCCGATCCCGCTCCAGCTGGAGCATGGTCTTGACGAAGTTGGTGCCGTGGATTCCGTACAGCCATGCCGTCCTGATGAGGTAGTGCGAGTCCGCCAGCAGCTCCTGCACGGCTCGATCGCCCACCAGCTTGGTGCGTCCGTAGGCGGTGGCGGGCGCGGGCTGCGCCTCCTCGCGATAGGGGGTCGTCGCCGTGCCGTCGAACACGTAGTCCGTCGACACGTGGATGAGCCAGGCCCCGGCCTTGCGGCACTCCTCCGCGATCAGCCGCGGGCCGATGCCGTTGACGGTCATTGCCGCTTCCTCATCGGTCTCCGCCGCATCGACGGCCGTGTAGGCGGCGCAGTTGATGACGAAGTCGGGGTCGAACCCGCCGAACACCAGCTCCACGGATGCATCGTCACCGAGGTCGATGTCGGGGTAGTCGATGCCCAGCACGGCCAGGCTGTGGTTGCGTTCGAGGACGGACTGGACCTCGGAGCCCAATTGGCCCCGATTGCCGATCAAGAGGACGCGCACAGGCCCATCCAATCAGCCGAGTGGCGGGTTGTGCGGGAGGGCCATGGGGATGTGACCCTCACATCCCGCCACTCGCCGAGCTTGTGGCCGGGGGTCAGCCGATGGCCGCCTTCGCCTTGAGCGGACGCCACCACGTTTCGTTGTCCTTGTACCACTGCACGGTTTCGGCAAGGCCGTCCTCGAAGCGGTGCCGAGGTGCATAGCCGAGCGCGCGCAGCCTGCTGTCGTCGACCGAGTAGCGGCGATCGTGGCCCTTGCGGTCCTCCACCGGCTGCACCATCGACCAGTCGGCACCCATGGCGGCGAGCACCCGCTCGGTGAGCTCGCGGTTGTTCAGCTCCAGGCCGCCGCCGATGTTGTACGACTCGCCCGGCGCGCCCTTCTCGACGACGAGGTGGATGCCCCGGCAGTGGTCGTCGACGTGCAGCCAGTCGCGCACGTTCAGCCCGTCGCCGTAGAGCGGCACCTTCGCCCCGTCGATCAGGTTGGTGACGAACAGCGGGATCACCTTCTCCGGGAACTGGTAGGGGCCGTAGTTGTTCGAGCAGCGCGTGCTCGAGACGTTCAGGCCGTAGGTCACGAAGTAGGCGCGCACGAGCATCTCGGCAGCCGCCTTGGCGGCGGAGTACGGCGAGTTGGGCCGCAGCGGCTGGTTCTCGTCCCAGGAGCCCTCGTCGATGGATCCGTAGACCTCGTCGGTGCCGATGTGCACCGTGCGCGGGATGCCATGACGGAGGCAGGCGTCCAGCAGCGTCTGCGTGCCGACGACGTTGGTGACGATGAAGTCCTGCGGGCCGTGGATCGACCGGTCGACATGCGTCTCCGCCGCGAAGTTGACCACGACGTCGTGGCCCGGCAGGACCCGATCGAGGAGGTCACCGTCGCAGATGTCCCCTTGGACGAACGAGAAGCGCGGGTCGGACGAGACGGAGGCCAGGTTCTCGAGGTTGCCGGCGTACGTCAGCTTGTCGTAGACGGTGACGCCGGTGGGCTCGACGCCGTACGCACCGCCGAGCAGTTCGCGCACGAAGTGCGATCCGATGAACCCGGCGGCGCCGGTGACGAAGTACCTCACGTGCGGTTTCCCTTCAATCGGTCCAGCCAGCCTCGGGCCTCGGCGAAGTCGGAGTCGGTCACGCCCTCTCGCAGCACCGGCTGCTTGCCATCGTGCCGCGGGTACGAGCCCAGGAACCGCACGTCGAGGCACACCCGGTGCAGCCCCATGAGCGCCTCGGCCACCCGCGCATCGGCGACATGGCCTTCGATGTCGACGCTGAAGAAGTAGTCGCCGAGCACCTTCCGCGTCGGACGCGACTCGATTCGCGTCAGGTTCACGCCCCGGACGGCGAACTCGGTGAGGATGGCGAGGAGGGCACCGGGCTCGTCCTGCTTCATGTAGAGCGACAGGGTGGTCTTGTCCGCACCCGTGGGGGACGGGATCTCCCCCGGCAGACGCACCATGACGAACCTCGTCGTCGCCTCCTCGGTGTCGCCGATGTTGTCCGCGAGGACGGGGAGCCCGTAGCGGTCAGCGGCCAGCCGGGGAGCGACGGCCGCATCGAAGGGCGGCGGAGACTGCAGGAGCGCCGCCGCGGCGCCGGCGGTCGACAGGGAGGGGATGACCACAGCGTCCGGCAGGTGGGCATCGACCCACGAACGCACCTGCGCCAGGGCGTGGGGGTGCGACGCGACCGAGGAGACCTCGTCCAGAGTCACGCCCGGACGGCCCATCAGCGTGAATCGGACCGGCAGGGCGACCTCGTCGATGATGACAAGCCGCTTCCCGTTGGCCAGCTCGTCGAGGGTGATCGAGACCGAGCCCTCGACCGAGTTCTCGATGGGGATGAGCGCCTGGTCGACCTCACCGGCGCGCACGGCATCGATGGCGGCCTGCACGGAGGGGGCGGCGACGTGCTCGGCCGCCTGCCACGCCGGCATCGTCAGCAGCGCCGCCTCGCAGAACGTCCCCTCCGGCCCCAGGAACGCGATCCGGTTCGGAGGCGTCACTCCTGCCCCCTCGCGATCCGCACCGCCTGCTGCTCCTCGGGGGAGAGCATGATGTCGCTGTCACCCGCCGACAGGCCCTTGAGGTAGGTACGCGTCTCGCTGCGCGCGTGGATGGACGTGATGACGAGTCCGTCGCCCGAATCATCGAGCAGGGCCGCCGAGAACGAGTACCGGCCGCCCATGTCGCCGAAAGCGTCGTAGCGCACAACGGAGACGTGCCGAAGGGCCATGGCGAGGTCGCGGCGGGTCGCGGCGAGCCCGCGCTCGAGCCTCGCCACCTCGTCACGCAGGTCGCTGAACTCCCCCATCGTGCGGGCCATGACGTCCACGATGGTCTCGCGTCCCTCCGCGGTCTGCAGCAGCTCATAGGACTTCTGCAGCCTCAGGAGCCGGACGAAGGCCACGGACGCCAGGACCACACCCACCACGCCCACGACGATGCCGACGAGCGCCACCACGAGGGCCGATTGGGGATCCGATGTCACACGCGCAGCGTAGTCGGCCGATATGGGACCATCGGCAGGTGTCGCAGTTGGTCGCTGACATCGCCTCCCGCACGGGAGCCACGATCTTCGGGCTCTTCCTCCTGTTCGCCACCAGTCTGAGCCTTCTGCGCACCGTGGTCGTCCCGAGGTCCCTGCGTTCGGTCATCTCCGACGCCGTCACCCGCGTCGTGCTGGGCATCGCCTTCGCGATCGCACGGCTCTCGCGTTCGTACGTGCGACGCGACGGCGTTCTCGCGTGGGCCGGGCCGCTGATCATCCTGGGGCAGCTCGTCACATGGATGCTGCTGTTCCTCCTCGCCTACGGCCTGCTGATCTATGGCGCCAGCGGCATGAACTTCGGCAATGCACTGCGGGAGTCCGGCTCCAGCTTGCTCACCCTCGGCTTCGCCTCGGTCAACGCGGAGAGCCAGACCATCATCGACTTCATTGCCGCGGCTACCGGCCCGATCGTCATCGCGCTCATGATCGGCTTCCTGCCCACGATCTACTCCGTGTACATCGAGCGGGAGGCCGACGTCACGGCGCTCGGGTCGCTGGCCGGCGAACCGGCCTGGGGGCCGGAACTCCTGAGCCGCCTCAGCCTGGCCGACAACCTCGAGGGTGTCACCCCGATCTTCACCCGCTGGACGGCCATCAGCGCGCACATCCGGATGACGCACATGACCTACCCCGTGCTCATCTGGGTTCGCTCGGGACGAGCACGACGCCACTACGTGGTCTCCCTGCTCGCCGTGCTGGACGCGGCCGCGCTCCTCGTCTCCCTCAAGCCCTCGTTGCGCAAGTCCGGCGCCTATGCCCTCCTCGCGCAGGGCGGCCAGGCGATGCAGGTGCTCGAGATCGCCAGCATCCAGCGGCACAGCTGGCGCCGAATGCTGCCGTTCGCCGGCCGCCTTGATGTGAGCCCGCCTGACCTCCGCCGGCTGGAGAGCGGGCTCCCCGGATGGAACCGGCACATCATCGCCACGGAGATCGCGTCGGACCTCGACGCGATCCAGGGCATGGACGCGGACGCGGTCGCCACACTCGCCCACGGGGAGAAGCACCCGGTGCTGCTGACGCGGGAGGACTTCGACAAGGCGGTCGAGATGCTCGAGGAGGCGGGCTTCCCCGTCGACGACGGGGTCGACCTCGATCATGCGTGGGACCAGTTCCGGGTGGCCCGCTCACGCTATGAGTTCGCGGCCTATGCGCTGTGCCGCCGCCTGGATGCGCCCCGGGCCCCGTGGACCGGCAACCGTCGCTTCCCCACGTCCGTGATGTGGCCGACGCTCGCTGTCTCCGTCCTCCCCGAGTTCGATGTCGACGAAGGGCCTTCGGCGGAGGACCCGGGCGTCCCGTGATCGACCTCGCCGTCGTCGCGGCCACCTTCGCCCTCATCTTCCCGGCGGAACTGCCCGACAAGACCTTCATCGCCACGCTCGTCCTGGCCAGCCGCTACCGGCACCTCTGGGTCTGGCTCGGCGTCGCCGCGGCCTTCTTCGTCCAGGTCCTCATCGCGGTCACTGCGGGCGGCCTGCTCGCACTGCTCCCGCAGCGGCTCGTCCTCGGCCTGACGTTCGCACTCTTCGCGATCGGCGCGGTGGTGCTTATCAGGGGTGGACTCGCCTCCCGGGCTGCCGAACTCGAGGCAGCTCAGGAGGAGGAGCGCGAGGTGAACGAGCGGGCCGCGGGAACCGGCGAAGTCACAACCCCCCTCCGGATCGTCGCCACCAGCTTCGTCGTCCTCTTCACCGCCGAGTGGGGGGACCTCAGCCAACTGCTCACGGCGGGCCTGGCCGCGCGGACGGACGCACCGCTGTCGGTCTTCATCGGCTCGTGGACGGCCCTGCTGCTCGTGTCCGGACTGGCCGTGCTCCTGGGCGCCGCCCTGCGCGCTCGTGTCGCCCTCTGGAGGATCCGACTCGTCTCAGGTGGCATCCTGACCGCATTGGCCGTTTGGACAGCCATCGAGTTCGTGCAGGCGTAGGAGGTCCGGTGTCGGAGCTGCTGGGCCTGCCCGCCCGTGATCACGCGGTGGGCGCCATCGACTTCACCGTCCTGCCCCTGCCCCGTGCCATCGGCTGGGTGACCGCCGCCTCGGCCGATGTCTCGGCAGGCGCCCTCGGCCATCCCGGACTCGCCGTCCACTTCTGCAATGCGTACAACGTGGCCCTGGCCCGCAAGGACGCTCAGTACGCCCAGCTGCTGGCCGAGGCGGACGTGGTCTTCAGCGATGGGGTGCCGATCACGTGGGTGGGTAAGCGCGCCTACCCGGATGTCGCCGCTCAGTGGGACCGGGTCTACGGACCGGACGTGATGCGGGGGGTGCTGGCGGCGTCGCCGGAGCCTCGTCACTATCTGCTCGGCGGCGACCCTGACACGCTCGCCGCCCTGCAGCGTCGGATTGCCGACGAGCATCCCGACGCCGTCGTGGCGGGGGCCGAGAGCCCGCCATTCCGCGCGGCCAGCGCACAGGAGCTCGTGGAGCGCGACGACCGGATCCGCGCCAGCGGCGCCACGATCGTGTGGGTGGGGCTGGGCACGCCGAAGCAGGACGTCGAAGTCCGAAGGCTCGCCTCCAGCGTTCCCGTCCTGGCCATGGCCGTGGGTGCCGCGTTCGACTTCCTTGCCGGAACGAAAGCGCAGGCGCCCGTCTGGATGCAGCGCACCGGCACGGAGTGGGCGTTCCGGCTCGCGAGTGAGCCACGCCGTCTCGGCCGGCGCTACGTCTGGGGCAATTCGGTGTTCGCCCTCGAGGCGCTGCGGACTGTTCGCGCCACCCGGGAATCCCGCTAGCGCAGGGTGATCTGCCGGGTGGTGAACCCGGCACGCGCGCGGCGCTCGTCGCTCGTCAGGGGCTCGGTGCTCGCCATCGCCGTGTCGAGCCGGCCGGCGAGGTCGGCCACCTCGGCCTCGATCGCCGACGCCCCGGTGCCGACGGGCAGCTCCCAGACCGGCACCACGACGCCCTGCGTGCGGAACATCCCGATGCAGCGGGTGCCCTCTCCGATGGTGTCCGCACCCGCAGCATGCAGTCGGGCCAGGCCGTTCAGGACGACGTCCTCGTCCTGCGGCAGGACCCAGCGCAGGTACTCCTTCTCGCCCATCTGCGTCCAGTAGGCGGAGGGCACGCTGGACAGGCGAACGGTGGGGTGCGCGTAGGCGCTGGCCCGTTCGAGCGAGGCGCGCACGTCGTCGGTCGCCTCCACGGACTCGTCCACCCAGAAGTCGAAGTTCTCGTGCACGGTGATGTCGAGGACGGCATCCGGATCCACCAGGTCCTGCAGCCTCGGGGACTCGGCTGTCACTCGGCCGATGGAGACCGGATCCCCGGGTTGCGCCTCGAGCGCGCCCAGCAGCGCATCGGCCAGGTCCCGGCTGGCGTCGCCGGAGCCGACGTTGACCTGCAGGCCGAGCAGGATCGAGCCGTCTTGACGCACCAATGCGGGCCAGGCCAGCGGCAGCACCGTCACAAGGGTCACGTCGCGATCGGCGTGCTCGCCCGTCAGGGCGAGCTTGGTGGAGGCCGCAGGCACGATCTCCCGCATCGCCACGATGTCGCACTCGGACGCCATGCCCTCGAACGGCCGTGTGGCTCCCACGAACGCGGCCGCCGCGGCCTTGCCGTGGCAGGCCTTGTAGCGGCGCCCCGACCCGCAGGGGCACGGCTCGCGCATGCCGACGACGGGGACGTCCGCGCCCTCGGCAACGACGACCTGAGTGCGCTTCGCGGAGCTCTTCTTACCCATGAGGGAAACCTACCGGCCCAGCCACCGCACGACGGCTGCTGGCCTGTTGGTGATGATGGCGTCCACGCCGAGGCGCACGCACAGGTCGACGTCCTCGCGCTCGTCGACCGTCCACACGTGCACCCGACCTCCTCGGTCGCGCACCCGCTGGACGTACTCCGGGTGGATCCGCAGGAAGGTGATCGACGGTCCGGCGATGTCCGTCCCCGGCGGAAGAGAGCCGTTGCGGTGCCACCACGGGATCGGGTCCATGAGGTAGACCGTCGGCGTGCCGGGCAGCAGCCGATTCACCCGCTGCACGGCGGTGCGGCTGAACGACATCACCCGGGCACGAGGCGGATTCCCGTTCTCCGCGGTGAGCCCGAAGCGCCGGACCGTCTCCGCCACGGCCTCCTCTACGTATCCGCCGTAGCGCACCGGATGCTTCGTCTCGATCGCGAACCGCAGTGTCGGCGAGGCGTCCAGCATCGTGGCGAGGAGCGTCTCCAAGGTCAGAAGGCGCGTCCGGGTCTCGTCCAGGGCGGGCTCCTCGAAGTCCCGCCACACGTCGGCGCTGCGGCTGTAGTCGTGCTCGCCCAGCTCCTCGAGCGTCCTGCTGCTCACCGATCCGCGGCCCGTGCTGGTGCGGTCGATGCGCCGGTCGTGCACGCAGACCAACGTGCCGTCGACCGTGAGGCGGACATCGCACTCGATGGCATCAGCACCCTGCTCGACGGCGAGCAGATAGGCCGCCAGCGAGTGCTCGGGCTCCTCCTCGCTGGCCCCTCGATGCGCCACCACCTCGATGCCGTCCACGTCCCGCAGCGTAGGCCGCCCGTCTCGTTTCTCCCACTACGTGGGAGAGATGAGCCAAACGGCCCGGTTTCGGCCCACTTCAGCTCATTTCTCCCATGTGCCATAGTCGCCGCGTGGCTTCCCGACTCCTCGACGTCGTGCTCTTCGACCTCGACGGCACGCTCACCGATGCCGCACCGGGCATCGTGAACTGCATCCGCTACGCGCTGGACGATATGGGGATCGACCACCCCGACGACGCCACGATGCGGACCTTCCTCGGTCCGCCGCTGGCGGACACCTTCGGCACCCACTTCGGCATGGACGACGACCAGATCCGCATCGCCATCGCCAAGTACCGCGAGCGGTACCACGATGTCGGCCTCTACGAGAACGCCGTCTACGACGACATCCCCGACGTCCTCGGCCGGCTCGCCGACGCCGGCCTGACGCTCGCCGTCGCCACGTCGAAGCCCACGTACTCCGCGACGCGCATCCTCGACCACTTCGGCCTCAGCGACCGATTCGCCTTCATCGGTGGCAGCGACCTCGAGGGCCTGCGCCACGACAAGGCCGCCGTGATCGCGCACACGCTGGAGGAGCTCGGCGCGACGGGGGCGTGGTCACCGGATTCGGGAACGCTGATGGTCGGCGATCGGCGGCACGACGTCGAGGGAGCAGCGAGACACGGCATCTCGACGATCGGCGTGCTGTGGGGATACGGCAGCGCCGGTGAGCTTCGCGCAGCCGGCGCAGAGCTGCTCGTCGACTCCCCCCGGGCCCTCGCGACGGCGCTGCTGCGCGAGGGGGCGGCGGCCGGTCAGGCATGAGCCCGCGGCCCTTCGGCGGATGGAGCCGCGGCGAGACGGCCGCATTCCTCGTCCTTGCCGGACTCGTGGCCGCCGGCCTCCTGCTCACCGTCCTCCGGCAGTTCGGGTACGGCCTGGAGTATGACGAGTCGTACCTGCTCGGCGTGGTCAGGAACCTAGTCGCCGGCCGCGGCTACGTCGACGACGGGATCACGTTCGGCACGAGCGGTGCGCCGTTCGAGCCGCGAATCTCCACAGGGCCGACCGTCGTCCTCCCCGCGGCCGGAGTCTGGTGGCTGACCGATGGCGCCATCGAAGCGGTGCGCATCGTGCCGCTGCTGTACTTCGCCGTCCTGCTCGTCTCGATCGCCTGGCTGTTCCTCCGTGCCGGCGGGCCATGGACATCACTGGGCGCGTTGGCCGGCCTCCTCGCGATACCGGTCGTCACCCCCGACCTGCAGAACACCTCGCTCATGCCCGGACGCCTCGTGGGCGAGCTGCCCGCCACCGCCCTGCTGGTGGCCTCCGCCGCCCTCCTCGCGGCACGGCGCCCCTTCATGGCCGGCCTCCTCGGCGGCCTGGCGGTGCTGACGAAGTTCGTGTTCCTGCTGCCCGTGGCCGTCCTGCTGCTGACCGTCATCGCCTGGTCGCTCGTGCGCGACCGATCCTCGGCCTGGCGGACGCTGCTCCGGTACGGCGCGGCCGTCCTGATCCCCCTCCTGGCGTTCGAGCTCGCCAAGGTGCTGACCTTGGGCGTCGACGGCTACCGGCAGCACCTCAGCCAGACCCGCTCCTTCATGGCCGCCCAGGGCATCGAGGAGGCGTCCGCCACCCGGGTCCTGAGGGAGAAGGCGCACGAGCTCGACCTCCAGGTGGGGATCGCGCTGCTGGTGGGGGCGCTGCTCGTGGCCGTCGCGGCAGTCGCCGTCGTGGGGTGGTCTCTGAGACGTCCGGCGAGGTCGGCCGAGAGCGATCGCCTGCCCCGGCTCGTCGACCTGCCGTGGGCCTCCATCGGCGGCCTCGGCCTCGGGGCACTGGCCGGGCTCGCGTGGTGGCTCCTGCGCTCCGCCCAGACGAGCGGACGCCCTGCCCTCCCCTCCGTCCTCCTCTTGTCCGTCATCTGCTTCGGCCTCCTCGGCTACCTGCTCGCGAGGCTCCGCGAGATCGCGCCCGGTCAGTTCCTGACCCGGGCACTGCCCGCCGTCGCGATCGTCGCCGTCGCGAGAGACAGCAGCGGGCAGCAGTTGCTGAGCGCGCAGGAGGCAGCGGTGCAGGTGCTGCGCGCGGACGTGGGCTACGTGCCGGCAGACAGCTACTGGACGCATCCGGACCTCGCGCTGCTCTCCGGGCTGCCCATCCGCCAACCGGGACCGGCCGATCCGCCCTTCACCGTGCGGACATCGCTGCAGAGCCGCGTCGAGGGCGGCTGGAGCGACGCGCATGCCGCGGCGAGCGACTGCGGGCTCGTGCTCTACGACTCGCGCGACGTGATCATCTGCACGGCGCCACCTCGGTGACCTCAGGCGAAGATCACGCCGGGATTCATCAGCCCCTCGGGATCCCACGCAGCCTTGACGGCTCGCATCGCGGCGATCTCCGCCTCCGAGCGGCATAGGTGCAATTGAGCAGCCTTGGCCCGTCCCACACCATGCTCCGCGGAGATCGAGCCGCCGTAGCGTGCGACGCAGCGCAGCACCGCGAGATCGGGGGCGGGATCGTCCGCGTCGGGGCCGTGCATCTCCACGTGGATGTTGCCGTCCGCCAGATGGCCGAAGACGCCGAAGGCGACCATCCCCGGATAGGCGCCGACGATGCCGCGCAACTCGTCGCAGCAGGCGGCCAGCGAGGGCAGCGGAACGGAGACGTCGAGCTTGTGGGTCACCCCCAGTGCGGAGAAGGCCTCCCCCTGCGCTTCACGGTAGGCCCAGAAGCGCGACTGCTCGCTCGCATCGAACCCGACCACGACATCGGCGTCGTCGAGACCGACGAGCCCCGACGCATCACCCCCGTCCGCGACCTCGAGGAGCAGCACCAGCGGATGCCGGGCTGCGAGCGGCCACGGCAGCCCACGCAGGTCCATGGCCAGTTCCATGCCCTTCTCGTCGGTCACCTCGGCCGCGATGAGCCGGGCCGTGGGTCCCACCGCTGACGTCATCAGGGCAAGGGCCTCGTCGTACGACGCGCAGCCGATGAGCGCCACCGTCGTCCTGCCGACGGGCCGGTGAAGTCGCAGCCGGATCGCGGTGATGACGCCCAGCGTGCCCTCGGAGCCGCAGAAGAGGGAGCCGAGGTCGTATCCGGTGTTGTCCTTGAGCATCCCTGCCAAGTGGGACAGCACGGCGCCATCGGGCAGAACCGCCTCGATTCCGACCACCTGCATGCGGGTCATGCCGAAGGCGACGACGTGAATGCCGCCCGCATTCGTGGCCACCGTGCCGCCGATCGTGGCCGAGTCTCGGGCGGCCAGATCGACGCCGTAGTGCCAGCCGGCGGCAGCCACGTGTCGCTGCACGTCGCCCAGGGTGGCGCCGGCGCCCACGGTCACCTGTCCCGTCAGCGGATCGACAGCGCCCATCTCCGTGAGCCTTCTGGTGGACAGCAGCACCGGCAGCGCGTCCGTCGAGCCCGCGGCCGGGGGCACGGATCCGCCGACCAGTCCGGTGTTGCCCCCTTGCACGATCACGGGTACCCGTGCCTCGTGGCAGGCGGCCATGACGGCGGCCACCTCGGCGGTGGAGCCGGGACGCACGACGAGCAACGCGGCCCCGCGCCACCGGCGCGACCAGTCCTCGAGGTACTGCGCCATGACCAACGCGTCCGTGAGCACATGCCCGGCCCCCACGATCCCCTCGAGCCGTCCCGCCAGCCCCTCGCGTGTTCGGTTGATGTCGGTCACGGGAGTTATCCTGTCGCAGTCCGGTTGCCCCGGGGCCAGCGCAGGAGGTTCAGATGGTGCGTCGTCTGGTGACGCTTGCCAGCGCCGTCGTGCTGACCGCACTGGTCGCGCCCCCGGCCCATGCGGTCGATTCCACGGAGACCGTCCCGGCGACCGGCACCTTCACGTTCACCACCGGCAACGGCATCCTGCCGACCTGGGAGGCCGAGGACATCGTCCTCGTCGGCAGTGCACCAGCCACGGTCACCACGACGTCGACCGGCACGACCGCCCGCGTCCGCATGCCCCTGGTGGCCAAGACGGGCACGGCTAATGCCGCGGCCGGCGGATTCCGGATCACCAACACCGGCACGGGCGCCAGCGTGCGCTGCGCGTCGCCCACCATCGACACCCGCGCCAGGGTCGTCGACTGCGTCCTCGGCGATGGCAGCAGCGCGAAGCTGTTCGCGATCACCTCGATCCGCAGCCGCGCCCGCCTCAACGGCTCGTCGACGATCACGTCGATCTTCCGTGGCATGACCCTGAAGATCAACGGCCAGGCGATGGCGGACATGCTGAACGAGGAGCTCGACAGCTACTCCTTCAGCCCCTACGTCACCGTGGGCACGGGGGACCTCGTCACCACACGAGATCGCTGAGTCCAGGTCGTCCCTCGGCTGGCAAGTCCGGTTTCCACAGTGCGGCCTCGTAGGCCGGTTGTCCACAGAGCGCTGTTTCCCGCTTTCCCCGCCAGGGCTCATGGCGTCACCCTCGCCTGAGTGCCCCTCCCGGGGCAGCGAGGAGAAGCCATGAACCACGTCGTGCCCCAGAGACCCACCCGCCGCAGTCAGGCCGCCGTCATCGGCTGCCTCCTCCTGTTCACGACCCTCCTCGGGGGGCACGCTTTGCCCGCGAGGGCTGACGAGCTGGTGGCCGCTGAGGCTTCCCCTGCGGTGTCGGGGGACCGCCAAGCGACGCCCGCCACGGTGCCCAGTGCAGTCAGCAACCGGCCGCGGACCATCACCGTGACCAACCACGGGGGCCGTTCGGTCACCCTGTTCGCGAAGGGGGAGCGGATCCGACGGGTCCTTGCGCCCGGGCAACGCGCCGCCGCCTTCCGAGGACTGACTCCGGGGCGTCTGTACACCGTCGCGGTGGGCGGGCAGGCCATCGGCGCCGTGGTGGCGCTGAACCGGCCTCTCGCCGCTACCGGGCTGCAGGTTCGCTCCGACCGCTCGCCAGGCTCGGTCACCCTGGCGTGGCGCCACCGCATCACGACGGCCACCGGCGGCCGCGCGATCCGGTACGAGGTCACGGCGACCGCCACGGGCGCGCCCGTGGTCCGGGCGACGGCGACCGGGGTGCAGCGGGCATCGCTCACCGGACTCGACCCGGACCTGCTGTACACCTTCACCGTCCGCCCGCGAAACGACGCGGGCACCGGCCGGGTCACCATCGCTCGCATGACACGCACCCTCGGGCAGATCACCGGGGGGCCGACCGGCACGTCGGACCACGCGCCGAGCGAGCCTGCGGGCCAGCCATCGGCCCCGGAGCCGACCACGCCCGCCGCGGCGCCCGCCCCTGCACCCGTTCCCCCGCCGGCACCGGCCCCTGCGGGCCCACGCACCACCACCATCTGGGTGTGT
>WGLX01000037.1 GCA_016125355.1 Actinomycetales bacterium | reverse complement strand
GGCGATCACGGTGACAACGGTGGTTCGGGCGATCACGGTGACAACGGTGGTTCGGGCGATCACGGTGACAACGGTGGTTCGGGCGATCACGGCGACAACGGTGGTTCGGGCGATCACGGTGATAACGGTGGTTCGGGCGATCACGGTGACAACGGTGGTTCGGGCGATCACGGTGACAACGGTGGTTCGGGCGATCACGGCGACCACGGCGGCTCCGACAACGGCGGCTCCGGCGATCACGGCGACAACGGCGGCTCCGACGATCACGGCGACAACGGCGGCTCCGGCGATCACGGTGACAACGGCGGTTCGGACCCGAGCACCCCGACGGACCCGAGCACCCCGACGGACCCGAGCACCCCGACGGACCCGAGCACCCCGACGGACCCGAGCACCCCGACGGACCCGAGCACCCCGGGAACCCCGAGCACGGATCCTCAGCCCCAGCAGGTTGTCGCGGTCCAGGGGGGCACCGTCGAGGAGCCCGCGCAGGCCGCGGCAGCCCCGGTGACCATCGCGCCGGCGGCGGCCACCGTGGCCACGAAGCCGGCCACGAAGCCCGCCAAGGTGGTCCTGCCCGCCACGGTCCAGGGCGGCATCGCGGTCGTCAACGAGGCGACGATGCCCTCCTCGGTCCCCGCGGGCGGCGGCTCGAGCCAGCAGGACTTCCCGGTCTGGGGGGCGGCCATGATCGCCGCGGCTGCTGTCGCCGCTGCGGGCGCGGCTACCCGGCTGGCGCGCCAGAGCAACTAGTCCCATCAGTCACCCGGGACCCCGCTGCCATGAGGGCGTGGGGTCCCGGTGCTGTTCTCTCGGAACTGGCAGGGACTCGTGAGGGTTCTGAGAGCGATCTGTGAGGAAACGCCGGTTGGGTCCGGAGTGCGGCCCCGTTGGAGATTCGGCGCTACCCCAGAGTTCCTAGTGCTCCGGGGCGCCCCCCACCCGAATCGTCAGCGGGGTTCGCCTGATCTGAATCCCTTTCGTGCACGGGTGCCTAGGAGCGGCAGACGGTGCCTGCGGCGGGAAGATTGCCGGTCAGGAAGAACCCCGTGACCTTGTCGTCCACGCACGTCGAGCCGCTCCCGAACGCCGTGTGCCCGTCTCCGCGGTAGGTGAGCAGGCCGGACGTGGGCAGCTGTCGGTGCAGGGCCGTCGCCCACCAATACGGCGTCGCAGGATCGAACGTCGTGCCGACGACGAGGATCGGTGCCGTTGTGGACGTCTGGGCGGGTGCCGGCTGCCGGCTGGTGTGCCCGTACCAGACCGAGCAGGGCGCGTTGCCCCAGGACATCGCGGCCGCCATCGTCGGTACCGCGGCTCCGTTGGCCCAGCGCCTCGCGGCGGCGGCCAGTCCCGCGGCATCGGGAGCCGCCGGCCCATCCCAGCACGCGATGGCCGGGAAGGCGGATGCCATGTTGGACCCGTACCGGTTCGGCCCGGTCTTGTCATTGGCGTAGTCCGAGAGCCGCTGGAGGGCCAGCCCGTCACCGCGATCGGCCTCGCGCAGGGCAAGGCGCAGGGGTCCCCACAGGATGGGGGAGTACATGGCATAGAACATCGCGGACAGCGCCTCCGCCTGCACGAGGGGCGGTCCCGTGTGCGTGGGCAGGGGCGTCCGCTCGATGCGGTCCAGGAGCCCGTTCACCCCGGTGAGCACGCGCTTGGCCGATCCGCGCCACGGGCAGGTGCTCCGCGGCGCGCAGTCCTCGGCGAACCGCTGCATCGCTCGCTGGAACCCCCGGGACTGTCCCTCGGAGATCTGCATGACGTCCAGTGAGGGGTCGACGGCCCCGTCCAACACGAATCGGCCGACGGAATCCGGGAACTGCTCCGCGTACAGGGTGCCCAGGTAGGTGCCGTACGAGAAGCCGAGGAAGTTCAGCCGGTCCGATGCCAGTGCGCTCCGCAGGACATCGAGGTCCTGGACCGCCTGGTCGGTGCCGACGTGGCGCGCCATCTGGGGCGACTTGCGCAGGCAGCCTTGGGCGAGCTGGCGGGCCCGCGACATGATGGTCCGCTGCTCGGCAGCCGTATCGGGGGCGGGGTCGGTGCGCAGCCAGCGGGTCGTCTGACGCGCGGTCATGCAGGTGATCGGGGCTGACTGCCCGACCCCACGGGGATCGAAGCCGATGACGTCGTACGCCGCCCCGACGGCGGGCGCCACGGCCGTGGCCACGTACTTCGCGAAGTCCAGCCCGGACGCGCCGGGGCCGCCGGGATTGACCACCAGGGAGCCCGCGGTGGCCCCCTGGGCTCCCGTGGCGGGCACCTTCGAGACCCGGATCCGGATAGTGGCGCCCGTGGGGTCGGCATAGTCGAGCGGAACGGTCAGCCACGCGCAGACGGTGGCCTGCTGGCAGGGCTGCCAGTCGAGTGCCTGTCCGTAGAACGATTCGAGCCCGGCGGGGACCGTGGATCCGCCTGCCGGCGTGCTCGCGTGCGCCGGCACCGAGATGCCCGACGTCAGGAGGAGCAGGGAGATAGCGGCGGGAAGCGCGACGCGCGGCGTGATCACCGCGTCACCGTACGTCAATCGACCCGGTCCCGGCGTGTCGGTCGGTCGTTCGCGGCCTCGTGGCGTAGGAATGCGGAAGGCCCCTCGAAGCATGAGTTCGAGGGGCCTTCACATGGGGCGGTCCGCCCACCGCCCGGTTTCCCGGGGCCAGGGCGACCAGTGCAGTCACCCTCGCTCATGCGCCGTTTCCAGCGCATCGGCGGTGTCGTTTTCGCCACCTCGAGCCATTCCCTGCGACCAGCCCCGCCAGCACTCGGGGCCCTCCGGCAGTGTCCTTGCGGTCCCTGCCTTCGATCGGCCGTCACTTCCTGGTCCGAACCACCTCTTGCGAAGTGGTAGCGCAGTTCTACTCGCGTTCACCGACGACCGGCAAGGGGTTCACCAATCTTTTTCGCGCAAATCCCGACCCTCGATGCACTCCGATGGCGCGTCGTCGCATCCGTCACACCGGTCGCATCATCGGCGTGCTGGCGGGCCCGTGGACTTCAATCGCGCCCGACGAAATCGAGCACGAGTTCCGCGAATTCATCGGCTCTCTCGATCTGCGTCCAGTGGCCGCAGCGTCCGAACACGTGCAGCTGGGCGTCATCGATGAGGCCGAGCAGGTCATACGCGTTCTGCAGGGGGATGACCCGGTCGTCGCGTCCGTGCACGATCAGCGTCCGTGCCGACACGGTGCGGATGGCATCGGGGGAGTGGGTGATGGCGTCCAGCGCCTGCTGGCGCGGTGCCGGGAACATGCGGCTGTACGCCTCGTGGACTCCCGGGCGCACGCTGGCCTCGTAGCGCAGCCGGGCCAGGTCGGGCCCGACGAGGCTCCGGTCGTAGGCGAACAGGTGGAGCAGGCCCTCCATCGCCGCCACGCTGGGCTGGTACCCCCAGACGGCGTCCAGGCCCGGGGTGAGCTCGAACGCCACGCCGGCGGCGCCCATCAGCACCAGCCTCGCCACGCGATCGGGATGGTGGATGGCGAGAGCGAGGGCCAGGGAGCAGCCGAAGGAGTTGCCGACCACGTCGGCGCGCTCCACGTCCAGGGCATCGAGGACCCCGATCGCGTGCGCGGTCCAGGACTCGAGCGTGTAGGAGACATCGGCCGGTCGGTCCGTGAAGCCAAAGCCGAGGACGTCCGGGGCGATCACGCGTCGGTGCTGGGCCAGGACCGGGATGGTCAGCCGCCAGTTGGCCCAGGCCGAGACCCCAGGCCCGGAGCCGTGCAGCAGCAGGACCGGTCGCCCGGCACCGGCCAGGTGGATGTTGGTGGCGATACCCGCAGCATCGATGGTGGTGCCGATCTCCGGGCTTGTCGAGGCTTCGTGGCTGCTCACGGACCCATCTTCGCGTGCCGAATAGGGTCTACGGGTGCACATACGTAGGGCCCACCTGGCGATCGCGCCGCTCGTCCTGCTTGCGGCCTGCTCGTCGGGTGAGGCCGGGCCCGGGCCGCTCCCCGACGACGCAACCGTCTCCTACGCCTTCCATGACGCGTCCGTGCCCCCGCAGTACCACCGGAGCGAGACCCTCACGGTGACCAAGGGCGAGGCGCACCTCGTCATCGACAGCTACGGCGACGTCCTGGCAGACCGGACCGTGGCCACCCCGGCGGCCGTGTGGGAACAGCTCGGGGCGGGCCTCGACGCGGTCGCCGCGCTGAGCCCGGAGTCCCTGGACACGGGCTGCACCGGCGGCACCGGCGCCTCGATCAGCGTGGAGTCCGGCGAGCAGTCGATCGTCGACCTGCGGGTCGACTACTGCGGCGACGCCAACGGCGCGATGGAGGCTCCCATCGCCTCGTGGATCGGGCCGGCCCGGAATCTGTTTCCTGCCACCGAGGTACTGGCGCCGGAGGGTCCGTAATGGAGAGCGCGCGCGGTTTCGCCTTCGAGCTGGGGCACCGCATGGAGGGAGCGTTGGGTCGCACGGGTGTGATCCGCACCCCCCACGGCGAGATCGCCACGCCGGCCTTCACCCCGGTGGGAACCAAGGCCACTGTCAAGGCGGTCCTACCGGAGACGATGCGCGATCTCGGGGCCCAGGTCATCCTCGCGAACGCCTATCACCTCTACCTCCAGCCGGGAGCGGACATCGTCGAGGCGGCCGGCGGGGTGGCGGCCTTCATGGGGTGGGGTGGCCCGACGATCACGGACTCGGGCGGGTTCCAGGTGCTCTCGCTGGGGGTGGGCTTCAAGAAGATCCTGGCGATGGAGACCTCGACGGTTCGGTCCGACGACGTCATCGCGCCCGGCAAGGACCGACTCGCTCACGTCGATGACGATGGCGTGACCTTCAAGTCGCACCTCGACGGATCCATGCACCGGTTCAGTCCGGAGATCTCGATGCAGGTCCAGCACCAGCTCGGCGCCGACATCATCTTCGCGTTCGACGAGTGCACGACTCTCCTCAACACGCGCGAGTATCAAGAGCTCTCCGTTGAGCGCACCCGGCTGTGGGCCGAACGATGCATCGCCGAGCACGAGCGGCTCACCTCCCAGCGGGTGGGCCGCCCCTACCAGGCCCTGTTCGGTGTGGTCCAGGGCGCGCAGTACGAGGACCTGCGCCGGAGGGCGGCGCGTGGCCTGGCCGGTCTGCCCTTCGACGGGTTCGGCATCGGCGGGGCCCTGGAGAAGGACCAGTTGGGCACCATCGTCCGCTGGGTGGCCGAGGAACTCCCGGAGGACCGACCCCGGCACCTGCTGGGCATCGGCGAACCGACCGACGTGTTCGTCGCCGTCGAGAACGGTGCGGACACCTTCGACTGCGTGGCCCCATCGCGCAACGCCCGCAACGGGACCGTCTACCACCCCGAGCGGAAATTCCACCTCACCAACGGCCGCTACCGGCGGGACTTCGGGCCGATCGACGACACCTGCGACTGCTACACCTGCACCCACCACACCCGCGCCTACCTCCACCACCTGTTCAAGGCCAAGGAGATGCTGGCGTCGACGCTGGCGACCATCCACAACGAGCGCTACATCGTGCGCCTGCTCGACCGCATCCGGCACAGCATCGTCGACGACACGTTCACCGACCTCCGCGACGAGGTCCTCGGCCGCGCGCGCTAACTCGTTTCTCCCACGTAGTGGGAGAAACGATGCAAAACGGGGTCGTTTGGCTCAGTTCTCCCGCGTCGTTGTTCGTTTGTCCCACGTAGTGGGAGAAACGAATCAGGGGGCGAGGGCGTAGGTGGGCTCGCGGCGCTTCACCCAGCCGATGACCGGGTAGGTGATGGGCAGCAGCACCACCTCGAGGAGGGTCTTGTACACGTAGCCGACCAGCACGTAGTTGAGGAACTCCGCACCCGTGATGACGCCGTAGAACGCGATCGTGCAGAACACCAGGGTGTCGGCGAACTCGCCCACCACCGTGGAGCCGATCAGGCGCAGCCACAGGGCCTTCTCCTTGGTGCGCTCCTTGATCTTCACCAGGACGTACGCATTGAGCAGCTGTCCCACGAGGTAGCCGGCGATGCTGGCGGCGACGATCCGAGGGACGAAGCCCAGCACCGCCTCGAAGGCGTCCTGGTTCTCGTACCCGTCTGCCGGAGGGGACACCTGCACCAGGAGGAAGGTGATCGCCGCGACCACCAGCATCACGAAGCCGAGGAGAATGGCGCGGCGGGCGGCCTTGAGCCCGTACACCTCGCTGAGGACGTCGCCGATGATGTACGCCAGCGGGAAGAGGAAGGCGCCACCGTCGGTGATGAGCGGTCCGAAAGAGATCAGCTTGGTCGCGGCGATGTTCGAGATGAGCAGCACCGCCACGAACACGCCGACGATCATCGGGTACAGGCTCGAGCCCGTGATGGCGAAGTGGACGCGCTCACTCGATGCGTCAGCCGCGCTGTGGGTCTGCTCGTTCATGTGGCGCCCCCGGCAGGATTCGAACCTGCGACCTTCGGTACCGGAAACCGGCGCTCTATCCCCTGAGCTACGGGGGCCCGGGCCGGAACAGGCTACCAGCGGCGTGGACCAACGCCGACATCGCCGGCATCCGGAAGGATGGGAGCGTGCGCGAGCGAGTGATGGTGGTGCTGGAGTGGGGCCGGCGCATCAGTGCCGACTACGGCCGCACCCGTGCCTCCCTGGCGGCCGGCGGCCTGGCCTACTTCGTCGCACTGTCCATCGCGCCTGCGGCCCTGGCCTTCGGAACCGTGGCCGGACTGTTCCTCAATCCCACCGAGGTGCGCAACGTCCTGGAGCGACTGGCCGGACATGCGCCCGAGACCGCGGGGGTGATGCAGCCGTTCATCGACGCCCTCGTCTCGACCATCGAGAGCGCCTCTGCCAGCGCGTTCACCATCACGACGGTCGTCAGCGTGATCGTCGCGATCTATGCGGCATCCAAGGTCGTCTACAGCCTGCGACTGGCGATGAACGCGGTCTTCCGCGTCGAGGAGACGCGCAACGGACTCCTCGAGCGCGCCTTCTCCGCGGTGGCGACGCTCGTCGGGATCGTGGCGGCAGTCGCGCTCGTCATCGTGCTCACCGTGCTGCCCCGGATCCTGCAGTGGATCGGCATCGACAACGTGCGCCTGACCACAGGGTCGGGAGTGGCCGACTGGATCGTGATCGTCGCGCTGACCTTCCTCACGGTCCGCTGGACGATCACCCACGCGCCCAACCTGCGCCAACGGGTGCCGTGGACATCGCTGGGCGCCTGGACCGCGACACTCGGCATCGTCGGGGCGACCATCGGCGTGGGCGTCTACGCGAAGTACTCATCGAGCCTCGGCGCCACGGTGCTGCTGTTCGGAACCGCCGTGGTGATCCTTCTGTGGCTCTACCTGTCGTTCATGGCGTTGCTGTGGGGCGCCATCATCGAGGCGGACTCCGGCCGAGCGGATGCGGCTAAGACGAGAACCACTTCGGAGGACCAGCCACCAGGCCGGTGAGGAAGGCCGCGCCGGCGGCGGCGACGCCCATGTCGAGGGCATCCGTCCACGGGGTGAAGATTCCGAACAGCCAGGCCCCCGCACCCAGGACGACCGCCGAGATCCCGGCGAAGGCGACGCGGCCACCGGGCTTGTCCTTCTCGGCGGGGGCCACCTCGCGGGGCTGGTCGGGTCGGGCCTGCGGGGTGCCCGACGTGGTCTTCTCGACCTCGCGGAGGAGGCGCTCGATCTCGTCGTCGGCCATGTGTCCATTGTGCCTGATGGTCATGCGGACGCCCGAGGAGCGGAATTCGCCGGCGAGATCGGGTTTCGATTGCCCCACGAGTGGGCATACCCCTGGTGTCGGGCCGAAGGGTCGGGGGACCTGGGGCCGGACAGACGAAGGGGCCCCACCGAGCGGTGGGGCCCCTTCATAGCGAGATCGTCAGGCGGTGCGGACCTTGTCGGCCTGCGGGCCCTTCGGCCCCTGGACGATGTCGAACTCGACCACCTGGTTCTCCTCGAGGGAGCGGTAGCCATCGGACTGGATGGCCGAGTAATGGACGAAGACGTCCGGGCCGCCGTCGGCCTGGGCGATGAAGCCGTAGCCCTTCTCAGCGTTGAACCACTTGACGGTTCCTTGAGCCATGGTGCACATACTCCTTGCGGGAACGACACCCCGGGCGGTCGCCCGTGGTGAGGCCTAGCCGTTCAAACCTTTCGTCCCGGATCTGTGCACGTGCCCAGAAACACAGATGCCCACCGGGTGGGCGGGCATCTCAGAACTATGGTGCTGATGTGGCCTTGCCTGAGGAGAGCATAGCCGCTCGGGCGCCCCTGTGGCGGTGAACCGCCGCAGATAGGCTCCCCTCGTGACACCTGACCAGCTCGCCGACACCGTCACGGACATCATCGCGACCCTTGTCTCCGAGGGGGCCATCCCGCCCGTGGACGCTCCCGAGGTCCGCTTCGACCGCCCGAAGTCGCGCGAGCACGGGGACTACGCCACGAACATCGCACTGGCACTCGCCAAGCCGGCGGGCATGGCCCCACGCGACCTCGCCGTCCTCGTGGCGCGGCATCTGGAGGAGACGCCGGGCGTGGCCAGCGCCGAGGTGGCAGGGCCGGGATTCGTCAACATCCGCCTTGAGAGCGCGGCGCAGGGGGAGCTCGCCCGGACGGCTGTGACGGCAGGTAACTCGTGGGGCCACAGTGACGCACTGTCCGGTCTGACCGTGAATGTCGAGTTCATCTCCGCGAACCCCACCGGCCCCATCCACCTCGGCCACACCCGGTGGGCAGCGGTGGGCGACGCGATCGCCCGGGTGCTCGAGGCGGCCGGCGCCGACGTCACCCGCGAGTTCTACATCAACGACCGCGGCGTGCAGATGGACAAGTTCGGGGCGTCCCTGATGGCGGCCGCGAACGGCCGACCGGTGCCCGAGGACGGCTACCACGGTGGCTACATCCTCGATCTGGCCGCCGCGATCGTCGCGGCGCGGCCCGACATCACCTCGCTGCCCGAGGACAAGCAGCTCGTCGCCTTCCGGGAGGCCGGCTATGCGCTGCAGCTCACCCAGCAGAAGCAGGTGCTGGGGCTGTTCCGGACGGTTTTCGACGTCTGGTTCTCCGAGCGGTCCCTGCACGAGTCGGGTGCGGTCGAACGCGGGATGGCCAAGCTGCGGGAGCAGGGGCACGTGTTCGAGCAGGAGGGCGCGGTCTGGCTGCGCACGACCGACTTCGGGGACGACAAGGATCGGGTCCTCGTCAAGGCCGACGGCGAGTACACGTACTTCGCGTCCGACACCGCGTACTACGTCGACAAGCGTGCCCGGGGCTTCGACCTCAGCATCTACCTGCTCGGAGCCGACCATCACGGCTACGTCAACCGGCTCCGCGCGGTCGCCGCCTGCGCCGGTGACGACATGGATGCCAACGTCGAGGTGCTCATCGGCCAGCTGGTGAAGATCACCCGCGGTGGCGAGGAGGTCAAGCTCTCCAAGCGGGCCGGGACGATCGTCACGCTTGACGACCTGGTCGAGGAGGTCGGCGTCGACGCCGCGCGCTACACGCTGTCGCGCTACCCGGCCGACTCGCCGCTGACGCTCGACCTCGAGGACATGGTCCGCGCGACCAACGACAACCCGGTGTTCTACGTGCAGTACGCGCACGCGCGGATCTCATCGGTGCTGCGCAACGCGGCCGAGCTCGGCATCGACTGGGAGGGCGCGGAGTTCGACCCGTCGCTGCTTGACCATGAGCGGGAGAACAACCTGCTCGGCATGATCGGCGAGTTCCCGAGAGTCGTGGCCTCCGCCGCCGAACTGCGCGAGCCGCACCGCGTGGCCCGGTACCTCGAGGACCTGGCCACGGCCTATCACCGGTTCTACGACGTGTGCTGGGTGCTGCCGCGCGGCGACGAGGAGCTCGCGCCCCTGCACATCGCCCGGCTGTGGCTGTGTGCCGCGTCACGGCAGACGATCGCGAACGGGCTTGACCTGCTCGGTGTCAGCGCGCCCGAGCGCATGTAGTCAAGTTGCGGGTTCCGGCGGCAGGGGGAGTCGCGAGAGGCGTCGTGCCTCGGCGCAGTCGGTTCCCAGGAAGGCCATGAGTGTCTCCGCGAGTTCGTCCGCCCGCTCGGCCGGGATGCTGGGGTCCTGAAGGCGCAGGGCGAGCAGCTTCTCGCCGGCGGCGACGACCACCATCAGCCGAAGGCCGGGGTCCGCGTCTTCCCCGTCGCCTGTGTCCTCGAGGTCGGGCACGGCCCGTTCGCTGTACCCGGGCGGCATGGCCAGCAGGCGGGGCCCGGAGTTCACGATGATGTGCGCGATGTCCGGACGGATGTCGCTCATCCGGCCCATAAGGCGGATGCGCGCGCAGAGCCGTTCGTCCGGGTCATCCAGGGCAGCTGTCCGCCGGATCATGTAGTCCTCCCACTCGGCCAGGGCTGACTGGGCAGCTGCTCGGAAGAGCTCGTCCTTGCTCTCGAAGTGGTTGTAGAAGGATCCGACGGAGACACCGGCACGGTCGGTGATGTCGCTGATGGGTGCCCAAGGGCCGTGCTCAGCGAGCACCGCCTGGGCGCCGGCGAGGAGTGCGTCGCGCGTGCTGACGCGGATCGGTTTGGGCGTCATTGTCCGACGTGACCTCCTTCCCTCCGGTGGGGACTTTAGTCCTGAGGAAAGCCTCAAAAATGAGGATAACGTCATTTCATCTGGACGCACAGGGGAGGATGCGATGGCCACCGGAACGAGAACGCGAGTGATGGTCGCATCGGCGGTGCTGGCGGCGGTGTCACTGGCGATGGGTGCAGTCGGCATGGCCTCGCCCGCCGCAGGGGCCGCCGATCAGATCGACTTCAACCCGCCCGCAACCGCTAACGCGGGCGACACGATCGAGTTGTACGCGAAGGCGTACTTCACTCCTGGTGAGCACCCCGCCGGCATCACTTTGGCGCTCAGCGTTGATGGCACCATCGTGAGACACTGGTGGACCGACACGTCCCCGGTCGACCTGTCCTACGACTACCTCTTCGAGTCGCCAGGCGAGTACACGCTTGCCGCTGCGATGTTCGATGGCGACACTGTCGTTGGCTCGCCTTTCTTGGCCGAAACTCGAACTCTGACGGTCGCCGCCCCCTCCTATACCGTCACTTATGACGCGAACAACGCAACCAGCGGGTCCGTGCCGAGCGACCCCAGTAGCCCGTACTCAGCGGACTCAACCGTCACAGTGCTGGGAAACACCGGGAGTCTTGCACGAACCGGCTATCTGTTCCGTCGCTGGAACACCGCAGCGAACGGCACAGGTACGCCCCGCGCCCCCGGGGGTACTTTCGCGATCAACGAGGACACCACGCTCTATGCCGAGTGGACGGGCGGTCCACTGGAGTTCAGTGAGACCCTGAGTCCGTGGTCGGCTGTCTCGACCGTCGCCTTCCCAAGCACACCCAGTGGGACTCCGTCGTCCAAGACGGTCTACGTCAAGAACACTGCGACGACGGCGTCCTTCTACATCAACACGGTGTCCACGGGATCAGGAAACGTCAACCGGACGAGCGGCTGCGCAAATGCCTCGCTCACAGCCGGGAGCACCTGCACCATGGAGCTTTCCTGGACTCCCTCAAGCTCCACTCCTCTCAGTGCGACGCTCACGATCACCGAGTCGCCGATCACCTACTCTCTGGGACTCACCGGAGCGGTCACTCAGCCAGCCCGCACACCGACGTTCTCGTCGCCGGTGTCGACGGCGGAAGGCTTCACCGTGAACGTCACGAACTATGACGCGAACTGGACGTGGACGCCGTCAGTGGGCTCGGGGTCCGTGGCGGCCGGCACGGCTTCGGGCAGCACGCTCCCGCTGACGGTGACCGGCCTTGCACCGGGCGCGTCAGCGACCGTGACGGTGGACGCGACTCGCTCGGGATACGTGGACGGCAGCGCGACTGTCAACGGATCGGCTCTGTCCGCCGCGCGCACGCCGACGTTCTCGTCGCCGGTGTCGACAGCGGACGGGTTCACCGTGAACGTGACGAACTATGACGCGAGCTGGACGTGGACGCCGTCGGTGGACTCGGGGTCCGTGGCGGCCGGCACGGCTTCGGGCAGCACGCTCCCGCTGACGGTGTCGGGGCTTGCCGCTGGTGCGTCGGCGACGGTGACGGTGGCTGCGACTCGCACGGGATATGTCGATGGCAGCGCGACAGTGGCGGGGACAGCTGCCTCGTCCAGTGGCGGTGGGGGTGGCGGCGGCTCGTCGTCCGGTGGGTCGACACCGGAGCCATCGCCAACGGCGACCCCGTCGGTTCCGAGCCTGGGCGCCGAGCCGGTGCCCGGCGGACTCGTCCCGGGCGCCGACCGAGCGACGGTCGGGGGAGTCGTGGTGCCCGTCGTGGCGGCCCCCAATGGACAGAACACGGGGATTGACGTGTCGGCTGCGGGCTGGCGGCTGTCGCTGGCCGCGCGCACTCCGGCCGGCCAGCCGGCTCCGCTGGGGCCCAACGGCGTCCTGCGGTTCATTCCAGGCCAACGCCTTGCGACGGAGGGCGTCGGTTTCAAGCCGAACAGCCCGGTCCAACTGTTCCTGTTCTCCGACGCGACCTTCCTGGGGGAGCTGACGACGGATGCCTCGGGATCGTTCTCGGGGACGGTCGACCTTCCTCCCGGCATCTCGCTCGGTGCCCATGTCGCCCAGGTCAACGGGTACACGACAGGCAACGAGGTGCGCAGCGTGTCGCTGGGCATCGAGGTGGTCAGGCCGGCGACCGTGACTACGTCCGTAGGCAGCCGCGTGTACTTCCCCTACCGGTCGGCGAAGCTCACCGCGAAGGCCAAGCGCACCCTGCGGTCCCTCGCGGTCCAGGTCCCGGCCGACGCCACGGCATCCTCGGTGGTCGTCGGGATCGTGCAGGCGCAGAATCCTCGTCGAGGTGATCGCGCGCTGGCCCGCACGCGGGCGTCCAACGTCGCGCGGTACCTGAAGGCCGCCGGGCTTCCGGGCACCGTGTCCATTCGGACGCGACCGGTGAAGGTGAAGAACGTGGCCGAGGCCCGTCGAGTGGTGGTGACCGTCCGCTTCCCCCGCTGAGCGAGTCCACCCCTTCCGGCTGGGTGCCCTAGCCTGTGGCGCATGCGCGCGCACCCGGCCGGACCCCTCCACGCCGATGGGCTGATGGCCCACGAGGCGGCGTCGCGGCCTGAGTCCGTCGCGGCGATGAACGTGCTGGCTCCGGGCGTCTGGCCGTCGTCGGCGCGACGGAACGCCGACGGCGCCATCGAGATCGGCGGCATCGACGTCCGCGACGCGGTGGCCGAGTTCGGCTCGCCGTTGTTCCTGTTCGACGAGGACGACCTGCGGACGCGCGCCCGCCGCTACCGCGAGGCGTACGTCGGCGTCGGGGCCCGGCTGGTCTACTACGCCGCCAAGGCGTTCCTGACGACGAGCGTGGCACGGATCGTCACGGACGAGGGGCTCGGCATCGACGTCGCCTCTGGCGGCGAGCTCGCTGTCGCCCTCCGAGCCGGGGTGCCCGGCGAGCGCATCCTGATGCACGGCAACAACAAGTCGCTGGCGGAGATCGAGGCCGCCGTCGAGGCCCGGGTGGGTCGGATCGTCGTCGACTCGTTCGAGGACATCGTGCGGATCGCCGATGCAGCCGTCCGGGCCGGGGTGGTGCAGCCCGTGCTGGTGCGGGTCACCGTCGGCGTCGAGGCGCACACCCACGAGTTCATCGCGACGGCGCACGAGGACCAGAAGTTCGGCCTGTCGGTGACGTCCGGTGCCGCCGACGAGGCAGTGCGTCGGGTGGCGAAGCTGCCGAGCCTGGACTTCCGCGGCCTGCACTCGCACATCGGCTCACAGATCTTCGACGCATCCGGGTTCGAGGTTGCCGCCGCCCGCGTGGTGTCGGTCGCGCAGCGGATCTGGGATGAGCAGGGCATCGAGGTCGAGGAGCTCAACCTCGGCGGCGGCATGGGCATCGCGTATCTGGAGACGGACGACCCGCTCGATGTCATCGACATGGCCTCGCAGATCGGTGACATCGTCGGCAAGCAGTGCGCGAACGAGGGCATCCCCATGCCGGCGCTCGCCTTCGAACCTGGGCGGGCGATCGTCGGCCCGGCGGCCGTGACGCTGTATGAGGTGGGCACCGTCAAGCCGGTCGAGCTTGATCGCGGGGTCGTGCGCACCTACGTCTCCGTCGACGGCGGGATGAGCGACAACATCCGCACAGCGCTCTACGACGCTGAGTACACCGTGGTGCTGGCCTCTCGGGAGTCGTCGGCCGAGCCGATGCTGTGCCGCGTGGTCGGCAAGCACTGCGAGTCGGGCGACATCGTCGTGCGCGATGCCTGGCTGCCGGGCGACCTCGTGCCGGGTGACCTGCTGGCGGTCGCGGCGACGGGGGCCTACTGCCGCTCCATGGCGTCGAACTACAACTACCTCCCGCGGCCCGCCGTCGTGGCCGCCCGGGACGGCGCGACCACCGTGTTCCTGCGCCGCGAGACGCTGGACGATCTGCTCCGGCTCGACCCCGGCGCCTGATCACAACGCCGAAATCCCACGCTCGGCGTCACAACAGGGCCTCCTGTGTGACGCCGAGCGTGGGATTTCGCGGAGAGGGTTACTCGCGCTCGGAACCCGCGACCAGCGGCTCCGGCTCCTCGACCGACGAGCGCGTCAGGCGCCAGACAATGACGGCCACCACCGAGCCCACGAGCGGCGCCACGATGAACAGCCACACCTGGCCAAGAGCGTCTCCGCCGGCGAACAGGGCCGGGCCGAAGGAGCGGGCCGGGTTCACGGACGTGCCGTCGAGCGGGATGCCGACGAGGTGGACCAGCGTGAGCGTCAGGCCGATGGCGATACCGGCGAAGCCCGGTGCCGCGACCCGCTCCGTCACGAGCAGGAGGACGAGGACGAACGCGCCGGTGAGGAGAACCTCGAGGACGAATGCGCCGCCCATGTTGATGGCGCCGTTGTCGTAGGCGTTCGTGCCCAGGGCGCCGGTGTAGTCGGTGACGCCGAACGAGTTGACGAACAGCCACAGGACGAAGCCGCCGAGGATGCCGCCGAGGAACTGGGCGATCCAGTAGCCGACCGCCTCGTTGGTGGGCATGCGCCGGCCGAGCAGCATGCCGAGCGTGACCGCCGGGTTCACGTGCGCGCCCGAGACCGGCCCGAACGCGTAGGCGATGCCCAGCAGGACGAGGCCGAACGCCAGCGCCACGCCAACGACGCCGTTGCCGGGGCCGTTGCCGTCCGCTCCGACCTTGGCGGAAATGCCGAACACGGCGGCACCTACCGCCAGGAACACAAGCAGGAAGGTGCCGACCAGTTCGGCCAGCAGCTTTCGGGCGGTGCTGTTCATCGCTCCTCCTGACCCTGCGAGACCCTCTCGCGACGTGGTCTGGGTCACATCGTGGTGCCTCGGGCCGCCGAAGCTTCGGAGGCGCGCCACCGGTTGGCGACTCCACGGGAGCACCTGAGAGGCTTCTCCCGTGTCCAGCTCCGCCCTCGAACGCCCGCTGACCGTCGTACTGCTCGGTGGCGGCACCGTCGGCTCCTCCGTCGCCCGCCTGCTGCTCGGTAACGCGCGCGACATCGAGGAGCGGGTCGGTGCGCCCGTGCACCTCCAGTCGGTCGCCGTGCGGGATGTCGACCGAGCGCGTCCCGGGGTGCCGGCCGAGCTGCTGACCGCAGACGCCGCCTCGGCGGCCGCCAGCGGGGCGGACATCGTCGTCGAGTTGATCGGGGGCATCGAGCCGGCCCGCACGCTCATCCTCTCGGCCATGGCCGCCGGGTCCAGTGTCGTCACGGCCAACAAGGCGCTCCTCGCCGCCGACGGCGCCACGCTGTACGAGGCCGCGGCCCGCTATGGCGTCGACCTCTACTTCGAGGCCGCCGTGGCCGGGGCCATCCCGCTGCTCCGTCCGCTGAGGGAGTCCCTCGCGGGCGACAAGGTCACCGCGGTGCTCGGCATCGTCAATGGCACCACCAACTACATCCTCACCCGCATGGACGAGGAGGGTGCCGACTACGCGCAGGTCCTGGCCGACGCGCAGGCGCTCGGATACGCGGAGGCGGACCCGACCGCCGACGTGGAGGGTTTCGACGCCGCCGCCAAGGCGGCCATCCTCGCGGAGCTCGCCTTCCACACCCGGGTAACCCTCGACGACGTCCACTGCGAGGGGATCTCGCACGTCACGGCCGACGACATCCGGGCCGCCCAGCAGATGGGGTTCGTCATCAAGCTCCTCGCGGTGGCGGAGCGCAACGACCGCGGCGTGATCGTCCGCGTCCACCCCGCGATGCTGCCGCGGGATCATCCGCTCGCCTCGGTGCGCGGCGCGTTCAACGCGGTCTTCGTCGAGGCGGAGTCGGCCGGGGAGGTCATGTTCTACGGCCGAGGCGCCGGCGGTGACCCGACCGCGAGCGCGGTCCTGGGCGACCTCGTCACGGCGGCCCGCAACCGGGTGTCCGGCGGCCGCGGCCCCGGCGAGAGCACGTACTCCAACCTGCCGGTGCTGCCCGTCGGCGACGCCATCACGCGCTATTACGTCAACCTCGCGGTCGCCGACAAGCCGGGCGTTCTCGCCAGCATCGCCACCGCCTTCTCCGACAACGACGTGAGCATCCAGGTGGTGCGACAGGACGGGCACGGCGACGAGGCCTCCCTCGTGGTGCGGACGCACCTGGCCACGGACGCCGACCTGCAGCGCACCGTCCAGCAGCTCAAGGAGCTCGACACCGTTCGACAGGTCCTCGGCGTCATGCGCGTCGAGGGCGAGGCAGGGGAGTAGAGATGGCGCACGTGTGGCGGGGGCTGATCGAGGAGTACCGGGACCGCCTGCCGGTGTCCGACGCCACTCCGGTCGTCAGCCTGCGTGAGGGGGGCACCCCGCTCGTCTACGCGTGCACGCTCAGCGAGCGGACCGGCTGCGAGGTCTGGCTCAAGTACGACGGCGCCAATCCGACCGGCTCCTTCAAGGACCGCGGCATGACGATGGCGATCTCGAAGGCGGCTGAGGACGGCGCCAAGGCCGTCATCTGCGCATCCACGGGCAACACCTCGGCGAGTGCGGCGGCCTATGCCGCCAAGGCCGGGATGACCTGTGCTGTCCTGGTGCCTCAGGGGAAGATCGCCATGGGCAAGCTGGCCCAGGCCATCGTGCACGGTGCCAAGCTCATCCAGATCGACGGCAATTTCGACGACTGCCTCGAACTCGCCCGCAAGCTGGCCGTGGACCACCCGGTCGAGCTCGTCAACAGCGTGAATCCGGCTCGCATCGAGGGCCAGAAGACGGCCGCCTTCGAGATCGTCGACCAGCTCGGCGCTGCGCCCGACATCCACTGCCTGCCCGTCGGCAACGCCGGCAACATCACGGCGTACTGGAAGGGCTACGTCGAGTATGCGGACGCGGGCGTGTCCTCGCGTCGGCCCCGCATGTGGGGTTTCCAAGCGGCCGGTGCCGCACCGCTGGTGTCCGGGGAGCCCGTGCTGGCGCCGGAGACCATCGCCACCGCCATCCGGATCGGCAACCCGGCGTCGTGGACCAGCGCCGTCGCCGCTCGGGACGAGTCTGCTGGACGCATCGACGCCGTGACCGACGAGGAGATCCTCGCCGCCTACTACCTCGTGGCCGCGGAGGAGGCGCTCTTCTGCGAGCCTGCCAGCGCCGCGAGCGTGGCCGGGCTGCTCAAGATGCATGCGGCCGGCCAGCTCGACTCCGGGCAGACGGTCGTCTGCACCCTGACCGGCAATGGCCTCAAGGACACGCAGTGGGCCCTCGAGGGTGCGCACGAGCCCACCGTGCTGCCCGTGGACGCCGGTGCGGTCGCGGGCGCCCTCGGACTGGCGTAGCCGTGGTCGAGCTGCGCAGGGACGCGGTGCGCGTCGTGGTTCCGGCGACGAGTGCGAACCTCGGTCCCGCATTCGACTCGGCCGGTCTGGCGCTCGCCGTGTACGACGAGCTCATTGCCATGGTGACCGACGATGAGGGGGTGCTCATCGAGATCGCCGGGGAAGGGGCGGACACCCTCCCGCGCGATGAGTCCCATCTGGTCGTGCAGTCGATGAGGCGGGCCTTCGCGTGGCTCGGGGTCGAGGTTCCGGGGTTCATCCTGCGCTGCGGCAACACCATCCCGCACGGTCGCGGGCTCGGGTCGTCGGCCGCCGCGATCGTCGGAGGGATCGTGCTGGCCCGCGCCATGGTCGTCGACGGACGCGATCGGATGACCGACGCCGACGTGCTCCAGCTCGCCCTCGAGCAGGAGCCGCACCCGGACAACCTTGCCGCCGCACTGCACGGCGGTTTCACGGTCGCGTGGCTCGAGCAGGACGGTCGGGCGGACGTGGTCGGCATGCCGGTGCACGCCGACGTGCACCCGGTCGTCCTGGTGCCACCCCAAGAGCTCAAGACGGCGCAGGCACGGGAGATGCTCCCGGACTCCGTGCCCTTCGCGGACGCATCCAGCAACGTGGCGCGCGCCGCATTGCTGGTGCATGCGATGACCCGCGAGCCTGCCCGGCTCATGGCGGCGACGGAGGATCGCCTGCACCAGCAGCGGCGCGCGGCCGCGTACCCGGACTCGGTTGCTCTCGTCCGTCAGTTGCGCGACGCGGGCATCCCCGCCGTGATCTCTGGTGCCGGACCCACGGTGCTCGCGTTCGCGGACGCCTCGACCCTGCCCACGATGTCCGGAGTCGCCGGAGAGTCCTGGATCGTGCGGATGGTCGACGTCTCCGTGGAGGGGGCGCGGGAGGTGCCCGTTCCGCTGGCCGAGGGGTGACGGGTGTTATGCTCCTCTCATTCCGGGATCGGCCGTAAGAGCCGACGGTGACAGTCCCCAGCGCAGCCGTGCCACGCGACTGAGATCCTCGACAGATCGATCCGGAAGCACCCGTGGTCAGTGGTGGATGTCGTACGACGACACACGCCGGCGGGTGAAAGCCCCGTTCGGATGACGGGCGCAATCTCTCCTCGCGACGCGAGGACAGTCCAAAGGAATCCGAGTGACAGAAGCACAAGTGCAGGAGTCCACGTCGACCAAGGCCTCAGGCCTGTCCGGGATGCTCCTGCCCGAGCTCAAGCAGTTGGCCCAGCAGATGGGCATCTCCGGCGCGAGCAGCATGAAGAAGGCAGACCTGGTCGCGGCGATCCGTGACCGCCAGCGTCCGCCGGCCCGACCGCAGGGCGCCGAGTCGGCGCCCGCGACCGAGAGGTCGGAGGAGTCGGCACCCCGTGCCCGCCGGTCCGCCCGCCGCGAGCAGGCTCCGGCTGAGGCAGCCAAGGGTGGTGACACCGCGGCCGGGGAGTCGGCCAGCGCCGGCGGCGACACCGCCGACCGGAGCCAGAACCGGGACCGCGACCAGAGCCGAGACCGCGGCGACCGCAACCAGAACCGCGACCGCGACCAGAACCAGAACCGCGACCAGAACCGGGACCAGAACCGGGACCGCGACCAGAACCGGGACCGCGACCGTGACGGCGAGGAGGGCGGCGGAAGCCGCAGCCGGCGCCGCCGGGGCCGGGATCGCTTCCGCGACCGTCGCGACCGCCAGCGGGGCGGCCAGTACAGCGACGTCGACGTGGAGATCGGCGAGGACGACGTCGTCGTCCCGGTCGCGGGCATCCTCGACGTCATGGACAACTACGCCTTCGTGCGGACCAGCGGCTACCTGCCGGGCCCGAACGACGTGTACGTCTCCTTGTCGATGGTCCGCAAGAACGGACTGCGCAAGGGCGACGCCATCACCGGCGCCACGAAGCAGCCGAAGGAGGGTGAGCGCAAGGAGAAGTTCACCCCGCTGGTGCGGATCGACACCGTCAACGGCGGCACCCTGGAGGCCGCTCGCGACCGCAAGGAGTTCTCCAAGCTCACCCCGCTCTACCCGCAGGACCGCCTCCGCCTGGAGACCGTGCCGGCGAACCTCACCACCCGCGTCATCGACCTGGTGGCGCCGATCGGCAAGGGCCAGCGCGGCCTGATCGTGTCTCCGCCGAAGGCCGGCAAGACCATGGTGCTTCAGGCCATCGCCAACGCGATCACGACGAACAATCCCGAGGTGCACCTCATGGTCGTCCTCGTGGACGAGCGCCCCGAGGAGGTCACCGACATGCAGCGGTCGGTGAAGGGTGAGGTCATCGCCTCGACCTTCGACCGGCCCGCCGAGGACCACACGATCATCGCGGAGCTGTCGATCGAGCGGGCCAAGCGCCTCGTCGAGCTCGGCCACGATGTCGTCGTCCTGCTCGACTCCATGACCCGCCTCGGGCGCGCCTACAACCTGGCGGCACCGGCCTCCGGCCGCATCCTGTCGGGCGGCGTCGACTCCACGGCCCTCTACCCGCCGAAGAAGTTCTTCGGTGCGGCCCGCAACATCGAGCACGGTGGCTCGCTCACGATCCTCGCGACCGCTCTCGTCGAGACCGGATCGCGCATGGACGAGGTCATCTTCGAGGAGTTCAAGGGCACCGGGAACATGGAGCTCAAGCTCGACCGGCGACTCGCTGACAAGCGCATCTTCCCGGCGGTGGACGTCGACGCGTCCGGAACCCGCAAGGAGGAGCTGCTCATGTCGAACGAGGAGCTCAAGATCGTCTGGAAGCTGCGCCGGGTCCTCCACGCCCTCGACCAGCAGCAGTCGATCGAGTTGCTGCTGAACAAGCTCCGCGAGACCCAGAGCAACAACGAGTTCCTGCTCCAGGTCAAGCAGACCACTCCGGCCGTCAACGGCTCCCGCGACGACGACTGACCCTGAGGGGAACGACGTCCGGGAGCCGATTTCTCCCGAACCATGGGGGAGTGGCATACTTGCCGGGCTCCGGTTCACGGCCGCACCTGGCGGTCGACCCGGTGCCATGAGAGGAAACCATGAAGGCCGACATCCATCCCGCGTACGGTGAGACCACCGTCACCTGCAGCTGCGGGAACTCGTTCGTCACCCGGAGCACTGCGAAGAACGGCGTGATCCACGTCGAGGTCTGCTCGCAGTGCCACCCCTTCTACACCGGCAAGCAGAAGATCCTCGACACCGGCGGCCGCGTCGCCCGGTTCGAGAGCCGGTACGGCAAGAAGGACAAGTAGCTTCCCATCCCGGGCGCCGGCCCGGGGTCGGCCGCGTGTCTCCCCCGTCGCGCGGCCGGCCCCAGGTCGGCGCCCGGGATGTTTCGTCTGCACGTCGTTCCGACTGAGGAAGGCTGATGTTCGAGTCCTGCGTCGAGCTCGTCAATGAGTACGCCGACGTCGAGTCGCAGCTGGCCGATCCGGCCGTGCACAGCGACCAGGCCCGCGCTCGCAAGCTCGGACGCCGCTTCGCCGAGCTCGGCCCGATCGTCGCGTCGTACCGCGAGTGGCTGGCCGCCACGGACGACCTCGCTGCGGCCCGGGAGCTCGCGGAGGCTGATCCCGCCTTCGCGGACGAGGTGACCGAGCAGGAGGCCCGGATCGAGGTCGCCGCGGAGCGTCTCACCACGCTGCTGCTGCCGCGCGACCCCATGGACGACAAGGACGTCATCCTCGAGATCAAGGCCGGGGAGGGCGGCGAGGAGTCCGCCCTGTTCGCCGGCGACCTCTCCCGCATGTACATGCGCTATGCCGAGCGGCGCGGCTGGAACGCCCAGGTCATCGATGCCGTCGAGTCGGACCTAGGCGGCTACAAGGACATCTCCATCGCGGTGAAGGCCAAGGGGGTGCCGGAGCCGGGAACCGCGCCCTTCGCCCTGCTGAAGTTCGAGGGTGGGGTCCACCGCGTGCAGCGCGTCCCGGTGACGGAGTCCCAGGGCCGCATCCATACCTCGGCGGCGGGCGTGCTCGTCCTCCCCGAAGCCGAGGAGGTCGACGTCGTCATCGACCCGAACGACCTGCGCATCGACGTCTACCGTTCCTCGGGCCCGGGGGGCCAGAGCGTCAACACCACGGACTCCGCCGTGCGCATCACGCACGTGCCCACCGGAGTCGTGGTGTCCTGTCAGAACGAGAAGAGCCAGCTGCAGAACAAGGAGTCCGCTCTCCGGATCCTCCGTGCCCGCCTCCTTGCGATCGCCGAGGAGGAGGCTGCCAAGGAGGCGTCGGACGCCCGCCGCTCCCAGGTGCGGACGGTCGACCGGAGCGAGCGGATCCGCACGTACAACTTCCCCGAGAACCGGATCAGCGATCATCGGGTCGGCTTCAAGGCCTACAACCTCGATCAGGTGCTCGACGGTGACCTCGACGACGTCATCCAGGCCTGCGTCGCCGCCGACCAGGAGTCCCGCCTGAGCGAGTCCGCAGGATGACGCTCGACTGGACCGAGGACCACACCACGGGGGGACGCGTCTCCGTGCGCGACGTGCTCTTCGACGCCGAGCGGCGCCTCGGAGCCGTGGGGGTGCCCTCGCCGGCCGTCGATGCGGCCGAGATCGTGGCCTTCGCGCTCGGCACGACCCGCAGCCGGCTGTTCCTGCAGGATTCCGTGAGCGATGAGCAGAAGGTCCGGATCGAGCAGCTGCTCACCCGGCGGCTGAGCCGGGTGCCGCTTCAGCACCTTCTCGGAACCGCACCCTTCCGCTACCTCGAGCTGGCCGTCGGTCCGGGCGTGTTCATCCCGCGGCCCGAGACGGAGCTCGTCGCCGAGGCCGCGATCCGGGAGCTCGCCAGCCGTCCCGTGGGGGAGCGGATCGCCGTCGACCTGTGCGCCGGCAGTGGTGCCATCGCGATCGCCTTGGGGACGGAGGTCGATGGTGCGCGCGTCCACGCCGTCGAGCTGTCCGACGACGCCATCACGTGGACCCGGGACAACGTGGGGACGTACGAGGAGAGGCTCGTCTCACGGGGCTCGCGTGTCGAGGTGCTGCACCACGACGCCACGACCGTCGCCGACCTCGGCGAGCCCCTCGCCCGGCTGGCCGGCACGGTCGCGGTGGTCGCCACCAACCCGCCCTACATCCCGCTGTACATGGAGCCACGCGAGCCGGAGGTCCGGGACCACGAGCCCAAGCTCGCCCTCTTCGGGGGCGAGGACGGTCTCGACGTGGTCCGGGGGGTCCTGCGGGCCGCGGCCGTCCTGCTGCGGCCGGGAGGCCTTGTCGTCGTCGAGCATGCGGACGTCCAGGGCCAGTCGGCGGGCGAGGCCGGGGTGCCCGGCGCGGCGCGGGCCATGCGGGCCGACGGCGCGCTGGCCGCACGCACGGGGCTGCCTGAGGGGTCGCCGGTGTTCCGCGACGTGCAGGACCGGATCGACCTGAACGGCCTGCCGCGCTTCACCCTGGCCCGCCGCGCGGGAGACTCTCCTTCGTGACCCAGCGGATCCCCTGCGCGGACGGCGCGGTCCGCGAGCGGGCCGTCGCGGCGGCCCTCGCGGCGGTTCGCCGTGGTGATCTCGTGGTCGTTCCGACGGAGTCGGTCTACGCCCTCGCGACGGACGCGTTCTCCCCGCGGGGGATCGCCGCGCTGCGCGAGGCGAAGGGCTACGCGGACAGTGCCCCCATCCCGGTGATGGTGGGTGCCCGCAGCACCGTTCCGGGCATCGCCGCCCGCATCCCCGACGACGCGCACGCGCTCATGGAGGCCTTCTGGCCCGGACCGCTCACGCTGCTCCTCAGCCCCCAGCCCACGCTCGCGTGGGACCTGCCCCGAGAGGTGCCGCTGGCGGTGCGGATGCCCCTGCACCCGGTGCTGCTCGCCCTGCTGGCTCGCAGCGGCCCGCTCGCGGTGACGACGGCCAACCAGAGGGGGCTCCCCGCGCCGGTGGACGTCGACGACGCCCTCGTCCAGATGGGGGAGGCCGCCGCCCTCGCCCTCGACGCGGGGGATCTGGGGCCCGATCCCGGTCTGGCCAGCACGATCGTCGACGTGACCGGGACGGTCACCCGTATCGTCCGACCGGGCGCCTTGGGCCTCGACCGCCTGCGAGGGATCGTGCCGCACATCCTCGACGGGTCGGACGCTGCTGGCGCGTAGAGTGACCCGCAACCGCTGACCGAGGAGATTCATGAACAGCACGCCGTTCTGGGGACCGGACTTCGACCAGCTCGCCGAGGAGGATCCCCAGATTGCCGCGGTCATCCTCGATGAGCTCGAGCGCCTCCGCGGCGGTCTCCAGCTCATCGCCAGCGAGAACTTCACCTCGCCGGCCGTGCTGGCCGCCCTCGGGTCGACCCTGAGCAACAAGTACGCCGAGGGCTACCCGGGGCGCCGCTACTACGGCGGGTGCGCCGATGTCGATCGAGCCGAGAACATCGGCATCGAGCGCGCGAAGGCCCTCTTCGGCGCCGACCACGCCAACCTGCAGCCGCACAGCGGCGCCAGCGCCAACCTCGCGGCCTATGGGGCCTTCGTCTCCCCGGGCGACACGGTCCTGGCCATGAGCCTGCCGCACGGCGGCCACCTGACCCACGGGTCCAAGGTCAACTTCTCGGGCAAGTGGTTCGACATCGTGTCCTATGGGGTCCGCCAGGACACCGAGCTCATCGACTACGACGAGGTGCGGGCGCTGGCCCACCAGCACCGCCCCAAGATGATCATCGCCGGCGCTACCGCCTACCCGCGGCTGATCGACTTCTCCATCTTCCGCGAGATCGCCGACGAGGTCGACGCCATCTTGATGGTCGACGCCGCGCACTTCATCGGCCTGGTCGCCGGGAAGGCGATCCCGAGCCCGGTCCCGTACGCCGATGTCGTCACCTTCACCACGCACAAGGTGCTGCGCGGCCCCCGCGGCGGCATGATCCTGTGCAAGGAGGAGCACGCCGCCAAGATCGACAAGGCGGTGTTCCCGATGATGCAGGGCGGCCCGCTCATGCACGCGGTCGCCGCGAAGGCGGTCGCCCTCAGGGAGGCAGCCTCGCCCTCCTACCAGGAGTACGCCCGCCAGGTGATCGCGAATGCCCAGGCGCTCGCGGCCGGCCTCGCGGAGGAGGGGATGCGCCCGGTCAGCGGGGGCACCGACACCCACCTGGCCCTCATCGACATCCAGGGGCTCGACGTCACCGGCGATGTCGCGGAGGCACGCTGCGATGCCGCGCGGATCACCCTGAACAAGAACGCGATCCCGTATGACCCGCAGCCGCCGGCCAAGGGCTCGGGCATCCGCGTGGGCACTCCGGCAGTGACGACGCAGGGGATGACCGAGGCCGACATGGGCCAGGTCGCCGTCCTGATCGGTCGCGCGGTCCGCGACGCGGATGGCAACGACGCGCCGGCCATCGCCGAGCAGGTCGCCGACCTGGTCTCCAAGCACCCGGCGTACCCCCGGGGCTGACGCGCCGCATGCGCGAGTACCTGCTGTGCCTCATGGCCGCTGTCGCGGTCACGTACCTGCTGACCCCACCGGTCCGCGCGATGGCACTGCGACTCGGCTTCATGGCGGAGGTCAGGGACCGGGACATCCACGATTCACCGACGCCCCGGCTGGGCGGCCTGGCGATGCTGGGCGGAATCCTTGCGGGGATCCTTCTGGCCAGCAAGTTGCCCCGGATGCGCGCCGTCTTCGAGGGCGGTGACAACCCGGCGATCGCCCTGCTCTCAGGCGTGGCGATCATCGTGGTGCTGGGCATCATCGACGACCGCTGGGGCCTGGACGCCCCGACGAAGCTCGCCGGTCAGGTCCTTGCCGCCGGCGTCATGGCCTTCCAGGGGATCGCGATCATCTGGCTGCCCATCGGGGGCACGTTCGTGCTCGATCCGCTGACCAGCGTGCTCTTCACGGTGATCATCGTCCTCGTCAGCATCAACGCCATCAACTTCGTCGACGGCCTTGACGGGCTGGCGGCCGGGATCGTCGCGGTCGCTGCCGCGGCGTTCTTCGCCTACTCCTACCTGCTGTCGGTCGAGATGGGCTTCGAGCGGACGACCCTTGCCACCTTGGTGTCCGTGCTGCTTCTCGGCGTCTGCCTGGGCTTCCTGCCGAACAACTTCTTCCCAGCCCGGATCTTCATGGGCGACACCGGGTCCATGACCCTGGGCCTGCTGCTCGCCGCCGGGACCATCACCCTGTCCGGCCAGATCGATCCCAACGCCGTGACCAGCGGGGCGCTGTTCCCGTGGCTGCTGCCGGTCCTGCTCCCGGTGGCCGTGATGGCCATCCCGCTCATGGACCTCGTCCTCGCCGTGATCCGACGCACCCGGGCCGGCCGCAACCCGTTCGCCCCGGACAAGCAGCACCTGCACCACCGCCTGCTGGAGATGGGACACTCGCAGGTGCGCGCGGTCCTGCTGATGTACGCGTGGACGGCCCTCATCGCCGGGACGGCGGTGGCGATCGCCTTCATCCCGCTCATCTGGGCGGCCGCGGGGTTCCTCGTGGGCCTGGGGGTGCTGATCTTCCTGGTGCGCCGCCCCGATGGCACGGCCGAGTCCACGGTGCGCGAACTGCGCACGGGGACGTAGTCGGGTCTGGGCCGCCGGAGAGGTGAGCAACGCCACCTCCGTTGCGGCTCTTGGGGTTTGGGGCTCGCTGGCGCGTTGCGCTACCGTCACTATGTGCATTCCGACGCCCCGGCCGTGGACCGGATGGTGCTCCTACGAACGGGAACCGCAGCCCTCGTGGTGGGCGTTGTCGGCACGATCATCGGCACCGTCGTCGCCGGCACGGAGGGCCTGATCGCCGGAGTCCTCGGCACGATGATCGTGCTGGCCTTCTTCAGCGTCGGGCAGCTCGTGCTCGGGTCGGTCCTGAAGAACAATCCCCAGAACGCCATGATGGTCGCGATGGCCCTGTACCTGGGCAAGATCGGCGCACTGCTGGTGCTGCTGCTGGTACTGCAGGACGCCACCTTCTTCGCGCCCAAGGTGTTCGCCGCGGTGATCGTCGTGTGCACCCTGGCGTGGACGTTCACCGAGGTGGCGATCTTCTCGAGGACCAAGGTCCTCTACGTCGATCCGGCGCCGTCGGCGCCGCGTTCGAACGACAGTGACGAGGCCCACACGTGACCGCCCCCGAGGAGATCAACCCGTGGTCCGGCTGGTACCGTTCGGGCGCGCGGAGGCGGAGCGGCACGATGGGCAGCGTCACCCTTGATGACGCCCGGAGGATGTCCAATTCTGCGTGGGCCAACAGCAGTCGGTTGATCACCGGCCTGCTTCTGTACACCGCCATCGGCTGGCTGGTGTCGAGGTGGGTCGGGCATCAGGCGCTTCTGATGGCCATCGGCGCTCTCGTCGGCCTGAGCCTTTCGTACTACCTGATGTTCAAGAGTCTCGAGCACGAACGGCGTGAGGACGAGCGGCGCCGTAACGAGGACGCCGCATGACAGCGGTGAAGCTCGCTAAGGGCATGGAGGAGCCTGGTGTTGCTTAGCAATGTGGTCGCGTCCGGCGGCTTGGACTGCCACCTGCACTCGGGTTGCGGCTTCCCGGCGCCGGGTGCGGAGATCTTCCTCTTCGACGATGTGGCGTCGTTCACCATCGCCAACCTCGAGTTCCACATCACGAAGGTCACGATCCTGCTCTTCCTCGTGGTCGCGATCATCCTGGCGTTCTTCATCTACGCCTTCCGGAGCCCGAAGCTGGTTCCGAGGGGCGCCCAGAACGTGGGCGAGATGGGCTACCTGTTCATCCGCGACGGCATCGCCCGCGACACCATCGGCAAGGAGGGGGACAAGTTCGTCCCGTTCCTGTTCGCCTTCTTCTTCCTGGTGTGGCTGTCCAACTTCATGGGCATCGTGCCCTTCGCGCAGATCCCGGTGACCTCGATCTTCGCGATCCCCGTCGCCTTCGCGCTCATCGTCTACATCACCTGGGTGCCGATCGGTATCTACCGTCAGGGATTCGGCGGGTTCTTCAAGAACCTGCTCTTCCCGCCCGGCGTGCCGAAGGCGATGTACGTGCTGCTGGCCCCGCTGGAGTTCCTCTCCAACCTGATCGTCCGCCCGGCCACGCACGCCATCCGTCTGTTCGCCAACATGTTCGCCGGCCACCTGCTGATCGCCACGTTCAGCATCGCCGCCTTCTACCTGATCAGCGCCAGCGTCATCGGCATCCTCGGCTCGGTGGCCTCGTTCGCGGTGTCCATCGCGCTCACGGCCTTCGAGCTCCTGATCCAGGCCCTGCAGGCCTACATCTTCACCCTGCTCGCGGCGGTGTACATCGCGGGTGCGCTCAACCCCGAGCACTGATCGGCTCGGCGGCCACAACCGAATAGCTCCATCCACCCCAGACCCCAGACCGGCGGAACGACCGCCGGCCAGGAAAGCAAAGGAAACGACATGTCGCTTCTCGCTGAAGTCACCGGCTCGCTCGGCTCGATCGGCTACGGCCTCGCGGCCATCGGCCCCGGTGTCGGCATCGGCATCATCTTCGGTCAGGGCGTGCAGGCCATCGCCCGCCAGCCCGAGGCCTACGGCGTCATCCGCCAGAACATGATCCTCGGCTTCGCCCTCGCGGAGGCGCTCGCCCTCATCGGCTTCGTCGCCCCCTTCGTCTTCGGTGTGTGATCCGAGCCCTCACCGGTTCGATCCACTGACTGACACGGGAAGGTCACCGTCGTGATCAACGTAATCGCTGCAGCCCAGGCTGTGGTCCTCGCTTCTGGCGAGGGAACGGAGGAGATGCCCTCCGTCCTCTCGGTGCCGGTCGATGAGCTGATCATCGGCATCATCGCCTTCATCATCGTGTTCGGCGGCCTGGCGAAGTTCGCGCTGCCGAACATCAAGAAGACGCTCGCCGAGCGGGCGGATGCGATCGAGGGCGGCATCGAGCGGGCAGCCAAGGCCGAGGCCGAGGCCCAGCAGCTCGCCGAGGAGTACCGCGCCCAGCTGTCGGCGGCCCGCGAGGAGGCGTCCGCGATCAGGACGCAGGCCCAGGCCGACCGTGCGGCGATCATCGAGGAGGCGCGCAACGAGGCCCGCGCCGCGGCGCAGCAGGTCACGGCCCAGGCCGAGGCCCAGCTGGCGGCGGACCGGTCCCAGGCCACCTCCCAGCTCACCCGGCAGATCGGTGAGATGTCCGTGACTCTGGCTGGCAAGATCGTCGGCCAGTCGCTGACCGATGACGCCCGGGTGCGCCAGACGGTCGAGGACTTCATCGCCGACCTCGAGCGGCAGGCGCAGGCATGATCGGATCCAGCCGCGAGAGCCTGCGGGCCTGCCAGGAGGGCCTCGACGCCCGCCGGCAGGACGCGGCATTCCCGCAGCTGTCCGGCGAGCTGTTCGCCGTGGCGGACCTGCTCGGCCAGGAGGTCCAGCTGCGCAGCACGCTGGGCGATTCGGGCCAGCCGCAGTCCGTCCGCCAGGGCCTGGTGCGCCAGGTGCTCGACGGACGCGTCAGCGAGCTCGCAGTCGACATCGTCCTCATGGCGGTGGATCGCCGCTGGGCCGCGGATCTCGATCTCGTGCTGGCGCTCGAGCAGCTCGCCGACCAGGCGGCGTTCACCGTCGCCGAGGCCGACGGCACGCTCGACGCGACCGAGGAGGAGCTCTTCCGCTTCGGCCGCGCGATCGACGCCTCGCCGGATCTCCAGATGGCCCTGACCGATCCGGCGCAATCCACCGCGGTCAAGGCGGGCATCGCCCGGGACCTGCTGCAGGGCCGTTCGACGGCGGCCACGCAGGCCGTCCTCGAGTATGCGGTGGGGCACCTGCATGGCCGCCGCATCGACTCCGTGGTCGACGAGCTGTGCGGCCTCGCCGCCCAGCAGCGTGAGCGGGTCGTGGCCGAGGTGCGGGTCGCGGCTCCGCTCGACGAGTCCCAGATCCGTCGGCTCAGCGATGCGCTGTCCCGGCTCAAGGGACGCACGGTCCGTCTGAACGTGGCGGTCGATCCCGCCGTGCTCGGCGGCGTTCACGTACGAATCGGCGACGAGGTCATCGACGGCACCGTCGCTGCACGCATGGAACAGGCCCGCCGGACCCTCCTGGGCTGACGGGCACCACGGCTCAACCCCATATCGACACTGCCCCTCGCGGGCCGAGAAAGAGAGCAGGACACCATGACGGAGCTGACGATCCGGCCGGAAGAGATCCGGGATGCGATCGAGCGGAACGTCGCGGCGTACTCGCCGGGAACCGCCCGCGAAGAGGTCGGTCGCGTCATCGAGACCGGTGACGGCATCGCCCGCGTGGAGGGTCTCCACTCCGCGATGACCAACGAGCTGCTGGAGTTCGAGGGCGGCCTGCTCGGCGTGGCCCTCAACCTCGACGTCCGCGAGATCGGCGTCGTGCTCCTCGGCGAAGGCAGCCACATCGAGGAGGGCCAGCCGGTCAAGCGCACCGGTGAGGTGCTCTCCGTTCCGGTCGGCGACGCCTTCCTCGGCCGCGTGGTCGATCCCCTGGGCAACCCGATCGACGGCATGGGCCCGATCGAGGCGGAGACCCGCCGCGCCCTCGAGGTGCAGGCGCCCACCGTCGTCCAGCGCCAGCCCGTGAAGGAGCCGATGCAGACCGGCATCAAGGCCATCGACGCCATGACGGCGATCGGCCGCGGTCAGCGCCAGCTCATCATCGGCGACCGTCAGACCGGCAAGACGGCGGTCTGCCTGGACACGATCCTCAACCAGCGCGAGAACTGGCTGTCCGGCGATCCGAAGAAGCAGGTGCGCTGCATCTACGTCGCGATCGGCCAGAAGGGCTCCACGATCGCGTCGGTCAAGGGGGCGCTCGAGGAGTACGGCGCGATGGAGTACACGACCATCGTGGCCGCGCCCGCGTCCGACCCGGCCGGCTTCAAGTACCTCGCGCCCTACACCGGCTCGGCCATCGGCCAGCACTGGATGTACCAGGGCAAGCACGTCCTCATCGTGTTCGACGACCTGTCGAAGCAGGCCGAGGCGTACCGCGCTGTGTCCCTCCTGCTGCGCCGCCCGCCGGGTCGTGAGGCATACCCGGGCGACGTCTTCTACCTGCACTCCCGCCTTCTCGAGCGCTGCGCCAAGTTGTCCGATGAGCTGGGTGGTGGCTCGATGACCGGCCTGCCGATCATCGAGACCAAGGCGAACGACGTGTCGGCATACATCCCGACGAACGTCATCTCCATCACCGACGGCCAGGTCTTCCTCGAGTCGGACCTGTTCAACTCCGGTGTCCGCCCGGCGATCAACGTCGGCATCTCGGTCTCGCGCGTCGGCGGTTCGGCACAGCCGAAGGCCATGCGCAAGGTCGCGGGCAGCCTGCGACTGAACCTGGCCCAGTATCGCGAGCTCGAGGCGTTCGCTGCCTTCGGCTCGGATCTCGACGCCGCGTCCAAGGCTCAGCTGGAGCGTGGGTCGCGCCTGGTCGAACTGCTCAAGCAGCCGCAGTACCGCCCGCAGTCGATGGAGCGCGAGGTCGTGTCCGTGTGGGCCGGCACGTCGGGTCAGCTGGACGACGTCCCCGTCGAGGACATCCGGCGCTTCGACAGCGAGTTCCTCGACTACATCGAGCGGCACGCCGCGAACATCCTCACGGTCATCCGGGAGAGCGCGGAACTGGCTGACGACACCGTCAGCGAGCTGCTCAAGGCCATCGACCAGTTCAAGCGGCAGTTCCGGACGTCGTCCGGCCACCTGCTGGTCAACGACGAGCCCGTCGAGGCCGTGGCGGACGAGGAGATCGATCCCACCCAGATCAAGCGGCAGGTGCGGGGCTAGCCGACATGGGTGCACAACTCCGGGTCTACCGACGACGGATCAAGTCCGTCCAGGCGACCAAGAAGATCACGAAGGCGATGGAGCTCATCGCCTCCTCGCGGATCGTGAAGGCGCAGCAGCGCCTGGAGGCGTCGCTTCCGTACCTGCAGCACCTGTACGCCGCCATCAACGCGGCCGCGACCAATGCAGCCGACGTGCGCAAGCACCCGCTCATGGCCAACGCCGAGAACCGGCAGAAGGCCGCCGTGCTGGTCATCACGGCCGACCGCGGACTCGCCGGCGCCTACTCGTCGAACGCGATCCGCGAGGCCGAGGCGTTGGCCAGCAACCTCCGTGAGAAGGACATCTCCGTGCTGCCCTTCGTCGTGGGCCGCAAGGGCGTGTCGTACTACCGCTTCCGTGACCGCGAGATGGGCGGCCAGTACGTCGGCTTCACCGACCAGCCCACCTACTCGGACGCGAAGCGGATCGGTGACGACCTGCTCAAGGCGTTCATGACCCCCGTCGAGGAGGGCGGCGTCGACGAGATCCACATCGTCTACACCAACTTCCGCTCGATGGCCTCGCAGCAGACCCGGATCCGTCGGATCCTGCCGCTGGAGGTCGTCGACGAGGTCGTGACCCGGGATGAGGGGGCCCAGCCGGCCGCCCTCTACGAGTTCGAGCCCGATGCGGAGACCGTCCTCGACGGCCTGCTGCCTCGGTACATCGACCAGACCGTCTACCTGGCGCTGCTGGAGTCAGCAGCGTCTGAGCATGCGGCGCGGCGCCGCGCCATGAAGTCCGCCACCGACAACGCCGAAGAGATGATCAAGTCGTTGTCACGGCAAGCCAACCAGGCCCGTCAGGCCGAGATCACCCAAGAGATCAGCGAGATCGTCGGCGGCGCCGACGCCCTGAGCGCTGCAGGCTAGGAGAGGGAACGACAATGACTGCAACGACCGAGACCACGCACGGCGTAGGCCGCGTAGCGCGCGTCACCGGCCCCGTCGTCGACGTGGAGTTCCCCGTCGAGGCGATGCCGGAGCTGTACAACGCGCTCCACGTCGAGGTGAACATCCCCTCGGATGAGGAGGGCGGTGGCAACCGCACGCTGACCCTCGAGGTGGCACAGCACATCGGCGACAACATGGTGCGCGCCATCTCGATGCAGCCCACCGACGGCCTCGTGCGCGGTACCGAGGTACGGGACACCGGCGACTCCATCGTCGTGCCCGTCGGCGACGTCACCAAGGGTCACGTCTGGAACACCCTGGGCGTGCCGCTGGACGTCGATGCCTCGACGCTGGACATCAAGGAGCGCTGGAGCATCCACCGCCAGGCGCCTGCCTTCGACCAGCTCGAGTCCAAGACCGAGGTCTTCGCGACCGGCATCAAGGTCATCGACCTGCTCACCCCGTACGTCAAGGGCGGCAAGATCGGCCTCTTCGGCGGCGCCGGTGTCGGCAAGACCGTCCTCATCCAGGAGATGATCTACCGCGTCGCCGAGAACTTCGGCGGTGTGTCGGTCTTCGCCGGTGTCGGGGAGCGCACCCGTGAGGGCAACGACCTCTTCCTGGAGATGACCGAGTCGGGCGTCATCGAGAAGACCGCTCTGGTCTTCGGCCAGATGGACGAGCCCCCGGGCACCCGTCTTCGCGTGGCGCTGGCCGCGCTGACCATGGCGGAGTACTTCCGCGACGTGCAGAAGCAGGACGTGCTGCTGTTCATCGACAACATCTTCCGCTTCACGCAGGCTGGCTCCGAGGTGTCCACCCTGCTCGGCCGCATGCCGTCGGCCGTCGGCTACCAGCCGACCCTGGCGGATGAGATGGGCCAGCTGCAGGAGCGCATCACGTCGACCCGTGGTCACTCGATCACCTCGCTGCAGGCGATCTACGTCCCCGCCGACGACCTGACTGACCCGGCCCCGGCCACGACGTTCGCGCACCTCGACGCGACGACCGTCCTCAGCCGGCCGATCTCCGAGCTGGGCATCTACCCGGCCGTGGACCCGCTGGACTCGACCTCCCGCATCCTCGACCCGCGCTACGTCGGCGACGAGCACTACGCCGTGGCGGCGCGCGTCAAGGAGATCCTGCAGCGCTACAAGGACCTGCAGGACATCATCGCCATCCTCGGCATCGACGAGCTCTCCGAGGAGGACAAGATCCTCGTCGGCCGGGCCCGCCGCATCCAGCGCTTCCTGTCGCAGAACATGTTCGTGGCCGAGGCCTTCACCGGCCAGCCGGGTTCGTTCGTTCCCGTCGAGGAGACCATCGCCTCGTTCAAGGCGCTCGCCGAGGGCACGTACGACCACATCCCGGAGCAGGCCTTCTTCATGTGCGGTGGCATCGAGGACGTCGAGAAGAACGCTGCCGCCCTGGCGAAGGGCTAGGCGATGGCGGACGGCGAGAAGATCCTCAACGTGGCCGTGGTGTCGGCCGAGCGAGCGCTCTGGAGCGGTCAGGCGAAGTCGCTGGTCGCCAAGACCCCCGAGGGCGACATCGGCATCCTGCCCGGGCACGAGCCGGTGCTCGCGCTCCTCGTCGAGAGCCCGCTGCGGATCGAGGAGCCCGACGGCACCAAGCTCGTGGTCGCTGTGCACGGCGGCTTCTTCTCGGTCTCGGACAATGACGTGAACGTCATCGCCGAGGTGGCGGAGCTGGCGGAGGACATCGATCTCGAGCGCGCCCAGGCGGCCCTCGCCCGGGCACAGGCGAGTGGTTCGCAGGACGAGGACGAGCTCGGTGCTGCACGTCGCGCCGAGACCCGGATCCAGACCGCCAGCATCGCGAAGGGCGTCAGCGCCCGCTAGCGCTCCGGCTCCGTCGCGGGGGTGCTAGCGCTGGCCCCCGGGAACCCAGAGCACGTCGCCGCCGGCATCCTTGTTGGCGAGCCGGGCGAGGATGAACAGCAGGTCGCTCAGCCGGTTCAGGTAGGCAGCCGTCAGCGGGTTCATCCCGCCGTGGAAGGTGTCCAACGCCGCCCAGGTCGAGCGCTCGGCGCGTCGCACGACGGTGCGGGCCACGTGCAGGTGGGCGGCGGCCGGCGTGCCACCCGGCAGCACGAAGGAGCGCAGCGGCTCGAGCTGCGCGTTGTACTCATCACACGCCTCCTCGAGGCGGGCGATGTAGTCCTCCGTGACCCGCAGCGGCGGATGAGCCGGTTCCTCGACGACGGGGGTGCACAGGTCGGCGCCGACGTCGAAGAGCTCGTTCTGCACGCGCTCGAGGAGCGCCCGGACGTCGTCCTGGATCTCGCTGGTGGCGAGGGCGACGCCGATGACGCAGTTGGCCTCGTCCACGTCCGCGTAGGCGCGCAGGCGGGCGTCGTTCTTGCCGGTCCGGCTCATGTCGCCCAGGGAGGTGGTCCCGTCGTCTCCGGTGCGCGTGTAGATGCGGGTGAGGTTGACCATGCAACGACCCTACGCCACGGGACGTGACCCGGCAGCGCCACCGACGTCGGGATCCGTACGATTCGGCAGGTGGAGGTCTTACGCGTCACCGGCGGCCGGCGGCTGGTCGGCGAGGTGTCGCTCGCGGGGGCCAAGAACTCCGTCCTGAAGCTCATGGCGGCCACGCTGCTGGCGCCGGGCACGTCGACCATCACCAACGTCCCGGACATCCTCGACGTCGAGATCATGGCCGAGCTCATGCGCCGCCTCGGGTGCGATGTTCACCACGACCGCGACGGCGGCCTCGTCCGGATCGACGTGCCCGAACAGCCCGACCACCGCGCCGACTACGACCTCGTGCGCCGCATGCGCGCGTCCATCTGTGTCCTCGGTCCCCTCGTCACCCGCGTGCGAGCGGCCGACGTCGCCCTGCCCGGGGGCGACAACATCGGCTCGCGTGGGCTGGACATGCATGTCGACGGGCTGCGTCGTATGGGTGCCGACGTCACCAGCGAGCACGGCTACCTCCTCGCCCAGGCGAGCGACCGCCTCCAGGGCGCGCACACGTGGCTGGACTTCCCCAGCGTCGGGGCGACCGAGACCATCCTGATGGCGGCCGTCCTCGCGCAGGGGGAGACGGTCATCGACAATGCCGCCCGCGAACCCGAGATCGTCGACATCTGCCAGATGCTGCTCGCCATGGGCGCCTGCATCGAGGGCGTGGGCACGTCGACGCTCACCATCGAGGGAGTCGAGCGCCTGGATCCCGTTGAGCACGCGACGGTGCCGGACCGCATCGTGGCCGGCACCTGGGCTGTGGCCGCCGCCATGACCCAGGGGGACGTGTTCATCCGAGGCGGCCATGCCGACCATCTGGCGATGCCGCTCGAGAAGCTGGTCACGGCGGGGGCCTCGATCGACGAGGAGCCCGGCGGATTCCGGGTGCGCATGGACGGGCGCCCCCAGGCGGTGGACATCGTGACGCTGCCCTACCCCGGGTTCCCGACCGACCTGCAGCCGCAGTTCATCGCCATGAACGCGATCGCCGAGGGCGCGGCGCTGGTGACCGAGAACCTCTTCGAGGCCCGCTTCCGGTTCGTGCAGGAGCTGGCTCGGCTGGGGGCAGATGTGCGCACGGACGGGCACCACGCCCTCGTGCGCGGCCGAGCGCGGCTGTCGGCGGCCCCGGTCGAGGCGACCGACATCCGGGCCGGAGCCGGGCTCGTGCTCGCGGGCCTGGTGGCCGAGGGCGAGACCACCGTCTACGGCGTCTCCCACATCGACCGGGGCTATGCCGGCTTCATCCCGAAGCTGCAGGGGCTGGGCGCGGGCATCGTCCGCATGGACCAGCCCGACTGAGCCCCGCTAGCGGGTGAGCAGGGCGCGGGCGCGTGCTTCGTCGCCTGGCCAGACCATGATGCGGGGGCCATCCAGGGTGGATGCCAGGGTGGCGCGGATGCCGCCGTCCTCCAGCCGACGGCGGGTGACCTCGCCCTCGATGTAGGTCGGGGGTGAGGCGATGGCGACGAGCAGCCCGTACTCGTCGGCCGTACCGGGCTTCGCGGGGGCGGCCACGACCGAGGAGCCGCGCCGGAACGCCCACCGGAGGAATGCGGCGAGGGCGCCCACGAGGATCAGCGCGACGATCGGTCCGTAGGCGAAGGAGAAGGAGCCCCAGGCTGGCACCTGCCCATGGTGCGTCCTCGAGGCCGAAAGCGCCAGCCGGATCTCAGTTGGTGCCGCGGGGGGCCCATCGGAAGAAGACGATGGCCAGCACGAGGCCGATGATGCTCCACAGGGCCAGCATGAAGGCGCACATGCCGAGCTCCCACGACCCGGCCGGCTCCATGACGGCGGCGGCCTCCGGGAGGAAGACGCTCCTCATCGCCTGCGCCAGCCATTTGAGCGGGAAGAACGAGGCGAAGACCTGCATCCAGTGGGGGAGCTGGGTGAAGACGAAGAAGACGCCGGACGTGAACTGCAGCACGAGGACGATGGGGGAGACGATCGCCGGGGCGCCCCGGCCGGTGCGCGGCACGACGGAGAACGCGATGCCGAGGAGGGTGCATGCGGTCAGGCCCAGGATGCTCGCCCAGACGAAGGTGAACCACTGCGTCGCCGTGGTCGGCACCTTGACGCCGTAGAACAGCGCGCCCACCAGCACGAGCAGGGTCACCTGGGCGATGTAGGCGATGACGACCGTGCCGATCTTTCCCATGAAGTAGGAGGGCGTGGGCATGGGAGTGCCCTGGAGCCGCTTGAGCGTGCCGTCCTCGCGTTCGAGGGGGATGGCGATCGCGAGGTTCTGGAACGCCGTGTAGAAGACGCCGGACGCGATCATGCCGGCCACGAAGTAGCGGGCGAAGGTGATGTCCGGGGCGACGGACTGGCCGCCGAAGACGGAGCCGAAGATCACCATGAGGATCACGGGGAACGCGAAATTCCACAGGGCCGACTGCCGGTCGCGGAAGAACTGCTTGAGCTCGACGGAGACCCGGCGGCGTCCGATGGCGACCGTCGTGGGGAGGGACAGGGTCGGAGCGCTCATTCGATGTCCACCTCCACCATGGGCGGCACGTCGCCGCGATCCTCTGCGATCAGACCGAGGTAGATGTCCTCCAGGGTCTCGCGGCGGACCTCGAGCCCGGGGATCTCGCCGCCGAAGCGGGCCATGAGGTCGACGACGGCGTGGCCTGGCTCCATCGTCTGGCTCTCCACGCGGACTCCGTCCTCCAGCCAGGACACGCGAGCGCTGCTCCGCTCGCGCCCGCCCAGGTGCGCGGGCGTGTCGCAGGCCAGCACCCGACCGCGGGAGATGACGGCCACGCGGTCGGCCAGCCGCTCGGCCTCCTCGAGGTAGTGCGTGGTCAGCAGGATCGTGGTGCCCTCGGCCTTGAGCGCCTCGATCAGCGACCAGAACTCCCGCCGTGCCTCCGGGTCGAATCCGGTCGTCGGCTCATCGAGGAAGAGCACCCTCGGACGCCCGACGATCCCGAGCGCGACGTCGAGGCGACGGCGCTGGCCGCCGGACAGCTTCTCGTTGCGGCTGGTGCGCTTCTCCTCGAGACCGACGGCCCGGATCACCTCGTCGGGGTCCCGCGGGTTCGGGTAGTAGCCCGCGAAGTGCTCGACCGACTCCACGACCGTGAGGTCGCCGAGATCGCGGTCGGTCTGGAGGACGATGCCGAGCTGCGACTTCCACGCGCGGTCGCCGTGTGCCGGATCGACACCCAGGACCTCGACCGACCCGGAATCCTGCCTGCGGTACCCCTCGAGGATCTCGGTGATGGTGGTCTTGCCGGCGCCGTTGGGGCCGAGGAGTGCCACGCACTCGCCCACGTCGATGTGGAAGCTACACCCGTCCAGCGCCCTGACGTCGCGGTACTGCTTGTGGACGTCGTGGACGACCACGGCCGGGCGGGTCATGCCTGCATGCTGGCACAGTCGCCCGGTCCACGGCACGGATACGCTGACTGCGTGCGGATTCTGGTGGCGCGCTGCCGCGTGGACTATGTCGGACGGCTCACGGCGCACCTGCCCGAGGCGACCCGTGTGATCATGGTGAAGGCGGACGGGTCCGTGCTCATCCACTCGGACGGGGGGTCATACAAGCCCCTGAACTGGATGAGCCCCCCGTGCACCACGCGGATCAGCGAGCCCGACGAGGAGGGCATCCAGCAGGCCTGGGTCGTGGAGAACAGGGCCGGCGAGCAGCTGCAGATCACCGTCCACGAGGTGCTCCACGACTCCGACCACGACCTCGGAGTGGATCCCGGCCTCATGAAGGACGGTGTCGAGGCGCACCTGCAGAAGCTGCTGGCCGAGCAGGTGGAGGTCCTCGGGGCCGGCTGGCGGCTGGTTCGACGCGAGTTCCCGACCGCGATCGGGCCCGTGGACCTGATGTGCCGTGACGCGGACGGGCTGGCCGTGGCCGTCGAGATCAAGCGGCGCGGCGAGATCGACGGGGTCGAGCAGCTGACCCGGTACCTCGAGCTGCTGAACCGGGATCCCCTGCTGGCGCCCGTGCGCGGCATCTTCGCGGCCCAGGAGATCAAGCCGCAGGCCCGGGTGCTCGCCGAGGATCGCGGCATCGAGTGCGTCGTCCTCGACTACGACGCGCTGCGCGGGGTCGACGACCCGGAGTCCCGGCTGTTCTGATCGGATGCCTCCGCCCACTCGTGCCGGAAGTCGTAGAACTGCAGGGTCAGGCCGATCGCGGAGAACGGGATCAGGACCGCGCCGGCGAGGATGGCCACCAGGTTGGTGACCCAGAACGGCCAGCCGGTGATGAGGAGAAGCAAGCCGCCGACCAGGTTCGGCGCGGTGAAGCCGACCCACACCAGCAGGGTGCTCAGGGCGACCGACCGCCACCGGCGGCCCCGCGTGATGCGACGACTGCGACCGAAGGCGGCGCGCACCCCGAGGTCCTCGATGACCGCGGCCGGCATGGTCACCGACCACACCGCGATCACGAGCAGTGCCAGGGGGAGCAGCCACAGGGACGAGATCAGCACCGCTGATGCCCCCAGCAGGAGCATCTGGACGATCGCCGCCGCCGGATGACGCACGGCCAGCGCAAGGGCGGACCATCCCGAGATGCGGTGCTTGTGCGCGACCCCCTCCATCACCGCGCTCGTGGCCGCCATCGCCCAGGCGACCAGCGGGGCCACGACGAGGGGCACGAGCAGGGCCACCACAAGCCACACCGGGTGCGCGGCGAGGCCGAAGACGTCGGTCGGATCGCCGGTCGGCCGGCGGCGGAGCGCGAACTGCTGCACGGCCAGGCCTCCCGCGGTCGTGAGGGCCACGACGAGCAGGATCGGCCAGAGGCGGTCGAGGTGGCGGAGAAGCAGGACGAACGACGACGTGACGACCTGGCCCGCCCGTCGCTCGCGGTCGGGGGTGGTGTCCCCCCGGGTGCGCCACCGGGTACCCCGGACGAGGAGCACGGTCAGCCCAGTGGCGAGCAGGAGGACCAGCACGACCAGGATCGGCTGGTCGAGCAGGGCGATGAACAGCAGGGAGGCGTTCTCCGCCAGGTTGCAGAAGGAGTCGACGGCCGGACCGCCGACCACGGGGAGGGCGACGGCGGCGGGGCGGCCCTCGTCAAGCTGCCAGGTGACGGGGTGCGCCCACTGCGTCTTGGTGTTGGGTCCCGTCGGGCCGTTGTTGAACGAGGGCGCCTTCTGGCCCCAGCGTCCGGTGAAGTCGAGCCATCCGAACGGCCCGCTCGGCTTCTCGGGGATCAGGACCACCGCGGGATCGACCCGTGCTCCGGGGGCGGCGGTGTTGTCGCACCCGAAGCCCGCGGCGGCGCTCTTCCCGAACCAGCGCGATTGCGTGTAGTAGGCCGCGTGCGACCCCTGGCCCGGGTACACGACCGGGTGGTCGCCGATCCTCACCAGCTTCGGGTCGTCCCAGGAGGCCGTCTCGGATCCCTCGTGCTGGGCATAGGCGGTGCTCACCGGCGTCTTCGCGAGTGCGTCGGCTGCCGTGCTCGCATCGAAGAGCAGCTGGATCATCTCCCAGTCGCCCTCATGCTTGTCGTTCCAGTCGTTGTAGACCCACCAGAACCAGTACTGCAGCGCGAGCTGACCGGGATGGTCCGGATCCGCGGCGACGCGTGCGTACACCGTGGGGGTGAGGTCGGCCGTCGCGGTGGCCGCCCAGCGCTCGTAGTCGCAGCCGGGGGAGAGCGGGTTCGCCGGGAGGTCCAGGTACCAGCCGTCGCCCTTGCCCGCGAGCTGCGCCGCCGTCGGTGCCGGGATGCGCTCCCCAGCAGGCCCGATGAGGGTGACGTCGGGCTGTCCCAGGATCGATTCCACGGGCTCGGGTCGGTAGGGCTCGCCTGGACCGCATGCGGATGCCTGCTCGCGAACCACGACAACCGGGGCATACCGGTCCGCCAGCTGCTGGGCGGGGTCGACGGCCGCTTCGGACACAGGGGCAGCCGCGAACCAGGCGGCGGCCAGCAGGACCAGCAGCCACAGCGGGCGTGGGATTCGCAGGCGCGGCATCGTCGGCATCGTCGGCATTCTGCCGTCTGGGAGTCCCGGCCACCCGGTGATGCGGGAACGTCCGCAGATAGGGTCAACCGCAGGAACTGCGACGGTTCGGAAGGGTGTGGACATGGCCATCTCCACGGTCGGCGTCATCGGCCTCGGCACCATGGGTGCCGGCATCGCGGAGGTGATCTCCCGAAACGGCTACTCCGTCATCGCCATCGAGAACAGCACCGCGGCGCTGGAGCACGGGCGCGGCACGCTGGAGGCCTCCACGGCCCGCGCCGTCAAGCGCGCGAAGCTCACCGAGCAGGAGCGGTCCGCCCTTCTCGACCGGATCACGTTCACGACCGACATGCCCGCGCTCGCCTCCGCTGACCTGGTCATCGAGGCGGTGAGTGAGAGCCTCGAGCTGAAGAAGGCGATCTTCGCCGAGGTCGACGCCATCACGCCCCCGCACGCCATCCTCGCCACGAACACCTCCTCCCTGTCGGTGACGGACATCGCGGTCGCCACGGGGCGCCCGGCCAACGTCGTCGGCATCCACTTCTTCAACCCGGCGCCGGTGCTGTCCTTCGTGGAGATCGTGCGCACGGTCGTCACCTCCCAGGAGATCGTCGACGAGGCCGTCGCCTTCGCCCGGACCCTCGGCAAGGAGCCGGTCGTCATCGGCGACCGCGCGGGCTTCATCGCGAATGCCCTGCTGTTCGGGTACCTCAACCACGCCGTCTCGATGTTCGAGTCGAAGTACGCCAGCCGCGAGGACATCGACGACGCGATGCGGCTGGGCTGCGGCTACCCGATGGGACCGCTCATGCTGCTCGACCTCATCGGACTCGACACGGCCTACGAGATCCTCGACACCATGTACAAGCAGGGCCGTGATCGCCTTCATGCGCCGTCGCCGATCCTCAAGCAGCTGGTCACCGCGGGCCTGAAGGGCCGCAAGACCGGGCGGGGCTTCTACACCTACGAGGCCCCCGGGTCGCCGGTGGTCGTCGACGCTGTTGACACGGAGGCCATCGAGCTCGGGCCGACCCGGGAGATCGCCTCCGTCGGGGTCGTCGGCTCCGGCACCATGGCGTCCGGCATCGCCGAGGTGTTCGCCAAGGCCGGCATGGACGTCGTGCTGGTGGCCCGCAGCGGGGACAAGGCCGCGCAGGCGCTGTCGCGCATCGAGGCATCGCTGGACAAGGCGGTGAGCAAGGAGAAGATGACGCAGGAGGAGCGCGACGCGGCACTCGAGCGCGTCCGGGGGACCTCGTCGCTGCGCGAGCTGTCGTATGCCGACCTCGTCGTCGAGGCGGTGGTGGAGGACCTGGAGGTCAAGAAGGCCCTCTTCGTCGAGCTGGACCGCACCTGCAAGCCCGGCGCGATCCTCGCCACCACGACGTCCAGCCTGCCGGTCATCGACCTCGCGGTGGTCACCAAGCGCCCCCAGGATGTCGTCGGGCTGCACTTCTTCAACCCGGCTGCAGTGATGAAGCTCGTGGAGGTCGTGCGGACCGTGTCGACCAGTGACGAGGTCGTCGACACGGCCATCGCGGTCTGCCGAGCCCTGGGCAAGCACCCGGTGACCTGCGGCGACCGCGCCGGCTTCATCGTCAACGCCTTGCTCTTCCCGTACCTCAACGATGCCGTGCGGATGCTCGAGGCGAACTACTCGTCGGCGAACGACATCGACCTCGCCATGAAGAAGGGCTGCGGCTACCCGATGGGGCCGTTCGAGCTCCTGGACGTGGTCGGGCTGGATGTCTCCTACGCGATCCAGCGCACGCTGTACCTCGAGTTCCGTGAGCCGGGGTTCGCGCCGGCCCCTCGCCTCGAGCACCTCGTCACGGCGGGCTACCTGGGCCGCAAGACCGGCCGCGGCTTCCGCGACTACGTGAACTGAGGTCCCCCGGATGGGCCGCAAGAACCGACGTCGCGAGGAGGAGGTCCGGCCACTTGGGCCCGGTTACTCCAGCCGCACCGTCGAGTCCCATCCCGACGGCGACTGGGTCGTGCAGAAGGTCACCGGCTCGGCGTCGACCAAGGCCTACCGCTGCCCGGGGTGCGACCAGGAGATCCGGCCCGCGACCCCGCACACGGTGGCGTTCCGGTCCGACGATCCGCAGGGCGTGGAGCACCGCCGGCACTGGCATACGCCCTGCTGGGCCGCACGCGACCGGCGCGGGCCGCGCACCGGGAGGTACTGACGCATGAACGGTCGCATCGTCGCAAACTCCGTGCTGCCGGCGCGTCGGGAGGCCCTGCGCCTGCAGACCTCCGATGGGCTCTCGCTCGTGGCGGAACTGGCGCTGCCGGTGCGCAGTGACCCGCTGGCAACGGTCATCACGGTGCATCCGCTGCCCACGCATGGCGGCATGATGGACAGCCACGTCTTCCGCAAGATGGCCTGGCGGCTGCCGGCGCTGGCGGACTTCGCCGTCCTGCGGTTCAACACACGCGGCACGTCGAGTGCCGCCGGAACCAGCGACGGTGCGTTCGACTCGGCGCAGGGGGAGGGGCTGGATCTCCGGGCAGCCATCGACGAGGTGGTCCGGCGCGGCCTGCCCGACCCCTGGCTGGTGGGCTGGTCCTTCGGCACCGACGTGATCCTCAAGCACGGCGACGTCGACCCCGTGCTCGGCGTGATCCTGCTGGCACCGCCGCTGCGCTTCACCACGATGGATGAGCTGGCGGCGTGGGACGCGTCGGATCGGCCCGTGGTCTGCCTTGTGCCCGAGTTCGACGACTACCTCGTACCCGAGCAGGCCCGCGAGCGGTTCTCGGTGGTGCGCCATGCCGATGTGCGCGGGATCGACGAGGGCAAGCACCTGTGGGTCGGTGAACGCCAGGTGACCCGCGTGCTCAACGAGGTGGTGGGGGTCATCGCGCCGGAGCGGGCACCGCTGCCGACGCACTGGGACGGTCCCATGGAGAGGTGGTCGGATCTGTGAGCGCAGCCGCGATGAACGTCCGGGAGCTCGGGGACGGCCCCGTGCTGCTGCTTCTGCACGCCTTCCCCTGCGATGGCCGGATGTGGGATCCGCAGATGCGTGCCACCGCCGAGGCCGGATGGCGGGTGCTCGTGCCCGACCTTCCGGGCTTCGGGACATCCCCGCTGCTCGCGGCCGCGCCGGATCTCGACGTGGTCGCCGACGCACTCCTCGCCGAGCTTGACGACCGGGACGTGGAGCGCGCCGTCGTCGGCGGCGTCTCGATGGGCGGCTACCTCGCGATGGCCCTGATCCGGCGGCGCCCCAGCCTCGTCGCCGGGCTCGTCCTCGGGGGCACCAAGGCGTCGGCCGACAGCGAGGAGGCTCGCGCCAATCGTGAGCGGCTCGCCCAGCGGGTGCTCGAGTCGCCCGAGCAGACCCGGGCCATCCTCGAGGAGGCGGTCCTGCCCGGCCTGCTGGGGGACACGAGCCGTCAGCGACGCCCGGAGGTGGTGGAGCGGGTGCGCGGCTGGGTCGGTGCTGCGGATGCCGCCAGCGTGGCCTGGTACCAGCGGGCGATGGCCGGCCGGCCGGACTCGATCGCCGACATCGCCGACGCCGACGTCCCCACGCTGGTGCTGTGGGGGGAGGAGGACGCGCTCAGCTCGCGTGCCGAGCAGGACCGGATGGTCGCGGCGCCGTCTGATGCGCGGCTGGCGGCGGTGGCGGGTGCCGGGCACCTGGTGAACGTGGAGGCGGCCGACCTGGCCACCTCGGCACTGCTGGCCTTCCTGGAGACGGTCAAAGGCCCCCGGCACGCGTGACGGCGGTCAGTCCGGCTGGTCGTCCGGGTGGTTCGTGGTGGTAGATGCGGCCGAGGGGGGATCGCCAGGTGCAGGCACCCGATCGTCGGCTGGTGGTGATGTGCCAGCCGCCGTGGGTTTTCAGCTGGTGATGGTGCTTGCAGAGCGGTCCTAGGTTGTCGAGATCGGTGCGTCCGCCGTTGGCGTAGGCCGTGGCGTGGTCGATCTCGCAGTTCTCGGCGGGTCTCATGCAGCCGGGGAACCGGCAGGTCCCGTCCCGGAGGCTGATCAGGCGGCGCTGGAGGTCCGAGATCGCATAGCGGGCGCGGCCGGCGTCGAGGATGCAGCCGGCGGCATCGGTGACCAGCTTGCGGAGCGTTGAAGACGGGTCGGCATCGATGAGGAGGTCGCGGAGGGTGTCCGCGGTGACCGGCTCCCCGCCGATCGACCCGCCCGCGGCAGCGGGGTCGGTGCCGGTGAGGGTCGAGAGGGGGACGAGTACGCTCACGGACGCCCGCACCTTCGCCTCGGACACAGGACCGTCGAGGGTGGCGACGCTGCCCGGGTCGCCGAGCATCATCGTCACCAGCGCGGCGACCTTCCGCTGCCCGGCCGTGATGCACCCGTCGGCGGTCTCGAACCGCTGATCCTTGGCGAGGGTGGTGATGGCGTCCATCACCGCGAACCCGTGCGCCAGAGGCAGCACGGCCGTGATCTCGCACGAGCCGTTCTCGGTCGGGGTCAGCCAGACGCCGTGCTCCCGCTCCGCCGCGTCCCGACGCCGCTCGTCGGCGCCGCGCGAATCCACCGCCAGGACCAGGGTCTTGGTCTTGCCGGCGGCCTGCCGGGCGGTATGGGACTCGGCGTACGGGATCACGACCGCGAGGATCCGCGAGCACTGCGCGGCGTACTCCGCGACCCGGTCCCTATCGCCAGCCAGCGGCAGACGCGTCAGTTCCCGCGCGATCGCGGACACGTGCCCCGCCGAGACCAGTCCCGCCTCAAGAGCGTCGCGCAGGGGACGCATCGGCCCCGCGAGGTCCGCCGCATGCTCGAACTGGACATCCATCGCACGCGGGCTCAGCCGCAGCGCGGCCGCGAGCTCGGCCGAGGCGAGCATCTCCGCCGTCACGAACCCGGACGCCTGCTCCGCTCGCTCGGCCCTCTCGGTCTCGAAGTGCGCGACCAGGCGGGCCTGCACGTCGGCACGCGCCCTTGCCTGGAACCCGGCCACGAACGCCGCCACCCGGTCCACCTGCTGAGCGAACGTCACCGCCTCATCCGCCGACAGCGCCGCCGGGTCGACCTGCAGCAGGTTCGCCAGCTGATCCACACCAGCCGGACGAGTCACCGCCTCAGCCAGGGCATCGCTGTCGGTCCACTCCGGCAGGTCCCCGAACCCTTCGTCGTCGAGCCACGCCGGGGCCTCCGGGACCGGCGGCGGCCAGTCCGCGAGGAGGTCGTCAGGGTGTTCGAACATGTGTTCGATCCTAGTCGCATGGCGCCCTGGATCGCAACCCTGAATCCCCAGAAAACCGTTGTCGTGCAACAGATTTTCGCGGGCAGGTTGAGCGCTCGGACGCGAGATGCGGCCAGGAGCGGGCTACAGCCCGGCGGCCCTCTTGATGAGGGTGGCGTAGGCGCGGGCGCCCTTGCTCGTCAGGTGGATCCCGTCGGACACGAAGTACTCCGGATGGTCCTTCGACGCGGCGAACCAGTCGGCCAGCACGGCATTTCCGTAGTCCGGGACCACCTTGGCGATCACCTTGTTGTTCGGATCCCGCCAGCTGCGCGGCATGTTGTCGTTCACGACCACGACGCGTGGGGTGTCCTTCAGGATGTCGAGCATCTGACGCATCATGTCCTCGGGCAGAACCCCGTTGGTGCCCGGATGGAGCACGACGACATCGGCGAGCTTGTCGTTCTTGACGTACCGCTTGAGCCGGCCGATGAACGCACCGGGGAAGCGGGAGACGGCGGCGTCGACCTTCGTACCCGGGATGACCTGCTTCAGCGTGTCCCGCGCGCCGAGCATGACGGAGTCGCCGATCCCGCTGAGGTTGCCATTCGGATTGGCTGAGGGACTGGAGGAGGCCGCGGCCGACGCGGCCGGAGAGGGCAGGCCGGACCCGCCCGGTGACGGTGACGGCCCGCTGTCGTCGAGGCTCACCTCCGTCGGCCCACCGCTCTCGATGCCCATGGCCTGCGCCACGTCAGCCGGTAGGGCCGACGCCTCGTTGGCGTTCGGTGCGGTCGAGAGCAGGACGCCCACCGTGGTCACGGCGATGGCCCCGGTCACGATGGCCGATACGGCTCGACGCGTGTGGCGCGAGCGCTCCCGGCCGGTCGATGCCCGCCACGCGGAGACCCAGCGGTCGATGGCCCCTCGTCGGATGGGCATCTCGACGAACCGGTAGCTCAGCTCCGCGATGCCGAAGGTCAGCGCCAGGCGCAGGGCCAGCAGAGGGATCCCATCGAGGGGCACATCGAGGTTGGGTCTGGTGACCATGAAGATCGGCCAGTGCCACAGGTACAGGCCGTAGGACCGCTGGCCGACGTAGCGCCAGGGCTGGGTGCCCATCCATGGTCCGAGACGGGACGCCGGGTGCGTCGCCCCGGCGATCATCACGGCCACCACCAGCGCGAGCACCAGGAAGCCGCCGCGCTGGTACATCCACGGCGTGAACTCCCCGACGAACAGGAAGAAGGCGACGACGCCGAGCAGGGCGGAGATCCCCATGCCGGTGAGGACGACCCGGCCGCCCACCGGAACGCGGGCGGACAGCATCCCCGGGCGCCAGAAGGTGGCCAGCGTGGCGCCGATGAGCAGCCCCATCGCGTGCGAGTCGGTCCCGAAGTAGGCGCGGCTGGGATCCGCGTAGTCGGGGAAGCCGTTCTGCAGGGACAAGACGATCATCCAGGCGGTCGACGCGAGGGCCAGGAGGAACGCGGTCAGCCCCACCCCGAGGCGGCGCCAGCGCCGCATCAGCAGGAAGGCGATGGCGGGCCAGGCGAGGTAGAACTGCTCCTCGACCGCGAGGGACCACAGGTGCTTGAGCATGGGCGGACGCCCGATGAACTCGAAGTACGAGGAGTCGCTCAGGATGTAGTGCCAGTTGTTCACGTAGAACAGCGAGGCGATGGTGTCCGCGCGGACCTGCGACGCCGCGTCACGGTAGAACAGGGCCGCAGCCACCGAGACGGTCAGAAGGACCAGGAGCAGGGCGGGCAGCAGCCGCCGGGCGCGGCCGAGGTAGAACTTCCCGAAGTCGATGCGTCCGGAACGGTCGAACTCCTCGAGGATGAGCGAGGTGATGAGGAATCCGCTCAGCACGAAGAATACGTCGACGCCGAGGTAGCCGCCGCTGATCCAGCTGAGATCCGCGTGGTAGAGCAGGACGCCGAGGACGGCCAGCGCACGGACTCCGTCGAGTCCGGGGAGGTACCCCATCTCGCCCTTGCGGCGTCCCCGATCGAGTGCCCAGGGCACCTGCTCAGTGCGCGCCGTGGACCCCGTCACCCGGTCATGGTACGGGGCGCCCTCATGGACTCAGGCGTCGCGGAAGCGGTTGATGTCCTTCTCGTGTCGCGCGCGCATCTCGGGATCCGACACGCCGAGTCCCTCCTGGGGGGCCAGGGCGAGCACGCCGACCTTGCCCTGGTGCTTGTTGAGGTGCACCTCGAGGGCGGCCTGCCCGGCCTGGTGGAGGGGGAAGGTCTTGGAGAGCGTGGGGTGGATCATGCCGCGGGAGATCAGGCGATTGGCCTCGAACGCCTCGCGGTAGTTGGCGAAGTGCGAGCCGACGATGCGCTTGAGGTTCATCCACAGGTAGCGGTTGTCGTACTCGTGCATGAACCCGCTGGTGGAGGCGCAGGTGACGATGGTGCCGCCCTTGCGGGTGACGTAGACCGAGGCGCCGAAGGTCTCCCGCCCCGGGTGCTCGAACACGATGTCGATGTCGTCGCCGCCGGTCAGCTCCCGGATGCGCTTGCCGAGGCGCTGCCATTCCTTGGGGTCCTGGGTGTGCTCGTCCTTCCAGAACCGGTAGCCCTCCTCGTTGCGGTCGATCACCAACTCGGCGCCCATGGCCCGGCACAGGTCGGCCTTCTCGGGCGAGGAGACCACGCAGACGGGGATGGCGCCGCCGTTGACGGCGTACTGGGTCGCGTACGAGCCGAGGCCGCCGGACGCTCCCCAGATGAGCACGACGTCGCCCTGCTTCATGGCGCCGCCGTTGCGCGAGACCAGCTGCCGGTACGCGGTCGAGTTGACCAGACCGGGGGAGGCGGCCTCCTCCCACGTCAGGTGCTTGGGCTTGGGCAGGAGCTGGTTCGACTTCACGACCGCGAGCTCGGCCAGTCCGCCGAAGTTCGTCTCGAATCCCCAGATCCGCTGCTCCGGATCCATCATCGTGTCGTTGTGCCCCATGGGGGACTCCAACTCGACGCTCAGGCAGTGGGCGACCACCTGGTCGCCCGGCTTCCACGCGTTGACGCCGGGACCCACCCGAAGGACGACGCCGGCCGCGTCGGAGCCGAGCACGTGGTAAGGCAGGTCGTGCCGCTTGGCATCCGCATGCGTGCGCCCGTAGCGCTCGAGGAAACCGAAGGTCGAGACCGGCTCGAAGATGCTCGACCACACGGTGTTGTAGTTGATAGACGATGCCATCACCGCGATCAGCGCCTCGCCGGGAGCGAGCTCGGGCGTGGGCACCTGCTCCACGTGCAGCGACTTGCGCGGGTCCTTCTCCTTCGACGGCACGCCGGCGAACATCTCCTGCTCGTCCTTGTGCAGGGTGACCGCGCGATACGACTCCGGGATCGGGAGTGCTGCGAACTGCTCCGCCTCCGCGCCATTGACGATGGCGTCACGGATGTCGTCCATGGTTCCTCCTGTCGGGTGCCTGCCTTGCGGTCAAGTCCGTGGACATCATTTCCACAGCCACGAGGCCGGGGAAAGGCCATCCGGCATGACGAAGGTCACATCCCGTCATGCAAGCGCATACGTCCTAGTGACCCTCAGGGCCCGCCTCGACCAGTTCGATTAGCACCCCGCCGCAGTCCTTCGGGTGACAGAAGTTCACCTTCGACCCGGCGGTGCCCCGCCGGGCCGTCTCGTACAGCACCCGCACGCCGGACGCCCGCAGCGCGGCCGCTGCGGCCTCGACGTCATCGACCCCGTAGGCGACCTGCTGGATGCCCGGGCCCGAGCGCTCGAGGAACTTCGCGATCGTGGACTCCGGCGTGAGAGGCGCGAGCAGTTGAATGCACGAGCCCGACTCGCCGACCCCGAGCATGGCCTCCCGAACGCCCTGCTCCTCGTTGACCTCCTCGTGGACGACCTCGAGCCCGAAGGCCCGGCCGTAGAACTCCTTCGCCTCGTCGAGGTCGGCTACGGCGATTCCCACATGGTCGATGCGCGTCAGCAGTGAATGCATGGTGACTATGGTGTCACCCGGGCCCTTCGGGACACACTGCGGACAAGGGAGTTGTGATGAGCTTCTCTAGCGGGTCGGTCATCGTTGCGGGGGCGCGTACGCCGATGGGCCGGCTCCAGGGCTCGCTCAAGTCGTTCTCGGCCACCGACCTCGGCGGGTTCGCCATCAAGGCGGCACTCGAGCGCGGCGGTGTCTCTCCCGCGGATGTGGACTACGTGATCATGGGCCAGGTCCTGCAAGCCGGTGCGGGCCAGATCACCGCCCGCCAAGCTGCGGTCAAGGCGGGCATCAGCATGGACGTGCCGGCGTTGACGATCAACAAGGTGTGCCTGTCCGGCGTCGATGCCATCGCTCTCGCCGACCAGCTCATCAGGGCCGGGGAGTTCGACGTGGTGGTCGCGGGCGGGATGGAGTCGATGTCCAACGCCCCCCACCTCCTGGTCGGCTCCCGCGAGGGCGTCAAGTACGGCAACTGGACGGTCATCGACTCGATGGCCTTCGACGGCCTTACCTGCGCTTTCGACGAGTGTGCGATGGGAGAGAGCACCGAGCGGTACAACGAGCGATATGGGCTCACTCGCGAGGAGCAGGATGCCTTCAGCGCCCAGTCTCATCAGCGTGCCGCCGCAGCTGCAGCCCTGCTGGCCGAGGAGATCACGCCGGTCGCCGTGCCCCAACGCAAGGGCGACCCGCTGATGGTCACCGCCGACGAGGGCATCCGGGCCGAGACGACGACCGAGTCGCTGTCCGGACTCCGACCGGCCTTCGCGAAGGACGGCACGATCACGGCCGGCAACGCATCCCAGATCTCCGACGGGGCGGCCGCCGTCGTCGTCATGAGCAAGGCCAAGGCCGAGGAGCTGGGCCTGACCTGGCTTGCGGAGATCGGCGCTCACGGGGTAGTGGCCGGCCCGGACGCGTCGCTCCAGGAGCAGCCCGCCAACGCGATCATCAAGGCTTGCGATCGGGAGGGCATCTCGGTGGCGGACGTGGACCTCTTCGAGATCAACGAGGCCTTCGCTGCGGTGGGAGTCGTCTCGATGCGGAAGCTCGGCATCGATGCGGACGTCGTGAACGTGAACGGCGGCGCCATCGCGCTCGGGCACCCGATCGGCATGTCCGGCGCCCGCCTCGTGCTGAGCCTGGCCCTGGAGCTCAGGCGCCGAGGCGGTGGCATCGGGGCGGCCGCCCTGTGCGGCGGCGGCGGGCAGGGCGATGCGCTCCTGATCCGCGTTCCCGCCTCCTGAGCCGGGATGGCCAGGGACGTCGCCACGCTCGTCGCGGGGGCACACGAGGGGCGCACGCGTGACATCGCGCGCCTGATCTCCATGATCGAGGACGGTGCCCCCGAGGTGCCGGCCATCATGCGGGACCTCGCGGCGACGTCGGGGCACGCCCAGGTCATCGGGATCACCGGCTCGCCCGGCGTCGGCAAGTCGACGACCACCGCGGCGCTCATCTCGGGCCTGCGGGCGCGGGGCGAGCGCGTCGGGGTGCTCGCGGTGGACCCCTCCAGCCCGTTCTCGGGCGGGGCACTCCTCGGCGATCGCATCCGCATGCAGGAGCACGCCACGGACGCCGGGGTGTTCATCCGGTCGATGGCCTCGCGGGGTCACCTGGGCGGTCTGTCCGCCACGACCCCGCAGGCCCTTCGCGTGCTTGACGCCGCGGCCTTCGACACGGTGCTGATCGAGACCGTCGGCGTCGGCCAGTCCGAGGTCGAGGTCGCGGCCGCGGCGGACACCACCCTCGTCCTGCTGGCGCCCGGAATGGGCGACAGCATCCAGGCCGCCAAGGCGGGCATCCTGGAGATCGGCGACGTCTTCGTGGTCAACAAGGCGGACCGCGAGGGCGCGGATTCCACCGTCCGCGAGCTGCGCAACATGATCGCCCTCGGCGACCATCCGGATCGCGGGTGGCAACCGCGTGTGGTGAAGACCGTGGCGTCCACGGGCGAGGGCGTCGACGCGCTCATCTCCACGATCGACGAGCACCGCGCGTGGCTCGCGGAGTCGGGAGAAGGTGAGCAGCGGCGCCTCCGTCGGGCACGGGACGAGGTCGAGGCCCTGGCTGTCGCGATCCTGCATCGACGCTGGGAAGCAGGGACCGACGGAGGCGTGCTTGAGAAGGCGGCGCGCGAGGTCGCGGCCGGCCGGCTCGATCCGCATGCTGCTGCCGAAGCACTCGTCGACGGGTCGTAGCGTCACACGCTCCGTCACACGCGCGCCGCGTGTACTGGGCGCACGGCGGCACCGGGCCGCCTTGTGACGAAGGAGTGACCATGCCCCTGTTCCTGGATGTGCACACGATCGACGGTGGTGTGTCCGCGGCGGATGTCGCCGGAGCGCACCAGGCGGACCTCGAGACCCAGGACTCGTACGGAGTCGACTACCTGCGCTACTGGGTGGATGAGGAGGCCGGGAAGGTGTTCTGCCTGGTGGAGGCGCCGGATGCGGCTGCGGCGGCGGCCGTGCACCGCGAGGCGCATGGGCTCGTGGCGCAGGAGATCTACCCGGTCGTCGAGGGCTCTTGACCGGTTCCCCGCGGCTCATCCACGTGGAAGCATCTGCCCATGACCCTGGCCGTCCGTCTGCTGGGTCGCCCGCGGATCGAGGACGGAACGCGGGACGTCTACCGACTCCGCAGCCAGAAGAGCTGGGCACTGCTCGGCCTCCTGGTCCTCGGGGAGCGTCCCCTGTCCCGCTCGGAGCTCGCTGACCTGCTGTTCCCCAGTGCGGACGACCCACTCGGTGCACTCCGGTGGAGCCTCGCCGAGCTCCGGCGGGCGCTGGGGCCGCAGACGATGCTGGTCGGCGATCCCGTGACGCTCCGGCTGCCCCAGGGCGCCCTCGTGGACGTGCAGGTGCTCGTCCACGGGGGCTGGGACGAGGCGCTCGCCCTGGAGGATCTCGGCGAGGAGCTCCTCGACGGGATCGCACCGCAGGGCTCCGTCGGCGCCGATATCTGGCTGGGGGCAGAACGCCGCCGGATCGCGGCGGCGACCGTAGCCGCCCTGCATGAGGCTGCTCTCGCGCTCATGGCCGAGGGCGAATCGGAGCGAGCGCTCGCTTGCGCGTCACGGGCCGTGCGACGTGACCCCCTGGACGAGAACCTGCAGGCCCTTCTGATCCGCCTTCTCCGGCAGTCGGGCGACCTCGTCGGTGCGAGACAGGCGTACGAAGCGTGCAGGGCCGTCCTGAGGGAGGAGTTGGGCATCGAGCCCGGAGCCGCGGTCGAGTCTGCGTGGCGCATTCAGCCGTCCGACACTCGTTCCGGCCCCCACGCTGCGGTGGCGTTGCTCGAGGCGGGCCAGGCGGCGGTTGCTGCGGGGGCGCTGGTCCCCGGGATGACCTCCTTGCGCACGGCCGTCGAGTTGGCCGACCAGACGAGGAGCCCGGATCTGCGCGTCCGCGCCCGACTCATCCTCGCCGAGACGCTCATCCACTCAGCCCGCGGGCTTGATGAGGAGGGCATTGCCGCCTTGCACGAGGCGGACGTGATCTCCCGGCACGCCGGCGAGCGGACGAGCTCCGCGCGCATTCGCGCGGAGCTCGGATACGTCGACTTCCTCCGGGCTCGCTACGACCGGGCCGCCCGCTGGCTGATCGAGGCGCTCGACATGGCGGGAGGCGAGCTGGACACCCGCGCCGTCTCATTGATGTACCTCGGCTCGGTCGAGAGCGACCGTGGGGACTATCGGGCCGCGATGGGGCACCTGGAGGAGGCGATCGCCGTCGCGGGGGAGGCTCGTCGACCGCGCCGAGCCGCGTATGCGCTGGCCATGCTGGGACGCATTCACCTGCTGCGCGGTCACCTCGCCCCCGCCGAGAGCGCCGTTCGCCAGTCCCTGGAGATCTGCGAAGCGGAGCACTGGCTCTCCTTCCAGCCCTGGCCGGAGACCATCCGCGGCGAGCTGCTGCTCGCGCAGGGGGAGGTGACCGCCGCGGAGGCCGCGCTGGGCATGGCGTTCGCACGTGCCTGCCAGGTTGGTGACCCCTGCTGGGAGGGCTTCAGTGCTCGCGGCATGGCTCTGGTCGCCGACGCGAGGGGCGACGCCGTGGGAGCCCTCGAGCTGCTCGATGACGCGGAGCGCCGCTGTTCGCGCGTCTCCGACGCGTACGCGTGGCTCGATGGCCACATCCTCGATGCGCGGTGCACCCTGGGACTCCGGCATGGCCACCCGAGCACGGGTGACTGGATCGCGACCCTGGGCGAGCTCGCCGAGCGGACCGACATGCGGGAACTGCGCATCCGAGCCCTCATCCACGGGGCGGCATTCGGGCGGGCTGGGGATGCCGACGCGGCGCGCAGTCTGCTCGCGTCGGTGGACAACCCGGCCCTGACGGCCTTGCTTGGCGGGCCGGGTCCGGTGTAGGTCGTCGCGTCGGCTCGTGGCCGGCCAATGGCCGCGCGTCGGCGCGTCAGACGCGACACAATGCGCGGATGCACGTCAGCGCGAAGGCCGACTACGGGATGCGGGCCGCCCTGGAGTTGACGACCGCCTACCTGGACTCGCCCAGCCGCCTCGTGAAGGGCGATGCCATCGCGCGCTCCCAGGACATCCCCATGAAGTTCCTCGAGGGCATCCTGCGCCAGCTCCGCCAGGCCGGGATCGTCGCGAGTCAACGTGGCGCGGAGGGCGGCTACCGGCTCGACCGGGACCCGCACTCGGTGACCATCGCCGACGTGGTGCGGGCCCTCGACGGCCCCCTGGCGGCGGTTCGCGGGCAGCGACCCGAGGGGCTGGACTACTCGGGTTCCGCGGAGCACCTGCGCGAGGTCTGGATCGCCGTGCGGGCCGCCATGCGCCACGTCCTGGAGACGATCACGCTGGCGGACGTGGCGACAGGAGCGCTGCCGGAGTCGGTACGGGTCCTGCTCGATGAGCCGGGAGCGTGGCAGCGCCGGTAGGCGACGGGCCCGTTCAGGGGCGCACGACGAGGCAGGTGTCGGCTCCGACGGGCACGGGGTCACCGTCCTGCACGTGCTCGTATCCGGGGCAGATCCACACGGAGTCGGCGACCCCGATGAAGACCTGCTCCCCGACGCGATCGTCGTACCCGGTGTGGCAGGACGTGCCGAGGTTCGGGTCGACGAGGCATGTCGGATACGGAGCCGTGAGCGGTCCGAGCTGGACGGGGCGCTCGTAGCGGACCCTGCGTGCGTCCGCGAACCGCCGCCGCTCAAGGCGGGACGCCGCGTGGAACGTGACCACCGGGTAGCTCAGGCGGCACGTGACGTCGGCGTCCTTCGCCGTGCAGGGGACCGCGACGGCCCGGTCGGCATCCGTGCTGACGCGCAGGATCTCGCCGGAGCGGACGAGGAGGCACTCCAGCCAGGTCGCTCCCTGATGGACGCGTCGACAGGCCACGTTGCCGGTGGTCGAGGTGAACGACCTCCGCGTGATCGTCGTTCCCGACCCCGGATCCTCGGGCGGACGCGGGACGGTCGGCAGGGCGATGTCCCCTGCCGGCGTCGAGAGCCCTTGCGTCGAGGGCGCCCCGGCAGCCACCTGCTGGGCGGAGGCCGATGCAGGAACCAGGGCGGTGGCGGCGATGAGTCCTGCGACGAGGACGACGGTGCGGCGCATGGGGCACTCCTTGGCGGGCGATCGTCAGCCTTCCACCGCGAACGAGGGGTGTCGCGCCGTGTGGCGTCGGGTCGGTCGGGGTCATGAGGAAGAATGACCGCATGGCCTCGACACCGTTCTCTGCCCGCGGCGCCGTCGACCTCGGCGCCCTCGCCACGTCCCGCCAGAACCAGCAGAAGGCAGCGGCCGCGCTGGCCAACGCCCCCGCCGGCGTCGTCATCGACGTCACCACCGAGAGCTTCCAGGCCGACGTCATCGATCGCTCGATGACGGTCCCGGTCGTGCTCGACCTCTGGGCGACGTGGTGCGGCCCGTGCAAGCAGCTCTCGCCGACCTTGGAGAAGCTGGCCGCAGAGTACGGCGGCCGCTGGGTGCTCGCCAAGGTGGACGTCGATGCCGAGCAGCAGATCGCGGCAGCCTTCCAGGTGCAGTCCATCCCGTCGGTGTTCGCGGTCATCAAGGGCCAGCCGATCCCGCTGTTCCAGGGCGCCTACCCCGAGGCGCAGATCCGACAGGTGCTCGACGAGCTGCTGAAGGTGGCGGCCGAGCAGGGCGTGTCCGGCACGCTGGGTGCGGACGGCCCGTCCGAGGCGCCGGCCGAGCCGGAGGAGGCGCCTGCGGACCCCCGCTTCGAGGCGGCCTACGCCGCCATCGAGGCCGGCGACTGGCCCGCGGCCAGGAGCGCGTACCAGTCGGTGCTCAGTGCGGAGCCCTCCGATCCGGACGCCGCGGCGGGGCTGGCCATGGTCGGCCTCTACGAGCGCACGGACGGTGTCACGCCGCCAGCAGGCGATGAGCCGCCGCTCGTGGCGGCGGACTTCGCCGTTCTCCAGGGGGACTTCGCCCGGGCGTTCGACCTCGGCATCGCGGTCGTGCGCTCGTCGGCCGGCGACGAACGCGAGGCGGCTCGGCAGCGCGTTCTCGAGTACTTCCAGCTGGCCGGAGACGACCCGGCCGTGCCGAAGGCCCGTACTGCCCTCGCCAGCGCCCTGTTCTAGATGCCCGATCGGGCGCATGTGGCGGTCCTGGTGACCGGCATGTCCGGAACCGGCAAGTCCGCTGTGCTGCGGGAGCTGGGGCAGCGGAGCTACGAGGTCGTCGACACGGACGACGGGCTCGCGCATGAGATCGTCTCCGCGGACGGCAGGACGCGCGAGCAGGTGTGGGACGTCGCCGCCATGGACGAACTCCTCGGGCTGCCCCGGCACGCGGCGCTGGTGGTGTCCGGCTGTGCCAGCAATCAGGGTGCTTTCTACGACCGGTTCGATGCCGTGCTCCTGCTTTCCGCGCCCGCGGAGGTGCTCCTCGCTCGCATCGATGCGCGGGCCAAGGGCTTCGGGAAGTCAGCGGAGGACCGGGCCCGGGTGCTGGCGGACCTCGCCGAGGTCGAGCCGCTGCTCCGGGCCACGTGCACGGCCGAGGTGCGCACCGACCGACCGCTCACCGACGTCGTGGCCGACGTGAGCGCGATCATCGCCGGCCTGCCGTCGGCCCTGCATCAGCCGTCGTAGCGCAGGAAGACCGTGGACAGCGGTGGCAGCACCAGCGTGGCCGAGGCCGGACGACCGTGCCAGGGCACATCCTCGGCGGTGACGGCGCCCTTGTTGCCCAGCCCCGAGCCGCCGTACTCGGCGGCGTCGGTGTTGAGCACCTCCGCCCATCGTCCGGACACCGGCAGGCCGAGGCGGTAGCCCTCACGAGGCACCGGCGACAGGTTCGCGACGACAGCGACGATGCCGCCCTCGTCGTCCCGGCGGATCCAGCTGAACGCGTTGCTCCCCGAGTCGTTCGCGTCGATCCACTCGAAGCCGGCTGGCTCGTCGTCGAGTGCCCACAGGGCAGGCGTGGCCCGGTAGAGGGCATTCAGGTCCATGACCGCCTGCAGCACGCCCGCGTGCTCGGGGAACTGGAGCAGCCACCAGTCGAGGCTGCGCTCACTGGACCACTCGCTGCTCTGCGCGAACTCGGAGCCCATGAACAGCAGCTTCTTGCCCGGATGCCCCCACATGAAGCCCAGGTAGGCGCGCAGGTTGGCCAGTTCCTGCCAGCGGTCGCCCGGCATGCGCTCGATCAGCGAGCCCTTTCCGTGCACCACCTCGTCATGCGAGATCGGCAGGATGAAGTGCTCGCTGTACGCGTAGACCATCGAGAAGGTCATCTCATGATGGTGGTACTGCCGGTGGATGGGCTCGTGCTTGATGTACTCGAGGGTGTCGTGCATCCACCCCATGTTCCACTTGTAGCCGAAGCCGAGGCCGCCGAGGAAGGTCGGTCGGGTCACGCCGGGCCAGGCCGTGGACTCCTCCGCGATGGTGACGACGCCGGGGACGCGCTTGTAGACGGTGGCGTTCATCTCCTGGAGGAAGGCCACGGCATCGAGGTTCTCGCGTCCGCCGTACTGGTTGGGGTACCACTCGCCCTCCTTGCGCGAGTAGTCCAGGTACAGCATCGACGCGACTGCGTCCACGCGCAGGCCGTCGACGTGGAACTCCTCGAGCCAGAACAGCGCGTTGGCCACGAGGAAGTTGCGGACCTCGGTGCGGCCGAAGTCGAACACGTAGGTGCCCCAGTCGGGATGCTCTCCGCGGCGAGGGTCGGCGTGCTCGTACAGCGCCGTGCCGTCGAATCGCGCCAGGGCCCACTCGTCCTTCGGGAAGTGCGCCGGCACCCAGTCGACGAGGACGCCGATGCCCGCCTGGTGCAGCCGGTCGATGAGGTAGCGGAGGTCGTCGGGTGAGCCGAAGCGGGAGGTCGGGGCGAAGTACGAGGTGACCTGGTACCCCCATGACGGCCCGTAGGGGTGCTCCGCGACCGGGAGGAACTCGACGTGGGTGAACCCGGCGTCGGTGATGTACTCGGTGAGCTCGTCGGCCAGCTGCCGGTAGTCGAGCCCGGCCCGCCACGAGCCCAGATGGACCTCGTAGATGGACATCGGGCGCCGGTACGCGTGCTCCTCCGCTCGGGCAGTCAGCCAGTCCTCGTCGCCCCACTCGTAGGCGGGCGTGAACACGACCGACCCGGTGGCCGGGGGCACCTCGGTGGCGAAGGCGAACGGGTCGGCCTTCTCCCGCCATACGCCGTCGCGACCGAGGATCTGGAACTTGTAGATCGCGCCGTCGCCGATGTGCGGGATGAACAGCTCCCAGATGCCCGAGGAACCGAGTGACCGCATGGGATGGGCGGTGCCGTCCCACCAGTTGAAGTTGCCCGCCACGCGGACGCCCTGCGCATTGGGTGCCCAGACCGCGAAGGAGACTCCGGCGACCACGCCGCGCGAGGTCTGGTAGGACCGGGTGTGCGCCCCGAGCACCTGCCAGAGCTGCTCGTGGCGGCCCTCGCCGATCAGGTGGAGGTCGATCTCGCCGAGGGTCGGCAGGAACCGGTACGGGTCATCCGCGGGAACGACCTGATCGCCGTACGTGACGTCGACGGTGTAGTCCGGCGCGGTGGAGCCGGGGAGCGCCACCACCCAGACGCCCCGGTGCTCGTGCACGAAGGGCAGGCGGCCATCGGCGGTGACGAGGACGACCGATTCCGCTCCCGGACGAAGGACGCGGACCGTGACGGTGTCGCCATCGGGGTGCGGCCCGAGGATCGAATGCGGATCGTGGTGCCAGCCGTCGACGAGTCGATCGATGTCGAGCACGGAGACCTCGCGGGGGGCGGGTCCTGCAGGATCGGTGGGCATGTCGTCTCCGGGGTGGGGTGCGATCAGAGGGTTCGGACGTGGACGATGTGGGCGACGTGCTCCCACGGGCTGAGTCGGACGTAGGTGCCCTGGCCCCACGCCCAGGTGGCGTCAGTGACGAGGTCGTGGGCCACGAAGCGCTCGCCGTCCGCGACCCCGAGGGCGGAGAGGTCCCACCAGATCGTCGTCTCGTGGTCGCGGTGCGGGTCGAGCGTGCAGACCACGGCGATGACGTCATCACCATCACGCTTCGAGAACGCGATGACGTCGGGGTTCTCGCTGTGGTGGAAGTGCAGGGAGCGGAGGTCCTGCAGCGCCGGATGCGCATGCCGGATCTCATTGAGGATGGTCAGGTAGGGGGCGAGCGTGCGTCCCTGCTTCCGCGCCGCCTCCCAGTCCCGCGGGCGGTACTGGTACTTCTCGGAGTCGAGGTACTCCTCGCTGCCCGGCCGCACGGCAACGTGCTCGTAGAGCTCGAAGCCGCTGTACACCCCGTAGGTGGGCGAGAGCGTCGCGGCCAGGGTGGCCCGGATCGCGAAGCCTGCGGGGCCTGAGTGCTGCAGGTACTCGTGGAGGATGTCCGGGGTGTTGACGAAGAAGTTCGGGCGCATGAAGGCGGACTTCGGTCCGGCCAGCTCCCGCGCGTACTCCTCGATCTCGCCCTTGCCCGTCCGCCAGGTGAAGTACGTGTAGCTCTGCTGGAAGCCGACCTCGGCGAGCGCACTCATCATCGGGGGTCGGGTGAACGCCTCGGCGAGGAACAGCACGTCCGGATCGGTGGCGTAGATGCTCGTCATCAGCCGGTCCCACACCCATAGCGGCTTGGTGTGCGGGTTGTCGACGCGGAAGATCCGCACGCCGTGGTCCATCCAGAATCGGACGACGCGCTCCACTTCGGCGTACAGGCCCTCGGGATCGTTGTCGAAGTTCAGCGGGTAGATGTCCTGGTACTTCTTGGGTGGGTTCTCGGCGTAGGCGATGGTGCCGTCGGCGCGGGTGGTGAACCACTCGGGGTGCTCGGCGACCCAGGGGTGGTCGGGTGCGGCCTGCAGGGCGAGGTCGAGGGCCACTTCCATCCCGAGGTCGCGGGTGCGTGCGACGAAGGCGTCGAAGTCGGCGACGGTCCCGAGGTCGGGGTGGACGGCGTCATGACCGCCGTCCGCGGACCCGATCGCCCAGGGGGATCCCGGGTCGTCCGGTCCTGGGTTGAGAGTGTTGTTGGGCCCCTTGCGGTTGATGGTGCCGATCGGATGGATCGGCGGCAGGTACACGACGTCGAAGCCCATGGCGGCGATCGCCGGCAGCCGCTCGGCGGCTGTCTCGAAGGTGCCGGAGCGGGGCGGATCGAGGCTGCTGCCCTCGCTGCGAGGGAAGAACTCATACCAGGAGCCCACGAGTGCGCGACGCCGTTGCACGCGCAGGGGCCAAGGACCGCTGGCCGTGACGCCCTCGCGGAGGGGGTGCGCGTCCATGAGCCCCGAGATCGCCGGATCGGTGCCGGCGGCAAGGCGCACGGGCACCGGGAGGGACGTGGAGGTCAGCGTGCGGGCCGCGCCCGTCAGCGTCGATCGCGCCTCGGCATCGTCCGGGTGCAGCTCCCGGGCGGCCCGCTCCAGCAGCAGGGCACCCTCGGCGAACTCGAGTTCGACGTCCACGCCGACCGGGACCTTGATGGTGGCCCGGTGCACCCACGTGTCCCAGGGGCTGCCCCATGCCTCGATCGTGAACGTCCAGTCGCCCAGGTCGTCCGGGCGGACGTGTCCGACCCAGCGGTCCAGTCCGATCCCCTCGGGGCGCATGCGCACGGTCTCGGCCACCGACCCGTCCGGACGGTGCAGCACGACCGTGACTCCCATGCTGTCGTGGCCCTCACGGAACGACGTGGCGCGGACCGGCACCGCCTCGCCGACCGCGGCGGTCGCCGGACGTCGACCGGAGAGACTGGCGGGGGAGACGTCCGTGATGGGGTAGCGGCCGACGAGCTCCGCAGGCACCGGGAGCAGGTGCCCGCGCCACGGCGACGTCCGCTCGACCACAGCCGGTGGGCGGGCGCTGGGTGGCTCGGCTGGCGTGGTCGACGGTCTCGTACGACGGGTGACCATGGTCCATCAGCCTAGTCGCGGGGGATGGGCGGCGAGGGTGTCCGCTGAGGCTGGTGTGAAAGAACTTGCGTTACATGGAAGAACACGACAATTACATGCGCGTTTCCGGGAGCCGAGCGCCATTCTGCCGGGATCGAGCCGCTACGGTGTGCCCCGTGAGAGCGATCCGACGATTCACCGTCCGTACCGTCCTGCCCGAGAGCCTGCGGGCCCTCGAGGAGCTGGCCGTCAACCTCCGGTGGTCCTGGCACCCGCCGACGCGGGACCTGTTCGCCGCCATCGACCGGGAACTGTGGGAGGCCACGGGCCAGGACCCGGTGCGGCTGCTGGGCGAGGTGTCGGCCGAGCGGCTCAGCGAGCTCGCGGCCGACGAGGCGTTCGTGGGCTGGGTCGGCCGGGCCCGTGCGGACCTGCAGGAGTACCTCGCATCGGACCACTGGTACCAGACGCTCGGCGACACCGCCCCGAAGGCCATCGCCTACTTCTCGCCCGAGTACGGCATCGCCGCCGCGCTGCCGCAGTACTCGGGCGGCCTCGGGATCCTTGCGGGAGACCACCTGAAGACGGCCAGCGACCTCGGCGTCCCGATCATCGCCCTGGGGCTGTTCTACCGTTCGGGCTACTTCAAGCAGTCCCTGTCGCGCGACGGGTGGCAGCAGGAGCGCTACCCGGTGACGGACCCCGACGGGAGTCCGGTCTCGCTGCTGCGCGAGGCGGATGGTTCACCGGCCAAGGTGGCTGTGGGGCTGCCGGGCGGCCGCTACGTCACGGCCCGGATCTGGGTGGCCCAGGTGGGCCGCGTCCCGCTGCTCATGCTCGACTCCGACGTGGAGGAGAACGGCCCCGCGGAGCGCGAGGTCACCGATCGCCTCTACGGCGGTGGGGGGGAGCACCGGCTGCAGCAGGAGATGCTCCTCGGCATCGGCGGCGTGCGCGCGCTGCGGGTGTACTGCCGGATCACCGGTCACCCCGAGCCGGAGGTGTTCCACACCAATGAGGGTCACGCCGGCTTCCTCGGCCTGGAGCGGATCCGCGAGTTGGTCACCGCCAACCCCTCGATGAACTTCGACGAGGCCCTGGAGGTGAGCCGGGCGAGCACCGTCTTCACGACACACACCCCCGTGCCTGCCGGCATCGATCGCTTCCCGATGGACATGATCTCCCAGTACTTCGGGGGGGAGAATGCGGCGCCCGGCGTCCCGGTCGACCGGATCATGGCGCTCGGCGCGGAGTCCTTCGACGGAGGTGATCCGGCCGTGTTCAACATGGCCGTGATGGGCCTGCGGCTCGCTCAGCGCGCCAACGGCGTCAGCCTGCTGCACGGTGCCGTCTCGCGCGGGATGTTCTCCGGTCTCTGGCCGGGGTTCGACGGCGAGGAGGTGCCAATCACGTCGGTCACCAACGGTGTGCATGCGCCGACGTGGACCGCGCGCGAGGTCACCGACCTCGCCCACGGCGCGTCCATCGATGACGCGGAGGGCTGGGAGGCGATCGCCGCCACCCCCGACGCGGAGCTGTGGGGGATCAAGCGCTCGCTGCGACAGAGTCTCATCGAGATGGCGCGTACCCGGCTGCGCGAGTCGTGGCTGAATCGCGGTGCCACCGAGGCCGAGCTCGGCTGGATCGACGACGTCCTCGATCCCGACGTCCTCACCATCGGCTTCGCCCGACGGGTGCCCTCGTACAAGCGGCTGACGCTCATGCTGCGCGACCCCGAGCGGCTGCGCTCGCTCCTCCTCGATCCGGAGCGTCCCGTGCAGCTCGTCGTGGCCGGCAAGGCCCACCCCGCGGACGACGGCGGCAAGCGGCTGATCCAGCAGCTCGTGCAGTTCGCGGACTCCGAGGATGTGCGTCACCGGATCGTCTTCCTTCCGGACTACGACATGTCCATGGCCGTGGACCTGTACCCCGGCTGCGACGTCTGGCTCAACAACCCGATCCGTCCGCTCGAGGCGAGCGGCACGTCGGGCATGAAGGCTGCCCTCAACGGGGCCCTCAACCTGTCGATCCTCGACGGGTGGTGGGACGAGTGGTTCGACGGCGAGAACGGCTGGGCGATCCCGACGGCAGAGGGCGTCGAGGACGCTGATCGCCGGGACGATCTCGAGGCTGAGGCGCTGTACAGCCTCATCGAGAACTCGGTCGCTCCGGCTTTCTACCGCCGGGACGATGTCGGCCTGCCACCGCGGTGGATGGCCATGCTGAAGCACACCCTGCGCACGCTCGGGCCGAAGGTGCTCGCGAGCCGGATGCTCCGCGAGTACGTCACCCGCCTGTACACGCCCGCGGCGGAGTCGGCGCGTGCGGTGGAGGAGTCCTCCTTCACGGTCGCCCGTGACCTGTCGACGTGGAAGAAGCGCGTGCGCGGCGGCTGGTCCACCCTCCGCATCGAGCATGTCGAGGCGGACGGTGTCGGCGATGCCGTCATGCAGGGCGCCAAGATCACCGTGCGTGCCTTCGTCAACCTCGGTGACCTGGGCCCGGAGGACGTCGACGTCGAGGTGGCCTACGGTCGCGTCGACGCGGACGACCGTCTCGTGGCCGCCCAGCAGTCGGCCATGGCCCCGGTCGAGTCGTACGAGGGCAATCGGTGGGAGTACCGGCTCGACATCGAGCTCGACAAGAACGGGCCGTTCGGGTACACGGTGCGGATCCTGCCCCACCACCTCGGCCTGGCCTCGTCGGCGGAGCTGGGCCTGCAGGTGCTGCCCCCTGAGACGGCCGGCCTCGCGGACGGAGTCCTGCGCTAGGTCTGACCTCGCATCACGGTCAGCGGCAGTACAGCTGGCGATCGGACAGTCCGCAGCGGGCGAACTGCCTGCCCTGCGGGTCGTGCATCGACAGTCGCCACTGCCCCGGCGCGGCTCCCGGTTGCGCGATCGCGTAACCGAAGCGCACGGCGACCCACGCCCACCTGGGCGACGGGTACGCCCGGCCGTCGCCCACGTCGAGGGGCTGGGTCGGCAGCGGATACCCGCTCGCCGGGTCGAGGAGCGTGCCGGCGTTGCCGAGGACGAGCTGCGGCGGCAGACCGGTCAGCTGCACCGCCTGGGCGATGTGGGCGTGCGAGCCGAACACCAGGTCGTAGGTATCGAGCAGGCCGTACGCCGCGGCGGACTGGTCGAGGGATGTCCACGGGTTGAAGGGCACCCCGGGTGTCGCGAACTGGTCGGTCACGTATCCGTACAGCGGCCGGTGGGTCATCAGCCAGGACTCGCGCCCCGGTTGGCGGGCGGTCAGCCTCGCGGCCGTCGCGTAGGCGGGACGCTGTGCGTCCGCGTAGGTCGTGACCTGGGTGTCGCTGCCGCCTGCGGAGTCCACGATGGCAAGGCGCAGGGTGCGACCCGGTGAGACGGGTAGGTCGAGGGCGTAGGTGGCGGTCGGAAGCGTCGGCGCGGCCTTCAGGCCCTTGTCCGTCCGAACGGGTGCGCAGGTGTCCTGTGTCCCTTCCCGCGGGTCCAGGAGCAGGAAGTAGCCGTTGCCCCCGCGGTAGCAGGCCTCGTGGTTGCCCCGCGCGACGATCAGCGGTGCGGCGCTGAGCACGGGAGCAAGGGGGACCAGGACATCCGCCATCCATCCGTAGGCGCTGTCCGTGAACGGCAGGCCCGCCACCGGCGGCGGGCTCGACCCGCACTGGTCCTCGGCCGTGGGCGGACAGGGTGCCTCCCGGTAGAAGAAGTCCCCGTTGAACAGGATCGCATCGGGCCGGTCGGCCACCATGCTCTGCGCGAGCCGGCCCAGGGGCCATGCACTCTCCGAGGCGCAGTCCTGCACCTGCCAGGACGCGATCCGGCAGCCCGAGTCCCCGAGCAGCGCCAGGCGACGGACTCTGGTCGGAAGGTGGGCGGGGACCGCGGTCCCCGCGATCGACGCCCTCGCCATCCCGGCGGGGATGGCCCGCGAGCAGACAGTGATGGCCTCGAAGGCCGGTGAGGTGTCGGCAGGAGCAGGACGCACGGCCATCGCGAGCCGGCGGGCAGGGTCCCGCGGCGCTTGTACCGTCAGGGCCGGGCACGCGGCTCCCCGCGGCACGACCGCGCGCGCCACCAGTCCCGACGCGGACTCGGATCGCGGTGCGGCGAGCGCGTAGGCCGAGAGCACCCCCGCCGGGGCATCGATCGGTGCGTGTGCGGCGGCCGCCGGCCCGACGGTGGCGGTGCAGACGGCCGCCGACGCGGCCGCGAGGAGGACGATGAGCCGGGGCATGGGACGACGCTAGCCGTCGGGATCGATCAGCGGAGCGCGTGGAGCACGATCAGGCTGCGGGGTCCGATCTCGAGGGGCGTCCCAGCCCGCACGGCCTCCTCGCCCTCGATCGCCTGGCCGGTGCTCGTGTCGATGACGACCCGGTAGGCACGGGCGTAGGGCTCCGCGGGCAGGGTGAAGTCGATCGCGGACTCGCCGGCGTGCAGGAGCACGAGGAAGGACTCGTCCCGGATCGGACGTCCCTCGTCGTCGACGCCGTGCGTCTCCCCGGCCAGGAACATGCCGAGGGTGCGGGCATCCGGATCGTGCCAGTCGTCATCGCCGATCTCGTGGCCGTCGGCGGCGATCCACGCCAGGTCCTTCGGGCCTCCGGCGTGGAGCGGCTCGCCCTCGAAGAAGTAGCGCTGTCGGAACGCGCTGTGCATGCGCCGCAGGTGCAGGACCTGGCTGGCGAACACCTTGAGATCGGACTGCCAAGGGGCCCAGTTCCAGTCGTACCAGGAGATCTCGTTGTCCTGGCAGTACGCGTTGTTGTTCCCCCGCTGCGTCCTGCCGAACTCGTCGCCGCCGCAGAGCATCGGGACCCCGGTCGACAGCAGCAGGGTGGCGAGGAGGTTCCGGAGCTGTTGTTGGCGGATCCGGTTGACGTCCGGGTCGTCGGTCTCGCCCTCGACGCCGTAGTTGTCGGAGCGGTTGTTGTCGGTGCCGTCGCGGTTGCCCTCGAGGTTGTCGAGGTTGTGCTTGCGCTCGTAGGTCACCAGGTCCCGGAGCGTGAAGCCGTCGTGCGCGGTGACGAAGTTGATCGAGGCGAACGGGCGGCGTCCCTCGCTGGCGTACAGGTCAGCGGAGCCCGAGAGCCGCCACCCGAGCTCGCCGATCCCGGTGGCCCCGCGCCACCAGTCGCGCACGTTGTCGCGGTACTTGTCGTTCCACTCGGTCCACAGAGGCGGGAACTCGCCGACCTGGTAGCCGCCGGGCCCGACGTCCCACGGCTCGGCGATGAGCTTGACCCGGCGCAGGATCGGATCCTGCTGGATCGTCGTCATGAAGTTGCCCAGCATGTTGACGTCGTGGAAGGAGCGGGCGAGGGCCGACGCGAGGTCGAACCGGAAGCCGTCGACGTGCATCTCGGTGACCCAGTACCGGAGCGAGTCCATCACCAGCTGCAGTACATGCGGCTTCGAGACGTCGAGAGTGTTCCCGCAGCCGGTGTAGTCGGCGTAGTACCGGCCGTCGTCGCGCAGGTGGTAGTAGTCGTCGTTGTCGATGCCCCGGAAGGACAGGGTCGGTCCCAGCTGGTTGCCCTCGGCGGTGTGGTTGTAGACGACGTCGAGGATCACCTCCAGGCCCGCCTCGTGCAGCGCCTTGACCATCCGCTTGAACTCGGAGACCTGGCCGCCGCGCGACCCCGTCGACGAGTACGCGGCGTGCGGTGCGAAGTAGCCGATCGAGTTGTATCCCCAGTAGTTGGTGAGGCCGTCCTCGAGCAGGTGCGTCTCGTCGACGAAGTGGTGAACCGGCAGCAGCTCGACTGCCGTGACGCCCAGCGTCGTCAGGTGCTCGAGCACGGCCGGGTGCGTGAGCCCTGCATACGTACCGCGCTCATGAGGAGGGATGGACGGGTGCAGCCGGGTGATGCCCCGCACGTGCGTCTCGTAGATGACGGTGTCGCCCCATGCGGTCCCCGGGGAGCGGTCGTCGCCCCAGTCGAACCAGTCGTCGACGACGACGCTCTTGGGAACGAAGGGTGCTGAGTCGACCGGATTCATCGTCAGGTCGTCGCTCCCGACATGCCCGAACACGGCGGGATTGAGGCGGAAGGCGCCATCGATGCCCCGGGCGTAGGGGTCGAGGAGCAGCTTGGCCGGATTCCAGCGGTGACCCACTGCGGGGTTCCAGTCCCCGGACACCCGGAAGCCGTAGCGGGTCCCCGGAGCGAGGTCGTCGACGTGCCCGTGGAAGACGTTGAAGACCCGCTCGTGCAGCGCGATCCGGTCCTCGCGGCCGGCCTCGTCGAAGATGCAGAGCTCCACGCCCGAGGCGCCTTGTGCCCAGATGGCGACATTGGCTCCGCCTCGGCCGTCCGGGGTGACGCCCAGCGGGTCCCATCCGGTCGAGGCATGGCGCGTCACGCGGCACACGGTACAGGGCCGGTCCGGTCGCGGATCAGGTGCGAGGACCGGACGGATACGCTCGCCCCACGTCGCGGCTCCCCGTCGCCGCCACGACCGATCCGAGAGGAAGTGCCATGGCCGAGTTCGTGTCCGTCGACGTCGCCGATGGAGTTGCCACCATCCTTCTCCAGCGTCCGCCGATGAACGCGCTGAACCGGCAGGTACAGGAGGAGATCCGCGACGCTGCCGACGAGGTGGGCGCGCGCGCCGACGTCGGGGCCGTGATCCTCTACGGCGGGCCGAAGGTGTTCGCGGCCGGCGCGGATATCAAGGAGATGGCCGACATGTCGTACCAGGACATGCTCCGCGCCTCCTCGCGCCTGCAGGATGCGTTCACGGCGGTGGCGAGGATCCCGCAGCCGACCATTGCGGCCGTGACGGGCTACGCGCTCGGCGGCGGTTGCGAGCTCGCCCTGTGCTGTGACCTCCGCATCGCGGCTGACGACGCCAAGCTGGGGCAGCCGGAGATCCTGCTGGGCATCATCCCGGGGGCGGGGGGCACCCAGCGCCTTCCGCGACTCGTCGGCGTCGCACGCGCCAAGGATCTGGTGTTCACCGGACGGCACGTCAAGGCCGACGAGGCCCTGCAGATCGGCCTGGTCAACCAGGTCGTCCCCGCGGATGAGGTCTACACCGCGGCCCAGGGACTGGCTGCCCGCCTGGCCAAGGGTCCCGCCCTGGCGTTGCGTGCGGCCAAGGAGGCCATCGACCGAGGTACCGAGGTGGACCTCGAGACCGGTCTCGACATCGAGCGGGTGCGGTTCGCGGGGCTGTTCGCCACGGACGATCAGAAGCTCGGCATGGCCGCCTTCGTCGAGAAGCGTCCGGCCGAGTTCACCGGGCACTAGGCGAGACGGCATCACCGGCACGCATGCGCATCCTGCACCTGTCCTGGGAGTACCCGCCCGTGGTCTATGGGGGGCTGGGTCGGCATGTGCATGCCCTGGCCGAGGCTCAGGCGGCCCTCGGGCACGACGTCGCCGTGGTGACGCAGGCCGGGGAAGGGGCGGCGGCGGAGGAGGTCGTCCACGGCGTGCGCATCCTTCGGGTGGCTCCCGTGGCCCCCGCGCCGGAGGACTGGCGTGACGGTTTCCTCGAGTGGTGCTTCGGCTTCAACACCGCGGTCACAACGGCGGCGATCCCGTTCGCGCGCGATTGGCGTCCGGACGTCCTGCATGTCCACGACTGGCTCGTCGCCCAGGGGTCGATCATGCTGCGGTCCGCGCTCGGTCTCCCGGTCGTACTCACCGTGCATGCCACCGAGTCGGGGCGCACGGGCGGTGTCCTGGGCACCGCGCTGTCGCGCGGCGTCGATGCCATCGAGGGGTGGGTCGTCGGCGAGGCCGACGAGGTGATCGTCTGCAGCGAATACATGCGCCACGAGGTCGTCGGCCTGTTCGACTGCGACCCGGAGGTGCTGACGGTCATCCCCAACGGCATCGACCCACGGGAGTGGTCGACGACCCCGTCGCGCAAGCGCGCCATGCGACATCGGTTCGGGTCCCCGCTCATCGGCTTCACCGGTCGCCTGGAGTCCGAGAAAGGGGTCCAGACGCTGATCGACGCCATGCCCGTCATCCGACGGTCGGTACCGGATGCGCGCGCCGTGATCGTCGGCACCGGCGGCGCTGAGGCGGAGCTGAGGAATCGCGTCCGGCGTCGCCGCCTCTCCGATGCCGTGCACTTCGCCGGGTACGTCAGCGACGAGGACTTGAGGGCGATCGTCGCCGCAAGCGACGTGCAGGTCGTGCCGTCCCTGTACGAGCCGTTCGGCTTCGTCGCCCTGGAGGCCATGGTGATGGGCACGCCCCTCGTGGCCGCGCGCACCGGCGGCCTGGCGGGGATCGTGGAGGATGGGGTCACCGGGCGGCTGTTCGCGCCCGGTGATGCCGGCGATCTGGCCGAGGCCGTCGTCGACATGCTCGCCCATCCGTCCCACGCCCGACGCTGCCTGACCGCAGCGCGACGGGCGGCCGAGGAACAGTACGGTTGGGCCGCCATCGCGGCGTCGACGGATGCCGTGTACGCGAGGGCGCTGGGGGACGACGACCGCGGCGCGGGGTGATGGGCCGCTGCGCGGTCGGACGAGTGCCGCTATATTACTGACGAGTAACTAACTGGGTTCGGGAGGACCAGCCCCATGAAGATCGCCGTGTGTGTGAAGCAGGTGCCGGATACCTGGGCGGAGAAGCAGTTGACCGCCGGTGACGCGACGCTGGATCGGGAGTCGGCGGATGGGGTGATGAACGAGCTGGACGAGTACGCGGTCGAGGAGTCGCTGAAGCTGGTCGAGGCGCATGGCGGTGAGGTCGTCGTGGTCTCGATGGGCCCGGAGCGCGCCGCGGAGACGGTCCGCAAGGCGCTGAGCATGGGCGCCGACTCCGGGATCCACCTCGTCGGGGATGACTTCCACGGGTCCGACGCGCTCGCGACCAGCTATGCGCTGGCCGAGGTGCTGAAGGATCGTGGGTTCGACCTGGTGGTGTTCGGGTCGGAGTCGACGGATGCGCGCATGTCCGTGGTGCCGGCGATGGTGGCGGAGCGGCTGGGTTGGGCGCAGCTGACGTTCGCCCAGCAGGTCGAGGTCTCCGGGTCGGACGTGACGATCGAGCGGGTGACCGAGGAGGGTCATGCGACCGTGACCGCGTCGATGCCGGCGGTGGTATCGGTGGTGGAGAAGATCAACGAGCCCAGGTACCCGTCGTTCAAGGGGATCATGGCCGCCAAGAAGAAGCCCGTGGAGACGCTGGATGCCGCGGGGGCGGGCCTGGATCCGGCGCAGTTGGGGCTGTCTGCGGCGTGGAGCGCGGTCGCGGACTTCGCGGCGCGGCCCCCGAAGGCGGCCGGCACGGTCGTGACCGACGAGGGCGACGGCGGCATGAAGATCGCCGGCTTCCTCGCCGAGCAGAAGTTCATCTAGGTCGCAGGACAGAGGGAGAAGAACAGTCATGGGTGAGGTCCTGGTCCTCGTTGAGCAGACGGATGGCGCGGTCAAGAAGGTCACGCTGGAGCTGCTGACGCTGGCGCGTCGTCTCGGCGAGCCGAGTGCGGTCTGGGTGGGTCCCGGCATCGACGACGCTGCCATCGCGGCGTTGGGTGAGTACGGCGCCGGCACGGTGTACGTCGCGGACGACGCGGCCACCGTCGAGCATCCGGTGGCTCCGACCGCGGAAGTGCTGGCACAGCTCGTCGGCTCCGCATCGCCCGTCGCGGTGCTGGTGTCGTCGACGGCGGATGGCAAGGAGGCGGCGGCACGGTTGGCCGTGAAGATCGGGTCGGGCGTGATCACGGATGCGGTGGACGTGTCTGCGGATCTGGTGGCCACGCAGTCGGTGTTCGGCGGGTCGACGGTGGTCCACTCGCGGGTCACGCATGGCACCCCGATCATCACCGTGCGCGGCAACGCGGTCGCGCCGGAGCCGGCCCCCACGACGTGCGTACGGCAGGACGTGGCGGTGGCGCTGTCGCCGTCGTCGACGCTGGCGCGGGTCACGGGTCGCACGGCGGCGGTCAAGGGCGGTCGTCCGGAGCTGACCGAGGCGGCGATCGTGGTCTCCGGGGGCCGGGGCGTGGGCAGTGCGGAGGGCTTCTCGGTGATCGAGGCGCTGGCCGACTCCCTCGGCGCGGCTGTGGGGGCGTCGCGG
>WGLX01000017.1 GCA_016125355.1 Actinomycetales bacterium | reverse complement strand
GATCGCAGTGTCCGGGATCGTGTTCGGTCGTCTCACTCTCGTGCTCGACGCCCAGGGCGTCCACCTGTCCCTCGGCCCCTGGCACCGGCCGCGGCGCGATGTCCCCTGGCACGACGTGCGCTCGGTGTCCGTCGTCGATGTTCGGGCCCTGCCGTGGGGCGGCTGGGGAATGCGCTGGCGGCCGGGCCATGGCACGGCGGCCCTGCTCCGGCAGGGCCCGGGGGTGGAGTTCGGCTTGGCGGACGATCGGGTGCTAGTGGTGACGGTCGACGAGCCGGAGGCAGCGGCGGCTGCCGCACGGTTCTGGCTGGGCATGGCGAGCGCGTAGCCCACGGCGCCGAGCCACGGGGACGGCTGGTGTGGCAGGATGGGCCCGTGCTCAGCACCAGCATCATCATTAACTAGCGCGTCGACGTCTCCGTCGACGCGCAGCCCTTCGCACCCGCGGGGGGCTTTTTCGTTGGCCGGCGACCTCGCTCGGGAAGAAGGACGACCATGCCCCGCCCAGACGACTTCCACGTCTACGACACGACGCTGCGCGACGGAGCCCAGCGCGAAGGCATCTCCTACTCGGTCAACGACAAGCTCGCTGTCGCCCGGCTGCTGGACGACTACGGCGTCGGTTTCATCGAGGGGGGCTGGCCGGGCGCGATGCCCAAGGACACCGAGTTCTTCCAGCGGGCACAGGCCGAGCTCTCGCTGAAGAACGCCGAACTGGTCGCCTTCGGGGCGACGCGCAAGGCGGGCGTGCGGGTCGAGGACGACCTCCAGGTGCGCGCCCTCCTCGACTCGCAGGCACCGGTGATCACGCTGGTCGCCAAGTCCGACGTGCGTCACGTGACGGAGGCGCTGCGCACCACCCTCGACGAGAACGTCGCCATGGTGCAGGACACCGTGCGCTTCCTGACCGAGCAGGGCCGCCGGGTGTTCGTCGACATGGAGCACTTCTTCGACGGGTACAAGCACGACCGCGACTACGGCGTGCGGCTCCTGGTGGCCGCCGCCGAGGCCGGAGCGTCCGTCGGGGTGCTCTGCGACACCAACGGCGGCATGCTCCCGATGGGCATGTTCGAGATCGTGAGCGACGTGAAGGCGCGCTCGGGCGTGCGACTCGGCATCCACTGCCAGGACGACACCGGCTGCGCGATCGCGAACTCTGTCACGGCCGTCGAGGGCGGCGTGACCCACGTCCAGTGCACGGCGAACGGCTACGGCGAGCGGACCGGGAACGCCGACCTCTTCGTGGTGGTGCCCAACCTGCAGCTCAAGATGGGCATCGACTGCCTTCCGCCCGGGGCACTCGAGGAGACCGTCCACGTCTCGCACGCCATCGCGGAGATCGCGAACATCGCGCCGAACACCCACCAGCCGTACGCCGGCTGGGCATCCTTCGCGCACAAGGCGGGCCTGCATGCCAGTGCGCTCAAGGTCAACGCCGATCTCTACAACCACATCGACCCCGCCGTCGTCGGCAATGTCCAGAACGTCCTCGTCACCGAGATGGCCGGCCGGGCCTCGATCGAGCTCAAGGGCGCCGAACTCGGACACGATCTGTCCGGTCAGCCCGAGGTGGTCTCCCGCGTCGTCGAGCAGGTCAAGGAACTCGAGGCGCAGGGCTGGACGTTCGAGGCGGCGGATGCCTCCTTCGAGCTGCTCCTCTTGGCCGAGCAGGGTGTCGAGGTGGCCTTCGAGGTGGAGTCCTGGCGGACCATCGTCGAGCAGGACGTGGAGGGCGAGGTCAAGACCGAGGCGACCGTGAAGGTGCACATCGACGGGGATCGCATCATCTCCACGGCCGAGGGCAACGGTCCGGTCAACGCCTTGGACCGAGCTCTCCGCCACGCCATCGTGCAGGCGTACCCGGACCTCGACACCCTGCGACTGGTCGACTACAAGGTCCGCATCCTGGACGAGAAGTCGGGAACGGGCGCGAAGACGCGTGTCCTCATCGGGACCTCCAACGGCGAGGACGCCTGGAGCACGGTCGGCGTGCACGAGAACGTGATCGCCGCATCATGGCGAGCGCTCGAGGACGCCGTGACCTTCGGGCTCCTCAAGCGGAACGGGCACGGCGGGTAGGGTCGCACCGTGCGCATCTGCCGAGTCGCGTTGGATGACGAGCTCCACTACGGGGTGGTCGAGTCCGACGCCGTTGCCCTCCTGACCAGCCACCCCTTCGGCCCGTTCGAGCCGGACGGCCGGGTTCTGCCCCTCGACGACGTGCGCCTCGTGGCGCCCGTCCTGCCGAGCAAGATCGTCGCCGTCGGGAAGAACTACCTCGATCACGTGCGCGAGATGGGCGGAGACGCCCCGCCCTCGGACCCGATGATCTTCCTCAAGCCCAGCACGGCGGTGATCGGCCCGTTCGAGCCCATCGTCCTGCCCTGGCAGTCGGAGCAGGTCGAGCACGAGTCCGAGCTCGCCGTCGTGATCGGCCGCCTGTGCCGCGACGTTCCCGAGGACCGGGTCGACGAGGTGGTCCTCGGCTACACGTGTGCCAACGACGTGACGGCCCGCGACCTGCAGCGCACGGACGGCCAGTGGGGGAGGGCCAAGGGCTTCGACTCGTTCTGCCCGATCGGTCCGTGGATCGAGACATCCCTCGACCCGGAGGACGCGGACATCGAGCTGCGGGTGAACGGCGAGGTGCGCCAGACGGGCAACACGTCCGACATGGTGCGCAGCGCGCGCGAGCTCGTCTCGTGGATCAGCTCGGTCATGACCCTCCTGCCCGGCGATGTCATCTTGACCGGCACCCCGGCCGGCGTGGGACCCCTCGTGGCCGGGGATGAGGTCTCCGTGACCATTGCAGGCATTGGCACTCTCACGAATCCGGTGGTCGAACGTGACTGACAGCGCTGTACGCGTCCGCTTCTGTCCCTCCCCGACGGGGAACCCGCACGTCGGAATGGTGCGCACGGCGCTGTTCAACTGGGCCTTCGCCAGGCACACGGGCGGTACCTTCGTCTTCCGGATCGAGGACACGGACAGTGCCCGGGACAGTGAGGAGTCGTACGAGGCGCTGCTCGCCGCCCTCCGCTGGCTGGGCCTGACCTGGGACGAGGGGCCGGAGGTGGGTGGCCCCTACGGGCCCTACCGCCAGTCCGTCCGCATGCGCGACGGCGTGTACGCCGATGTCGCACAGCGCCTCCTCGACGGTGGGTTCGCCTACCACTGCTACTGCTCGCCGGACGAACTGGACGCACGGCGTGAGCAGGCCATGGCCGAGAAGCGCGCCCCCGGCTACGACGGGCATTGCCGGGCCCTGAGCGAGGATCAGGTGGCGGCGTTCCGTGCGGAGGGCCGCGAGCCCGTGGTCCGCTTCCGCATGCCCGACACCGACTGGACCTGGGACGACCTGGTCCGCGGGCCGATCACCTTCGCGGCCGATCAGGTCCCCGACTTCGTGCTCGTCCGCGCCAACGGCGAGCCGCTCTACACGCTCGTCAACCCCGTGGACGACGCGCTCATGCGCATCACCCACGTGCTCCGCGGCGAGGACCTGCTCTCGTCGACACCTCGGCAGCTCGCCTTGTACGGGGCTCTGGCGGAGATCGGCGTCAGCGATGGCACCACGCCGCGGTTCGGCCACCTCCCGTACGTGATGGGGGAGGGGAACCGCAAGCTCTCGAAGCGTGACCCCGAGTCCTCCTTCCAGATGTACCGCGACGAGGGCTACCTGCCCGAGGGCCTGCTCAACTACCTCGCGCTGCTGGGATGGTCGATGGGGGAGGACCGCGAGTTCTTCAGCAAGGAGGAGATGGCCGAGGCCTTCACCCTCGAGCGCGTCAGTCAGAACCCGGCCCGGTTCGACCTGAAGAAGTGCAAGGCCATCAACGGCGACTGGATCCGCACGCTCGACCCGGCCGACCTCGGCACCCGGATCGTCCCCTACCTCGCTGCGGCGGACGTGGTCTCTGAGCCGATCACCGACGAGCAGCAGCGGGTGATCTCCGCAGCGGTGCCACTGATCCAGGAGCGGCTCGAGACGCTGGGCCAGGCCGTGGGCATGGTCGGCTTCCTGCTGGTCCCCGAGGACCGCTTCCGCGTGGACGAGGCCGATGCAGCCGCCGTTCTGACAGCAGAGGCGACCCCGGTGCTCGAGGCCGCCGTCGCCGCACTGGAAGCCGTCGAGCCTTGGGACGCAGCGGCCATCGAGCAGTCACTGAGGGCCGCGCTCATCGACGGCCTCGGGCTCAAGCCGAAGGTCGCCTTCGGGCCCGTCCGGGTGGCGGTCTCGGGTCGACGGGTGTCGCCGCCACTGTTCGAATCACTCGAGATCCTGGGCCGCGAGAAGGCCCTGGTCCGCCTGCGCGGAGCGCTCGACTGACGGTCGCGTCGTCAAGGGGGGTGATCGGACCGCTCCGGCCAGCGTCTATACTTTCCGGACCGGCACGAGCTCCTCGCCGGTTGCCATTGGGGTATGGGGTAATTGGCAGCCCAACTGATTCTGGTTCAGTTAGTCTAGGTTCGAGTCCTGGTACCCCAGCGAAGCGCGATTTCCGATTGCGCTCATCGTGCCGCTAGTATCGCGCCGCACGTCAGCACGGCCCCGTTGTGTAGTGGCCTAGCACGCCGCCCTCTCAAGGCGGTAGCGCGGGTTCGAATCCCGTCGGGGCTACGCGATGGAAAGGGCCCCCGGACTTCCGGGGGCCCTTTCTGTTCACCAGGTCTCGCTCACCAGATCTCGCTCACCAGGTCTCGATCACCAGATCTCGATGCGCTCGGCCGCCGGTCGCATCGCCGGCGACTCCTCGTCCAGTGTGAATGCCGCGGCGAAGGCGTCCAGGTTCGACAGTGGGGCCGTGGCGCGCAGCCGGTCCGGACTGTGCGGATCGATCTGCGCCAGCGTGCGGGCCAGCTCGTCGCTGACGTGCTGACGCCAGACGGTCGCCCAGGAGACGAAGAAGCGCTGTTCCGGGGTCAGGCCGTCGATGAGCTCGTCCGTCGGTGCGGTGCGCATGAGGGCCCGGTAGGCGAGCGTGACACCACCGAGGTCGGCGATGTTCTCCCCGAGGGTGAGGCGTCCGTTGACGTGGACGTCGTCCACCGCGACGTACGCGTCGAACTGCTCGGCCAGCCGGTCGGCCAGGGCCGTGAAGCGCTCCTGGTCCTCCGGCGTCCACCAGTCGGAGAACGCGCCGTTCTCGTCGAATCGCCGTCCCTGGTCGTCGAAACCGTGGGTGATCTCATGGGCGATGACCGCTCCGATGCCTCCGTAGTTGAGGGCATCGTCCGCGTCGGCATCGAAGAAGGGCGGCTGCAGGATCCCCGCCGGGAACACGATCTCGTTGAGGTTGGGGTGGTAGTAGGCGTTGACGACGTGCGGCGGCATCTCCCACTCGTTGCGGTCGACGGCGCCCTGGGAGCGGCGCAGCTGGTACTCGGACTCGAAGCGCATGGCGGCGCGCCGGTTGGCCCCGTAGCTGTCGCGGGTGACCTGCAGGCCCGACCAGTCGCGCCAGGAGTCGGGATAGCCCACCTTGACGCGGAAGGTGGCGAGCTTGGCCAGTCCCCGGTCCCGCGTCTGCTCGCCCATCCAGCGGCGTGACTGCAGGGAGGCGCGCATCTCCTCGAGGATGTCGTCGATCATGGACAGGGCGCGCTCCTTGGCCTCCGGAGGGAAGGTCAGCTCCACGAAGCGGTGTCCGAGGGCCTCGCCGAGGTCATGACCTACGGCGTCCATGACCCGCTTGTGCCGCGGCTTCTGCTCCTTCTTGCCGAAGACGCGGCGTCCGTAGAACGCGAAGTTCTCGTCATCGATCGCCTGGGGCAGCGAGTCCGCGAGGGCGCTGACCACCTGGAAGGCGAGATAGGCCTTCAGGGTGTCGAGATCGGTCTCCGCGACGATCGCGTCCACGGCGGCCAGGTAGTCCGGGTGCTCGACGTTGACCGTGGCTTCCGGCCGGACGCCGATCGCGTTCAGGTAGGAGGGCAAGGCGAGTCCCGGTGCGAGTTCGCCCAGCTGAACGGCGTTCCGGCGGTTGAGGGTGAGGTCCGGATCGCGCCGCTGCTCCGAGCGCAGGTGATGCTCGGCGAGTCGTGTCTCGAGGGCCAGCACGCGGCGTCCGGCGTCCGCTCCGGGCCACTGCACATTGGCCAGCTGCCGGTCGATGTGGTCGACGTAGGCGGATCGCAGAGCCGTGGTCGCCTCCGAGTCGTTGACGTAGGAATCGCGCTCGGGGAGTCCGAGCCCGCCGAGCGCCAGCCACAGTAGGTGCTGGGACGAGTCCTCGAAGTCGACGTCGCAGTACAGGGACCAGAGGGGATGGAAGCCCTCCCGATGCAGGTCGGTGACCACGGTGAGGACCTCGTCGTGCGAGGAGAGCGCGGCGATGCGGTCGAGGAGGTCCTGGATGGGCGCCAGGCCGTGGTGCTCGATGCCGTCGACGTCCATGCCGGCGGCGAAGTAGTCGCCCAGCATGCGCTCGAGGTCGCTCGCCGGCTCGGCAGCCGCCCGCTCGAGCAGCTCCAGGATGACCGTCTCGTTGCGCTCATGGACCTCGTGGGCTGCGCCCCAGGCGCCGTACCCGGGCGGGATGGTCGTGGCGTCGAGCCAGCCGCCGTTCGCGAAGCGGTAGAAGTCGGCTCCCGGGTCGACGGAGGTGTCCATGTCGGCAGGGTTGAGGGTCACGTGAGCTCCTTTGGGGTCTCCAGAAGGCTAGTCGCCCGCGCCGGTGCGGCTCGACCTGCTCGCCTCAGCCCCGCGAGAGACCGGACCCGCCGAGCCCGGCAGCGATCTCGGCGGCCACGTCCGCGAGGGCGCGGCGTTGCGCCGAGGTGGGCCGGGCCAGCCTCTCGACCGGCCCGGAGATGCTCACGGCCGCCACGACGGCGCCGTCGGGCCCCCACACAGGCACGCTGAGGGAGGCCACTCCCGGTTCCCGCTGGGCGAGGCTGTGCGCCCAGCCGCGCTGGCGGACCCGGCCCAGGTCGTCGGCGGAGTACGCGGCCCCTACCAGGAACCGCTCGCGCTGGGGGGCGTCGAGCCAGGCGACCAGGACCTGCGCCGCGGAGCCCGCCGACATGGTGAGCAGCGCCCCCACGGGAACGGTGTCCCGCAGGCCGGAGGCGGGCTCCGCGGCCGCCACGCACAGCCGCTGCTCACCGAGGCGGCGATACACCTGGGCACTCGCCCCCGTCAGGTCGCGCAACTCGATGACCGCCTGCTCGGCGCGCACCCGGAGGATGTCGGTGGCAGACGCCCAGTGGACGGCGCGGGGACCGATGCGGAACCGCCCGCTCTCGTCCCGGTCCAGGACGTCGAGGCTCTCCAGCGCCAGGGCCAGCCGGTGGGCCGTCGGGCGGGGGATGCCGGTCCCGTCGACGAGGTCGGCCAGCGACGCGGGACCACGGGCGATCAGGTCGAGGAGGGCCACGGTCTTGTCAACGACGCCGACTCCGCTAGACTTGTCCACGGATTGATACTTACGTCTCACATAGTGAGATGTCAAGCATGAGATGTCGAGAGAAGCATCGTCGAGTTCGGGAGGCCTCATGGGACGCACGCTGGCTGAGAAGGTCTGGGACGATCACGTCGTCCGCCGGGCGGAGGGCGAGCCCGACCTGCTCTACATCGACCTGCACCTGGTGCACGAGGTCACCAGCCCGCAGGCGTTCGACGGACTGCGGGCCACGGGACGCTCCGTGCGCAGGCCCGACCTGACGCTGGCGACCGAGGACCACAACGTCCCGACGCTGGACATCGACAAGCCGATCGCCGACCCGATCTCCGCTGCCCAGGTCGACGCGTTGCGCCGCAACTGCGCAGAGTTCGGCGTGCCGGTGTACTCGCTGGGCAGCCGGGATCAGGGCATCGTCCACGTGGTGGGGCCCCAGCTCGGGCTGACCCAGCCGGGCATGACGGTGGTCTGCGGTGACTCGCACACCTCCACCCACGGAGCCTTCGGCGCCCTCGCCTTCGGCATCGGCACCAGTGAGGTCGAGCACGTCCTGGCCACCCAGACGCTGCCGCTGAAGCCCTTCAAGACCATGGCGATCACCGTGGAGGGGGATCTTCCCGCGGGCGTGACCGCGAAGGACGTCATCCTCGCGGTGATCGCCGAGATCGGCACCGGCGGCGGTCAGGGCTACGTCCTGGAGTACCGGGGCAGTGCGATCCGGAGCCTGTCGATGGAAGGCCGGATGACGATCTGCAACATGTCGATCGAGGCCGGGGCGCGAGCCGGGATGGTGGCTCCCGACGAGACGACGTTCGAGTACATCAAGGGGCGCCCGCACGCGCCTCAGCGCGCGGACTGGGACGAGGCAGTGGCCTACTGGTCCACCCTGCGCACGGATGACGACGCCGTGTTCGACGCGGAGGTCGTCATCGACGCCACCACCCTGAGCCCCTACGTCACGTGGGGGACCAATCCGGGACAGGGCCTGCCGCTGTCGGCGTCCGTCCCGTCCCCCTCGGACGCGAAGGACGAGGTGGACCGGATCGCCATCGAGCGGGCCCTGGACTACATGGGCCTGGAGCCGGGAATGGCGCTGCGCGACATCAGCGTCGACACGGTGTTCATCGGCTCGTGCACGAACGGCCGGATCGAGGACCTGCGCGCCGCGGCGGACGTGCTGCGCGGGCGCAGGGTGTCCGAGGGGGTGCGCATGCTGGTGGTTCCGGGCTCGGTCCGGGTGCGCCTGCAGGCCATGGAGGAGGGCCTCGACACGGTGTTCACCGAGGCCGGTGCCGAGTGGCGGGAGGCCGGCTGCTCGATGTGCCTGGCCATGAACCCCGACAAGCTCGCTCCCGGTGAGCGCAGCGCCTCCACCTCGAACCGCAACTTCGAGGGTCGACAGGGTCCCGGTGGTCGAACCCACCTGGTCTCCCCGCAGGTCGCGGCAGCCACTGCCGTGGCCGGCCATCTCGCCTCGCCCGCCGATCTCGCGCCCGTCGCCTGAGCCCCCTGGAGACCATCATGGAGAAGTTCATCGTCCACTCCGGCACCGCCGTCCCCCTGCGCCGCAGCAACGTCGACACCGACCAGATCATCCCGGCGGAGTACCTGAAGCGGATCACCCGGCATGGCTTCGAGGACGGCCTGTTCTCGGCGTGGCGCCAGGATCCTGACTTCGTGCTGAACCGTCCCCACCACGCCGAGGCGACCATCCTGGTGGCCGGCCCGGACTTCGGTACCGGTTCCTCTCGCGAGCACGCCGTCTGGGCCCTTCAGGACTACGGCTTCGCCGTCGTCATCTCATCCCGGTTCGCGGACATCTTCCGTGGCAACTCCGGCAAGGGCGGCCTCCTGACCGCGGAGGTCGAGCACGCCGTGGTCGAGGCGCTCTGGGAGGCCATCGAGGCCGACCCGACCCTCGAGGTGACCGTGGACCTCGAGCAGCGCGAGGTGCGCGCCGGCGCGCTCGTGGCCGGGTTCGACGTCGACGACTACGTGCGCTGGCGGCTCATGGAGGGCCTCGACGACATCGGCATCACGTTGCAGTACGCCGACGACATCGATGCCTTCGAGGCGGCCCGGCCGAGCTGGAAGCCCACCACCGTCGCGGTGATCTAGATCACTCGGCGCGCGGGGATTCCGTTGCGGGGCAAGGGAATCCCCGGCGTGGCGACCGCGCATCAAACTCGGCGTGGCAATAGGGTTTGCATACCGGTCAACCGACCGGCACTAACACCCTCCGGAGGGGTTTACCAGTGAACAAGGCTGAACTCATTGATGCCGTGGCCACTCGTCTGGGCCACAGCAAGCGCGACGTGACGGACATCGTCGACGCATTCATCGAGGAGACGAAGAAGGCTGTCGTCCGGGGCGAGAAGGTCGCCGTGAGCGGCTTCGGCGTCTTCGAGGCGCAGGCGCGCAAGGCCCGCCTCGGCCGCAACCCGCGGACCGGCGAGACCGTGAAGATCAAGGCCACCAAGCTTCCGAAGTTCCGCCCGGGCGCGGAGTTCAAGGCGGTCGTCTCGGGCGCCAAGAAGATCGTGAGCAAGGCTCCGGCGAAGAAGGCTGCGCCGGCCGCCAAGAAGGCCGCCCCGGCCAAGAAGGCTCCGGCGAAGAAGGCTGCGCCGGCCGCCAAGAAGGCCGCCCCGGCGAAGAAGGCTCCGGCGAAGAAGGCTGCGCCGGCCGCCAAGAAGGCCGCCCCGGCGAAGAAGGCTCCGGCGAAGAAGGCCGCAGCCAAGAAGTAGGCGTATCGCCACCGCGACGACGATGCCCCCGACTGTTGGTCGGGGGCATCGTCGCGCTCGGGACGATCGATGGCTCCCGCCGACGCTGACTGCTGTCAGGCGGGGCGCGCCGCCATGGTGGCGAGAAGCGCGCTGGTCGCCGGGCCCACGCCGAGATGACGGGCTCGATCCAGGTCCTCGTTGGTGTCGACGTCCCGTCGCGCCCGGGCGAGCAGCTCAGCCTGCCCGGGTCCGCTCACATCGACGAGGTTGACGGCGCCGGCGCGCGCATGTGCCTGGGCCGAGTCGGCGCCGAACGCGGTGTCGAGCATTCCGGGGTCGGTCGTGCACCACATCGTGGTTCCGGTGCCATCGGCGTCGGGGAGGAAGGACGTGAGATGGTCGCTCGCCCGGGCGAGCACCGCATCCACGGCCGCAGCGTCGAGGGCGGGCAGGTCGGAGACCAGGACGAGGAATCGATCCGCGTCGGGACAGCCTCGTGCCGCCTCGCGGACCGCGGCATTGATGCCCTCATGCCCAGCGTCATCGGCTATCGCGCAGCCGGCGCCGCGGGCCACAGCGGTGACTCGTGGATCCGAGGTCGCCACGACGATGCGGGCCACTCCGGCCGCCGAGCTGAGCGCGGAGATCGCGTCCTCGACGAAGGCGAGGGCCAGGGCATCGGGGTGCGGCCAGGTCGATGCGAGGCGGCTCTTGGCCGAGTCCAGTCCCTTGACCGGAAGGATCGCCGTCCATGGGAGCACCCGACCATCCAACAACATGACGGCACGGCCGCGCCTTCGGACTACCCTCGCGGACAGGGGAGGTGTCATGACACGAGTACCGCGGGTGCGGCGCCGCCAGAGGCTGGGCGCGTCCTACCGCTTCGCCGTCATGCTCCTGTGGCCCATCATGCGGTTCGTCGTCACGTGGGACATCCGCGGTGGCGAGCGGCTGACGGACGAGCCCGATGGCGTCATCGCTGCCCCCAACCACATCTCCTGGTTCGACCCTCTGGTCGTCGCCTACGCGATGTGGTCGGCGGATCGTCCGCCCCGGTTCCTGGCCAAGGAGGCGGTCTTCCGGGTCCCGGTGATCGGTCGGATCATCGCCAATGCGCGGCAGATCCCCGTGTACCGCGAGACGAAGGACGCGGCGAGCGCCGTCCGCGATGCCCTGTCCGCGCTCCAGCAGGGCGAGTGCGTCGTCGTGTATCCGGAGGGCACGATCACCCGTGACCCGGCCCTGTGGCCGATGACGGCGAAGACCGGAGCGGTCCGGCTGGCGCTCATGTCCGGTCGTCCGCTCATCCCGGTGGCCCAGTGGGGCGCCCAGGAGGTGATGCGGCCGTACCGCAAGGAGTTCCGGATCCTGCCCCGCAAGGAGATGCGGGTCCGGGTCGGTGCGCCTGTGGATCTGAGCAGCCTCGCGGATCGACCTCTCGACGCCCGCACCCTGGCGGATGGTGGTGACCTGCTCATGGACGCCATCACCGCGCTTCTCGCAGAGATCCGGGGGGAGCAGCCCCCCGCTGACCGTATGGTGTTCCGACGTGACGGAGAGTCGGCCGGGGCACCCGACGACCCGAAGAGGGAGGAGCCACAGTGACCCGAGTGGCGATCATGGGCAGCGGCTCCTGGGGCACGGCCTTCGCGATGGTGCTCGCCGACGCCGGGAGTGAGGTGACCATCTGGGGTCGGGATGCGACCGTCGTCGACGACATCGCTCGCCATCACCGCAACGAGGCGTATCACCCGGGCATCGAGCTCCCCGAGCGCGTCACGGCGACCACGGATGCGGCGACGGCCCTCGTCGGCGCCACCATCGTCGTCCTGGCGGTGCCCGCCCAGGTGCTGAGGACCAATCTCGCTGCGTGGCGTGACCTCATCGAGCCGGACGCCGTCCTCGTCAGTCTCATGAAGGGCATCGAGCTCGGCAGCAGCAAGCGGATGAGCCAGGTCATCGTCGAGGCCGCGGGCGTCGAGCCGTGGCGGGTCGCCGTGGTGTCCGGACCGAATCTCGCGCGGGAGATCGCCGAACGGCAGCCCGCTGCCACCACGGTCGCCTGCGCCGACGAGGCCAGTGCGCGACGGCTCCAGGATGCCTGCACCACCGACTACTTCCGGCCGTACTGGACCACTGACGTGGTCGGTACCGAGATCGGCGGAGCGGTGAAGAACGTCATCGCCGTCGCGAACGGCATGGCTGCCGGAATGGGCCTGGGGGAGAACTCGCAGGCATCGCTCATCACCCGGGGGCTGGCCGAGATGGCGCGGCTCGGCGTGGCCTTGGGCGCGGATCCGCTGACCTTCCAGGGTCTTGCGGGCGTGGGCGATCTCGTTGCCACCTGCCAGTCGCCGCTGTCACGCAACCGCACCTTCGGATTCAACCTCGGTCGCGGTCTGTCCGTGGAGGAGACGATCGCGGCAACAAAACAGACCTGCGAGGCGTACAAGTCGTGCCAGCCGATCCTCGAGCTGGCGCGCGCGCACGGGGTGGACATGCCCATCACCGAGCAGGTCGTCGGTGTCCTGCACGAGGGCCGGTCGCCGCGGATGATGGCCGCAGCGTTCATGTCCCGCGAGCCGAAGGCCGAGGCCCAGCTCGGGAGTGCCGACTGACCGGCTGAGCGACTAGGCAGATCCCGCGGCCCCGCGGAGCGCCGCATCGAGGTCGTGCCAGAGGTCCTCGACGTTCTCGATCCCGACGGAGAGCCGGATCAGGCCCTCGGGGACGACCGCGCTCTCGAGCGGCCAGCGGCGCCGGCGCTCGAGGAGCGAATCGACGCCGCCGAGGCTGGTCGCGTGGGCCCACACCTCGACCCGGGAGCACGTGCCGTCCGCCACGTCGGGACCGCCGGCGACCTCGATGGCCGTGATCGTCCCGAAGCCCGGGTAGCGGACCCGGTCGATGGCGGGGTGGGCCGCGAGTCGCTCCACCAGCACCCGGGCGTTGTCCTGGGCCCGCTCGATCCTGATCGCCAGCGTCCGGATGCCGCGCAGTGCCAGGTAGCAGTCGAAGGCGCTCGGGGCCGCACCGAGGAGCACGCGGCGCGTGCGCACCTGCTCCGCCAGCTCGGCCTCCGCGGCCACGAGGGCGCCCATCATGAGGTCGGAATGGCCGCTCAGCGCCTTGGTCACGCTGTGCAGCACGAGGTCGGCACCCAGGTCGAGCGGATTCTGCAGGATCGGTGTCGCGAAGGTGTTGTCCACGAGCACCCGGGCGCCCGCGTCGTGGGCCCCAGAGATGCAGGCGGGCAGGTCGGCCACCTCGAGCAGCGGATTCGTCGGGGACTCCAGCCACAGCAGCGCGGCACCGGCACAGGCCTCGATGACCGCGGGTGTGTCGTCGGCATCGACGATCCGCAGGTCGATGCGTCCCAGGGCGGCCAGCTCGCGCAGCCGGACGGCCACCCCGGTGTACGCAGAGCTCGGCGCGACGATCACCCCGCCGGCGGGGACGAGGTCCATGGCGGCGTTGGCGGCCGCCATGCCGGACGCGAAGGCGACGGCGGTGCCGTGCTCGAGGGCGCCGAGGGCCGCCTCGAGGGCATCGGTGGTCGGGGCCGCCTCGCGCGCGTACTCGTAGGCGCCCCCGGCATGGAACGAGGACGCCGGCACGATCGGCGGGTTCAGCGGCTGATCGGGTCCGGCCGGGGGGCGCCCGGCGGTCACGACGATGGTCTCCACGGACAGGGGCTCGCGCACGGCGCCACCCTAGCCACGTGGGGACCGGACACCGGTACGGTCGTGCCGTGGATCGCACCCGGGTCGCCGTCCTCGTGGGCGGGCGCAGCAGTGAGCATTCGATCTCGTGCATCAGCGGGCGGTCCATCGTGGCCGCCCTCGACGCCGACCGGTACGAGGTCAGCGTCGTGGGGATCCGTCGGGATGGGCGATGGGTTCAGGCTCCGGACCGCGGGCTGGGCCTCCTCGACGACAGTGGCCGGCTGCCGGAGGTCAGCGCTGATGCGCCGGCGGTCGGGATCGAGGACGCGCTCGATGTCGACGTCGTCGTGCCTGTGCTGCACGGTCCGTGGGGCGAGGACGGGTCCGTTCAGGGGCTGTTCGAGACCCTGGGCATCCCCTACGTGGGTTCCGGCGTGCTGGCGTCGGCACTGTCGATGGACAAGGGCTTCATGAAGGCCACCCTGGCGGGCGCCGGTCTGGACGTCGGCCGGTATGAGGTCGTGACGGATCGGCAGTGGGTGGCGGACCCGGAGGCGTGCATCCGCAGGATCCACGACCTCGGCTTCCCGGTCTTCGTGAAGCCCGCGCGAGCGGGATCCTCGCTGGGCATCGCCAAGGTCTCCCATGCCCACGACCTGGTCGCGGCCGTGGAAGCGGCTCGCAAGCACGATCCGCGGCTCATCATCGAGGCGGCCGTCGACACTCCTCGTGAGATCGAGTGCGGCGTCCTCGTCGATGGCGAGGGGCACCCGTCGGCGAGCCGGTGCGCGGAGATCATCGTCAACGAGGAGCACGAGTTCTACGACTTCGAGGCGAAGTACCTCGACGACTCCGCCACCCTGGTCGTGCCTGCGGAGCTGCCGGAGGGACTCGAGGATCGCATCCGCGCCATGGCGGTTCGCGCGTTCGACGCACTGGCCTGCGACGGGCTTGCGCGGGTCGACTTCTTCGTGACGGGGAGCGGGGACGTGATCCTCAACGAGGTGAACACCATGCCCGGCTTCACCGCGATCTCGATGTACCCGCGAATGTGGGGCGCGACGGGGATCGACTACCCGAACCTGGTGGACCGGCTGGTCGCCGACGCCCTGCGCAAGGGGACCGGTCTCCACTGACCGGTCGACCGGCTAGGTGGTGACTACTGCAGGTTGACCACGGGACAGGTGAGGGTGCGGGTGATGCCGGCCACCGCCTGGATGCGGGCGACGACCAACTGGCCCATCTCGTCCATCGTGCGCGCCTCGGCCCGGACGATGACGTCGTAGGGGCCGGTCACGTCCTCGGCCACGGTGACGCCGGGGATGTCGCGGATGGACTGGACGACGGTCGCGGCCTTGCCCACCTCGGTCTGGATGAGCACATACGCCTGCACGGACATGCCTGCGAGACTAGCGCCCATGACGAGCGAGAGCGGCGGAACGCTGAGAGAGGTGGGCGAGTTCGCCCTCATCGAACGGATCACGGCGGCAGACGGGCTGAACGAGACGGTCCTCCTCGGGCCGGGGGACGACACGGCCCTGATCCGCTGCGCACCCGGGGGTGTCCTGGTCACCTGTGATGTGCTCGTGGAGGGGGTGCACTTCCGGCGCGACTGGTCCACCCCGGTCGACATCGGCCGGCGGGCGGCCGCCGCGTCCCTCGCGGACGTTGCCGCGATGGGCGGCCAGCCGACCAGTCTGGTGGTCGGGTTCGGCGCCCCGGCCGATCTGCCCGCGGCATGGGCGCTCGCCTGCACCGCCGGGCTTCGCGAGGAGTTGGCGCTCGTGGGGGCGGTGCTGGTCGGTGGGGACGTGGTCGAGGCTCCGCAGGTGGTGCTGAGCGTCACCGCGATGGGGTCGCCCGCTCCGAGTGGTCCGGTGCTCCGTTCCGGAGCCCAGCCGGGCGATGTGGTGGCGCTCGCCGGCCGGGTGGGCTGGGCCGCCGCCGGCCTGCAGCTGCTCTCCCGGGGCTTCCGATCGCCGAAGGTGCTCGTCGATGCCCATCGCTACCCGGTACCGCCGTACGGTGCCGGTCCCGCCGCCGCCGAGGCAGGGGCGACGGCCATGATCGACGTCAGCGACGGCCTGGTGGCTGATGCCCGGCACGTGGCGGAGGCTTCCGGCGTCGCCATCGAGCTCGACACCTCCGGATGGGACATCCCCGAGCCGATGCAGGCCGCTGCGGCCGCCTACAACATCGATCCCCACGACTGGATGCTGGATGGCGGCGACGACCACGCGCTGCTGGCTACCTTCCCCGCGAGTGCGCGGCTGCCTGAGCCGTTCGTGGCCATCGGGCGCGTCGTGGCAGGGGACCCTGAGGTGCGGGTGGACGGCACCGCACGTTCCGGCGGGGGCCACGCCCACTTCCGCTGACCTACCGTGCTCGACAAAGAGAAGGACCCCGCCGCGATCGCGGCGGGGTCCTTGTCGATCAGGGTGCTAGGCGCGGACGACCTTGCCGGCCTTGATGCACGAGGTGCAGACATTGAGGCGCTTCGGGGTGCCCTCGACGACGGTGCGCACCTTCTGGATGTTCGGGTTCCAGCGGCGGCTGGTCCGCCGGTGCGAGTGCGAGATGGTGTTGCCGAAGCTCGGGCTCTTGCCGCAGACGTCGCAGGTGGCAGCCACGGTGTGCTCCTTCATGTGCCGCCAGCGGCGGTCGGTCACGGTCGATCGCGAGTGGGATCGACAGGTCATTGGTCGGGTGCTGATCGCGACCGCAGGCGGCCGCGAAGGTCAAGGGTAGCCGAGGGGGCTTCCCGGTCCCAAATTGAGGGTACGGTCGGAGCCGGAGACCGGGTCGGCCGGAGGGAGGGTGGACGTGAGCACGGTCGTCTCGTCCTCGTTCGTGCGCAGCTGGGCGCAGCGTGCCCTCAGCGATCTCGGGGCGGCGCGGGACGACATCGATGCGCTCAACGTCTTCCCGGTCCCTGACGGGGACACCGGGACGAACCTCTACCTGACCATGGAGTCCGCCTGCCAGTCGGTGGAGGACTGCTGGGACGGCGAGGGCGAGCCACCCGCGGCCGAGGCCGCCAAGGCCATGGCGACCGGCGCCCTTCTCGGCGCGCGAGGCAATTCCGGCGTGATCCTGTCGCAGATCCTCCGGGGCACCAGTGACGTCCTGGCCGGACTCCCCGACGGGGAGGTGCTCGATGGCCGTGTGATCCAGCGCCTGCTCGCCCGGGCTGCCGATCTGGGTTACGAGGCCGTGGCACGACCGGTCGAGGGCACGATCCTGACCGTTGCTCGCGCGGCCGCCGATGCCGCCTCCCGGGTGGTGCAGGACGGCGTCGACGACGCCACCGCCGTCGTGACGGCGGCTGCGGCCGGTGCGCGTGACGCCCTGGAGGCGACCCCCACGATGCTCGAGGCCCTTCGGCTGGCGGGCGTGGTCGACGCCGGAGGCCGTGGTCTCGTCGTGGTCCTGGACGCCTTCGCCGCCGTCGTCGCGGGCGTCGCGCAGGCCGTGGGGGAGCCGGGCCTGCGCGTGCCGGTGCCGCGACCGGTCGAGGCCGAGGTCAGCCGTCACTACGGAGGTCCCGCCTACGAGGTGATGTACCTCCTGGACAGCGACGACGCCGACGCCGTCGTGTCGATGCGCGGCGAGCTGGACGCCCTAGGCGACAGCCTCGTCGTGGTCGGGGGAGACGGCCTGTGGAACGTGCACGTGCATGTCGACGACGCGGGGGCAGCCGTGGAGGCGGCCATGCGTGCGGGTCGGCCCTACCGGATCCGGATCACCCACCTGGAACCCGCGCCGGTGGGGCGCACGGACCACGTCCGCGCGCTCGTCGCGGTGACGCACGGACCCGGCACCGCCGCGCTGCTGGGGGAGATCGGCGCGGGGATCGTGCCGGCGGCCGCGCAGCAGCGTCCGTCGACGGCCGAGCTGCTCGGTGCCATACGGCAGGTCCATGCGGCCGAGGTGGTCGTTCTGCCGTCGGACTCCGACACCCAGGCGGTCGCCGAGGTGGCCGCTCAGCAGGCCCGGGAGGGCGGCACGCGTGTCGCCGTCATCCCCACGCGCTCCATCGTGCAGACGCTCGCCGCGGCCGCCGTCCACGACCCGGATGCGGACTTCGACGACGACGTCGTGTCGATGACGCGGGCCGCCGGGGCCACTCGGTACGCCGCCGTCACCATCGCGAGCAGGGCCGCACTGACGACGGTGGGGCCCTGCCAGGAAGGCGACGTGCTGGGACTGGTCGATGGGGACATCGCAGCGATCGGCTCCGACCTCGCCGTGGTCGTGCGCGATCTCCTGGCCGGGATGCTCGCCATCGGCGGGGAGCTCGGCACGATCGTGCTCGGCGCCGAGGCCGGCGCAGAACTCCGCAGGGACCTGCCCCAGTGGCTCGAACGGGAGTACCCGCTCGTGGACGTCGTCGTGCACGAGGGCGGGCAGCCGCTGTGGCCCGTCATCGTCGGGGTGGAGTGACGCGAGCCACGTGGACCTCCAGGCCAAACTCTCCACCGTCCTCGGCGGCAGGACGGCAGATGCCCTGCGCAAGGGCCTCGGACTCCTCACCGTCGAGGACCTGCTGCGCCACTACCCGCGCCGCTACGCCGAGCGGGGCGAACTGACGGAGCTGGACACCCTCCGCGTCGGCGAGCAGGTCACCGTCCTGGCCGAGGTCACCAAGGTCACGGTACGGCCGATGCGCAATCGTCGGGGCAGCATCTTCGAGGCCGTGATCAGCGACGGCCGCAACTCGATCTCGCTGACCTTCTTCAACCAGAAGTGGCGTGAGGGCCAGCTGAAGGTAGGGCGGCGGGGACTGTTCGCGGGCCAGGTGGGGCGCTTCCGCGAGCAGCTGCAGCTCACCCACCCCGAGTTCGAGCTCCTGCCCGAGGGCGTCGACGACGGAGGGCTCAGTGCCCTCGAGTTCGCCGGTGCGCTCATCCCGATCTACCCGGCCAGCAAGTCGGTCACCTCGTGGCAGCTCAAGAAGTCGCTCGACATCGTCCTGGAGTCGGCACGCGAGCTGCCAGACCCGATCCCGGACGCGGTACGCGACGAGCACGGTCTGCTGGGCCTGACGGACGCGTTGTGGAGCATCCATCGGCCCACGAGCCGCGACGACGTGCGTCGGGCCGTGGAGAGGCTCCGCTTCGAGGAGGCCTTCGTCCTCCAAGTGGTGCTGGCACAGCGACGCGCGGAGGTGATGGCGCTGCCCGCGACGCGGCGCGTGCCCGAGACGAGCCCGCTGCTCGACGCGTTCGATGCGAGGCTGCCGTTCGAGCTCACCTCGGGTCAGCGGGAGGTCTCGCAGGCCATCGACGAGGACATGGCCCGCGACCACCCGATGCATCGGCTCCTGCAGGGCGATGTCGGCAGCGGCAAGACCGTGGTGGCCCTCCGGGCCATGCTTCGGGTGGTGGATGCCGGAGGGCAGGCGGCTCTCCTGGCGCCCACTGAGGTGCTGGCCGCCCAGCACTACCGCTCGATCACCGGGCTGCTCGGGCCCCTCGCGGAACGGGGCCGGCTCGGATCACCGGAGGTCGCGACCCAGGTCGCGCTCCTCACCGGCTCGCAGCGCACCGCGCAGCGTCGCAGCGAGCTTCTGGACATCCTCACCGGCGATGCGGGCATCGTCGTCGGCACTCACGCGCTGATCCAGGAGAAGGTCGACTTCAACGACCTTGCCCTCGTCGTCGTCGACGAGCAGCACCGGTTCGGCGTGGAGCAGCGCGCTGCCCTCACGGCGAAGTCGCGCGACGGCTCCCGGCCGCACGTGCTCGTCATGACGGCGACGCCGATCCCGCGCACGGTGGCGATGACCGTGTTCGGCGACGTCGACGTGTCGACGCTCACCGAGCTGCCCGCCGGACGAGCGGTCGTCAGCACGCACGTCGTGGCCGTGAGCGAGCAGCCCGCGTTCGTGGAGCGGGCCTGGCAACGTGCCCGGGAGGAGGTCGTCGCCGGGCATCGGGTCTTCGTGGTCTGCCCCCGCATCGGGGACGACGTCGACGAGGGTGCGGAGGACGACGGCTCGGTCCCCGCCGGTGAGGACGACGAGGGCGTGGCCGACGGCCGATCGCGGGCCGCATCGGTCCGGGGGCTGGCGGCCCGGCTCGCGGACGGAGAGCTCTCGGGACTGCGGATCGGGACGCTCCACGGACGCATGACGGGCGAGGACAAGGACGACGTCATGCGCCGATTCGCGGATCCGGAGGCCAAGGACCCGATCGAGGTGCTCGTCTCGACGACCGTCATCGAGGTCGGGGTCGACGTGCCCCAGGCCACGATGATTGTGATCGTCGACGCCGACCGCTTCGGCATCTCGCAGCTGCACCAGCTGCGCGGGCGGGTCGGGAGAGGTCAGCTGCCCGGGCTGTGCCTGCTGATGACGGACTCCGATCCCGAGTCGCCCTCGCGTGAGCGGCTGGACGCGGTGGCCTCGACGACCGACGGCTTCGCGCTCTCCGCACTCGACCTCGAGATGCGTCGTGAGGGTGACGTGCTCGGCAGCGTTCAGTCCGGACGCCGCAGCTCGCTGCGGCTGCTGGAGGTGGCGCGGCACGAGAGCGTGATCCTCCAGGCACGTGAGTCCGCGTTCGCGGTGGTGGCCGCTGATCCGGAGCTGTCCACATCACCGGCCCTCAGCGAGGCCGTACGCGTCCTCATCGCCCAGGAGCAGGCCGACTACCTGGAGCGGGCGTGACGCGCATCATCGCGGGCCGGGCCGGCGGGCGCCGCCTCGCCGTTCCGTCGGCCGGCACCCGTCCGACGTCCGATCGGGTGCGGGAGGCGCTGTTCTCCAGCCTGGACAGTGACCTCGTGGCCAGCGGCCGGTCGTGGTCCGACATCCGCGTGCTGGACCTCTTCGCCGGATCGGGGGCCCTCGGGCTGGAGGCCCTGAGCCGTGGCGCAGCGTCGGTCCTGCTCGTCGAGGTGGCGCGGCCCGCTGTGAAGGTCCTGCGCGCCAACGTGGCGGCCGTCGATCTGGCCGGCGCCACGGTGCTGGTGGGCGATGCCCGTCGACTCCTGGCCACCCCCGGCCCTGGCGAACCGGCCTCGCTCGTGCTCGTCGATCCGCCATACGCCTGGAGCGCCGACGACCTGCGTGAGCTCCTGCGCAACGGTGCCGACGCGGGATGGATCGCGGCTGGAGCCGATGTCGTGGTGGAGCGACCGGCGCGCGACGTCGACAGCCCCCTGCCCGATGAATGGGAGATGTGGCGCCGACGCGACTACGGTGACACCGCGCTTTGGTACGGTCACGTGACGACGTCTGATCGCCGCGACGAGGAGGACGCCTGATGCGGATCGCCGTCTGCCCTGGATCGTTCGATCCGGTCACCAATGGACACCTCGATGTCTTCGTCAGGGCCGCCGCGCTGGCCGACGAGGTCGTGGTGGCCGTGCTGGTGAACCAGACCAAGCAGGGCCTGTTCAGCGTGGAGGAGCGGATCGACCTGCTTCGCGAGGTCGTCGCCGACTATCCGACGATCCGAGTGGACTCCTTCCACGGACTGCTTGTCGACTACTGCAAGGCGAACGACATCAGCACCATCGTCAAGGGCCTGCGAGCGGTCAGCGACTTCGACTACGAGTTGCAGATGGCCCAGATGAACTACCGCCTGGCCGAGGTCGAGACGGTGTTCATCACTACGAACCCGCTCTACAGCTTCCTGTCCTCCAGCCTCGTCAAGGAGGTCGCGAAGTTCGGGGGAGACGTCAGTGGATTGGTGCCCGACGCCGTGTTGAAGCGCCTGCAGCAGAGGCTGTCAGCCACAATGGACCCGCAGGGGTAGCCGTCGAGCATCGAGGAGCAGGCGTGGACGTTCAGGAACGACTCGACGAGCTTGCTGTCCTGGTCGAGGACGCGAAGGCCATGCCGTTGTCGGCGTCCTGCATTGTCAACCGCCAGCAGGTGCTCGACCTGATCGACGAGATCCGGCAGATGCTGCCGGAGTCGGTGCACCGTGCCGACGAGCTGCTCGCGGATCGCGAGGCGGTCGTCCAGGACGGTCGCCGCGAGGCCGACCGGATCCTGGAGCGGGCGCGCAACGAGGCGGATCGCCTCGTCTCGGAGCATGAGGTGTACCTCGCCGCCGTCGCGGAGGCGGAGGCCCTGACGCAGCAGACGGCCGGGGAGACCGCCCGCATGCGCAAGGAGACCGACGACTACATCGACGCGAAGCTGGCCACCTTCGAGATCACGCTGCAGAAGACCCTGCAGACCGTTGATCGCGGCCGGGAGCGCCTGCGCAGCCAGATGTACCAGGAGCTCGCCCCGGTCCAGGAGCAGGTGTACGACGACGCCGCCTACGAGGACACGGGCTACATCGACGTGCAGGGCGGGTACGACGACCGTCGCTGAGCGCCGGCCCGTGGCTGGAAGGCCCGCGGCGGCGGGGCTCGCTCCCGCTCACTCCTTGCCCCGGGCCGTTTAGGCCATTCGGACGCACCTCAGGTACCCTTTCTCGGGCCTCTCGCGAGGCCAAGGTTCGTCGTGCCGAGAGTGAGGGGTCCCCTGTGGCCGTCCTCGACCCGAAGGATCCGCTCGTCCTGGACGTGCGGTCCCTGCAGCGCAGGCCCGGGTCGATGGTCACCGTGGATCGCTCAGTCCCGGCCCCGGCAGGCCTCGGTGTCGCGATGGCTCGGGTGCCCGAGGGAACGCCGATCGAGTTGGATCTTCGGTTGGAGTCCGTTCTGGAGGGCGTCCTCGTGTCCGGGACGGCGGATATGCAGGTCACCGCGGAGTGCTCGCGGTGCCTCGATCCGTTCGACTGGCACGAGGAGGTGGACCTCACCGAGCTGTTCCGCTACCCGGCGACGGATGCCAAGGGCGCTGTCGTCGAGGAGGAGGACGAGTCCGAGGATCCGCTGCCGGTGATCGAGGACGATCTGATCGACCTCGATCCCACCCTGCGGGACGCGGTGGTGCTCACGCTGCCACTCGCCCCGCTGTGCAGTGAGGACTGCCCCGGTCTGTGCTCCGTCTGCGGAGCCCGACTGGCGGATGACCCGCAGCACGCGCACGAGACGTCCGACCCGAGGTGGGCAGCACTGACCGCCCTCCTCGAGCAGGACGAGAACTAGCCTCACGGCTCGCGCCATGCGAGCCACCGGACCGAAGGAATCGCCGTGCCCGTTCCCAAGCGGAAGATGTCCCGCTCGAACACCCGCTCCCGCCGGGCCCAGTGGAAGGCCGCCACGCCGACCCTGGTCACCTGTGCCCGCTGCAAGGACAAGCACATCGCGCACACCGCGTGCCCCACGTGCGGCACCTACGCCAAGCGTCGCGTCCTCGACGTCTAGTGGTGCCCTCGACCGGGACGCGGAAGCGCCCTAGTCGGCTTCACGCACGCCCGTGACTCGTATCGCGGTCGACCTGCTCGGCGGCGACGGCGCACCTGCCGTCGTCGCCGATGCTGTTGCGCGCCTCCTCGGCGACCCCGCACTGGGGGACCTCGACCTGCTGCTCGTCGGTCCGGAGAGCACCGCCCGCTCGCTCCTGCGGGAGCGTGACGTCCCCCTCGATGCCGTGCGGCTGGTACCTGCGGGCCACGGAATCGCCATGGGCGACAGCCCCCTCGCCCGCCTGCGGGATCACGACGACGTCACCGTCACGGTGGCTACCAGCCTCGTGGCCCGGGCCTACGCCGATGCCTGGGTCTCCGTCGGTCACACCGGTGCGGCCGTCGGCGCCGCGGTACTGGGCCTGGGCCGGGTGCCCGGCATGTCCCGACCCGCGCTTGCCGTCCTCGTTCCCGCACTGGCCGGCCCGGTGGTGCTCCTCGACGCTGGCGCCGCTCCCGATGCCACCCCCGACCTGCTGCGGCAGTTCGCGGTGGCCGGAGTGGCGTACGCCCGCACGCTGGGCATGGTCGATCCCGTCGTCGGCCTCATGAGCATCGGCAGTGAGCCGGGCAAGGGGGATCGCCTGCGCGCCTCGGCCGATGAGCTGCTCGCCGAGACCCTGCCCGCCCGGGGGATCCGGTACGCCGGGCCCGTGGAAGGCCACGATCTGGCGCTGGGCGAGCGTGCGCAGGTGGTGGTCGTCGACGGCTTCACCGGCAATGTGCTGCTGAAGGGGCTGGAGGGAACCGTCCGCTGGGCCGCGCACCGCATGGGAGCCGCCTACGGCGATCCCGGGCCGGCACTTCGCGTGGCCCGCGAATCGGCCGCCGGTGACTTCGCCGGGGGAGTCCTTCTCGGCGTCAACGGGGTGACCGTCGTCGGGCACGGCGCCGGGACGCCGGAGCAGATCGGTGCGTGCGTGCGGCTCGCCGCGCGCGTGGCGGCCATGGGGTTGGTTCCGTCCGTCCAGGAGGCGCTGGCACGGGCAGGTCGGCGATGAGCGAGGACCCCGTGGCCACCGACGGCGACCGTCCGCGGCTGGACCGGCCGCAGGCTCAGGCCGTGGTGGATGTGGCCCTCGCCCGGGTGTTCGCCGCCGACGTGGTGAGCGGTCTGCGCGCCGACTCGCCGCTCTCCGCGCTCGCGATGACCGGCGCCGACGCCGTATGCCTGGCCGATGCCGTATGCGACGCCGCCGCGGGCCTCTCGTTCAGATGCGTCATCGACGACGATGCGATGGCGTCGGTCCGGACGATTGCGGACCTCGTCGACGAGGTCGTGCGCAGGTCGAGAGAGGAGAACAACGCGTGAAGACCGATGCCGCGGAACTCGCCGAGGCCCTCGGCGTCGCCCTCGATGCCGACCTGCTCCGCGTTGCCCTCACCCACCGGTCGTACGCATACGAGAACGGCGGGCTGCCGACCAACGAGCGGCTGGAGTTCCTGGGGGACAGCGTCCTCGGCGTCGTGGTCACCGACACCCTCTACCGACGCTTCCCGGACTGGCCGGAGGGCCAACTGGCCAAGCTGCGTGCTGCTGTCGTCAACGCCGGGGCGCTCGCGGAGGTGGCTCGGACGCTCGGTGTGGGGGAGTACCTGTACCTCGGTCGCGGCGAGGACACGACCGGTGGCCGTGACAAGACGTCGATCCTCGCCGACACCCTCGAGGCCCTGTTCGGGGCGGTCTACCTCGACTCCGGCATCGACGCGGCACGGACGGTCGTCAGCGCCCTGATGGACCCGCTCATCGACGCAGCCGCGGAGCTGGGGGCGGGCCTGGACTGGAAGACCTCCCTGCAGGAGGCTGCGGCGCTGCTCGGTCGCGGTGCCCCGACCTACCGCGTCTCCGACGTCGGTCCCGATCACGCGAAGGTCTTCTCGGCCGACGTGCTCATCGACGACGAGGTCCTCGGCAGCGGCTCCGGCCAGTCGAAGAAGACGGCCGAGCAGCGGGCCGCGTCGGCCGCCTATGAGCGCATCCGCTCCGAGAACCCGGACCTCGACCTCCCCGAGACCTGACCATGCCGGAACTGCCGGAGGTCGAGGTTGTCCGCCGCGGACTCCAGGGGTGGGTAGCCGGGCGGACCGTGTCCGACGTGGAGGTGCGCCACCCCCGTGCCGTGCGCCGCCATCCCGCCGGCGCCTCCGACTTCAGCGACCGGCTGGCCGGACGCACCCTGCGATGCGTGTCCCGGCGCGGCAAGTACCTGTGGATCCCACTCGTCGGCGAGGACGAGGCCGTCGTCGGGCATCTTGGCATGAGCGGACAGCTCCTCCTGCTGCCGCCAGAGGCCCCGGACGGCCCGCACCTGCGGGTCCGGATGACCTTCACGGACGAGGGACGTGAACTTCGGTTCGTCGACCAGCGCACGTTCGGGGGGCTCGCGGTGGCCCCACTCGCGAGCGACGGCGCCGGCGGACAGGTGCCGGTGACCATCGCGCACATCGCCCGGGACCCGCTCGACCCGCTCTTCGATGACGAGCTGGTCGTCGCCCGTGTGCGGTCCCGTGACTCGGAGGTCAAGCGGATCCTTCTCGACCAGACCGTCGCCTCCGGGATCGGGAACATCTACGCGGACGAGTCGCTGTGGCGGGTGCGGCTCCACGGGAGTCGACCGGGACGCGGGCTGAGCCGGCCGCAGGTGCGTGAGTTGCTGGCCGCAGTGAGGGAAGTGATGGGTGAGGCCCTTGAGCAGGGTGGGACGAGCTTCGATGCCCTGTACGTCAACGTGAACGGCGAGAGCGGCTACTTCGATCGCAGCCTGCACGCCTACGGGCGGGAGGGCGAGCCGTGTGACCGGTGCGGCACGGCTATCCGCCGTATCGCGTTCATGAACCGCTCCAGCTACTTCTGCCCCCGTTGTCAGCGTGGGGCGCGCAGCAGGGTCCGTGACCGCGGGTAGAGTCCGCGCGTGCACCTGAAGAACCTGACGCTCAAGGGCTTCAAGTCCTTCGCCTCCTCCACGACCCTGCATTTCGAGCCGGGCGTCACCTGCGTCGTGGGCCCCAACGGGTCCGGCAAGTCCAATGTCGTCGACGCCCTCGCCTGGGTCATGGGCGAGCAGGGCGCCAAGTCCCTGCGCGGCGGCAAGATGGAGGACGTCATCTTCTCCGGCACCTCCGGCCGCGCTCCCCTCGGCCGCGCTGAGGTGGCCCTCACCATCGACAACACCGACGGCGCACTGCCCATCGACTACACCGAGGTGACCATCTCGCGGACCCTGTTCCGCAACGGCGGCTCCGAGTACGCCATCAACGGCGAGTCGTGCCGACTGCTCGACGTGCAGGAGCTGCTGAGCGACTCGGGCATCGGACGCGAGATGCACGTGATCGTCGGCCAGAACCGCTTGACCCACATCCTCGAGGCCACTCCGGAGGATCGCCGCGGCATCATCGAGGAGGCCGCCGGTGTCCTCAAGCACCGCAAGCGCAAGGAGAAGGCGCTCCGCAAGCTCGACGCGATGCAGGCGAACCTCACGCGGCTGCAGGACCTGACCACCGAGCTGCGGCGGCAGCTGAAGCCACTCGGCCGGCAGGCCGAGGTGGCCCGTCGAGCGGTCGTCATCCAGGCCGAGGTCCGCGATGCCCGGCTGCGGATCCTCGCCGACGACCTCGTGCAGATGACCACCGCACTGGAGGCCGAGGTCGCCGATGAGACGGCCCTGCGCGAGCGGCAGGCCGATGTCGACCAGCGCATCGCCGCCCTGCTCGCGCAGGAGGCGGAGGCGGAGGAGCAGGCCGCGCTCGACGCACCGCGCCTCACGGCGGCCCAGGAGACCTGGTTCGCGCTGAGTGGCCTGCGCGAGCGGTTCCTCGGGCTCACGCAGGTCGCCGTGGAGCGGGTCCGCCACCTCCAGCCCGAGCCCGAGCAGGAGGACTCGGGTCGCGATCCCGAGCAGATCGATGCCGAGGCGCGCGCCCTCCGCCAGGAGGAGTTCGAGCTCGGCCGCCTCGTCGAGGAGTCCCGCGAGGCGCTGTCGCAGGCGGAGGCCGACCGGATCGGCGCCGAGGCCGCCGCCGCCGCGGAGGAGCGCCGAGTCGCTCAGGCCGAGCGTGCCGCCGCGGACCGACGCGAGGGCCTGGCCCGGCTCACGGGGCAGGTCAATGCGGCCCGGTCCCGGATCGAGACCCGTTCCGCGGAGATCTCCCGGCTCGAGAGCCAGGTGGCCGAGGCCCGCACCCGTGGCGAGCGCGCTCAGCAGGAGTTCCAGCGTATCGAGATGGACGTCGCCGGGCTCGAGGGCGGCGAGGTCAGTCTCGACGCCGAGCACGAGGCTGCCGAGGCGGCGCTGGCCGAGGCCGACGCGGTCGTCGAAGCGTTGCGCACCCGGGAGTCCGCCCTGGAGCGTGAGCGAGCCGCACTCACCGCCCGCGTCGACGCCCTGGCCCTGGGACTCGAGCGCAAGGACGCGGGCGCGCATGTCGTCTCCGCGGCGGATCGCATCCCCGGCGTGCTCGGACCGCTGGCCGGCCTCCTCCACGTGGATGCCGGGGCGCAGACCGCCGTGGCGGCCGCACTGGGCGATATCGCCGACGCGGTCGTCGTCACGGGCATGTCCGCGGCCATGTCCGCCGTCGTCCTGCTGAAGGACGAGGACGCCGGCCGTGCTGCGCTCGTGATCGCCGATGCCGAGCCGCGCTCGCCGCGCCCGCACGTGCGCGATGCCGGGCGACCGCTCCTGGACTTCGTGCACTGCGAGCCCGTGCTGCAGCCGATCGTCGACCAGCTGCTCGAGCGCTGGTCCCTGGTGAGGGATCTTGCCCAGGCCGGCGAACTCGCGCGTCACCATCCCGGACTCTCGTTCGTGACGGAGGACGGGGATGTCCTCAGCCAGGGCGTTCTGCACGCCGGCTCCGCGACCGCACCCAGCCTTCTCGAGGTGCAGGCGGCCTTCGACGAGGCCTCGGCCCAGCTTGAGCGCGTGGGTCATGATCTCGACCGACTCCGGTTCGACATGGCGTCCGCTCAGACCCAGCAGGCGCAGGCGGCTCGTCGGGCGGAGTCGACGCTCTCCCGCCTGCACGAGTCCGACGCGGCGATGGCCGCGGTGGCCGAGCAGCTCGGGCAGCTCGGGCAGCAGGCGCGTGCGGCCGCGGCCGAGGCGGAGCGTCTCGCGGCCGCTCGAGAGGCCGCTGAGCGCTCGCTGGCGTCCGACAACGAGCAGCTGGAGCAGCTGCAGGCACGACTTGAGGCGGCGACCAGCGAGCCGGAGGTCGACACCGCCTCGGATGAGCGCGAGCAGCTGAACGCCACGGCCTCGTCGGCCCGCAAGGCCGAGGTCGACGCCCGCCTTGCACTGCGCACCGCGGAGGAGCGAGTGACCGCGGTCTCCGCCCGGGCGGCGCAGCTCGAGCGGGCTGCCGAGGCGGAGCGGCAGGCGAGGCTCGCGGCGCAGGAGCGCCGGGAGCGGCGTGCTCGGGAGCTCATCGTCGCCCAGGCCGTCCTCGACGGTGCACGGGTCGTGCAGAAGTACATCGAAGCGTCCGTCGCCACGGCCGGCAGGGAACGCACCCTGATCGAGCGGACGACCAAGGAGCGAGACGCCCGACTGCAGGCCGTGCGGTCGTCCCTGCGAGAGCTCACGGCCGAGGCCGATCGTCTGAAGGACTCGGTCCATCGCGATGAGGTGGCGCGGGCCGAGCAGCGGATGCGGATCGAGCAGGTGCACGACCGCGTCCTTGAGGAGTTCGGCATCGAGTCGGATGTCCTCCTCGCGGAGTACGGCCCGGAGCAGCTGGTACCGCCGACGCCGTCGGCGCCCGGCGATGAGGTGCCGGACGTTGAGCCCGAGCCGTACCCCTTCGTGCGCAGCGAGCAGGAGAAGCGCCTGAAGGCGGCCGAGCGGGACCTCGCCCTCCTGGGCAAGGTCAATCCGCTGGCGCTGGAGGAGTTCGCCGCGATGGAGGAGCGGCACAACTTCCTGACCGAGCAGCTCGACGACCTCAAGCGGACCCGCGAGGACCTGCTCGACATCGTCAAGGAGGTCGATGCGCGCGTCCAGCAGGCGTTCTCCGAGGCCTACGAGGACGTCCAGCGGGAGTTCGAGGGCATCTTCGCGCGGTTGTTCCCCGGCGGCGATGGCCGCCTGATCCTCACCGAGCCGGAGGACCTCCTCAACACCGGCGTCGATGTCGAGGCCCGACCCCCGGGCAAGAAGGTGAAGCGACTGTCGCTGCTGTCCGGTGGCGAGCGCTCGCTCACGGCGGTGGCGTTCCTCGTGGCCCTCTTCAAGGCCCGGCCCAGCCCGTTCTACGTCCTCGACGAGGTGGAGGCGGCCCTCGACGACGTCAACCTCGGCCGGCTGATCGACATCATCGAGGAGTTGCGCAACTCCTCCCAGCTGATCGTGATCACCCACCAGAAGCGCACGATGGAGATCGCGGACGCGCTGTACGGAGTCTCGATGCGAGGTGACGGCGTGACCCAGGTGATCGGTCAGCGGCTCCGCGAGGCCGCCTCGGCCTAGCGGCCCTCAGAGGCCCTGGGTGAACGACGCCCAGGTGGGCACGCGTCGATCCGGCGTGAGGACGCCGCGCGTGAGGCCGACCACGATGAGGCCCTGCGCGACGATGTAGGTGGTCATGACGACCGCATCGGTGCCCGGAGAACTGCTGAGCGGGCCGAAGGCGGTCAGGGCGATGAGGGCGTCGGAGACCGCGAAGAGCGCGCCGCCAGCGACCACGCGCCATGCGTCGATCGGCAGCAGCCGCCCCACGAGATCCAGTGCTGTTGCGGCCATCGTCATGAGCACGACCACGTAGATGGTCCCTGGGATGCGCATGCCCCCTGCCCCCGGCCACGTCAGGACCACGAGCCCGATCAGAGCGGCGGCGTAGGGCACCGCCGCGATCGGCCACCTCCGGAGGACGCCGGTGCCCGGCACCGACAGGAACGCGACGATGTACAGCACCTGCATGACGAGGAAGGCCGCGATCCCCAGCATGAACATGGTGTCGCCCTCGCCCAGCAGGAACAGATCGCCCGCCCACGCGAACAGCAGGCCGATCCCGAGGGCGATCAGGGGCCGCGGCCAGGTGCGACCCGCGCTGGCGACCAGCCATCCGAAGAGGAGCGGGATGAGCAGCGGCTTGGTCAGGAGGACGCCATCGACGTTGTCGGTGAGCTCGGCGACGACGTTGAGCACCCCGATGAGCACATAGGCGGACAGGAAGGAGCGGGCGGCCACCCCCCAATCCTGCCGAGTCCGGGCTGACGGCGCTGCATGGGAGGATGCCGACCATGGATTCCGCGCTCCTCTATGTCGTCCTCGGCGTCGTCCTGCTGGTGCTTCTGGCGGTCGGCGCCGCCCTCCTGCTGCGCCGGGGCAGCGGGGTCTCGGCGCCTGCTCCCCGGCCGGGCATCGACTACGCGCCGGGGGTCGGCGACGACGACTCGGTGCCGAGGGACACCCCGCGACGCAGCGTCGACGTCGTTGACGTGGGCGCCGAGCTAGGCGCGCCCGAGGCGCCCGCCGACCAGCCGATCGGCCTGGTCACCCCCGAGGAGGCGGCCGAGCTCGAGGGGCTCCTCGAGCTCGAGGTGCCGGAGCCTGCCGTCGGGCGCATGCGGCGGCTGCGGGCGCGGCTGGCCCGATCGCAGAACACCCTCGGGCGCGGGCTGCTGACCCTGCTCAGCCGGGGCACCATCGACGACGACACCTGGGACCAGGTCGAGGAGACGCTCCTGACGGCGGATCTCGGCGTGGGTCCGACGACGGAGCTCATGGACCGCCTGCGCACCCGGGTCCGCGTCGAGGGATCGTCCGATCCGGCGGCGATCCGGGCACTGCTGCGCGAGGAGCTCATCGCGCTGGTGGATCCGTCGATGGACCGCGAGGTTCGGGCCGAGCGCATGGGGGATCGTCCCGGCGTGGTGCTGGTCGTCGGCGTCAACGGCACCGGCAAGACGACGACCACCGGGAAGCTGGCCCGCCTCGCCATCGCCGAGGGGCAGACGGTGGTCCTGGGCGCCGCCGACACCTTCCGCGCCGCCGCATCGGATCAGCTGCAGACCTGGGGCGACCGGGTGGGTGCTGCCGTGGTGCGCGGGCCCGAGGGCGGGGACCCTGCCGCGGTGGCCTTCGACGCGGTGTCCACGGGGATGGCGGCCGGGGTGGACACCGTCATCATCGACACCGCGGGGCGTCTGCACACCAAGACCGGGCTCATGGACGAGCTGGGCAAGGTCAAGCGGGTCGTGGAGAAGCAGTCGCCGATCGACGAGGTCCTCCTGGTCCTGGACGCCACGACGGGGCAGAACGGGCTCGTGCAGGCGCGGGTCTTCGCCGAGGTCGTCGACGTGACGGGCATCGTGCTGACGAAGCTGGACGGCACGGCGCGGGGAGGCATTGTCGTGGCCGTGCAGCGGGACCTGGGGGTGCCGGTGAAGCTGGTCGGGCTGGGGGAGGGGCCGGATGACCTGGCTCCGTTCGAGCCGGATGTGTTCGTCGAGGCCCTGCTCGAGGAGTGAGCGCAGCGAGCCCCGGAGAGCGGCCTGATGGGTGCGAGGCCCTGCTCGAGGAGTGAGCGCAGCGAGCCCCGGAGAGCGGCCGGGTGGGTGCGAGGCCCTGCTCGAGGAGTGAGCGCAGCGAGCCCCGGAGAGCGGCCGGGTGGGCGCGCACCGGGGTTGTTGCGTCAGTTGTTGAGGGGTCGTGTCCGATTTGTCCATGAACGAGTGACGCAGCATCCGGGACCGAGGGGACAAGTCCGCTCCCTGCGGTAACGCGGAGTTAACCCGGACGGGGGTTCCGATACGTCGGCGAAACCTGCGGACGCGTCGAGTGAAACCTCCCTGCAGTTGTGTTCGAGCCGCGAGGTGAAGACCACCGAAGGGAGAACTCGCATGGAATCCGCTTTGAACTCGGGTGACACCGCCTGGGTGCTGACATCAGCAGCCCTGGTGCTGATCATGATCCCCGGGCTCGCCTTCTTCTACGGAGGCATGGTCCGGGTCAAGTCCGTACTGAACATGCTCATGATGGTCATGGGCGCCCTCTTCATCGTCGGCATCCTGTGGGTGGCCTTCGGCTACTCCGTGGCGTTCGGCGGTGACCCGGAGAGCTCGCCGCTGTTCGGCAGCTTCACGGAGTTCGCCTGGCTCAACGGCCTGATGACCGATGACCCGCAGTCGGCACTGCCCGTGATGGCGTTCGTGGCCTTCCAGGCGATGTTCGCCTGCATCACCGTGGGCCTGATCGCCGGTGCCGTCGCTGATCGCATGAAGTTCTCGGCGTGGATGGTCTTCGCGGCCATCTGGGCGACGCTGGTGTACTTCCCGGTCGCGCACTGGGTCTGGGCGTCCGGCGGCTGGATCTTCCAACTCGGCGTCATCGACTTCGCCGGCGGCACCGCCGTCCACATCAACGCAGGCATTGCGGGCTTGGCCCTCGCCATCGTGGTCGGCAAGCGCGTCGGCTGGCCCCGCACAGCGATGAAGCCGCACAACCTGCCGCTCGTCATGATCGGCGCCGGTCTGCTCTGGTTCGGCTGGTTCGGATTCAACGCCGGCTCCGCCCTGGCGGCCAACAACACCTCGGCGGTCGTGTTCGTGAACACCTTCGTCGCCACCTGTGCCGCGGCGCTCGCCTGGCTGCTGGTGGAGAAGCTGCGTGACGGTCACGCGACCTCCCTCGGCGCCGCGTCCGGCGTGGTCGCGGGCCTGGTCGCCATCACCCCGTCGTGCTCGGCGGTGGATCCGATCGGCGCGATCATCATCGGCGTTGCTGCTGGCGTCCTGTGCGCCCTTGCCGTGGGCCTGAAGTACAAGTTCAAGTACGACGACTCGCTCGACGTGGTCGGTGTCCACCTGGTGGGCGGCCTCGTGGGCACGCTGCTCATCGGCCTGTTCGCCACGGCGGCGGCTCCCGCCGGTGTCGACGGCCTGTTCTACGGTGGTGGCCTCGATCAACTCGGGAAGCAGACCATCGGTGCCTTCGCGGTCCTGGGCTACTCGCTGGTGATCGCCCTGATCATTGGCTTCGTGCTCAAGGCCACGATGGGTGTCCGGATCCCGGCCGACGACGAGGTCTCCGGTATCGACAGGGCCCTTCACGCCGAGTTCGGCTACGAACTCGGAGACACTGGGGGTGGCGGAGTCTTCGCCGGTGTCGGTCAGTCCGCTGCGCGCAAGTCTGAGGAGGGATGATGAAGCTCGTCACGGCAATCATCAAGCCGTTCAAGCTCGAGGACGTGAAGAGCGCCCTCGAGGGTCGGGGAGTCCACGGGCTCACCGTGTCCGAGGCCTCCGGCTACGGCCGGCAGAAGGGCCACACCGAGGTCTACCGCGGTGCCGAGTACACCGTCGACCTCGTGCCGAAGGTCCGCCTTGAGGTCGTTGTCGACGATGAGACCGTCGACACGGTCGTCGAGGCCATCGTCGGCGCGGCCCAGACCGGCAAGATCGGCGACGGGAAGGTCTGGGTGAGCCCGGTCGACACGATCGTGCGCGTCCGGACGGGCGAGCGCGGAGCCGAGGCGCTGTAGGACACGATGTGACAGTGACAGCGCAGGCATACGCCTCCGCGCGTGAGGAGATCGCGCGTCGCCCCGGGCTCACCGGCCCGGGGCGACGCGCTGCTCTGACCGAGCTCACAGACGACTGGCTCGGTGGGCTCTTCGCGGCGGGGATCACGTCCACGCCCGACCCGTTCTGCCTCGTCGCAGTGGGGGGCTACGGGCGAGGCGAGCTCACGCTGGGCAGTGATCTCGACCTCCTGCTCCTCCACAAGTCGGGCGTCAGCGAGGCAAGCCGTGCGGCGGACTCGCTGTGGTACCCGATCTGGGACAGCGGGGTACGCCTCGATCACAGTGTCCGCACCGTGAGCGAGGCGCGAAGGCTGGCCAGTGAGGACCTCAAGGTGATCCTGGGCCTGCTGGACGCCCGGCCGGTCGCCGGTGACCAGTCGCTGTTCGAACAGCTGCGCAGCGCCGTGCTGGCCGACTGGCGGGCCATGGCGGAGAAGCGGCTGCCCGAGCTCCGCGATCTCGTCCAGGAGCGTCGGGAGCGGTTCGGGGAGGCCAGCCAGCTGCTCGAGCCGGACGTGAAGGAGTCGTACGGCGGACTGCGCGACGCGGTCGTGCTGGAGGGCGTTCGTGCGTCGTGGGTGACCGACGTGCCCCATGGTGCCTGGCAGGAGTCGGTCGGCTTCCTGCTCGATGTCCGGGACGCGCTGCACCGGGTCACCGGTCGGGCACTGGATCGGCTGGTCATGCAGGAGCAGGAGGCGGTGGCCGTCGAGCTCGTCGGCGTCCCGGACGCAGAGGCGCTCCTGCGCGCCGTATATGAGAGCGCGCGGGCGATCGCCTACGCCAGTGATGTCACATGGCACCGGGTCGATCGCCTGACGCGGAGCCGGCAGCGATCCGGCTTCCGGCCTCTTCGCCGCAAGACGCCTGCGCGCATCCCCCTCACCGACGGCGTGGTGATCCAGGACGGCGAGGCCGTGCTCGCCATGGAGGCGCGTCCGGGATCGGACGAGGGCCTCCTGCTCCGCGCTGCGGCTGCCGCCGCGCAGGCGGGCCTGCGGCTGTCGCCGCACACGGTCGAGCGGCTGGCCGCGGAAGGCGTCGTGCCCCGCGTGCCGTGGAGTCGCTCGGTGCGCGAGTCGTTCATCGCGCTGCTGGGCGCCGGCCCGAGCACGGTGCCCGTCTGGGAGGCGCTCGACCAGGCCGGCATCATCGAGCGGCTGATCCCCGGTTGGGACGTCGTGCGCTCGGCCCCGCAGCGCAACCCCCTCCACACCTATACCGTCGACCGCCACCTGGTCGAGACGTGCGTGCGGGCCAGCTCGCTGACCCGCAACGTCGACCGCCCGGATCTGCTGCTGATGGGTGCCCTCCTCCACGACATCGGCAAGGCGCGCGGCGGGGACCATAGCGAGGTCGGGGCGCGCATGGCGGTCGACCTCGCCGCGCGGATGGGCTTCAAGGACGACGACGTCGCCGTGATCGAGGCACTCGTGCGCCACCACCTGCTGCTCCCGGACACGGCCACGAAACGCGATCTCGAGGACCCCGTCGTGATCAGTGGGGTAGCCGAGACCCTGGGCACCCTCGATGTCGTCGACCTGATGCACGAGCTGGTCGTGGCGGACTCGCTGGCCACAGGGGCCAGCGTCAGCACGGACTGGCGCTTCGCCCTCCTGGGGGACCTCGTGGACCGGCTGCGAGCCGTGATGGCGGGCCGACCGCTGCCGGAGCCCCCCGAGCTCAGCGAGCAGCAGAGGGTCGCCCTCGAGCAGCCGGGCGTCTGGGTGCTGATGGACGTGGGCGATGCCGCGAGCGTGGTCACCGTGGCGGCCCCGGACCGCGTCGGCCTCCTCGGCCTGGTGGCCGGTGTGCTCTCGTTGAACCGGCTCAACGTGCTTGCCGCGCGCGTGCAGACCGTGGGCGACCGGGCGGTCCAGGAATGGACGGTGCGGCCGGCCTTCGGTGACCCGCCCGCGGTTGAGCAGCTCGGCGATGACATCCGGCGGGCGATCGAGGGCACCTACGACGTGGCGGCCCGGCTCGCGAAGCGGGACGCGGACTACGCCAAGCCGCCGCCCGGGGGGTACCCGGAGCCGCATGTCGATGTGCGCGCCGACGGGTCGCGCGGGATGACCCTCGTCGAGGTCCGCGCCCACGACGTCCCGGGCCTGCTGCACCGAGTGGCGCGCGCGGTCACCGCCGCCGACGCGTCGATCGTCGGGGCCAAGGTCAGCACCCTCGGGGCGGATGCCGTCGACGTCTTCTTCGTGACCGATACCGCGGGCCAGCCGCTGACCGAAGACCGCATGGCGGCGCTGCGCGTCACGGTCCTGTCCGCACTCGGGTGATCCGCGTGCCGTCAGCGCCCGTGCAGCTGGTCGTCACGCGAGGCAGCGCGGTCGCCGACACGGCCTCCAGTTAGTCTGGCGACCGTGTTTGCCACCCTCTCCGATCGTCTGGCCGCCACCTTCAAGGGACTGCGCGGCAAGGGCCGACTGTCCGAGGCCGATGTGGACCTCACCGTGCGCGAGATCCGCACGGCCCTCCTCGAGGCCGATGTCGCCCTGCCGGTCGTCCGGCAGTTCTGCGCCACCGTCAAGGAGCGGGCCCTGTCGGAGGAGGTCTCCGGCGCGCTGAATCCGGCGCAGCAGGTGGTCAAGATCGTGCACGACGAGCTCGTCACGGTCCTGGGAGGCGAGACCGCCCGCATCACGTACGCCAAGACGGGCCCCACGGTCATCCTGCTCGCCGGACTCCAGGGCGCCGGCAAGACGACGCTCGCCGGCAAGCTCGCCCTGCACCTCAGGGACCAGGGACACACCCCGATGCTCGTGGCGGCCGACCTGCAGCGCCCGAATGCGGTGGACCAGCTCAAGGTGGTCGGTGAGCGGGCCGGGGTCACGGTGTACGCCCCCGAGCCCGGCAACGGGGTGGGCGATCCCGTCGAGGTGACCACCTCGGCTCGGGCGTTCGCCGAGAGCAAGCTCCATGACGTGGTCATCGTCGACACCGCAGGACGCCTGGCCGTCGATGCCGATCTCATGCAGCAGCTTCGCGATGTCCGTGATGCTGCCCGGCCTGACGTCACCCTGCTCGTCGTCGACGCGATGATCGGCCAGGACGCCGTGCGCACGGCCGAGGAGTTCCAGACGGGCGTGGGGTTCGACGCCGTGGTGCTCACCAAGCTCGACGGCGATGCCCGCGGCGGTGCCGCGCTCTCGGTCGTGAGCGTCACCGGGCGGCCGATCATGTTCGCCTCGGTGGGCGAGAAGCTGACGGACTTCGAGACCTTCCACCCGGACCGGATGGCCTCCCGCATCCTCGATATGGGCGACGTGCTCACCCTGATCGAGCAGGCCGAGAAGGCCTTCGATGCCGACCAGGCCGAGCGCATGGCCAAGAAGGTTTCGGAGGGGGAGGACTTCACCCTCGACGACTTCCTCGAGCAGATGCAGGCCGTCAAGAAGATGGGCTCCCTGGGGAGCATCCTCAAGATGCTGCCCGGCATGGGGGACATGAAGGCCCAGCTCGACCAGATCGACGACAAGGAACTGGACCGGGTCGCGGCCATCATCCAGTCGATGACGCCGGGGGAACGTCAGGATCCCAAGATCCTCAATGCGTCCCGCCGGGCCCGCATCGCTCGGGGCTCGGGGTCCACCGTCTCGGACGTCAACGGGCTCATCGACCGCTTCACGCAGGCACAGAAGATGATGAAGCAGATGGGCAAGGGCGGCATGCCAGGCATGCCGGGGATGCCCGGCTTCGGCGGGAGCAAGAAGTCCAAGGGCAAGATGGCGAAGTCCAGCAAGAAGGGGAAGGGGAAGGCCCGCAGCGGCAACCCCGCCAAGCGGGCCGCCCAGGAGCGAGGCGAGTTGGTGGATGCGGGAGGCGACTCTCCCGACATGTCCCCGCCCGATCTGGGCTCGCTGCCTCCCGAGCTGAAGAAGCTGCTCGGTCAGTAGGCACGTGCGCATCACGGCGGTGTCGGACCTCCACTATCGGCTGCCGCACTACGACTGGCTGCCCCGCGCCGCGGAGGACGTCGACGTGGTGGCCGTCGATGTCCGCACAGGCATACCGGTGATGCGCCTCGATCCGGCGTGAGGGGCCACTCACCCCATTGAGGGTGAACGCACCGGACACCCGGACGTGCTGCGGCCGGTCCCAGTGGCCCTGGTCGGGCGCGCGCTGGGCATCTGGCACAATGGACGGGCTCTTGTCGCCCGGTGGCCCTCTACCCGCCGGAACGGCAGTCAGCAGGCCTCCTCGATGGGCGTGTCCCCACGCGCCCGGTCGTGGAAGCCGCCTCACACAACAGGAGATATGCCACCCGTGGCCGTCAAGATCAAGTTGAAGCGTCTGGGCAAGATCCATGCGCCGCAGTACCGCATCGTCATCGCCGACTCGCGCACGGCCCGCAACGGCCGCGCTATCGAGGAGATCGGCATCTACCAGCCGATGGACAATCCGAGCGTGATCAAGCTCGACTCGGAGCGCGTCCAGTACTGGCTCGGCGTCGGCGCCCAGCCGACCGAGGCCGTCATGGCGATCCTCAAGGTGACCGGTGACTGGCAGAAGTTCAAGGGCCTCCCCGGCGCCGAGGGCACCCTCGAGGTCGCCCCGCCGAAGGAGAGCAAGCTCGTCGCCTACGAGGCTGCCGTCCAGGCCGCTGCCAACGAGCCGAAGTCGGCGCCGAAGCCGAAGCTCGAGCAGGTCGTCGAGGACGTCGTCGAGAAGGTCGAGGAGGCCGCTGAGGCCGTCGTCGAGGCCGTGAAGGACGTCGTCGAGGACGTGGTGGAGAAGGTCGAGGAGGTCGTCCACCGCGACGAGCCTGCCGAGGCCACCGCCGCCGAGGCCCCCGCGGCTGAGGCTGCCGAGGAGAACGCCTGATGCTCGAGGATGCCCTGGGCCACCTCGTGCGGGGCATCGTCGACCATCCGGACGACGTCGACGTTCAGATGCGCAATGGCCGTCGTGGGAAGTCCCTCGACGTCCGCGTTCATCCGGACGACATGGGCCGCGTGATCGGGCGGGGCGGTCGCACGGCGACCGCCCTCCGCACGGTCATCACGGCCCTGAACGGTGATCGTGCCGTTCGGATCGACTTCCTCGACGTCGCCGAGCGCTAGTTCGTCGATGCGCGTCGTCGTCGGACGCATCGGTCGTCCTCACGGGATCCGCGGTGAGGTGACGGTCGAGCCCCGGACCGACGAGCCCGAAGATCGATTCGCCCCGGGTGCCGTGCTCGCGGCCGATGGACCAGTGGGAGAACTGGTCGTCCACCGCGCGCAGTGGCACTCGGGGCGTCTTCTTGTCCGCTTCGAAGGCATCGACGATCGCAACCGGGCTGAGGAGCTGCGCGGGGTGCTGCTGAGCATCGAGCGCGATCCCGACGAGGAGCCGGACGACCCGGATGAGTACTACGACTCGGCACTGGAGGGCTGCCGTGTCGTCCTGCCCGACGGCACCGACGTGGGCGAGGTGGTCGAGGTCGTCCACCTGCCGGGGCAGGACCTGCTCTCCGTCCGACTCCCTGACGAGCGCGACGTGCTCGTGCCGTTCGTCGAGGCCATCGTGCCGACCGTCGACGCCACCGCGCGGCGCGTCGTCATCACCCCGCCACCGGGCCTGTTCGACGTCCAGGAGTCCTGATGCGGATTGACGTCGTGTCGATCTTCCCCGACTACCTCTCCCCGTTGCGCCTGTCCCTGGTCGGCAAGGCGATCGAGGCGGGCGTCGTCGACCTGCATGTCCACGACCTTCGCGACTTCACCCACGACCGGCACCGCACGGTCGACGACACCCCCTATGGCGGGGGACCGGGGATGGTCATGAGCCCGGTGCCGTGGGGCGAGTCGCTCGATCAGGTGCGCGCGCAGATCCCGGACCGTCGACCGGTGCTGGTGATCCCCACCCCCTCCGGCGTGCCCTTCACCCAGCGGACGGCCCAGGAGTGGTCCGCGGACGACTGGTTGGTGTTCGCGTGCGGACGCTACGAGGGCATCGATGCACGGGTGAGCCAGCACTTCGCCGACAACCGCGGCTGGGCAGGCGTGCGCGAGGTAGGCATCGGCGACTACGTCTTGGCCGGCGGCGAGGCCGCCGTCCTCGTCATGGTCGAGGCGGTCGTCCGCCTGTTGCCCGGCGTCCTGGGCAATGAGCAGAGCGTGCGGGACGACTCCTTCGCCCCGGGGCGCATGGCGGCGCTCGTGGAGGGGCCGGTCTACACCAAGCCGCCCGAGTGGCGGGGCTTGGAGGTGCCGGAGGTGCTGCTCAGCGGCCACCACGGCCGGATCGAGCAATGGCGCCACCAGCAGGCGCAGCAGCGGACGCGGACCAACCGCCCCGACCTCCCGACGAGTTGAACCGCTTCCCGGTTCAATTTCTTCGCCAAACGGACATTACGGCCGCAGATTGACGAGTTGAACCGGGAAGCGGTTCAACTCGTGCGGGGCTAGGTGAGGGCTGCGGCGACCACGCCGCGGGCGTCCGCCTGGATGCGGGCGAGGTGATCGGCGCCGAGGAAGGACTCCGCGTAGATCTTGTACACGTCCTCCGTCCCGGACGGACGGGCCGCGAACCAGCCGTTCTCCGTGACGACCTTGAGGCCGCCGATCGCGGCGCCATTGCCGGGCGCGCGGGTCAGCCGCTCCAGGATCGGCTCCCCGGCGAGCTCAGTGGCCGTCACCTGGTCGGGCGACAGCGCCGCGAGCGCCGCCTTCTGCTCTCGGGTCGCGGGCGCGTCGATACGTGCGTAGACAGGATCCCCGAACTCGGCAGTCAGCGCGCGATACCGCTGCGACGGGCTCTCGCCCGTCACGGCCAGGATCTCCGATGCGAGAAGGGCGGCGATGATGCCGTCCTTGTCCGTGGTCCACACGGAGCCATCCCGCCGCAGGAACGACGCTCCCGCACTCTCCTCGCCGCCGAAGGCGACCGAGCCGTCGATGAGTCCCGGCACGAACCACTTGAAGCCGACGGGCACCTCCCACAGGCCCCGGCCGAGGCTGGCGACCACGCGGTCGATCATCGACGAGCTCACGATGGTCTTGCCGATGGCCGCGTCCCCAAGCCAGTGCGGCCGGTGCTCCACCAGGTAGGCGATGGCCACGGACAGGAAGTGGTTGGGATTCATCAGCCCGGCGTCCGGTGTCACGATGCCGTGGCGGTCCGAGTCGGCGTCGTTGCCGGTGGCGATGTCGTAGCCCTCGCGCTTGGCGATCAGCGAGGCCATCGCATACGGCGACGAGCAGTCCATGCGGATCCGGCCATCCCAGTCCAGGGTCATGAAGCGCCACGTCGGGTCCACCAGCGGGTTCACGACGGTCAGGTCCAGCCCGTGCCGCTCCGCGATGGCCGCCCAGTAGGCGACGCTGGCGCCGCCCAGCGGGTCGGCTCCGATCCGCACGCCCGCCTCGCGGATGGCGTCGACGTCCACGACGTGGGGCAGGTCGTCCACGTACTCGGCGAGGTAGTCGTGGCGGCCGATGGTTCCGGTGGCTCCGGCCTGCGCGAGCGTGATCCGGCGCACGCCGGCGAGCCGCTTCTCGAGGTACTCGTTGGCACGGTCCTGGATCCAGCCGGTGATCTCGCCGCCGGCCGGCCCGCCGTCCGGCGGGTTGTACTTGAAGCCGCCATCGCGCGGTGGGTTGTGCGAGGGGGTGACCACGATGCCGTCGGCACGCCCGGGATCGTCGGCCGCTCGTCCCCGGTTGTGCACGAGGATGGCGTGCGAGAGCGCCGGAGTCGGCGTGTAGCCGTCGCGGGAGTCGATGAGAACGGCGACGCCGTTGGCCGAGAGCACCTCGAGCGCCGTCGTCCAGGCGGGCTCGCTGAGGGCGTGGGTGTCACGCGCGAGGAACAGTGGACCGCCGACACCGGCGAGCTTGCGGTGGTCGCAGATCGCCTGGCTCGTCGCGGCGATGTGGTCGTCGTTGAACGCGGCGTCGAGAGCGGAGCCACGATGCCCCGACGTCCCGAACGCGACCCGCTGAGCGGGGTCGGCCACGTCAGGGTGCAGGGAGTAGTACGCGGTCACGAGGGCGGACACGTCGATCAGGTCGACCGGCATCGCTGGTTGGCCGGCACGGTCATGGATGGACATCGGACTCCCGGGTCGGTGGCGAGCCCCCATCGTGGCAGAGTCACGGCCGGCGGCACGCGGTGATGGAGCAGGCTGTCCGGTATGGCAGAATCTTGAGGCCGCATCGGTGGTGCTCTGCCACAGGGGACCCAGCGCGAGCGGCCGTAGCGTTTTTCACACCACAACCGTGGGCGACCTGTGGCGCCTGCAGGAAGAGACACCATCATGAAGACCCTCGACGCCGTCGACGCGGCCTCCCTCAAGAGCGACATCCCCGCCTTCCGCCCCGGCGACACCCTCAAGGTGCACGTGCGGGTCATCGAAGGCAACAAGACCCGCGTGCAGGTCTTCCAGGGCGTCGTCATCGCCCGCTCCGGATCCGGCGTCAACGAGACGTTCACGATCCGCAAGATCTCCTACGGCGTCGGCGTCGAGCGCATCTTCCCGCTGCACACCCCCATCATCGAGAAGATCGAGCTCGTCACCCGCGGTGACGTCCGCCGCGCCAAGCTGTACTACCTGCGCGAGCTCCGGGGCAAGAAGGCCAAGATCCGCGAGCGCCGCGAGAACGTGAAGTCCGAGGACTGAGCATCTCGGCCACCCGGCCGGATAGCCGATGACGACGCCACGACCAGACTCCGAGGTCGAGCGCAAGCGATCGACGTGGTGGGACATCCCGCTCACGATCGTGATCGCCGTCGGCGTCGTGCTCCTTCTCACGACGTTCGTCGCCAAGCCGTTCTCGATTCCCTCGGGCTCGATGGAGGACACCCTCGCCATCGGCGACCGGGTCCTCGTCAATCGCGTCGTGTACCACCTGCGACCCATCGAGCGCGGTGACATCGTCGTCTTCGACGGTTCGGACTCGTTCGTCCCGGCGTCGGACGTCCCCCATCGGGACCCGATCACCGGTGCCCTCACCTGGGTGGGCCAGTCCCTCGGCATCGTCCAGCCTGACTCCACGGACTTCATCAAGCGGGTGATCGGCGTCGGCGGCGACCGGGTGACCTGCTGCGATGCGGCCGGGCGGATCACCGTCAACGGAACGCCGCTGGCGGAGGGCAGCTACCTGTACCCCAACGACGCGCCGAGCCTGGATGCCTTCGATGTCGTGGTGCCGGACGGCATGCTGTGGGTCATGGGTGACCACCGATCCAACTCCGCGGACTCCCGGGCCCACCTCGGCGACCCCGGAGGCGGATTCGTCCCCGAGAGCAAGGTCGTCGGCCGGGCGATGGCCGTGCTGTGGCCGCCCTCGCAGATCCAGAACCTCGAGATACCGTCCACGTTCAGCTCCGTCGCGCCCGCTGCCCCCGGGAACTCCTGATGGCGGTCTCAGCACGCGATCCCCACGACCAGCTGCCTGAGCCCCCCGAGGGACGGGGGCGGCACGCTCGCGGACGGGATCCACGCCCCCAGAAGGTCGGCATCGGTCGCTGGCTGGGCGAGACGGCGATCATCGTCGTATCGGCGCTGGTGCTCTCCGCGCTCGTTCGGGCCTTCCTGATCCAGGCGTTCTACGTCCCCAGCGCGTCCATGGAGGACACCCTCCTCATCAGCGATCGCATCATCGCCTCGAAGATCACGACGACGATGAGCGGAGTCCAGCGCGGGGAGGTCGTGGTCTTCAAGGACCCCGGCGACTGGCTCCCCGAGCCGCCCCCGCCCCCTGGCGGCGTGCGCGGCGCGCTCCGTACGGGGCTCACCTTCATCGGGCTGCTGCCCAGTGACACCGGGAATGACCTCGTCAAGCGCGTGATCGGTGTCGGCGGTGACCGGGTGGTCTGCTGCAACGCCGACGGACGCATCGTCCTCAATGGCGTGCCCCTGGTCGAGGACTACATCATCGGCCCCACGAACCAGGTCCAGTTCGATGTGGTCGTGCCCGACGGCGGCGTGTTCGTCATGGGTGACAACCGCGGCGACTCGCGTGACTCCCGCTACCACCTCGAGGTCGACAACGGCTCGGTGCCGGTCGATGACGTCGTCGGTCGGGTGGTGACCATCATCTGGCCCCTCAACCGGCTGGCGACGGTGCCGATCCCCGACATCTACGGCAATCCCACAATCCAGCAGGGTGGTCGGGCGCCCTAGATGGCATCGCCGTCCGCATCCCTCCGCGTCGAGCGTGCGATGCTGCGCTCCGGCGCCGATGTCGTGTGCGGAGTCGACGAGGTGGGACGCGGCGCGCTATGCGGGCCGGTCACCGTCGGGATGGTCGTGATCGACTCCTCGGTCCGGCGCACCCTGACCGGCGTGCGCGACAGCAAGCTCCTGACGCCGACCGCCCGGGCCGAGCTCGTGCCCCGGATCCGCCGGTGGGCCATCGCGTCGGCGGTGGGTCACGCCAGTGCCGCGGAGATCGACGAGGTCGGGATCATCGCCGCCCTGCGACTGGCCGGCCATCGGGCCCTCGCGCTCCTGCCGGTCCGCCCGGACGTGGTCCTACTCGATGGATCACACGACTGGCTCACCCCGCCCACCCAGCCCGGGTTGTGGGACGAGGCCCCGGCGCCCGCTATTCCTCCGGTCGTGACCCGCGTGAAGGCGGACCTCTCGTGTGCGTCCGTGGCGGCCGCGAGCGTCCTGGCCAAGGAGGAGCGGGACGGGATCATGCGGGAGCTGGCCGAGGCCCACCCGCACTACCGCTGGCACGACAACAAGGGCTACGCGAGCCCCGAGCACCTTGCAGCCCTGCGCGACCTGGGCCCGACGCCCCTTCATCGACTCAGCTGGAATCTGCCTGTCGACACGCCATCCGGACCCGCGCCGGGCTAGTCTGCCGCCGACGGGGAGTGGCGGCATCGGATGGACGGTGCCGCTCGTGGACCGCACTTCAGGGGCAGGGTCTTGCAGGGACGCATCACGGTGGCTGGCGAGGACGTGCTGCGCGCTCTCGTGGCCCGTGCGCCCGTGGCGATGGGCGTCAACGATCTGGACGGCCGCTTCCTCCTGGTGAACCGAGCGTGTGCGGATTTCTTCGGCCGGTCCGAGGACGAGCTGCTCGCGATGCGGTGGCAGGAGCTGACCTGGGACGGGGGTCTGGAGGAGGAGGTCGAGCTGGTCTCGGACATGATGTCCGGCGCCATCGACTCGTACCGGCTCACGAAGCCCTTCCGGTCAGCCCAGGGAACCGTGCGCTGGGGGGACCTGTCGGTCAGCTGCGTTCGCGACGACGACGGTGCGTGCGAGCTGATCATCGGCCAGATCATCGACGTGACCGAGGCGGAGGAGAGCCGGCGCACGCTCGCCAGCACCCTCTCCTCGATGCTCGACCCGCACGTGCTGTTCGACGTCGTCCGTGATGACCACGGCGAGGTTGTCGATGAGATCTACCGCGAGGTGAACGATGCGGCCGTCGCGTACCTCGGGCGATCTCGTGAGCATCTGATCGGTCGACATGCCTCGGAGGTGATCTCCCCGCAGGGTGCGGCGGAGGTGGCGGCGTGGCTCGGCCGGACCCTGGCCGCGGGGCGCTTGGACCTCGACGACGAGGGCATGGCGGGATCGGTTCTCGGTCCCGGACAGCGCTACGAGATCCGAGCCGTGCCGGTCGGTGACTCCGTGAGCTTCACCTGGCGGAACATCACCGCGCGGATGACCGAGGTCGATCAGGTCGCTCAGAATGAACGGCAGTACCGCCTGCTGGCCGAGAACATCTCGGACGTCATCGTCCGGAGCGGTATCGAGAGCCGTATCGAGTACGTGTCGCCGTCGGTGGGGTCGCTGGGATGGTCGACTGATGAGCTGATCGGTCGTGCGATGGCCGAACTCCTGCACCCCGATGATCTCGGCGCGGTCAGTGTGGCGATGGGGGAGGCCCTGTCGACGGGAAAGGACGAGGGGCGGGTGGAGGCACGCTTCGCCACGAAGTCCGGCGGATGGCGCTGGATGAGCATCCATGGCCGCGTCGTCCGCGATGCCGACGGCCAGATCCTGGGGGGCATCGACTCCCTGCGCGACATCCAGTCGGAGCATGACGCCCGTGCTGCGCTGACGGACCAGAACGACGTGCTGCGCGGCGTCATCGACTCGTTGATCGACCCGTGGATCCTGCTGAGGGCCGTTCGCGACGACGACGGGCACATCGTCGACTTCGTGTACGTCGACGCCAACGACGCGGCATGCCTGCACAACGGGATCGATCGCTCGGACCTGGTCGGTGCCCCGCTGCTCCATGTCGTTCCCGAGCACGGGCCCTCGGGGATCTTCGACCGTTACGTACGCGTCGTGGAGACCGGCGAGCCGCTCGTCGAGGACGAGGTGCCCTTCACACATCCGGTCACCGGTCACGTCGGCTGGTACGACAACCGCGCGGTGAAGGTGGCCGATGGCATCAGCCTGACGTGGCGCGACGTGACCGATCGCTACCTGACGAGGCGGTCCCTCGAGCAGCAGGCTGAGCAGGACCTGCTGACCGGCGTCGCGAATCGCCGGCAGCTGGAGCGGCGCCTCGCCCAACTCGCGACCGGCAATCGGCGCACGGGCGAACTGGTGGCGGTGCTCTACCTCGACCTCGACAACTTCAAGGACATCAACGACAGCCTCGGGCATGCGGCCGGTGACGGCGTGCTCACCACGGTCGCAGCCCGCATCCGCCGAGCGTTGAGGGACAGCGACATGGTGGCCCGCCTCGGCGGCGATGAGTTCGTCGTGATCCTGGACGGCGTCAACAGCCGCCAGGACGCCTTCGCCACGGGGGAGAAGGTGGCCACGGCGATCCGCAGGCCGGTGCGCGTGGGCGAGGCCGACGTCACGCCGCGGGCGAGCATCGGGGTGGCCGTGGTCGACCCGGACCAGGAGCCGGCCGGGGCGCTCGGGGCCGCGGATCTCGCCATGTACGAGGCCAAGCGCCAGGGGCGCGATCGTGTCGTGATGGCCCAGGAGCGATGACGTGACCGACGAGCGTCTCGACGTCCTTCGCGCGTTCACGCGACCGCTGCGCGTGCCCCCGGGTCAGCAGGTGGATCTCGCCCACGACTTCGACCCGGGCTACACGAACGACCTCGTCGAGAAGGATGACGGGGCCGAGTGGCTGGAGCGCGGGGTGCAGCTCATGGCGGAGTACCAGGAGCGGCTCGCCGCCCAGGACACCTATGCGCTCCTGCTGTGCCTGCAGGCCATGGATGCCGCCGGCAAGGACGGCACGATCCGGCACGTCATGAGCGGGGTCAATCCGCAAGGGGTGAAGGTCACCTCTTTCAAGGCCCCCTCCGCCAACGAGCTCGATCACGACTACCTGTGGCGAGCGGCCGTCCACCTGCCCGCCCGCGGGGACATCGGCATCTTCAACCGGTCGCACTACGAGGAGGTCCTCGTCGTGCGCGTCCACCCCGAGCTCCTTGAGCGTCAGCGACTCCCGAAGGACGCCGTCGGCGACGGGATATGGAAGCGCCGATACCGCGAGATCAACGACTGGGAGCGGTACCTCGTCGACAACGGCTTCCGGATCCTGAAGGTGTTCCTCAACGTGTCGAAGGCCGAGCAGCGGCAGCGGTTCCTGGACCGGATCGAGGAGCCGGAGAAGAACTGGAAGTTCTCGGCGGCCGACGCCCGGGAACGTCACTACTGGGACGACTACCAGGCGGCCTACTCGGAGATGCTCTCGCACACCAGCACGCAGTGGGCGCCCTGGTACGTCGTGCCGGCCGACCACAAGTGGTTCGCGCGCATCTGCGTCTCCGCGATCATGGCGCAGGCGCTCATGGAGCTCGATCCGCAGTACCCGACGCTGGACGACGAGGCCCTGAAGGAGCTCGAGCGGGCACGACAGGAGCTCGAGGCCGAATAGTCGCCGCCTCCACAGCGGGCCGCCGGCTGGTCACCGATCCACAGGGGATCACCGCTCCCTCGGGACTCCGCGTTCCCTCGGCAGGGTGTCCGGCGGAGGTGATCGCATGCGGGCGAAGGACGCCTTGGGGCGCCAGGGGGAGCAGGTGGCGGCCGAGCTGCTCGAGGCCAAGGGCTGGACCATCCTCGAGAGGAACTGGCGCTGCCCGGCCGGGGAACTGGACATCGTCGCGCGCGACGGCATGACCCTCGTGATCGTCGAGGTGAAGACCCGGCGCAGCAATGCACTCGGGACGCCGCTCGATGCCGTCGGTCCCCGCAAGTTGCGTCGCCTGCGCGAGCTGGCGCTGCATTGGCTGGACGAGCAGCAGGTGTACATCCCCGACATCCGCTTCGACGTCGTGGGCGTCCTGGCCCCACCCGAGGGCGCCATGGTCATCGAGCACGTGCAGGGGGTTGCCTGACATGGCGGGGGCGCGCGTCAACGGCGCGGTCCTGTCGGGTGCCCGCGGGGTGCTGGTGCAGGTGGAGGTCGATGTCTCGGAGGGCCTGCCGGCGGTCGGGCTGGTCGGGCTGCCCGACGCCAGCGTCAACGAGGCCCGGCTGAGGGCCAGGTGCGCGGTCACGAGCGTGGGTCGCACCTGGCCGAACCGACGGGTCACGATCAGCCTCACGCCTGCGGAGATCCGCAAGAACGGTGCCGGGCTCGACCTGCCGATCGCCGTCGCAGTCCTGGCGGCTGCGGGCCAGCTGCCAGCGGATCGGGTGGAGGACACCGTCTTCACGGGGGAGCTCGGCCTCGATGGCCGGCTGCGGTCGGCGCGAGGCGCCCTCCCGGCTGCCCTTGCCGCACGCGACGCCGGTGTGTCCCGCCTCGTGGCACCCACCGACGCCGGGCCGGAGCTGGCCCGGCTCTCGGGGATCCGGATCCTTCTGGCCGGGCACCTCGGCGATGTGGTCCGATGGCTGTCCGATCCCGAGCATCCCGGGCTCGACGGGCCGGGATGCGTCGACGCGGAGGCCGACGAGACGCGGGGGCCGGACCTCGCCGATGTGCGCGGGCATGCCTACGGCCGCCTCGCGATCGAGGTTGCCGCGGCGGGCTCGCACCACCTGGCACTCGTGGGACCCCCGGGGGTCGGCAAGACCCTCCTGGCGGAACGACTGCCGAGCGTGCTGGGTGACCTCGACGACGACGAGGCGATGGAGGTGGCCTGCCTGTACTCGGTGGCGGGGCTGGCTCGACCGACCGCCCACTACCGACGGCCGCCGATGCAGTCACCGCACCATGCCGCGTCGGGCGCGGCCGTCCTCGGCGCTCTGCGTGGCTCCCGGGTTGCCCCCGGGGCCGTGACCCTCGCCCACCGCGGCGTGCTCCTTCTCGACGAGGCACCGGAGTTCTCCCGCCCGGCCCTCGAGGGGCTCCGACAGTCCCTCGAGTCCGGCTCGGTCAGCCTGGATCGCGCCGCGTGGGCCGGACGGCTGCCGGCACGGTTCCAGCTCGTCATGACGGCCAACCCTTGCCCCTGCGGACAGCGGACCGGACGGGGCAGCGCCTGCTCCTGCTCACCTGCCGCCGTGCGTCGCTACACGGCGCGGCTGTCGGGACCGCTCATGGACCGGATCGACCTGCGCCTGAGCGTCGCGCGCCCATCTGAGGGGGAGCTGCGGCACGACTCCCCGGGCGAGGCAAGTGCCCTGGTGCGCGCCCGCGTGGTCGCGGCCCGGGAGCGCAGTCGCCTGAGGCTCGCGGGCACCCCGTGGACGTCGAACGCGGCGATCCCCACCGGTGAACTGCGTCGCCACTGGCTCCCGGACTCCGGCGGGCTCGATCTGCTCCACGATCTCGAGAGCAGGGCGCCGAACCTGCGCGGCCCCGACCGGGTTCTGCGGGTGGCGTGGACGCTGTCCGACCTGGCGGGCCGGGACCGCCCGGGGCGTGACGAGATAGCAGCGGCCGCCGGCCTCCGTGGAGCCTCGCTCGGCTGGTCTCCGTGAGTGGGGCCGCGACCGGTGAGCGGTCCGCGCTCATCACTCTTGCGCACGTCCTCGAGCCCGGAGACGAGCGATGGGGGGAGCTGGTGGCCTCGTGGGGTGCCCAGCAGGTGCTGGACCGGATCCAGCGGGGACAGACCGGGCACGCGCATGAGGAGGGAGTGCGGGCTCGGCTTGCGCACGTGCGGTCGCGCGCCGAGGACCGATGGGACCCCGAGCAGGACGCGGCTCGCGTCGGCGCGCGGATCATCACCTCCCACGACCGCGAGTGGCCCAGCCAGCTGTCCGCCCTGGGCCGGACGACGCCCCTCGCGCTGTGGCTGCTCGGCGCGGCCGACCTCCGCCTACTGGCCCTCCGGTCGGTGGCGATCGTGGGGGCCCGTGCCTGCACCGCATACGGGGAGGAGGTCTCCCGCACCTGGGCCGCCGACCTGGCGGGCGAGGCGTGGACCATCGTGTCGGGGGCCGCGTTCGGGATCGATGCCGCCGCGCATCGCGGGGCCCTGGCAGCCGGCGGTACCACGATCGCGGTGCTCGCCGGTGGGGTCGACGTGCCCTATCCCCGGGCCCACGCCCCGCTGATCGACGCAATCGCGGACTCGGGCGTCGTGGTCAGCGAGTCACCTCCGGGCGAGCAGGTCCGCCGACACCGGTTCCTGTCCCGCAACCGCCTCATCGCGGCGCTCGGCCGCGCGACCGTGGTCGTGGAGGCGGCTGTTCGGTCGGGAGCGGCCGCGACGGCGGGCGATGCCCGGTCCTTGTCCCGACCGGTGCTCGCCGTACCCGGGCCCGTCACGTCGCCGGCCTCCTTCGGCTGCCATCGCATGATCCAGGAGGGTGAGGCGCTGCTGGCGAGTCATGTCGACGACGTGCGGCAGGCGCTCGACCTGACCGCGGCATCGTCGTCATCGGCCGTCCAGGAACGTCGCACCGGCCGGGATGCCCTTCCGGCCCGCGAGCGTGAGGTACTCGATGCGATGCCCGCGCGGCGGAGCATGTCCCTGGACGCCCTGGTCGTTGCATCGGGTCGCTCGCCGGGAGACGTGCTCGCCGCGGCAGGGGTGCTCGTGGCGGAGGGGTGGCTGGTGCTGGAGGCGGACGGCTGGCGCCTGGTTCGCCGCTGACCCGCGCGCCTGACGCCTTCGGGGCCTCCCGGTTGTCACCATGGCAGGGTGACGGAGGACGACGCGACGCCGGTCGACGAGCTGCCACCGGACCTCGCGCTCGCGCTGGACGACTTCGTGGCGCACCTCCGCGACGAGCGCGGGGCCAGTGTCCACACGGTGCGCGCCTACACGGGCGACCTGACCGACCTCCTCCACTTCTGCGCCGCACGGGGGGTCCGCGAGCCCGACGGGATCTCCCTCACGCATCTGCGGGGGTGGCTCGGCCTTCAGGCGCGCGAGGGGCGGGCCAGGAGCACGGTCGCCCGCCGCGCGGCGTCCGCCAGGGCTTTCACGGCGTGGTGCCTGCGCCGGGGCCTGGCCGACGTCGATCCGGGGGATCGCCTCGCGAGCCCGTCCGTGAGCAGGACGCTGCCGGTCGTGCTGTCGGTCGGCGATGCCACGGCACTCATGGACCACGCCGCGGTGGCGGCCGATGACGGCTCGCCCGTCGCCATCCGCGATCGTGCTCTCGTCGAACTGCTCTATGCCACCGGGATCCGCGTCTCCGAGCTGTGCGCCCTCGACCTGTCCGACGTCAATGACGAACGCCGCACGATCCGGGTGCTGGGAAAGGGCCGGAAGGAGCGGGTGGTCCCGTTCGGCGGGCCGGCCGGCAGGGCCCTCGACGAGTGGCGGGCGGCGAGGGCGCAGCTGGTGAGCGTGGGGTCCGGCCATGCCCTTTTCCTCGGGGCGCGGGGCGGCCGCGTCGACCCGCGCGCGGTCCGCGCTGCCGTCCACCGGCTGGCCTCAGGGGCTGGGGTCAGCGACCTGGCGCCCCACGGGCTCCGCCATTCCGCGGCGACCCACGTCCTGGAGGGCGGGGCCGACCTCCGAACGGTCCAGGAGCTGCTCGGGCATGCGACCCTCGCCACGACGCAGCGCTACACCCACGTCTCGGTCGAGCGCCTGCGCGCCACGTTTGCGCTGGCGCACCCGAGAGCCGTTGCCGACGAGGGCTGAGCCCGCGCCGCTAGCGTGACGGCATGGCGCGAATCCGAAGGCCACCGGTGAGTGAGCTCGTGGAGGACGAGGACTGGGACGGCCGGACGCTGGCCGAGGAGTCCCACACGGCGACGGAGTTCCGGGATGTCGACCTCACCGACGCGGTAGTCAGTGGCAGCCAGTTCGACGGCTGCGTCTTCCTGCGGGTGCGGTTCAACGGTGCCCGGCTCCGGGCCAGCGCCTTCACCGGATGCGTGTTCATCGGCTGCTCGTTCTTCGATACCGAGTTCGACGGCTGCCGGCTCCTGGGGGCCGCCTTCGACACCTGCACCTTCACCACGCTGCGGATCACCGGGGGCGACTGGTCGCTGACGTCGCTGGCCGAGTGCGACCTCCGACGCAGCAGCGCCCAGGGGGTCCGGATGCGGGAGTGCGACCTCACAGCCGCGGTGCTCGACGACGCGGTATGGCGCGACTGCGACCTGTCGGGCACGTCCTGGACCGACGCTCGGGTCCAAGGGACAGACCTCCGGGGCTGTGATCTGACCGGCCTGGACCCGCGCCACCTGGGCCGCACGGGCGCCCTGATCGACGGGACGCAGGCCGTCGCACTGGCGCAGGAGCTGGGATTCGAGGTGGGGCCGGAACCCTGACCTGATGGGGTGCTGCCCGCTGGTCCGGTTCAGGGTGGCCACGGCTTGAGTACGGCCGGACGCCGGCCCAGGAGGCTCATCGGATCGGCGTATCCGCTCGCCGTGACCAAGCCCAGGTGCAGGCAGCCCACGACACCGCCGCAGTGGCCGCCGCTGCTCGACAGCACCCCCAGCACGTCGCCCGCGGTGACACGGTCGCCCACCCGGACGCTCGCCCGGACCGGCTCGTAGGTGATGCGACGTCCATCCGCCAGCGCGATGGTGACCACCGGCTTTCCGGCCACAGTGCCCGCGAAGGCGATCCGCCCGGCCAGGACGGCCCGCACGGTTTCCCCGGTCCGTGCCGCAAGATCGACGCCCCGGTGCCCGGCGCCCCAGGGGGCGTCGGGGGGCCGGAAGCCGGAGAGGACCACCGGGGTCATTACTGGCCAGCGGCCCGAGCCTTCGGGTACCGGCTCTGCGGGGCCTCCGACGGCAGCCCAGACCGTGAGGAGCAGGGCCGCGGCAGCGAGGACGGTCATGGAGGAACGCTCCCGCGGGTCACCGTGACGGCGCGGCCGCCGCGGGGCACCGGGGGAGGGAGGACCGCGGGGCGGCAGCCTGTGGACAGAGCACGGCCTGCCAGGCCGTAGAATGGGGGCACCTGCCCGTCCGGTCACCGGAACGGGCGGGAATTCGCACGACCCGTCACGCGCAGCGAGTGCGCGCCGGAATCCGGTCGGTCCCCTCGGGGGAGTCGGCTTCCGGGGGTCGTCAGGGGCCCGGGCACCCGTCCGGGCCGACAACCGACCAAGCGTCGTGCCCGGAAGGGCCGGCGCGAACAGGAGTGCATCCATGGCCGTCGTGACCATGCGCCAGTTGCTCGAGAGCGGTGTCCACTTCGGGCATCAGACCCGCCGGTGGAACCCGAAGATGAAGCGCTTCATCTTCACCGAGCGCAATGGCATCTACATCATTGATCTGCAGCAGTCGCTGTCCTACATCGACCGCGCTTACGAGTTCGTCAAGGAGACCGTCGCCCGTGGCGGAACCGTGATGTTCGTGGGCACCAAGAAGCAGGGCCAGGAGGCGATCGCCGAGCAGGCCACCCGCGTGGGCATGCCTTACGTGAACCAGCGGTGGCTCGGCGGCATGCTGACCAACTTCCAGACCGTGCACAAGCGCCTCCAGCGCCTCAAGGAGCTCGAGGAGATCGACTTCGACGACGTGGCCGGCTCCGGCCTCACGAAGAAGGAGCTCCTCGTCCTTCGCCGCGAGAAGGAGAAGCTCGAGCGCACGCTCGGCGGCATCCGCGACATGGCCAAGCTGCCGAGCGCGGTGTGGGTCGTCGACACGAAGAAGGAGCACATCGCCGTCGGCGAGGCTCGCAAGCTGAACATCCCCGTCATCGCGGTGCTCGACACCAACTGCGATCCCGACGAGGTCGACTTCCCGATCCCGGGCAATGACGACGCGATCCGCTCGGTGGCGCTGCTCACCCGCGTCATCGCCGACGCCGTGGCCGACGGCCTGATGGCCCGCGCCAACGGTGGCGCCACCGGCACCGGGGCCGAAGAGCCCCTGGCCGAGTGGGAGCGCGAGCTCCTCGCCGGCGCCGAGGCCGCTGCCGAGGCACCGGCCGAGCAGGCTGCCGAGCCGGCTGCCGAGCCGGCGGCCGAGCAGGCGGCCGAGCCGGCTGCCGCCGAGCAGGCCCCCGCGGAGTAGTACGTCGCGACGGTCCGGGAGCCCTCGGGCTCCCGGACCTCGTTCGGCACGGCCATCGCCGGGCCCCCACGAACCCCCACAACGAACGAAGAGGACAGGAAAACCCCATGGCGACCATTTCCGCCGCAGACGTCAAGAAGCTCCGCGACCTCACCTCCGCGGGCATGATGGAGTGCAAGAAGGCCCTCGAGGAGGCCGACGGCGACTTCGACAAGGCCGTCGAGCTGCTCCGCATCTCCGGTGCGGCCAAGGCCGCCAAGCGCGGTGCCGAGCGGGAGGCCGCCAATGGCCTAGTCGCCGCCGATGGCAACGCCCTCGTCGAGCTGCTCTGCGAGACCGACTTCGTGGCCAAGAACGCCGACTTCCTGACGCTCGCGGGCGAGATCGCCAAGGTCGCCAACGCCGGACAGCTGGGTGACCGCGATGCACTGCTCGCGGCGGCGCTGCCGGACGGCCGCACGGTGGAGGCCGCCACGACGGAGATGGCCGGCGTCATCGGCGAGAAGATCGAGCTGGGCCGGGTGGCCGTGCTCGACGGGGATGTCGCGGTCTACCTCCACCACCGCGCGTCGGACCTGCCTCCGCAGGTGGGCGTGATCGTGGCCTACTCCGGCGACGACGGTGCGGCGCGGGGTGCGGCCATGCAGGTCGCCGCGATGCGGCCGCAGTTCCTCACGCGTGACGAGGTCCCCGCCGATGTGGTCGAGAACGAGCGGCGCATCGCCGAGGCGACCGCCAAGGAGGAGGGCAAGCCCGAGGCGGCCATGCCGAAGATCATCGAGGGTCGCGTGAACGCGTTCTTCAAGGACAACGTGCTGCTCGAGCAGCCCAGCGTCGTGGACAACAAGAAGACCGTCGCGCAGGTCCTCTCCGAGGCCGGCACGACCGTCACCGGCTTCGCGCGCTTCGAGCCCGGCCAGGCCTGAGGCCTGGCCTTGGGCGGATCTGGTCGAGCCCGGCCAGGCCTGATTCGACACCGGGAGCCATGGCGGCCGCAGGCCCAATAGGCTCCCGGTGGGAGTGACCGCAGGTTCCGCGAGCGGCGCCGGACGATAGGAGGCGATTCAGTGAACGCAGGCCCATCGACCGGCGCCGTTCAGCCTTCCCTGGAGGGCACCATCGACACATGGCCGGAGGCGCCGGAGGGTGGTTGGCGTCGCGTCCTGCTGAAGCTCTCGGGCGAGGCCTTCGCCGGCGGCCAGGGCCTCGGGGTCGATCCGGACGTCGTCGCCAGCATCGCGGCCCAGATCGCGGATGTCGTGCACAGCGGGGTGCAGGTCGCCGTGGTCATCGGCGGCGGCAACTACTTCCGGGGAGCCATGCTGTCCGAGCGTGGGATGGACCGGGCACGTGCCGACTACATCGGAATGCTCGGCACCGTCATGAACTGCCTCGCCCTCCAGGACTTCTGCGAGAAGGCGGGCGTGGAGACCCGGGTCCAGACCGCCATCACGATGGGGCAGGTCGCGGAGCCCTACGTGCCGAGGCGGGCCATTCGCCACCTCGAGAAGGGGCGGGTCGTGATCTTCGGCGCCGGGCTGGGGGCGCCGTACTTCTCGACCGACACCACGGCCGCCCAGCGCGCGCTCGAGGTCGGCGCGCAGGTCGTGCTCATGGCCAAGGGAGTCGACGGGGTCTACGACTCGGATCCCCGGACCAATCCCGACGCGGTGAAGTTCGCCCGGCTGACCCCGGCCGAGGTCCTCACCCGGGGGCTCAAGGTGGCCGATGCGACGGCCATCAGCCTGTGCCAGGAGAACCATCTGCCGATCGTCGTCTTCAACCTGCTCGTCGAGGGCAACATCGCCCGTGCGGTTCGGGGCGAGAGCATCGGAACGCTAGTGTCGACCGAGAACCAGTGAACAAGGAGCTGACGTGAGCGAGCAGATCGACGACATCCTCCTCGACGCCGAGGAGAAGATGGACAAGGCGATCGCGGTGGCCCGCGAGGACTTCGCCACCATCCGTACCGGTCGAGCCAACGCGGCGATGTTCAACAAGGTGATGGTCGACTACTACGGCACGCCCACGCCGGTGAACCAGCTCGCCTCGATCCAGATCCCTGAGGCCCGGATGATCCTCATCACGCCCTACGACAAGGGCTCGATGCACGCCGTCGAGAAGGCACTTCGCGACAGCGACCTGGGCATCAACCCGAACAACGACGGATCCATCATCCGCGTCAACCTTCCGCAGCTGACCGAGGAGCGGCGCAAGGAGTACATCAAGGTCGCCAAGCACAAGGCGGAGGATGCGCGGGTGTCCGTCCGCAATATCCGTCGCCATGCCAAGGATGCGCTCGACAAGCTCGTCAAGGACGGCGAAGCCGGCGAGGACGATGTCCGGAGGGCCGAGAAGCACCTCGACGACGTGACCCACAAGCACGTCGAGCACATCGACGAGCTGCTCAAGCACAAAGAAGCAGAACTGCTCGAGGTCTGACCCGCATGTGCCCCGAGGGGCCTCATGGGTGAGGCCCAGCCGTCCGCCGAGCAGCGTCCACGCGCAGGACGCAACCTCCCCGCCGCGATCGCCTCGGGGGTGGCACTCGGCGTCGTCGTCATCCTGAGCCTGATCTTCTACAAGTGGCTCTTCATCGCGGTGATCGTCGCCACCATGCTGGTCGCGGTCTACGAGATCATCGCGGCCTTCGCACACGCCAACATGCGCGTGGCGCGCACGCCGGCCTACGCGGCGACCATCGTCGTGCCGAGCGTGGCCTACGTCTGGGGACCCATCGCCCTCATCGCGGCGACCGGCATCGCCATCCTGGCCGCGATGATCTGGCGCATCCGGCGCGGCTACGAGGGCTACGTCCGGGATGTGACGGCCAGCGTCTTCACCATTGTCTACCTGCCCTTCATGGCGGGCTTCCTCGCGATGACGCTCGCTGCGGACAACGGCCCACAGCGCATCGTCGTGTTCATCCTGCTCACGATCTCGAACGACATCGGCGGATACGCGGCCGGCGTCCTGTTCGGCAGGCATCCGATCGCACCGACCATCAGCCCCAAGAAGTCGTGGGAGGGCTTTGCCGGCTCGGTGCTGCTGCAGGGCGTCGTCGGGGCCCTGTGCTGGGCGCTGATCTTCGATGCCCCGTGGTGGCAGGGCGTGATCGCCGGCCTGGTCATGACGGTGACCGCCACGGCCGGCGACTTCGCGGAGAGCGCGATCAAGCGGGATCTCGGCGTCAAGGACATGGGCACCTTCCTGCCCGGCCATGGCGGCATGATGGATCGATTCGACTCGCTCATCCCGAACGCGTTCACGTCGTGGGCATTGTTCACCCTGTTCCTCGGCAGCGGCACCGGAGTCTGAGATGACGTCCTCCGGTGGTGCCCCGCGCCCGGGCGAACTCGTCTTCGAGGCCCCACGGCGCGGCAAGCCCCCGATCCACCTGCTCGATCTGGCACCCGAGGAGCGTCGAGCTGCGGTCGTGGATCTCGGCCTTCCCGCCTTCCGTGCCGATCAGGTGTCCCGTCACGTCCTCGGCCGGCACGAGGAGGATCCCTCGACGTGGACCGACCTGCCTGCCGATGCCCGGGAACTCATCGGCGAGCGACTGCTGCCCCCCCTGCTCACGCCGGTCCGGGCCATCGACTGCGACAACGGCACCACCGTCAAGGCCGTGTGGCGGCTGCACGACGGCGCCCTGGTCGAGAGCGTGCTCATGCGGTATCCGGACCGCGTGACCATGTGCATCTCGTCGCAGGCCGGCTGCGGCATGAACTGCCCGTTCTGCGCCACCGGCCAAGGTGGCCTGACCCGCAACCTCTCGACGGCGGAGATCGTCGACCAGGTGGTCGCCGGCGCCCGCGCCTTGGACACCGGGTCGATCCCGGGTGGCCCGGGGCGCGTATCCAATGTGGTGTTCATGGGGATGGGCGAGCCACTGGCCAACTACCGGGCCGTCGTCGGTGCGGTGCGGCGTCTCGTCGATCCCGTCCCCGCCGGCCTCGGGATGAGCGCGCGCGGCATCACCGTCTCCACGGTGGGCCTGGTGCCGCGGATCCGGGAGCTCGCGGACGAGGGCGTGCCGGTGACCCTCGCCATCTCGCTGCATGCGCCGGACGACGGCCTGCGCGACACCCTCGTGCCGGTCAACACCCGGTGGAAGGTGGCCGAGGTGATGGAGGCGGCCTGGTACTACGCCGAGCGCACCCACCGGCGGGTGAGCATCGAGTACGCCCTCATCAAGGACGTCAACGACCAGGCATGGCGTGCGGACCTGCTCGCTGACCTGCTCGTCGGCCACCTCGCGCACGTGAACCTCATTCCCCTCAACCCGACGCCCGGCTCCCAGTGGACGGCCTCGCGGCCGGAGGATGAGCGCGCTTTCGTGCAGACGCTCGAGCGTCGGGGCGTGGCGGTCACGGTGCGGGACACCCGGGGGCGCGAGATCGACGGCGCCTGCGGCCAGCTGGCCGCGCTCGTGTGAGGACGCAGCGCCCGAAGCGAGTGCAACATCGGTCCCACGAGTGGCAGACTGCCTCGGGTGAGCGCCCCGGCCCCAGGACTGCCGATGCCCGGCGCCCGCCCCAGCAGGACCGAGATCCTGACCGCCCTGTTCTGGACGATCGTCCGGGTTGCGCTGAGCTTCCTCCTGATCGGGCTGATGCTGACCCTGCTACCGGACGTTCCGGACGGCCGCTTCGCGGTGCCGCTCGTGCTGGCGATCGTCATGACGAGCCTGTACATCTGGTACTTCCGGCGACAGCTGTCCTCGGTCTACAAGGCCAAGTTCCCGACCCTGAGGGCGGTCGAGGCGCTGATCCTGGTGGCGACGATGTTCCTCGCCATCTTCTCGATGTTCTACGTCCTCATCTCCGTGAACGACAGGGGCGCCTTCACGGAGCCGCTCGACGCGTTCACCGGTTACTACTTCTCGCTGACCGTCCTGGCGACGGTCGGGTTCGGGGACATCACCCCGGTGACCTCGCTGGCGCGCTCGGTGACCATGGTCCAGATGGCCCTTGACCTCGCCTTCATCGGCGTGGCAATCAAGGTGATCGGTGGCGCGGCACGAAGTGCGCTGCAGGCCCGTCATGAGGCTCCGGACATGAAGACGACCGCCGAGGTGCTGGAGGACTAGTGAGTGACTATGCGCGGGTGCGCGATGCGGCCCTGGCCGATCCATCGGCCTTCTGGCTCGCCGAGACGAGCCGCATCGACTGGGTGACTCCGCCGACCGTCGGCATCGACGACTCCGACGCCCCCCTGTATCGATGGTTCCCGGATGGCTGGCTCAATACGTGCGTCAACGCGGTGGATCGACATGTCGACGCTGGTCGAGGCGACCGGGTCGCGATCGTCTACGACAGCCCGGTGACCGGGAGCCAGCGGAGGATCACCTATGCCGAGCTGCTCGACGAGGTGTCCCGCTTCGCGGGGGTCCTTGCGCATCTAGGGGTCGGCACGGGTGACCGGGTCCTCATCTACATGCCCATGATCCCGGAGGCTGTGGTGGCGATGCTCGCGACCGCCCGGCTCGGGGCCGTGCATTCGGTGGTGTTCGGCGGCTTCGCCCCGGCTGAGCTTGCGGTGCGGATCGATGACGCCCAGCCGACCGTGGTCGTCTCCGCCAGCTGCGGCATCGAGCCGTCCCGGGTGATCGCCTACAAGCCGCTGCTCGACGAGGCGCTGCGACTGGCGACCCATGTGCCGGCCGCCAGCGTCATCCTGCAGCGCCCCGAGGCCGTCGCCGCGATGGGGGAGCGCGATCACGACTGGCGGGAGCTGATGGCGCACGCAGCTCCGCATGACGCCGTGCCCGTCAAGGCGACCGACCCGCTCTACGTCCTGTACACGTCGGGGACGACGGGGAAGCCCAAGGGCGTCGTGCGGGACAACGGTGGCCATGCGGTGGCGATGGCGTGGTCGTTCGACAAGGTCTACGGCATAGGGCCGGACGACACATGGTGGGCGGCCTCCGACGTGGGCTGGGTCGTCGGTCACTCCTACATCGTGTACGCACCGCTGATCACCGGAGCCACGACGGTTCTCTACGAGGGCAAGCCGGTCGGCACTCCCGATGCGGGCGCCTTCTGGCGCGTCGTCGCGGAGCACGGGGTGGCGGGCCTGTTCACCGCGCCCACGGCGATCCGGGCCATCAAGCGTGAGGATCCCGACGGTGCACTCATCGGCCGGCACGACTTGGCCTCCTTGCGCACCCTCTTCCTCGCAGGAGAGCGGCTCGACCCCGACACCTACCACTGGGCCAGCGAGCGGCTCGGCGTGCCGGTCGTCGACAACTGGTGGCAGACCGAGACGGGCTGGCCCATCGCAGCGAACCTCCGCGGGCTGGAGCCCATGCCCATCAAGCCCGGCTCGCCGACGGTCGCCGTGCCGGGATACGACGTGCGGGTCGTGGACTCGCGGGGCGAGGACCTGCCCGCCGGACAGGACGGTGCCATCGTCATCCGGCTGCCGCTGCCCCCGGGAACGCTCCCGACGCTGTGGGGAGACGACCAGCGGTACATCGATGGGTACCTCAGTGCGTTCCCCGGCAACTACACGACGGGTGACGGCGGCTACCTCGACGAGGACGGCTACGTCTACGTGATGGGCCGAACGGACGATGTCATCAACGTGGCCGGCCATCGGCTGTCGACCGGGTCGATGGAGGCGGTCGTGGCCGCGCACCCCGCGGTGGCCGAGTGCGCGGTCATCGGCGTGCACGACGCATTGAAGGGACAGGTGCCGCGCGCCTTCGTCGTCCTGAAGGCCGGAGTGGCCGCGGATCCCCGCGACATCGAGGTCGAGATCGTGGCCGCGGTCCGTGAGCAGATCGGCCCGGTGGCGGCGCTCAAGGAGGTCGTGGTCGTGCCCGGTCTGCCCAAGACGCGGTCGGGGAAGATCCTGCGCCGGACGATGCGGGGGATCGCCGATGGCCGGCCCGAGCCGGTGCCCAGCACGATCGAGGACGTCCGGGTCCTCGAGGCGATCACGCCGTTGCTCCAGTCGGACTGATCGACCGGACGGGCGTGCTGCCCGTCCGTAGTGCGGACCAGTCGTCCGGGTATCGGAACCACCCGCCGGGGGTGGCGCACCGTGCGCGAGCATGGCGGTATGCCGCAGACTCCCGTTCCCGGCCCCGTGACCGCCACCTCCGACCCCCAGGACCTCATCGTCGTGGCCAACCGGCTGCCCATCGAGGCGGTCGGCGAGGGTCCGGACATGACGTGGCAGCGGTCGCCGGGCGGGCTGGTGAGCGCTCTCGAGCCCGCCCTCCAGGGCGCCCGGGCGACGTGGATCGGGTGGAGTGGGCACCTCAGCGGGAGCGGCGAGGCGACGCCGGGTCTTCCGGAGGAGCTGGACGGCCTCGGCATCGGCGAGGTGCCACTGACCGAGCTCGACGTCCATGACTACTACGAGGGCCTCGCGAACGGTGCGATCTGGCCGCTGTACCACGATGCCGTGGCCACTCCGATCTACCACCGCCACGAGTTCGAGCGCTACGTGGACGTCAACCGCCGGTTCGCGGACGTGGGCGCCCAGTCGGCGCCGCCGAATGGCGTGGTGTGGGTGCACGACTACCAGTTGCAGCTCGTGCCGCGTCTGCTGCGGGAGCAGCGACCGGACATGCGCATCGGGTTCTTCCTGCACATCCCGTTCCCGCCCGTGGAGCTGTTCGCGCAGTTGCCGTGGCGGCGTCAGATCCTCGAGGGCCTGCTCGGCGCGGATCTCGTGGGGTTCCAGACCGTCACCAGTGCCCAGAACTTCCTCTCCGCAGTCCGCCGCCTGCTTGCCCTGCGACCCGGAGGCGATCGGGTCGAGGTGCCGGAGACCCACGGCTACCGCACCGTCCGCGTGGGCAGCTTCCCCATCGGCATCGATGCGAAGTCCTTCGAGGCCCTCGCCATGACTCCCGCCGTGCAGGCGCGCGCCCGGGAGATCAGGCGCGAGCTCGGCGACTATCCACTGATCTTCCTCGGGGTCGACCGACTCGACTACACCAAGGGCATCGACATCCGGATGCGAGCCTTCGGCGAGGCCGTGCGCGACGGCATCCTCGACGCGGACCAGGTGACCATGCTCCAGCTGGCGATCCCGAGCCGGGAGAACGTCGAGGAGTACCGCCGGATCCGCGACGACGTGGAGCTCGTGGTGGGCCGCGTCAACGGTGATCTCGGCCGCGTGGGCGATCCGGCCATCCACTACCTGCGTCAGGCCGTCTCGCGTGAGGAGCTCGTGGCGATGTACGTGGCCGCCGATGCCCTGCTGGTGACACCGCTGCGCGATGGCATGAACCTCGTCGTCAAGGAGTACGTGGCCTGCCGCACCGACAACACCGGGGCCGTTGTTCTCAGCGAGTTCACCGGGGCGGCCCAGCAGCTGCACGACGCCTTCCTCGTCAACCCCTACGACCTCGACCAGCTCAAGCGCACGCTCGGCGCCGTGGCCACGGCCACCCCAGAGGAGCTCAGCGAGCGCATGGAGGGGCTGCGCACGAACGTGTTCGAGCATGACGTGGACCGGTGGGCACGCAGCTTCCTCGCGACCCTTTCCGGTGCGCTGACGTGACCGCCGGACCCGACGCCGCGTCCTTGGCCCGCCTCGCGGACGCCGATCGGCTGCTCGTGTGCTGTGACTTCGACGGCACGCTCTCGCACCTCGTCGACGATCCCGGAGCGGCACGGCCGGTGCCGGGCGCCGTCGACGTGCTCGATCGGCTGGGCGGTCTGCCGGGAACGGTGGCCGCCGTGCTCTCCGGCCGGTCGCTCGAGGCGCTGGAGGCCGTGGCCGGCATGCCGCCCCACGTCCAGTTGGTGGGCAGCCACGGCGTCGAGTTCCGGGCCGGCGTGATCGATGGGCTCGGCGCCGACGACCGCAAGCTGTTGGACCGCGTGAGCCGCGCGTGCTCCGCCATCGTGGAGCCGATCGACGGCGCGGCCGTCGAGACGAAACCGGCGAGCGTCGCCGTGCACGTCCGTCGGGTCCCGGACGAGGTCAAGCCCGAGGTGCTGGCCGCCGTGCTCGAGGGTCCGGGGTCACTGCCCGGTGTGCACGTGACGACGGGCAAGGACGTCATCGAGATCGCCGTGGTGCAGGTGGGCAAGGGCCGTGCGTTGCAGGCGCTGAAGGACCGGGCCGCCGCCGACGTGGCGCTGTTCGTGGGGGATGACGTGACGGATGAGGATGCGTTCGCCGCCCTCGCTGCCGGGGACGTCGGGGTTAAGGTGGGGGACGGGCCGTCGCGGGCGGCATGGCGGGTCGCCGGCCCGGACGAGGTGGTCTCCCTGCTCCAGGCCCTCGCAACCCTCCGCGCCCCCCGCACGAGTTGAACCGCTTCCCGGCTCAATTCTGCAGAATTGAGCCGGGATCGCGGTCATCATGACGATCTGAACCGCTTCGCCCACCCATCGTCGAGGTACGCGAGGGAGACCGGATGCAGCAGCTGCTCCTGGCCCCCATGGCGATCCTCGTCGTGGTCGCGGCCACGGATGTTGGGTGGCGTGGGATGCCGCGCAGCATCGGGCGCAGGGCCGTGACGTCGTCGCCACCGTGGGACCGATCACCGTCGACCGGCCCGAGCACTGGCTGATCGCCTGCATCGTCTTGTGGCTGATCGCCTTTCCGATGTACCTCGTTGCGCGCAAGGCATCGCGGGACTGACGGTGTCCGGTGGCGTCGCAGGGGATTCTCCGTGCCATTTCGGTGCGGCGGCGGGCCGTCGAAGCGGTGCAATTGCGCAGACCGACCGCGATCCCGGCTCAATTCTGCAGAATTGAGCCGGGAAGCGGTTCAACTCGTGGGGGGGGATTGGATACAATCTGCGGGTGAGAGGTGCGCTGGACGGGATCCTGGTGGCCGACTTCTCGCGCGTCCTCGCCGGTCCGTACGCGACGATGCTGCTCGGCGACCTCGGTGCGACGGTGGTCAAGGTCGAACGTCCCGGCGCCGGTGATGACACCCGCGCATGGGGCCCGCCGTTCGCCTCCGACGGCCAGTCGACGTACTTCCAGTCGGTCAATCGCAACAAGGCCTCCATCGCCCTCGACCTGTCCGACGACGCCGATCGCGAGCTGGCCGGCGACCTGGCTCGGGTCGCCGATGTCCTCGTCGAGAACTACCGCCCGGGTGGCCTGGCCCGCTTCGGGCTCGACCACGCGGCGCTGCGGGAGGCGAACCCCAGCCTCATCTACTGCTCGATCAGCGGCTTCGGGTCCGGCGCGGGGGCCGACCTGCCCGGCTACGACCTGCTGGTGCAGGCGATGGGCGGACTCATGAGCATTACCGGCACGAGCGAGCCGACGAAGGCAGGCGTGGCGCTCGTGGACGTGCTGACCGGCCTGCATGCTGCGGTCGGTGTCCTCGCGGCACTGCACCACCGGGACGCGACCGGCGAGGGCCAGCACCTCGAGGTGACGCTGCTGTCCGCCTTGCAGTCCTCCCTGGTGAACCAGGCCTCCGCGTTCGTCGGCGCCGGATCCGTCCCCCGGCTCCTCGGCAACGCCCACCCGTCGATCGCCCCCTACGAGGTCTACGCCACCGCCGACCGGCCCATGATCCTGGCGGTCGGGAACGACGGGCAGTTCCGACGCCTCGTGAACGTGCTCGGCAGCTCCGAGCTCGCCGACGATCCCCGCTTCGCCACCAATCCGGCACGGGTCGCGCACCGGGAGGAGCTGAATGCCGCTCTGTCGGACCGCCTGGCCTCCGCGGGCGCCGACTCGTGGCAGGAGCGCCTCACGGCGGCCGGTGTCCCGTGCGGCCCGATCAACGACATCGCCCAAGGGTTCGCCCTCGCCGAGCGCCTCGGCCTCGAGCCGATCGTGGAGATCGACGATGGGCGTCGGTCGCAGCCGCAGCGTCAGGTGGCCAACCCGGTCCGCTACTCGGCAACGCCGCCCTCCTACGCGTCCGCGCCCCCCGACGTCGACGAGGACCGCGATCACGTCCTGGCACTGATCCGCGAACGGGGGCGGCGATGACGGCGGAGCGCCGGGTCACGGCACAGGAGATCGCGCTCGACGCTCTCCGTGACGACATCCTCACGGGCGTCCTGGGTCCGGGGGACCAGGTCGTCCAGGAGACCCTGGCCGACCGCTACGGCGTCAGCCGCGTGCCGCTGCGCGAGGCCCTCAAGATGCTCGAGTCCGAGGGCCAGGTCGTCTACCACCCCAACCGCGGATACTTCGTCGCCGAGCTGAGCGTGCGGGATCTCGAGGAGGTCTACCGCCTGCGCAAGCTCCTGGAGGCGGAGGCGATCCGGGTGGCCGTGCCGCAGCTCGTCGACGCGGACGTCGATGCGCTTGCGGACCTGCGTGCCGACATCGACGCCGCTGCGGCCGCCGGGGACGTGATGGCCATGACCGCCGCCAACCGGCGCTTCCACTTCGCCCTCTTCGATGCCGCCGGGATGCCGCGCCTGTCGCGGCTGCTGCGGCAGCTGTGGGAGGCCACGGACGCCTATCGGGCCCTGTACTTCCAGTCGGCGGACAACCGGGAGCGCGTCGAGGGGGAGCATGCCGCGATGGAGGCGGCACTGCGCGCCCGCGATGCCCGGGCCCTGGTCCGCCTGCATGACGAGCACCGGGACCACTCGGTCCGAGCTGTTCGCGCCCTCCTGGGGGAGGGTGCGCCCTAGACCGTCGCAGATTGGATACAATCCGCGACATTGGATCCAAAATCCGGAGGACAGATGCCCAAGACCCCGCAGGCACCCTTCAGCCTGTTCGCGATCGACCACCTTCTCTCGGAGGAGGAGCGTGCCATCCGCGACGTCGTGCGCGAGTTCGTCGACGAGGAGATCCGCCCGCACGTCGCGGACTGGTTCGAGGAGGGCGCGATCCCCGCCCGGGACCTGGCCAAGAAGCTCGGCACCCTCGGTGTGCTCGGCATGCACCTGGAGGGCTACGGATGCCAGGGCACCTCGGCCGTCGCCTACGGGTTGGCCTGCCTCGAGCTGGAGGCCGGCGACTCCGGGATCCGCTCACTCGTCAGCGTGCAGGGTTCGCTCGCCATGTATGCGATCCATGCCTTCGGCTCCGAGGAGCAGAAGCAGGAGTGGCTGCCGCGCATGGCCGCGGGCGAGGCGATCGGCTGCTTCGGCCTGACGGAGGCGGACTTCGGCTCCAACCCCAGCGGCATGCGCACCACGGCCCGCCGCGACGGGAACGACTGGGTGCTGAGCGGCTCGAAGATGTGGATCACCAACGGCAACGTGGCGGACGTCGCCGTCGTGTGGGCGCGCACGGATGAGGGCATCCGGGGCTTCGTCGTGCCCACGGACACCCCCGGCTTCACGGCCAACGAGATCCACAAGAAGATGTCGCTGCGCGCCTCCGTCACGAGCGAGCTGGTCCTCGACGAGGTTCGGCTGCCTGCCGACGCGGTCCTGCCCGGCGTGGTCGGCCTGCGCGGACCGCTCTCGTGCCTCAACGAGGCCCGCTACGGCATCGTCTTCGGGACGCTCGGTGCTGCGCGCGACTGCCTGGAGACGGCCATCGACTACTCGATCGACCGTGAGCAGTTCGACAAGCCCATCGCCGCCTTCCAGCTCACGCAGAAGAAGCTCGCCGACATGGCCCTCGAGCTCGGGAAGGGCATGCTCCTGGCCCTCCACCTCGGCCGGTTGAAGGACGAGCACCTCATCCGCCCGGAGCAGGTCAGCCTCGGCAAGCTCAACAATGCGCGGGAGTCGCTGGCCATCGCACGGGAGTGCCGGAACATCCTGGGCGGCAACGGGATCACCCTCGAGTACCCGGTCATCCGCCACATGAACAACCTCGAGTCGGTCTTCACCTACGAGGGGACCAACGAGATGCACACCCTCGTGGTCGGCGAGGCACTGACCGGAATCGCGGCTTACCGGTGAGCGCCCCATCGGAGCCGCGGGTCCTGCGTTCGATCCTCGGCGGCCAGCAGGTCGACGGGGTCGGGACCCGCCCGAATGTGAACCCGTCCGATCTCGACGACGTGGTGTGCGTCGCCAGCGTCGCCGATGCCCGGGTGGCCGAGGACGCGGTTGAGGCCGCGGCCGAGGCCTTCCCCGCATGGTCGCACACGACACCGTGGCAGCGGGCCGAGATCCTCGATCGGGCGGGCAGCGAGGTCCTCGCACGTGCGGACGAGCTCGGCGACCTCCTGGCGCGGGAGGAGGGCAAGACGTACCCGGAGGCGCGCGGTGAAGTGGTTCGCGCCGGACAGATCCTGAAGTACTTCTCCGGCGTGGCCCTGCAGCCGCACGGGCTCGCTCTGGACTCGGTCCGTCCCGGCATCGAGGTGACGGTCACCCGTGAGCCGGTCGGCGTGGTGAGCGTCATCACCCCCTGGAACTTTCCGATCGCCATCCCGGCGTGGAAGATCGCGCCTGCCCTCGCCTTCGGCAACACCGTCGTCTTCAAGCCGGCCGATCTCGTCCCTGCGAGCGCCTGGGAACTGGTCGACATCCTCGGTCGGGCCGGGCTGCCGGACGGGGTCCTCAACCTCGTCCTCGGCCGCGGCTCCGAGGTGGGCCCGGTCCTCACCGGGTCACGACGCGTCGACGCGATCACCTTCACCGGATCCGTGTCGACAGGGCGCGGCATCCTCGCCTCGACGGCAGGGACGGGTGTCAAGGTCCAGCTGGAGCTCGGCGGCAAGAACCCGCTCGTCGTGACGGGGCACGCGGACCTCGACGTCGCCGTCGAGTGCGCCGTTCAGGGCGGCTTCGGCTCGACGGGTCAGCGTTGCACCGCGTCGTCGATCCTGGTCGTCACCGACGACATCCACGATGCATTCGTCGACGCCATGACGGCCCGGATGGACGCCTGGACCGTGGGCGATGCCCGCACGTCGGGAACCGACATGGGGCCGGTCGTCGACGAGAGCCAGCTGGCACAGGACCGCCACTACCTCGACCTGGCCCGATCCGAGGGCGCGTACGTCATCGGCGGCGTCGAGGTGCCGTCCGCGACATCCGGCCACTTCCTCGCACCCGCGCTGGCCGTCGGCACGGCCATCGATCACACCATCAACCAGGAGGAGGTCTTCGGCCCGGTCATGTCGGTCGTGCGCGCGGCGGACTACCACGAGGCCCTCGCCCTCGCCAACACCAGCACGATGAACCTGTCGGCAGGCATCGTGACGACCGACCTGGCGGAGGCCGCGCACTTCCGGCGGAACTCGAAGGCGGGCATGGTCATGGTGAACCTGCCGACCGCGGGCGTCGACTTCCATGTGCCCTTCGGGGGCCGCGGTGAGAGCAGCCATGGCCCCAGGGAGCAGGGCCCGGCGGCTGTGGAGTTCTTCACGGTGTCCAAGACCTCGTACACGGCGCCGGGCATCCCGTAGCCAGGATCCCTAGGCTCGAGGCATGACGCAGTCACTGTTCCCTCCGCAGTACCTGGAGGACGTCTTCACCGAGCCGGACGCCAGCCCGGATACCGCCGCGCACCTGGGACCACTGGCGCCGCTCATCGGGGTGTGGGAGGGCGTTGCCGGCGTGGACACCCATCCGCAGGCGGACGGGCCCGAGACGGAGAAGTACGTCGAGCGATGGACCTTCGAGCCGACCGACCCCCAGACCAACGGTCCGCAGCTGCTCTACGGCCTGCGCTACCACCAGCACGTGCACAAGCCCGCTGAGGTGGAGACCTTCCACGACCAGGTCGGGTACCTGCTGTGGGAGCCGGCCACCGAGCGCGTCGTCATGACCCTGGCGATCCCACGGGCCCAGGTGGCGATGGCCGGAGGCCTGGCGGCGGCCGATGCCCGGGTCTTCACGCTGCGCGCCGAGGTGGGGGATGCCGCGTTCGGCATCGTGACCGGACCCTTCCTCGACGCCGCCTTCCACACCACGTCGTGGGAGATCACCTTCCGCATCCTCGATGACGGGTTCGCCTACCTGCAGACCACGATGCTTGAGGTCCATGGGCAGCCGGAGCCGTTCGCGCACACGGACGCGAACCGGCTCACCCGGGTCTGCGATGTTCCCCCCAACCCGCTCGCCGGAGGACCGTCGGTGCCCTAGGGCGTCAGCGGCTACAGCTGCAGGGGCCTGATGGGCGCCATGATCAGTGTCGGGTCGTTTCGCCAGTCGACTCCGGGCACGTCGATGTACAGCTCGATCTCATTGCCGTCGGGGTCGAGGATGTAGAGGCTGTGGGTGACCGTGTGGTCGCTCGCACCGATGATGGTCACGCCGTTGTCCTCGAGAGTCGCGAGTGCCGCCCGCAGGTCGTCGTCGCTGTCGCCGATCTTGAGCCCGAAGTGGTACATGCCGACACGCCGTCCCCGCGGTATGGGCGACGCGTCGTCACCGACCTCGATGAGCAGCAGCTCGTGGTGGGTCCGCAGGCTGGGCGCCGCGAACGCGGCGACGGGCAGGCCGCGCAGGGCGTCGTCGGTGAGGATCGGCCGCCAGCCGAGGACGTCGCGGTAGAAGCGCGTCGAGCGCTCGACATCGCGGACGTACAGGACGAGGTGGCCGAGCTCCTTGACCTCCATGCTGCGGACCCTAGTGCCCGAGCTTCCTCGCGAACAGTGCCGCGCGCCGGGAGGGCCGTCCGGTGCGGTCCTCCTTCGTGTCCGCGCTCGTCATGACCCGCAGGCCGAGGTTGGTGCCCATCCAGCGGAACGGCTCCGGCTCCCAGCGCCGTGATCGATGGTTCACCCACGGCAGCGTCACGAGGTCCGAGTCGGCGCCCAGGATGAGATCGGCCAGCGTGCGCCCGCCCAGGTTGGCCGTGCCCACGCCGTCCCCGACGTAGCCGCCCGACCAGGCCAGCCCGGTCGACCTGTCCAGCCCGCAGGATGCCCACCAGTCCCGAGGGACGCCCAGGGGCCCACCCCACGTGTGGGTCACGGCGGCGTCGGAGACGATCGGGAAGAGGTCGGTGAGCACCTGCCAGAGGGCGGCGTGGACGGCGGGGTTCTGGTCCTGCTCGTGCGTGATCCGGGAGCCGAAGTGGTAGGGCGCGCCGCGGCCCCCGAAGGCCAGCCGGCCGTCCTCGGTGCGCTGACCGTAGATGATCAGGTGGCGGCCATCGGCGAACGTCTCCCGCGCGCTCAGGCGGATGCGCTCCCATGCGGCCTCGGGAAGCGGCTCCGTGGCCAGCATCAGGGAGTACACGGGTGCGAGCGTGCGCGTCTCGCCCCGCAGCGAGCGCGTGTATCCCTCGGTGGCCCGGACGACATACTCGGCGCGCACGTCGCCCATCTGCGTGCGCACGATCCCGGGCTCGATGGCCGTCACGGGGGTGTGCTCGTGGAGAGTCACCCCGAGGCCGACCACGGTGCGGGCGAGGCTGCGCACCAGTCGCGCCGGATGGATCGCCGCGCAGTGCGGGGTGTAGGTGCCGCCCAGGACGTCGGTTGCCCCAACGCGCGCTTCGGTCTCAGCGCGATCCAGCAGGACGCCATCCTCCGGGCCGAAGCCCCACGAGCGCAGGGTGTCGATCTCCTCGCGTGCCGATGCCAGCTGCAACGGAGTGCGCGCTGCCACCACCGTGCCGCCCTTGGCCCAGTGGATGTCCCACCCCTCGGCAGCCGCGACCCGCCCGATCTCGTCGACCGTGCGGAACATCTCCCTCTTCATGCGCACGGCAGCATCGCGCGACGATGCGCGCGCGAGGGCGTCGAGGCTGGCGGGGAAGAGTGCCGACGCCCACCCGCCATTGCGGCCCGAGGCACCGAATCCGGCCTGCTCGGCCTCGAGGACGACGATCCGGAGGGAGGGGTCGGCCTGGGCGAGGTAGTAGGCCGTCCAGAGGCCCGTGTAGCCGGCGCCGACGATCGCGACGTCGCACGCCGTGTCTGCGGAGAGCCGCGTGCCCAGAGGCGCGCGCAGGTCGTCGGGCAGCGTGTCCCACCACAGGGACAGTCCGCGCAGGTCGTCGTTCATGGTCGCCGCCAGTCGGTGATGTAGCCCGGCACCTCGACCTCGGCAAGGCACTCCTCGCTGCGGATGGGCGTGCCGAAGTCCTCGTGGATCGGAACCGTGCCCGCCCAGACGCGGGAGTACACGGGGTCGGTGACGTCCTCGGGAACGTCCTCGGGACCACCGGTGCGGATCTTGACCGAGCACTCGTCGAGAGCGAGCGCGAGGGTCATCGTGGCCGCACGCTCCTTCGCCGACGGGGGCCGGCAGTCCGCCCATCGCCCCGGCAGCAGGTGCTCGGTGATGGTGCGCAGCGCGTCGAGCTCATCGTCGCCGGACAGGCGCCGAGCCGTCCCGAGGACCATGGCCGACCGGTAGTTCATGCTGGACTCGAAGGCGCTGCGGGCGAGCACGAGTCCATCGAGACGGGTGACGGTGAGGCAGGTGGGCTGCCCGTCGGCGAGCGACCGGAACAGGCGGGATCCCGTCGACCCGTGGAAGACGACCTCCTCCCCGCGTCGGGCGTAGGCGACCGGCAGGACATACGGCTGACCGGACTCGTCCGAAACCGAGACGTGGGCGACGAGCCCGGCGTCGAGGACGTGGTGGAGGGCCGCCCGATCGGGCACGGCGTTCTCCGGGATGCGCCGGATCCGGGTGCGCTCGGTGGCGCCGGGCGCTGGCAGAGGCATCTCCGTCACAGAAGGGCCCAGGCCCGGGTGAGCACGTCCCGCAGGATTCCCTCGATCTCGTCGAAGTGCTGCTGGTCGACGATGAGCGGGGGCGACACCTGGATGACCGGCTCTCCGCGGTCGTCGGCACGGCAGTACAGGCCCGCGTCGAACAGCGCCTTCGACAGGAAGCCCCGGAGCAGCCGCTCGGCCTCGTCCTCGGTGAACGTCTCGCGTGTCGTCTTGTCCTTGACCAGCTCGACGGCCCAGAAGAAGCCGGCGCCGCGAACATCCCCGACGATGGGCAGGTCGTTGAGGCGCTCGAGCGTGCGCCGGAAGGCGCCCTCGTTTTCGCGGACGTGCTCGAGGATGCCCTCGCGCTCGAAGAGGTCGAGATTGGCCAGGGCCACGGCGGCGCCGACCGGGTGACCGCCCCAGGTGTAGCCGTGCAGGAACGTGTTGGTGTCGTGCTTGAAGGGCTCGAACAGCCGCTCGCTGGCGATCATCGCGCCCATGGGCGCATAGCCGGAAGTCATGCCCTTGGCGCAGGTGATGATGTCCGGGGTCACCCCGAAGCGGCTCATGGCGAACATGTCGCCGATGCGCCCGAAGGCGGTGATGGTCTCGTCGGCGACGAGCAGGACGTCGTACTCGTCGCAGATCTCCCGCACCCGCTCGAGGTAGCCGGGGGGTGGCGGGAAGCAGCCGCCGGAGTTCTGCACCGGCTCGATGAACACGGCCGCGACGCTGTCCGCTCCCTCGAACTCGATGGCCTCGCGGATGCGCTCGGCGGCCCAGAGCCCGAAGGCCTTCTCGTCGTGCCGGTACTCCTCGGGGGCCCGGTAGAAGTCGGTGTTGGGCACCTTGATGCCGCCCGGTACCAGCGGCTCGAACGGGACCTTGGCCGGCGGGATGCCGGTGATCGACAGCGCGCCCTGGGGGGTGCCGTGGTACGCGATCGCCCGGCTGATCACCTTGTGCTTCGTGGGCTTCCCGGTCAGCTTGAAGTACTGCTTGGCCAGCTTCCAGGCGGATTCCACGGCCTCGCCACCGCCGGTGGTGAAGAACACCCGGTTGAGGTCGCCCGGCGCATAGTGGGCCAGTCGCTCGGCCAGCTCGATCGCGCGGGGGTGGGCGTACGACCACACGGGGAAGAAGGCGAGCTCCTCGGCCTGCTTCGCCGCCGCCGCGGCCAGCTCCTTGCGGCCGTGACCGGCCTGGACGACGAACAGCCCCGCGAGGCCGTCGAGGTAGCGGTTGCCCTGGTCGTCCCAGATGTACGCCCCCTCACCGCGCACGATGACGGGAACATGGCCGGAGCCCTCGTAGTAGACGGAGTGCCGGGTGAAGTGCATCCAGAGGTGGTCACGGGCGCGCTCGGCGAGGCGATCGTCACCGGGCTCGGAGAAGGTGTTCGTCGTGGTCGTCATCGGGTACCCCAGGTGTAGATCTGCTTGCGCAATTTCAGGTAGACGAAGGTCTCGGTGGAGCGGACCCCGTCGATGGCGCGGATGCGCCGGTTGATCACCTCGAGGAGATGGTCGTCGTCCTCGGCCACGATCTCGGCCAGGATGTCGAAACTGCCGGCGCAGACGACCAGGTAGTCGACTTCGGGCATGGACTCCAAGGTGTCGGCGACCTCCTCGACGTCGCCCTCGACCCGGATGCCGATCATGGCGGCGCGGGAGAAGCCCACCTGCAGGGGATCGGTGACGGCGACGATCTGCATGATGCCGGCGTCCTGCAGTCGCTGGACGCGCTGCCGGACGGCGGCCTCCGAGAGGCCCACCGCCTTGCCGATCGTGGCGTACGGGCGCCGGCCGTCCTCCTGGAGCTGCTCGATGATCGCCTTGGAGACATCGTCCAAGGGCTGACTGGAGACCCGGTCCCGTGGCGGCATGCCCGACATGATGCGCGACGAGCACTAGTCAAAGCAAGCGATTCCGCGGTATTTTGCTGGAATTGCGACGGATTCCGTATAGATCAGCGATGATTGAACCCAGTATTCGTCGGCACTTCGGATAGGCTCGGCGCATTCGGCCGGACCGCAGACTCAGGAGACCCGCGTGAACGAGAAGCGCATCATCCGCAACGTCGTAGGCGGCGAGAGCGTCGACACCCTCGACGGCACCGCCAGTGACCTGTACAACCCGTCGACGGGCGAGGCGTTCGCCACCGCCGTCATCTCCGGTGAGGCGGACGTCGACCGCGCCGTGAAGGCCGCGTCGGCGGCCTTCGAGGGCTGGCGCGACAGCACCCCCTCCGAGCGGCAGAAGGCGCTGCTGACCATCGCCGATGCGCTGGAGGCCCACGCGGACGAGTTGGTCGCGTTGGAGAGCGAGAACACCGGCAAGCCGATCGCGGTCACGATGGCGGAGGAGATCCCGCCGATGATCGACCAGATCCGCTTCTTCGCGGGCGCCGCGCGCGTGCTCGAGGGCCGATCGGCCGGTGAGTACATGAAGGGCTTCACGTCGATCATCCGCCGCGAGCCGGTGGGTGTCATCGGCCAGGTCGCGCCCTGGAACTACCCGATGATGATGGCCGTGTGGAAGTTCGCTCCGGCCATCGCGGCGGGCAACACGGTCGTGCTCAAGCCGAGTGACACGACCCCGGTGAGCACCGTTCGGATGGCGGAGATCATCGCCGAGTCCGGCGCCCTGCCCGACGGCGTCCTTAACGTCATCTGCGGGGACCGCGACACCGGACGTGCGCTCATCGAGCACGAGATCCCGCAGATGGTCTCGATCACCGGCTCGGTCCGCGCCGGCATGCAGGTGGCCGAGTCCGCCGCGCGCGACGTCAAGCGCGTGCACCTCGAGCTGGGTGGCAAGGCACCGGTCGTCATCTTCGACGACGCGGATCTCGAGGCCGCCGCGGAGTGGCTGGCCGTGGCCGGCTACTTCAACGCCGGGCAGGACTGCACGGCCGCGACCCGCATGATCGTCGGGGCCGGGATCTACGACGACTTCGTCGCCGCCCTGTCCGAGCAGGCCAAGGCCACCGGCACCACCTTCGAGGAGGGCCCGGGTGGCGAGGCGCTCGTGCCGCCGGTGAACAACGCCGCCCAGCTGGAGCGCGTGCTCGGCTTCATCGAGCGGGCCCCGTCGCACGCGCAGATCACCGCGGGTGGCGTGCGCCAGGGCGACCGCGGGTACTACATCGAGCCGACCGTGGTCGCGGACCTGCGGCAGGACGACGAGATGATCCAGAACGAGATCTTCGGACCGGTCATCACGGTGCAGAAGTTCACGGACGAGGCCGAGGCGCTCGCGTGGGCAAACGGCGTGAAGTACGGCCTCGCCTCCAGCGTCTGGACGAAGGACTTCGGCCGCGCGATGCGCATGTCGAAGTACCTCGACTTCGGCTGCGTGTGGATCAACACGCATATTCCGCTGGTCGCCGAGATGCCGCATGGCGGCTTCAAGCACTCCGGCTACGGCAAGGACCTGTCCATGTACGGGTTCGAGGACTACACGCGCATCAAGCACGTCATGGCGAATCTCGACAGCTGACCCGTTCGTTGAGTGGCCCGGTGGCGGCGATTTTCTCCGGATAATCCGCCGCCACCGGGCCACTCAACGGGCTTCGCGGGCGTGGCAGACTCCGGCCATGTCCACGATCCCGGGCCGTGACGGCCGAGCCCTCCTCGTCATCGACGTGCAGAACGAGGTGGTCGACCAGACGTATGACCGTGACCGCGTCGTCTCGACCATCGCGGGGCTCGTCGACGGTGCCCGCGACGCGGGGATGCCGGTGGTGTGGGTCCAGCACCAGGACGACTACCTGGTGCCGGAGTCCGAAGGCTGGCAGATCGTCCCGGCGCTCAACCCCGCCGAGGGAGAGCCCCGCATCCGGAAGCAGTACCGCAGTTCCTTCGAGGAGACCGACCTGGAGGAGACGCTCGCCGCCCTGAACGCCGGCACCCTGGTCCTCTGCGGCGCTGAGTCCAACCACTGCGTCCGCTACACGATGCACGCGGCCCTCGAGCGCGGCTACGACGTGCTCCTCGTCGAAGACGCGCACACGGCGTGGGACGGCTCGTTCGATGGGGTCCGTGTCGACGGCCAGGCGATCATCGAGGAGCAGAACAAGTCCGCCCGCCAGCATCGGCTGCCCGGGCGGGGGAGCGACACGGTCACGGCGGCCGAACTGCTCGCCGACCTGCGCCGGTAGGTCAGCCGCCGATCGGCAGGTCGGCGGGGGTGTACCCGTCGCCCGTGACGTTCAGCCCGACGCCGCCGAGGGCGTCGTCGGCAGCGCGCGCGTACTGGTCGGTCCACGCCTCCGGCGCCGGCGCGCCGCCGAGCCCCTGCACGCCGTCCAGCGTCTTGGTGTTGAGCAGGACGTTCACGGTGCTGTCGGCCGCGGTGGAGTCCATGACCCCGACGCCGCCGGGCGACGGCCAGATGAGGGCGTTGACCTGGTTGATGCGCCATTGCAGGCCGGCCCCCGTCGCCGCAGAGCCGGCCTGGGCCACCGCGTCCGCGCACGCCGCGAGATCGTCGCGGCAGGAGATCCAGCCGGCCAGCGATCCGGTCACGAAGCGCTGAGCGAGGTCCTGGTAGGCCGGGTCGGCGAGTCGGTCCTGCGCCGCCCAGACCGCATCGGGGAGCAGGCCGACGCCCTCGGCCTGGAACGAGATCGTGGCGAAGTCGGACAGCTGGAAGGGGCTGTCTGTCTTGCTGTTCGTCGACTCGGCGAGCTGGGCAAGGCCGTCGAACGTCGTGGTCTGGGCGGCGTCCACGTCACCGAGCAGCAGGGCGGCGGGCGGATCGTCCACCACGCGGAGGTCGCCGACCGGGTCGAGCCCCGCCTGCGACATGGCCGCGATCGGCTCGATTCCGTCCGTCCCGCGGAGGATGGCGATGCGCTTGCCGCGGAAGTCGGCCACCTGGGTGATGCCCGAGCTGGCCAGGGACACCTCCACGGTGCCGGACCGCTGGAAGACCTGGGCCACGTCGACCACGCCGATGCCGCGCTCGCGGGCGCGCAGCCCGTCGGGGAGGGTGGCCACGGCGAAGTCGGCGCGGCCCTCGGTGATCGCAGTGAGGGGATCCTCGCCCGCGTCGATGACGGTCACGTCGAGGCAGCGTTCCGCGTACGCGCCCTGCCCGGCGGCCGCAAGATAGCCGGCGTACCTGGCCTGGGCTGCTCCGGAGACCGCCAGCGTGACGCCCTCCACCTGCGCGCACGTCGAGGTGGGGCTCGGCAGCGTGGACGGGGCCTGGCTCGGGGGCGCGACGCTCCCGGTCGGTGCGGCGGTGGCCGGTGGGGACGTGGGGGGAGCGGACTCAGGTCCTCCCGAGCAGGCGGAGAGGACGCCCGCGGCCGCGAGGATCACGGCTGCCGTCGCGGTCAGGCGGCTGCCGGCTCTCCTGCGCACCCCGTCACTCTACGGGGCGGACAACGGTGGTCTGACATGTGGCCGTCTGGGCCAATTTCGACGATTTCCATTGTCACAATCGTGTTTCAGGGAGAAAAACAGGGCTTACAGCCTTGTCTGCCCATGAAATCCGTGATTTAGTCCGGCACAGCCGTGAGTCCGCACGGCCCACAGGAGGTGTCGTGACCGCATCGGTCTTCGCTGGAGGACAGCGCCGAGAGGGCTCCACGGGGGTCACGGGCGAGGTCATCAATCCCGCGGATGGCTCGGTCGTCGACTCCATGGTCCTCGCGGGGGCGGATGACGTCGATGCGGCGGTCGCGGCGGCCCGACAGGCCTTCCCGGAGTGGGCGTCCGCGCCGCCGGTGGCCCGCTCGACGGCCCTGAACGACCTCGCCCGCCGGCTCGAGTCACGGGCCGAGGAGTACGCCCTGGCGGAGACCCGGCAGACCGGCAAGCCCATCCGTCTCAGCACGGAGTTCGACGTCCCCGGCTCCATCGACAATGTGGCCTTCTTCGCCGGAGCCGCCCGCAACCTCGAGGGCAAGGCCTCCGCCGAGTGGGACGGCGCGCACACCTCCCTCATCCGCCGCGAGCCGATCGGGGTGGTCGGCTCGATAGCGCCGTGGAACTACCCGCTGCAGATGGCGATGTGGAAGATCCTGCCTGCCATCTCGGCCGGCAACACCATCGTCCTCAAGCCCGCCGAGATCACCCCCGTGACCAGCCTCATGCTGGCCGAGGACTGCGTTGCCGCCGGGATCCCGGCGGGCGTCGTCAACGTGGTCGTCGGCGCCGGTCCGGTCGCGGGCGAGGCCCTGATCAGCCACCCCGACGTGTCCATGGTCTCCTTCACCGGGTCGACCGGCGTGGGCAAGCGCGTCATGGAACTGGCGACGCCCGGGGTCAAGCGCGTCCACCTCGAGCTCGGGGGCAAGGCCCCGTTCGTGGTCTTCGACGATGCGGACCTCGAGGCCGCTGTGCACGGGGCGGTGGCCGGGGCCCTGATCAACGGCGGGCAGGACTGCACCGCGGCGACGCGCGCGTATGTGCAGCGTCCCCTGTACGAGGCGTTCGTGGCCGGCGTGGCCGACCTCTTCCAGACGGTCCGCCTCGGTGCGCCGGAGGACCCGGCGACCGACCTGGGCCCGCTGATCTCACGGCGTCAGGCGGAGCGGGTCGGCGGCTTCGTGGAGCGGGCCCGAGCGGCCGGGGCGAAGGTGGTCACCGGCGGCGAGGCCCCCGGCGGCGAGTTGGCCGCCGGCGCCTACTACCGGCCGACTCTGGTGACCGGTGCGGCCCAGGACTCGGAGATCGTCCAGGACGAGATCTTCGGCCCCGTGCTCGTGGTCCTGCCCTTCGACTCGGACGACGAGGGCCTCGCGCTGGCCAACGACACCGTGTACGGCTTGGCGGCCTCGGCCTGGACGACGGACATCTTCCGCGGACTGCGCGCCCAGCGGGAGATCCAGGCGGGCTGCGTCTGGGTTAACGATCACATACCGATTGTCAGCGAGATGCCCCATGGGGGCTTCAAGCAGTCGGGCTTCGGTAAAGATATGTCCATGTATTCGTTCGAGGAGTACACCAACGTCAAACACGTGTCCCTCGACATCACGGGGGAGGCACGGAAGCCGTGGCATCGAACCATCTTCACGGCCTGAACGGCACGGCACGCACCACGACGGCACGGAACGCAACGCGACTGACCAACTGACGAGAACCGACCGACAACACAGACTGGGACCCCGGAGGACTGAGTGATGATGAGCAAGCGCCAAGAGACCATCGCCGCGATCGCGGGGACCATGAAGTCCTCCGTCTCGCGACGCCGCCTCCTGCAGGCCGCCGGCCTGAGCAGTGCGGCCATGGTGGCAGCGGCCTGTGGCGCTGGGGGCGATGAGAGCGCATCCGCGAGCGGCACGCCGTCGGCCGCGGCCGCGGAGGACATGAGCGACAAGGACAAGACCGTCGTCTGGTCCAACTGGCCGCTCTACATCGACGTCAACGAGGACACCGGCAGTCGTCCCACCCTGGAGGCGTTCCAGAAGGAGACCGGCATCACGGTCACCTACAACGAGGACGTCAACGACAACAACGAGTTCTACGCCAAGGTCCGCACGCAGCTCGAGCAGGGACAGGACATCGGCCGCGACCTCGTCGTGCTGACCGACTGGATGGCCGGCCTCTGGATCTCCAACGGCTACGCCCAGAAGCTCGACAAGGCAAACATCCCGAACTCCGCCAACCTCATCCCCAAGCTCCAGGACGTCGCCTTCGACCCGGGTCGCGAGTACTCGCTGCCCTGGCAGTCCGGCTTCGGCGTCCTGGGCTGGAACATCCAGTCCCTGCAGGACACGCTGGGCACCAAGACCCTCACGTCGGTGGACCAGCTCTTCGATCCCAAGCTGAAGGGCCGCGTCACGGTGCTCTCCGAGATGCGCGACACCATGGGCATCCTGCTGGCCTACCAGGGCGCCGACCCGTCGAACTTCACCGATGACCAGTGGAACTCGGCCATCGAGCTGCTCACCCAGCAGGTGGACAGCGGCCAGATCCGCCAGGTGACCGGCAACGACTACGCCGGCGCCCTTGAGAGCGGCGACGTCATCGCGGTCATCGGCTGGTCCGGCGACATCGTCCAGCTCGGCGACGCCTACGACCTCGGCCTGCCCGAGACCGGCGGCACCCTGTGGACCGACAACATGCTCATCCCGGCGCTCGCGCAGCACAAGAAGAACGCCGAGCTGATCATGAACTACTACTACGAGCCGAAGGTCGCCGCCGAGGTCGCCGCATACGTCCAGTACGTCACGCCGGTGCAGGGCGCGCAGGAGGCCATGAAGGACGTCGATCCGAGCCTGGTCGACGCCCAGTGGATCTTCCCGCCGCAGGAGATCCTCGACAACTCGTACGTGTTCATGCCCCTCGATACGGCCAAGGAAGAGCAGTACCAGCGCGACTTCCAGAAGGCGATCGGCAACTAGCAGAGCCTTCGGGCACGACAAGAAGAGGAAAGGACGGCCGTGGCCGCATCCCCCGGGAACCTCGATGTGCAGGACCTGCATCTGCAGGGCCTGACCAAGAGGTTCGGAGACTTCGTCGCTGTCGACAACCTGGACCTGACCATCCCCGCGGGCTCGTTCTTCGCGCTCCTCGGGGCGTCCGGGTGCGGCAAGACGACGACGCTGCGCATGGTGGCGGGTCTGGAGGACCCGACGGAGGGCACCATCAGCCTGGGGGACGCGGACATCACCAAGCTGCGTGCCTTCGAGCGGCCGGTCAACACGGTCTTCCAGTCCTACGCCCTCTTCCCGCATCTGGACATCTTCGAGAACGTCGCGTTCGGACTCCGTCGCCGCGGCATCAAGGATGTCCAGAAGCAGGTCGAGGACATGCTCGAGCTCGTCGAGCTGTCGACGATGGCGCGGCGCAAGCCGTCGCAGCTGTCCGGCGGGCAGCAGCAGCGGGTGGCCGTGGCCCGGGCCCTGATCAACCACCCGGGCGTGCTGCTGCTCGATGAGCCCCTGGGCGCCCTCGACCTCAAGCTGCGCCGGCAGATGCAGATCGAGCTCAAGCGGATCCAGGACGAGGTCGGCACCACGTTCGTGCACGTCACGCACGACCAGGAGGAGGCCATGACCATGGCCGACACTGTGGCCGTGATGAATGCGGGCAGGATCGAGCAGATGGGGCATCCGGCCGACATCTACGAGCTGCCGCGCACCGTGTTCGTCGCCAACTTCCTCGGCCAGTCGAACCTGATCGCAGGCAAGCGGACCGGGGTCTCGGGCGATGACGTCGTGGTGGAGGCCCGCGGTCTGACCTTCCTGGTGCCCTCGGATCGGTGCTCGTGCACCACCGAGGACATGATCGTCGGCGTTCGGCCCGAGAAGCTCACCATCCTCGACAAGGCGGACGAGGGCCAGGTGCCGGAGGGCCACAACCGGGTGCCGGGGCGGGTGACGGACGTCTCGTACACCGGCGTCTCGACCCAGTACCTCGTGGACACCCCGTGGGGCCAGGAGCTGGGCGTCTTCGAGCAGAACGTCGTGGTCGGGGACCGTTGCGACGTCGGGGACGAGGTCGTCCTCCACTGGGCTCCGGCGCACACGTTCGGGCTCGACGGCAGCGCGGGGGCGACCGCCGGCAGCGAGCTGGAGGACTAGGGCATGGTCGCTGTCGTCCCCACGAGCGCGCAGGCCTCGCCGGCCCAGGTAGCCCAGAGGTCGTCCAAGACCGGCTACGCGCTGCTCGCGCCCGGCATGCTGTGGCTGATCGTCTTCTTCGCGGTCCCCTTCATCACCCTGTTCCTCACCAGCCTCCAGGCTCCGTCGCCCACTCAGGCAGGCAAGTACGTGCCCGCCTTCGAGCTGGCCAACTACGGCCAGGCACTGGCCGATTACTGGCCGCAGTTCATCCGGTCGTTCATCTACGCCGGCATCGCCACGGCGCTCGCCCTGCTGATCGCGTACCCCCTCGCGTACTTCATCGCGTTCAAGGCCGGCCGCTGGCGGTCGCTCATGCTCGTCCTCGTCGTGGCGCCGTCCTTTGCGTCGTTCCTCCTGCGCACGTACGCGTGGAAGACGATCCTCGCCGACGAGAGCTTCATCACGCGCACGCTGAACACGCTGCACCTGCTGCCTGAGGGACGCATCCTCAACACCTGGATCGCGGTCATCGCGGGCCTGACGTACAACTTCCTGCCCTTCATGATCCTGCCGCTCTACGCGGCACTGGAGAAGATCGACCCGCGGCTCGTCGAGGCCGCGGGCGACCTGTACGCGTCGCCGACGACGGCCTTCCGCAAGGTCACCTGGCCGCTCTCCCTGCCGGGCGTGGTCGCGGGCACGCTGCTCACCTTCATCCCGGCGGCCGGCGACTACATCAACGCCCAGCTGCTCGGATCGACGACCAACCGCATGATCGGCAACGCGATCCAGGTCAACTTCATCGAGTTCCGCGACTATCCGACCGCCAGTGCGCTGTCCGTGATGCTCATGGCGGTCATCCTCATCATGGTCTTCACCTATATCCGCCGCGCCGGGACGGAGGACCTGCTCTGATGCACTGGCTCCGTAAGAACCTCCTGGGCATCATCGCGATCCTGGTGCTGGTGTACCTGTTCATCCCCATCGCCGTGATCATGGTGCTGTCGTTCAACAAGCCTCAGGGCAAGTTCAACCTGAGCTGGAACCAGTTTTCCACCGACGCGTGGACGAACCTCTGCGGCGTGCCGGGCGTGTGCTCCTCGTTCGTGAAGAGCATCGAGATCGGCATCATCGCCACGCTGATCGCCACGGCGCTCGGCACGATGGTCGCCTTCGCCCTGGTGCGCTACCGCTTCAAGGGACGCAGCACCACGAACCTGCTGATCTTCATGCCGATGGCGACCCCCGAGGTGGTCATGGGCGCCAGCCTGCTTGCCCTGTTCCTCAACCTGCGGTTCCCGCTGGGCGAGGTCACCGTGCTGATCGCCCACATCATGTTCATCATCTCGTTCGTGGTCGTGACGGTGAAGGCCCGACTGCAGGGCATGGACCCGCGCATCGAGGAGGCGGCTCGCGATCTCTACGCCGATCCGCGCGCGGTGTTCCGGTACGTGACCTTCCCCCTGGTCCTCCCGGGCATCCTCGGGGCCGCACTGCTGGGCTTCTCGCTGTCCTTCGACGACTTCATCATCAGCTACTTCAACGCGGGCACCCTGGTCACCTTCCCGATCTACATCTGGGGCGCGGCCCAGCGCGGCATCCCGGTGCAGGTCAACGCGCTGGCGACCATCGTGTTCCTCGTGGCCCTGTCCATCGTCCTGATCGGGCAGTTCGTCTCGTACCGCCGCCGCAAGTCGCTGGAGTCGGTGCCGATCATCGATGATGAGGCGTTGACGTCCGTCGACGCGCTCTCGCGCTCGTAATACCCGGGGCTGCGGCCCGCTGCACACTCGAAGGGACTGGTGGGACGACGGAGCAGGTGGCTCCCATCTCCGATCCGTTCTTGACCGAGAAGCGTCCTGACCGAAGGAGCGTCGTGCAGTTCAGCAGCACCCCCACCCCGGAGGCCCTGGCCTCCCTGTCCCACGTGCGCCCGGCCGTGTTCTGGCTGGACCGTGACGATCGGCCTGCGGCGGCCGATGAGCTGATCGGATCGACCCGCGCCGACCTTGTGGTGGTCGGCGGCGGGTTCACGGGTCTGTGGACGGCCCTGCTGGCCAAGCAGGCAGACCCGTCCCGTGATGTCCTCCTCGTCGAGGGCGCACGGGTCGCCGAGGGCGCGACGGGCCGCAATGGCGGCTTCGTGGCCAGTTCACTCACGCACGGATTCGCCAATGGCATGAGCCGCTGGCCCGATGACATGGCGACGCTGCTGCGCCTGGGCCACGAGAACCTCGATGCCATCGAGGGGACGGTGGCCGAGTTCGGCATCGACTGCGACTTCGTGCGATCGGGTGAGCTGGATGTGGCGGTCGAGGACTACCAGCTCGTCGGCCTGGCCGAGGACGCCGAGGAGCAGCAGGCCCTGGGACAGGACGTGCGCCTCCTCTCGGCGGATGAGGTGCGCGCGATGGTGGACTCCCCGTCGTACCTCGGGGCGCTCTTCGATGCCCAGGGGGTCGCGCTCGTCGACCCGGCGCGGCTGGCGTGGGGCTTGCGGCGGGCCTGCCTCGAGGTCGGCGTGCGGCTGCACGAGCGGACGCCCGTCACCGGACTGGCGAAGCGGGATGCCGGCGTGCTCGTGAGCACCCGTCGCGGTGTCATCGAGGCGGAGCGGGTCGCCCTGGCCACCAATGCCTACCCTCCACTCCTGAAGCGGCTCACCCACTACATCGTCCCGGTCTACGACTACGTGCTCATGACGGAGCCGCTCACCGCGGAACAGCGTGCGGCCATCGGCTGGTCCGGGCGCCAGGGCGTGGGGGACACCGGCAACCAGTTCCACTACTACCGGACCACGGACGACGGTCGGATCCTGTGGGGCGGGTACGACGCCGTCTACCACCGCGGCAACGGATTCGGCCCCCGGTTCGAGCACAGTCGGGAGTCCTACGAGCGGCTGGCCACCCACTTCCTGCAGACCTTCCCGCAACTGGAGGGAATCCACTTCAGCCACGCTTGGGGCGGCGCGATCGACACCTGCTCGCGTTTCACCGCGTTCTGGGGCACGGCCATGGACGGACGCGTCGGCTACGTCGTGGGCTACACCGGGCTCGGGGTCGGCGCCTCCCGGTTCGGGGCGCTGACGATGCTGGACCTCATCGATGGCCGGGACACGGAACGGACCCGGCTCGAGATGGTGCGCAGCAAGCCGATCCCGTTCCCGCCGGAGCCGTTCCGCTCGGCCGCGATATCCGTGACGACCCGGGAGCTGCAGCGGGCCGACGCGAATGAGGGCCGGCGCGGCCCGTGGCTGGGGCTCCTCGATCGGCTGGGACTGGGATTCGACTCCTGAGCGAACGGCACCTCACTAGGTTGGTGCCATGGCTCGCTACGGGTCGATGTTCGGACCGAACTACACCTTCCTCGGCGTCGGGCGCTGTTCTGCCGACGAGCCGGAGACGTACGCGGATGCGGATGTCGTCATCGTGGGCGCGCCGTTCGACGGCGGAACGTCGTACCGAAGTGGCGCCCGCTTCGGGCCCGCGGCGCTGAGGGCCGCCTGCTACCTGGAGCACGATGGCTCACGCCCCTCGCTCGCCCTCGGCGTCGACGGCCTCCGGGACCTCCGGGTGTACGACGCGGGCGACGTCGAGATGTTCAGCGGGGACGCCGTCCGGTCCTGCGCCGCCCTGGAGCCGGTGGTGCAGGCGATCGCGGAGCAGGGTGCGATGCCGCTCGTCCTGGGCGGTGACCACACCATCACCTGGCCGGATGTGACCGGGGTTGCCCGGGCGCGGGGCTGGGGCCGGATCTCGGTCCTGCACTTCGACGCGCATGCCGATACCGGCGACAGCAGCTTCGGCTCGCTCATCGGGCACGGACAGCCGATGCGACGCCTCATCGAGTCCGGGGCGGCGCGGGGGGATCGCTTCCTGCAGATCGGCCTGCGGGGCTACTGGCCACCGCCGGAGACCCTCGCGTGGATGGCGGAGCAGGGCATGCGCAGCTACGAGATGACGGAGATCGTCGAACGCGGCCTCGAACCCTGCCTGACGGAGGCATTCGCCACGGCGCTGGACGACTGCGACGGCGTGTTCCTCAGCGTGGACATCGATGTGTGCGATCCCGGCCACGCCCCCGGAACCGGCACCCCCGAGCCCGGTGGGCTGTCGGCGCGACAGCTACTCGATGCCGTGCGACGGATCTGCTACGAGCTGCCCGTGGTCGGCATGGACGTGGTCGAAGTGGCACCCCCCTACGACCACGCGGACATCACCGCCCTCCTGGGCAACCGGGTCGTGCTCGAGGCGCTGTCCGCGATCGCCCGTCGTCGGCGGGACGCCGCCGGCGGTGCCGCGTGGCGGCCTGGTGCTCCATTGCTCGAGGACTACCGGCCGGATCAGTCCTCCTCAACGCCGTAGCCGGTCCCGCGCCGGTGCGGGGGAGTGGGAACGGCCCGTTCGACGGGGCAGCGAGCGTCGGGGCAGGCGAGCTCGTCGCAGAGTCGGCACATGAACTCGCTGGTGAGCTCGCTGTCGGCGAGGGCGTCCAGCATGGCGTCCGTCGCCTCGATCAGCCCCCGCATCTGGTCGTCGTCGAGGGCCGAGACCGCGCGGGTCAGGACGTCCCGGCGGGCGGCGAGGACCTCCAGGGCGACCTCTTCGCCCTCGGGCGTGAGTGCGAGCAGCTTCGTGCGCCCGTCCTCGCCCGGTACCCGCTCGACGAGCCCCGCCCTCTCGAGACGCTCCGAGAGCTGCACGGCCCCGGGATGGGTGATGCGCAGGCGGGTGGCGAGGAAGGCGATCGGCCGGTCGGGATACCAGAGCAGGGTGACGAGTGCCGCGGGCGTGGCTGCGCCTCGTCCGGCGGCTGCCTCCATCCCTAGAGTCACGCGGTCGGTGACGGTCTGGCACAGGGTGCCCAGCACGTTGGCCGCGAACGCGCGGTCCGCCCGGGGTCCGCGTCGGGGCGGCCGGGGCGCATCCGCCGGGATGTGGAAGGACATGCGCACACTGTATAAGAGCCTTATGCCATACATAAACCCCTTATGCACTAGCGTGTGAGCAGCACAGGGAAGGCGCACCCCGCGCCCCCGTACCTGAACGGGACAGTCATGCGAATCCTCATCATCGGAGCCGGCGGCGTCGGGACCTCAGCCGCACTGATCGCCGCGCGACGCGACTTCTTCGAGCACTGCGTCGTGGCCGACTACGACGTGGCCCGCGCCGCCGCGGTGGTCGACCGCGTCGGGGACCGCCGCTTCACGGCGGCCCAGGTGGACGCGTCGGACGCGGATGCGGTCGCGCAGCTGTGCCGCGAACACCAGATCACCCATGTGCTCAATGTCATCGATCCCCGCTTCGTCATGCCGATCTTCAACGGGGCATTCGCGGCGGGCGCAGACTACATGGATACGGCGATGAGCCTGTCGCGGCCGAGCCCCACCCACCCGTTCAGCGAGGTGGGCGTGAAGCTCGGTGACGAGCAGTTCGCCCAGGAGCAGGCCTGGAAGGCCGCCGGACGACTGGCGCTGTGCGGCATGGGCGTCGAGCCGGGCCTCGCCGACGTCTTCGCGCGCTTCGCGGCGGATCACATGTTCAGTGAGATCGACGAGATTGGCATCCGCGATGGCGCCAACCTGGTCGTCGAGGGCTACGACTTCGCGCCGTCGTTCTCCATCTGGACCACCATCGAGGAATGCCTGAATCCGCCGGTCATCTGGGAGAAGGACCGCGGGTGGTACACGACCGAGCCGTTCTCCGAGCCGGAGGTCTTCGACTTCCCCGAGGGCATCGGGCCGGTCGAGGTCATCAACGTCGAGCACGAGGAGGTGCTCCTCGTGCCCCGCTGGATCGACTGCAAGCGCGTGACCTTCAAGTACGGCTTGGGGGACGAGTTCATCGACGTCCTCAAGACCCTGCACAAGCTGGGGCTCGACCGCACCGAGCCGGTCAGCGTCAAGGGGCAGCAGGTCAGCCCGCGTGACGTGGTGGCGGCGGCCCTTCCCGATCCGGCCACGCTGGGCGACAAGATGTCGGGCAAGACGTGTGCGGGCACGTGGGTGACGGGCACGGGAACCAACGGGGAGCCCCGCGAGGTCTACCTGTACCACGTGGCTGACAACGAGTGGACGATGGCGGAGTACGGCACCCAAGCCGTGGTCTGGCAGACGGCGATGAACCCGGTGATCGCCCTCGAGCTGCTGGCCAAGGGCGAATGGGCGGGCACGGGAGTGCTGGGCCCGGAGGCCTTCGACGCCATGCCGTTCCTGACCCTGATGAGCAAGGGCTACGAGCAGCCCTTCGGGATTCGCGACAGCCAGTCGTGACCATCGGGGTGCGCGCTGCCTGAACGTGTGGCAGAGTAGGGCTATCAAGGGGAGTAACCCTTCGCCGGTGGATCGTCAGTACGGCCCTCGCCATCGAGGACCCGGTTGCCGGGCCGGTCGGCTCAGCCGATCGGTGGGAGAGACCTTGTGCCATGTGGCGGTGTCTGCCGCCCTGACACAAGGAGGACCCATGTCCGCATCCATCGTCCACTCCCGCGAGATCGCCCTGACCGCTGACGGCGCCCGACTGCTGTCCGACCGCGTCACCGACATCAGGGATCGCCAGATTCCCGCTCTCCGGCCGTTCCTCTACGGGCCCGATCGCGATGAGGCGGCCGTGACCCAGTTCGAGGACCTGCTCGCGGAGGTCACGAGGATGGATGGCGTGCTCGCGCGGGCCCGCATCCTCGACGAGCCCGCCGGCTCCACCGTCGTGCTCGGCTCGCGAGTCCGCATCCGCCTGGCGGATGGCAGTCGAGCATGGGTGCGACCGGTGCACCCGGAGGAGGCCGCCCTCGACGATGAGCGCATTTCCGTGGAGTCCCCGCTTGGCCGAGCTCTCATGGGTGCACGTGCCGGCGACGAGGTGCCGGTCGATGCGCCGGCCGGCCGCTGGACGTGCACCGTCCTGGACGTGCCGCGCCCTCGGGCTAGCCGGAAGCGGCGGGGCTGAAGCGCAGCCGCAACGTCGCCGACCGGCCATCGACGCGCAACCGGTAGCTGAGGGAGCCCCGGCACCAGGCGCCATCGGCGCAGTAGGGATTCACCTCGAGCCGCGCGCGACCTGAGCGGTCCGTGCGGGTCGCATCCTCCGTTCGCCAGCCTGACGCCGACCGGAACTGGAGTTCGACCAGCCGACCGGCGCGTGCAGGATCGGCGGTGACGACGATGGCAGGCGGCAGTCCGGACACGCGCTCGTCGAGAGTCCGGACTGCCGCCGTGCTGCCGTCGGACCAGCGCCAGTAGTAGTGAGGTGCTGTGCCGATGTCGACCGTGGGCCCGAGCGCCATCGCCGCCAGCGTCGCCAGGATCGCCGCAGGTGCCGTCACGTGGCGACGGTAGGCGGATTCGCCGCCGCGCCACAACCGGCGGCGGACGAGCTGTGGACGGCCGCCGGTGAGGGTCGGCTAGACGCTGACAGCCTTGAGGAACTTCCGGGTGTACTCCTCGCGAAGCTGCGGACCGAGGTACATGAACTCCTCTGCGGTGGCCAGCAGTTCCGGGGTCGGGAAGATCCACGGGTCATCGACCAGCTCCGGGTCGACGTCGGCCATGGCGTCCTGGGCGCCCGAGACCGGGCACACGTACTGGACCCACGCCGCCACGCGCGCCGCCACGACGGGGTCGTAGTAGTAGTTCATCAGCGTCTCGGCGTTCTTCTTGTGCGTCGCCACCGACGGGATGAGCATGTTGTCGGCCCAGATCATGCCGCCCGACTCGGGAATGCCGAAGCCGTACTTCTTCCCGAGGGCAAGCACGTCCCCGGACCAGCCGATCGACGCGATGGCGTCGCCGCTGTCCAGCGCCGAGATGTAGTCGTTTCCGGTCACCTGGCGGATGAAGCCCTCATCGATCTTCTGCTGCAGCATCGCGAGGGTCTGGTCGAACTGGTCCGTGGTGAAGTTGGCCATGTCGTACCCCTGCCAGTTCATCAGCAGGCCCATCGTGTCCGGCATCTCGACGAGGATCGTCACCCGGCCCTTGAGCTTGGGGTCGAAGAACTGGTCGAAGCTTGTGATCTCGCTGACGCCCAGCTCACGCTTGAGCAGCGGCGCATTCCAGCCGATGCCCGTGAATCCGGACTGCCACGGCAGCGAGTACTCACGGCCCGGATCGAAGGGCACGTCCTGCAGGGCCGGGATGAGCTTCACCCCGTTGGGGATGTTGGCCTTGTCCAGCTTGGCCGCGAAGCCGTTGGCGATCCAGGTCTCGACGCCCTCCTCAGTGAGCACGACGATGTCCCGGTCGATGCTGTTGCCCTGCTCCAGACTGGTGCGCACCTTGGCGTAGAACTCGTTGCTGTCGTTGATGTCGTCGGTGTAGGCGACCTCGATACCGGTGGCGGCCGTGAAGTCGCCGAGGGTGGAGCCCTCTCCCTCGTCCTCGTCGATGTACTGAGGCCAGTTGGAGAACTGGACGATCTTCTCCGTGTCCGAGAGGTCCTGAGCCGTGGCGACGGGAGTGGGGGTTGCGCTCTGCGATGCCGCCGCGGGCGCGGTTTCCTCCACACCTGTCGCGTCAGTGCCGCATGCGGCTGCCACCAGGCCGGCGAGCCCGATGCCTCCCGTCGTCAGCACCCGTCGTCGGGTGAGTGGGCGGCTGGCCAGGGGGCCCGTCATCTGATCTCCTCGTCTAGGCGTGGGCTTCGAAAGCCTGCTCGAGGACCGTGAGGGCCTCCTCCAGCAGGGCCTTGGGCATCGTGAGCGGGGGCAGGAAGCGGAAGACGTTCCCGTAGGTGCCGGTCGTCAGCGTGACCACGCCGTGCGCGTGGCAGTACTTGTTGAGGGCGGCCGCCAGCTCGGCGTCCGGATCCAAGGTGCCCGGCTTGACGAGCTCGATGGCCAGCATGGCGCCGCGACCCCGGATGTCCCCGATCGAGGGGAACTGCTCGGCCATGGCCTTCAGCCTCGGCACCATGAGCGCCTCGATCTCCTTGGCCAGGGCGTTCGCGTCGTTGTCCTCCATCCAGCGGATGGCGCCGAGGGCCGCCGCGCACGCGACGGGGTTGCCGCCGTACGTGCCGCCCAGGCCGCCCGCGTGGACGGAGTCCATGATCTCGGCGCGACCGGTGACGGCGGCCAGCGGCATGCCGCCCGCGATGCCCTTCGCGGTCGTGATGAGGTCGGGAACGACCCCTTCGTACTCGCTGGCGAACCAGTCGCCGGTCCGGCAGAACCCGGACTGGATCTCGTCGGCGACGAAGACGATGCCGTTGGCCGTGGCGAAGTCGGCCATGGCCGAGAAGTAGCCGTCGCCGGGCACGATGAAGCCGCCCTCGCCCTGGATGGGCTCGATGATGATCGCGGCAACGTTCTCGGCGCCGATCTCCTTCTCGATCCGGGTGGTGGCGATCTTCGCCATCTCCGGGCCCTTCAGGCCGCGGTCGCGGAACGGGTAGGACGTCGGCACGCGATAGACCTCGGGGGCGAACGGGCCGAACGAGTGCTTGTAGGGCATCGACTTCGCCGTCAGGGCCATGGTGAGGTTGGTGCGGCCGTGGTAGCCGTGCTCCACCACCACGACCGCCGTCCGCTTGGTGTAGGCGCGCGCGATCTTGACGGCGTTCTCGACCGCCTCCGCGCCGGAGTTGAACAGGGCCGACCGCTTCTCGTGGTCACCGGGGGTCAGCCGATTGAGGGCCTCGCAGACCTCCACGTAGCCGGCGTAGGGCGTGACCATGAAGCAGGTGTGGGTGAACTCCTCGACCTGCTTCTGGACGCCCGCGACGACCTCCGGGTTGGCGTTGCCGACGGTGGTGACGGCGATGCCGGAGCCCATGTCGATCAAGTGGTTGTCGTCGACGTCGACGAGGACCCCGCCGCCCGCCTTGACGACGTAGACCGGGAGGGTGACCCCCACGCCGCCGGAGACGGCCGAGGTCTTGCGCATCTGGAGGGCCTGGGACCGCGGTCCGGGGATGTCGGTCACGAGGCGTCGCTCCTGGGCGACACCGTTCGTGGGCAGGTCAGTGCGGTCGGTTGTCGCAGTCATGGTCCCTCCCGGTGGTTGTGCGGTCGAGCCTAGGGCCTGGCACGTGGCTGGGGAGGCTCCACGTTGGACATCGGTCGGGCGTATCTTTGTCCGGATCGTTGGAGGTCATGATGCCGTTGACGGTGGGCCACGTGGCCGCACTGCCCGATCTGGGCCTGCTGGTGCGGGCCGCATCGGCCTCCATGGAGCGCGAGGTGCGCTGGGTCGCGGTGTCGGAGCACCTCGACCCGACGCCCTGGATCGAACCGGGGGATCTCGTGCTCACCACCGGCATGTCGCTGACCGAGGACGATGGCGCCTGCCGCGAGTACGTCGCCCGACTGGTGGCTGCGGACGCTGCAGGGCTCGGCTTCGGCGTCGGATTCCGGCACGCCACGGTTCCCGAGGGCATCATCGAGGCGGCAGAGGAGGCGGGCTTCCCCCTGCTCGAGGTTCCGCAGCCGGTCCCGTTCGTCGCCGTCGGCAAGGCGGTGTCCCGACTGCTGACCACGGAGGAGTACGCGGACGCGGCGGCCTCGTTCGATGCCCAGCGTCGCATGATCCGGGCTGTGCTCAACGAGTCGGGTCGCTCCGACGCGGACGTCATCGCGGCGCTGGCGCGCCACGTGGGCGGGTTCGCGCTGCACCTCGACTCCTCCGGTGCGCTGATCACCGCCGCCCCGGACACCGCGGCGGGAAGAGCAGCGGAGCTCGCGGACGAGATCGACCGGCTGCGCCCGCGCGGTCTGCTCGCCTCATCCAGCATCGCCTCGGCGGATGAGCACATGGTCATCGTCCCCATCGGGGTCAAGGGGGCCGCCGAGGGCTTCCTCGTGGTGGGGTCGACCCGGCCCCTCCGCTCCGCCGACCAGTCGGTCATGAACCTCGCCGTATCCCTCCTCTCGTGGGCCGCCTCCCAGCCGCTGGTCATGGAGAGCGGGATGGATCCATGGCGGCGCCTGCTGCTCACGTTCGCCGCCGAGGAGGGTCTCGACGCGGCCCTGCTCCACGAGCTCGGCCTCGACGGGCTCGACCCGACCCGGGCAGTCGCGGTCACGCTGCGTCCCCGTCCCGGCCATGGCGTGCCGGACGCGACCGTGGCCGCCCTCCAGCGGTCCGGCGATGCCGTCCTCGCCGGCCGACGTGGGGGTGACGTGGTGGGCTTCCTCGCCGTCGACCACGACGGCGCCGTTCCGCTGGGTCTGCGCACGGCCGCGTCCGCGCCGGAGGTCCAGGCGGTCGGCGTGTCCTGCGTGCTGGACCTCACGGACCCGGCCAATGTGCGGCAGGCAACCGAACAGGCCGACCACGCCGTGGCGCTGGGCAGCGGTCTCAAGGCGTTCGCGGAGGAGCCCTCCCGGGGACTGGCCTCGCTGCTGGACGCGGCGACGACGGCCATGTGGGCGCAGGCGTATCTGGCCGACCTCATGGCTGCGCCTGAAGGAGCCGAGCTCATGGACACGGTCCGCGCCTGGCTGGCCCACCACGGCCAGGTCGACGCCGCCGCGCAGGAGCTCGGCATCCATCGGCACACCGTCCGTCACCGTCTCCGGCGAGCCGAAGCCCTGCTGGGCCGCTCGCTCGAGGACCCCGCCGTGCGAGCCGACCTGTGGTTCGCCCTGGGCGCCGTCCGCGCCGCCGCGTCCGACGACGCGGCCTCTCGGTAGCCTCGTGGCCATGGTGGACCGGCGACGGGTAGCCGTGCTGGGCAGCACGGGCTCCATCGGCACGCAGGCGCTCGACGTCGCTACCCGCAATCCGGAGATGTTCCACATCGTCGCCCTGACCGCCAGCGGCGCCCGGCCCGAGCAGGTCGCCCGTCAGGCGCTGGACTGCGGAGCCGAGGTTGTCGGGGTCCAGGCCACGGATGCGGTCGACGACGTCCGATCGGCATGGCGGGCGCTGGCGGCGGACGTCGACGGACCGCTGCCGGTGGAACCGCTGGTCCTCGGCGGCCCGGACGCCGGGCAACAGGTGGCCCGCTGGGAGTGCGATGTCGTGCTCAACGGCGTAGCGGGCGCGGCCGGGCTGCTGCCAACCCTCGCCGCTCTCGAGGCCGGCCGGACGCTGGCCCTGGCGAACAAGGAGTCCCTCATCATCGGCGGCCCGCTCGTCAAGGCCGTCGCCCGGCCCGGGCAGATCATCCCGGTGGACTCCGAGCACTCCGCCCTGGCGCAGGCCCTGCTGGCCGGGGACCGCTCGGAAGTACGGCGGCTCGTGCTGACGGCCAGCGGTGGGCCGTTCCGCGGCTGGTCGCGTGCCGACCTGGCCGGAGTCACGGTCGAGCAGGCGCTGGCGCACCCCACGTGGTCCATGGGGCCGTTGGTGACCATCAACTCGGCGACCCTCATGAACAAGGGCCTGGAGGTCATCGAGGCACATCTCCTCTTCGACGTGCCCTTCGATCGGATCTCCGTGGTGGTGCATCCGCAGTCGATCGTGCACTCGATGGTCGAATTCGTCGACGGATCGACCATCGCGCAGGCCAGCCCACCCGACATGCGCATCCCCATCGGGTGGGGGATGGGGTGGCCACACCGCGTGCCCGATGCCGCCCCCGGCTGCGACTGGTCGACGGCCGCGATATGGGAGTTCTTTCCCCTCGACGAGGAGGCCTTCCCCGCCGTCGGGCTGGCACGGCGGGCCGGAGCTGCCGGCGGCACGGCACCAGCGGTGTTCAACGGCGCCGATGAGGCGTGCGTGGCGGCGTTCCTCGAGGGTCGACTCCCATTCACCGGGATTGTCGACACCGTCGCCCGCGTGCTCGATGAGCATCTCGACGCCGACGTCGGAGGTGCTGGCTCCCGGTGGGTCGACGGGAACAAAGCCGGTCTCTCGGACGTCACAGATGCTGACGCCTGGGCGCGACGCCGCGCCAACGAACTCGTAGGGGAGGTGACCGGTGCTTGAGGTGATCGGCATCCTCATCTTCGCCGTGCTCATCGGCCTGTCCATCGCCCTGCACGAGATGGGTCATCTGCTGCCTGCCAAGCGCTTCGGCGTCAAGGTGACCGACTACATGATCGGATTCGGGCCGACCGTGTGGTCCGCCCAGCGCGGTGAGACCCGATACGGCCTCAAGGCGATCCCGCTCGGCGGCTTCATCCGGATGATCGGAATGATCCCGCCCGGTCCCGACGGCACCCGTCGGGCGATGAGCACCGGGCGGTTCGCCGCCCTCGTCGACGATGCACGGCGTCAGTCCGAGGAGGAGATCTCTCCCGGCGACGAGGATCGCGTCTTCTACAAGCTCCCGGTGCGCAGGCGGATGGCCATCATGCTCGGTGGCCCGACCATGAACCTGCTGTTCGCCTTCGTGCTGTTCGCCGTGGTGCTCGTCGGCATCGGACTCCCGCAGCCCACGATGACTGTGGACTCCATCGGGCAGTGCACGCCCACGGCCAGCCAGCCATCCGGGCAGCCCCTCCCGTCGGGGGAGTGCCCGACCGGCAGTGAGCAGACGCCGGCGGCGGTGTCGGGCCTGGCCCCCGGAGACACGGTGGTGGCCATCGACGGCGTCCCGGCCACCGACTGGATGGAGACCACGGCGTGGATCCGAGCGCATCCCGGTCAGCAGGCGGTCTTCACGATCGACCGGGCCGGACAGCAGCTCGAGGTCCCGGTCACGATCGCCTCAGCCACCCGACCGGTCCTGAACGCGGACGGCAATCCCACGGATGCCTACGTCACGGCGGGCTACGTCGGGCTGGCGCCGACGATGGAGTGGGTGCGGCAGCCTCTCGTGGCCGTGCCGCAGTACATGTGGGATCTCACGGTCCGGTCGGTACAGGCCCTGGTGACCCTGCCCGTGCGCCTGTACGAACTGGTGACGCAGACGCTCATCGGCGGCGGCGAGCGGCCGATCGACAGCCCGGTGAGCGTCGTCGGCGTCAGCCGCATCGGGGGAGAGGTGGCGGCCATGCAGGAGCCGCTGACCGCGAAGGCGGCGACCTTCCTCGGCCTCGTCGCGTCCTTGAACCTGTTCCTGTTCCTGTTCAACCTGCTCCCGATCCTCCCGCTGGACGGGGGGCACGTGGCCGGCGCCGCCTACGAGGGCATCCGGCGGCGGATCGCCCGGTGGCGCGGACGGCCGGACCCCGGGCCGGTCGACATTGCCCGCCTGCTGCCCGTGGCGTACGTGGTGGCCGGGGTGCTCATGGCGATGGCCGTGGTCGTGATCTGGGCGGACCTGGTCAAGCCGATCACCCTTGGCTGACGGCTGTAGCCGTCAGCGGATCACCCTGGGCTGACGGCGCTGGCCGTCAGCGGATCAGGCGCTATCGCGCTGCCGAGGTCATAATGTCCGGGTGACCGTGAATCTCGGACTGCCTTCCGCCCCGCCGCCGACCGTCGCCCCGAGGCGCGCCACGCGCCAGCTGCTGCTGCGTCATCCCACCCATCCCGTGGCCGTCGGTGGCGACGCCCCGGTGAGCGTGCAGTCGATGTGCACCACGCTGACCGCGGATGTGAACAGCACCCTCCAGCAGATCGCCCAGCTCACTGCCGCCGGCTGCCAGATCGTGCGCGTGGCCGTCCCCAGCCAGGATGACGCCGACGCGCTCCCCGAGATCGCTCGGAAGAGCGGCATCCCCGTCATCGCGGACATCCACTTCCAGCCCAAGTACGTCTTCGCTGCCATCGAGGCGGGCTGTGCGGGCGTCCGCGTCAACCCCGGCAACATCAAGGCCTTCGACGACAAGGTGGGGGAGATCGCGAAGGCTGCCAAGGACCACGGCACGCCCATCCGGATCGGGGTCAACGCGGGGTCGCTCGACAAGCGGCTGCTGGAGAAGTACGGGAAGGCCACCCCCGAGGCGCTCGTGGAGTCGGCCCTGTGGGAGGCCTCCCTCTTCGAGGAGCACGACTTCCGGGACATCAAGATCTCAGTCAAGCACCACGACCCCGTGGTCATGATGCAGGCGTACATGCAGCTGGCGGAGCAGTGCGACTACCCGCTCCACCTCGGCGTGACCGAGGCCGGCCCGGCCTTCCAGGGGACCATCAAGTCTGCGGTGGCGTTCGGCGGCCTGCTCAGCCGCGGCATCGGGGACACGATCCGCGTGTCCCTCTCGGCGCCGCCCGTCGAGGAGGTCAAGGTCGGCATCGCCATCCTCGAGTCGCTCAACCTGCGACAGCGGGGCCTGGAGATCGTCAGCTGTCCGTCCTGCGGTCGCGCCCAGGTCGACGTGTACACGCTCGCGGAGCAGGTGACGGCGGGTCTCGAGGGCCTCGACGTGCCCCTGCGGGTTGCCGTCATGGGCTGTGTGGTCAACGGTCCGGGTGAGGCCCGGGAGGCCGACCTCGGGGTGGCTTCGGGCAACGGCAAGGGCCAGATCTTCGTCAAGGGCGAGGTCATCAAGACGGTACCGGAGTCACAGATCGTGGAGACGCTCATCGAGGAGGCCATGAAGCTGGCCGAGCAGATGGGCGATGAGGCCGGGGCTCCTGTCGTAACCGCGGGGTGAGCCGTACCCTCCAGTCATGACCGCTCCGGCCACCATCGGCCACGTCCGGCCGCTCACGTCGCGGGACCTCCCCGACGTGGAGCGGCTGATCGCCGAGGATCCGGTCGCCCACTGCTTCGTGTCCTCGCGCGTCCACGTGGGCGGTCTCGATCCCTGGCAGCTCGGCGGGGAGATGCTGGGCTACGTCGACGAGGGTGGGGTGCGCTCGGCCCTCTACTGCGGTGCGAACCTCGTGCCTGTCGCCACGACCCCCGAGTCGCGCGCGGCGTTCGCGGACCGGCTGCGCCAGACCGGTCGGCGCTGTTCCTCATTCGTCGGACCGGCGGAGGAGGTGCTCGATCTCTGGCGCCTCCTCGAGCCCGCCTGGGGCCCCGCCCGCGAGGTGCGCGCCAACCAACCCCTGATGGTGATCGACCAGGACCCGCGGGTCGATGCCGACCCGGCCGTTCGGCTGGCCGAGATGGACGATCTCGACCTGCTCCTGCCCGCGTGCATCGAGATGTTCACGGCGGAGGTGGGCGTCTCGCCCGTCGCAGGCGGGCTCACGGCCGCGTACCGGTCACGCATCGCCGAGCTCGTCCGGGCGGGTCGGTCCTTCGTCCGGATCGACGGGGACACGGTCGTGTTCAAGGCCGAAGTCGGTGCCCTGGCCGGTTCGGTGAGCCAGGTGCAGGGGGTGTGGGTGGACCCGCAGTACCGGGGACGTGGGCTGTCCGAGTCCGGGATGGCGGCCGTGGTGCGCCTCGGCCGACGGTCGCTGGCTCCCACGATGTCGCTCTACGTCAACGACTTCAACACGGCGGCCCGGAAGGCGTACCGCGCGGTCGGGTTCCGCGAGACCGACACCTTCGCGACCATCCTCTTCTGACGCGGCGTCGGATGTCCGTGGGGGCGCATTAGGGTGACTCCGTGATTCTGCGGATGTCGACCCTGTTCCTGCGCACCCTTCGCGACGACCCTGCCGATGCCGAGGTGCCCAGCCACCGCCTGCTCGTCCGCAGCGGCTATGTGCGCCGCGTCGCCCCGGGGGTGTTCAGCTGGCTGCCGCTGGGCTACCTGGTCTACCGCAACGTCGAGGAGATCGTGCGCGACGAGATGAACCGCGCCGGGTTCCAGGAGGTGCACTTCCCCTCGCTGCTGCCACGGGATCCCTATGAGGAGACCCATCGCTGGACCGAGTACGGCGACAACCTGTTCCGGCTCAAGGACCGCAAGGGAAACGACTACCTGCTCGGCCCCACGCACGAGGAGATGTTCACCCTGATGGTCAAGGGCGAGTACTCCTCCTACAAGGACCTGCCCTTGGTGATCTACCAGATCCAGACCAAGTTCCGGGATGAGGCGCGGCCTCGGGCCGGCATCCTGCGCGGCCGGGAGTTCGTCATGAAGGACTCGTACTCCTTCGATGTCGACGACGCGGGGCTCGAGCGGTCGTACCTGCGCCACCGTGACGCCTACATCTCCTGCTTCACCCGGCTCGGCCTCGACTTCGTGATCGTCTCTGCCATGTCGGGCGCCATGGGCGGCTCGGCCAGCGAGGAGTTCCTCGCCCCGGCGGAGCACGGCGAGGACACCTACGTGCGCTGCACCTCGTGCGACTACGCGGCGAACGTGGAGGCCGTCGTGACGCCAGTTCCCGAGGCAGTGCCCTGGGACGCTATCCCGGCCGCCCACGCTGAGCAGACGCCCGACACTCCGACCATCGAGACACTGGTCGAGCTGTCCAATGCGCGGGCCGACCTCGCGAGGACCGATCGCCCCTGGGTGGGCGCCGACACCCTGAAGAACGTGGTGTTCATGGTCACCGAGCCCGACGGCTCGCAGTACGCCCTCGCCATCGGCCTGCCGGGCGACCGCGAGGTGGATGCGAAGCGGCTCGAGGCGGTGCTGCATCCCGCCGAGGCCCGTCCCTTCGAGGAGGCGGACTTCGAGAGGTTCCCGGCGCTCGTCAAGGGCTACATCGGTCCGCAGGCGCTGGGGTCCGCGAGCCCCTCGGGCGTGCGGTACCTCGTCGATCCGCGGGTGGTCCCCGGCACGCGGTGGATCACCGGGGCCAACGTGGCCGGGAGCCATGTCTACGACCTCGTGTGCGGACGCGACTTCACGCCCGACGGGTCGATCGAGGTTGCCGAGGTGCGGGAGGGCGACCTGTGCCCGCAGTGCGGTGGCGCCCTCATGCTCGCGCGGGGCATCGAGATCGGGCACATCTTCCAGCTGGGCCGGAAGTACGCGGACGCCCTTGGACTCAAGGTCCTCGACGAGAGCGGGGAGCTCGTGACCGTCACGATGGGCTCCTACGGCATCGGCGTCTCGCGAGCCGTGGCGGCCATCGCCGAGCAGAGCCACGATGACAAGGGCCTGATCTGGCCCCGCGAGGTCGCTCCGGCCGACGTGCACCTGATCGCCACGGGGAAGTCGGACGAGCCCTTCGAGGCGGCTGACCGGCTCGCCGACGAGCTCGAGGCGGCCGGCATCCGCGTGCTCTACGACGACCGCCGCGGGGTGTCGCCGGGGGTGAAGTTCAACGACTCCGAGCTCGTCGGCGTACCGACGATCGTCGTGGTGGGCAAGCGGCTCGTCGATGGCGTCATCGAGGTGAAGGATCGCCGCTCCGGCGAGCGACAGGACGTGCCGTTGGAGGATGCTGTCGACATGCTGAGCGTGCTGGTCCACGGCTGACATGGGCGTCCGCGGTGTCATCTTCGACTGGGGAGGGACCCTCACCCCGTGGCATGACATCGACCTCGTCGCCCAGTGGTACGCCTACTCCGAGGTCTACGACCCGGAGAACGCTGCCTCCCTGGCCCGGCGGCTCAAGGATCGCGAGGACGCCCGATGGCGGGAGCAGAGGGACTCGGCCGGGGCCATCACGGCCGGCGCCCTCGACCAGATCTTCATCGATGAGGGCATCGACATCACCGGGGCGCGCCACCTGCGTGCCCTGGGCAACTACCTCGACTTCTGGGCGCCGCACACCTATGCCGATCCCGATGCCAAGGACGTGCTCGCGGCCCTGAAGCATCGGGGCTACGCCGTGGGCGTGCTGAGCAACACGATGTGGACCAGCGCCCATCACACCGAGGTGTTCCAGCGTGATGACCTCGACGACTACATCGACGCCGCCGTGTACACCAGCGAGATTCCCGTCGCCAAGCCGCACGCCGACGCGTTCCTGGAGATCCTGGCGGCCCTGAGCCTGCGGCCCGAGGAGGCCGTGTACGTGGGCGATCGGCTGTGGGACGATATCCACGGAGCCCAGCAGGTGGGCATGCGGACCATCTGGATCCCGCACTCGGACATCCCCGCGGAGCAGGTTCCCGACGACAGCGCCAGCCCGGAGGCCATCGCCCATCGCCTGCTCGACGTCTTCGACATTGTGGAGTCCTGGCAGTAGCAGTGGACGCCCTCGCTCTGCCGGATGCTCCGACGCTGATCCTCCTGTGCCTGGCCGCGGCGGCCGCCGGGTGGGTCGATGCGGTATCCGGTGGCGGCGGCCTGCTGCAGCTGCCCGCGCTCCTGCTCGCCCTGCCCGACGTCTCGCCTGTGCATGCACTGGCCACGAACAAGGCCTCCAGCATCATGGGAACGGCGGCCGCCACGACCACCTACGTGCGGCGGGCCGCGCCCGACATCCGGACCGCGCTGCCGATGGTGGTGGCGGCGATCATCGGGGCCGCCGGGGGAGCAGCGACGGCTCGCCTGCTGCCGGCCGACGTGATCCGGACGGTCGTCGTGATCCTCCTGGTGGCCGTCTGGGTGTTCACCCTGCTGCGCCCGCAGATGGGGCGGGAGCAGCAGCTGCGGTGGCATGGACGCAAGCGCCACTACGTCGTCGCGACCGCTGCGGGACTGGTCATCGGCTACTACGACGGCATCCTCGGTCCGGGTACCGGGTCCTTCCTGCTCATCGTGCTGGTGGCCGTGCTCGGCTACTCGTTCCTCAATGCCTCGGCCACGGCCAAGGTCGTCAACCTCGGGACGAACCTCGCCGCCCTGGTGGTCTTCGGCATCACCGGGTCGGTCCTGTGGGCACTCGGCCTGATCATGGGTGCCTTCAACGTGCTGGGCGCCGTGGTCGGGGCTCGGATGGCGGTGCAGCGCGGAAGCGAGTTCGTGCGCCTGGTGTTCCTCGCGGTGGTCGGGGTGCTGATCCTGCGCCTGGGGTGGGACCTGCTCGCCTGACCGAGGGGTGGCCAGGCAATGCGCGCCGGGGACGACCTCACTACTCCGCGTGGTCGGGTGTGTGGAGGCGCAGCTGGTGTCGCGCGGCGCGGAAGCGGACGGCCTCGAACGTGACGAGGGCGACCGTGGCCGCCGTCGCCGCCGTCACCGAGACGATGGCGGGGACCAGCGTGCCGACCGGGATGAGTGCCAGCAGGACGGCGGCGGCCACCAGGCGCTGGACATTCCACGTGCCCATGTTCCGGAGTCGGAACGCCAGGTGCGCGACCAGGTAGAGCGCCAGGCCACCGAAGAGGGCCACGCTGATGATCAGCTTCAGGGGCTCGTCGAGGTGCACCATGGACTTCTTCAGTCCGAGGGCGACGAGCACGATGCCCGCCACCATCGGCAGGTGCAGGTAGCTGTACGAATCGCGCGCCATGGCCGCCTGGGCGCTGCCGGTGAGTGAGGCGAGGCGCCGCTCGGCGGCCAGGGCGACCACGTCGAAGTACAGCCACCACATGCCGGCGATCAGGGCCACGCCGAGGAGCGCCGCGGTGATGAGCCCGGGGGACAGGGGTTCAGCTGCGGCGCTCACTCCCACGGCGATGAGGGACTCGCCGAGGGCGATGATGATGATCAGGCCGTGGCGCTCGGAGAAGTGCCGCGCGTCGATCTTCCAGCCGGATGTCCCCGCGAGCAGCGGGGCGGCCAGGTCGATCACGATGGCGAGTGCCCAGAGGGCGGCACGGAACGGTCCGGCGGGCAGGAAGCCGGCAATGAGGATGAGGAGCGCCCCGGTCAGCATGCCGGGGGCGAGCCGCGCGACGGCGCCGAAGACCTCCGGATCGGAGCGGGTCGTCACGGCGTAGAGGAGCAGGTGCAGGACGCGCACGATGAGGTAGGCGATCCCGAACACGATCGCCGCGTCGCCGAACGCGTTGGGTGCGGCCAGCCCCACCACCAGCATCGCCGCCATGGCGAGGAGGAGGACCAGCCGCGAGCTCACATCGTCGTCGATCCGGATGGTGTTGGTCAGCCAGGAGTAGCCCACCCACGCCCACCAGACGACCGTCAGCACGGCCAGGCCGCGAAGCATGCCCACCCAGGTGAGGTCGTTCGCGAGCAGCCCGGTCACCTGTGTCAGCGCGAACACGAACACCAGGTCGAAGAACAGTTCCAGCGGAGTCACCGCATGGGCGTCCGCAAGGCGACGCGGGTGCTCGTGCGGCTGCGCGCTCATGGCGTCATCCTGCCGTCTCGAGGGCCTTGCGGTCAGGCGCCTGCGGAGGTCGGGAAGGCCTGGGGGGTCGCTCCCCACTGGACCGCGCGCACGGCGCAGTCCGCGCCGGTGCGTGCCGCCCAGCGCCGCTCCTCGCCCGCGGCGGCGGCGGCCGCGTCGGCGTACACGGCCACCAGCCCGTTGTCGACGTCGCGCATCAGTCCTCGGGCACCCGCCGGGGTCGAGACATCCTCGGGAAGGTCGTACGCCGGCTGGGCGGGTGGCGGCGTCCCGCCCCCCGCGACCACGAATGCCGCGGCCTGCGAGCGGTTGGCCCGATGCTCCTCCAGGCCGGCAAGGGCGCGACGACGGGCGCCACCGGACACCTGCGCGCCAGCGACGGAGTAGGCGAACACGGCGGCATCCTCCGCCTCGACGACTGCGGTCCAGGCCTCGATCGGCGTCACGAGGCACCCCCGGCGGAGCGCAGGTCGCGGAGTGCCGGGACGTGGGCCGCCTCGGAAGCCGCGATGAACGACAGGAGCCTGGCCATCTCCGGATCGCGGGCGTCGACGCACGCCGTGATGCGCTCCTCGCTGGCGGCGCGCTCCGCGGAGATGAGGTCGGCAACGAGGCTGGCGGTCGTGGCGGATCCGGCCGTCGGGGTCGCCTGCTCCGGTGCGCCGCCGAGTGCATCGAGATGGGCCCGGTGCTGGTCGCGGATGAGGGAGAGCACCGTGCGCACGTCGGCCTCGTTCTCCGGAACGGAGATGAGCGCAGCCTCGTACCGGGCGATGAGCGCCGCCTCGTCGGCAGCGGCTGCCGAAGCGGTCTCCGCGGACGGGCCGGGACCTGTCGTCGCATCGGCCGAGGACCCGTCGGAGGAGGTGCAGCCCGCAAGAGCGGCCACGGGCCCGGCTAAGGCGAGGGCGAGAAGGCCCTGACGTCGCGTGAGGCGCGGAGCGACGGGGGAGGCGGGCACGTGCCAAGAATGGCATGCAGTAGGTAAAGTGCTGGGCAGCGCCGAGCCACGGGTCGGTCCACAACTGCTCCATCACAACAGAACCGGGAGGCATCATGAGCTCGCCCAGTGCCCAGCTGGCTGCCGTCCTCTCCGGTCCGTTGTCCGGGATGGGGCTCGATGTCGAAGACGTCACCGTCCAGAAGGCCGGCCGACGGCATGTCGTCCGCGTGGTGGTCGACCAGGACGGCGGTGTCGACCTCGACACGATCGCGGCTGCCTCGCAGCAGGTCTCGGCCATCCTCGACGACGACGCCCACGCGTCGCTCCTGCCCGGTCCCTTCGTGCTCGAGGTCACCTCGCCCGGGGTGGACCGACCGCTCACGGAGCCTCGGCACTGGCGTCGCGCGCTGACCCGACTGGTCAAGGTGACGACCCGCGAGGGCGCTGCGATCGAGGGCCGGGTGAGCGCCGTGCCGACTGACGCTGAGATCGTGCTGGAGACGTCGGATGGCCAGCTCACGCTGCTCCGGTCGGACATCGCCACAGCCGTCGTCCAGGTCGAGTTCAACCGCAAGGACGAGCCCGCCGCGGAGGAGTCCGATGCGGACCCGGTCGCGCAGGACGAAGGGGAGTAGCCGCCATGGACATCGATGTCAGTGCCCTGAAGGCCCTCGTGCGGGAGAAGGACCTGTCACTCGACCTGGTGGTCGAGTCGATCGAGCAGGCCCTTCTCGTCGCCTACCACCGAACGGGCAATGCGGCGGCGAAGGGCCGGGTAACCCTCGACCGCAAGTCCGGTCACGTCACGGTGTGGGCGGCCGAGACGGACGAGGATGGCGTGGTCCTTCGCGAGTACGACGACACCCCGGAGGGCTTCGGCCGGATCGCCGCGACGACCGCCAAGCAGGTTCTGCTCGCGCGGCTGCGCGAGGCCGAGGGCGATGTCACCCTCAGCGAGTTCACCGGACGCGAGGGCGACCTCGTCTCGGGCGTCGTGCAGCAGTCGAACAACCCGCGGATGGTGCGCGTGGACATCGGCAAGATCGAGGCGAACCTGCCCCCCGAGGAGCAGACGCCGGGGGAGTCCTACCCGCACGGCGCGCGGGTGAAGGCGATCGTCACCAACGTGCGCAAGGGCTACAAGGGCCCCCAGGTCACGATCTCACGGACCCATCCCAACCTGGTGAAGCAGCTCTTCGCGCTCGAGGTGCCGGAGATCGCAGATGGCTCGGTGCAGATCACCGCGATCGCGCGGGAGGCGGGGCACCGGACCAAGATCGCGGTCAAGTCGAACGTGCCTGGGGTCAACGCCAAGGGTGCCTGCATCGGGCCGATGGGCCAGCGCGTCCGCCAGGTCATGGCGGAGCTGAACGGCGAGAAGATCGACATCGTGGACAGCAGCGAGGATGCGGCGGAGATGATCGCGCACGCCCTCTCGCCTGCGCGGGTCACGTCGGTGGAGATCGTCGACCCCGTGGCCCGTGCCGCACGCGTCATCGTCCCCGACTACCAGCTGTCGCTGGCCATCGGGCGAGAGGGCCAGAACGCCCGGCTGGCGGCACGGCTCACCGGATGGCGCATCGACATCAGGCCGGACACTGCGCCGGGGGCGGACGCCTCCTCGGCACCGTCCGGCGCGTGACGCGTCGGTCCGACCCCGCCCCCGCGGAGCCGATCCGGACCTGCATCGGCTGCCGAGGACGGGCCCCCCAGGGGGACCTCGCCCGGCTCGTGGCCGAGCACGGCCGGGTGCTGGTCGACGAACACCGGGTCCTTCCGGGTCGGGGCGCCTGGCTGCACCCCGATGAGTCCTGCCGCGCGCTGGCCGATCGCCGGCGGGCCTGGGGACGCGCCCTGCGTGTCGACGGCCCGCTCGACGTGTCGGCCGTGCAGGAGTGGCTGGCGGCACGGGTATAGTGAGCGACTGGCCCGGGCAGTCCCGCCCGGTGTCCACTACGCCCAGCGGTCGGGAGCCCCCCATGAGGACGTTCGCCCGATGAACGCGCGATGACCATGCGCCGTTCGAACTAGACGCCCGGGTGAAAGACCCGGGCGACAGACAGGAGAAGTGTGTCGATCCGGGTCCATGAGCTCGCCAAGGAGCTCGGGGTAACCAGCAAGGAAGTACTCGCCAAGCTCAATGAGATGGGTGAGTACGTGAAGTCTGCCTCGTCCACGGTCCAGCCGCCGGTGGCGCGTCGCGTGCGTGACGCCTTCCCGGCTCCGGAGCCGGGTGCGGAGGCCAAGCCCGCCAAGAAGACCGCCAAGAAGGCCGCCGCAGCGCCGGCCGCGAAGGCACCTGCGGAGGCTGCTGAGGCACCGGCCGCTGAGGCTCCGGCCGCGCCTGCGGCGCCGGCATCTGCCGCTGCTGAGGCTCCGGCCGCGCCCCCTGCGGAGGCGCCCGCTGCCCCCGCGCCCGCGCCGGCAGCCCCTGCGGCATCGGCCGATGCGCCCGCTGCCCCCGCGCCCACGCCGGCCACGCCTGCGCCGCCTGCGCCAGATGGCCCTCGCCCCGCGCCGCGTCCGGGTGGCCCGCGTCCGGGCAACAATCCGTTCAGCACCGGCTCCGGCTCCGGCATGGGTCGCCCCGCTGGCCCCCGTCCGGGCAACAACCCGTTCAGCACCGGCTCCGGCTCCGGCATGGGTCGTCCGTCGCCGGCCGTTCCCGGTGCGCCCCGACCCAACCCCGGCACGATGCCGCCTCGGCCGATGCGTCCTGCACCGGGCGGTCGCGGCCCCGGCGGCCCTGGTGGCCGCGGCCCCGGCGGCCCTGGTGGCCGTGGTCCGGGCGGTCCCGGTCGTGGTCCGGGCGGTCCCGGTGGTGCCGGTCGTGGTCCCGGTGGTCCGGGCGGTCCCGGGGGCTTCCCCGGTCGTGGTCCAGGCGGTCCCGGGGGCTTCCCCGGCCGTCCCGGCGGCCCTGGCGGCCGTGGCACCACGGCGGGTGCGTTCGGCCGTCCCGGTGGTCGTCCGTCGCGTGGCCGGAAGTCCAAGCGCGCCAAGCGCCAGGAATTCGACAACATGCAGGCGCCGATCATGGATGGCGTCCGCGTCAAGCGCGGTAGCGGCGAGGTCGTCAGGCTGCCGCGCGGCGCCAGCCTGACCGACTTCGCGGAGAAGATCGATGCGATGCCCGCGGACCTCGTCAAGGTGCTGATCGGCATGGGCGAGATGGTGACCGCCACGCAGTCCATCGACGACGACACCCTGCGGCTGCTCGGCCAGGAGCTGAACTACGACGTCCAGGTTGTCTCGCCGGAGGACGAGGATCGCGAGCTGCTCGAGTCCTTCGACCTCGAGTTCGGCGAGGACGAGGGCGACTCCGAGGACCTCGAGATCCGTCCCCCGGTCGTCACCGTCATGGGCCACGTCGACCACGGCAAGACGAAGCTCCTCGACGCGATCCGCTCCACGAACGTGGTCAGCGGCGAGGCGGGTGGCATCACCCAGCACATCGGCGCCTACCAGGTCATCGCCAAGGCCGAGGGCGGCGACCGCCCGATCACCTTCATCGACACCCCGGGTCACGAGGCATTCACCGCCATGCGTGCCCGTGGCGCCCAGGTCACCGACATCGCGATCCTCGTGGTGGCGGCGGACGACGGCGTCAAGCCGCAGACGATCGAGGCGCTGAACCACGCCCAGGCGGCCGATGTGCCGATCGTCGTGGCCGTCAACAAGGTCGACAAGGAGGGCGCGGACCCGATGAAGGTCCGTGGCCAGCTGACCGAGTACGGCCTGGTGGCCGAGGAGTTCGGCGGCGACACCATGTTCGTCGACGTCTCGGCCAAGCAGGGCATGGGCATCGACACGCTGCTCGAGGCCGTGCTGCTCACCGCAGACGCCGCCCTCGACCTGCGCGCCAATCCGCATCAGGATGCCCAGGGCGTTGCGATCGAGGCTCACCTCGACCGCGGCCGCGGCCCGGTGGCCACGGTTCTGGTGCAGCGCGGGACGCTGCATGCCGGCGACTCCATCGTCGCCGGGGATGCCTTCGGTCGCGTTCGAGCCATGCTCGACGACGAGGGCAACCCCGTCGAGGTGGCCACGCCGTCGATGCCCGTACAGGTCCTCGGACTGACGTCCGTTCCGGGTGCCGGCGACACCTTCATGGTCGTGGCCGAGGACCGGGTGGCGCGTCAGATCGCGCAGACCCGGCAGGCGCGCGAGCGCAACGCCCAGCTGGCCCGCAACCGGGTCAAGCGCTCCCTCGAGGACTTCCTCGAGTCGCTGCAGAAGGGCGAGGTGCAGGAGCTCAACCTCATCATCAAGGGCGACGTGTCCGGTTCGGTCGAGGCCCTCGAGGATGCGCTGCTGAAGATCGATGTCGGCGACGAGGTCAACCTGCGGGTCATCCACCGAGGTGTCGGTGCGATCAACAAGAACGACGTCACCCTCGCGAGCGCGTCGAAGGCCGTCATCATCGGCTTCAACGTCCGTCCGGAGGGCAAGGTCGCAGAGCTGGCGTCCGAGGAAGGCGTCGACGTCCGGTACTACAGCGTCATCTACCAGGCCATCGAAGAGGTCGAGGCGGCGCTGCGCGGCATGCTCAAGCCGGAGTACGAGGAGGTCCAGCTCGGGACCGCCGAGGTTCGCGACCTGTTCAAGTCGAGCAAGTTCGGCACCATCGCCGGCTGCCTGGTCCAGAGCGGGGAGATCAAGCGCAACAGCAAGGCGCGCGTGATCCGCGACGGTGCCGTGGTTGCCGAGAACGTGACCGTCGTCGGCCTGCGGCGTTTCAAGGACGATGTGACGGAGGTCCGCGAGGGCTTCGAGTGCGGCATCAACCTGGGCAACTTCCAGGACCTGAAGCTGGACGACGTCATCGAGACGTTCGAGATGCGCGAGAAGCCGCGGAAGGGCTGAGCGATGGCGAACGAGGCCCGGCAGCGCAAGATGGCCGACCGCGTGAAGGTCATCATCGCGGAGATGCTGGAGAAGCGGATCAAGGATCCGCGTCTCGGCTTCGTCACGGTGACGGACGTCCGCATCACGCCTGATCTGCGCGAGGCGTCGGTGTTCTACACCGTCTACGGCGACGAGGAGGCCCGTCAGGACACTGCGGCGGCACTGGAGTCCGCCAAGGGCCTGTTGCGCAGCGAGGTCGGCAAGCAGACCGGGGTCAAGTTCACCCCCACGCTGGCCTTCATCCCTGATGCCCTCCCGGACACCGCGCGGCACGTCGAGGACCTGCTGCGACAGGCCGCCGAAGCAGATGCCGCGGTCCACGAGCAGGCCGCCTCGGCGACCTACGCGGGGGATGCCGATCCGTACCGCCACCCGGCGGACGAGGAGGCCGTGGACGACGTCTCGCCCGCTGGCTGATGCCATCCGGGGTGGGTCCGTCCGGCCTGCTGGTCCTCGACAAGCCGAGTGGCATGACGTCACACGACGTCGTGGGACGTGTGCGCAGGGTGCTGGGCACACGGAAGGTCGGCCACGCGGGAACCTTGGACCCGATGGCCACCGGCGTGCTCCTGATCGGCGTCGGTCGCGCCACCCGGCTGCTCGGGCATTTCGCGCTGGCCGACAAGGCGTACGCCGCCACGATCCGGCTCGGTCAGTCGACGGTCACGGATGACGCCGAGGGGGAGATCGCCATCGTCTCCCCGGCCAAGGCGGTGCAGGCCCTCGACGAGGTCGACATCACGGACGGGCTCGCCCGCCTCACCGGCACCATCCAGCAACGGCCGAGCGCGGTCAGCGCCATCAAGGTCGACGGTCGTCGTGCTTACGACCGCGTCCGCAGCGGGGAGGACGTGGAGCTCGCCGCTCGGACCGTGGTCATCTCGCGGATCGAGGTGGGCGAGATCGGGTGGCAGCCGGATTCCGTCGACGTCGACGTCCGCGTGGAGTGCAGCACGGGCACCTATGTCCGGGCCATCGCGCGTGACCTCGGCGAGGACCTGGGTGTGGGTGGGCATCTCGTGGCACTGCGTCGGACCCGGGTGGGACCGTTCGGCATAGACGAAGCCGTCGATCTTCCGGGACTCGACGACGCGGGGGCGGGGGTCCTGCTGCCACTGTCCGTGGTCGGACGCCGCTGCTTCCCCCTGTGGTGGGTCGACGAAGCGACTGCCCAGCAGGTCCGTCACGGCGTCCGGGTGCCGTGGGCGGGGCCAGCCTCGGACGGGGGAGCGACGGCCCTGGTGGCTGCCGATGGGGACCTCCTCGCACTCGCCGAGGAGGACGACGGCCGCGCCCGCTACCTGGTGGTGTTCCCCGGCGACTGAAACGGCGAACTCGTTGCGGTGCAAGGGTTTTCTGCGGATTCGGGGTTGCGTGGCGGGGTGCTGTCCCACTAGAATCGAACACATGTTCGAACTTCGGGAAGACCTCCTCGCGGACTGGCCGCCGCCGGTCGCGGAGGCTCCGGCGTGGCTGGACGACGAGGAGCTCGGACTCGACGACCTGCCGGAGTGGACCGACAGCGATGCGCTGGCTGAGGCGGTGGCGCGGCCGGCGGGTGTGGGTCTGCTGGCGAGCCTGCTGCAGGTCGGCCCGGCCGGACTGTCCGCGGATGAGGCGGTGACCTTCGCGCAGCAGGTGGACCGGTTCGTCGCGTACGCCGCCGGGTTCCAGGCGAAGGCGCGTGCGGACGTGCAGGAGCGGCTGGTGGCGCACTTCGAGGCGGAGAAGGTCGCGCGCGCGGATTCGGCGTCGGGGTTCGTGACCGCG
>WGLX01000024.1 GCA_016125355.1 Actinomycetales bacterium | reverse complement strand
CGCGATGCGGCGGAGCGGGAGCACGGGGTGTGGCTGACGCCGACGGAGAACGGCTCGTGCGAGATCACCGCCGTGCTCCCTCTCGCGCACGGGGTCGCGGTGATGGACGCGATCACCACGTTGGCGAAGGATTCGCGCTTCAGGACGGCGGACGGGTGCATCACGGCCGGGCAGCGGAAGGTGGCTGCGCTGGTGACGTTGATGCTCGGCGACCCGGGCAGTGTCGCCACCCTCGACGGTCCTGTCCAGGAGGCGAAGATCACCGCCCGCGTAAGCGTGCTCGTTCCCCTCGCGACCCTCGCCGGCACGGACCCCGCGGCCGCGGGCGGGTCGATCGCGGGGGAGCCGGTCACCGCGGACACCATCCGCGACCTGCTGATCGACGCGAACCCGTCCTCCACCCTGCGGCGGATCGTGACCGACGCCGCCGGCTGCATCCTCGACGCCGGCCGGACGAGGTATGCGATCTCCGACACCCAGCGCCACCTGATCGCCCTGCGGGACGGGACCTGCCGGTTCCCCGGCTGCACCCGACCCGCCGAAGTGTGCGAGATCGACCACGCCACGGCCTACGACGCCAGCGGTCGCACCGATCTCGACAACCTCGGACCACTCTGCAAGCATCACCACCAGCTGAAAACCCACGGCGGCTGGCACATCACCACCAGCCGACGATCGGGTGCCTGCACCTGGCGATCCCCCCTCGGCCGCATTTACCACCACCAGCCGCCACCGGCACTCCCTGAACCAGCAGAGACGTCGCCGCCGTTCCGACGCGGCGGGAGGGGCGGGCCACAATGACCGGGTGACGTCCGATGCTCATCGGCTCGACCGGCGCACCCTCGCAGCCGAGGTGGCGCTGGTCCTGCTCGTCTCGCTCGGCGCGTCCGCCATCCGCGCACTGCTCTACTTGCTGAAGTCGCTGGCCAGCGGACAGTCCCTGTCGGCGCAGAGCGCGACGATCGTCACCTCGTTCACGCCCAACCAGCCGTGGCTGGACCTGACGTACCAGCTCGTGCAGATCGGGCTCGCGCTCGTGCCCGTCCTGCTCGTCGCCCACCTCCTCCGACGCTCGGGTGAGGGACTCCGCGGCATCGGATTCGACGGGTCCCAGCCGGGACGGGACGCGGTGCGCGGCATCGTGCTCGCCGCGGTCGTCGGCGGTACAGGCCTGGCGTTCTACCTCGCGATGTACGCGGCGGGACTCAACCTCCGTGTCGTCCCGGCCTCCCTCGAGGACGCCTGGTGGTCGCTGCCCGTGCTGATCCTGGCGGCCCTGGAGAACGCCCTGCTCGAGGAGGTCGTGGTCCTCGGCTACCTCATCCACCGGCTTCGACAGGTCGGCTGGGGTTCCAAATCCGCCATCCTCACCAGCGCCCTCATCCGGGGTGGCTACCACCTCTACCAGGGATTCGGTGGCTTCCTCGGCAACCTTGTCATGGGGCTGCTCTTCGGATGGCTGTTCACTCGCTGGCGGCGGACGGTCCCCTTCGTGATCGCGCATGCGCTCATCGACATCGTCGCGTTCGTCGGCTACGCAGTGCTGCGCGGCCACGTCGACTGGCTGCCGTAGCCCGCGACACGCTGCGGTTCTGCACACGTCACAGCTAGATGGTCAATGGACGGTCTGGACGTACTCCAGCCGCGCTCAGCGCGATTTGAGTCCCTTTCCGCGCAACAGTGGAGGTGGAAAGGGTCGACCACAGGGAGGCTGCCATGAGAGCGCTCCAGCCAAGCGTGGCGCCTCCGTCGGACCGGGTCATCGGGTGGCCGACCCTTCCATCCCTGGACCCCGCCCCTTTGGGCGGGGTCCAGCGCGTTGGCACTCGGAGGGAAGTGAGTCAGATGCTGCGCACACGAATGGCGAAAGCATCACTGGTCGCCGGGGCATTGATCCTTGCGATGATGGGCCCGGCCATGGCGGCCGGCGGACCCGGTGACACCCCGGGCAAGGGCGGCCCGTCCATGGGCGCCGGAGCCCCAGCAGCCGCCGCTCCGACAGCCGCCCGACCCGATAGCCCCGGCAATGGCGGCGGCCCCATGGACAACCCGGGATCCGGTAACGGACGTCCCGAGAGCCCCGGTGGAGGCGGTGGCAAGCCCGACAATCCCGGTGGAGGCGGTGGCAAGCCCGGCGGCGAGACCGCAGGCAACAACCTCTCCTTCCCCGTGCAGTGGTCGGAGGACGGGATGACTGTGGCACTGCCCGGTGATCCCGCGGTCGTGACGGTCAACGGCGTCGTGCTCCCAGGCACGTACTCGACCGACGACATGACCCCCTGCCTCGGCGCGGTCCAGAAGGACGCGAACAACAGCTGGCAGGCGGACTCGGCTCTCGCGGCCAGCAACGTGATCACGACCATCGACTGGGGTGACAACCTGGAGTCGAAGGACTGGAAGCTCGGCACCGTGGTCCGGGTCGAGACGGGCCTGTACGACAACGTGCTTCCGGACACGATGACCCGGTACGAGATGTGCTACATCTCGGGTTCCGGCACCGATGAGGTCTGGGGCCTGCGGGTCACCGGCAGCGCCGGCGCGTACGTTCCGGTCCAGGTCGAGAACACCGAGGCGATGGTCTACACCGCAGGTGCTCGCCTGACCATCCAGCAGATCGTGCCGGGTGGCACCTACACCTGGGATCCGGCCACGCACATGTGGACGGGTACGGGCGCGAGCGCCCCGATCTTCAACGCGGCGGCGTGGCAGAAGACCACTGATGGCCCAGGCTCGTACGGAGCGGAGTTGAACGTGGGAGGCAAGATCGTCTACGGCTTCGTGTGGAAGACCACCGGATTGACGGCAGGCGAGTACCGCCTCACCTTCAGCCTTGACGACGCCGAAGCCGGCTTCGTCGGCTCCGGGGCCAGCTTCGACGCGACCACGACGATCCTCGGAGCGGTCACCGAAGTGGCGGCTGCCGAGGAGGGCGGCGGGAACACCGCCGTCGTCGACACGGCAAACCAGCTCACCTACATCGACGTCGGACTGACCTCCGGCGGAGGCTCCAGCAGGTAGGACGGCAATCGCGCCGCCCGGCGATCGACCGCCGGGCGGCGCCGTCGTGCCGATACCCCACTCGTGGTTCGACTCAGGGTTCCGATGATCGCCGTGCTGTCGTCGACTCTCGCTCTACTTCCCGGCAATGTCGCGACGGCGGGGCGTTCGGGTCCAACCGTGCCCGGAACGCACTGCCCGGCCTTCCCCCGCGACAACTACTGGAACACCCGCGTGGACACTCTTCCCGTGAGCCGGGAATCGGCGACCTGGCTCGCCCACATGCATCCGGAGGCCCGGCTGCACCCCGACTTCGGCCCCAGCTACGGCGCCCAACCCGTGCCGTACGGCATCCCGGTCACGGTCGTCCACCGTGCGCGACGCGTCCCCGTGCGGTTCGACTACGCCGACGAGAGCGACCGCGTCAGGTATCCGCTGAGCCGACGCACGCAGATCGAGGGGGGCCGGCAGGCGAACGGGGATCGGCATGCGATCGTCGTCGACGCCGCGACGTGCACGCTGTACGAGACCTGGAGCACCCGGCTGACCGCGGGCGGCTGGACGGCGGGATCCGGCGCGACCTGGCGGCTGACGTCCAACGCCCTTCGGCCCAGGGGTTGGACATCCGCCGACGCCGCTGGCCTCCCCATCCTTCCGGGACTGCTCCGGTGGAGTGAGGTCGCAGCCGGCCACGTCGACCACGCGATCCGCTTCACGACCGATGTCACGAGCCGGGCGTTCGTCTGGCCCGCGCGGCATCAGGCGGGATCGACAGACGATCCCGCCTTCCCTCCGATGGGCGCGCGGTTCCGGCTGCACGCCGACTTCGATGCGAGCGGCTACTCATCGCGAGCCCGGGTCGTCCTCACCGCCATGCAGAGGTACGGGCTCGTCCTCGCCGACAACGGAAGCCCCTGGTACTTCCAGGGCGATGCCGACCCTGCCTGGCCCGCTGCCCTCGTCGAGGAGCTCAAGCGGATCCCCGCGAGCGCCTTCGAAGCGGTCGACACGTCGTCCATGAGAGTGCGGGCCAACTCCGGCGAGGCCGCCGGCGGCGGCGCGTGACCATGACAGGCTTCTGCCATGGCAGGGATGCGAGGTGAGTGGTCGGCGATCGTGCTGACCGGTGGCACCGCGGTGCGGCTCGGCGGGATCGACAAGGCGACGATCCAGCTGGGGCCGAAGACGGCGCTGGAGCACCTTCTGACGAGCCTTCCCGCGCAGGTGCCTGTCGTCATCGCCGGCCCACCCACCCCGACCCCGCGCGACGTCCTCTTCGCCGCAGAGGATCCCCCGCAGGGAGGCCCCGTGGCCGGCCTGGCCGCAGCATCGGCAGCGGTCTCCACATCGGTCACGGCGATCGTGGCGGTCGACATGCCCTGGGCCGGACCCCTGCTGGCTCGACTCGTCGACGAGTTGGCGGACGCCGACGTGATCGTCCCCGTCGATGCCGATGATCGCCGTCAGTACCTCTGCTGCGCCTGGCGGACCGCGAGCCTGCGGAGCGCCCTGAACCGCATCGGAAACCCTCGGGATGCCTCCATGCGCTCGCTGTTCGGGGGTTGCGCCGTGCGGGAGTGGCCGGTCCCTGGCGAGTGGACGAGAGCGCTCGGTGACATCGACGACGATGCATCGCTCGCCGCCGCCCGTGAGCGCGCCGGGGCGCCTACGCTGAGGTACGAGGACACGTGAGCCGGAGGGAGCCGTCATGGATGCGTGGATCGACGCCGTCAGGAAGGAACTGGGGATCGACGTCCCCGTGGAGACCACGCTCATCCTCGACGTGGCCCGGGACGCCGCCCACAACGTGGCCCGCCCGGCGGCGCCCATCACGACCTTCCTACTCGGTTACGCGGTAGCGCGCGGAGCGGATCCGGCTGAAGCAGCCACGTCGATCGCCGACCTGGCCGAGCGCTGGCAAGCGGACACGTAGTTCACATCGGCCGCTTGCCCGAGCGCAGGGCTAGCATCGCGCCATGGGGCTGAGATGGTTCGGGTCGGTCGACGTGCCCTCGCGCCGGCACAGCGATCTTCCCGAACCGCCACCGCGACCCTGGCCGCGTCTATGGGTTCCCGGCGTCGTCGCTGCCACGGCGGCCCTGTTTGCCATCGCCGCACTGCCGACCGGCTCGTCCGCCTCCGACTTCCTCGTCCTGACCACAGCACTGACGGCCTTGGTGATCCTCTTCGGCGGAGCGCTGGTTGCGAGAAACCTGCGGGTCATCTGGTGGGCCCTACTGGCCAGCGAGACGCTCGCCATGGCCGGTATTGCCGTTGCGACGATCCTGGCACGATCCAACGGCTGGGCGGGCTTCCCGAACGTGTCCGACCTCATCAACATCGCGGCCTACGTTCCGGCGTTCATCGCTCTGGGGGCCCTGATTCGGCGGATCTACCCGGGACGCAACAGTGAGGCATGGATCGACTCCACGATCCTGACAGTCACCGCCGCCGGCGTGATGGCTCTGTTCCTCATCGCGCCCCTGATGGCTTCGGAGCAGCTCGACGGCGCAGCAACCGCCGTTGCGATCATGTACCCCATCCTCGACCTTGCGTTGTTGAGCTCCTTGGTGTGGATGCTGATCGGGAGTACCAGGAGAACCGTCACGCTGGCCTTGATCACAGCGTCCTTCCTGGTCAGTCTCGTCGCCGATGTGATCCGCGACGTCGGACTGCTCATCAATCCGGAAGCCCCGACGACGCCCTCACTGACGGACCTTCGACTGGCTGGTCTGGTACTCCTGGCGGCAGCCGCCTGGACCCCGACCGCAGAGTCCTTTGCTCAACGCCAAGGGGATCGCAGTCATGCGCGCTCAACACCCAGGTTGGCCTTCCTCGCCCTAGGCGTCCTGGCGATCCCGGGAATCGTGGTCTTCGAGGTGTGGCAGTCCGGAGACCAGGCCGTCCTCTTGCTGGCCCTCGCGGCAATGATCGTCATCATCCTGGCCGTGTGGAGAATCCAATTGCTGGTGAGCGCGGTCGAGCACCAACGTCGCCTGACAGAACTGGTCCTCGACTCAGCCGGTGACGGGATCGTCGGACTGGACCGCGACGGCATGGTGCTGTTCGCCAACCTCGCTGCTCGCAAGATGCTCCGTTGCCGGGAGAGCGACCTGGTCGGTCACCGGTTCCACGACGTCGCCCACCACGAGCGACCCGATGGGAGTTCCTTCCCCTGGACCGAATGCCCGATGCACTCGGCGGTGACGTCCGCAGAACCGGGCTTCCAATCCGACCAGCGCTACATCCGGCGTGACGGCACCTCGTTCCCCGTCGAGATCGTGCTCTCACCGCTGATCGTCGATGGGGTCGTCACGGGCGCCGTCCAGTCCTTCCGCGATGTGTCGGAGAGAGAGGAGGTCGAAGAACTGAAGCGCCAGTTCGTCTCGGTTGTGAGCCATGAACTGCGCACACCGCTTACCTCCATTCGAGGCAGTCTCCAGATGCTCACCTCCGGAATTCTCGGTCCCCTGAACGACGATCAGCAGGAACTCCTCACCATGGCTCAGGGCAACAGCACTCGCCTGGGGACCCTGATCGACGACATACTCGACCTTGAGCGCCTTGATTCCGGTCGTATGCCGCTGTCCCCGACCGTGGTCAACGCCGCGACGATCGCTCAGGAGGCGGTCAACGGCATCACGGGGGCAGCAGCAGCAGCAGGCGTGCCCTTGCGTCTCGACATCGGTGGCCAGAGTGACGCCATGATCAATGTCGACCCGAACCGGATGGTGCAGGTACTGACGAATCTGCTGGGCAACGCCATCAAGTTCAGTGAGCGTGGAGCTGAGGTCGTCGTCTCTGTGAAGACGTCTGACTCCATGACGTCGTTCGAGGTGACCGACCACGGACGTGGGATTCCCGAAGATCGCCTTGAGCATGTGTTCGACCGCTTCGGTCAGGTGGACGAGGGGGACGCCCGGCGAGGGAGCGGGACCGGCTTGGGACTGCCCATCGCGAAGGAGATCGTCGAGCGGAGCGGAGGGACGCTGTCCGTGGAGAGTTCGCTGGGGAAGGGCAGTACCTTCGTCGTCGCGCTGCCTCACGTCGAGATGGCGAGTATCGGAGAAGGACACACATGACCAAGACAATCCTCGTCGTGGACGACGAGGAGGACATCCGCCGGCTCGCGCAGATCAGCCTGACCAGAGTCGGAGGTCACGAGGTCCTCACGGCCGCATCCGGTGCGGAGTGCCTTCGCGTCCTCGAGGAGCGGCGAACGGACGCCGTCCTGCTTGACGTCATGATGCCGGTCCTCGACGGGACCGAGACCCTCGCGAGGATCCGGGCCGGAGCGAAGACCCATGACATCCCTGTCGTCTTCATGACGGCGGGGGTCGTGGAGTCCGACATGGCCCGGCTGCGCACCCTGGCGATATCCGGGGTCCTCAACAAGCCGTTCGATCCCCTGACGCTGCCACACCAGCTCGGTGAGGTCCTCGGCTGGGTCGAGCCCTGATCTTTCGCGCCCCTCGGGTCATGCCCGCGTACGCTGCACAGATGCGCCGACTACTGCTGCCTCTGCTCGCCGCGCTCCTCGTGGCCTCCTGCACGAGCGGGACGGACAGTTCCACCGGAGGCACCTCGACGCCGTCCGCAGCGAGCCCGACTGCGAGCGCCTCCGTGACTGCGGTTCCCGAACCCAGCTCCTCCCCCTCCCCCTCGGACTCCACGGGCGTCCTCCCCTCCGGGCCGCCGGTCGATATCTCATCGACGATCACGGGGATGCACGTCTCCGGTGTCCAGGACGGCACTTGGCCGGACGCCAACGTGCCCTTCGGGACCCTGCGACTCTGGGACAGCGGCACCTCGTGGTCGCAGGTCGAGGCGGTCAAGGGCACGTACAACTGGACCCTCCTCGACTCCGCAGTGGCCAACGCCGAGAAGCACGGGGTCAAGGACATCCTGCTCGTCCTCGGATCCACGCCCACGTGGAATGCGAAGCGGGTGAAGTCGGGCGACTACCCCATGCCCGGAGCGGCGTCACCCCCCAAGGACCTGCAGGCGTGGGACCAGTTCGTCACGGCTGTCGTCAAGCGCTACAAGGGCCGGATCACCGCCTATCAGATCTGGAACGAGGCCAGCCTCGCGATGTTCTGGAACGGCTCTCCGGAACTGATGGCGGAACTGACGAAGCGCGCGTACGACATCATCAAGTCGCGCGACCCCAAGGCGACGGTGGTCGCGGCCAGCACGACCGTGCGGCTCGAGGGCGCATTCGACCGCTTCTTCCCCGCCTACCTCGATGCCCTCGCAGCGTATGACTGGCCGGTCGACGTGCTCGCCGCGCACATGTACCCGTCGAGCAGGGGGTCGACGGATGCACGCGCGGCCTTCATCAAGCAGGTCACCGGGGCGATCACTGCTGCGGGCGCTCCCGACCTCCCGGTCTGGGACACGGAGCTCAACTACGGCCTTGCCGGTCCAGGACCGACGAACCCGAAGAAGACCATCGGGGGGGCGCGGGCCCGCAACTGGGTGGTCCAGACGGCGATGGACTCACTGGCACTCGGCATTGCACGGACCTACTGGTACATCTGGACCCAGGTGCCGTACCCCCTTCTCGGCATGCAGTTCACCAACGCGTCCGGTGCGGTGCGGGGGCTCCGGGTGGTCGACCAGTGGCTCGTGGGCGGCACCACGACGGGCTGCGCCGAGGACGGACTGGTCACGGCGTGCGCCGTCGAGAAGAACGGGGTGCCCTCCCTGATCGCGTGGTCCGCCGACGGGAGCACGGCCTGGACTCCGCCGTCCGGCTACTCCGAGGTCTGCACCGTGGCCAATGCCTGCGGTGCCATCGAGCCGCCGCTCACGATCGGCGAGACCCCGGTTCGCCTCATCCCCTGACGGCGGTGCCCGCGCACCCGGCCCGTCGTAGGGTGAACGCGTGCGCGCCATCGGGGTCCTGCTTGTTGCCGCGACCCTGACGGGGCTCGTGGCCCCTCCCGCGCTCGCCAGCGAGTCGGCGGCCCGGCCCCGCGCCGAGGGCAGCTGGTCGATGGTGCCGCAGTCGAGGGATGCCGACGGTGACGGCATCATCGACGGCGACGGCGGCGTGCCGAAGTCAGGCGCGACCTCCCTCACCCCCTCACGGCAGTTCGTGGGGGCGGGTAACCACGTCGCCCAGCCCCATGAGCGGCTCATCGACGGCGCCCTCTCCTGGTACCTGTCGCCGCGCGGGTACCCCGTCCGCCTCGACGCCTGCCGGTCGCGGGGCACGGACGCTCGCTGGGTGATTCGGCAGGGCGGGAAGGCCGTCACGACAACGACGTGGACCCGCCTGGCCACGGCCTGCCGAACGACCGTCTTCCTGCCGGAGGCCACGTACCAGGCCCGCCTCGAGGTTCGCGACGGTGCGCGCACCTCGAGCACCGTCCTGCCGATGGCGGTCCGCAACATCCTGATGGTCGTCCTGGGTGACTCATATGCATCCGGCGAGGGCAACCCCCGCAATGTGCAGGCCTGGCTGCGCCGCGGCGGTGCACTGGACCCGTACTGGGACGACACCGCCTGCGATCGCAGCGTCCGGGGCGCGCCCGCCCTCGCCGCCCTGGCACTGGAGAAGTCGTCCCCGCAGACCTCCGTGACGCTGGTGGACGTGGCCTGTTCGGGGGCCACCGTTGAGCAGGGCGTCCTTGGGCCCTACCCGGGGGCCGGTCAGGCGACCAGCCAGATCGAGCAGGCCGCACGCATCGTCGGTTCGCGCCAGGTCGACCTCGTCGTGTTGTCGGTGGGCGGCAACGACGTCGGCTTCACCTCCATCCTCCAGACCTGCGCACTCAACGCCGACTGCCCCGTTGCCACCCCCGCCCCGGGACCGCTGGCCGCCTTCCCGACCGTCCAGCAGGGCGTGCAGTCCCTGACCGGGGCCCTCGGCGCGTCCTACGCGGCCGTCGCCGCCTGCCTGGGCGGGGGGACGTGCACGCTGGCCGACGGACGGAGCACCTCCGCCCTCAAACTCGCGCCCGGCGGGCGGGTCCTGCCGACCCTCTACCCGGACATCACCCGGGCCGAGGGCGGCCAGCCATGCAGCTACCTGTCGATCCCCGCCACCGACTTCGCCTGGGCCCGCGCGACCATCCTCGACCCAGCACCGCCGGCCACCTACGCGTACCCGCTCGCGGGCGGCGGGACGGCCAGCCTTCCCGTCGCCCAGGGTTCGCTCAACGAGCAGGTCGCGGCCTCCGGTCGACTCCCCGCCTGGCAGCCCGTGAGAGAAACGTGGACGAGTTGGGCGGACACCCCGCAGGGCCACGGCGTGTGCGCGGGCCGCGCCGCGTGGGTATTCGGCTACACCGGCCTCAGCGGCTTCACGAGCGCGTCCTTCCACCCCAACCCCACCGGCCAACGGGTCCTCGGGCGTGCCATCGCGGAATCCGCGGCCGCCGCCCTGGGCGAACCGGTCGGCTCCTAGGCGCGCCACGTGACGGACGGGCCCGTTCCTTGGCACACTCAACCGACATACATCGACGCGACTGGGGAGGGCACGTGACCGCCGGGACTTCGGCTGCCGTTCGGCAGATCGAATACTGGTACAAGCACTACCTCGACGCGCAGGTCCAGGAGGCCCGATCGATCATCTCGGCCACCCCCGGCCGGCTCAGCCCCGTCAATCCGGCGGTGATGGCCCGCGCCCACGAGCAGGCGTGGCGCCACGCCATCGTCCGCGCTCAGCGCAATGTCGAGGCCGACGAGTGGGGTGATCTCACCGTGGAGGCCGAGGCGGCCTGCTACCAGACGCTGCTCGAGTGGGGCTGCCTGAGCCATCACGTCGAGCTCGCGGACGTGGTCGCCGTGCAGACCTCTCAGGGCTACCGGCACCATCCGCGCTAGCGGCCGTTTCCGGTGGGAGGGGGTGGGCGTGCGACCCCACCTCGGTGGTAACGTTTGGCCCCGCGCGCCGCTAGCTCAATGGCAGAGCAGCTGACTCTTAATCAGCGGGTTCGGGGTTCGAGTCCCTGGCGGCGCACTCGTGTGAAGTCCCGGGACATTCTTATTTCTTGTGGAACTTGTAGCCCTTGGGCATGCCGCCTTTGCGGTGGCCGGGGCGGGGTCCGGGTTTGGCGCCGCGGGGCTGGCTGTCCTTGTCGGGGTCGATGGTCAGTTCGCGGAGGATCTCT
>WGLX01000021.1 GCA_016125355.1 Actinomycetales bacterium | reverse complement strand
CGGGCGACTTCACGCTGGGACTTCCCGGACAGAACCGCTTCGACGATGACGCGCTGCTTCGACATGCAGCGAACCGTCCCCGCTCAGGCGATAAGCATGTCGCGGGACACCCGATAAATATGTCGTGGAACAGCACACCCGAGGCGGCTCCACGGGATGTGTTGTTTCGGCTGATGGGGATTGCTGTCGGTTGAGTTGACACCTTCTATTGCGGGACGCGGTCTCGCGGGAGGATGTCCGTCATGCCGAAGAAGTACCCACCGGAGTTCAAGAGGGACGTGGTCACGGTCGCCCGCAGGGGTGACCTGAGCGTCGCCGAGGTCGCTGTCGATTTCGGGGTCGCCGAGGAGACCGTGTGGCGCTGGATGAAGCAGGCCGACGTCGATGACGGGATCCGCGACGGTCAGACGTCGTCGGAGCAGGCCGAGGTCGTGCAGTTGCGGCGGCGGATGCGCCGGCTGGAGATGGAGAACGAGATCCTGCGAAGGGCCGCGGCGTATTTCGCGTCCTCGACGCTCCCAAAATGACGTACCCGCTGGTCCGTGACCTGGCCGCCGAGGGTTTCCCGGTGCGGTTGGCCTGCGGGGTGCTCGGCTTCTCGACCCAGGCCTACTACGCCTGGTGCAAGGACCCGGTCTCGACCCGGGACCTCGAGGACGCGTACGTGATCAACGCCCTGGTCGACGCCCACGGTGACGATCCGGCGTTCGGCTACCGGTTCCTCGCGGACGAGCTCGAGCGGGCCGGCATCGACGTCGGCGAACGCCGCGCATGGCGGCTGTGTTCGCAGCAGGGGCTGTGGTCCACGACCGTGCGCAAGGGCCGCAAGGGCAAGCGCCCTGGCCCCGCGGTCCATGACGACCACGTGCAGCGGGACTTCACCGCGGCGGAGCCGAACCGCACGTGGGTCACCGACATCACCGAACACCCCACCGGGGAGGGGAAGGTCTACTGCTGCGCGATCAAGGACCTGTTCTCCAACCGGATCGTCGGCTACGCCATCTCTGACCGGACGACCGCTGACCTCGCCGTGAACGCCCTGCGGGCCGCCATCGCACGGCGGCAGCCCGACGGCGTCGTCATCGTCCATGCCGACCGTGGAGCCCAGTTTCGCGCGCGAACCTTCCAGGCCGTCCTCAAGGCCGCCGGGCTGCAGGGGTCCATGGGACGCGTCGCCTCCGCCGGGGACAACGCCGCCATGGAGAGCTTCTGGGCGCTGTTGCAGCGCAACGTCCTGAACTCCCGGAAGTGGCGAACCCGCGAGGAGCTGCACTACGCGATCGTCCACTGGATCGAGCACACCTACAACCGCCGGCGACGCCAGCGCGGCCTCGGCCGGCTGACCCCGGTCGAGTTCGAGCTAGCCTTCACCGACAACGCCGCTCAGGCAGCCGCCTGAACGACACAACCAGTGTCAATCAGACCGACAGCAATCCCCCCGCCACCGAACGTGGTGGCGGGCCTGAACATGACGAAGGCCCCGTCCATCAGGACAGGGCCAGCGAGTAGGTCTCTCATAGCCGCTCGGGGCTAGGTCATCAAGACCAGAAATCCGGACACACGTATCCGGACGCCACCATTATCCCATGAAAAGTCGTTGCAGCGCAACGGCTTTGCAGTGCACTAGTCGTGCACGAACGTGACGCGCTCGCTCGTCAGATTGACCTGACTGGCCTTCCATCCCGCGTCCCTGATCGCCCGCCCCAACGCTGTCCCCTCGTACCCGTACCAGTGGGCCTCGTGGTTCCGCGCCGATGGAGGAAGGGCCATCCCGAGGATCTCCTCCACGTCGCTGAACGACATCGGGATCTCATCGCGGTCCTGATCACCCAGCCACGACCACAGGGCGCGGTACTTGCCAGCGTGTCCGGGCATGTCCTCGTCCTCCCCGACGGAATCGTCCGCCGCCAGCCCCTCAAGATCGTCATCCGGCCCCGCCTGCGCGATGGGCGTCGTCGGGGTCGGTCGCGGCCACAGCTCGATGACCTTCCTGCTGAGCTCTGCGGTCCGGGCCGTGATGTCCTGCTCTGTCCACCCGGCCTCATGATTCTTGACGAGGTGGGCGTTCAGCTTCAGTTCGCTGTAGCTCAACAGGTAGGCCCGCTTGCCCTCATCGCCCTCTTCTGTCTCGAAACGCCACGGACGGTTGGAGAGGGTGGGATTGAGTTTGCCGTTGACCAGGGTCAGATTGCCTAGCGTCTGCACGAGGTGGTCACGGTTGATGCCAGCGGCGACGTCGTCGCCAATGTCCTCCTTCCAGTACTCCCGCCACGCCTGCGGCATGACGTGCTCGACCGTGAGGTTGCGGGGACATTGCACGCCTTCGCCCAGCTCGCCTCGACTGGAGTCCTCCAGCGCCTCGAGCACCATCCGGAAGCGAGCTCGCGTCAGGGAACGATAGATCTCGCTGGAGGCGAGGGAAGCGGTGACCGACTCGTCGGTCGGCCATAGCCGCGAATCGGCAAGCTGGCCGTCGAGGAACGCGACCACGGTGTCCCCCGCCACGGCAGGGCCAGCCTTGCTCAGCTCCTTGAGAAGGTCGATGACGACCAGGTTGACGTTCTTGGCCGTGGCGCGACACAGGGCCCGGCGGACCAACCAACTCTCGATCGCCTGCAGTGCCCGATGACGTTGCTCAAGCGGGAGCTGCTCCTCGGGGTGCCCGAGCAGCCAGAGCAGGATCGGGCCGACAGCGGAGCTGTCCATGGCACGAATGATTCGGTAGTAGAACTGCCCCTCGACGCTGGTGGCGGGCAGGCTCTCGAGGGACTTGTAGACCGTGGCATCAGCGGATAGGTCGCGGAGAAGCTCGGTGATGTCGGGCTGATGTGTGAGGACGTAGTCGCGGAAGTCGCTGAAGACGCGGTCGGTGGGCACTTCGCGCAGGAACCTCATGGTGAGCCAGTAGTTGAGGAACACGTCGATCCGTGGACGGTAGAGGCGCCCCTGGGTCACCAGCTGGCGCCAGTAGTCGGAGTCGAGTTCACGCCAGTGATCGGCGTAGAGCCCCTGCACGTCGTCGTGCTGAGCCTCGATCATCTGGAACACGAAGTTCTTGACTAGGTCCGCAGCGAGCAGGGGTGCCCCTCGATGATTCAGGGTCTCGAAGATCACCTGGGCGTTGTCGCCGGGCTCCAGGTCGATGACGACGACTTTGAGATAGTCACGCAGCGCCGCGACGAGAGCGTGGAGCCGTTCCGCAGCTCCGTCGTCGCCGGCGGCGAAGGCCCACTGCTGCACCCGGGCGACGAAGAAGGCGTGCGCCTGCGCGATGCGCGAACGGGACAGCTCCTTCGTGATGGTCACCTGGTTGTCCATGGCTGCCCGGAAGGCCTCTTGGTCCCGGTCCGTGGGCCACACCTTGTAGACCTCGTCCGGGTGCTGAGCGATGCTGGCGTCGTTGAGGACCAGCACCTTCAAGGCCTGCGAGTCCATCGGATGGCCATGCTGCTCTACCACCCACTGGGCCGCGTCGAGAACGATCTGCAGGGTCGTCAGGCGCTGCTGTCCATCGATCACGTGCCGCACACCGATGTAGGCCGACGGCGTCAGCTGCTGATCGAGAACGATCGCCCCCAGGAAGTGCGGAGGCACGGGCGGCCCCCCGTAGAGCCCGGGCGTCACCTCGAGCAGGCGGTCGGTCAATGTGCTGATGTCATCCCACAGCGGCTGCCACTGTTCTTCCTTGTTCCACACGTAGGGCCGCTGGAACAGCGGTACCACGTAGCGCACGTGGCTTCCGAAGATCGCCGACGGTGTGTGCGTCTGGGCTAGCAACGCCGCGCCTCCCCGTTGGTCAGGCCGTCACCGGCGTGCCGCTAGCGGCTCGCCTTGTTCCGGATCTCACCGTACTTACCGCCGAGGTACTCCACGAGCAGTTCACGGAAGCCGCGCCTTCCATTTGCCTTTCTGACGTCGCGTACTTCACGGCGATCATCCGTTGAGCCGCCGTCGTCAGAAGTTCGCCGCATCTGGCAGTGCCCCTCGGCGGGGGAGGTCCCTACGACTCCTTGGCGACCACAGTGTCGTAGAGACCTAGATGGCTGGCGATGCTTCCGTCTGCACTGTGTCCCTACAGGTACGGCTCGGGCCGGTCGACGTCCGGGCGGGCCAGTCGGCGCTCGGCGGCGCGGCGCTGCTCGGCCCACTCGTCCTGCACATCGCCGCCCAGCCAAGTGGAGCGGGCGTGAGGCTGGTCACGCGGTGGCATCGCCCCCGGATCGGCCGGGGCGGAGCCCTTGGTGAGCCGCTGGACCCGGGCGAGGGCGTTGTCGAGCTTGATCTCGACGCTCACGGCGGTCCGCACCGACAGCAGCGGATAGCCGCACAACGCACGGGTGGCCGGATGCCTCAGGAAGGTGCGCTGGTGATCGGCGGACAGGTATCCGTGAGCCTCCTGCCACCAGGCCAGGATGTCTTTCGGTCGGACGATGTCCTTGGTACGCCGACGCATCGACTTCGTTCGGTATGCCCGTGAGCGCTGCATGGACCCTCCTTGCTCGGCCCCGCATCACCATGATGGAGCACACGACTGACAAGTCCGCCCGGCGGATTGCTCGCCGGTGAGATGGGAGGCGGCCTGCGGTGAGATCAGCGCGTGCGGCAGGAGGAGACGACGGCCACCACGAGACGTGGAGTCCGGTGCGGAGCCATCTCGCAACGCGCCGGTGGCCTTCGGTCCATCTAGGTGGCGTGCGCAGCCGTGACGGAGCAGGTAGCCGGCGCACTGTCAACGTCATAGCGGGCGTTGGTCTCTCCGGCGGCGATCTGCTGGTCACTTCCCGGGCCCCACCGACCCGTGAACGTCTGACTGTCGACCGATTCGTCCTTCTGCCTGACGTCGACGGTGATCTCGGCGTTGAAGTACACGTCAGTCGTGTTAGTCCCGAAGACGTAGAAGTAGATCGCTCCCCCGAGGCCTCCTGTGGCCTGGCATCCGGTGATGCTCAAGCCCGAAGGAAGGTCCACGGCATCCGTTGGTGCCTCGCCGCCCGCGTAGCTGACCGCCTGCGGGCCGGCCTGACGGCCAGTGGTGGAGCCCGTGAGAGCGACACTGCCGATGATCAGCAGAACGGCCAGCGACCCGACGACAGCGACAGCCACCCACACCCATGGACTCACGCGCCGGGCCGGTGGCTGCGGGACGACGGTGTCTTCACTCGAGCGTGCCGCCGTCGTCGAAGGGGGCGCGGTCGCAGGCGACTGGTGTGTCGTGACCTCGGACTGCAGTAGTTCTCCGCAATGCGCACAGAACCTGCCTGGCGGCTCGGGTGTGCGGGTGCCGCAGGACGGGCAGTACAACTCAGGCTCCTTCCGCCTAGCTTGAGTAAGTGGTCGGTATGTTCTGCGGGCACAGAAGTGCTCCCGCCCAGAAGGTCACCGTGGGCAGTCCTGGTTGGCTCCCTTGGTCCTCAAACCACTTGTCGTAGTCGTGCTGGGTGGCCTGGGGGGTGAGCCAAGAGCAGAAGTCCTGTCCGGCCGCAGCAATCTCCTCATCCGACATAGCGGAAGCATCCTTGTCGTCGCTGAGCCTGACCGCGCTCACGAACGACCTGACCTGGCCTGGCGTCACGGGACACGTGGGCTTGGCTGCGAAGCCGAGGGTGCCCCACAGGTCGGTGCTGGTCAGTCCATCGAGCGCGTCCCCGTAGTGGCTCTCGGCCGCAGCAAGGGTGACGTGTGGTTTGCGCTGACCTCGATGCTGGCCGGTACGGCGCTGGCGTTGAACCTCGTGATGGCCCGACGCATCCGTGACGCCACCCATGATCCGCTCACGGGCCTGCTCAACCGCAACGGCCTCGACGCCTACCTGGAACTTCAAGGCCCGCCGGGCCGGGCCACGCTGCCGCGAACCCTGGTGTCCCTCGACCTGGATGGCTTCAAGGCGATCAATGATGCTCACGGCCATCTCGCCGGGGATGCAGTACTCCGTTCGATGGCCGACTGCCTGCGCGACGTCCTCCGCCCGGATGACGTCGCTGTGCGCATGGGGGGTGACGAGTTCCTGCTGGTGCTGCCCCAGACGAACACAGAGGGAGCTCGGGCCCTGGTCGAACGGCTGCGGTTGCAGTCACCGTCACCGTTCTCCGCCGGCATCGCGCCCTGGGACCGTGACGCCTTCGACCCCGTCCTGCGCCGGGCGGATGAGGCGATGTACGCCGACAAAGCCCAGCGATCGCGGCTGAACTAGCACGTTCACGCACGGTTCGTACGGGAGAGCGTCCAGCCGATCGTGCCCACCCAAGCCAGCAGCAGGACGAGGGAGAGTGCGAGTGCGGCCTGCAATACCGCACCGTCGAGGGCAAAGGAGGCCGCGCCGAGCACGAGCATGACGGACGTGGTCCCGCCGCCGATCCGCACGATGCGTGGAACATGGACCGTGATCGCGGCCATGCTGACGATGGCGACGAAGCCGGCCAGCAAGCTGATCTTCACGACATCGAGGTGGGCGACGAGGTCGACCATCGTCCGACTCCACGCTGCTGGCCGGCTGCCAGCCCGCGCGACGGCGAGGTATGCCACCACGGCCTGAAGTACCGACAGGACCCCCGCAGCCACTCCCGCGCCCAGAGCCCCGACCCGCGTGAGCCGACCCACCAGCAGCGGAGCGACGCCCGCGACCAGAGACATCAACGCGATGCCGGCCATCAGGTGTACGAGCGTGGCCTGTGCACAGACGACGACGGCACTGCCGACGAAGTGCGACTGCACCTCGGAGTCAGGAACTGCTGGTCCGACAGTCCCGGGCCCGAGGGCCAGACCCGCTAGCCACGCGCCGACATACACGGCCGCGGAGAGGGCGATGGTCGCGGATCGGCTCCCGTTGGCATCTCGATCGATTTGCTCGATGACATCCACAGGCATGTCATGGCCTTCCTGGCTCGTGCGCTTGCCGGGAGTCGGGGGGTGAACCGTCCGCCCTCATGGGGCGAGCCGCGGTTCAGGCTGGCGGCGAAGGCCACGAATCGCCAGCAGGCCGATAGCGAAGAGGGCCACATCGTGTCCGACGAGGACGATCCACATCGCCGCTCCGTGCAGCCCGGTGGTGTGCAGAAGCAGGTCGCTTGCGAAGTGCAGGGCTGCGAGGGCCCACACGGCGTTGGTCCGCTGCCGCAGGATCGCGTAGCCGAAACCACCCGCCGTCGCGCCGACCGCCTGGGCCAGCGTGACCGCGATGTTTGCGCCGAAGGCGACGTTGGCGAGATGGGCTGCTCCGAAAAGCACCGCCGTGAGGGCGGCCGCACGGACCGGTCCGAGCGGCAGGGCGGCGCGCAGCATGATGCCGCGGTACCACAGTTCCTCGTAGATGCCGGTGGCCAGATAGCCCACGGTGAGTGCTGCCAGGGTGCCGTTCTCCGGCTGCCAGCCCCAGGCCAGTGGCACGAGGGCGACAACGGTCGGAGCCACGAGCAGCCCCAGGGAACGCCACGTCGACGGACCGCCGGCCGCGATCTCGCGCCAGCCGATCCGGCGGGCCACCACGACGGACATCAGGAGAAGTGCCAGCACGACGGGCAGGCGGCGCAGGACGGGGTCGGACTCCGGTGCGATCACGTCGACGATGAGAGCTCCGCCGATCGTGACGATCAGAGACGCGCCGAGGAGCGCCAGCGACGTGCGGACCGGGCGTGCTTGCCGAGGGCGGCGAAGCCGTTCGGGGGTGATGAGGGCGGTCATGGGATTCCTCCGAGTTGGTGGTGGGGGTCAGGCGCCGACGAGCGCCGGCTGTGTGGCTCCCCGCTGGGCGCGGACCGCCAGCAGGAGCGTTCGAGTGAGGACCATGGCCAGGGCCATGACCACCAGGCCCGCGGTCCAGGCGTCCGGCCCGGTGATGGCGTGATCGCGCGAGAACATGCCAACGGTGCGGGCACCGGGACCGCTGGCCCATTCGGCGAAGATGATGCGAGCGCCGATCATGACGATCCACAGGGCCGCGAAGCCGGCACCGGCGGTGACCGTGAGGCGTCCTTCCCGTCGGTGCAGCCGGGTGACGGCACTGGCCGCGACTCCGAACAGGGCGCCCACTACTCCGAGGGTCGCGATGAGTGTCAGATCACCGCCGGCCGTGGGGAGCGGGAAGAGGAAGAAGGCCGCTGCGGCAGCCACGATCGCCGTCGGCAAGGCAAACGTCATGAGGGTCACCTCGCGTGTACCGACGTTCCGCAGTAGCGCCCAGGCGAGGAGGGCGATGGACAGGATCCATTGGGTGAGACTCATCAGGAGTTCCCTTCGTGTTTGGGTACTCCGACAGTTCCATCGCCACATGGGGTGCCGCTTCGGCGTCTGTGGCCGAACGTGTGGGGATCTCCGGCCGAAGACCGCATCGGCCGGATGACGTACTCGCGAGCATGGTGTGGCCCGCGGTCGGGCCCCCTACGCGGTGCCTGGATCCGCGGACGCAGGCACGCGTACCCGGACGACGGTGCCGCCGCCCAGGGCGGACTCGATCTCCGTGCTGCCGCCCACTGCCTCTGCTCGATCGCGCATCGTGCCGAGGCCGAGATGCCCGGGGCGCTCGAGCTCGGGGTCGAAGCCCCTGCCGTCGTCATCGACGAGCACCTGGACGAAATCGCCGGTCACCTCGATCGTCACGACGATGCGGGACGCGTGGGCGTGCTTCAGCGCGTTGTTCATGGCCTCGAGAGCAATCCGGTACAGGTGCTCCTCGGCGTTGGGAGTGACCGCGAGCCGCGTCGACGGCGCCTTCACGGTGATCGCGATCTGCTCACGCGCAGACAGGGCGGCAGCCTGCTTGGTGAGGGCTGAACCGAGCCCCTCCTGCGCAAGGGCGTCGGGACGCAGCTCGAAGATGAGGGCGCGCATCTCGGCGAGGGCCCCGCGAGTGAGGTCGTGGAGCCTCTGAACTTCGACACGTACCGCGTCTACCTCGGATCCGAGCGGTTCCAAGTGGCGCTCCGCGGTTCGAGCGTGCATCGTCATCGAGAACAGCGCCTGGCTCACGGAGTCGTGAAGCTCGCGAGCCAGTCTCTGCCGCTCCGCGATTCCCGCGGCCTGGGACTCCTTGGCGAACAGGAAGGCGTTGTCTGCAGCGAGCGCCGCCTGGTCGGCCATCGCTCGCAGGTAGTCCTCGTCGTCTGGAAGGAAGCGCGCGCCGGCAGGGAGATGAACATGCAGTTCGCCGAGGAACTCACCCGCGGACATGAGCGGCAGGGAGACGAGATCCTCCCATTCCGGCACCGGGGCAGACCAGAACGGGTGCAAGGGTGCGTAGCGCGGGTCATCGAGCGATGCTGCTCGTGCGCCGCGGCGCAGATCCACCCGCCGCAGGGGTTCCGTGCCACCGGCGGGGCCCCGGGCCACCTCGTAGATGTGCCCGAACGCCTCGGCGTATCCGGGGCCGAAGGCCGGATCGGCCACGACGACGAGATCGGGTGAGGACCCCGCACGCCCCTGCCAGATCACGAGACTGGCGGCGGCAGCTGCGGTGGTTCGCGTGATCTGGTCGCGGATCGTGTCCAGCGTCGAGGGGAGGGGTTGATCGACGGTCATGGCGGTCGACACGGCCGTGAAGGCGCGTATGCGGGCCTCGAGGCGCTCGATCGACAGGACCCGATCGGTGGCGTCGGTGACCACATCGAGCACGCCCACGAGCTCCCCGCGCTCGTACAGAGGGGCGAAGACGACGTCCCAGTAGGTCGTGGTTCCCGGGATGTCGATGCGGACGGCGGCCTGGCGCACGGCCTTCCCACTGAGCACGGCCCCGAAGAGTTCAGCGGTGGCCTCCTCGTTACCGGGGATCAGGTCGTTGAGGTGCCGTCCAGGGGCGGTGTAGTCGGGTCCGGCGCCGAAGTAGAGCTCGTAGAAACCGGTCCACGTGCGGTTGCACCTCTGAAGCCGTCCGTCGAGGCCGAAGATGGCGAGACCGAAGGGAACGCGGTCGAAGAACAGATCGACGATCTGTCGCTCAATCGGCTCGTCGGACGGATCGATGGCCTCGATGACCGGTTCGGTCGGCATGGAGGTGCTGCGCAGGGGGGACGGTCGTGGTACTTCCTCCCCGTCGATGGGCACGCTCATGCGGTCGTCTGGTCCGCGTCCACCAGACCCTCCCTGACCGCCCACATGGCTGCCTGCGTCCGAGAGGCCAGCCCCAGCTTGGCGAGGATGTTCGACACATGCGTGCGCGCCGTGCGCTCAGCGACGCCGAGGCTCCGACCGATCTCCCGGTTCGTGCACCCCTTGGCCACCAATATGATGACGTCCCGCTCACGCGGGGTGAGGCTGGCGGCGGCCGACGGGGGGGTCCGCAGGGACTGTGCCAGGGAAGCGGCCACCAGGGGATCCAGTCGCACCTCGCCTGCAACGGCACCCCGAATCGCGTCGACCACGTCGGTGGCGTCGGCATCCTTGAGCAGGTATCCGGTGGCGCCCGCTTCCAGAGCGGCACGGATGCGGGCCTCCTCAATGAACGAGGTCACGGCGATCACGTCGACCTCGGGCCAGCGCCCCTTGATGCGCTGGGTGGTCTCGACGCCGTCCAGGTTCGGCATCTGCATGTCCATGAGCACGACATCGGGGAGTGCCCCATCGCGTGCCAAGCCTTCGAGGCGAGCAAGGGCCTCCAGCCCATCCGCCGCCTCGGAGACGACGGAGAGCCCGGGCTCGGTGTCGAGGTAGGCCTTCAGCCCCTGACGCACGATCGCATGGTCATCGACAAGCATGACGGTGATCTCGTCGGTGTGCTGCGCGTCAGCCATCAGGGCATTCCCTCCTCGTCCCGCGGGAAGGCTCGTCGGAACCGTTCACACGTCATTGTGGCGTGGCCGAGTCTCGTCTGCGGCCCGAATGACGTCGAGAAGGTCGTCGGCGTCGCCGTCCTTCTCGACGAACTCGCAGGCGCCGGCCGCACGGGCAGCCTCGGCCGCAGATCCATGCAGACCCATGGCGACGACGGCGGTGGTGCGGGCCAACTGCTCGACGAGGCGCAGGCCCGATCCTTGGGTACCTGGGATGTCGACGAGTGCTGTACGCACCAAAGCCGGGCACGGACCGGCGAGCAGGGCGGCTGCTCCCTCGGATCCGACAGCGATCACCTGCATGTCGCCTGCCTGGTCCAGCAGGTGTTGCAGCGAGACCCTGACCCGGGGATCGTCGTCAACGACGAGAACGTGCCAAGCGTTTTCGGCGCTCACACCACGAGCATCCGAATCGGCCAGACGTGATCCTCCGAGTAGCGACGACAGCGAACGCGATGGGCGATCGAATCGTGGATCGGCCCTCGACGGGGAACGGGCGGACGACGCATCATGATCTCCTTCTCTGTGCGCGGGTCAAGCGATGTGCGGGCTTTCGAGGCAGCGCTTGGGCGTCCGCGGCCGCGCCGCTGCAAAGGCCGGGTTGCGAGAGGTGCAGAACGGAGTACCGGTCTCCCACAGCGTCGTCGGGGACAGGGCCGGCCCAGAGCGTGACGATGACGCGCTGCCAGGTGTACGCGTCGATACCGGCTGCGACGAGGTGGACGCCCGGACGGTCCGCGGCCCGACGCGTCTCGTCCACCACGCGGGCGGTCAGGTCGACGAGGGAGACGCCGGGATCGATCCACGCCACCGCTCGGCTTGCCGTGATGGGCGGCAGGTGGCTGTCCGGTCCGGGGCAGACTGCGATGCCCTGCCAGCTGTGGATCGCCGGTCGGCCGAAGTCCGTCCGGATCCCGTCGAATCCGGCGCCGAAGATGAACTCGTTCATGCCGTGGAGCTCAGCCCACACGTAGAACGGCGCGTACTGGTTAAACGGGGAACCCGCGAGTCCCCGCTCTCGCACCAAGTACGCCTTGAGCGCCAGGCCGGGGAAGTCGTCGGTACGAGCCCCGCGCGCGGCCACCCGGTCATGGATGACCTGCATGTCGTAGTCGGCGGGCAGGGTGATCTCGTACTGCATCAACTGCATAGCGATCGCTCCTGTGGATCTGGGCATGTCATCGGGGGGTCGGGCGTCGCCGCCGCTGCCTTTGACGCTCACTGGAGCGAGTCGGCGGAGCACAGCGACGGGTCACGGGGGAGGAAGCGGTCGAGCCACTTCGCCACCAGGTGGGGCGTCTCGAGGGTGGGCATGTGCGGCGCGCCCGGCAGCTCGACATAGGTGGAACCCGCGATGCGCCCGGCGAGGCGCGTCATCACGGGGGGACCGGTCGAGGCGTCACGCTCCCCGCACATCACCAGGGTGGGGAGTTCCCTCTGGGCGAGACGGCCGGCAACCTCGAGCCGTGAGAACGACCGCCACGCAGCGGCAACGTGCTTCGCGTCGCTGCGCAGGACGCACTCGCGCGCATACCGCACGCCCCACCGGTTCTCCGCGAGCCCCTCCGGGGTGAACCAGCGGGTGAGAGACGCCGCGAGCTGGGCCGCGACGCCGTCCTGTTCGACCGCCGAGGCCCGATCTGCAAAGGAGTCGAACGGCTCGTCAGTGGTGGCGATCAGCGCCAAGGAGAGTGTTGCGTCGGCGTGGCGAACGGCGAAGGTCTGCGCGACTCCACCGCCGTATGAGAGTCCAACGATGTGGGCCCGAGGCGCATCGATCGCGGACAGCACTTCACGGAGGTCATCGGCAAGGAGAGCGATATCCGCAGGCGTCGGGGCGTCCACTGCCGCACCATGTCCGCGCAGGTCGTAGGCGAACACCCGACGTCCCGCAGCGAGGTGTCGGACGATCGGATCCCACATGTGCCGCGTGAGGCCGAGGGCGTGGAGGAGAACGATGGTGGGGCCAGTGCTGCCCCACTGTGCGAGCTCCGTGGTGTGGTCGGAGAGCGCCAACGGCCGGATGGAGACGGGTGCCGACGACCCGGTCACCACGTCCCGCAGCGTGCCAAGTCCGTTCAACGCCCGTGGAAAGCCGGCGTACACCGACGTGTGCTCGACTAGGGCCTCCAACTCATCGGCCGTGACGTCGTTCCTGAGGGCCGCCTCGAGGTGCACCCGGAGCTGCTGCTCGGCACTCCCGAGGGCGATGAGCGCGGCGATGGTGGCGATCTCCCGATCGCGACGAGACAACCGCGGGTCAGCCAGTTGCTGACTGAATGCGCCGTCGATCAGCCACCGGTACATCTGGGGAGCCTGCGCGCGCACGTGTGCGAGCGCGTTCTCGGGGTCGGTCCCGATGAGGGCGCGGAACGTCCGGGCGCCTCGCTCGTCAGTGATGGTCATATAGGTCCTTCTCGTGGGGATGGGTCGGCCGCCATCTGGCCGCCGATCGGCTTCCCTCAGCCTCACGCGCTCACCAGGGGTTGCGCATCGGCTCGTCGACCTGGCGGGTCCGTGCTCAACGGCCGTTGATCCCTCGGCCGATTGACGTAGGCCGGCTCCACTCCTCGGCCGATGCGCTGGTGCTTGTGGCGCGACACGCTGGTGAGCAATGCCCATGCACGCCAACCCGAGGAGAGGACCACGATGTCATCGCCTGCGAGCCCCTTGATCGCCGACCGCCCTCTGTTCCCGGAGCGGGCCTTCGTCCTTCTCGTCGAGTACGTCGCCCCGCTCGAGCGCATCGACGAGCTCCTCGACGTGCATCGGGCGTGGCTGGACGTTCACTTCACGGCCGGCACGTTCCTCGTGTCCGGGCCTCGTGTTCCACGAGTCGGTGGCACCATCCTCGCGACCGCCCCGTCGCGTGGACATGTCGAGGATGCCGTGGCAGCGGACCCGCTTGTGCAGGCTGGTGTCGCCGTCTACGAGATCGTGGAGTTCACACCCACCCGTGGGCCCTACGCCGCACTCGGAGCGGAGTCGAAGCAGCACGTCGACCCCGGGGTCACGACGGGAATCCTCGAGCAGGTGCCCGACGTGGCCTATGCCCTTGGCCGCAGCAATCGCTAGGGTCCACGGCGTGGACGCTGATGCCCTGATCGTGGTGGATGCGCAGCAGGGATTCGACGATCCTGCCTGGGGTCCCCGGAACAACCCCGACTGCGAAGCCAACATCAAGCGCCTGCTGTCGACGTGGCGTGCAGCTGGGCTGCCCGTCGTTCTCGTCCGGCACGATTCGACAGCGCCATCCTCGCCGCTCGCGCCGGGCCAGTACGGCAACGACTTCAAGGAGGGTATCGACGGGCCCCATGACCTGCTGGTCGTGAAGTCGGTCAACTCCTCGTTCCTTGGGGAACCGGACCTCGCCGCATGGCTGCGGGGCTCGGGGATCGACGCAGTCACCATCTGCGGCATCACGACGAACCACTGCTGTGAGACCACCGCACGGATGGCCGGAAACCTCGGATTCCGGACTCGTTTCGTGATCGACGCGACTCACACGTTCGACCGTTCCTCACGCCGAGGCGACGTGGTGGCGGCCGACGAGCTGTCGCGTGTCACCGCCGTCAACCTCGACGGGGAGTTCGCGGAAGTCGTGACCACGCGCGAGGTCCTGCGTCGGCTGAACGAAGGCTAGGCCTCGGGATTGCGTCACCGCCTGCGAGGTTGGCGCGTGCGGTTCGGGCGTGTCGCCTCGAGGATTTGGCCCGGCCCGCATTCCGACGTAGCCTCGAAAAGATGCAGCCGTTCAGAACGACGAGATGGTGGGACACGCGCCCATTGGCTATGCGAGCCCAGCGGATTCTGATCACCGGTGTGATCGCGCTCGCCGTGGTCGGCGGCCTGACTCCCACTGCAGCGCAGGCCGACACCTACGTCGACGGACGAGAGTTCGGCCTTCACATCCCGCAGATCGCCAACGGCGTCGTCCCGTCGGTTACCTACGGCTCGGTTCGGATCTGGGATGCGGGGGTGTCGTGGGGTCACGTGGAGAAGCGTCGCGGCCGGTACTGGTGGACGGGTCTGGATCGCGCTGTTCAGGCGGCCAACGCCCAGAACGCGCAGATCCTGTACGTGCTGGGGTCGACCCCGACGTGGGCCGCGTCGAAGAGGTCCCAGGGCACGTATCCGAACAGGGGGGCCGCGTCGATGCCGCGCCGCCTGTCGGACTGGCGCCGGTGGGTGACCGCTGTTGTCACGCGCTATGGGGCATCGATCGATGCGTACCAGATCTGGAACGAGGCGAATCTCGCCACCTTCTGGCAGGGCACGCCGCGGCAGATGGCCCGTCTGACCAAGGAAGCAAACGACATCATCCGACGTCTTGACCCCACGGCGCAGGTGGTCGCCGCGAGCAGCACGGTGCGACTGAGGAGCGCCTTTGCGCGCTTCTTCCCTGCGTACCTCCGGGAACTACGGCGAGTGGGCTGGCCGGTGGACGTGTTCGCCATCCATACGTACGGACCCAGCACGTCAACGCCCGCACTGCGCACCACGTACGTGCGGCTGGCCCGCAGGGAACTCCTCGCCGCGCGAGCGCCGCGCAGCCCCCTGTGGGACACCGAGGTCAACTACGGAATCAAGGGGCCGGGTCCGGGATACCCGGACAAGGACATCGGCGGCAACAAGGCCGCGATCTATGTCTCTCAGACCTATCTGGACAGCGTGCGACTTGGGGTCGAGCGCACATACTGGTACTCGTGGTCACGCAAGAACGACCTTCTCGGCATCACGATGTACACGGGCTACCCGGGTGCAACGGCCCTCCAGACCACTGAGTCCTGGCTTTCGAACGCCATCGTGGACTGCCGCAGTCGGCACGTGCGGGTCTGCAGGATCAACCGAGAGGGCGTGCGGTCGCGGGTCGCGTGGACGAGTTCCGGACGCGCCGGTTCCTTCGTCGTTCCCTACTACGCCACCCGCATGTGTGATGCGCGCGGCCGATGCCGACCCGTGGCCCCGGGCACGAAGGTGCTCATCGGTCGCATGCCGCGCTGGTTCGGCTAGGGACATCGGGGGCCGTACCCGTCGTCTCCGTTGGCGCGATCTCCCGATCACGTTCGGCTCGGCCCGCGAGACGGTCGAGTACCTGACGGAGACGTTCACGCGCGATTCATTGCTGAGGGCAGCGAGGCACTGCCGCCGGGGCGTAGGTTGCTGGCATGGCTGAGTATTCGGACGACCTGAAGGAATTCCTCAAGCTCTACCTGACGCCGGTCTTCGCTCGACCCGCGATCAAGGACGGCATCCCGAAGGTCGAACTCCCCGAGTTCGGGGCCGACCCTCGCGTTGCCTACCAGCTCATCCACGACGAGCTCATGCTCGACGGCAATGCCCGGCAGAACCTCGCCACCTTCGTCACCACCTACATGGGTGCAGAGGCGGACCAGCTCTTCCTGGAGTCCGTCGACAAGAACATGATCGACAAGGACGAGTACCCGCAGACCGCCGCCATCGAGCAGCGCTGCGTGACGATGCTCTCCAACCTGTGGCACGCCCCGGAGGGCGTGGAGCCGACCGGCACGTCGACCGTCGGTTCGAGCGAGGCGGTCATGCTCGCGGGCCTGGCGATGAAGTGGCGCTGGCGGCAGCGCCGGCAGGCGAAGGGCCTCTCGTCCGACAAGCCCAACCTCGTCATGGGCATCAACGTGCAGGTGGTCTGGGAGAAGTTCTGCCGCTACTGGGATGTCGAACCGCGGTATGCGCCGATCGAGGAGGGTCGGCTGCATCTCGACGCGGCCCATGCCATCCCGTTGGTGGACGAGAACACGATCGGCGTCGTCGCGATCCTCGGCTCCACCTTCGATGGTTCCTACGAGCCCGTGAAGGAGATCGCTGCGGCGCTGGACGAGTTGGCCGCCAGCGGCGGCCCGGACGTGCCGGTGCACGTGGACGGCGCCTCCGGTGGCTTCGTCGCGCCCTTCATCGACGAGGACCTCGAGTGGGACTTCCGCGTACCGCGGGTGGTGTCCATCAACGCCTCGGGGCACAAGTACGGACTGGTCTACCCGGGAGTGGGCTGGGTCGTGTGGCGGACCCCCGAGGACCTGCCGGAGGACCTGGTCTTCCACGTGAACTACCTCGGCGGCGACATGCCGACCTTCGCGCTCAACTTCTCCAGGCCCGGATCACAGGTGATCCTGCAGTACTTCAACTTCGTCCGGCTCGGCAGGTTCGGCTACACGGCGCTCCACCAGGCGTGCCGTGACTCCGCGCTCTACCTGTCGTCCGAGATCGCCAAGATCGGGCCGTACGAGCTGCTGTCCGACGGCTCCGAACTGCCGGTCTTCTTCTTCCGCCTGAAGCCCGAGGTCACGAACTACACGGTGTATGACGTGTCCGCGAAGCTGCGTGAGAGCGGGTGGCAGGTGCCGGCGTACTCGCTGCCGGACAACATGTCCGACGTGTCGGGCCTGCGCATCGTCGTGCGCAATGGCTTCGGGCGGGACCTCGCGGACCTTCTCCTCGACGACCTACGGCGGGCGACGGAGTACTTCGAGGGCCTGGACGCTCCAGTCGTGCACGACCCGAGCCACACGGAGAACTTCCACCACTAGGGGCCCGCCAGGCGGACCTGTGCGGGGACGTGCTCGGGCTATGTCCTCGCCTGTGAGATGACGCGGCGACAGAGCTCGCGGTCCTGCTCGGAGATCTGGGTGTCGGGTAGTTCGAGTACGCCCGACGCGACGTCGCGGGTGAACTTCCGCATAGTCGCCTCGGCCACCCGGTGAAGGAGAAGACGGTCGAGGGCACCGCCGACGCGCGCCAACGGGGGTCGGTAGGCCCCTTGGAGTTCCAAGGACGACGTCTCGTCGGTGTCGGGCGTCAGCGTGAGATTGCCGTCCAGTTCGGGAAACAGGACGCCGGCCTTCCCGGTCGCCACCCATCGAAACGGGATCACGTCGGTGCCCGATGCCTCATAGGGCTGTGCGACCTGGACCAGGACGTCCTTGGCCACCCCGGCGGCTCCGGCCTTCACCAGTTGCTCGCTGCCCTCGCCGCGGGCCTGCTCGGTCAATTCCTGCAGCCCCTGCACGCGGAGGTAGGTGAACAGCCGGACGCGAGCCTCGTCGATGGGCAGCGGGATGGAAACGGTCTCCGCTACGAACACTCCGCCACCCTGCGCCCCTTCGGGGCGAGTGCGCCAGTGACGAACGTCCCGACCTGCTGGCCGGGCGTTGGGTGGATGCGGATCCGGGGCTACCGTCTTCGGCGTGAGGAAGTGGCGATGAGCGAGGAAGGCGAGCAGGTCATGGGCGGCGAGGCGGCGTGCGCCCTGGATCGGGTGTGCCCGGACTGCGGGGGGTTGGGGGAGCATCGGGCCGACTGCCCCGCCGATCGAGGTCTGGCGATCGAGGTCCCACGGGATCGTGAGACTGAGCAGACTGCTCAGAACGGTGGTGACGACGACGACTGACCCGGCGGCTGCGGTGTGACCTCGGGTGGTTCGTGGTGGTAGATGCGGCCGAGGGGGGATCGCCAGGTGCAGGCACCCGATCGGTGGCTGGTGGTGATGTGCCAGCCGCCGTGGGTTTTCAGCTGGTGATGGTGCTTGCAGAGTGGTCCGAGGTTCTCGAGATCGGTGCGTCCGCCGCTGTCGTAGGCGGTGGCGTGGTCGACCTCGCAGGTCTCGGCCGGTCGGGTGCAGCCGGGGAACCGGCAGGTCCCGTCCCGCAGGGCGATGAGGTGGCGCTGGGTGTCGGAGATGGCGTACCGGGCCCGGCCGGCGTCGAGGATGCAGCCCGCGGCGTCGGTCACGATCCGCCGCAGGGTGGAGGACGGGTCCGCGTCGATCAGCAGGTCGCGGATGGTGTCCGCGGTGACCGGCTCCCCCGCGATCGACCCGCCCGCGACGGCCGGGTCCGTGCCGGCGAGGGTCGCGAGGGGAACGAGCACGCTTACGCGGGCGGTGATCTTCGCCTCCTGGACGGGACCGGTGACGGTGGCCACCGAGCCAGGATCACCCAGGACGAGGGTGGTCAGCGCGGCGACGCGGCGCTGCCCGGCCGTGATGCACCCGTCCGCGGTCTCGAAGCGCGAATCCTTCGCCAACGTGGTGATCGCGTCCATCACCGCGACCCCGTGCGCGAGAGGGAGCACGGCGGTGATCTCGCACGAGCCGTTCTCCGTCGGCGTCAGCCACACCCCGTGCTCCCGCTCCGCCGCATCGCG
>WGLX01000039.1 GCA_016125355.1 Actinomycetales bacterium | reverse complement strand
TCGTCGCCTTGGTGAGCCGTTACCTCACCAACTAGCTGATAGGCCGCGGGCCCATCCCTGACCGAAAAACTTTCCAACTCCAAGGATGCCCAAGGAGTTCGTATCCGGTATTAGCGCCTCTTTCGAGGAGTTATCCCAGAGTCAGGGGCAGGTTGCCCACGTGTTACTCACCCGTTCGCCACTGATCCAGCGGAGCAAGCTCCACTTTCACCGTTCGACTTGCATGTGTTAAGCACGCCGCCAGCGTTCGTCCTGAGCCAGGATCAAACTCTCCATTGATGAATGTGTTTGATGCTGGCAAGACAGAGCTGTGTGCTCTTGTCTAACCAAAGGAATCCGGTTCGAAGATCAGCCGAGGCCGACCCCGAACACGGGGTTAATTGGCATTGACATGTGACACGCTGTTGAGTTCTCAAGGAGCGGGCGCGCACCTCGACGAGGCTTTCGACCTCGTTTTGGGGCAACGTTCCAAACTTACAGACTTCGTTCGAGGGAGTCAAATCGCCGTGCGGGGCGTGTTGAACCCTGACCTGGTTTCTGTCAGTTCCCGCAGGACCGGCCTAGCTTGGCGCACCCTCCCGAGACTCAGTCTCCGGTGAGAAGTGCGGCTTGGTGTCCGTTACTCCCTTGCGGTGGAGAAACCATACGACGGCGCCGGCTCACGGGTCAAATCCGGGGTGCACCCCCGCCGAACGCCCCGGACCCCATCCCCCCGATGCCTGAAAGCGCTTGCGCCGCAACGACTTCCGGCCCTACTCCGCCTCGAGCCGAACGCCGGCGAAGGCCTTCTTGCCGCGACGGAGCACGAGCCACTCCCCGTGATGTAGGTCACTCACGAGGGCCTGGGCACCTGGATCGGTCACCCGGACGTTGTTGACGTAGGCGCCGCCCTCGTCGATCGTCCGCCGCGCGGCGGACTTGCTGGCGACGAGTCCGGCCCGCGCGAACAGGTCGTCAAACGCGGGCAGCAGCCCGTCCACCACCTCCTCGCGGGCCACGATCGCGTGCGGCGCCTCCTGCAGGGCTGCGCTGAGCGTGCTGCTGGGCAGGTCGCCGAGATCTCCCTGACCGAAGAGCGCGCGGCCGGCCGCCTCGGCGGCATCCCGCTCAACCTCCCCGTGGACGATCGCGGTCACCTCGCTCGCCAGCGCGCGCTGGGCAGCCCGCGCCTGCGGCCGCTCGGCGAGTTCGACCAGGAGGTCGTCGATCTCCTCCTGGGGTCGGAAGCTGAAGATTCGCAGCATGGTGGCGACATCGCGATCGTCGGTGTTGAGCCAGAACTGGAAGAAGGCGTAGGGGCTGGTCAGCTCGGGATCGAGCCAGACCGTGCCCGACTCCGTCTTGCCGAACTTCGTGCCGTCCGCCTTCACCAGCAGGGGCGTCGTGAGGGCGTGGACACTGGCTCCCTCCACCCGGCGCACGAGGTCGACACCCGCGGTGATGTTGCCCCACTGGTCGGAGCCGCCCGTCTGGAGCGTGCACCCATACTGCTGGAAGAGGTTGAGGTAGTCGAAGGACTGCAGCAGCTGGTAGGAGAACTCGGTGTACGAGATCCCCTCCTTCGCCAGGCGGGCCGCCACGGCCTCACGATCCAGCATCCGGTTCACGCTGAAGTGCTTGCCGATGTCGCGGAGGAAGTCGAGCAGCCCCACCCCGCCGGTCCAGTCGTAGTTGTTGACCATCCGGGCCGCTGCCGGTCCGTCGAAGTCGAAGAACCGCTCGAGCTGCGCACGGATCCGGGCCACCCACTCCTCGACGACCTCGACGGGGTTCAGGACCCGCTCACCGGTCATCTTCGGGTCGCCGACGAGGCCCGTGGAGCCTCCGACGAGCGCGAGCGGCCGGTGACCGGCCAGCTGGAACCGGCGCACGGTCAGGATCTGCACGAGGTTGCCGAGGTGCAGGCTGGGCGCCGTGGGATCGAACCCGCAGTACAAGGTGATCGGACCCGCGTCGACGGCGCTGCGCAGCGCGTCGAGGTCGGTGCTCTGCGCGATCAGCCCGCGCCAGGACAGTTCGTCGATGATTCCGCTCACGGGGGCATCCTCCCGCATCAGCGCCGTCGCGTTTGCGCGGGCCGGTACGGGCTCACCGTGGGCTCCTCGGGAAGGTGGAAGCGCCAAGGCGTCGCGGCGCCGTCGCCACCCACGCCCGTGCGCGCACTGATCCCGAACTCCCCTACCGGCCCCGTCGGCAATGCGAGCCGCAGGGGCGAACGCCGGCTGAGCAGGCTGACGTCATCGAGCTCGCCCGTCACTCCGAGGGCGACGGTCAGGCGGGCGGGGCCGCGGGCTAGGTCGCGGTCACGGACGGCGCGTCCACGCCGGGCACGCGCCTCCGCCACGCCCTCGATGACCTCGCCGGCGCGCAGCAGGACGGCCCCGGCGAGGCCGGGCTCGTGCGCCACCACGTTGAGGCACCAGTGCATCCCGTAGGTGAAGTAGACATACGCCCGTCCCGGCGGTCCGAACATGGTCGCGTTGCGGGGACTCTCCCGCCGGAAGGCGTGGCTGCCGGGGTCCTCGCCCTGGCCCCCGTACGCCTCCACCTCGGTCAGCCGGACGCGAACCCGCACGCCGTCGACGCAGGACGTGATGATGCCGCCCAGCAACTGCGGCGCCACGGCGCTGGGGTGCTGATTCAGCAGGTCGCGCACGACTCGACGCTATGGCAGCTGCTAGCCCTCTATGGTGATGGCGCCCGTCGGGCAGCCGGCAGCGGCCTGCTCCACCTGCGAGCGCAGCGACTCCGGCGGCTCCTCGTCGAGGATGTAGAGGTAACCGTCCTCGCGCACCTCGAAGACCTCCGGGCAGGCCTTCATGCACTCTGCCGAGCTGCGGCACACATCGAAGTCCACCGACACCTTCATGGGCTCTCCTCCTCGCGGGATCTCGTCGCCTGTGAAGCCCATCATCTCCACGCGGACGACCGTCAGCAAAGGGTGAGGCCCGCGTGAGCGTGTCGAGAGGGCGGTGGGGTTTCCTTGGCTTGTGCCCGTGGGGGGCGCGCCGAGGAGATGACATGACCCGCTCGCTCAGCAGCCTCGTCACCGGCGTGGCAACCCTCGCCCTCGTCGCGAGCGCCGCCCTGGCGGGGGCATCGTCCGCCGTGGCCGGGCAGCTCGAGGGGTCGGACGCCGGCCCCGCCGCCATCACCATCGTGCCGGTCGATCCGCAGCCCGTCGTCGCGGGGCACGAGGGCGACGTCCTGCTCCGCGTCACCTTTGCGATGCCGGCGAAGACGCCGGCGGTCACGAAGGCACGCGTGGGCGGGTCGGCCAAGGCCGCCAAGGCGGCGAAGGGCCGGCAGCTGGCCAAGCGCCACCGCACTGCCTAGCCTCAAGGGGTGCTGACCACCTTCCGTCCCGGGTACGGGCCCCCTGAACACCTCGAGATCCGGGAGGCGCCCGTCCCCGACGTCAGCGCCGACGAGATCCTCGTGCGCGTGCACGCGAGCTCCGTCAACCGCACGGATTCCGGCGTCCAGCGTGGCCGCCCGTTCATCTTCCGCTTCTTCGCGGGCTTCCCGCGTCCGCGCTACTCGGCCACGGGCACCGACTTCGCCGGGGTCGTGGAGGCCGTCGGAGCCGACGTGACTGAGTTCTCCCCCGGGGAGCGGGTGTACGGATTTGACGACACCGGCCTCGGGACCCATGCGCAGTACGTGGCGCTCACGCGTCGCACGTCCGTGCTCCGGATCCCGGAGAGCCTCACGTTCGCGGAGGCCGTCGGCCTCACCGAGGGCGCGTTCTACGCCGTCAACTTCGTGAACAAGGTCGATGCCGGGCCCGGCTCGCGGATCCTCGTCATCGGCGGGACCGGCGCCATCGGCTCCTCGGCGATCCAGATCCTCGTGTCCCGCGGGGTGCATGTCGACGCGGTGGCGCCCGTCGAGCACGCCGATCTGGTGCGGTCCCTCGGCGCGACCATGGTCTTCGACGCCGGCGGCACCGACCACCTGGTCGGCACCCGCCCGTACGACGTCGTGTTCGACGCTGTCGGCAAGAGCCGGTTCTCGGACTGCCGAGCGGTCCTCACGGAGGAGGGGGCGTACCTGTCCTCCGAACTCGGGCCGAGGGGCGAGAACCTCCTCCTGCCGGCCGTCACCCGGGCGCGTGGTGGCCCTCGAGTGACCTTCCCGATCCCGCGCGACGTCCACGGGTCGCTCGCCTACGTGCGCCGTCTGGCGCAGCGCGGACAGTTCCGCGCGGTGATCGACCGCACCTATCCCCTCGCCGACGTCCGCAAGGCGTTCGAGTACGTGGAGAGCGGGCAGAAGATCGGCACCGTGGTCCTCGACCTCGAGTGAGCCGCCGCTCAGCCGTAGGTGCGCTTGGGCGTTCCGTACTCGCGACGGCCGACGTCCGACTCCCGCAGCGCGGCGCAGTGCCGGTGGGCGACGCGGGCGTTGTCGAGCTCGTAGGAGCCGCCGCGGTCGATGGGGGTCACGTAGACGACGGTCGGGTAGGTCGCGCCGAGCCGGTACGTTCCGTTCGGCTGCCGCTGACGATCGTCCTCGTGGGTGCGCCGACCGCACAGCCAGCACTTCGTCCCCTGCCGCTGCCCGACCACCTGCCATGTCGGCGGGCCCTTGCGTGCCGCCGCCCGGGCCGGGTTCATCGGCCGCTCCGGCTGCGGGTTGCGCGCCCGCTGCCGTCGTTCGCGCCGCCGCTGGCGTTTCGCCTCCTGCGCCCGTACGGATCGGCGTTGGCGGACCTCCTCGACGATCCGCCACGTGAGGAGCACGCCGGCGGAGGCACCCAGGGCGTCTGCAGCGAGGTCCCGCCACTCGAAGGAGCGGTAGCCCAGAGCGCCCTGGGCGAGCTCGAGGACGAATCCGAGCCCGACGACTGCCACCAGGGCCCAAGACCAGCGCAGCCCGCTGAGCACGGCGAGCGCGCCGAGGACCGCATACCCGATCAGGTGCAGGGCCTTGTCGGACAGGCCCAGCGTCGGCGGAAGGTCGGCCGGCGGCAGGAGCGACGTCCACGAGACGGCCACGACGGCCAGCGCGAAGGCGACGCGCGCGGCCAGCAGGCCCCGTCCGACCATGGCCGGCTAGGACCAGGCGATGCGCTGCTCGGTGAGCATCGCAGCAAGGTCATCGAGCTGCTCGCGCACTCGCTCGGGGGCCGTGCCTCCGAAGGCATTGCGAGACTCGAGGGATCCCCGCACGGTGAGCACCTCGCGCACGTCAGGGGTGAGACGTGGCGAGATCGCCGCGAGCTCCTGGTCGGTGAGATCCCACAGCTCGACGCCGCGCGCCTCCGCCGCCCGCACGGACGCACCGGCGACCTCGTGGGCCTCCCGGAAGGGCACGCCCGCGCGCACCAGCCACTCCGCGATGTCCGTGGCGAGGGCGAAGCCCTCGGGTGCCGAGGCGGCCATCCGCGGGAGGTCAAAGCGGAGGGTGGCGATCATCCCCGTCATGGCCGGCAGCACGAGGAGCAGCTGTTCGACCGTGTCGAACACCGGCTCCTTGTCCTCCTGCAGGTCGCGGTTGTAGCCGAAGGGCAGGCCCTTGAGCGTGGCCAGGAGCCCGGTGAGGTTGCCGATGAGCCGGCCGGACTTGCCGCGGGCGAGCTCGGCCACATCGGGGTTCTTCTTCTGCGGCATGATCGACGACCCGGTGGACCAGGCGTCGTCGAGCGTCGCCCACGCGAACTCGCGCGAGGCCATGAGGATGACCTCCTCCGAGAGCCGAGACAGGTGGATGCCGATCATCGCGGCGGCGAACAGGAACTCGGCCACCCAGTCGCGGTCGCTCGTCGCATCGATCGAGTTGCCCAGCGCCTCGTCGAAGCCGAGGACGGCCGCCACCGCCTGGGGATCGAGGCCGAGGCTCGACCCGGCGAGCGCCCCGGCGCCGAGCGGTGACCGGGCGGCACGTCGATCCCAGTCGGACAGCCGCTCGACGTCGCGCCCGAGGGCGTGGACGTGCTTGGCGAGCTCGTGTCCGAACGACACCGGCTGCGCGTGCTGGAGATGGGTGAAGCCGGGAGACACGGCATCGACGGTGTTCGTGGCCTGGGTCAGCAGGGCCTCCTGGAGGTCGGTGACCTCGAGGGCGATCCGGCGGACCTCATGCCGCAGGTACAGGCGGAAGTCGGTGGACACCTGGTCGTTCCGGCTGCGCCCGGCACGGAGCTTGCCCCCGAGGTCCCCGAGCCGGTCGATCAGGCCGCGCTCGATGGCCGTGTGCACGTCCTCGTCCGCCGGGATCGGGGTGAACGCGCCAGAGTCGACGTCGGCCAGCAGACCGTCCAGCGCGTCGGTCACGCGGGCCAGCTCGTCGTCCGTCAGGAGGCCGGCGCTGTGGAGGACTCCGGCATGCGCCCGCGTCTGCTGGATGTCGTAGGGCGCCAGGCGCCAGTCGAAGTGCGTCGACAGGCTCAGCGCCGCCATGGCGTCCGACGGGCCGCCCGCGAACCGGCCGCCCCACAGCCGGGTGGGTTCCTGGGCGTCGGTCACAGTGCTCTCCTTTGGTCGGCCATGCGCAGCAGGGCGGCGCAGAGGTCGGCCGCCTCGCCCGGACTGCGCATCACGATGATGACGGTGTCGTCGCCGGCGACCGTGCCGACCGTATCGAAGGCCGTGCTGCGGTCGAGATGGCCCGCGAAGAACTGGGCCGCTCCGGGCGGGGTGTGCAGGACGGCGATGTTCCCCGCAGCCTCGGCCCGGACCAGCAGCTCACCGGAGAGTCGGGCGAGGGCCCCCTCCTGGCCCGTGAGCGGGAGGGAGGTGTCCCCCGAGGCCACGTCGTCGACGACGTAGTGGTGGGAGCCGTCGTCGTCGGTCACCTTCATCGCCCCCAGGGCGACGAGATCGCGGGACAAGGTGGCCTGCGTGACCGAGACGCCCTCCTCCGCGAGCAGGTGCCCGAGCTCCTCCTGCGAGCCCACGGCATGGGTCGCGATGAGGGAGGCGATGCGCGCCCTCCGGGCCGTGGCCGTGCGGGGCGTGCCGCCGGAGCCGCTCATGACGAGCGTCTCCCCTCCACAACCGCTCCGCAGGCCGCGTCCCAGCGGTCGAGTGCGTCCTCGACGTCGGCGTCGGTGAGCACGAGCGGCGGGGCGAGGCGCAGGGCGTCGGCGGCCACCGCATTGACGATTAGGCCGTTCGCGCGCGCCGCGATCTCGATGTCGGAGGCGGGTGGTTCGGCGAGCACGGCGGCCAGCAGGAGTCCCCGTCCGCGGGCGTGCGTCACCAGGCCGTGCGAGCGATCGACGACCCCCGAGGCCAGCCGCTCCCCCAGCACGCGCGCGCGGGCAAGCAGCCCGTCCTCGTCGATGGCGGCCAGCACGGCAAGCGCCGCCGCGCACGAGGCCGGGTTGCCACCGAAGGTCGATCCATGCGAGCCGGGGGTGAACAGCGCGGCCGCCTCGCCGCGAGCCACCACGGCCCCGATCGGCAGCCCTCCGCCGAGCCCCTTCGCCAGGGTCATGACGTCCGGAACGACTCCTTCCGCCTGATGGGCGAACCAGGTCCCGGTGCGGCCGATGCCAGTCTGCACCTCGTCGATGATGAGCAGCGCGCCGGCGGCATCGGCGGCCGCCCGTGCTGCCGCGAGGTAGCCCTCCGGCGGAACGATCACGCCGCCCTCGCCCTGGATCGGCTCGAGCACGACAGCCGCGATCGAGTCGTCCACGGCCGCGCGCAGGGCGTCGACGTCGCCGTAGGGCACGACGGTGACGTCGCCGGGCAGGGGGCGGAAGGGGTCCTGCTTGGCCGGCTGCGCCGTGAGGGCCAGCGCACCCATGGTGCGTCCGTGGAAGCTCGACGCAGCGACGACCATGCCGGTCCGACCGGTGAGCCGGGCGATCTTGAAGGCGGCCTCGTTGGCCTCGGCCCCGGAGTTGCAGAAGAACACCCGCGCGGTGGGGTCGCCGAACAAGGTGACCAGCCGTTCGGCGAGGGCGATCGGCGGCTCGGTCGCGGCGAGGTTGCTGGTGTGCCCGAGCGTCAGCAGCTGGTCGGAGACTGCGGCCACCAGCCGAGGATCGCTATGTCCGAGGGCGTTGACCGCGATGCCCGCCAGCATGTCCACGTACTCGTTGCCGTCGGCGTCCCAGACCCTGGCTCCCTTGCCGCGGACCAGCATCATCGGCGGGGTTCCGTAGTTGTCCATGAGCGCGGACTGCCAGCGCTCCGCCCACGTCGTCATGACGCCTCCTCGGGTAGCACCATGGTGCCGATGCCGGAGTCGGTGAACACCTCGAGCAGCACGCAGTGCAGAACCCGGCCGTCGATCACGGTGGCCCGGGGCACGCCTCCCTCGACGGCCCGCAGGCAGGCCTCCATCTTGGGGACCATGCCGCTCTCCAGGCCGGGCAGCAGGGCGCGCAGACGCTCGACCCCGATGGTGGTGATGAGCGAGTCACGGTCCGGCCAGTCGGCGTAGAGGCCCTCGACGTCGGTGAGCACGACGAGCTTCTCCGCCCGCAGCGCCACGGCCAGGGCCGCGGCGGCCGTGTCCGCGTTGACGTTGTGCGACGTGCCGTTGACGGAGCGGGCGACCGTGGAGACCACGGGGATCAGTCCGTCGTCCAGGAGTCGTTCCACGAACTCCGGACGCACGTCGACGACATCGCCCACCTGCCCGATGTCCACCGGCTCGCCGTCGACGACCGCATGCCGGCGCTCTGCCGTGAACAGGTGTGCGTCCTCGCCGGACATCCCGACGGCGAAGGGGCCGTGCTCGTTGATGAGGCCGACCAGCTCCCGCTGCACCTGGCCCACGAGCACCATGCCGACGACGTCCATCACCTCCGGCGTCGTGACCCGAAGGCCGCCCTTGAACTCGGACTCGACGCCGAGTCTGGTGAGCATCGAGCTGATCTGGGGGCCGCCACCGTGCACGACGACGGGACGCAGGCCGGCCAGGCGCAGGAACACGACGTCCTCGGCGAATCCCGCCTTGAGCGTGTCGTCGGTCATGGCATTGCCGCCGTACTTCACCACGACGGTCGCCCCGTGGAAGCGCTTCATCCAGGGCAGGGCCTCCGCGAGGACGGCGGCCTTCGCCGAGGCAGAGTTCATGTCGGTCATCGCATCCCCAGATGTCGGTGGTGTCAGGTCGAGTACGCGGAGTTCTCGTGGACGTAGTCGCCGGTCAGGTCGTTCGTCCAGACGGTGGCCGTCTCCTCGCCCGCCGCGAGGTCGACGACGATCCGTACGATGCGCCCGGACATGTCCACCGCGTCGCGTGCGTCCCCCACCCCACCGCCGCGGGCCACCCAGACCCCGTTGATCGCCACATCGACGCGGTCCGCCTCGAAGGCGGCGTCGGTCGTCCCGACGGCCGACAGGATGCGTCCCCAGTTGGGATCCTCGCCGTGGATGGCGCACTTCAGCAGGTTGCTGCGGGCGACTGCTCGTGCGGCGGTCACGGCATCGCGTTCTGTGGCCGCTTGGACGACGGTGATGGCGATGTCCTTCGTGGCGCCCTCAGCGTCACCGATGAGCTGGAGCGCGAGGTCGGCGCAGACGTCGACGACCATGTCCAGTAGCACCGACTCGTCGAGCGTGACCCCCGAGGCCCCGCTCGCCATGAGCAGCACCGTGTCGTTGGTGCTCATGCAACCGTCCGAGTCGATGCGATCGAAGGTCACCGCCGTGGCCTGCCGGAGCACCCGCTCGGCGGTGCCGGCGTCGACAACCGCGTCGGTCGTGACGACGACCAGCATCGTGGCCAGGGCCGGCGCAAGCATGCCGGCCCCCTTGGCCATGCCGCCGACCACGACGCCGTCACGGGCAGCCACGGCGGTCTTCGGCCGGGTGTCCGTGGTCATGATGGCCACGGCCGCATCGGCCCCGCCCTCGTCGGACAGCCCCGCGACAGCCACGTCGACGCCGGCGAGGAGCAGGTCCATCGGCAGGCGTTCGCCGATCAGGCCGGTCGAGCAGACGACGACGTCGCCGGGGCCGGTCTCAGCACCTGCCGCGGTCAGGGACTCGGCGACCCGCTCGGCGGTGTGGTGGGTGTCGGCGAACCCCTCGGGACCGGTGCAGGCGTTCGCGCCACCCGAGTTGAGCACCACCGCGCGCACCTGACCGTCGGCCACCACCTGCCGGGACCACAGCACGGGCGCGGCGGCGAAGCGGTTGGCGGTGAACACGGCCGCGCCCACGTCGAGGGGGCCGTCGTTCAGCACGACGGCGAGGTCCGGCTTGCCGGACGCCTTCAGGCCGGCCGTGACGCCGGCTGCGCGGAAGCCGCGGGGGGTGGTGACGGTCACGATTCCTCCTGTTCGCCCGCTCCGGGGCTCGGCTGACGCCTCACTCCTCGCCCGCTCACGTTTCCTCCTGTTCGCCCGCTCCGGGGCTCGGCTGACGCCTCACTCCTCGCCCGCTCACGTTTCCTCCTGTTCGCCCGCTCCGGGGCTCGGCTGACGCCTCACTCCTCGCCCGCTCACGGTGCCACTCCGTTCGCACTGAGCCCGGCCGTCTCGTCGAGCCCAAGGATGAGGTTGGCGTTCTGCAAGGCCTGGCCGGCGGCACCCTTGCCGAGGTTGTCGATGGCGCTGACGACCACGACCCGGCCCGCGTGCTGGTCCACCGCGCACTGCAGGTGCACGGCGTTGCTCCCCGCGACGGAGCCGGTCTGCGGCCAAGCGCCCTCGGGCAACAGGTGGACGAACGGCTCGTCGGCGTACGCCTCGTGGATCGCCGCCCGGACCGCCTCGAGGTCGGTCCCCTCCGTCATGGGAGCCGTGCAGGTTGCCACGATGCCGCGGGGCATGGGGGCGAGGAGGGGCGTGAAGGACAGCGTGACCGCCCGACCGGCTGCCCGGCTGAGGGACTGCTCCATCTCGGGCGTGTGCTGGTGGGTGCCCCCCACCTTGTAGGCGGACATCGAGCCCATGACCTGGGTCGCGAGGAGTGAGTCAGTGGCCTTTCGCCCGGCACCGGACGTACCGGACGCGGCGACGACCACGACGTCGTCGGTCGTGGCCAGGCCTGCGGCCAGGACAGGAGCAAGCGCCAGCGCCACCGAGGTCGCGTAGCAGCCGGGGTTGGCGATGCGCGTCGAGGACGCGATGGCGGCGCGCTGGCCCGGAAGCTCCGGCAGGCCGTAGGTCCAGGTGCCCGCGTGCTCGCCGCCGTAGTAGTGGGCCCACTGCGCCGCGTCGTTGAGCCGGAAGTCGGCGCCGAGGTCGACCACCGGCAGGTCCGCCGGGAGCTGCGCCACGAGGGCGGCCGACTCCCCGTGCGGCAGCGCGAGGAAGACCACGTCGGCGCGGGCGAGTGCGGCCGGTTCTGTGGTCAGCAGCGGCCGATCCGCGAGCGTGGTGAGGTTCGGGTGCACGGCGCCGAGCCGTTCCCCAGCGCGGCCGCCCGCGGCCAGGGGGCCCACCTCGATGCCCGGATGGTCGACGAGGAGGCGGAGCAGCTCCCCGCCGGCGTAGCCGGAGGCACCGGCGATGGCAGCCGTGATCATGGGAGCACTATACGCATACACGCATAGTCAGTCGGCGGTGGGTCGCCGAGCGGCTCAATTCCGCGGTTTCCCCGCGAAACCGGCTCAATTCTGCGGAATTGAGCCGGGAAGCGGTTCAACTCGTGGGTGGGGGTCAGCGGAGGGTGGCGCCCACCGTGGCAGCAGCGCGAGCGAGGGCCGCCTCCCGGGCATCGGCAGTCTCGGCGGCGTCCAGCGTGCGGTCCGGTGCCCGGAAGCGCAGGGCGAACGCGAGGGACTTGCTGCCCTCCGGTACCGGGGAGCCCTCGTACACATCGAACAGCCGGATGGACTCCAGCAGGTCGCCTGCGCCCTCGGCGAGCGCCCTCTGCACGGCCGCGGCGGGCACCTCCTTGGCCACGACGACCGCGAGGTCCTCCTTGGCCAGCGGATGCGTCCCGACCGCCGGTGCCTCGCGGACCTCCGGGGCAGCGGCCATGACGGCATCGAGGTCCAGCCACAGGGCCGCGGTACGCGGCGCGAGGCCGTGCGCCTCGACCACCCGCGGGTGCAGCTCCCCGGCCGCCCCGACGACGGCACCGTCGACGGACAGCTCCGCCACCCGGCCCGGGTGGAAGGGTGCGTCGAACCCCTGCCGCACCTCGAGGGGCACGCCGCAGGCGTCGGCGATGACGACGGCGGCCTCGATGGCATCCGCCCACGATGCCTCGCGCCCGGCACCCCACCAGCCGGCCGCCTCCGCCTGTCCGGTGAACAGCGCAGCGACCTCGCTGGGCTGGTGCGGCAGCAGCGCGTTGAGCTCTGCCCACTCCGTCGTGCTCGGGCGACGGTGGACCGGCGGTCGGGGCGGGCTGGACTCCCCCACCTCGCCGAGGAACACCGAGCCGATCTCGAAGACGGCGAGGTCGGTCGCCCCACGGCTGGCGTTGCGACGGGCCACCGCGATCAGGCCCGGCAGCAGGGTGCCGCGGAGGAGCGGCTGCTCCTCCGACAGCGGATTGGCCAGGCGCGGCGTGCGCCGACGGCGGTCATCCGCGGGCAGCAGCAGTCCGTCCAGCTCGGTCTCGCCCACGAACGGGTAGGTGAGGACCTCCACCAGCCCCCGGGCCGCCAGCACGGTGCCGACGCGCCGGCGCATCCGCTGCTCGCGGGTGAGGCCGCGCCCCAGAGGGGCGGCGGGAAGCGTCGAGGGAAGCCGGTCGTAGCCGTGGAGGCGGATGACCTCCTCGACGAGGTCGATCGGATCGGTCAGGTCCGGCCGCCACGAGGGCGGCGTGACCCGGAGGTCGTGCTCCCCCTCCACCTCGCAGCCGATCGCCTCGAGGAGGGAGACGACCGTCTCCCTCGGGATGACCAGGCCGGCCACGTCGCCCGGCTCGCTGGCCGGCAGGTCGATGGTGACGATGGCAGCCCCGGCCTCGACAGCCGTCATGCCGACGTAGTGCCCGCCGCCGAACTCCAGCAGGAGCGCGGCCGCCCGGGCCGATGCGTACGGGGCGAGATCGCGGTCGACACCCCGCTCGTTGCGGCGACCGGCCTCGCTGGACACCTTGTGCCGGCGTCCGGCGCGGGCGATGACCTCCGGGACGAAGTGCGCGGCCTCGAGCGCGATGTTCGTGGTCGCGTCGTCGATCTCCGAGTGCAGCCCGCCGATGACGCCTGCCAGGCCGATCACGCCGGTGTCGTCGCGGATGACGAGGTCGTCCGTCGAGAGGACGCGCTTGACGTGGTCGAGCGACTCGAACGGCTCGCCGTCGACGGCCCGATCGGCCCGCACGGCGCCGCGGAGCTTGTCCATATCGTATGCGTGGAGCGGCTGGCCGAGCTCGAGCATGACGTAGTTGGTGACGTCGACGGCCAGCGACACCGGACGCATCCCGCACGCCACGAGCCGGCGCTGTATCCACAGCGGCGACGGGGCGCCCGGATCGAAGCCCACGATGGTGCGCATCGTGAACAGATCGCAGCCGGTCGGGTCCTCGGTGCCGCAGTCCTGGGGAGCACGGTCCGCGTCCGGAGCCGGGAGCTCGACGAGCGCCATTCCGGGATCCTCGAACGGGACCCCGTAGGCGATCGCCACCTCGCGCGCGATCCCGCGGATCGACAGCGCGTAGCCGCGGTCCGGGGTGATGGCGATGTCGAGAACCTCGTCGCCGATGCCGATCAGCGCGGCAGCGTCATCGCCGGGCCCTGCCGATCCGACGGGCAGCACCATGATGCCGGTGTGGTCCTCGCCGAGGCCCAGCTCGCGCTCGGAGCAGATCATGCCGTTCGACACCTTGCCGTAGGTCTGTCGCGCGGTGATCTCGAAGCCGCCGGGCAGCACCGTGCCGGGCGTCGCGACGACCACCAAGTCACCAGCGACGAAGTTCCGCGCACCGCAGATGATGCCGTTGACGACGCCGTCGCCGAGCTCGACCTGGCACCACCGAATCGGCTTCTTGAACTCCGCGAGCTCCTCGATCTCGAGCACCCGACCGACGGTGAGCGGGCCCTCGACGCCGCCGCCCACGGTCTCGACGGTCTCGACCTCCAGGCCGGCACGGATGAGCCGGGTCGCCACGTCGCGGCCGGTCTCGCCGACCGGGATCGCCACGAGGTCCCGCAGCCAGGACAGGGGGGCGCGCATCAGGCCTCCACTCCGAACGCCATCGTGAAGCGGACATCGCCCTCGACCATGTCGCGCATATCGCTGACGCCGTTGCGGAACATCAGCGTGCGCTCGACACCCATGCCGAACGCGAACCCGCGGTACTCCAGGGGGTCGATTCCCACGGCCTGCAGGACGCGCGGGTTGACCATGCCGCAGCCACCCCACTCGATCCAGCCCTCGCTCGAGCACGTGCGGCAGGGCCGGTCGGGGTTGCCGACGGACTCGCCTCGGCACACGAAGCACTCCAGGTCGACCTCGGCGCTGGGCTCGGTGAACGGGAAGTAGGAGGGACGCATGCGCGTGCGGATGCCCTCGCCGAACATCGCGGCCGCGAAGTGGTCGAGAGTGCCGCGCAGGTCGCCCATGGTGATGTTCCGGTCGACCGCGAGGCCCTCGATCTGGTGGAAGACCGGGGTATGCGTCGCATCGAGCTCGTCAGTGCGGAACACGCGGCCCGGTGCCACCACATAGATGGGAAGCTCGCGATCGAGCATGGCCCGGATCTGGATGGGCGAGGTCTGCGTGCGCAGCACCACCCCGCTCTCCGCCGACCCGACGAAGAAGGTGTCCTGCATGGTCCTCGCCGGGTGATCAGGCGGCACGTTGAGCGCGTCGAAGTTGACCCACTCGGCCTCCACCTCGGGCCCCTCGGCGATGTCGTAGCCCATGGACAGGAACACGTCGGCGACCCGCTCCATCAGCGTGGTCAGCGGATGCCGCGCCCCGAGGGGACGACGATCCACCGGCAGGGTGACGTCGACGGCCTCCTCGACGAGCACCCGGGCATCGCGCTCCGCCTCCAGCTCGACCTGCCGAGCCTCCAGGGCGGCCTTCACGCGACCGCGCGCCTGGCCCACGCGCTTGCCGGCCTCGGCCTTGGCCGCGGGGGGCAGCGCCCCGATCTCGCGATTGGCGAGCGCCAGGGGCGAGCGGTCACCGGCGTGCGCCAGCCGCACCTCCTTGAGCTCACCGAGGTCACCGGCAGCGGCGATCGCGCTGACCGCCGCCTCGACCATCGCGTCGACGGCCTCCTCGCTCAGGCTGGCCACCTGCTTGGGGTCGAAGCTGGTGTTCGGTCCGCTCACGCGCTCTCTCCCAGGATCGCCTTGACGAGGGCCTCGACGGACGCGTCCACGTCACCGACACCGTGCAGCACGAGCTCGGGAGTCAGCGGCGGCTCGTACTCCTGGCCGACGCCGGTCAGGTTGGGCAGGGTCCCCTCGGCCGCCTTGGCGTACAGGCCCTTCGTGTCCCGCTCGGTCACCACGTCCAGCGGCGTGTCCACGTAGACCTCGAGGAACTGCCCGGGCTCGAACAGGTCGCGAGCGGCGCGGCGGTCGCCAATGAACGGCGAGACCAGCGCGACGAAGACCACCAGCCCGGCATCGACCATGAGCTTGCTGACCTCGGCCACGCGGCGGACGTTCTCCGCGCGGTCCTCGGGGGTGAACCCGAGGTCCTTGTTCAGGCCGTGCCGCACGTTGTCGCCGTCGAGCACGAAGGTGTGCACCCCCAGCGCATGAAGGCGGCGCACCGCGGCATCGGCGATGGTGGACTTGCCGGCGCCGGACAGGCCGGTGAGCCACACCACCTTGGCGTCATGGCCCATGAGGAGCCGGCGCGACTCGACGTCGACGGCGTAGTCATGGCGGACGACGTTGGCGGAGCGGCGCATCGCGTAGCGGACCATGCCGGCCGCCACCGTGTCGGCGGTGACCCGGTCGACTAGGAGGAAGCCACCCGTGTCGCGCACCAGCCCGTACGGATCCATCGGGATCGGCTTGTCGGTGGCGACCTCCACACGGCCGATGTCGTTCATCTCGAGGACCCGCGCCGCGTGCTCGTGGCCAGCCACGACGTCGAGGCGATGGCGCACGTTGGTCACGGTCGCCGGCACCGAGCTCGGGCCGCAGACGAGGAGGTAGGACCGGCCGTGCGCCAGGGGCTCCTCGCCGATCCACACCATGTCCGCGGCGAACCGGTCGGCCGGCTCCACCTTCGGCCCATCGTCCCCGGCGATGACATCGCCACGCGTGACGTCGACCTCGTGGTCGAGCGTGATGGTCACCGCCTCGCCCGTCTCCGCCCGCTCGAGCTCGGCGACATGGCCGTCCACGTGCAGGTCGTAGGTGACGATGCGCTCCACGACGGCGGAGCGCCCGGAGTTGGCGATGGTGACCTTGTCGCCCTTGGCCACGCTTCCGGACACGACCGTGCCGGCGTAGCCGCGGAAGTTGCCCTCGGCACGGACGATGAACTGCACGGGGAAGCGGAAGGGCGCCTCCGTCGTCTGGGCATCGGGCCGCAGCTCGAGGGGCTCCCACTGCTCCAGGGCCTCCAGCAGCGTGGGTCCCTGGTACCAGGGCATGTTGCCGCTGCGGATCGTGATGTTGTCGCCCGTGACCGCGCTCACCGGGATGGTGATCACCTCGGGGACGTCGAGGCGCGCGGCGGTGGTCCGCACGATGCCGACGATCTCCTCGTAGGTGGCGTGCTCGAAGCCGACCAGATCCATCTTGTTGACGGCGACGATGATCGTCTTGACGCCCATGAGGGCGCTGATCGTCAGATGGCGGTGGGTCTGCGGACGGACGCCGCGAGCCGCGTCGACCATGAGGACGGAGACATCGCCGTTCGACGCGGCCACCGCCATGTTGCGGGTGTACTGCTCGTGTCCCGGCGAGTCGGCCACCAGCACCCGGCGGCCGTTGGGCAGGTTCATGTGCCGGTAGGCGACGTCGATCGTGATGCCCTGCTCGCGCTCGGCCTCGAGGCCGTCGGTGAGCAGGGAGTAGTCGATCTCGCCCACGGGGATCGTCGAACCACCGCGGCGGGTGCGTCGCGCGTACTCGAGGGTGTCGATCGGCACCGAGTTCGTCTCGGCCAGGAGGCGGCCGATCAGCGTGGACTTGCCGTCGTCGACGGAGCCGCAGGTGACGAGGTGCAGGACAGGGGTCAGCATGCCGGCCACTAGAAGTAGCCCTCCTTCTTCTTGCCCTCCATGGATTCGGCGCCACTCTCGCCGTCGATCAGTCGGCCCGAGCGCTCGGAGTACTTCGACCCGGCCATCTCGGCGACCAGCTGTTCCATGGTGTCCGCCGAGGACTCGACGGCGCCCGAGAGCGGGTAGCAGCCCAGGGTGCGGAAGCGGACCGTGCGCAGCTGCGGCTCCTCGCCCTCACGCAGGGGGAAGCGCTCGTCGTCGACCATGATCAGGACGCCGTCGCGCTCGACGACCGGCCGCGGCTTGGCGAAGTACAGGTCGGGAATCGGGATGTCCTCGCGCTGGATGTACTTCCAGATGTCCAGCTCCGTCCAGTTCGACAGCGGGAAGACGCGCATGGTCTGGCCCGGTGCGAGCTGGGTGTTGGCCGTGCGCCAGAACTCCGGACGCTGCTTGCGGGGATCCCACTGGTGGCCGGGCTCGCGCAGGCTGAAGATGCGCTCCTTGGCGCGGCTGCGCTCCTCGTCGCGCCGTGCGCCGCCGACGGCCGCATCGAAGCCGTAGCGGTCGATCCCCTCGCGGAGGGCCACGGTCTTCATCAGGCGCGTGTACTCGTGCGTGCCGTGGGTGAACGGGGTGACGCCCTCCGCGATCGCCTCCTTGTTCTGGGCGATCCGCAGGTCGAGGCCGAGCTCGGCAGCCCGACGATCGCGGAACTCGATCATCTCGCGGAACTTCCACCCGGTGTCGATGTGCATCACGGGGAACGGGATGGGGGCCGGCGCGAAGGCCTTGACCGCGAGGTGCAGGAGCACCGACGAGTCCTTGCCGATGCTGTAGAGCAGGACGGGCTTCTTGAAGGCCGCGGCCGTCTCACGGTAGATGTGGATCGCCTCGGCCTCGAGCTCGTCGAGGACCGCGTCGTACGGCACCGAGGCGACCGGCTGTGCGGTGGTCACGGATCGTTCCTTCCTTGGGATGCACTCCCCTGCGGCTCGGGGTCGCCGAGCCTGGTCGATGGACGAGGCCTAGGCCTCGGAGTAGACCTCCATGGCGGGACCGGCGCTGAGGCTGCCGTCGCCGAAGGCCGGGTTGTCGCCCCGGGCCGCGATCGCGGCCGCCCGCGCATCGCGCTTCTCCTGGGCGAGCCGCTCCCCCTCGGCCTGGACCTCGGGGTCGAGCGGCGCGACCTCGATCCCGCCCAGCCCGTTCTTGGCGGTGATGTAGGCGTCGAGCTCGGGTCCGCTCTCGTAGGACGTGATGAGGCAGTAGCGGGGCTCGGGCCCGGGGTGCCAGACCGCGTGCCACAGGCGCTGGGTGTCGATGATCGCCTGGGCGCCGGCCGGGAGCGGGATCCGCGTCTCGGTCGACGGGTCGTCACGATCCTCCCGCAGGATCATGAGCGAGTCGGCATCGTCGGTGAGGTTGAAGAACGCGCGCACGATCCATCCGGTGCCCTCCGGGTTCAGCCGGTTGTTGTCGTCGCGGTGCAGGTTGTAGAGGGCCTCGCCGTAGGTGTTCGGCTGGAGCTCGATCACACGGCAGCGCCCGATGTTGGCGCCCGGCTCCTTGGCCCGCGCAGTGAGGATGGGGGCCGCGGCCACGTTTTCCTCGACCCAGACGCCGTCCTTGTCGGTCTTGGGCGGGGTGTGGTTCCAGAAGCCGTTGCACTCCATGTCGCCGTAGGCACTGGCCAGCGGCGCGAAGCGGGTGTCGCCGGAGGACTTCCAGTCGACGAAGGTCAGGTCCTCCCACTCGCGGGGGTCCGCCGCCTGGTCGTGGGGATCGAGGATGACGTAGCCGTTCTCCTCGAAGATCGGCAGCGTCACGTAATCGGCCGGATTCATGGTCATCAGTCTGTCATCCCTCCACGGCGGCCGCCGAATCCGCCGCCGCCTCCTCCGTCATGGATCTCGCGCGCTGAGCACCCTCGTAGCGGGCGACGTACAGCACGATGGCGGCCGCGCTGGCCGCGTTCAAGGACTCGGCGCCTCCCCACATCGGGATGCGCACCACGAGATCGGCCGCCGCGAGCGCCTCCCGGCTGGCGCCGTGCGCCTCCGAGCCGATCAGCCAGCAGGTTCCCCGGCAGACCATGCGCGCCGCGGCCGCATCGAACAGGTCCTGCTCGCCCGCACCCGCCGTGACCACCAGCGGCCGGCCATGGCGCTGCAGCGCCGCCACCACCTCGGCGAGCGGCACGTCGTGGGCGACCGGCAGCGTGAACAGCGAGCCGGCCGTGGAGCGGACGACCTTGCCGTTGTGCGGATCGACCGATCCCGCGGTGAGGATCACGCCCGCCGCCCCGGCGGCGTCCGCCGTGCGGATGATGGTGCCCACGTTGCCGGGGTCGCCCAGGGCCTCGAGGATCACCACGGGGGCGCGTGCCGAGAGCATCGCGTCAAGGTCCGCAGAGGGGACCTGGTCGCAGACGGCCAGCACGCCCTGCGGTGCCTGGGTCTCCGCCATCGCGGCCAGCACCCCGAGGGTCACCGGCGTGATGCGGATCCCGGCGGCATCCGCGTCGACCACGAGGTCGGGAAACGCGACACCGGCGTCGTCAGCCACGTAGAGATCGTGGATGACGACGCCGGCGTCGAGGGCACTGCGAACGCCCTGGGGCCCTTCGACCACGAACCGGCCGGACCTGCGACGACCCTGACGGGTGTGCAGGGCACGGACCGCCTTGACGCGGTCCGAGGCGGTCGAGGTCAGTCGGGCGACGGGCGCCAACGACGTCAGGCGGCGGTGGCGGGCAAAGCCCCGCGAGCCACCTCGACGAGGGCCGCGAACGCGGGCGCGTCATTGACGGCCAGCTCGGCCAGCATGCGACGGTCGACCTCGACACCCGCGGCCTTCAGGCCCTGGATGAAGCGGTTGTAGGTCATGCCGTTGGCGCGGCAGCCCGCGTTGATGCGCTGGATCCACAGCCGACGGAAGTCACCCTTGCGGGTGCGGCGGTCTGCGTAGGCGTAGACGAGCGAGTGAGTGACCTGCTCCTTGGCCTTCCGGTAGAGGCGGGACCGCTGGCCGCGGTAGCCGGATGCGCGCTCGAGGACCTCGCGGCGCTTCTTCTGTGCGTTGACTGCGCGCTTGACGCGTGCCATGGCTTATCTCCTGAGTTGTCCTGTGGGTACGGGGAAGGGGGGTCAGCGACCCAGAAGGCGCTTGACCTTCTTGACGTCGGCGGGCGCGACGACCTGGTCGGACTCCAGCTTGCGCGTGCGCTTGCTGGACTTGACCTCCATGAGGTGACGGCGGTTGGCCTGCTCGTGGGTGATCTTGCCCGAGCCGGTCACCTTGAACCGCTTCTTCGCACCGCTGTGCGTCTTCTGCTTCGGCATCTCGTTGTCCTCGATCTGATTGGCCCGGCCGGTGGGCCGGGAGCTATGGGGAGCCCGAAGGCTCGGGTCGTCAGGCGGTCTCGGCCTGCGGGGCCTCGTCGGCATCGGCCTGGGCCTGCGCCTTGGCCTTGGCGACGTCTGACTTCTTGCGATGAGGGGCCAGGACCATGAGCATGTTGCGACCGTCCTGCTTCGGGGTGGCCTCGACGAATCCGAGCTCTGCCACGTCCTCGGCGAGCTTGGCGAGCAGTCGCAGGCCCAGCTCGGGCCGGCTCTGCTCACGTCCGCGGAACATGATCGTGATCTTGACCTTGTCCCCCGCCTTCAGGAACCGCTCGACGTGACCCTTCTTGGTCTCGTAGTCGTGCTGGTCGATCTTCGGGCGGAGCTTCATCTCCTTGATGACCGTGTGCGTCTGGTTCCGGCGCGACTCACGCTCCTTGAGCGCTGCCTCGTACTTGTACTTGCCGAAGTCCATGAGCTTGCAGACGGGGGGCTTGGCCATCGGGGCCACCTCGACCAGGTCGAGGTCCGCCTCCAGGGCCAGGCGCAGGGCGTCCTCGATGCGGACGATCCCGACCTGCTCGCCGTTGGGTCCGACCAGGCGGACCTCGGGCACGCGGATCCGGTCATTGATCCGTGGTTCGACGCTGATGGCGCCTCCTCGCTTCGTTTCGGGCGACTCGCCCCGAGAAGGCAGGAGGCCCTCGGCGCGGCGCGCACGAAGGCCTCGGCAGAGCACGCGCACGGACGTCGCCGTCCGGCGTGCCATGACCCACGTGACCTGTCGTGCAGGGCGGTCCGCAGGTGGGAGTCGAGGACTCCGCTTGCGCGACCCGGGTCATCGACCCGGATCAGTCGGATGGAAGGGTACCAGCCATGAGCGAGATGCCCGAAATCGCGACCGGCCCGGACGGGCGCATGGACATCGCCGACGTGCCCGCCGTCGAGGTCGTCCTGACGGTCGCCATGCACCTGATGTCGGCCGCCGCCGTGGCCTGCGGCCTGGCCGAGGAGGAGGACGGGCGTCCCGCTCCCCCAGCCGACCTCGCCGAGGCGCGCATCCTCATCACGGCGCTGGCCGGCCTCGTCCATGCGGCGGCACCGTTGATCGGGTCCATGCACGCCGCCCCACTGCGGGATGGCCTGCAGGCGCTGCAGAACGCCTTCCGCGAGGCCTCCCCCATCCCCGACGAGCCCGGGCACGGCCCCGGGGAGGCCCTGCCCGGCCGTTGAGCGGTATCGCAGGACTCCCGAGGCTCGGAGACCTAGGGTCGTCAGTAGCGGATTGACGTCATGGGCGAGAAGGGGACCGCCGTGGTCGCGGGCAGCATCAGCCGGGGGACCGAGGTGGGCATTGTCGCCGCCTCGGCCGTCGTTCCGATGACCTTCACACGATCCCTGTCGGAGCGGACCTGGCTCGACCAGGGCCTCATCACGGGCCTGGCGACCGGGGCGCACTTCGTCCTGACCGTCGTCGCGCAGGACGCGGTCGACATCGTGGGCGAGGCCGCCGCAACGACCCTGCCTTTCCCCTCGTCCTGGTCGGACGAGCAGCGACGGCGGGCGGCCATCGTCCTGACCGACATGGCCATCGTCCCCCTCGGCTTCGGCGTCGTCGCGATCATCGGCTACCGGGACAACGAGTCGAACGTCCGCGCGCTCATCCGGCAGGCCGGGTGGCGCTTCGCGGTGACCGGCACCCTGGCCAGCCTGCTGTCCGCGGGGCAGGCGTCCTTGGGCCTCCTCGACCGGGCTGTCCATGCCGACGGCAGGATCCAGCGGCTGCCCATCGGCATCCCCATCGGACTGGCGACCTCGCTCGCCGTGGAGCGCTGGCGCCAGCGGGACACCCCGCCCGACCAGATCGCCGATCCGGCCCGCGCCAATCCGCTCCTCGGCCTGGCCGCCGGCGCCGGCGTGGTCGCGACCCTGGGCGGACTCGCCTACGCGGAATCGTGGATGTCCCGGCAGCTGGCCACGGTCGCGGGCCGCGTCCTGCCGGGGTCCGAGGCGACGTGGCGTCGGGCCATGCACGGGGTGACGCTGCTCGGCCTGGCCTACGGGACCCACGCCCTGTGGAACGTGGCCATGCATCGCATCGAGGCCGGCACCACGTCGTACGAGGAGGGCATGGACGACTCGGCCAGTGGCGTGTGGACCAACCCGATGGTCAGCGGCGACCCGGCCAGCCTCGTCTCGTGGGAGGGCCTCGGCCGCGAGGGCCGGCGCCACGTGATCACCTACGTGCGACCCGAGATCACCCCGGAGATGGCCCGCGACTTCCAGGGACACGAGCTCAAGGACCTGTCCATCTCGACCGTGATGCAGGAGCCCGCCAAGGCGACCCCCATCGCCGTCTTCGTGGGCCTCGACAACGCGCCGACGGCCCGCGAGCGGGTGGACCTCGCCCTTGCCGAGATGGACCGCACGGATGCGTGGTCGCGGTCGCTGATCATGCTCATCTCCCCCACCGGCACGGGCTATGTCAACTACGTGGCCACCGCCGTCGCCCAGTACCTGACCCTCGGGGACGTGGCGACGGTGACCTTGCAGTACTCCAAGCGGCCATCGCCCCTGTCCCTCGGGAAGACGAAGGGGGCGAAGGAGCAGAACCGCCTCCTGTGGCTCCGGATCCTCGAGCGGGTCCGGTCCATGCCGGTCGAGGACCGCCCGAAGGTCGTGGTGTTCGGTGAGTCGCTCGGCGCCCTCACCAGCCAGAACCCGTTCGTCGACTGGGGCACGGTCGGCCCGGAGGCCCTGGGCATCGACCGCGGGCTGTGGATCGGCACGCCGGCGGGCAGCACCTGGCGACAGGAGCTCCTCGGCCCGGACCGCCCGGACGTCGATCGGTCCGCCTTCGCCGTCGTCAACGACTACGAGCAGTTCCGCGAGCTGCCCGAGGAGGAGCGCGCGAAGGTCCGCTACGTCCTGCTGAGCCACGACAACGACGGAGTCACCAAGTTCGATGCGGGGCTCATCACCCACCGACCGGACTGGCTCGGCGACCGTCGGCCGCGCATGGAGGAGGTCCCCGGACGGTCGCCGCGCGGCGTCCCGGCGTCCATGCGGTGGCGGCCCATGACCACCTTCTTCCAGCTGCTCGTCGACATGAAGAACGCCCAGATCCCCGGCGCCTACCGGGCGTGGGCGCACGACTACCGACCGGATCTTCCGGAGTTCATCCGCGACGTCTACGGCCTGACGTGCACCCCCGAGCAGATGACCCGCATCAAGCAGGCGTGCCAGGAGCGGGAGGAGATCCGCGAGTCGGTGTTCACGTAGCGTCCGGCCCCGCCGCCACCTTCGTCGAGTGGTCCGTTGTCGCCCCGGACAGGGCCTCCAGGAGGGCGACAACGGACCACTCGACGAAGCGGGGGCGGGACGCTAGTAGCAGCGCAGCTCGATGGTGTTGCCGTCCGGGTCCTGCGCGTACACGCTCGCCGCGTATCCACGAGCCCCGAACAGGCCCTCGACGGGACCGGTGACCGGTGCCAGCCGCGGATCCTCGGCGAGCGCGGCGAGGTCGGTCGACTCCACGACGAGGCACACGTGGGCGAGGTTCTCGCCGGTCCGCTCCCCGGCGAACAGGTCGATGAGCGTGGACTCGTCGATGCGGACCGAGGGGAACGGGACCTCACCGGCACGCCAGGCGTCCACGCGCTCCGCCGCGAGGCCGAGGACGCTCGTGTAGAACGCCAGGGAGCGCTCAACGTCGGGCGTGACGAGCACGATGTGGTCCAGTCCCGTCACACGCACGGGAGGGGTCATGTCCGGAGCGTAGCCGTTCGGATCCGCCCTCAGGCGTGGACGATGCCGATGCCTCCTGGCGCCGCGCGCTGGATGTCGCCCCGCTGGCCAAGGATCCGCGCCGCCTGGTCGGCGAGATCGCGCGCCAGCCGGCCATCGGGATGGCCGCCCCCGGGAGCCGCGATGCGCACGAGGACGTCGGCCTCCGCACCCGCCGGCCGGCCGTCACGGACCTCGACCTCGACCCAGCCATCCGACGTGAGCGGTGCGAGCGCTGCGCTGACCAGCGCGGCCACGGCCTCGAAGTCCATGGTGTCGGCAAGAACGGCAAGCGCCGGCCCGGTGATCACCAGGGGTCGCGGGCCGCCCACGTCGATGACCACCGCGGACGCACCGTCGTCCAGTGCCGCGCGTGCCGTGTCCCGGCCGAGCGCCGGCACCGGTCGCGCCAGAGGGTTCCACTGCGTCGCCGCATCGACCCCGGAGAACGCAAGCAGCCCCTTCTCTCCCGCGGCGTTCACCATCGACACGACGGCCATGTGGCTGTCCTTGTCGCCGCCGTCCTCGTCCTGCTCCTCGAGGACCGCCATGACGACCGCGACCAGCCGCACGTCACGCAGCGCACGAGCCACGGACAGCGGGTCGGCCTCGCTGGCGAGCAGCGCCCGCACCGCCGGGTCGGCGGAGCCGTCGTCATCGGGGAACTGCGGGTACGCGAGCGTCCGACCGCGCCCGAGCGAGTGTTCATGCGGCACGGAACCACCCTAGGGGACCACAATCGGCACGTGCCGCGCCCGAACCGACCTCGCTGGGCGGTGCTGCTGGCACTCGCCCTGGTGGCCGCGAACCTGCGCTTCGCCCTTGCGAGCGTTCCGGTGCTCGAGAGCGCCATCGCCGACGCGACCGGCTGGAGCTCGACGGTCATCGGCGCGCTGACGATGCTGCCGGTGCTGTGCATGGGGGCCGTCGCACTGTTCGTGCCGAGGATCGCCGCCCGGATCGGTCGGCGGCATACGGTGGCGCTCGCCCTGGCGATCATCACCGTGGCCCTCGTGACCCGCCTGGCCGCGGCCGTTCCCGGGGTCCTGCACGCCTCCGCACTCCTCGTCGGCATCGGGATCGCCCTCGCGGCGGGCCTGGTGCCGAGCGTGGTGCGCGAGCAGCTCGCCGACCAGGTCGGCCTCGCCACCGGACTGTGGTCCTCGGCCATGCTCGCCGGGGCGGCCATCGCAGGCGTCGCGACCGTGCCGCTGGCCGAGGCGCTGGGATCCTGGCAGGCAGCCCTCGCCTCCTGGGCGCTGCCCGCGGCTCTTGCGCTCCTGGTCTGGTGGATCGTCGAGGAGGCTCCGGAGCGGGGCGGCGCGGCTCGCGATCAGGCGCCCCCGCTCGTCCACCTGCGGCACCTGCCGTGGCGGGACGCGCGGGCATGGTCGCTGACGGCGTACCTGCTGGCCAACAGCGTGATCTTCTACACGGCGCTCGCGTGGCTGTCGCCGCTGTACGTCAGCACCGGCCTCACCCCCCGCGAGGCAGGCCTGCTGTTCGGCGTGTTCACCGGCGTCGAGATCGGCGGTGCACTCGTGATGCCCTGGCTCGCCGAGCGCTCGGGTCGGCCGCGGGCCGTCTTCGCGACCACGCTCGTCCTCGTCATCGTCCCGCTCGCGATGCTGGCAGTCGCGCCAGCGACCAGTCCCGTCGTCGTGGCCGCGGTGTTCGGCTGGGGGCTAGGCGGCGGGTTCGCCATGGGGCTGGCCCTGCTCAGCCGCTGGGCCGCCGACCCGGCCGCGTCCAACCGACTGACGGCCATGGCCTACTCGGTCACCTACCTGCTGGCGGCCTTCGGGCCGCTGCTCGCGGGCGCCGTCCTGGACGCGAGCGGCTCCTTCACGATCGTCTACCTGACCCTGGCGCTGATCGGCATCGTGCAGTTCGCCACGATTCCGGCCCTGCGGAACGACGTGATCGTGCGCTGAGGCCTACAGGCGGCAGGCGTGGATGTCGGTGACCAGGATCCCGCGCGCACCGAGCTCGTAGAGCTCGTCCATGACCCGGTGCACGTCGGCCGTGGGAACCATGGCCCGCACCGCGGACCACTGCGGATCGTGCAGCGTGGACACGGTGGGCGACTCGATCCCCGGCGTGAGCGCGCAGGCCTCCTCGATCTTGGCGGTGAGGATGTCGTAGTCGACGAGGACATAGGACCGCGCCACCATCACGCCATGCAGTCGGCGTACGAAGGTCTCGACGGCCGGGACCTGGGGCGCGCCGATACGGCGGATGACCAGCGCCTCGGACACGAGGATCGGATCCCCCACCAGCTCCAGCCCCGCCTTGCGCAGCGTGGTGCCGGTCGCGACCACGTCGGCGACGGCGTCGGCCACTCCGAGTGCCACGGCGTTCTCGACGGCACCGTCGAGCTTGACCACGCGGGCATCGATGCCCTCGCGCGCCAGGAAGGCCTCGAGGACCCCGGCATACGAGGTGGCGATCGTGCGCCCCGCGAGGTCGCCCACGGTCGTGGCCGAGCCGCGCGGCGCGGCAAGCCGGAAGGTCGACGGCGCGAACCCGAGGGGCAGGACCTCATCCGCCTCCGCCCCGGAGTCGAGCAGCATGTCGCGTCCGGTGATGCCGACGTCGAGGGTGCCCTCGCCGACGTAGATGGCGATGTCCCGCGGACGCAGGAAGAAGAACTCCACGTCGTTGTCCGGGTCGTGGACCACCAGCTCGCGGGTCGTCGCGGAGCGCAGGTAGCCGGCCTCGGACAGCATCTCGCGCGCAGGGTCGGCCAACTGTCCCTTGTTCGGGACGGCAACTCGGAGCATCGTCACAGCCTTCGGTAGACGTCTTCGAGGCTCACCTTGCTCGCCAGCATCATGCACTGCACGTGGTACAGCAGCTGGGCGATCTCCTCGGCGGTGCGGTCATGCCCCTCGTGCTCGGCGGCCATCCACACCTCGGCGGCCTCCTCGACCACCTTCTTGCCGACGGCATGCACGCCCTGCGCGACCAGTCGCGTCGTGCCGGACTCCTCGTCACCGTAGGTGACCTTCTGCGTGAGCTCGGCGTAGAGCTCGTCGAACGTCTTCACGGCACCACCCTATTGGCGCGGCAGGTCGCGCAGAGTCACCGCGGTCGCGATCGCGGCCCACGCGGCCTCGGCACCCTTGTCCTCGCTCGACCCGGGAAGTCCGGACCGGTCGAGGGCCTGCGCCTCGTCGTCGCAGGTGAGGACGCCGAAGCCGATCGGCGTGCCCGTGTCGAGGGCCACGCGGGTCAGGCCATCGGTGGCGGCCGAGGAGACGTACTCGAAGTGCGGTGTGCCGCCTCGGATGATGACGCCGAGGCAGATCACGGCGTCGAACTGCCGGGCACAGGCCAGTGCGACCACCGGGAGCTCGAAGGATCCCGGAACGCGGATGACCTCGACACCGACGTGGGCCTGCTCGCATGCGCGCTGCGCGCCGTCGAGCAGTCCGCCCATGACCGTCTCGTGCCACGAGGCCGCGACGATCGCGACGCGCAATCCCGTGCCGTCGACCTCGATCTGCGCGCTTCCCGAACCGCTCACGATGCCCCTCCGGGGAGTGTCGCCTCGACCGGCAGGTCATGTCCCATCCGCTCGACCTTGGTCTTGAGGTAGTGCGCATTGTGCGGGTTGGCATGCACCTGGAGCGGGACCCTCTCGATGATGGAGAGCCCGTACCCCTCGAGGCCCGCCCGCTTCGCGGGGTTGTTCGTCAGCAACCGCATCGACCGGACCCCGAGGTCGACGAGGATCTGGGCGCCGGTTCCGTAGTCACGCGCATCGGCAGGCAGGCCCAGCTCGAGATTCGCATCGACGGTGTCATGCCCCTGCTCCTGCAGGTAGTAGGCGCGCAGCTTGTGCAGCAGGCCGATGCCGCGGCCCTCGTGCCCCTTGACGTAGAGCACGACGCCGCGGCCCTCTGCGGCCACGGCCTCCATGGCCGCGTGCAGCTGCGGACCGCAGTCGCACCGCAGCGAGCCGAACACGTCGCCGGTCAGGCACTCGGAGTGCACCCGCACGAGGACGTTCTCGCCGTCCCCGATCTCCCCCACGACGAGGGCGATGTGCTCGGAGTTGTCGACATCGCCCCGGTAGCCGTACGCGGTGAAGTCCCCGAACTCCGTCGGCAGCTTGGCCACCGCCACCCGGGTCACCAGGCTCTCCGTCTTGCGACGGAACCGGATGAGGTCGGCGATGGAGATCATTCGCAGGCCGTGCTCGTCGGCGAACGCCCGGCACGCCGGCGCCCTCATCATCGTTCCGTCGTCGTTGACCATCTCGCAGAGCGCACCGCTCGGCGACAGGCCTGCCAGCCGGGCGAGATCCACGGCCGCCTCGGTGTGACCCGCGCGCTGGAGCACGCCACCCGGCATCGCCCGCAGCGGCAGGACGTGTCCCGGGCGGGTCAGGTCATAGGGCTCCGTGGCCGAGTCCGAGAGCACCCGGATGGTCCGCGCGCGGTCCGTGGCCGAGATTCCCGTCGCCTCCACATCGCGTGCGTCAACGGAGACGGCGTAGGCCGTGCCCTTGCGATCCTCGTTGATGGCCGTCATGGGCGGCAGGCCGAGACGGTCGAGGTCGGGACCGGTCATCCCGACGCAGATGTAGCCGGACGTGTGACGGATCATGAAGCCGACCAGCTCGGGGGTCGATGCCTGCGCGGCGAAGATCAGGTCCCCCTCGTTCTCGCGGTCCTCGTCATCGACCACGATGACCGCCTCGCCGCGACCGATGGCCGCGATGGCGTCCTCCACGGCATCCAGCCGAATGCCGTCCGGGTCGACGGGTCGCGGCGCGGCCGGGGTCTCGGCCTTCTTCGGCTGCTCCTCCGGCTCCTCCTCGGTGAAGAGCTCGTCGGCGGGGATCATGTCGTCCTCCAACTGGCGAGGCGCTCGACGTACTTCGCGATGACGTCGACCTCGATGTTGACTCGGTCTCCGACCTTACGCGAGCCCAGCGTGGTCTCGGCCAGCGTGGTCGGGATGAGCGAGACGCTGAAGGAACGGTCGTCGACGGATACGACCGTCAGTGACACCCCGTCGACGGTGATCGATCCCTTCTCCACGATGTAGCGGGCAAGCCCCTCCGGCAGGGCGAAGGCCACGGTCGTCCAGTGCTCGCTCGGGTGCACGGACTCGACCTCGGCCACGCCGTCGACGTGCCCCTGCACGAGGTGGCCGCCGATGCGGGAGTCGAGGCGGGCGGCGCGCTCGAGGTTGACGGGTGACCCGGCTCGCAGTGCGCCCAGCGAGGAGCGGGACAGCGTCTCGGCCATGACGTCCGCGGCGAAGGTGTCGCCGCCCGGGTCGACGACCGTCAGGCACACCCCGTTGACGGCGATGGAGTCGCCTGGACGGGCGTCCGAGGTGACGACCGGGCCCCGGATGACGACGCGTGCCGAGTCGCCGCGCTCCTCGATCGCGACGACCTCGCCGCGCTCCTCCACGATGCCGGTGAACACTAGGCCTCCGCTTCCGCCTGACCGGGCGGGCGGATGATCCGTCCGGTGATGACCACATCCTCCCCGAAGCGCTCAACGCGATCGACATCGACGTCGAGGGCGGCATCGAGGGGAGGAAGCGCCAACGGCCCCTCGCCGAGGAGGACGGGCGCCAGGTGCCACTCGACGCGGTCGACGACCCCGCGGCCTAGGAAGGCCGCCGCCAGGGTGGGCCCGCCCTCGAGGAGGGCGTGGCGGACGCCTCGAGCGTAGAGATCCTCCAGCAGCACGAGGGGGTCACGCTCGTCGACGAGCAGCGTGGGGGCGCTGCCGTCGAGGACGCGGGCGGAGGCGGGCAGGGCTCGCGACCCGACGACGACCCGCAGGGGCGTCGCCTGCACGTGCGGATGGCGCACGGTCAGGGCCGGGTCGTCGACCAGCGCGGTGCCGGTCCCGACGATGATCGCGCCCACACGTGCGCGCAGCTCGTGGACGTGCTCCCGCGCCCCCGGGCCGGTGATCGCGGTGGGTCCGCCGTCGGCGCCGGCGACCCGTCCATCGAGGGACACGGCGCACTTGTACGTGACGAAGGGCCGGCCGTGGCGAACGGCGAACGTCCACTCCTCGTTGACCCGCTCGGCCTCCTCGGCGAGCACTCCAGGCTCGACCTCGACGCCGGACGCCGACAGCTCGACCGCTCCCCCGCCCGCGTGCTCCGTGGGATCGGACTGGGCGAACACCACCCGCACCACGCCGGCGTGGATGAGCGCCCTCGTGCACGGTCCCGTGCGGCCGGTGTGCCGGCAGGGCTCGAGCGTGACCACCGCCGTGGCGCCTCGCGCACGCTCCCCCGCATCGGCGAGCGCGACCACCTCGGCATGCGGCGTGCCGGCCCCGCGGTGGAATCCCCTCCCGACGATGGTTCCGTCGCCCGCCACGATGACGCAGCCCACGCGCGGGTTCTCCCCGTACGGGGCGTCCTCCGCCTGGGCCAGTGCGAGGGCCTCGCGCATGGGCGTGCGCCAGTCCCTCGGAGGAGTCGGCTCGGTCACGGGCGGGCGGCGTTCTCCGCCAGGGCACGCAGCTGCTCGACCATGACGGCGGGGTCTGGATCGCGGTAGACCGCCGAGCCCGCCACGAAGACGTCGGCGCCGGCGGCCGAGCACTGCTCGATGCTGTCCGGTCCTACGCCGCCGTCCACCTGCACCCAGATGTCGACGTCCGCGGCATCGGCGATGCGCCGCGCCTCCCGGACCTTCGGCAGCATGTCGGCCATGAAGGCCTGACCGCCGAAGCCGGGCTCGACGGTCATGATGAGGATCATGTCGGTGAACGGCAGCACGTCGGCGATCTCCGTGAGGGATGTGCCCGGCTTGACCGCGACCCCGGCACGCGCACCCGCCGCCCGGATGTCCTTGGCCACCATGCGGGGGTTGGCGGCCGCCTCGACGTGGAAGGTGACCGAGCCCGCACCCGCCTCCGCGTAGCCGGGGGCCCACCGGTCCGGGTCGGCGATCATGAGGTGGCAGTCCGCGGGCACCGTGATGTGCCGCAGAAGCGCCTCGATGACCGGCAGGCCGAACGTGAGGTTCGGGACGAACTGGTTGTCCATCACGTCGAGGTGGATCCAGTCCGCGACCGACTCGACGCGTGCGACCTCGGCCGCGAGGTTGGACAGGTCGGCGTTCAGGACGCTCGGCGAGATCTGGATGCCCACGCCGGAAGGGTATCCACCGAAGGGCCCGCTATCGTCCGTGGCCATGACGGACGACCTCGCCGCGCACGTCGCCGCTGCCCTGGACGTGGCCGTGGTGGCCGGGGACGTCGCCCTCGGCCACTTCCGGCACCTCGATCGCCTGACCGTCGAGCGGAAGGGCGTCCAGGACCTGGTGAGCGAGGCCGATCGGGAGACCGAGCGCACCATCAAGCAGCGACTCGCCTCGCTGTTCCCCGACGACGCGTTCGTCGGGGAGGAGACCGGCGCCGACGGGCTAGCCGAGGCCGGGCGCGGGGTCTGGGTGGTGGACCCCATCGACGGGACGCAGCCCTTCCTGCTGGGGCTGCCGTCCTGGTGCGTCTCCATCGCCTACGTGCGTGACGGTGCGACGCAGGTCGGCGTGGTCCGCAACCCGGTCACCGGGGACACCTACGCGGCACGCCGGGGCGGCGGTGCCTCGGTCAACGGCCGGCCCATGCACGTGCTCGAGGTCACCGCCCTCGACCAGGGCCTCACCGGCCTGGGCTGCTCGCCGCGCACACGCCCGGCAGACCTTGGCCGGATGGCCGAGGAGCTGCTGTCGGCCGGCGGCATGTACCACCGCACCGGATCAGGTGCACTGTCCCTCGCATACGTCGCCGCAGGCCAGCTGATCGGCTACGTCGAGACCTACATCAACGCGTGGGACTGCCTGGCCGCCCTGCTGCTGGTCGAGGAGGCCGGCGGGCGCGCGTGCCCGTTCCTCGCCGACAACGGAGTCACGGGATCAGGGCGCGTCGTGGCGGCCGCGCCCGGCGTCTACGACGCCCTCGACGCGCTGCTGACAGGTGGCAGCCACCGCGCCTAGCATGGGGCGCCACCGTGCCGGGCGACCCGGCGGCACGCGAAGGAGAGCATCATGAGACACGGCAGCGCGCGCTGGTGGCTACTGGGTGCGGCGACCCTGGGGTTCACCGCCGCGGCGTTCGTCATCCCGTGGCACGCGGCAACAGCGATCACCGGACTCACGTGGGCCGGCCCCGACACGTTGGCGCATTCGGTGGGGAACGCGATCATCGCCGACTGGACGACAGCCGTTGCGGCGCCCGGTGTCCAGGCCTCGTCCGCGCTGACCGATCCCACCCGGTTCTGGCGCTGGTTCCACATCGTGAAAGCGCTGCTCGCCCTCGCAGCACTGACCGCGGCCAGCCTGACGGTCACGCATGCGTGGCATGCCCGCCGTGTCGCATCGCAACGGAGCCATCGACTCGGGTGGGCAACCGTGGCGGCCGGCGGTGGCCTCGTGGCCGCCCTGGCACTCGTCCTCGTCCTCGCCAACGTGCAGGGAGCCTTCGCGCCGTTGTCGTCGGTTCTGTCCTTCCTTCCCCTGAGTGGTCGGAGCCCAACCCTCACCGACGTGATCACGGCCCTGAATACGAGCATTGGCAGTGGCCAGCCGACAGCGACCGCAGCGGCGATCGTCCGGGACTTCGCCGCGTATCACGCGGTTGTCGCGGTACTCATGGCCGTGGTCACCCTGCTCGCCGCCCTCATGACGCTCCGGCTGGTCCACCGCCGGCGGTGGGGGGCTTCCGCCGCTCTCGTCGCCACCATGGGGGCCTTCGCTGTCCTGACCATCGCGAACACCAGTACCGCGCTGGCGCCGGCCCCGGCCCTGCAGTCCTTCCTCACCGGCCTCAGCTGACGTCCAGCCGGGCCGTCACCCCGATCGGCGGATCAGCGCGAGGAACATCCCGTCCGTGCCGTGCCGATGCGGCCACAGCTGGATCGTCGGGCCGTCACCGAGATCCTCCACCTCGGGCAGCAGCGGCCTCGCGTCCACCAGCTGCAGGTCGTCGCGACCGCGGAGGACGTCGGCGACCACAAACTCGGTCTCGGCCAGGTGCGGGGAGCAGGTGACGTAGCCCACCACGCCTCCGGGGCGGACGGCCGACACCGCCGTCCGCAGCAGGTCGCGCTGAAGTCCCCCGAGCGCCGCGAGGTCCGCCGTCGTGCGGCGCCAGCGTGCCTCAGGACGCCGACGCAGTGCGCCGAGACCGGTGCAGGGCGCATCGACGAGGACCCGGTCGAAGAGCTCGTCACCCCAGGGCGCGTGGCGCGCATCGCCCACGACCACCCGCGAGGCGGACCCAGGTGCGAACGACCGGGTCACGAGTTCGGCCCGGTGGGGGTGCTGCTCGACCGCCAGCAGGGAGCCGCCGCGCTCCTGGGCGAGACCGTCGAGGAGCGCAGCCTTGCCGCCAGGCCCCGCGCACATGTCCAGCCAGCGACCGTGGTCGTCGGGCACCTCGACGCGCGTCAGCGCCAGTGCCACGAGCTGGCTGCCCTCGTCCTGCACACCGGCGCGCCCGTCTCGGACGCAGGCCAGCATGTCCGGCGTGCCCTCGACGAGGAGCCCGGCCAGTGGCGACCAGCGTCCGGGGTCGACCTCGGGCAGCTCGATCAGCTCCTCCGACGTCATACGGCCGGGGCGCGCCACGAGCGAGGGCCGGGCGGCCGCGTTGTCCGCCTGCAGCACGTCGATGAGCTCCGCCTGGCGGGGTCCGAGCGCATCGCGGAAGGCCCGGACGATCCACGTGGGATGCGACCACCGGACGCCGAGCCAGTCGGGGTCGTCAGGATCCGCGTCACGCTGCAGCTGGGCCGCCCACTCCGCGGCATCGCGCTGGGCGACCTTGCGCAGGACGGCGTTGACGAAGCCCGCGCGCGCATCCGCGCCCGGCTTGGCACCGAGATCGCGCGCGAGCGTGCAGGACGAGTCGACCGCGGCATGCGCGGGGACCCGCATGGCGAGAAGCTGATGGGCACCGAGCCGGAGGACGTCCTTCATGGCCGGCTCGACCTTGTCGTACGAGCGGGTCACGCACTCGGCGAGCACGGCGTCGTACCAGCGCAGGCCTCGCAGCGTGCCGTAGGACAGCTCCGTGGCGAACGCTGCGTCACGCCCCGTCAGCCCGAAGCCGTGCACGATCTGCGGGAGCGCCAGGTTCGCGTAGGCCTCGTCCTCGCGGACGGCGCGCAGCAGTTCGAGGGCGGCGGCCCGCGGGCGGTCGGTCATGACAGGACGTCCTCGGCCGTCAGCCGTACGCCCCGCGCCCAGTCGGCCGCGGGCATCTCCCGCTTCCCGGGAGGGCGCACCGAGCCGAGCCGAACGGGAACGGTGGCGGTGCCGACGAGGATCTCGCGCTTGGTCACGCGGATCCGTCCTACGGGAAGGGGCTCGACGTCCGGTGCCTGGCGCACGGGGCCGATGCCCAGGCGGTCACCACGGCAGGTCGTCCACGCACCCGGCGCCGGGGTGCAGGCGCGGACCTGCCGGTCGACGCCGACGGCAGGGTGGTCCCAGCGAATGCGCGCGTCCTCGACGGTGATCTTCCCCGCGTACGTCGGGTCGCCGACCTGGGCGACCGGGTGCGCCCGGCCGGCGGCGATCGCGTCGAGCGTGGCGACCAGCAGCCCCGACCCTGCCTGGGCGAGGCGCCCCAGCAGGTCCCCCGACGTGTCGTCGGGGCGGATCGCCTCGGTCACGGTGCCGAAGACCGGGCCTGTGTCCAGGCCCTCCTCCAGGAGGAAGGTGCTCGCGCCGGTGATGTCGTCGCCGTGCCAGATGGCGTGCTGGACCGGGGCCGCGCCCCGCCACGCGGGCAGGAGCGAGAAGTGCAGGTTGACCCAGCCGTGCTTCGGCAGCGTCAGCGCCGGTGCCGGCACCAGGCCTCCGTAGGCCACGACGGGCGCCACGTCGAGCTGAAGCGCGGACAGCCGCTCCAGCAGCCCCGGGTCGCGGAACGAGCCCGGCTTGAGCACCTCGACGCCCGCCTCCTCGGCGAGCGCCGCGACGGGCGAGGGTGCCAGGGTGCGGCCGCGGCCGACGGGGGCATCCGGCCGGGTGAGGGCGGCGACCACCTCGTGTTCGGACTCGAGCAGGGCCCTGAGCGACACCGCCGCGACGTCAGGAGTGCCGGCGAACAGGCAGCGCACCAGCTACAGCCACTTGGAGGAGATGGCGTGCGGGCTGATCTGCACCGCTGGCGCGGGCTCGCCGAACCACTCGGCCTGACGGATCTGGCGCATCGCCTCCTTGCGCATCTCCGCGTCGAGCCGGTCGATGAACAGGATCCCGTCGAGATGGTCCGTCTCGTGCTGGACGGCCCGCGCGAGGAGATCACTGCCCTCGATGACGACCGGCTCGCCCCACATGTTGAAGCCCTTGGCGACGACGCGCTTCGCCCGCTTCGTGTCGAAGGACAGGTCGGGGAGGGACAGGCACCCCTCCTCGCCATCCTGCTGCTCCTCGGAGAGGTCGAGGTCGGGGTTGACGAGGTGACCGGGCTCGTCGTCGACCCAGTAGGTGAACACCCGCAGGGAGACGCCGATCTGCGGCGCGGCCAGGCCGGCACCGGGGGCGTCCATCATGGTCTCGGTGAGGTCCTTCACGAGCTTGCGGAGCTCCTTGTCGAAGGTCTCGACGGGCGCCGCGGGGGTGCGCAGGACGGGATCGCCGAACAGGCGGATGGGCTGGATGGCCATGCCGCGAGTCTAGGCCGCCCCTCGTTTGTCCCACGTAGTGGGAGAGATGAGGCATAACGGTCTCCTTTGGCTCACCTGTCCCGCGACGTGGGAGAAACGGGCTAGAGGTCGCGGGGGTCCAGCCGGACGTGGACGGGGGCCGTCTTCGACTGCGCCGACCGCGTGGCCGTGATCGCCCGCAACTGCGTCGCCAGGGTGGCACCGTCCTCGCGAGCGACCACGACCAGGCCGCGGTGCCGGTCCTCGCCCTCGCGCGGGACCGGGCCGAGCAGCCGGTGCGGGACGGTGAGCGCCCGTGCGACGTCCTCGATGTCCGCGGCCGCCCCGAGCAGTGCCGCCATCCGGGTAGCCGGCGGCAGGCCCGCGCTGGAGCGCTCGGCGAGCTCCCGGTCGGCCAGCCACGGGGCGTCCCAGCGGAGCAGCGCCTGCACGATCGGCAGGGCGTTGTCCGCCGTGACGACGACCTGCCCGCCCGGCTCGGCCAGCGCGGCGGCCGCGAACCACCTCCGGGCCGTGTCCTCGGTGGTCTCGAGGGACGGGCGCTGCAACTGCGCCCGGGCATCGAGGAGGAGGACGCCTCGGTACCCGCCCGCGCAGCGCGGCTCGGCGCCGGGCGTGGCCACGACGACCTGGGGCCGGTCGTCGACCTCGCCCACCATCCGTCCCGCGTGGCTGGAGACGACGGGCACGCCGGGGAAGGCCCGCCCGATCTCCTCCGCTGTGCGCTCGACGCCGACGCTCACCGCGCGCAACCGGCGGTCGCCGCACTCCCGGCAGCGCCAGTCCCCCACGAGGGTGCCGCACCATTCGCAGGACGGGACTTTTCCCGCCCCGGCGATCCGCAGGGGACCGCCGCACGTGCAACGTGCCGGCTCACGGCACCGCTGGCAGGCCAGCATCGGCAGGTAGCCGCGTCGGGGCACCTGGACGAGGACGGGCCCGCGCTCCAGCGCCGAGCGCGCCGCCTGCCATGCCGGATGCGGGATGCGTGCGGCAGCCGCGGCCGGGTCTCGGGCGGCATCCTCCCGGGCGAGCGCGCGCACCCGCGGGCCACGCTCGCCGACGGATGTCCGGGTCGCCTGCACCGACCGCGCCCACCCCGTCCGGCACCACTGCTCGGTGACGACCGAGCGAGCGGGCGAGCCGACCAGCAGGTCGCAACCGGTGAGGTGCGCCCGCAGGGCGAGGACGTCCCTCGCGTCCCAGTAGGGCGCATGTGGCTCGCAGAGGGCGTCGTCGCCGTCGTCCCAGAGCACGAGCAGTCGCGGGTCCACGACCGGCGCGAACACCGCGGCCCGGGTGCCGACCACCAGGCGCGCACCGCCCCGCAGGATCCGCAGGAACTCACGGTACCGCCGCTCCGGGCCGAGGTCGGCTGTCAGCGTCGCCACAGCGCCCGCCTGAACCGCATCCTCGAACCGGTCCAGCACCGCCGCGACATCGCGCGCGTCCGGCACGACGACGACCACCGACCCGCGGTCCTGCGCGAGCACGGCCCGGACCGCCGCGGCCACATCGTCGACCCACCGGGTCGCTGGCGCGAGCGACCACACGGCGCGGGTCGGGGCCGCCCCGGGATCCGCCAGCCGCTGCAGCAGGGCGGGGCCGCTGTCGTAGGCGGACCAGCGCTCCGCGTCGATCGAATCCGCCTCGGCCGTCCACGTGGACGGCTCGACCTCGACCGCCTCGGCACGGGCGTGCCTCGGCGGGATCGCCGCGCGGAGCACGTCACTCACCGTGCCCGCGTAGCGCTGGGCCACTTCGCGGGCCAGCACCAGGATCCCGGGCTCGAGGACGAGGTCCGTTCCGACGACCCGCTCGAGGGGCCGGAGCTCTCCCCCGTGGTCGGCCTCCGCGGTCCGTCCGATCAGGTAGCCGTCAGTCAGCTTGCCGGCGAACCGGACCCGGACCCGGCACCCGACCCTGGCCCGCTCGTCGAGCGCGGCGGGCACGGCATAGTCGAAGACACGGTCCAGGTGCGGCAGCGGGGAGTCGATGACGACCTGTGCGACCGGGTCCGTCTCCGCGAGCGGGACGGGCCCGCGAACGCGCCGAGGCCGAGCAGCGCGCTCCGGAAGGAGCGGGAGCTGCTCGGCCTCGGTCACATCGAGCGAACCTAGTCGGATCAGCCGACGATGGCAGCCTTCAGGGCTGCGGCGCGATCGGTGGCCTCCCACGTGAAGGTCGGCCCCACCGCCGTGCGGGCGTCCGGATCCTCGGCGTCCAGCAGCCAGTTGCTTCCCTGCGGGCGGCCGAAGTGGCCGTAGGCACTGGTCGTGCGATAGATCGGGCGCAGCAGGTCGAGGTCGCGGATGATGGCGGCGGGCCGCAGGTCGAACACCTGCAGCACGGCCTCCTGGATCTGCTCGTCGGGCACGACTCCGGTGCCGAAGGTCTCGACGAAGACGCCGACGGGATGGGCCTTGCCGATGGCGTAGGCCACCTGGACCTCGCAGCGCGTCGCCAGCTCCGCGGCGACCACGTTCTTGGCGACCCAGCGCATGGCGTAGGCGGCCGAGCGGTCGACCTTCGACGGATCCTTGCCGGAGAAGGCACCGCCGCCGTGGCGGGCCATGCCGCCGTAGGTGTCCACGATGATCTTGCGTCCGGTGAGCCCGGCATCGCCCATCGGTCCGCCGACCTCGAAGCGACCCGTCGGGTTCACGAGGAGCCGGTAGTCGCGCGAGTCGAGGTCGATCAGGTCGAGCACCGGGTCGACGACGTGCCGCTTGACGTCCGGCGTGAGCATGTTCTCGAGGCTGACGTCCTTGGCGTGCTGCGAGGACACCACCACCGTGTCGATCCGCACGGGGCGGTCGTTCTCGTCGTACGCGATGGTGACCTGAGTCTTGCCATCGGGCCGCAGGTAGGGCACGGTGCCGTCCTTGCGCACCTCGGTGAGGCGCTCGGCCAGCCGATGCGCGATGTGGATCGGGAGCGGCATGAGCTCGGGGGTGTCGTCGCAGGCATAGCCGAACATCAGGCCCTGGTCGCCCGCACCCTGGCGGTCGAGCGGGTCGTCACTGCCCTCGGCGCGCTCCTCGTAGGCGTCGTCGACGCCCTGGGCGATGTCCGGCGACTGCTTGCCGATGGAGACCGAGATGCCGCAGGACTCGCCGTCGAACCCCTTGACCGACGAGTCGTAGCCGATGCCGAGGACCGTCTGGCGCACGAGGTCCATGACGTCGGCGTAGCCGTTGGTGGTGACCTCACCGGCGACGTGCACCTGACCCGTGGTCAGCATCGTCTCGACGGCAACACGGCTCCTCGGGTCCTGCCGCAGCAGGTCGTCGAGGATCGCGTCGCTGATCTGGTCGGCCATCTTGTCCGGATGACCCTCGGTGACCGACTCGGAGGTGAACAGGCGGTGCGACACGTACGTTCCTCACTCTCACATGACTTCGCAGCCCGGGCGGACTCGCGCTTGCCCCGGTCGGGGCCTGGTCCTCACCCGGAGCACCCCACCGCGATGGAGGGTTGCCGACCAGCAAGCCGGGGCTGTGCGCTGGTGCTCTTGACCGCGGTGAAGGATACCGGACGCCGCTCCGCTAGGGGATCGGCACCGCCGGGTTGAACCCGAACTGGATGGCCGAGCCGTCCGCCCAGGGCTCATTGGTCGGCGTCCGGCGCTTGGCCGCGTTCTGCGCGTTCAGCTCGGCCAGGAGGATCTCCAGCTGGGGTCCGTAGTCGGGGTTCCCGTACAGGTTGCTCAACTCCATCGGGTCCCGGCTCGTGCAGTACAGCTCCCACTCGTCCGGGGCCGGCCCGACCTGATCGCCAGTGGGCTGCAGCGCCTTGACGGTCGTGAACCCGACCTTCGGACCGGGCTCGTTGACCCGGCCCTTCATGATCGTCTGCACGTCCTGGACCCCGGGCGAGGTCCAGAAGTCCGGGTTGTCGAAGTACCGGACCAGCTTCCACATCTCCCGCTCACCGGCCGGGCCGGTCGGCAGGGCCATGAAGACGGCCTCCAGGCTGGCGGGCTGCTCGACGGGCGTGAACTCGGTGCCCTTCCAGGAGACGGCGTTCATGCCCTTGAAGATCTGGTCGTCGGTCATGAAGTACACCGACTCGCCACGGTGCTGCGAGCCGTCGTTCTCGCCGAGGAGGTAGCCGGACAGGTCCCGGCCCACCAGCGGCTGTACCTCCGTGTGGGTCGTGCGCAGCTCCTTGCGGAGGACCTCCTCGTCCAGGCCGGCCAGGCCCAGCATGGTCGGCAGGAAGTCCGCATGGCTCGTCACGAGATCGGACTGCTCAGCCCGGTCGAAGAGGATGGGATTGTGGAACAGGAACGGCACCCGGACGGTCTCGTCGTACGCGCTGGACCACTTCTGGAACAGGCCACCGTGCGAACCGAGCTGCTCGCCGTGGTCGGACAGGAAGACCACGATGGTGTCGCGGTACTGCGCCTTGTCGGCCGTCAGGACCTTGATTACCCGCGAGATCTGGTCATCGACGTTCTTCTGGAGCTGGTAGTAGAACCGCTGGTACGGCTCGTGCCCGGCGAGGGGCTGGAAGCCGAGCGGGTACTGGTCGCGATAGGAGCCCTGGGCCGTCGGCTTGCCGGACAGGTCCTCGTTCTGCGACGCGGCGTACTCGGGGGTGAACAGGTTCCGCGGCACGTCCGAGCCGAGGAGCTGCTGGTCGAGGTAGAACGTCTGGGCGGCCAGCGTGAGATCTCCCCACAGCGTGATGTCGTGCGGGTTCACGAAGGAGTTGACCAGCAGCCACGGCTTGGTCGAGTTGCGCAGCTGCAGGAGCTTTTCGATCCCCCACTGCGCGAACACCTCATCTCGTCCACGGCCACCCGGGGCCGACGAGCCGGAGTTCAGCGGGTTGCTGCCGTGCGGCTCGGGGCCGATCCAGCCGGTGAAGCCGTACTGCTCGAGCATCCCGGCCTCCTCGTAGACGCTCTCGAGGTAGGGATCGCGCACGCCGTTGGCGTTGTAGCTGGGCAGGGGGTTGTAGCTGCCCGGCTGGTAGATGTCCCCGTCGGAGATGTGCCACTTGCCCTTCCAGTACGTGTCGTAGCCGGCCGCACGGAAGTAGTTGCCCAGGGTCGGGACCGTCCCGGGCTGCAGCCAGTACAGGTCCTCCTCGATGGCGCTCTTCGCCGATCCCGAGGTCTGCGAGACGCCGTGGAGCGTCGGGTACTGACCCGTGTAGATCGATGCGCGGCTCGGCTGGCAGGCGACGGCCATGATGTGGTGGTTGGTGAACTCCATGGCATTGCGGCGCAGGAAGTTCTGCGCCTGCAGGTTCCGCTCACGCCAGGCCCGGGTCTCCGCACTCTCGTACGACGGTGCGGTCCGCATCTCGTCCACCATGAAGATCAGGAAGTTGGGGCGGCGACGCAGTCGGCCTCGCGGGCGGAAGGGCTGCATCGGGGCCGCCTCGGCGGTCCGCGCGCCCGCGCCCAACGCGGCGGCACCGAGCCCCACGGCGCCGGCCGCCTGCAGCAGGCGTCGACGGCTCAGCCGTGCTGACCTCGGGTCGTGGAGGGCGGGATCGATGCCGGTGTAGTCGGGGTTCTCGTTGTCCACGTCAGTGTCCTGTCGTCGTCGGTCGGGCTGGCAGAGGCGGGGTGGAAGGAGGTGGCGATCCGAGGTCGGTCAGCCACGCCGGTCGGACAGGCTGACCAGCCCGTTCGCGACGTCGTACGACACCGTGAAGCGGAAGAAGGGGGCGTTGCCCGTGTTGATCCCGGGACGGCCCTTGGCGAGGATGCGGACCTGGTCCGCCGATGCCGTGCGGCCGGCGCGGAAGCGCCAGGCCTCGAAGGCACTGCCGACATCCGCCAGCGCGATCGACGTCCCCGGGCGCACCTGGCCCGCCGCATTGACGGGAACCCGTCGGAAGTCCGCACCCTTGACGCGCATCGGGTGGAAACCCGAGTCGAACCAGGTGTCGACGCAGGTCTCGCGCATCGTCCCGAACGTCCAGCAGCCGGGCGCCTTGTGGTCGTCCCAGAGCAGCGCACCGTAGCCGTCGGGTCCCAGCGGCGGGAGCTGGAAGCTGGCGATCGCCGAGGTGGGCTGCCGGGCGCCCAGGACGAGGTGCCCCATGCCGGAGCGCCGAGTCAGCGGGTCCCCGCCCAGGTGGACGCTCCAGCGCAGGCCCGCTTCCCCGGGGAGGGCGGACAGCGGGTTGGCCAGTCGATACCGTCCGGTGCCGATGCCGAGGATCCCGTAGACGCGCTTCGCCGCCCAGCCGCGGATGATCGCCGCATCGGTGTTGACGTACTGGAAGCCGATGGCCCGCGTGGTGGTCACCCCACCGATCGTCAGGGGGGACCGGCCGAGGAGGCCCCGGAACGCATCGCCGCCCGTGCCCGTCTGCAGGCGCTGGTCGGTGAGGGTGACGCCTCGCGGCGTGGACCCCCAGGCCCCGGGGAAGACCCGCAGGCCGACCGACCCCGTGTCGACCATGACGAGGAAGGGCGCAGAGCGTCCGACCCGGATCTCGACGACGCCGTTCATTCCCTGGCGTCCGGGCGCGGGAACCGTGGGCATCGGAACATCGACGGTGACCGGCTGGCTGCTGGCCGCCTGTCCTCCGTTCAGCGGCGCGGGTTCATCAGCGACCGCCGCGGATCCCGGCGGGATGAGGAGGGCGAGGACAGCGGCCGCACCGGCCACGGTCAGCCAGGCACGGCGGCACACAGGCAACTCCAGAGGGAGACATTCGAAGCGACGTCCGGGAGACTACCGACGCATCACTGCCGTGCGACCACCGCGTCCCAGATCGCGTCGGCGATGCCGGCCTTGGAGGTGCGGGCGACGGGCAGCTCGGAGCCATCCGCTCCGAGGATGACCACCTCGTTCTCCGTCTGTCCGAACACCTTGTCGCCGGACACGTCATTGACGACCAGCAGGTCGCAGCCCTTGCGGGCCAGCTTCTCCCGGCCGAGGGTCAGGACGTCCTTGCCCGCCGACCCGGTCTCGGCCGCGAAGCCAACGATGACGGGACGGGCCGCTCCCCCGCGCTTCGCGACGAGCTCGGCGAGGATGTCGACGTTCTGCGTGAGCGGGAGGCTCACATCCTGAGGTCCGTCTCCCCGCTTGATCTTCTCGTCGCCGGCGGCGACCGGCCGGAAGTCGGCCACCGCAGCGGCCATGACGATGACGTCGGCGGCCGCAGCCTCGTCGTGCATGGCGCGGCGCATGTCCTCCGCGGACACGACTCGGACCACGCGCGCACCGGCCGGTGGTTCGACGTCCATGCTGCCCGCCACCAGGATGACCTCGGCTCCGCGCGAGATCGCCGTGCGCGCCAGGTCCACCCCCTGCCGCCCGCTGCTGCGATTGCCCAGGTAGCGCACCGGATCCCAAGCCTCCTGCGTGCCGCCCGCGCTGACGACCACCCGGCGGCCGGCGAGGTCGTCAGGGAGGCCACCCCGGCGCAGGACGTCGTGGGCCGCCGCCACGATGGCTGCGGGGTCCGGCAGGCGCCCCGGGCCGGTGTCTGCGCCCGTCAGGCGTCCCACGGCAGGGTCGAGCACGAGCACGCCTCGTGCCCGCAGGGTGGCCACATTGTGCTGGGTGGCCGGATGCTCCCACATCTCCGTGTGCATCGCGGGCGCGAGCACGACCGGGCAGCGAGCCGTGAGCAGGATGTTCGTGAGCAGGTCGTCGGCCAGGCCGTGGGTGGCCCGGGCGATCAGGTCTGCCGTCGCGGGTGCGACGAGGACGAGATCCGCCTGCTGGCCGAGGCGGACGTGGGGCACGCGATCGGCGCCCGTCCACACGTCGGTGCTGACGGGCTTGCCGGAGAGGGCGGACCACGTGGCCGCGCCCACGAAGCGCAGGGCCGCCTCGGTCGGGACAACGGTCACGTCCGCCCCGGATTCGGTGAGGCCCCTTAGGACCTCGCAGGCCTTGTAGGCCGCGATGCCGCCGGCAACGCCGAGGACGACCTTCGGCGCGGCGGACATGGACTACTCGTCCGTGGACGCGTCGACGTCGGCGGACGCGACCACGTCGGCCGCCTCGCCCTCGGCGATCGGGGTGCTGGTCAGGAGGCCGGCGTCGATCTCACGAAGCGCGATGGACAGCGGCTTCTCCTGCAGGTGGGTCTCCACGAGGGGCCCGACATACTCCAGGAGGCCCTCGCCGAGCTGGGAGTAGTAGGCGTTGATCTGACGGGCCCGCTTCGACGCGTAGATCACCAGGGAGTACTTGGAGTCGGTCTTCTCCAGCAGCTCGTCGATCGAGGGATGGGTGATGCCCTCGGGGCGGATGGCACTGCTCACGTCACGGCCTCATTCAGTGGTAATGGATACGGATGCAGCAGCGATCAGGAATTCCGGTGCGCATCGGCCACCAATGCTATCAAGGCCTGCGCGCACTCCCGGACATCGGCGTTCACGAGCACGGTGTCGAACTCCCCCGCGGCGGCCAGCTCCTCTCGGGCCGCCTGCAGCCTGCGCTCGACCGATTCGGGCGATTCGGTCCCTCGGCCGGTCAGTCGGTCCTCCAGGACCTCCCAGGACGGGGGCGCAAGGAACACGAGGAGAGCGCCCGGCACGGCCTCGCGGATCTGGCGGGCGCCCTGGACCTCGATCTCGAGCAGCACCGGCACCTCGGCCTCCCGGCGCTCCTCCACGGCGGCGCGAGGCGTCCCATAGCGGTTGCCCGCGTACTCGGCCCACTCGAGGAGTCCGTCGGTAGCCACCAGCTCGTCGAACCGCTCCGGGCTGACGAAGAAGTACTCCCGCCCGTCCTGCTCCCCCGGTCGGGGTGCCCGCGTGGTGGCGCTCACCGAGAGCCAGATGCCCGGGTCCTGGGCGAGGGCCTCGGCCACCACGGTGCTCTTCCCCACCCCCGACGGGCCGGAGACGACGACCAGCGGGGCGGTCATGCGTCGCTCCCTGCCTCGCGCTGCCCGAGCCGCTCGACGAGGGCAGCGCGCTGCCGCTCCCCGAGCCCTTGGATCCGCCGGGAGGGGGCGATGCCCAGCTCGGACATCATCCGCTCCGCCCGGACGGCGCCGACCCCCGGCAGGCTCTGCAGGAGCCAGGAGACCCGCGCCGATGCCCAGGCCGGATGCTCGGCTGCCCCGAGGAGCACGTCGAGGCCGGTGAGCTCCCGGGCCTTCAGGGCAGCCCGCAGCCGGGCCCGCTCCTGCCGGGTCTGATGGGCCGCCGCGAGCGCGTCGGCCCTCTGCTCGGAGGACCGTGGCGGGGTCGTCACGCCGACTCGCCTGCCAGCTCGGCGGCGATGGCGACCGCTGCCGCACGCTGGTCCGCCGCCCCCGTGATCGGACGCCCGATCACCAGCAGGTCGGCCCCGTCCGCCATCGCCCGGGCGGGAGTCGCCACCCGCTTCTGGTCATCCAGGCTCGCGCCCGCCGGTCGTACCCCGGGGGTGATGAGGACGATGTCGTCCGGGACCACCGCGCGGATCGCGGCCACCTCCTGAGGAGAGCACACGATCGCGCCGGCGCCGGCCTCGACGGCCAGCCGGGCCAGACGCACGGCCGCGGCCCCCGCGGGGCCGGCCAGGCCCACGCGGTCCAGGGCCTCCTCGTCGAGCGAGGTGAGGATGGTCACCGCCGTGATCCGGCACTCGGGTAGGGCGGCCACCGCGGCCGCGATCATCTCCGGGCCCCCGGAGGCGTGCACCGTGAGGTAGGTCGGGCGCAGGCCCGCCACCGCGCGCGCCGCACCGCCCACCGTCGCCGGGATGTCGTGCAGCTTGAGGTCGAGGAAGACACCGATGTCCGGATGCCCGGCGCTGGTCGCCGCCGTGCGGGCCGCTGTGACGGCGTCCGCCCCCTCACGGCAGAACACCTCGAGCCCCACCTTCACGGTCGAGACCACCGGGGCGACGGCCTCCGTCCAGGTGGAGACCGCCGACAGGGAGGGTGCGTCCATGGCGACGGCGATGGGGGCGTAGGTCGTAGTGGTCACCGTCACTCCGTGATGAAGTCGAAGTCGTCGTCGGGCTCGGGCTCGGGGTCCGCAGGGCGATGCGCGTAGCCGATGGCATCCTGCAGTCGGCTGAAGCCGTGCCCCGCCAGCGCGCGCTGGAGCTCGTTGTGGATCCTCATCGGCGACGAGGGATCGTGGAAGATGACCGTCCCCGCCGCCACCGCGTTCGCCCCCGCCAGGATGAACTCGAGCGCATCGTTGCCGTTGCGGATACCGCCCATGCCGATGATCGGCAGGTCGGGGAAAGCCTGCCGGATGTCCCACACGCAGCGCACGGCCACCGGCCGGATCGCCGGCCCCGACAGGCCGCCGGTGGTGCCCGCGAGGTGCGGACGCATGGTGTCGGTGTTGATGACCATGCCGAGGAGGGTGTTGATGACCGAGACGCCCGTGGCACCCGCACGGACCACGGCCTGCGCGATCGACACGATGTCGGTGACGTCGGGAGACAGCTTCGCGAAGATCGGCATGCGCGGGTCGGAGTGACGCTTCACCGCCTGGACGACATCGGAGGCCGACCCGGTCTCGCAGGCGAACACCAGCCCACGGTTCTCCACGTTGGGGCACGAGATGTTGACCTCGATGGCCGCCACGCCCCGAACGGTCCGGAGCCGGGCAGCGAGCTTGGAGAACTCATCGACGGTGCCGCCCGCGATCGACACGATCGTGCGGGCCCCCCGCTCGCTGAGCCACGTCAGGTCATGCTCGATGAAGTGGTCGATCCCGGGCCCCTGCAGGCCGATCGAGTTGAGCATGCCGCTCGGCGTCTCCGCCATGCGCGGTGTCGGGCGGCCGCTGCGGGGCTGCAGCATCACGCTCTTCGTGACCACGGCGCCGATGCTCGTGATGTCGAAGAACTGGTCCAACTCGCGACCCGCGGCCGCCGTTCCGGAGGCCGTGACCACCGGGCTCGGAAGCTCGAGGTCGCCGAGGCGGGTGGACATGTCGACCGGGGGCAGCGGGTCCTGGCCCGGCAGGGGGCCCTGGGAGATGAGTGCGCGCGTCATCAGTGACCTCCCTGCACGGGTGCGCCGAGGGTGTCGGGCGGGATCGTGCCGATCTCGGACCAGCGCACCCGGTCACCGCGGAACACCGGGCCCTCCGTGCACGACCGGAGCATCCGGGTGATCCCGTCCTGGCCGACGACCGGGAGCACACATGTCATGCACACGCCGATGCCGCAGGCCATGGCCTCCTCGACCGCGCACTGCGAGTACGCCTTGCGCTCCTCGGCAATCCGGGCCACGGAGGCGAGCATCGGCATGGGGCCGCAGGCGTACACGACGTCGGCGTTGACCCGATCCATGACATCGGGCAGCACGTCCGTGACCAGGCCGCGCTCCCCCAGGGATCCGTCGTCCGTGGTCACGGTCAGAGTGGAGGCGAGGCGCTTGAGCTCGAGGGTCCCGAAGAGCTTCTCCTCGGTTCCGGCGCCCACCACGACATCGACCCGGCAGCCGCGCTCGCGCAGCTGCTCGGCGAGCATGAACAGCGGGGCCGATCCGTAGCCGCCGCCGACGAGCACGGCGTTGACCCGCTCCTTGGGCAGGACGAACGGACGGCCGAGCGGCCCGACGATGTCGATGGCATCGTGGCGGCGTCGGTCGGCGAGCCAGCGCGTGCCGTTGCCCTTCACGCTGACGACGATGTCCAGCGTGCCGCCGTAGACGCCGCGGGACTGCACCTGGTGCACCGCGAAGGACCGGCGCAGCAGCATGCTCGACTCCTCGCCACCGATCGCGAGGTTCACGAAGTGCCCGGGCCGGGTCACCTCGGAGATGCCCGGGGCCGTCAGCGACAGCACGTGGTACGCACCCGAGCGCCGGACGTCGAGGATCTCTCCTCGCACCTGGACGGCCACTAGCGGTCCCCTTCCGGTCGTCCGGCGGACTCTGCCGCCCGCAGTGCCTCCAAGGCTGCCGCATGCTCCTGCAGGGAGCGCACGGTGGGTTCCTGCGTCTGGAGGGACTCGATGCCCTGCACGGCGGCCGCGAGGCCCTGCACGGTCGTGATGCACGGCACGCCCTTCAGCACGGCGGCGGTCCGGATCTCGTAGCCGTCAAGTCGCGGTCCGACGCCATAAGGCGTGTTGACGATGAGCTGGATGTCCCCGGCCATGATGGCGTCGACCGTCGTGGGCTGCCCCTCGGGCCCGCGGCCCTCGTACTGCTTGCGGAGCTCCTCGACCGGCACCCCGTTGCGACGGAGGACGGCAGCAGTGCCGGAGGTGGCGAGGATGCGGAAGCCGAGATCGGCCAGCCGCTTGACCGGGAAGATCGCCGAGCGCTTGTCGCGGTTCGCCAGCGAGACGAAGGCCGTACCGGAGGCGGGCAGGCCGTGGCTGTTGCTCACCGCCTCCTGGGACTTCGCGAAGGCCGTACCGAAGGTGTCGTCGATGCCCATGACCTCCCCGGTCGACTTCATCTCCGGTCCCAGGACGGTGTCCACGCCGTGGAACCGGCCGAAGGGCAGCACCGCCTCCTTGACGGCGACGGCCGACCCCTGCGGAAGGTTGCCGCCGTCGCCCGAGGCGGGCAGGACCCCCTGCCCACGGAGCTCGGCGATGGACTGCCCCACCATCACGCGCGCCGCGGCCTTGGCAACCTGCACGGCGGTCGCCTTGGAGACGAAGGGCACCGTCCGCGATGCGCGCGGGTTCGCCTCGAGCACGTAGAGCAGGTCCCCCGCCATGGCGTACTGGACGTTGATGAGGCCCCGGACGCCGACTCCCCTGGCGATGGCGAGCGTTGCCTCGCGGATGCGGTGGATGTCCTCCGCGCCGAGCGTGATGGGCGGCAGGGCGCACGCGGAGTCGCCGGAGTGGATGCCGGCCTCCTCGATGTGCTCCATGACTCCGGCCAGGTAGAGCTCCTCGCCGTCGTACAGCGCATCCACGTCGATCTCGACGGCGTCGTCCAGGAAACGGTCCACCAGGACCGGGTGCTCGGGGTTGATCTGGGTGGCACGCCCGAGGTAGTCGGCCAGCATGTCGTCGTCGTACACGATCTCCATGCCCCGGCCGCCGAGCACGTAGCTCGGACGGACCAGCACCGGATAGCCCACGCTCTCGGCGATGGCGCGCGCCTCCTCGAAGGTGAACGCCGTGCCGTGCTTCGGGGCCAGCAGTCCCGCCTGGGCGAGCACCCGACCGAAGGCCCCGCGCTCCTCGGCGAGGTGGATCGACTCGGGCGTGGTTCCGATGACGGGCACCCCTGCGTCCTTCAGGCGCTGGGCCAGTCCCAGGGGCGTCTGCCCGCCCAGCTGCACGATCACGCCGACGAGGCGTCCGGCCTGCTGCTCCGCGTGGACCACCTCGAGCACGTCCTCCATCGTGAGCGGCTCGAAGTACAGCCGGTCGGAGGTGTCGTAGTCGGTCGAGACGGTCTCCGGGTTGCAGTTGACCATGATGGTTTCGTAGCCGGCCTCGCGCAGGGTCAGCGCCGCGTGGACGCATGAGTAGTCGAACTCGATGCCCTGACCGATCCGGTTCGGACCCGAGCCCAGGATGATCACCTTGTCGCGATCGGAGGCCGTGACCTCCGTCTCCTCGTCGTAGGCCGAGTAGTGGTACGGCGTGTGCGCCTCGAACTCCGCGGCACACGTGTCGACCGTCTTGTAGACCGGCCGGATCCCAAGCTCGTGACGCAGCTCCCGGACCTCGTCCTCGCTGAGCCCGCGCAGCTGGCCGAGCTGCCGATCCGAGAAGCCCAGGCGCTTGGCACGGTGCAGGAGTCGGCGGTCCAGCGACTCGGCACCCCGGATCCGGTCTGCCAGCTCGTTGATCTGGGTGATCTGGTCGAGGAACCAGGGGTCGATACGGGTGGCCTCGTGGACCGCGTCGATGCCCGCGCCCGCCCACAGCGCGAGCTGCACCTCCGACAGCCGCCCGTCATGCGGCACGTGCATGGACTCCAGGAGCGCTGGCACGTCGACCTCATCGCGGGTCGGGGGCCACCGGAACGGCGCCTCCGGCTTCTCCAGCGAGCGGAGGGCCTTCTGCAGTGCCTCCGGGAAGTTGCGGCCGATGGCCATGGCCTCACCGACGCTCTTCATGGTCGTGGTGAGGGTCGGGTCCGCCTGGGGGAACTTCTCGAACGCGAAGCGCGGCGCCTTCACGACGATGTAGTCGAGGGTGGGCTCGAAGGAGGCTGGCGTCTCCTGGGTGATGTCGTTCGGGATCTCGTCGAGCGTGTAGCCGATGGCGAGGCGGGCGGCGATCTTCGCGATCGGGAAGCCGGTGGCCTTGGAGGCGAGGGCCGACGAGCGGGACACCCGGGGGTTCATCTCGATGACGATCAGCCGACCGTCCTCGGGATTGATGGCGAACTGGATGTTGCAGCCGCCCGTGTCGACGCCCACCGCCCGGATGATGGCGATGCCCACATCGCGCATGTGCTGGTACTCGCGATCGGTCAAGGTCAGTGCGGGAGCGACCGTGATCGAGTCACCCGTGTGCACGCCCATCGGATCCAGGTTCTCGATGGAGCAGACCACGACGACGTTGTCGTTGTGGTCCCGCATGAGCTCGAGCTCGTACTCCTTCCAGCCGATGATCGATTCCTCGAGGAGCACCTCCGTGGTCGGGCTGGCCTGCAGGCCCGCGCCCGCGATCCTGCGCAGGTCCGACTCGTCGTAGGCGATACCCGATCCGGCCCCGCCCATCGTGAAGGACGGTCGGACCACGACCGGGTACCCGAGATCCTCGACCGCCCCGAGGCAGTCGTCGAGCGTGTGGCAGATCGCCGACCGGGCGCTCTCCGCCCCCACCTCGGAGACGATCTCCCGGAACAGCTCGCGGTTCTCGCCGCGTTCGATCGCGTCGACATCGGCACCGATGAGCTCGACGCCGTACTTCTCCAGAACTCCGTTGCGATGCAGCGCCATGGCCGTGTTCAGGGCGGTCTGGCCGCCGAGGGTCGGCAGGAGCGCATCGGGGCGCTCCTTCTCGATGATGCGCTCGACATAGGCAGGCGTGATCGGCTCGACGTAGGTGGCGTCGGAGAACTCCGGATCGGTCATGATCGTGGCCGGGTTGGAGTTCACGAGGATGACGCGCAGCCCCTCGGACCGCAGCACGCGGCAGGCCTGCGTGCCGGAGTAGTCGAACTCGCAGGCCTGACCGATGACGATCGGGCCGGAGCCGATGACCATGACGGACTGGATGTCCTCGCGGCGGGGCATCAGGCGCCCTCTCCTTCCGTTGGCGGGGCTGTGCGTTCCTCCCGTGCGGAGTCCATGAGGGCGGCGAACTCGTCGAACAGGTAGTTGGCGTCGTGCGGTCCGGCCGCGGCCTCCGGGTGGTACTGCACGCTGAACGCCGGCACGTCGAGGCAGCGCAGCCCCTCGACGACGTCATCGTTGAGGCACACGTGGCTCACCGTCGCCGCTCCGAAGGGCGTGTCGAAGGCCCCCTCTCGTGGAGCGTCGACCGCGAACCCGTGGTTGTGCGCCGTGACCGCGACCCGTCCGGATCGGAGGTCCTGCACGGGCTGGTTGATGCCCCGGTGCCCGAACCGCAGCTTGTAGGTGCCCAGGCCGAGGGCACGGCCGAGGACCTGGTTGCCGAAGCAGATGCCGAAGACCGGACGCCCCTCCTCCAGGAACGAGGACATGACGGTGACGGCGGCGTCGGCCGTCGCGGGGTCCCCAGGTCCGTTGGAGAAGAAGACGCCATCGGGCTCGAGGGCGCGGATCTGGTCGGCGCTCCAGGTCGCCGGGACGACGTGCACCTCCATCCCACGGCGGGCCATCTCGTGGGGGGTCATGGACTTGATGCCGAGATCGACCGCGGCGACGGTGTAGCGCTTCTCGCCATCCGCCGGGATCACGTACGCCTGGGCGGTCGTCACGTCGGCCGTGAGGTTCGCGCCCTCCATCTGCGGGCTCGCCTGGACGAGCGCTAGGAGCTCTCCCGGAGTGCGCTCGGCATCGGGACCGCTGAAGATGCCGACGCGCATGGCGCCGCGCTCGCGCAGGTGGCGCGTGAGGGCCCGCGTGTCGACCCCGGAGATGCCCACGATGCCCTGCTGCGCGAGCCGGTCGTCGAGGCTGGCCGTCGCCCGCCAGTTGGACGCGATCCGCGACGGGTCCCGGACCACGTAGCCGGCCACCCAGATGCGCCCGGACTCGGGATCCTCGTCATTCATGCCGGTATTGCCGATGTGGGGGGCGGTCATGATGACGACCTGGCGGTGATACGACGGATCGGTGAGCGTCTCCTGATAGCCGCTCATGCCCGTGGAGAAGACGGCCTCCCCGAAGGTCGTGCCGACCGCCCCGTAGGCGTCGCCATGCATCGTGCGGCCGTCCTCGAGGACCAGTACCGCGGGCACGTCCTTGGGCATCACTGCACTCCCGTCGAGATCATCGAGCGTCCGAGGTGAACGTGGCCATGAGGCCATCCAACACATCCGCGTGGTCGGATGCGGAGTCCGCCCGGAAGCCGGTGTCGAGGACGCGATCACCGAGCCGCCAGCTCACCACGATCATCCCGTCCTTGGACGTGACCGTGCCGGCGACCCCGCGATCGGTGCGCACGCCGACGACGGTATCCGCAGGGATGAACACGCTGCGCGCGCCCTCGCGCTCCAGGAGGATGCCGGTCGAGCCGTAGGAGAGCGCCGCGCGGCTGCGCACCCCGAGGTCGTGGACGACGATGCGGTTCATCCAGTCGCCGTTGACCCCCGTGCCCGCGAACTGACCGGCGACGGGTGTTCCGAGCACCGCGCCCGCCGGCGCCGCATCCGCCGGGGCCGGCACGTCCGCCTGCCGCGCTGCGCGGTTGCGCCACCCGCGCCGCATACCCCACAGGGCGAGCCCGATCAGGGCCAGCAGGATCAGCACGAAGACCAGCCGCGCCGGCCAGTCGGTGACCTGGGCCTGCTCGGTGTAGTCGGCCAGCGGGGCGGACGCGGGAACCACGGCAGCGATCACGCGAGGGCTCCGTCCCGCACCGTCGGGGTGCCGGCGAAGAGCGTGTGGACGACCCGGCCCGGCAGCTCCATGCCCGCGTACGGGGTGTTGCTGCTCTTCGATGCGAGATCGGCTCCGGACACGACCCGGGACGCCGAGGGATCGACGACGGCGATGTTCGCGACCGCACCGACGACCAGGTCGTGCCCCTGCGTGGCGACCCGGCCGATGCGCGCGGGGGCTGCGGACATGCGCTGGGCCAGTTCGCGCCAGGACAGGAGGCCGGGCCGCACCATGGTGTCCAGGGCGATGCTGAAGGCGGTCTCGAGTCCCAGCATGCCCATGGCAGCGGCCGCCCACTCGCAGTCCTTGTCCTCGCGCGGATGCGGCGCATGATCCGTCGCGATGGCGTCGATGGTGCCGTCGGCCAGGGCCGCCCGCAGCGCCTCGACGTCCTCGGCTCTGCGCAGCGGCGGATTGACCTTGTAGATCGGGTCGTAGGTCGCCACCAGCTCCTCGGTGAGCAGCAGGTGGTGCGGCGTCACCTCGGCGGTGACGTTGATCCCCTTGGACTTCGCCCAGCGGACCACCTCGACCGATCCCGCTGTGGAGACGTGGCAGACGTGCAGGCGGGAGCCGACGTGCTGGGCCAGCAGGACGTCACGGGCGATGATCGCCTCCTCGGCGACCGCCGGCCAACCGGCCAGGCCGAGGCGACCGGAGAGCTCGCCCTCGTTCATCTGCGCGTTCTCGGTCAGCCGCGGCTCCTGCGCGTGCTGCGCGACGACGCCGTCGAACGCCTTGACGTACTCCAGCGCACGGCGCATGAGCACCGCGTCGTGGACGCACTTGCCGTCATCACTGAACATGCGCACCCGGGCGGCGCTCTCGGCCATCGCGCCGAGCTCGGCCATGCGCTGGCCCTCGAGGCCGACCGTCACCGCGCCGACCGGCCGCACGTCGACGAGACCGGCCTCCTGGCCTAGTCGCCAGACCTGCTCGACCACGCCGGCAGTGTCCGCGACGGGACTGGTGTTCGCCATGGCATGCACGCAGGTGAACCCGCCGAGGGCCGCCGCCTGGGATCCGGTGCGCACCGTTTCCGCGTCCTCGCGTCCGGGCTCCCGCAGGTGGGTATGCACGTCGACGAAGCCGGGGAGCGCGATCAGGCCGTCGGCGTCGATGACCTCACCGTCGCCGCTGCCCGGGGCCACGAGATCGACGATCACGCCATCGGCGATGACGATGTCGACCGGGTCCTCCCCATAGGGGCGGACTCCCCTGAGCACCGTTGCGGACATCAGCTCTCCTCACTCATCGGGTCTCCTCCTGCCTGCCCCCGAGCAGGAGGTAGAGCACGGCCATGCGCACGTTGACCCCGTTGGTGACCTGCTCGACCATCACCGCCCGCGGTGAGTCGGCCACATCGGCGGAGATCTCCATGCCCCGGTTCATCGGACCCGGGTGCATGACGATGGCGTGCTCGGGCAGCATCGCCATGCGCCGCGAGTCCAGTCCGTACATCCGCGAGTACTCGAGGGAGGACGGGAAGTATGCGGCCTGCATGCGCTCCGCCTGCACGCGCAGCATCATCACGGCGTCGACGTCCGGGAGCACGGCGTCGATGTCGTAGGAGAACCGGCACGGCCAGGACTCGACCCCGAAGGGCATGAGGGTCGGGGGCGCGATGAGGGTGACGTCGGCGCCGAGGGTCTGGAGCAGAAGCACGTTCGAGCGGGCCACCCGGCTGTGCAGGATGTCGCCCACGATCGCCACCCGCAGCCCCGCGAGGTCGCCGGCTCCGTCGCGCAGGTGCCGCCGGAGGGTGAACGCATCGAGCAGGGCCTGTGTGGGGTGCTCGTGCGTCCCGTCGCCCGCATTGACCACGGAGCCACCGATCCATCCGCTGGTGGCGAGGCGATGCGGGGCACCGGACGCCTGATGCCGGATGACCACGGCGTCCGCCCCCATGGCCTCGAGGGTGAGCGCGGTGTCCTTCAGGCTCTCGCCCTTGGAGACCGAGGATCCCTTGGCCGCGAAGTTGATGACGTCGGCGGACAGGCGCTTGGCGGCGACCTCGAAGGAGATCCGGGTGCGCGTGGAGTCCTCGAAGAACAGGTTGACGACGGTCAGGCCGCGCAGCGTCGGGAGCTTCTTGACCGACCGGTCCGTCACCGCGGCGAGCTCGGCAGCCGTGTCGAGGATGAGGACCGCCTCGTCCCGGCTGAGGTCGGCTGCGGAGAGCAGGTGCTTCATGCGTCCTCCCCCTCCCAGATGGTCACGCGGTCGACGCCATCGACTTCCGCCACCTCGACCTTGACCTGCTCGGCGAGTGACGTCGGGAGGTTCTTGCCTACGTAGTCGGGGCGGATGGGCAGCTGCCGATGCCCGCGGTCGACCAGGACCGCGAGCCGGACCGCGGCCGGGCGGCCGACGTCGTTGAGGGCGTCGAGGGCGGCCCGCACCGTGCGGCCGGAGTACAGGACGTCGTCGACGAGGACGACGGTGCGGTCATCGATCCCGCCGGGCGGGATGGTCGTCGGCTCGAGAGCCCGCGCTGGCTTCAGCCGCAGGTCGTCGCGGTACAGGGTGATGTCGAGGGCGCCGACTGGGACGTGCGTGCCCTCGATGGCATCGATGGCCTCAGCGATCCGATGGGCGAGGGCGACCCCTCGCGTTGGGATGCCGAGGAGGATGAGGTCCTCCGAGCCGCGGGCCTTCTCCACGATCTCGTGGGCGATGCGGCGAATGGCGCGGCCGATGTCTGCGTCGTCGAGGACGGTGCGCGCGCGCGAATCCATGCGGACTCCCTTCCCCGCCTCTCTGGACGGGCTTAAAGGTTGCCGAACACCAGCACCCTATCCCACGCGGAATCCCACGCACAGCGTCACCCCGGGCGGCCCTATGTGACGCCGGGGGTGGGATTTCGGATCAGACGCCGCCGGCCGGCCCCGCGCTGCCCATCTTGTGGACGCGCATGCCGTTGGTCGTGCCCGGGATTCCCGGGGGCACCCCGGCGACGATGACGACGCGGTCGCCGTAGCTCGCCCGACCGATCTCCAGCAGCGCCTTGTCGACCATCACGACCATGTCGTCCGTGTGGCTGGCCTTGCTCACCAGGAAGGTCTCGACGCCCCACACGAGGGCCAGCTGGCTGCGCACCCGGGGATTCGGGGTGAAGGCGAGGATGGGGGTCCGGCTGCGCCAGCGGGCGATCAGGCGGGCTGACGAGCCGGTCTCGGTGAAGGCGATCAGGTGCGTCGCGGCGACACCGTCGGCGACGTCGACGGCCGCGTGCGTCAGGGCGCGCGCGGTCGAGCCGGTCCAGGGGTCCGAGAGATCGGGGAGCTCGTGGAGGGCAGCGGACTCGACGTGCTCGATGATCCGGCTCATCGTGTCGACGACGTGCGGTGGGTGGACGCCGACACTGGTCTCTCCCGACAGCATGAGGGCATCCGCCCCATCGAGCACGGCGTTCGCGACGTCGCTCGCCTCGGCGCGGGTGGGTCGGTTCGACGTGGCCATCGAGTCGAGCATCTGGGTGGCCACGATGACCGGCTTGCCGGCCTCGCGGCACAGGTGGACCGCCCGCTTCTGGACGAGCGGAACCGCTTCGAGGGGCAGTTCGACGCCGAGGTCTCCTCGCGCGACCATCACGCCGTCGAAGGCGGCGATGATCTCCTCGAGATTGTCGATCGCCTGCGGCTTCTCGATCTTCGCCAGCACCGGGAGGCGCACGCCCTCCTCGTCCATGATCTCGTGCACCGCCACGATGTCGGCGGCCGAGCGGACGAAGGACAGCGCGATGAGGTCGGCCCCGATGCGCAGCGCCCAGCGAAGGTCCGCCACATCCTTCTCGGACAGTGCCGGAACGCTCATCGCCGCACCGGGCAGGTTGAAGCCCTTGTTGTCGGAGACGCGGCCACCCTCGATGACCCGGGTGTGCACCCGCGGCCCGTCGACCTTGGTGACCTTCAGTTCCACGCGCCCGTCATCGACGAGCACGAGGTCGCCGGGCCGGACATCGCCCGGCAGCCCCTTGTACGTGGTCGACACCATCTCCCTGTCGCCGGGCACGTCCTCGGTGGTGACGACGAACTCGGCGTCGTTCTCCAGGAGCACCGGGCCGGAGGCGAAGGTGCCGAGGCGGATCTTCGGCCCCTGGAGGTCGACGAGGACACCGACGCCGCGACCGGAGTCGTCCGACGCCCGGCGCACGTTGGCGTAGACCTTCTCGTGCACGTCGTGACTGCCGTGGGACAGGTTCAGCCGGGCGACGTCCATCCCGGCGTCCACGAGGGCCCGGATGTCCTCCAGGGTGCTCGTGGCCGGTCCGAGGGTGGCAACGATCTTCGCGCGACGCATGAGTCCGGAGTCTAGCCGTAAACGGTTACACCACGAGGGGGCGTGCCGTCGACGGGATCGGGATGGGCAGGTTGGTGGTGCCCATGAGGTACTCGTCCACCGCGGCCGCGGCGGAGCGCCCCTCCGCGATGGCCCAGACGATGAGCGACTGGCCCCGGCCCGCGTCGCCGGCGACGAAGACTCCGGGCACCTCGGACTCGTACTGGGCGTTGCGGATGATGTTCCCCCGCCCGTCGAGGGTGAGGCCGAGCTGCTCGATGAGAGTGCCCTGCTCCGGGCCCACGAAGCCCATGGCGAGGAACACGAAGTCGGCCGGGATCTCGCGCTCGCTGCCGGGGACGGGCCGGAAGCCGCCCTCGTGCTGCTCGACCTCGACCAGCTCCAGTGCGCGGACGCGGCCGTTGCCGTCGTCGAGGAAGCGCTGCGTCGACACCGAGAACATCCGCTCGCCGCCCTCCTCGTGCGCGCTGGAGACGCGGTAGACCATCGGGTAGGTGGGCCAGGGCTGCGAGTCCGGCCGGTGCGCCGGAGGCGTGGGCATGATCTCCAGCTGGGTGACGGACGCCGCGCCCTGTCGGTGCGCCGTGCCCAGGCAGTCAGCGCCCGTGTCGCCGCCGCCGATGATGATCACGTGGCGGCCACGCACGTCGATCGGGGACTCCGGCATGTCACCGAACTGGACCCGGTTCGACAGCGGGAGGTACTCCATGGCCTGATGGACGCCGGCGAGTTCGCGCCCGGGCACCGGCAGGTCCCGCCACGCGGTGGCGCCGACTGCCACGACGATCGCGTCATAGCGCTGGCGCAGGTCCTCACCGGTGACATCGATGCCGACCTCGACACCGGGGCGGAACCGCACGCCCTCGGCCTCCATCTGCGCGAGGCGACGGTCGATGTGGCGCTTCTCCATCTTGAACTCGGGGATGCCGTACCTCAGCAGTCCCCCGATGCGATCGGCGCGCTCGAACACGGCGACCGTGTGGCCGGCGCGCGCCAGCTGCTGCGCGGCAGCGAGCCCGGCAGGACCGGAGCCGATCACGGCCACCGTCTTGCCGGTGAGGCGGGACGGCACCTGGGGACGGACCCAGCCCTCCTCCCAGGCGCGGTCGATGATCGACACCTCGACCTGCTTGATGGTCACCGGGTCCTGGTTGATGCCCAGGACGCAGGCGGCCTCGCACGGCGCCGGGCACAGCCGTCCGGTGAACTCCGGGAAGTTGTTGGTGGCGTGGAGGCGCTCGATCGCGTCCTTCCAGTCCTCGTGCCAGACCAGGTCGTTCCACTCGGGGATGAGGTTCCCCAGCGGACAGCCGTTGTGACAGAACGGGATGCCGCAGTCCATGCAGCGACCCGCCTGCTTCTCCAGTCGCTCCCGCTCGAACGGCTCGTAGACCTCACGCCAGTCCTGCAGCCGGACGTCGACCGGACGCCGCGACGGCAGCTCACGGCCCGTCGTCAGGAACCCCTTCGGATCAGCCACCGATGCCTCCCATGACCGCCTCGACCGGATCCATGCCCTTCTCCTCCGCCTCGGCGCGCAGCCGGAGCACGCGCTTGTAGTCCCTCGGCATGATCGTCGTGAATCGGGCCGCCGACGACGGCCACTGCGCGAGCAGCTCCGCCGCGACCGGCGATCCGGTCTCCTCCTCGTGCCGACGCAGCAGCCGCTCCACCACCGCGAAGTCGTCGGTGGACAGCGGGTCGAGATCGACCATCTCCGGATTGACCAGGCCAGGATCGAGGTCGAGCACGTAGGCGACCCCACCGGACATGCCGGCGCCGATGTTGCGGCCCGTCGCGCCGAGGATCAGCGCCACGCCGCCGGTCATGTACTCCAGCGCATGGTCGCCGACGCCCTCGACCACCGCGGTCGCTCCCGAGTTGCGCACGCAGAAGCGCTCTCCCACGCGGCCGCGCAGGAACAGCTCGCCACTCGTGGCCCCGTAGGCGATCACGTTGCCGGCGATGATGTTCTGCTCGGCCGGGAAGGTCGCGTCCCGATGCGGTCGCACCACGATGCGACCACCGGACAGCCCCTTGCCCACGTAGTCGTTGGCGTCGCCCTCGAGGCGCAAGGTGATCCCGGCGGGCACGAACGCGCCGAAGGACTGTCCTGCCGAGCCGACGAGGGTCAGGTCGATCGTCTCGTCGGGCAGGCCGTCGCCGCCGTGCCGACGGGTCACCTCCGAGCCCAGCATGGTGCCGACCGTGCGATTGACGTTGCGGATCGCCAGCTGGGCGCGCACCGGCTCGCCCCGCTCGATTGCGGGGGCGCAGAGCTCGATGAGCTCGTTGTCGAGGGCCTTGTCCAGGCCGTGGTCCTGCGAGGTGGTGTGACGGCGGTCCATGGTGTCGGCGACCGCGGGCACGTGCAGGATCGGCGCAAGGTCCAGCCCTGACGCCTTCCAGTGGTCGACCGCCCGCTCCACGTCGAGCACCTCGGCGTGGCCGATGGCCTCGTCGAGGGTGCGGAAGCCGAGCTCCGCCAGCAGTTCGCGCACCTCCTCCGCGATGTACTCGAAGAAGGTGACGACGAACTCGGGCTTGCCGCTGAAGCGCTCGCGCAGCACCGGGTTCTGGGTCGCCACGCCCACCGGGCAGGTGTCGAGGTGGCAGACGCGCATCATGATGCAGCCGCTCACGACGAGGGGCGCGGTCGCGAAGCCGAACTCCTCGGCACCGAGCAGCGCAGCGATCACCACGTCCCGGCCGGTCTTGAGCTGGCCGTCGGTCTGGACGACCACGCGGTCGCGGAGGCCATTCAGCAGCAGCGTCTGCTGCGTCTCGGCCAGGCCGAGCTCCCACGGCCCTCCGGCGTGCTTGAGCGAGGTGAGCGGCGACGCTCCGGTACCACCGTCGTGGCCGGAGATCAGGATGACGTCGGCATGCGCCTTGGCGACTCCCGCCGCGACGGTGCCCACACCGACCTCCGACACCAGCTTCACGTGGATGCGTGCCTGCGGATTGGCGTTCTTCAGGTCGTGGATCAGCTGGGCGAGATCCTCGATGGAGTAGATGTCGTGATGCGGCGGCGGCGAGATCAGGCCCACGCCGGGGGTGGAGTGCCGCGTCTTGGCCACCCACGGGTAGACCTTGTGGCCCGGCAGTTGGCCGCCCTCACCGGGCTTGGCCCCCTGGGCCATCTTGATCTGGATGTCGTCGCTGTTGACGAGGTACTCGCTCGTGACCCCGAACCGGCCGGAAGCGACCTGCTTGATGGCGGACCGCTTGGAGTCGCCATTCGGCAACGGCACGTACCGATCCGGATCCTCGCCGCCCTCACCGGTGTTGGACTTGCCGCCCAGGCGGTTCATTGCGATGGCGAGGGTCTCGTGGGCCTCCTTGGAGATCGACCCGTAGGACATCGCGCCGGTCGAGAACCGCTTGACGATCTCGGACGCCGGCTCCACCTCGTCGATGGAGATGGGCTCGCGCAGTCCCTCCTTGAAGCGGAACAGCCCGCGCAGGGTCATGAGCCGCTCGGACTGCTCATCGATCGTCCGCGAGTACTGCCGGAAGATGTCGAAGCGCTTGTTGCGGGTCGCGTGCTGCAGCCGGAACACCGTCTCCGGGTCGAACAGGTGCGGCTCACCCTCACGACGCCACTGGTACTCGCCACCCACGTTGAGCGTCCGGTGGGCCGGGGAGATGCCCGAGGGCGGATAGGCCACCCGGTGCCGCTTGGCGACCTCCTCCGCGATGACGTCGATGTCGACGCCCCCGAGCTTGGACGCTGTGCCGGTGAAGTAGGAGTCGACGAGTCCCTGGGAGAGACCGATCGCCTCAAAGATCTGCGCGCCGCGGTAGGACGCGACCGTCGAGACGCCCATCTTGGACATGACCTTGAGGACGCCCTTGCCGAGGGACTTGACCAGGTTGCGCATGGCCTTCTCGGGCGTGACGTCGGTGATGACGCCCTGGCGCACGAGGTCCTCCACGGACTCCAGCGCGAGGTACGGGTTGACCGCTGCCGCGCCGTACCCGATGAGGAGGGCCACGTGGTGGACCTCGCGCACGTCACCTGCCTCCACGAGCAGGCCCACCATGGTGCGGGTCTTCGTGCGGACCAGGTGATGGTGCACCGCCGACAGCAGGAGCAGTGACGGGATCGGCGCGCGCTGGGCGTCGCTGTCGCGGTCGGACAGGACGATGAACCGCTTGCCCTGCCGGATCTTGGCGTCGACCTCGTTGAAGATCTCCTTGAGCCGACGCTCGAGCGCCTCGCCGCCGCCGGCGACCGGGTACAGGCCGGAGATGCGCACACCGGCGAAACCGCTGAAGTCGCCGTCGTCGTTGATGTGGAGGATCTTGCTGAGCTCGTCGTTGTCGATCACCGGGAACGGCAGGACGACCTGGCGGCAGTGCGCCGGAGACGGCTCCAGCAGATTGCCCTCAGGACCGATGATGCTGGACAGGGAGGTGACGATCTCCTCGCGGATCGCGTCCAGCGGCGGGTTGGTCACCTGCGCGAAGAGCTGGGTGAAGTAGTCGAAGATCATGCGCGGCCGCGATGAGAGCACGGCGATCGGGGTATCGGTGCCCATGGATCCGATGGGCTCCATGCCCGTCCGCGCCATCGGCTCGAGGATCAGGCGCAGCTCCTCCTCGGTGTAGCCGAAGGTCTGCTGCCGGCGGGCGACCGACTCGGGCGTGTGCACGATGTGCTCGCGCTCAGGCAGCGACTCGAGGTGGATCAGGCCGGCGTGCAACCACTCGCCGTACGGGTGCTCGGCCGCCAGCTCGGCCTTGATCTCGGCATCCTCGATGATGCGGTGCTCGGCGGTGTCGACGAGGAACATATGGCCCGGCTGGAGCCGCCCCTTGCGGATGACGGAAGCGGGGTCGATGTCCAGGACGCCGGCCTCCGAGCCGAGCACCACCAGGCCGTCGTCGGTGACCCAGAACCGCCCCGGGCGCAGGCCGTTGCGGTCAAGGACGGCGCCGATCTGCGTGCCGTCCGTGAAGCACACATTGGCCGGTCCGTCCCAGGGCTCCATGAAGTTGGCGTGGTACTCGTAGAAAGCCCGACGTGCCGGATCCATCGCGGGGTTGTTCTCCCACGCCTCCGGGATCATCATGAGGACGGCGTGCGGCAATGGGCGCCCGGCGAGGTGCAGCAGCTCGAGGACCTCGTCGAAGGAGGCCGAGTCGCTTCCACTCGGGGTGCAGATCGGGAACAGCCGGGTGATGTCGCCCGGGATGACGTCCGAGGTGAGCATGGCCTCGCGCGCCTGCATCCAGTTGCGGTTGCCCATGACGGTGTTGATCTCCCCGTTGTGGGAGATGAACCGGTACGGATGCGCCAGCGGCCACGACGGGAACGTGTTGGTCGAGAAGCGCGAGTGGACGAGGGCCAGCGCCGACTCCATGCGCGGATCGGACAGCTGCGGGTAGAACGGCTCCAGCTGCGCCGTGGTGAGCATGCCCTTGTAGACGATCGTGCGAGCCGACAGCGACGCGAAGTAGACGCCCAGCTCGCGCTCGATGCGCTTGCGGAGCGCGAAGGCGCGCCGGTCGAGCTCCAGTCCCGCCAGCTCGTCGAACTCGGACGCGATGAACAGGTACTCGAAGGCCGGCATCACGCTCCTGGCGGTAGCGCCGACAAGGCTGGGATCGACCGGCACGGGCGACCACCCGAGGACGCGCAGCCCCTCCTGCGCGGCGATCGCCGCGACGCCCTCTCGGATGACCTCGGCCTCGACCTCGTCGGTCGGCATGAAGCCGATGCCCACGGCGTAGCCACCGGCCTCCGGCAGGTCGAACCCGATCGACTCCCGGAACAGCCGGTCCGGAACCTGCGTGAGGATGCCCGCGCCGTCGCCGCTGTCCGGCTCGGCGCCCGAGGCACCTCGATGCTCGAGGTTGCGGAGGGCGGTCAGCGCCTTGTCGACGATGCCGTGGGAGGGAACCCCGCTCAGGGTCGCCACGAAGGCGACGCCGCACGCGTCGTGCTCATTGAGCCCGTCGTACAGGCCCTGGGGAAGCGGCTGCGTCGAGGCCGGCAGTGCAGAGGACATGGCCATCCTTGTCGTCGTCCGTGACAGCGCCGCCGAGGCGGGGGCCCGGGAGGGCCGAGCTGCCAGTGGTGCGGGACGACGTTGGCCCGCCCGCGCAGACTACCCGATCGGCGTCGACTCGCCGTCCACCGGAGCCGGGGACCGGGTGAGGTCCTTCTCACGTCCGGGACGGTTCCGCGCCGACCAGATCAGGAAGGCTAGGGCACCCGCCCCGACGATGATCGACGTCCAGTCGTTCAGCCGGAGGCCGAGGATGTGGTGGGCGTCGTCGATACGCAACGCCTCGATCCAGCCACGGCCGATGGTGTACAGCAGGACATACAGGGCGAAGACCCGGCCGTGCCCCATCTGGAACCGCCGGTCCGCCCACACCAGGACGAGCGCCATGCCGATCAGCCACAGGGACTCGTACAGGAAGGTGGGATGGAAGGTCGCGTACTGCTCGTAGCCGACCGGGCGATTCGCCGGATCGATCTCCAGTCCCCACGGCAGGTCGGTCGGGGCCCCGAACAGCTCCTGGTTGAACCAGTTGCCCCAGCGGCCGAGGGCCTGGGCCACGGCGATGCCCGGGGCGATGGCGTCCCCGACGGGCGGCAGCAGGATCCCGGCACGACGGGCCCCGATCCAGGCGCCCACCCCGCCGAGCATGACCGCACCCCAGATGCCGAGGCCGCCATCCCAGATCCGGAGGGCACCCGCCAGGCCCCGCCCGCCCTCGGCGAAGTAGATCTGCCAGTCCGTGATGACGTGGTAGAGACGGCCGCCGATGATGCCGAAGGGGACCGCCCAGATGGCGATGTCCGTGATCGTGCCGGGCTTGCCGCCCCGGGCCTCGTACCGGCGGTTGCCGATGTAGACCGCCAGGACGATGCCGAGGACGATGAGCAGGGCGTAGGCCCGGATCGGCAGGGGCCCCAGGTTCCAGACCCCCTGCTCCGGGCTGGGGATGCTGGCGGGAAGCATGCTCATCGCCTCGACGACCTCCGACTAGGACGCGGCCGGCGAGGGAGCCGACGACGCCGAGCCGCCGCCCTTCACGAGGGCCTCGAGGGCCGCCTGGTCCACGAGCGTCTGGGTCGGGACCTCGACGCCGTTGAGCAGCGCGAACGGGGTGCCCGGGTGGCCCGCCTCCTGGAAGGCGGCACCGGAGTTGCTGGCCCAGCCGAGGTAGGTGCCGTCCTTGACGCACTGGGTGTAGGTGTCCAGCTCGCCGCCGGTCAGGCCGATGTCGGACCCGAAGGCGATGAGCTGCTCCTCGGTGTACCCGTCACCCTCGTTCGCCGGCTGGTTGTCGAAGACGACCTTGTGGAACTCCTCGGTCTTCCCCGCGTCGATGGCGCAGCCGAAGGCGGCCGCGGCCCGCGTGGACGAGTTGGCGACGGAGGGATCGCCGCCCTCGTTCACGCGGTCGAGGAAGGTCGCCATGCGCCACACGAGCCGCACCTGGCCGGAGTTCGCGAGGTCCAGGATGCCGGCGCCGTTGGTCTTCTCCACCGCGTCGCACGCAGGGCACTGGAAGTCCTCCCAGATCTCCAGGACCGGGGCGTCCGCGGGCGCGGTGCCTACCGGCACGCCGTACTTGAGGGGGTCGTCCGACGGCAGGGTCCCGGCGGGGGCCGCCGCTGCCGGATCCGCGGTGGGGGCAGGCGTGGCGTCCGTGCTCGACGAGTTGCGGGCCACGAGCGCGACGGCGATGATCCCGACCACGACCACCAGGACGGTCACGGCGCCGATGATCCGCACGAGGCGCTCGCGCCGCCGCTCGTCCGCGGCGGCTGCATCCCGGGCTGCTGCGGCCCGGTCACGACGGTTCTTGCCCGACTCACTCATGTGCACAGCTCCCGCTGGTCAGCGCCCGGAGGGACGCACCTTGTCCCGTACACGGTACGGGGTCGCTCTGGTTGACGGTTCAAGGGATCCTGGGGTTCCGCACGCCGGCCGCAAGCTCGGTGGCGAGCTCCGTGACGCCGGCGAGGGCTCCCGCATGGTCAGGGGCGTTCAGGACCCTGCGCACGAAGGCCGCACCCACGATCACCCCGTCCGCGTACCCGGCCACCTCGGCCGCCTGCTCCCCCGTCGAGATACCGATGCCCACGGCGATGGGGAGGTCGGTGAGGGACCGGCAGCGCTTGACCAGGTCCGGAGCGGCAGAGCTGATCGCCGTGCGGCCGCCGGTCACTCCCATCTTCGACGCCGCGTAGAGGAAGCCGGACGTCACCGATGCGATGACTCCGATCCGGGCATCCGTGGAGGACGGCGCCGCGAGGAAGACGCGGTCGAGGCCGTTCGCGGTCGTCGCAGCGACCCAGTCGCCGGCCTCCTCGGGAGTGAGGTCCGGAGTGATGACGCCCCGACCCCCCGCCGCGGCCATCCTTTCGGCGAACCGGTCGACCCCGTACTGCTCGATGGGGTTCCAGTAGGACATGACGAGCGCGACCGCACCCGTGTCGGCCACGGCAGCGACCGTGTCGAGGACGACGTCCGTGGTGGTGCCGGCGGCGAGCGCCGTCGTGACGGCGGCCTGGATGTCGGGCCCGTCCATGAGCGGGTCCGAGTACGGCAGGCCCACCTCCACGATGTCCACTCCGGCGGCGACCATCGCGGCCATCAGCTCGATGCCCTGCTCCTTGGTCGGGAAGCCGGCGGGCAGGTAGCCGATCAGCGCCGCGCGGTTCTCGTCGCGGGCGCGGGCGAAGGCCTCGGCGAGCGTGCTCATGCCTGTCCTCCCGGAGCCCGGCCGAGATCATGACCCTCGAGGTCCATGCCGAACCAGGCCGCGGCGGTGGCCACGTCCTTGTCGCCGCGACCCGACAGGTTGACGAGGATGACGGCATCCGGACCGAGCTCGCGGCCGAGTCGCATCGCCCCTGCGAGCGCGTGCGCAGACTCGATGGCCGGGATGATCCCCTCCGTCCGGCACAGCGCCGCGAAGGCCTCCATGGCCTCGCGGTCGTCGATGGGCTCGTAGGTGGCGCGGCCGGTGTCATGCAGCCAGGAGTGCTCGGGGCCCACCCCCGGATAGTCCAGGCCCGCCGAGATGGAATGCGAGGGCAGTGTCTGGCCCCACTCGTCCTGCATCACGTAGGTGCGCGCGCCGTGCAGGACGCCCGGTCGGCCGGCGGCGAAGCGCGATGCGTGCCGGCCCGTCTCCACACCCTCCCCGCCTGCCTCGTAGCCACGCAGCTGCACGGATGGCTCGTCGAGGAAGGCGCCGAAGATCCCGATCGCATTGGAGCCGCCCCCCACGCACGCGGCGACCGCGTCCGGCAGGCGACCCTCGACCGCGAGGATCTGCTCCCTCGCCTCGCGCCCGATGACCTGGTGGAAGTAGCGCACCATCTCGGGGAAGGGGGCCGGTCCGGTGACGGTGCCGAGCACGTAGTGGGTGCGCTCCACGGTGGTGACCCAGTCGCGCATCGCCTCGTTGATCGCGTCCTTCAGGGTGCGGCTGCCCGCCGTGACCGGGATGACCTCCGCCCCGAGGAGCTTCATCCGGGCCACGTTCAGGGCCTGGCGGCGGGTGTCCTCCTCGCCCATGTAGACGGTGCACTCCAGGCCCATGAGCGCCGCGGCGGTGGCCGTGGCGACGCCGTGCTGGCCCGCGCCGGTCTCGGCGATCACCCGCTCCTTGCCCATGCGCACCGTCAGGAGCGCCTGGCCCAGGACGTTGTTGATCTTGTGCGAGCCGGTGTGGTTGAGGTCCTCACGCTTGAGGTAGACGCGTGCGCCCCCGCACAGCTCGCCGAAGCGCAGCGCCGGGGTGAGCGGGCTCGGCCGCCCGGTGTAGTCCCTCTCGAGCTGCACGAGCCGCGTCGTGAACTCGGGGTCGACGATGGCGGCGCGGAACTCGGCGTCGAGCTCGTCGAGCGCGGCGGTCAGGGCCTCGGGCACGAACCGGCCGCCGAACGGTCCGAAGTGCCCGTGCTCATCGAGGGATCGGGGGGCGGGGCTCCCCGTGCTGTCCGTGCTCACCGTTCAGTCCCGTCCGTGGCGCAGTGCTGGGTGGGCACCCGCCGTCACGAGATCGTGGACAGCGGTGCGTGGGTCCTTGCCGGTGACGAGGCTCTCGCCGACGAGCACGGCATCCGCACCCGCCTCGGCGTAGACGATGAGGTCGTGGGGATCCCGGATGCCTGACTCGGCCACCTTGATGCACGTGTCGGGGATGCAGGGCGCGACGCGGGCGAAGGTGTCCCGATCCACCTCGAGGGTCTTCAGGTTGCGGGCGTTCACCCCGATGACGCGCGCTCCGGCGGCCACGGCCCGCATGACCTCATCCTCGTCGTGGACCTCGACGAGGGTCGTCAGCCCGAGGCTGTGCGCCCGCTCGATCAGGCTGACCAATGCGGGCTGCTCGAGTGCCGCGACGATCAGCAGGACCATGTCCGCGCCGTAGGCCTTCGCCTCCCACAGCTGGTAGCTGGTGACGATGAAGTCCTTGCGGAGCACGGGGATGTCCACGGCGGCGCGGACGGCGGCGAGGTCGGCCAGGGACCCGCCGAACCGTCGCTGCTCGGTGAGCACGCTGATGCAGTGCGCACCACCGGCCTCGTACTCGACAGCCAGGGCGGCGGGGTCTGCGATCTCGGCGAGGGCACCCCTGCTGGGGCTGGACCTCTTGACCTCGGCGATGACGCACACGTCGTCATCCGCGAGGACCGCCGCGACATCGCGGGCGGGTTGCATGTGCGCGGAGCGTTCCTTGAGCTCCTCGAGGGGCACCCGGCTCATCCGGTCGGCGACGTCCTCGCGGACGCCGGCGATGATCTCGTCGAGCACGGTCACCCGGCAAGACTAACCACGCCCTGCGCGGGCCCCGGAGACGAGGTCAGCCGATGCCGGATCCCAGGTACGGCACGAAGTTGCGCACGACGCCGAACACGAGCAGGGCGATCATCACGATCGCCGTGATCCGGGTGCGCCGCCGGAGCTGGGCGACCGTGACCTCCGGGGTCACCCCGCGCCACGCCCGCTGAAGCCAGCGGATCCACAGCACGATCGCGAAGGGCACCAGGGCCACCAGGAGGACGTTGTGGTCGAGGGCCCCCCGGATGTCGCCGGTGACGAGGTCGTGGGTGCCGCGGAGCATGCCGCACCCCGGGCAGTCGACGCCGAAGAAGGCCTTGGTCGGGCACAGCGGATAGTGACCCGGCTCGTTGGGGTCGATCGCGGCCAGGTAGGCGAGGCTGGCGCCGATGCCGGCCGCGGTGGCCAACGGGGCGACGAGCCGACGCGCGCGCGGGCGCTCGTCGATACGGGCCGGGATCCCCACGTCGGTGTCCGGACGACGTTCCGCGGTGACCGTCATGCCCACGACCTTACGCGCTGGGCGCGGACGGATCGAGGAGCCCGGCCGGATCCGTCGGAAGGTGGACGGTGAAGCGCGCGCCCCCCTCCTGCGCCTGCCCGACCTCAGCGGAGCCGCCGAGGCCCCGGGCGAGGCGGCCCACGAGGGCGAGCCCGAGGCCGGTTCCCACGGGTCGCACACCCCGGTAGCGCTCGTGGAGGGCGCCCGGCTCGAAGGCGACGGACCGGTCGTCATCGGTCAGTCCAGGCCCGGAGTCGCGCACCTCGACGACCGCTCCCCCGGGCTCCGGACGGATGGCGAGGACCATCACGGATCCGGGCGGTGAGACGCGCAGCGCGTTCTCGGCGAGGTTGTCGATGATCTGGCGGACCCGCATTGGGTCGGTCCGGATCGTCATGGTCTCGTCGGGGAGCTCGGTGAGGACCGTGACGTCCTCCGCCTGGCCGCGGGTCTGCCACACCTCCCACGCATCCGATCCGACCTCGACCAGGTCGACGGTGACCGGCTCCACGTGGAAGTCCACGGCTCCCAGTCGGGCGAGGTCGAGCAGGTCGGTGACGAGTCGATCGAGACGGGCCGCCTCGGCCGCCACGGTCGCCCCCGTGCGCGGGACGTCATCCCCCTCGATCACGCCGTCGGACAGCGCCTCGGCATACCCCTTGACCGCGGTGAGCGGCGTGCGCAGCTCATGCGAGACCGACAGCAGGAACTCCCGCTGGCGGCCCTCGCTCACGACGAGGGCGCTGTTGAGGCGGTTGAGGGACTCCGCGATGTCGGCGATCTCGATGGGGCCCTCCGGTCGGAGCGTCACGTCGCGCGACCCGGCCGCCATCTCGTTGGCGGCGTCCGCGGCCGCGCGGAGCGGGCGCGTCAGGCGGCGGGCGGCCCAATAGCCGATGGGCACGGCGATGAGCAGACCGCCGAGCAGCGCGATCCCGATGCGCTTGACCGCGTCGCTCGACTCCAGGCCGACGACGGTGAACGGCTGGACCAGGATCACCCCGCCGCCCGCGGTGAGGGGTCGGCCCTCGATGAGCAGCGTGCCCCCCTCGGGACCGCCCTCCGCGGAGACCGACTGCCCGGCGAGCATGACGTCGACGACCTCCGGAGGAACTCCAGGCGGCGGCTCATTGCCGGGCATGACGAGGTAGCCGCTGATCTGGCGTGCTTCGAGGGCCTCGAGCAGGCCGCGCGGCAGGAGGCCGCCGCCCCGGCCGCCCGGACCCGTCTGCGTGGCCTGGCCGGACCGCTCGTCGAGGGCCGTGGCAGTCAGGTCGGCGAGGTTCGCGAGGTCCTGGCGGGTCTGCGTCTCGGCGGCCGAGTGCACGAGGGGGTACGAGACCAGCATCGCCACGAGGACCACCAGGGCCGCGATGGACGATGTGAGCAGGACCGTGCGGGTGACGATGCTCATCCGGCGCGGCCCTGCGGCCGACGAATGCGACATCACGCGCTCGGCTCCTCCGCCGAGTAGCCCACTCCCCTCACCGTGCGGATCGGGCTGGCATCGCCGAGCTTTGCCCGGACCTGCGCCACATGTACGTCCACGGTCCGCGTGCCGACGACCGCGGCGTAGCCCCAGACCTCGGAGAGCAGGTGCTCGCGGGTGTAGACGCGGCCCGGATGCTGCATGAGGTGGGCGAGCAGGTCGAACTCGGTGGCGGTCAGCGAGATGTGCTCCCCGGCGACGGTCACCCGGCGGGTCACCTGGTCGACGCGCACGGAGCCGAGCTCCAGCGGCGCATCGTCCGCCGACACGAGCGAGGCGCGGCGGACGACCGACTTGACGCGGGCGACCACCTCCCGTGGGCTGAACGGCTTGGTGATGTAGTCGTCCGCCCCGAGCTCCAGCCCCAGGACCCGGTCGACCTCGTCGTCGCGCGCGGTGCAGAACAGGATCGGCACCCAGTTGCCCTCGGCACGCAGCTCGCGGCACACCTCGGTGCCGTCCATCTCGGGCAGTCCGACGTCGAGGACGATCGCGGAGGGATGCATCGTCCGGGCGGCGGAGAGTGCGGACCGGCCATTGGCCTCGACATGGACCCCGAAGCCTTCACGCGACAGGTAGAGGCGCAGGAGGTCGGAGATCGCGCGCTCATCCTCGACAACGAGGACCAGCCCGCGGGCGGAGTCAGACGTCACGAGTCAAGACTGTCAGAGCATGACGACCGGCGGCGCACATCCGGTGTGGGAGCGGTCAGGGGTTTGTAAGAGTCACGAAAGCCGCCACGGGAGTGCCCTGGCGCTAGGCCGTCTTCTTGCCGAACCCCATCATCTGCATGACCTTGCCGACGATGGCACCGACCACGACCAACGCGACGCCGACGCCGAACATCGGCCAGCTGCCCACCATGATGCCGAGCGTCCCGACGACGAAGGCGATCATGATGATGGTCACCGCCGTCCACGCGGCCGGCGTCGACCCGTGGTCATCGTGGTGCGCGGATGCGGCCTGGATGGACTCCTGCTGCGACATGGGCGTCATTCAACCAGATCGTCGGTCGGATCCTCCCCCTGGTCGAGGGCATCCCACGCGCTGGTCTTCGTCGCACGGCGCCCCCCACGCTCGTAGCGGCGGCCCATCGCCGGCCAGGCCCGGCCGCGGATCACGGTCCACAGGGCGCCGAGGAGGACGGCCAGCGCACCGGCCAGCGCCACGAGCCACATCGGCGTGGCGCTGGCCGCGACGTCGCCGGAACCGCCGAGTGCCTCCGCGTACGAGGCGACGGCGTCCTGGCCACTCGTGACCGCGAACACGAGGCAGACGGCCGCCCCGGTCCCCCCGGACACGGCACCGATCACGGCCACGGCGACTCGGCCCCACGACCTGGTGGCGATGATCCCGGCGACGGAAGCAACGGCCAGCCCGCCCATCGCTGCCGCGCCGGGGTACAGGTCCCGCCCGGTCACCTCCTGGATCCGGACGGCCCCGTCACCGAGGTCGGCCCCCACGAGGAGGGGGACCTCCAGACGGGCCCAGACCAGGCCGTAGCCGATGAGCATGACGGCCGCGCCCACGAGCAGGACCGCCAGGGCGGACAGGTAGCTGCGCCGTGCCGCCGACCGCTCCGGGCCGGTGGCGGTCGTCTCGGGAGCGCTCACTGCACGGGGCGCAGCGTCTGGGCAGCGGCGACCGCACGCAGCACCGCGGCAGCCTTGTTGGCGCACTCGGTGGCCTCCGCCTCCGGCACCGAGTCGGCCACGATGCCGGCACCGGCCTGCACGTAGGCCGTGCCGTCCTTGATGAGGGCCGTGCGGATCGCGATCGCCGCGTCGAGGTTGCCGGCGAAGTCGAAGTACCCCACGCAGCCGCCGTACAGGCCGCGGCGCAGGGGCTCGAGCTCGTCGATGATCGCCATGGCCCGGGGCTTCGGCGCCCCCGACAGGGTCCCTGCGGGGAAGGTCGCGGCGAGCACGTCGTAGGCGGTTCGCCCGGGGGCGAGGCTGCCGGTAACCGTCGAGACCAGGTGCATGACGTGCGAGTAGCGCTCGACGCTCATGAAGTCGACGACGCTCACCGAGCCGGGCGCGCACACCCGGCCGAGGTCGTTGCGGGCCAGGTCGACCAGCATGACGTGCTCGGCCCGCTCCTTGACGTCCTTGCTCATCTCCTCCGCGAGGGCGGCATCCTCCTCCGGAGTGGCCCCCCGCCACCGTGTGCCGGCAATCGGGTGCAGGACGCAGCGGTCGCCCGTGACCGTCACCAGGGCCTCGGGCGAGGACCCGACGATCTCGAATGCCGTGCGCGTGGGCAGGGCACCCGACGAGTCGTCCGCTGCGCGGTGATCGTCGACGGGAACGCGGATCAGGTACATGTACGGGCTCGGGTTCGTCGCTCGGAGGATCCGGTACACGTCGAGCGCGGAAGCCGCGCACGATGCCGTGAACCTCTGTGAGAGCACGATCTGGAACGCGTCGCCTGCGCGGATGTACTCCTTGGCCCGCTCCACCTGATCGAGGTAGTCCTGGTACCTCGTGTAGGACTCCACCTCAACCGCGCTGGCGTGGTCGTAGGTGGACAGGCGGACGGGTACGTCACCGGCGAGCTGCGCCTGCATCCGGTCGAGCCGCGCCACGGCGTCCTGCCAGGCCTCGTCGACCCGCGCGTCGGATGCGTCGTAGTTGATGGCATTGGCGATCAGGAGCACGGAGCCGTCCGCGTGATCGAGCACGGCGAGGTCGGTCGCGAGGAGGAACCCGATGTCCGGGATGTGCAGCTGGTCGGTGTTGTCGTCGGGCACCCGCTCCCAGGCGCGCACCGCGTCGTAGGTGAGATAGCCGACCAGACCTCCGGTCAGGGGCGGCAGGCCGGGCAGCGGGCGCGTGCGCAGGAGTTCGACCGTGTCCCGCAGGGCATCCACCGTGCGGCCCCCAGCGGGCACGCCCCGTGGCGCGCGCCCGAGCCAGGCGGCCTGGCCGTCGCGGTCGGTCAGCATCGCGGCGCAGTGCACGCCGATGAAGGAGTAGCGCGACCAGCTGCGTCCCTGCTCGGCGGACTCCAGGAGGAAGGTGCCCGCGCGGTCACCGCAAAGCACTTCGAACAGGCCGACTGCTGTGATGCCGTCGGCGAGAAGTCGGCGTACCACGGGGATGACCCGGCGATCCTTGGCCAGGGTGCGGAAGGTCTCGAGGTCCGGCGTCGCGGTGCCGGTGAAGTCGGTCATCAGGATGCCTCCGTGCCCGGCGCGTCCGAGACCACGGCGAAGCGGTCCGCGTCGAAGCACGTGCGGTCGCCCGTGTGACAGGCGGCGCCCACCTGGTCGACGAGCAGGAGCAGGGTGTCGCCGTCGCAGTCGACCCGCAGCTCCCGGACGTCCTGCACGTGCCCGGAGGTCTCGCCCTTCGCCCAGCGCGCTCCCCGGCTCCTGCTGAAGTACACCCCGCGTCCGGTCGACAGGGTCTCGCGCACGGCCGCCTCGTCCATCCAGGCCATCATCAGCACCTCGCCGCTGTCCCACTGCTGGGCGATCGCCGGGACGAGCCCGGCGTCGTTGAACGAGATGCGGGCGATGACGTCGTCCAGGGAATCGGCAGCCATGGGGCACATTGTGCCGACGCCAGTGTGCCGAGGATGCGGAGGCATGGCAGGCTCGTGGGCATGAGCAGCGCGCAGCATGCCCGCAGGGAGCGTCAGGAACTGGCCGAGCTGATGCTCGAGACCGGCCCCGACGCCCCGACCCTCTGCGAGGGCTGGACGACGAAGGACCTCGCTGCGCACCTCGTCGTCCGCGAGGGTCGCCCCGACGCCGCGGCGGGCATCGTGGTGCCCCCACTCGCCGGCTGGACCCAGCGCGTGCAGGATGCCGCCACCTCCATGAGCTACCCCGAACTCGTGCGCAAGGTGCGCACCGGGCCGCCGACCCTGTCGTTCTTCTCGATCCCGGGCATGGACGCGCTGGGCAACCTCATCGAGTACGTGGTCCACCACGAGGATGTCCGCCGGGCGCAGCCCGACTGGCAGGAGCGGGAGATCCCCGGGGACCTCGCCGACGAGCTCTGGGGCCGCATGCGCCGCTTGGCGCGACTGATGTACCGCCGGGTGCCCGTCGGGGTGACCCTCGTGCGCACCGACGGCTCCGGGGGCGAGGTCGTGGCCAAGTCCGGCGAGCCGATGGTGACGATCGAGGGCCCGGCGATGGAGCTGGTGCTGCGCTCGTACGGACGGCGGGCGGTGCACGTGGCCATCTCCGGCGACCCCGCGGCCATCGAGGCCTTCGAGAGAGCCGACATCCGCATCTAGTCGTGGGGGGCGGCGAAGGGGGTCAGCGAACGGGGTAGCCCGCGTCGGCGAGCTCGGCCTTGACCTCGTCGATGCGCAGCGTGCCGAAGTGGAACACGCTCGCCGCGAGCACCGCATCCGCACCCGCCTGGACCGCGGGCACGAAGTCCGACAGGCGTCCCGCTCCCCCGCTGGCGATGAGCGGGACGGACACCTCGCGACGGACGAGATCGATGAGCGTCAGGTCGTAGCCCGCCTCCGTTCCGTCGGCGTCCATGGAGTTCAGCAGGATCTCCCCCGCGCCGCGGCGCGCGCCTTCGATGGCCCACTCGATCGCGTCGATCCCCGTGCTCTGCCGCCCACCGTGCGTCGTCACCTCGAAGCCGCTCGCCGTGCTGACGCCGTCCGGGCACCGGCGCGCATCGACGCTCAGCACGACGCACTGCGCCCCGAACCGCTCGGCCGCCTCGCTCAGCAGCTCGGGTCTCCGGATGGCCGCCGTGTTCACGCTGACCTTGTCAGCGCCCGCGCGGAGCAGCCGGTTGAAGTCCTCGGCCTCGCGCACGCCGCCGCCCACGGTCAGCGGGATGAAGACCGTCTCGGCGGTGCGCCGCACCACGTCGTAGGTGGTCTCGCGATCGCCGCTGGACGCCGTGATGTCGAGGAAGACCAGCTCATCGGCACCGGCATGTCCGTAGGCCGTGGCCAGCTCGACAGGGTCGCCGGCATCGCGAAGGTCCAGGAAGTTCACGCCCTTGACGACGCGACCGGCGTCGACGTCGAGGCAGGGGATGACCCGTACGGCGACGCTCATGGGATCGGCCTGCTCATGGACGCGGCGGTCCCCACTCGTAAGGGTCGTACCGCGACTCCACGGCGGTGATCGCCTCCGCGAGGGTGAATGCGCCGTCGTACAGGGCGCGCCCGACGATCGCCCCCTCGATGCCCTGGTGCGTCATCTCGGCGAGCTTGTGCAGGTCCTCCAGGCGCGCGATGCCGCCCGACGCGACGATCGGCCGATCGGTCGCCTCGCAGACCTCCTTCAGCAGGTGGAAGTTCGGGCCCTTCATGGTGCCGTCCTTGGCGACGTCGGTGACCACGTAGCGCGCGCAGCCCGCCGCATCGAGCCGGCCGATCGCCTCCCACAGGTCGCCTCCTTCCTGCGTCCACCCACGGGCCGCGAGGGTGTGCCCCTTGACGTCGAGGCCGACGGCGATGCGGTCGCCATGCTCGGCGATGGCGGCGGCCGTCCAGTCCGGATCCTCCATCGCAGCGGTGCCGAGGTTGACCCGCTCGCAACCGGTGGCCAGCGCCCGGCGCAGCGACTCGTCGTCGCGGATGCCGCCGGAGAGCTCGACCCGCACGGCACCGCGGACGGAGTGCACGACCTCCCGGAGGAGGTCGGCATTGCTGCCCCGTCCGAAGGCGGCATCGAGGTCGACGAGGTGGATCCACGTGGCCCCCTGCTCGACCCAGGCGCGCGCCGCGTCCAGCGGCGACCCGTACGTGGTCTCGGTTCCGGCCTTGCCCTGGACGAGGCGGACCGCCTGGCCATCGGCGACGTCGACGGCGGGCAGCAGCTCGAGCATGCGGTTCACGGTCACGCCGGAACCCTATCCAGCAGGCGAGCGGGACCAGATCCGTCGCCCCAGGCCGACGATCGCGATGACCGCGAACACGGCGTAGGCGACCGTGATCACCGTGACCCCCTGGGCCACGAAGAGCCAGATCCCGATGCCGACCATCGCCACCATGCTGACCACCAGCAGTGCCGTGCGTGCCGGATCCGACCTGCTCTCCCGCGGTGCCCGCGCGTCCCTCGCCATGTCCCTCACTCTCCCTGCTCGGCCTAGCAGCCGCTGACGTTCGCGGCCCTGCACGTTGCGCCGTCCGGCCACACGACCGCGTAGCCCCAGATGCTCGCGGGTGTCGCGGATGAGCTCGCGTCCCGCCCGAGCCGGGCCCCCAGCTGGACCACCGGATAGGGGCTGTTGGCATCGCTGTTGACGGTGCCCGGGGTGTCGACCCGCCACGTGTACTGCACCTTCACCGGGTACATCGGATCCGTGCAGTCACCGCTCCTCGGGGTGAAGACCCCGTTGGCGACACTGCGCCACGCTCCGCCCTGACCGCGCACGTAGAGAACACCCCGGTAAGGCGAGTAGTCGGCCTCGTTCGTGCACGTCCAGATGGTCACGGTGCGACCGAGGAGGAGCGTCGTCCAGAACGTCGTCAGGGCTGTGTTCGTTGCCGTTCCGCCGTCAGCCACCACCCGTCCCTGTGCGGACGGGGCCGGCGGTGCGGACGGGACCGGCACCGGAGGGCTCGGTGACCCGCTCTTGTTCCGGACGATGCCGGAGAACCGGTACTCCGGCTTGGTGGTCCCGTATCCGAAGATGACCGTGCCGAAGCCCCGGTCAGGCTTGTTCACCGTCCATTCGAAGGCGGCGAAGTACCGGCACCTGGCGGGACTCTGTGGCCACGTGCTGGTGTCGTTCACCTTGGTGGTCCTCCCGACCTTGGTCCAGGCCGACGAGGCGGATGCGCGCACCCACAGGGTCATCGAGCGCCAGCGGTGGTGCGAGTCGCACACGTTGATCTGGTACCGGTCCCCCCACTCCAGCGTGTCCTTCCCAGACGCCAGCGTCTTGGAGTTCACCTGCGGGTACGTGTTGATCGCGCTCGCCGGCGCTGCACCAGCCCACCCCACGGACACGAGACAGACCAGGACGACCAGGCCCCACATGACGGCCCGCTTCATCCGCCCCCCCTCAAGGTCACGGACCACCTGTCCCGCGGCCCTCCCTGGAACGAGTATCCGCGGTGCCCCGGCCGCTGCCGCGGGGTCGATGGTCCCTATCGACTAGACCATTCGGACCCAGTTCTCCAGCAGGGTGGCCCCCGCGTCGCCGGACTTCTCGGGGTGGAACTGCGTGGCGCACAGCGGCCCGTTCTCCACGGCGGACACGAAGTCCTGGCCGTGATGGGTCCATGTCACCGCGGGCGGCCGGCGGTTCGGGTCCTCGGCTCCGAGGGCCCACCGCGTGACACCGTAGGAGTGCACGAAGTAGAAGCGCTCACCGCCGATGCCGGCGAAGAGGACGGAGTCCTCGGGAGGGCGCACCGTGTTCCACCCCATGTGCGGCAGCACCGGTGCTGCCAGCTCCTCCACCACGCCGGGCCACTCCCCGAGGCCGTCCGTCTCGACGCCGTGCTCGACGCCGCGCTCGAAGAGCACCTGCATCCCCACGCAGATGCCGAGGACAGGACGACCGCCGGCCAGGCGGCGGTCGACGATCACGTCACCGCGCACCCCGCGGATGCCGGACATGCAGGCCGCGTAGGCCCCGACCCCGGGGACGACGAGGCCATCGGCCTCGAGGGCCGCGTCGAAGTCATCCGTCACGGTGACGTCCGCGCCCACGCGCTCCAGCGCACGCTGCGCCGAACGCAGGTTGCCGGATCCGTAGTCGAGGACGACGACCGACGGCGCGCCCATCAGGAGGTGGGCGGGGTCAGCGTGCCCTTGGTGGAGGGGACGCCGACGACCCGCGGGTCGATCGCGACGGCATCGCGCAGGGCTCGGGCCACCGACTTGAACTGCGCCTCGACGATGTGGTGCGCATTGCGACCGGACAGCACTCGGACGTGCAGTGTGATCTGCGCCGTGGCGACGAGGGACTCCCAGATGTGCCGGGTCAGTGAGGTGTCGTAGGTGCCGATCAGCTCGACGAGGTCCGGCTCGTCATGCACGAGGTACGGACGCCCCGAGAGGTCGACCGCAGCCTGGACGAGCGCCTCGTCGAGGGGGACGAGGGCATCGCCGTAGCGGCGCAGCCCCGCGCGATCGCCCAGTGCCTCGTTGATCGCCTGCCCGAGCGCAAGGGTGGTGTCCTCGACGGTGTGGTGCGCATCCACGTCGAGATCGCCGCGGGTTCGCACGGTCAGGTCGAGGCCGCCGTGCTTCGACAGCTGCGCCAGCATGTGGTCGAAGAACGGCACACCCGTGTCGATCGAGTGCACTCCCGTGCCGTCGAGCTCCACCTCGACCAGGACGCTGCTCTCCTTGGTACTGCGCTCGACGCGCGCGCTGCGGCTCATCGGCTGCCTTCCTCGACCGTCCCTGACTCCACGCGCCGCCCGGTGACCTCGAGCAGCGCCGCCCTGAACCTATCGTTCTCCTCCGGCGTGCCGATGGATACGCGCAGCCACTCGCGCGGACCGGTCTGGCGGATCAGGACCCCGCGGTCGAGCAGCCCCTGCCACACCGAGTCGCGGTCCTCGAAGCGGCCGAAGAGGATGAAGTTGGCCTCGCTGGGCGCCACGTCGAAGCCGTTGTCAGTCAGCCAGCCGGCCATCGCATCGCGCTCGGCGCGCAGCAGGGCCACCTGCGCCTGGAGGAGGTCGGCGTGCTCGAGGGCGGTGAGTGCGACCGCCTGCGTCACCGCCGACAGGTGGTACGGCAGCCGCACGATGCGCAGGGTCTCCACCACCCGGGGATCAGCGGCCGCCGCGTACCCCAGCCGCGCCCCCGCCATGGCGAAGGCCTTGCTCATCGTGCGGATCACCACGAGGTTGGGGAACTGGGCGAACAGCGTCATCGCACTCGGCACGCCGGCATGCCGGAACTCCGCGTACGCCTCGTCGACGACGGCCACGGCGCCCACCCGGAGGGCGGCGTCGGCGATCGCCCGGATGTCCGCGAGGGGCAGCGAGGTGCCCGTCGGGTTGTTCGGGGAGGTGAGGATCACGATCGACGGCCTCAGCGCGAGCACCTCGTCGACCGCAGCCGGCACGTCGACGGTGAAGTCCTCGAGCCGAGGGAAGGTCAGGTAGCGGGTGAACGTGTCCCTCGCGTACTCGGGGTACATCGAGTACGTCGGATCGAAGGTGATGGCCAGCCGCCCGGGCCCGCCGAAGGCGAGGAACAGCTGGTGCATGACCTCGTTCGAGCCGTTGGCCGCCCACACCTGCGACCACGGCACCCGCACCCCCGACTGGCGGGCGAGGTAGTCGGCGAGGGCGGCCCGCAGGGCCTCGAAGTCGCGGTCGGGATAGCGGTTGAGGGACACCGCCGCGTCGGCGACGGCCGCCCCGATCGCTGCGGCGAGCTCATCGGGCAGCGGAAACGGGTTCTCGTTGACATTCAGCCGAGCCGGTACGTCGAGTTGCGGGGCACCGTAGGAGGCGGTCCCCACCAGGTCGTCACGGACCGGGGGGACGAAATCCGGGCTCACGCGTGGTCCCCCTCGCGGTGACCGCGGTCGGATGCGAAGCGCACGCGGATGGCATCGCCGTGCGCGGGCAGGTCCTCGGCGCCTGAGAGCGCGAGCACGTGGGGCGCCACGTCCCGCAGCGCATGCTCGTCGTACTCGACGACATGGATGCCCCGGAGGAAGGACTGCACGGACAGGCCCGAGGAGTGCCGTGCCGAGCCCGCCGTCGGGAGGACGTGGTTCGACCCGGCCGCGTAGTCACCCAGCGAGACGGGCGCATACGTGCCCACGAAGATGGCGCCGGCATTGCGCACGCGCATGGCCCACTCGCGCGCGTCGCGCGTATGGATCTCCAGGTGCTCGGCCGCGTAGGCGTCGACGACGCGCAGCCCGGCCTCGAGGTCGTCCACGACGACGACGGCGCTCTGCGACCCCGCGAGTGCCTCGCGGATGCGCTCGACATGCTTCGTGCCGGCCACCTGGGCCGCCAGCTCCACCTCGACGGCCGCCGCGAGCGTCTCCGAGTCCGTCACCAGCACCGCCGCGGCCAGCACATCGTGCTCCGCCTGGCTGATGAGGTCGGCCGCGATGTGCGCAGGGTCGGCCGTGTCGTCCGCGAGGATCATCACCTCGGTGGGGCCGGCCTCGGAGTCGATTCCGATCACGCCCTGGAGCGCGCGCTTGGCGGCGGTGACGTAGATGTTCCCGGGTCCGGTGACCAGCTCGACCGGCTCGCAGCGTCCGCCGTCCGGGAGGTCCGTTCCGAAGGCGAGCATCGCGACCGCCTGGGCACCACCGACGGCGTAGACCTCGTCCACGCCCAGGAGCGCGCACGCGGCCATGATCGTCGGATGAGGCCAGCCGCCATGGTCCCGCTGCGGCGGGGACACCACGGCCAGCGACGCCACCCCTGCGACCTGGGCGGGCACCACGTTCATGATCACCGAGCTCGGGTAGACAGCCCGGCCACCGGGGACGTAGAGGCCGACTCGTTCGACCGGCAGCCAACGCTCCGTGACCGTGCCGCCGGGCACGACGACCGTGGTGACGTCGGTGCGACGCTGGTCGGTATGCACCTTGCGGGCCCGGGCGATCGACTCCAGGAGGGCGGCGCGGACGTCCGGCTCGAGATCGTCGGCCGCCTGGGCGAGCCGCTCCGGGGGAACGCGCAGGGCGGGAGGCCGGATCCCATCGAGCTTCTCGGTCCAGCGGAGGACCGCGGCGGCGCCCTCCGTGCGAACGTCGCCGATGATCGGCCGGATGCGCTCGCCGGCGTCCGCCACGTCCATCGCCGCGCGCGGAACCACGTCGCGCGGATCGGCATGGGAGCCACGAAGGTCGATGCGACGGATCACACCCGTACCTTACGCTGCCGTGGTGCCCTCGCCCCTTCCGCTGTTCCCGCTGAACACGCCCCTGGTGCCGGGTCTCGTGCTCCCCCTGCACATCTTCGAGCCCCGCTATCGCGAGCTCGTCGAGCGCCTGCTCGCCGAGCCCGACGAGGAGGCCCGCGAGTTCGGCATCGTGTCCCTCCGGGAGGGCCAGGACGTCGAGCGCGACGGGCCGCCGGCGCTCTACCCCATCGGCACCGCGACGGTGATCCGCGAGGCGGAGCGACTCCCCGACGGCAGGTTCGACATCGTCACGACCGGCACCCGACGGTTCCGCATCCTGGACGTCGACCTGAGCGGGCCGCTCGCGGTCGCCACCGTCGAGTTCCTCGAGGACACGGTGGACGACGGGGACGACCTGCTCTCCGTGCAGGTGGCCCGGGCCTTCGGCCGCTACCGGGCGGCGCTCGGGGGCCAGGTGACCGATGCGGTGGAGAGCGGCGACGGTCCCGAACAGGAGGATCCGGACCTGCCCACGGACCCCATCGTGCTGTCCTACCTCGTCACCGCGGCGGTCGTCCTCCCCGGCCCCGAGCGACAGGCCCTCCTGGCTGCGGAGTCGACGCGCGAGCGGCTGACCCTGGCGCGGTCGCTCCTGGTCCGCGAGACGGCGCTCATCGCAGCCTTCGGCGCCGTTCCGGCCATCGACCTGACCAGCAGTGCGCCCCCGGTGAACTGAGACGGTCCGATGGCCCGGAAGGAGGCAGCGGGGACGCCCGCCACACTCGCCCTGACCCGCGCTCGGGTCTCCTTCACCACGCATGCCTACGACCATGATCCGCGAAGCGCCAGCTTCGGCGTGGAGGCGGCTGAGGCCCTCGGACTGACGACGGACGAGGTCTTCAAGACCCTGATGGCACTCGTGGACGGCAACCCCGTCATCGCCGTCGTCCCGGTCAGCGGCTCCCTCGATCTCAAGGGGCTGGCCGCGGCCGCCGGCGGCCGCCGCGCGGAGATGGCCGACCCGGCCGTGGCGGAGCGCCTGACCGGCTACGTCGTGGGTGGCATCTCCCCCATCGGGCAGAAGAGGGCCCTGCCGACCTTCGTCGACGAGACCGCTGAGCTGTTCGATGTCATCTATGTCAGCGGGGGACGACGCGGCCTCGACATCGGACTGGCACCTGCCGACCTGCTCGCGCTGACGAACGGGCAGTACGCGGCCATCGGCCGGAGCTGACCGGGCGTGCCGCGCTAGCCCCGATGGCGCGCGGCGATCCAGTCCGAGAGCGCCAGGACGGTCACCACCGCGCTGGCGCCCAGCGGCCACATGAGGTACATGCCCGGCAGCGTGAGCTGGAGGGGGGCGTCGACGACGAGCTCCTCGACGGTCGTGGCGATCAGGCCCTGGATGTCGACCGACCCGATCCGGGTGCCCACGAACCACATCGCCGCGGTTCCGATGCCAGCGGCGAGGAGGCCGCCCACCAGCACGCTGAACAGGTGCTCCCGCCTCATGTAGGCCAGGCCGATGGTCACGAGCACGCCGGCGATCAGGGCCAGCGCCCCGAACGCGAGGTCGGCACCGAGGTAGCCCTCCGGCTGGTAGCCCTGCGGGTAGCTGGTGTCCGGCGCGATGACGATCGGCACCCGCGGTGCCAGCGCGGCCCACACGACGCCGAGCGCGGCGCCACCCACGAGCCCGATCACCATGCCGGCGAGAATGACGGCGGACGCCTTGCGCACCGTGCTCACCGGCGCCCCCAGGGTCGGTTCATCCCAGGCATGTCGGCCCCAGGAGGGCCTTGAGGTCTCCGTACAGCGCCGGCGACGGGGTGACCCGGTAGCGGTCGTCGAGTCGCAGCACTGTCGTCTTGGATCCACCGGTCAGGTGCAGATGCACCTCGGAGGTGCCGGGATGCGCGGACAGGATGTCCTTCAGCCGATCGACCAGCGGTGGGATGCAGCGCACCGAGGACATCGAGACGCGCACCGGACCGGACTGCGCCTCGCTCAGGTCGGGCTGGGTCACGTCCATCGCCACGAGGCGCACGCCGTCGTCGTCGCTGCGGTCCACGCGGGCGCGGACGACGACCACGGCATCGTCGACCAGCATGGTGCTCACCGAGGCATACGTCTGGGGGAACACCATGATGTCGACGGAGCCCTCGAGGTCCTCCAGGGTCACGATCGCCCAGCTGGAGCCCTGCTTGGTGGTCTTGCGCTGCACCGAGGTGACGAGGCCTCCCACCGTGGCGACCGTGCCGTCGGCGCGCTCGTCCATGAGGACCGCCGCGATCGACCGATCGGTCAGCTGCGCCAGCAGCCCTTCAGCGCCGTGCAGCGGGTGGTCGGAGACGTAGAGGCCGAGCATCTCGCGCTCGTGGGCGAGGAGGACGGTCTTGTCCCACTCCCCGATGGGGATCTCGCTGCGGGGCATGGCGGCGTCGTCGCCCTCGGCCTCCAGTCCGCCGAAGAGGTCGAACTGGCCGTGCGACTCGGCCCGCTTGATGTCGACAGCCGCGTCCACGACGTGCTCGTGGATCGTCACCAGCCCCTTGCGCGTGTGGCCGAGGGAGTCGAACGCACCGGACTTGATGAGGGACTCGACCACCCGCTTGTTGCAGACCGACGCGTCCACCTTCGCGATGAAGTCGTGGAAGTCGGCGAAGCGCCCGACGCGACGACGGGTCGCGATGATCGAGTCGACGACGTTGCCGCCCACGTTGCGGACCGCGGACAGCCCGAACCGGATATCGCTGCCCCGGGGCGTGAAGTCGAAGTCGGAGTCGTTGACGTCCGGGGGAAGCACCTTGATCCCCATGCGGCGGCACTCGTTGAGGTACACCGCCGACTTGTCCTTGTCGTCCTTGACCGACGTCAGCAGGCCGGCCATGTACTCGGCCGGGTAGTTGGCTTTGAGGAAGGCGGTCCAGTAGGAGACCAGGCCGTAGCCGGCCGTATGGGCCTTGTTGAAGGCATAGTCGGAGAACGGGACGAGGATGTCCCACAGGGTCTTGATCGCATCGTCGGAGTAGCCGTTGGCGCGCATGCCCTCGCTGAAGGGCACGTACTCCTTGTCGAGGATCTCCTTCTTCTTCTTGCCCATGGCCCGCCGGAGCAGGTCCGCGGCACCGAGCGAGTACCCGGCCAGCCGCTGGGCGATGGCCATGACCTGCTCCTGGTACACGATGAGGCCGTACGTGTCGCCCAGGATGTCGGCGAGCGGTTCCGCGAGCTCCGGGTGGATGGGCACGACGGGCTTGCGCTTGTTCTTGCGGTCGGCGTAGTCGTTGTGCGCGTTGGCACCCATGGGGCCCGGCCGGTAGAGCGCGAGCACGGCGGAGATGTCCTCGAAGTTGTCCGGCGCCATCGAGCGCAGCAACGAGCGCATCGGGCCGCCGTCGAGCTGGAACACGCCCAGGGTGTCTCCCCGGGAGAGCAGCTCGTAGGTGGCGGGGTCGTCGAGGGTCAGCTCCTCGAGGACGATGCGCTCACCTCGGTTGGACTCGATGTACCGCAGGCAGTCGTCGAGGACGGTGAGGTTGCGCAGCCCCAGGAAGTCCATCTTCAGCAGCCCGAGGTTCTCGCAGGCGCCCATGTCGAACTGGGTGATCACCGCCCCGTCCTGCTCCCGCCGCCACACCGGGATCACGTCGAGCAGCGGCTCACGGCACAGGATGACGCCGGCCGCATGCACGCCGGGCTGGCGCTTCAGGCCCTCCAGGCCCCGGGCTGTGTCGACGACCTTCTTGGCGTCGGGATCGGACTCATACAGGGCCCGGAACTCGGCGGCCTCCCCGTAGCGGGCGTGCGTCGGGTCGAACGCCCCGGACAGCGGGATGTCCTTGCCCATGACCGCCGGGGGCATGGCCTTCGTGATGCGATCGCCGAGTGCGTACGGGTACCCGAGGACGCGGGCGCTGTCCTTGATCGCAGCCTTGGCCTTGATGGATCCGTAGGTGATGATCTGCGCGACGCGCTCCTCGCCGTACTTCTCCGTGGCATAGCGGATCATGTCGGCTCGCCGACGCTCGTCGAAGTCCATGTCGATGTCGGGCATGGACACGCGCTCGGGATTGAGGAACCGCTCGAACAGCAGGCCGTGCTTCATCGGATCGAGCTCGGTGATGCCCAGCGCGTAGGCGATCATGGCGCCCGCCGCCGAGCCGCGGCCGGGGCCGACGCGGATGCCGTTCTCCTTGGCGTGGCGCACGAGGTCGGCCACGACGAGGAAGTAGCCGGGGAAGCCCATCTGGATGATGACGCCGACCTCGTACTCGGCCTGCCGGCGCACCTCGTCCGGCACGGCGCCCCGGTAGCGCGCATGGAGCCCGCGCTCGACCTCCTTGACCAGCCACGACTCCTCGGACTCCCCCTCGGGGACGGGGAACTGCGGCATCAGGCTCGCGCCCTCGTTGAACTGCACATCGCAGCGCTCCGCGATGCGCAGCGTGTTGTCGCACGCCTCCGGAAGCTCGGCCCAGATCTGCCGCATCTCGCTGGCGGACTTCACGTAGAAGTCGCGCGCGTCGAAGCGGAACCGCTTGGGATCGTCCATGGTCGTGCGCGTGCCGATGCACAGCAGCACGTCGTGGGTGTCGGCGTCGCCGGCATGGACGTAGTGCAGGTCGTTGGTGGCCACCAGTGGAAGGTCCAGCTGCTTCGCGATCCGCAGGAGGTCCTCGCGGAAGCGCCGCTCGATGGCGAGGCCGTGGTCCATCAGCTCGACGAAGTAGTTGTCCCTGCCGAGGATGTCCCGGAAGTCCGCCGCCGCGGCCAGGGCGCGGTCGTAGTTGCCCGCCTGGAGCCATCGGTTGACCTCGCCGCTCGGGCAGCCCGTGGTCCCGATGAGCCCCTTGCCGTAGCGCTCGAGCAGCTCGCGGTCGAACCTCGGCTTGAAGTAGTACCCCTCGAGGCTCGCGAGGGAGGACAGCCGGAACAGGTTGTGCATGCCCGGGGTGTTCTCGGCCCAGAGGGTCATGTGGGTGTAGCTCTGCTTGCCGCGTCCGGCGCTGGCCTCGTCTGGAGTTCCCTCGTCGAAGCCGCCGCCGAAGTCGTAGGGGCGACGCTCGAAGCGGCCCTGCGGCGCGTAGTAGCCCTCGAGCCCGATGATCGGCTTCAGTCCTCGGGCGCGTGCCTTCGTGTAGAAGTCGTAGGCGCCGTAGAGGTTGCCATGGTCGGTCATCGCGACCGCGGGCATCCCCAGGCGCTCCGCCTCCTCGAACAGGTCGGGAAGCCGCGCTGCGCCGTCGAGCATCGAGTACTCGGTGTGCACATGGAGGTGCACGAACTGCTCGGACGGGGGCACGGACCCCACCCTAGCCAGCCCCGGCGACGGTCGGGACCGACCCGCCGAGGCTCCCGTCAGACCCCGGCCCGAAGCCGGTCGAGGGCCGTCTGCAGGTCCTCCGGGTAGGCGCTTTGGAGGCAGATCCGCTCACCCGACGCGGGGTGGTCGAAGCACAGGCGCACCGCGTGCAACCACTGTCTCGTCAGTCCCACGCGCTTCGCGAGTACCGGATCGGCGCCGTAGGTCAGGTCCCCCACGCACGGGTGGTGGAGGGCGGACATGTGCACCCGGATCTGGTGGGTGCGTCCGGTCTCGAGGTGGATCTCCAGCAGCGACGCGTGCGGGAACGCCTCGAGGGTGTCGTAGTGGGTCACCGACGACTTCCCGCTGCTCACCACCGCCCAGCGGTAGTCGTGCTGGGGATGCCGGTCGATCGGCGCGTCGATCGTGCCGCTCAACGGGTCGCAGTGGCCTTGCACGACGGCGTGGTAGAGCTTGTCGACGCTGCGCTCCTTGAACTGGCGCTTCAGGCTCGTGTAGGCCCGCTCGCTCTTCGCGATCACCATCACCCCGGAGGTGCCCACGTCGAGCCGGTGCACGATGCCCTGCCGCTCGGCAGCCCCCGACGTGCTGATCCGGAACCCGGCCGCGGCCAGCCCCCCGACGACCGTCGGACCGGTCCAGCCGGGGCTGGGGTGGGCGGCCACGCCGACCGGCTTGTCGACCACGACGACGTCATCGTCGTCGAGGAGCACACGCATCCCGGGAACCGGCTCAGGGGCGGCCGGCGCCGCCTCCTCGGGCTCACGCAGGTCGACGGTGAGGAGCGAGCCGGGGAGCAGGCGATCGGACTTCGCCCCGGGGGCGCCGTCGACGAGCACCGCTCCCGAGGCGATGAGGTCTGCCGACCGCGATCGAGACAGGCCGAGGAGTCGGGTCAGGGCGACGTCGAGGCGCTCCCCCGCCAGGCCGTCGGGAACGGGCAGCAGTCGCGGCTCACTCACGGCCGCGCACCGGTGATCTCGACGCCACGGAGGGCGAGGACCACCATGAGGGCGGCGGAGCAGGTGATGAACATGTCGGCGACGTTGAAGATCCCCGGGAAGTGGGACACCTGGATGAAGTCGACGACATGCCCGAGGCCGAAGCTCGGCGGGCGGGTGAGGCGGTCGATGAGATTGCCGAGGAGGCCGCCCAGCAGGCCGCCGAGGGCGACGGCCCACCAGATACTGCCGAGCCGTCGCGAGGTCCGCACGATGATGACGGCGACCACCACCGCGACGATCGAGAAGATCCACGTGTAGCCCGCTCCGATGGAGAAGGCGGCCCCGCTGTTCTCGACGTACGTGAACTTCACGAGCCCGCCGAGGAGCTCGATGGGGCCTTCCCCCGATGCGAGCCTCGGCTTGAGCTCCGCGACGACCCATGCCTTGACGATGCGATCGAGGATCACCGCGCCTGCGGCAACGCCCACGAGCGTCCACAGGCAGACGCGCCGCCGGTCCCTGTCGACGGGCTCCTCGGGGCGCTCGTCGGTCTCGATCGGATCGGGCGCGGTCACCGGCTCACCCTACTGGGGGCCGGTACCGTGCCTTCGCGTCCGATGCGGTCAGTACCGCTCCTCGGCCTGCTTGCACGACAGGCAGAGCGTCGCCCGCGGGAAGGCCTGCAGGCGGTACTTGCCGACGGGACGGCCGCAGGACTCGCAGATCCCGTATGTGCCCTGGTCGATCCGCTGCAGGGCATGCTGCACCTGCTCGAGCATGTCGCGAGCGTTGTTCGCCAGCGACATCTCGTGCTCGCGCTCGAACGTCTTGCTGCCGGCATCGGCCTGATCGTCGCCGGCACCGTCACCGGAGTCGCGGATCAGGTCGGCAAGACCCTCCTCGGCCGTGGCGATCTCATCCTGCAGCCGTCTCAGGTCGGCGTTCAGCTCCTCCTCGACGGACGCGAGCTCCTTCGCCGTCCACGGGGTCTCGTCCTCGCGAACGACCAGCCGGGCCCGAGCCGCCGCAGACTTCTTCGCCGGTGCCGCCTTCTTCGCCGGAGCCGCCTTCTTCGCCGGTGCCGCCTTCTTCGCCGGTGCCGCCTTCTTCGCCGGTGCCGCCTTCTTCGCCGGTGCCGCCTTCTTCGCCGGTGCCGCCTTCTTCGCCGGTGCCG
>WGLX01000003.1 GCA_016125355.1 Actinomycetales bacterium | reverse complement strand
GGCAACATCGCGGGGGAGCCGGTCACCGCGGACACCATCCGCGACCTCCTCGCCGACGCCGACCCGTCCTCGACGCTCCGCAAGCTGGTCACCGACGCCGCCGGCTGCATCGTCGACGCCGGTCGCGCCCGGTACGCGATCTCCGATCTCCAGCGCCGCCTCATCAGCCTCCGGGACGGGACCTGCCGGTTCCCCGGCTGCACGAGACCCGCCGAGAACTGCGAGATCGACCACGCCACCGCCTACGACTCCGGCGGACGCACGGACCTGGACAACCTCGGACCGCTCTGCAAGCACCATCATCAGCTGAAGACCCACGGCGGCTGGCACATCACCGCCAGCCACCGAACCGGGCACTGCACCTGGCGATCACCCCTCGGCCGCATCTACCACCACGAACCACCGGGTGTGCCCGGTGAGACGTAGCATCGTGGGCCATGGCGACCAGCAGCGGTGACCGTGAGGCGTATTGGCCGGCGATCGAGAAGAAGCACGGCCTGCCGATGAGTCACTGGTTCGACGTCATGGCCGAGATCTCCGACCGGAAGTACCCGGAGCAGATCGCCTACCTGCGGGAGAACCACGGCTTCAGCCAGGCACACGCCAACGCGCTGGTCATGTACACGCGTGGTTCGAAGAGCTCGCGGCGGTTCACCAGCGTCGATGATTACCTCGCCCCGCTTGACGAGCAGAAGCGGGCCACCGTGACGTCGATCCTGTCGGCTGCGAAGGCGGCCAGCCCCGGATCCGAGGTCGTCATCGCATGGAACAAGCCGATGGTCAGGCTCGGTGGCCAGTATCTCCTCGGCGTGGACGTGGCAACGCACCACGTCCTGCTGCTGCCGCTGAGCGCGGACGTGATCGATCGCTTCCGGGACCGGCTGGCTGCCTACCCGAGAAAGAAGAAGACGGTCCAAGTGCCCGTGGACTGGAAGGTCGACAAGAGGCTGGTGGCCGACCTGGTCTCGGCTCGGCTGGCGGAGCTCGACTAGATCGGCCAGTCGCGGATATCGACCACCCGACCGATGCCGGCGTCACGGGCGGAGGCCATGCCGATGTCGCTGTCCTCATAGGCGAGGCACCGCTGCGGATCCACGCCAAGTCGCTGCGCGGCCAGCGCGTACAGGTCCGGGGCCGGCTTGCTGTTCACGACGTCGTCCGCGGTGACGATGATGTCGAAGAGGTCGGTGATCCCCGCCGCATCGAGCGTCGGCACGACCACGTCGCGGTACCCGCCGGTGACCACGGCAAGGGGCAGCCGTCCGTGATACTGCCGAGCCACCTCGATGACGTGCTCGAGAGGATCGATGAGATGCAGCCTCTCCATGAACATGCCGATGCTCTCCCGATTGAGGTCGTGGGCGAGCGCGTCATCGGCATCGGGGATGGCGGCACGCACGAAGGGCAGCAGCGCCACGTTGGCGTACTGGTCCCACCACGCTGACGTCATGGCGAAGTCGTAGCGCGCGAAGATCTCCGTCCACACGAGCCGGTGCAGGCTCATGGTGTCCACGAGCGTGCCGTCGCAGTCGAAGAGCAGCGCCTCGGTGTCAGTGGAGGGTGCGATCGAATCGGGACTCATGAGGCGACGAGCCTATCGGCGCATGTGCGGGCTCCGATGAGGCGCATGTGCGGGCTCCGATGAGAGGTGTCGTGGTGGGATGGCGTCATGGAGGATCGAAGCGGAGCGCGGGCGCGAGCCTTCGGCGAGTTGTCAGTGACGAACACAGGGGGTCGCGGCACGGTCTACGACTACGGCGCGCAGGTGACCGCGTGGACACCCGAGGGCGAACGCCCGGTCGTGTGGCTCAGCGAGCAGGCGGTCTTCACGCCTGGCACGGCCATCCGCGGTGGCGTGCCCATCTGCTTCCCGTGGTTCGGCGGCGGACCGAACGGTGACCTGACGCCAGCCCACGGCTTCGCCCGCATCTCCCCGTGGCGTCGGATGACGGTCGGGGAGGCCGCGGATGCGACGACGGTGACGCATCACCTCGACATGACGTCGGCCCATGCGCCGCAATTCCCGCATGCGTACCGGGCGCGGGCCACGGCGCGCTTCTCGAACACGCTGACGACATCCCTGCGCGTGGAGAACACCGGAGACCAGGCGTTCACCTTCGAGGCCGCCCTCCACACCTACCTCGCCGTCGGGGATGCCACTCACCTCTCGATCGACGGTCTGGTCGGCTCCGAATACCTCGATCAGGTCACGGGCGAGCACGCCGTCCAGCTCGGGCCGGTGGTCATAGATGGTGAGGTCGACCGCGTGTATCGCAGCTCCTCGCCGGTCGTGGTCATCGACCGGTCATGGGGACGGCGCATCACCGTAGTGAAGTCGGGATCGGCGTCGACCGTCGTGTGGAATCCTTGGGTGGACAAGGCGAAACGGCTCAGCGATTTCGGTGACGACGAGTGGCGCGGCTTGGTGTGCGTCGAGACGGCGAACGTCAAGGAGGACGCCGTGACCCTGGAGCCGGGTCAGGCGCACGAGATGTCGGCAGTGCTCGCCGTCGAACGGCTGTGAGGGCGGCTCAGCCGAGCGGCGAGCGGCGCCGCACCCAGTGCTCATCGAGAGCGTCTCCCAGTCGCTCGTGATCCCAGTCCTCCTCGAGGGCGCGGGCGACGAGCGCCGCCTGGCTCTCCGGTGCCATGGATCCGACCGGCTGGTCGAGGTCGAGGTTCGTGGGGAAGGCGTAGCCCTCGGCCGCCGCGGCGATGGCATTGGCCACACCCCGTGCACCCAGGGCGGATGCGCGGTCGCGGAGCGCCGGGTAGATGAGCTTGGTGATCGCCGTCGTGTCGATGGTCTCCATGGGGCGTCCGAAGGCGGACGAGACCTGCAGCAGATTCGCCATGCGCGCCACGTTCGGGGTGGCGTTCGTCCCGGCGCCATGGAAGAGGGCCGGGTTGAAGAACACCGCGTCGCCCTTCTCGAGCGGCAGCTGGACGTAGTGCGCGGCGAAGTACTCCTGGAACTCCGGAAGATGCCACGCGACGTAGCCCTGCGGGTAGAGCTGAGAGTACGGCAGCAGCATGGTGGGACCGCTCTCGAGCGGCATGTCGACATGGGCGACGGCACCCTGCAGCGTCAAGAGCGGTGAGAGCACGTGCGTCTGCGCGGGATAGGCCTGCGTCTGGGGCAGGTCCATGAAGCCGAGGTGGTAGTCCCGGTGGGGGACCTGCGCGGTGCCGCCGGGGTACACGACATTGACCTGCGAGGTGACCTGGTAGTTGGGGCCCAGCCACGCCTCGGACACCAGCGCGATCACGTCGTTCGCGTAGTAGTCGACGAAGACCCCCGGATCCTCGGCCGCAAGCTTGTCGAGCGCACTCCAGATGCGCCCGTTGGCTCCCGGCTTGGCGAAGTGGTCACCGACCACGCCATCCTGCTCGGCCTGGGCGGCCAGCAGGGAATTGAAGGCCCTGGTGGCGGCGTCGACGGTGGCGGAAGTCATCGCGCCCTTGAAGACGACCACACCGGGCCCGTCGAGGAGCGCGCGGGCCAGCTCGGACTGGACAGCCCGGCGGACCGTCGGGTCGGCCACCTGATCCGTGAGGCCGGGACCGTACACGAGCGCGTTTCCCTCTACGGACTCCGCATTCGGGTAGTCAGCCCGATCGGTGGTCCGCTCCACGAGCGCCACGAAATCGCCTAGATCGCAGTCATCCTGAGTGAACCAGCCGCTGTGCGTCACCATTCCTCCTCGGTCATCAGCACCCTAGCCACCGCGTTGCCCTGATCCCTCGAGTTCGCGGCAACCCCCTCTAGGGTCGGGCGCGTGGAGTCCGTCATGACCGCGATCCTCGACTCCTACCGGTGCCGGGTGGGGGACTTCCGCGACTGGGAGATCAGTCCGGATGCCGCCCGAAGCGCTCTATGGGGTTCACCAGTCGATAGCCCACGGGGAAGAGCCGGATCCGGCCGTTGCCACTGATGAGTCCCCACAGGCCGCGCGGCAGGAACAGGGTGATCACGATCGCGAGCACGCCGATGATGATCAGGTACCAGGTTCCAAGATCGGAGAGCCACTCCTGAAGGGCGAAGAAGACGATGGCCCCGACGATGGGACCCTCGATCGTGCCGATCCCGCCGATGATGACCATGAAGATCATGAAGGCGGAGAAGTTCACCGAGTAGATCGAGTCCGGAGTGATGCGCAGCGTGTTCGCGGCGATCATCCCGCCCGCCAGCGCGCATCCCATGGCCGAGACCACGAACACGAAGCGCTTCGAGTGGGTGACCCGCACCCCGAGTGAGGAGGCGGCGACCTGGTCGTCACGGATGGCGGTGAATCCCAGGCCGAGCCGGGACCGCATGAGGAAGTAGGTGACCGCCACGGCGATGACGACGGCCGCAAGGGAGAGCCAGTACACGTAGGCGATGCGTCGACCCGGGGACAACTCGTTGAGGGAGGTGAGGGAGAGTCCGATGCCGGCCCCCAGCGCGTCCACCTGCATGGTGATCTGCTTGACGACCTCGGCGATGACCCAGGTGCCGATCGCGAAGTACCCGCCGACGAGCCGGAACGCGAGGAACGAGATGGGAATGGACAGCAGGCCGGCGATGATCACCGACAGGGGCACGGCGAGGAACGGGTCCAGTCCGAGTGTGTCGGCCAGGTAGACCAGGCCGTAGGCACCGATGCCGATGTAGGCCTGCTGGCCAACGGAGACCATGCCGCCGTAGCCGGCCAGCAGGTTCCACATCGTGGCGAGCACGACGAGGGAGAACAGGGTGACGAGCTGCTGCTGGAATCCCCGGTCGATGATGTAGGGGGCGGCAGCCATGAAGAGGACCACGGGCACGGCGATCCCGAGGCCCGCCCACGACGACCTGGTCGATCGCTTGACCTTGGCGTGGCTCGTGACGGTCGCGTGCGCGTGCGTCTCTGTGGGCGTGCTCATGTGGTCACCGCCTTCGGTAGGAGCCCTTGTGGTCGGAAGGCGAGGATGGCCAGGAAGACCAGGTTCCCGACGAGAAGGCCGTAGGACGGGTTGATCTGGCTGCCGACGGTCTGGGCGACGCCGAGGATGATGCCTCCGACGAGGGTGCCCCACAGTGACCCCAGCCCACCGATGATGACCGCCTCGAAGGCGAAGATGAGCACGAGGTCGCCGTAGGTGGGGATGAACTGCGTCTTGGTGCCGATGAACATGCCGGCAAGCCCCACGGTGGCCATCGCGAGTGCCGTGGCCAGGGCATACACCTGACGGTTGTTGATGCCCATGAGGTTGACCGTCTCGGGGTCGTCGCTGGTGGCCCGCATCGCGCGGCCGAGGGGCGCGCGGTTGAGGAAGACCTGGACACCCGCGATGACCAGCACGCCGACGACGAAGGTCATCAGCGGGAACCAGCCGATGTAGATGGTGTCGCTCACCTGGATGCTGCTGGTGCCGAGTGCGCCGATCTGGATGCTTCGCGAATCGGCGCTGAAGATCTGCTGCAGGAGCTGGGTCAGCACCACGGCGAGGCCGAACGCGACGAGGAGCGGTGCCAGGCCGCCCTTGCTGATCGCCCTGTTGAACAGGCCCCACTGGAGGACGTAGCCAACGGCGGCCATGATCGGAACGACGATCACCAGCGCGAGGAACCACGGCAGGCCCAGGTTGTTGACGAAGACGACACCCAGGTAGGCGGCCAGCATGGCCAACACGCCGTGTGCGAGGTTCACGATCCGCATGACGCCGAACATCAGCGACAGGCCGGCGGCGAGCAAGGCGTAGAGGCCACCCAGGAGGATGCCCTGGATGATGGCATTGAGCCACTGCATGGCTTCTCCTAAATCCCGAAGTAGGCGGCCGCGATCTCGTCGCGGGTCAGTGAGGACGGGGGACCTTCCAGGACGGTGCGCCCCTCGAGGAGGCACTGGACGCGGTCGGCGACCTTGAGCGCCTGGTTGACGTCCTGCTCGACGACCAGGACGGTGGTGCCGTTGCCGGTGATGGTGGGGATGGCGTCGTAGATCTGCTCGACCACGACGGGTGCAAGGCCGAGCGAGACCTCGTCCAGCAGGAGCAGCCTCGGATTGCTCATGAGCGCCCGGCCGATCGCAGCAGCCTGCTGCTCGCCGCCCGAGAGGTTGACGCCCAGTCGGTCCCTGCGATCGGCCACGAGGGGGAAGGCCTCGTAGACCGACTGGAGGTTCCACGGTCCGGGGCGCTTGATGTGCGCGCCGACCTTGAGGTTCTCCTCGACCGTCAGGCTGCGAAAGATCTTGCGTCCCTCCGGGGTCAGGGAGATGCCCTTGGGTACACGCTGGTACGACGGAACGGGGGTCAGGCTCGCACCCTCGTAGAGGATGTCGCCGGCCGTGGGTCTCATCAGCCCCGCGATGGTCTTCAGCAGGGTGGACTTACCCGCTCCGTTGGCGCCAATCACGGCGAGGGTCTCGCCCTCGTCGACGCGGAGGTCGAGGCCGTAGATGGCCTGGAAGTCGCCGTAGTGGACGTCGAGTCCGTTGACCTCGAGGAGGCTCATGATGCGGCCCCGCCGAGGTCGAAGGTGGATCCGAGGTAGACCTCGATGACCTCGGGGCTGCGCATCACCTCGTGCGGATCGCCGATGGCGAGCACCTTGCCGAAGGCGAGGCACATGAGCTGGTCGACCACCTCGAGGAGGGCGTGGACGATGTGCTCGATCCAGATCACCGTGACTCCCGACTCGTGGAGTCCCTTGATCATCTCGATCAGCGGGGGCAGCTCCTTCTCGGTGAGGCCGCCTGCGATCTCGTCGAGCAGGATGAGCTTCGGTCCGGTGGCTAGGGCGCGGGCGAGCTCGAGGCGCTTGCGGTCGAGCAGCCGCAACTGGCCGGCGGGCACGTCGGCGAGGTGGAGGAGCCCGGTGATCTCCAGGGCTTCAGCGGCCGTGTCGTAGCCAGCCTGCCCGTGGCTGTCCCCTCCGAAGGCGGCCCCGACGTAGGCGTTCTCGAACACCGTCATGTCGACGAAGGGCCGCGGGATCTGGAAGGTGCGCGCGATGCCGGCCTCGCTGCGCGCCCCCGCGGAGAGCCTCGTGATGTCCTGCCCGTCGTAGACGATCGTTCCGGCATCGGCCGGCAGCACTCCGGTGATGAGGGACAGCAGCGTCGACTTGCCCGCGCCATTGGGACCCACGATCCCCATCGCGGAGCCCTGCTCCACGCTGAAGGCGAGATCCTCCGCCGTCACGACCTTGCCGAACCGCTTCGACAGTCCGGACACCTCGAGGATGGGACTCATACGACCTCCCGGTCACCGGTGGGTTCGCGACCCGAAGGGCCGCCATCGAGGGCGGTGCGGGGACGAGCCGGTACCTCGTCCCCGCACCGCATCAGCCTCGATCGAGCGTGCTACGGAAGGGGCTCGACCTTGCCGCCGAGCGGGACGTCGAGCCCCTGCTCCTTGGCGTGCTCGTTCGTCACGATCACGAGGTCGTACGGGAACTGGCCACCGTCCGTGGCGCGCCACTGGCCGCCGACCAGCGGGGTCTTGGCCACGTTCGGGAAGGGGCCGGAGTTCCAGTCGAGGGTGCCGACGAGCGTGTCGACCTTCATGGTCTTCATCGCGTTAGCGATCGCCTGCTTGTCGGTGCCGCCCGCGGCGACGACCGCAGCGGCCGCCGTCTCGAACAGAGACTCCGAGAAGCCGAGGGTGACGTTCCACTGCTTGCCGGTATCCGCGGTGTACTGATCCGCGAATGCCTGGGACGTCGTTCCGGACAGGCTCGATGTCGTGGGGTAGCTCGGGGCCCACCACACCTCGGTGGCCAGGTTCTGTGCGAGGTCGCCGAGGCCCTCGATCGCGGCCGGGAACTCGATGGCCTTGCCGATCGTGGCGATCTTGGGGTTGAAGCCCTGCTGCTTCGCCTGCTTCCAGAAGGTCGCGAAGTCCGGGGGCACGACGATGCCGGTGAGGATCTCGTCGCCGTTCTGCTTGTAGGCATTGATCTGCGCGGAGAAGTCCTGCGTGCCCAGCGGGTACAGGCCCGGGTTGTTCCACTCGTACCCGGCCGGTCCCACGATGGCCGGGTAGCCCATGGCCTCATCGGTGAAGGCCTGGCCGTCCGAGTCGTTGGCATAGAGGGCGGCCACCTTCTTGTTGGTGTCGACCTCGTTCCAGACCTCCATGTTGACGGCCGCGATGTCCTCGAGGCCCCAGAAGAAGTGGTACGACCACTTCAGCGCGGTGGCGGGATCGCCGGGGTTCGCACCGGAGCCGACGACCCACGGCTGCCAAGGGGTGTCGGCGGTGATGCACGGAGTGGCGTTGGCCTCGCACTGCTGTGTCACCGGAACGGTGGTCTCGGGGGTGGCGTGTGCCATGAGGATGTCGACGCCGTCCGTGTTGATCAGCTCACCGGCGACCTCGCCCGCCCGCTTGGGGTCGGACTGGGAGTCCTTGAGCAGGATCTCGACGCCGTACGACTTGCCGCCCGCCTGAATGGGGTTCGCGGCGAAGTACGAGGTCATCTGGTCGACCACGTACTGGTCGCCCTCGCCGAACGCGGCCAGGGGGCCGGTGATCGGTGCGACGTAGCCGATCTTCACCGTGCCGTCCGTGGCTGCGCCGGCCCCGGCCGCGGCGGATGCGGCTGCCGACGCCGCCCCTCCGTCCGCACTCGAGGACTCGGACGAGTCGAGGTTGCCACCACAGGCGGTGGCGAGCAGGCCCACCGCAGCAACTGCTGCGAAGACCCGCATCGAACGTGCCATCTTCATCTGAACTCCATTCGGGTGGACGGGGGAGAAGGCCCCGGGTCGATCGGCATGCGATCGGTGGGGGAACGCTAGGGAGGCAGATCCCGCAAGGGGATTTCTGTTCCGCAGGCCGGAATGCCGCGGTCGGTCGTTACCGTTACGTTGCCGACGTCAGTGGAGCCAGCCGCGCAGCCAACGGGACAGGTAGGGCACGCCGAGCCACGCCATGTACGGCACGATGATCACCACGGTCAGCAGCACTCGAAGGAACAGGTTCCAGTCGGCAATGCGCGGCGCCAGCAGCCACGTCAGCAGCAGCGAGACGGGATACAGGGCGAGGGCGATGATGGTCGCGGTCTTCCACCGCGGTGGCGGCAGCACCGGTTGCCCGGGGGCGTGGGCGAAGATGCCCTCGAAGCCGCTGACGGAATGGGTGCGGGCCTCCCCGACGATGAGGCCGTCGAGTCGCCGCAGCCAGTCGCGGCGCTGTGCGCTGTGCTCCCAGGCGCTCAGGCTCTCGGCGTCCCGGAACGAGAACGCGAGGACCAGCTCGCCGCGATCCGACTCCTCGGGGGGATAGATCCGCGCCCCGAGGTGGCCGGGAAACTGCTCGGCGACCGTGGCGATGCCCTCCGCCCACGCGACGAGGTCCGCCTCACGGCCCGGGATCGGCGTGCGGGAGATGACGACGGAGACAGGCAGACCCGAGGTCATCGCTTGATGAGTGGTGAGCGGATCTGGGTGGCGGAGGCGGACGCGTCGAGGAACTCCTCCTTGTAGATGTCCCGAGGGAACAGGCGCTTCAGCATGAGGGTCTTGAGTGAGGCCTCGACCATCGCCGGTGGTCCGCAGACGTAGCCGACGTGGCCCTTCAGCGTCTCGTGGTCGGCATTCAGCACGTCGGTCACCATGCCCGTGGAGAAGCCCTCGGCCTCCTCCTCCGACAGGCAAGGCCGGTAGGTGAAGCGATCCGGATACTGCTCAGCCAGGGCCGTGAAGCGGTCCACGTCGTACATCCACTCGCGGGTCCGGGCGCCCTGGTACAGGGTCAGGTGCCCCACGCCGTCGATGCCGTTCTCGAGGGCATGGCGGATCATCGAGGCGATGGGCGCCAGCCCCGTGCCACCGGCGATCAGCACGGCAGGCTCACTGCGGTCGGTGCGCAGGACGAACCGCCCGTAGGGGCCGCTCAGCTCGATGGAGTCCCCTACGGCGAGGTCCTTGAAGATCCAGCCATCCGTGGCCAGGCCCTTCTCGGTACGTCGGATCTGGAACTCCAGGATCCGCGGCTCCGTGGGGATGTTGGCCATGGAGTAGGTGCGTGTCACTCCCGGGTGCCCGGGGATCGACAGCGCCATGTACTGGCCGGCGTTGAAGGCCAGGTCGCGATCCAGCTCGATCAGGAGACGGCGCGTGTCGCGGGCCACGTCGTCCATTGCCACGACCGTACCCGTGAAGTCCTGCACGGGGTGGACCTCGATGCTGTCGTCGACATCGATGTCCGCCTCGATCACCACGTCCGAGCGCGGCGTGCACACGCACAGGAGGGTTTTGCCCTCGTCCCGCTCGAAGTCCATGAGCGCATAGGGGGACGCGGCGCCGTGGTCGACGTCGCCCTCGAGGACCTCGGCCTTGCAGGTGGCGCAGGTGCCGTGGGTGCAGGAATGCGGGACCCACACCCCTGCGCGGAGGCAGGCGTCGAGGATGGTCTGGTCCTCCCGGCAGGTGACCTCGCGCCCCAGGGGTTCGACAGTGATCGTGTAGTCGGTGGTCATGTGCCTGCTCCTGCCTTGTCGTGGGAGAGCCGCGGCTCCCGACGCCTGCACCGCCGGGAGCCGCGACCTCGGATCGTCGTCGCGGAGTGGACTCGCACTCCTACAGGGAGAACTCGAGGAGGCTCTTGTGCCCGACGCCGTTGGCCTCCAGGGAGGCCTCCAGATCGGGGACCAGGTCCTCGTGGTCCACCTTCCACGCGGCGGTGTCCAGGCTCTCCGGGACGAAATCCGGATCCGCCGTGAAGAAGCCCTTGAGGACGTCATTCACCAGCGCTCCGAACGGCATCGCCTTCGGGAACCGGAAGGTCTGCGCGGAGACGAAGTAGGGATTGCCCCGCCACCACACGTGCACCAGCTGGTCGTCGCCGTAGAGCTCCGCTGCGGAGCGGGACGGCCAGGTGTAGTCGTACATCGCCTTGACGGCCATCGTCATGCCTCCTTCGTGGTCTGGCCGTGCCATTCGAGCCATGCCTGATGGTCGGGGGAGCCGAGGTACTCGGCCCCGTCGCCGGGCTGCAGCCCGTACCACGCGGCGACGTCCGGGAGCGTGGGCCCGCCGCAGTTGCCCTGGAAGATCTGGTGGACGGGCAGCCACGACTGGCGGTACTTGGTCGGCTCCCGCTCGAAGATCCACTGGCACCCGTCCGAGCAGAAGTCGTACCGCTCGCCCTCGTACACCGTCTGCCGCTGGCACTGGGTCAGCGGATCCCCGGGCTCGGTGAAGCCCATGGGGATCTGGCACACGGTGCACAGCTGCGGGAGCCCGGGGTTGAAGTACCGACCGCCGGCATCCATCACACGCTGGGCCTTGTCCCATACGACCTGCTTGTAGATCGGCCAGGTCTCCGGGTAGGCCTTCTCGAGCCACTCCTGGTCCTCGGCGTTCGGGATCGTCGTGGTGAAGGCCGCCGCATGGCTGTACTGGTAGAGGATCCAGTACACCTGGTGCGAGAGGATCTCCTTCTCGCCGATGGCCCAGTCCACGTGACGCGGCGGCCGGATTCCGTAGTACTCGAGGTCCTTGAACAGGCCGTTGAGCATCTGCTCCTCGAAGTAGAGCTCGAAGGCCTCCTTCCAGCTCATCACCCGCTTGGGGAGCATGTAGTCCATCATTCCGGCGACGAGGGAGATCAGTCGGTATCCCCGCCAGAACCACTTGTCCAGCCAGTCCTGCACGATCGGGAGGTTGTCCTCGTCCTGCTCGAGCATGAACTTGATCGCCTCGAGGCCGAGCGTCATGTGACGGGACTCGTCGGACTGCGCCGAGAATCCGAAGGTCATGGTCGGCAGGTCGCCATTGAAGGCGGCGCCGGACATGAACGGCACGAAGAGCAGGTTCGTCAGCAGATACTCGAAGGAGAACCCGATGGCGATGAGCCACTCGAAGGGGCCGGCCGTCTGCGCGTCCTCGAAGAAGGACTTCGGAACGGACAGGTACCAGACCCGATCGGTCCACTTGTGCCAGTCGTGCATGCCGTCGAAGTACTTGTTGTAGTGCGACAGCGTGTGGATCTCGGTCTGGGCGTGGCGCAGCTCGTCCAGGCTCTGGCACAGGGCGGCGAACCGGGCACCCGGACCGTTGGCGTAGCGGGCCAGGTACGAGAAGTTCCGGTGCGCGTTGTACTCGTGGACCGGAATGCCCTGAAGGAAGATCTTCATGGCGTTCATGTACCGGGCCTCCGTGAGCCCGAGCTGGCCCTGGCTCTGTGCGAATCCGTCGAGGACGGCGTACAGCCGGCGATCCTTCTCCGCCTGGTACTTGTTGTAGGCCTCGACGGTCAGGCGGAACGGGTCGTCCCACTTGGACCAGTCGTGCACCTTGATGCCCTCGAACGTCGTGAAGGGGAAGACCTCCTCCTCCTTGACGTAGGTGGGAGTCCAGTCGAGGTCGTGGGTGAGCGCGGTGTACCGCTGCTTCATGGAGAGCTTGCGGGCCGGCTTCTGTGCGGGAACGGTCATGTCTGTGCTCTCCTCAGTGCTTCCACGCGATGATGATCTGGTCGTCGTCCCACTCCACGAACTCACCGAAGTAGGTGATGATGGCGAGCTGGAACTCGTGGGTCTCCCACGGACGGCCCAGGCGGGCCTCGACGCTGGCCTGGTTGATGACGAGCTGACCGTTCTTGGTCAGGCGGATCATCCCCGGCATGTGGCGGATGGTGAGGTCGTCGTTGTCGGCCTCGATGGCCTCGACGAGCGCCCGGTTCTCCTCGTTCTCCTGGATGTCGACGCCCACGGGGCGGGACTCGGCGGCCACGGACATCACTTGCCTCCTGGAACGGTCAGGCCGGCGGCGGTGAGCCGCTCGGCGAGGGCGGCCGCACTGGCCTCCACGTTGGCGACGGCGCCGGCATCCACGCGAGCGTCTACGGCGGCGGCGAGGTCGGAGACTGCCTCGACGATCTGGTTCCAGCGTCGGCCGACAACCTCGTTGGCGGCGTCCTTGTTGGCCTCGCCGTGGGTGGGGTCCCCGAGCCACGCGGCGACGAGCGCGTCGACCCAGCGACGCTGGTCGGAGAACCAGTTGGCGTAGTGCTGGGCCAGCAGGCTGTAAGCGCCTGCGCCGCCGGTGAGGGCGGCCTCGTCGAGGTGGCTGTACATGAGCGGGTAGAGCAGCTGATCAGCCAGGTCGAGCGCGATGAGTGCCTTGCCGTAGTCGTGCTCGACGAGCAGCTCCTCGATCAACCGTCGCAGGCCCTGGAGCGCCGCGTCGCCCATCCATCGCTCCTTCGCCTCGGCGAGGGCACCGTCATGGCCCTCGCCGTACACGATGCCGATGCGCGAGATGCTCTGCGCATTGCCGATGCGATCGAAGGCGGCGAAAGTGCAGCACTGGTCGATGGTTGTGCCCCACGCCCATCGGGAACCCTCGATGTGGACGAGCTCAGCGCCCGCCTCCCAGTGGCGCAGGGGAATGAGGATCTCGCCGACGATGCCATCCCAGCCGCCGGGCAGCTTCTGCATCAGGCCGCGTGACTCCACGTAGTCGATCGACTTCGCGAATGCCTCGCCCATGGCAGCCCGGGACTGGACGTACGGCGCGTAGTACAGCTGCCGGGGATCCGTGAACGAGTAGGGATCGGTCAGCGTGAAGGCGGTGTAGTCCGGATCGAAGTGATCCTTGTCCGCCGAGTACAGGGGCTTGTAGTGGAAGTTCTCGACGCATTGGATGTCGATCGAGCCTTCCTCATAACGGGAGGCAGGGCGATCGCCGTAGCGTTCCACCAGGTTGGTGAAGGTCTTCCGCTTGGGCTCGATGACCTGCGTTCGCAGTTCGAATTGCATGCTCACCTCCGGAGCGCGGTTGGTGTTCAGTACGCCGGGTGGCGTGGGGTGTCCGACTCCATGAGCAGGAGCAGGAGCAGGGCCTCGACGGATTCCGGGCCGGCCAGCTCGACCGGCTCGGTGCTGTCGAGGCCATCAGCGACGACCCGCCCGTAGGCCGTGCCCTCACCGAAGATCGTGGAGATCACCGCGGCGCGACCGCGGTAGTAGACCGAGTAGCTGAGCTCGTTCCCGACGACGTCGTCGACGAGCGTCATGTGATCATCCTCATCGGACAGCATGGCGTTGACCTCGCACACGAGCTGCTCGGTCAGTCCCCGGTAGGCATGGTGGATGTCATTCCCCTTGCCCGTCGAGCGGTACGTCGAGGGCCGGGTGGCCGGCACGGGAAGCTCCTCGGTCTCCTCGGATCCCAGGATCTCCGCGACGCGCAGCATGAACGGCGTCATGAGCGCTCCTCTCCGTCATCCCCCCGGAGTGGTCGTCGACGTCATCGCCGGCAACTGATGCGGAGTTGTATGCCTGCAACGGCGACGAATCCTCGAACGTTCCTGCGTGCGGAACGAACACATGGGTCCCGGGACGAAGGACCCCATGCCAGCCGGGACCTTGGTCACATTGCCGAGCTGCCGTTCCTGCCCGTGGAACGGGCGCGTTACACCCGCGGGTGCGGCGTTACGTTCCCCCCCATCGAGGTCGATCCCGTGTGGAGGTGGCGATGGCGCGGCTGACCGTTCAGCCCGAGGGCATCACCGTCGACGTGCGCGACGAGGAGACCATCCTCGATGCCCTCTTCCGCAGCGGCTACGCCTATCGGGTGGGCTGCCGGCGGGGAGGCTGTGCCATCTGTCTGGTAGATCTCGTGACCGGCGAGGTCGAGTACAACCGGCCGGTTGCCGACAAGGTCCTGAGCGAGGATGACAAGGCGGCGGGCCTGTGCCTGTCCTGTCGAGCCGTCCCCATCACGGACGTCACCATCACCCTGCGCGAGGAGAACCTCCGCACGGTGAATCCCCTCATGGCCCTATACGCGGCGTCGAAGCCGACGGGCTGACCATCACCCTGCTGGAAAGGACGCACCCCATGGCAGTCATGCGAATGGGCTACATGCACGTCAAGGTCACCGACCTTGCCGAGGCCAAGAATCACTACGCGAACACGGTCGGCCTCTACCCGACGCTGGAGGAGGACGGCAAGGTCTACTTCAAGGGCTGGGACGAGTGGGACCACCACTCGATCGTCATCGAGGAGGGCGGCGTCGGCTACGTGCGCTGCGGCTTCAAGGCGGAGAAGCCCGAGGATGTCGCCGACATCGAGGCCAAGGCGCAGGCCAAGGGCTACTCGGTGGCCCGCTTCTCGGCAGGCTCGCGTCCGGAGGTGGGCGACGGCATCACCGTGACGCTCCCCAGCGGCCACGAGGTGGACATCTACTCGCACATGACCGCCTATGGCACGGAGGTCGGCACGCACAATCCCGACGCGTTCCCCCGTCACATGGTGGGCATCGGCGCTCCGCGACTGGACCACGCTCTGCTGTGGGTTCCGAACGTGGCCGAGAGCCGTGAGTTCTTCACGGACTGTGTCGGCATGTGGGCCACCGAGGAGGTCCGCACCACCCTCGACGACGACGCCCACACCATCGCCACCTGGCTGACCATCGGTGAGTCCAACCACGACATCGCGCTCCTCGAGGCACCGGAGTCGAAGATCCACCACTTCGCCTTCGAGATGCGCGGCTGGGCTGACGTCGGCCATGCGGCCGACATCATGGCCATGGACGACGTGCCGATCGACATCGGCCCGACTCGGCACGGCATCACCCGGGGCCAGACGATCTACTTCTTCGACCCCTCGGGCAATCGCAACGAGACCTTCTCCGGCGGCTACCGCTGCTTCCGGGACCGCCCGATGGTCGTCTGGACCCCGGACCAGCTCGGCAAGGCGATCTTCTACCACGCGCGGGAGCTCAACGAGCGCTTCCTGACCGTGGCCACCTGATCGGATGTAGTCGGACACACTGCCGATCCGGGGGGCGACACCCGGCCCCCCGGTCGGTAGCGTGACCGCGTGAGCGATGACGTCGACGGCGGCCTGAAGTCCGTTGCGTCCGCCCTCGACCTGATCGACTGCTTCTCGGAGGACGAGGAGCTCGGCGTCTCGGAGGCGGCCCGGCGCCTGGGCGTCGCGAAGAGCACGGCTCACCGGCTGCTGACCACGCTCGCGTCGCGCGGCTTCGTGGAGCAGAACCCGCAGACCGGCAAGTACCGGCTCGGCCTGCACGTCTTCGAGCTCGGTCACCTTGCCCTGGCCCGGTTCGACCTCCGCCGGCGTTCGGTGACCCTGCTGGAGGAGTTGCGGGAGATCAGCGGCTGGACCGTGCACCTCTCGGTGGCCTCCGGTGCCGACGTGCTCTTCCTGGAGCGGCTTCCCACCCTGCGCGGCATGCAGGTCATGGAGGAGTTCCGCCGCCGCTGGCCCCTGCACGCGACCTCGTCGGGGAAGGTGCTGTGTGCCTACGACCCGGAGGTCGCGCAGCGCCGGATCGCAGCCGGCTTCCCGGTCTTCACGCCGAACACCATCGACAATGCCGACCGGTTCCGCGCTGAGCTCGCGACGATCCGGCGTCAGGGCTATGCCACGTCGAGTGACGAGCTCATGCACCGGCTCTCCTCGGTGGCCGCACCCGTTCTCGACCCTCATGGGTTCGCGAGGGCGGCCATCTCGATCACGGGCGCGTCCGAGGAGATGGTCCGACAGCGGGATCGTCAGGTCCGGCTCATCACCACCGCGGCCTCCCGGTTGACGAAGATCATGAAGGTGCGGGACCGCTCGGTCCCCTAGGCTGGCCGAGGAGGGCGCGCGTTCCGACCTCGGGAACAGGGATCGTGGCGATGGCGGCGGTTGCCTAGCGTCTGCTCCGAGCAGGTAAGCGCGTGCACCTGCCATCCGATCGTGAAGGGAACGTCATGGAGTTCTACGGCCACATCATCGACGGGCAGGAAGTGCCCTCTCTCGACGGCGCCACGATGGACGACATCGATCCGTACACGCGCGAGCCGTGGGCGACCATCGCGCTGGGCGGCAAGATCGACGCCGACCGGGCCGTGCAGGCAGCCCGACGTGCCTTCGACGAGGGCCCTTGGCCGCGGATGGGCTATGAGAAGCGACAGGCGCTGATGCACCGCCTCGCCGACCTCATGGAGGAGCACGCTCAGGAGCTCGCCATGGCCGACACCCGTGACATGGGCAAGCCCATCACCCAGGCGCTCCACGATGTGGCCCGCAGCGTGTGGAACGTGCGCTTCTTCGCCGATCACGCTCGCATGTCGATGACCGACGCCTACCCGATGGACTCGGGGCACCACGCGTACTCGCGGTGGGAGCCGGCCGGCGTCGTGGCCGCGATCTCGCCGTGGAACTTCCCGCTCATGCTCGGCACGTGGAAGGTCATGCCCGCGCTGGCCTGGGGCAACACGGTCGTCTGGAAGCCGGCCGAGGACACCCCCGTGTCGGCGACCATCGTGGGCCGGCTGGCCATCGAGGCCGGCTTCCCGCCCGGCGTGCTCAACGTCGTGCACGGTTACGGTCCGGACTCCGCCGGCGCCGCCCTGACCGAGAACCCCGACGTGGACCGCATCACCTTCACGGGCGAGTCCGGCACCGGCAAGGTCATCAGCGGCGTCGCTGCGCGCAACCTGACTCCGGTCAGCCTCGAGCTCGGCGGCAAGGGCGCGAACCTCGTCTTCGACGATGCCGATATCGACAACGCCGTGCACTGGGCCGTGGAGGCGATCTTCCGCAATGCCGGGCAGGTGTGCCTCGCCGGCAGCCGCCTCTACGTGCAGCGCGGCATCTACGACGAGTTCGTCAAGCGCTACAAGGAGGCGGCCGAGGCGCTGGTGATGGGCGACCCGAAGGACCCGGCCACGCAGTTCTCCGCGGCGCTGGCCAGCGAGGAGCACTACAACAAGGTGTCCGGCTACCTCGGCACCGAGGCTCTGGGGGGCGGCCGCGTCCTCACGGGTGGCCTGGGCGAGGGCTGGAGCGTCCGGCCGACGATCCTGCTCGACGTGCCGCAGGACGCCCGCGTCGTCAAGGAGGAGATCTTCGGCCCGGTCACGGTCGCCACGGTGTTCGACACCGAGGAGGAGGCGATCGCGATGGCCAACGACACCCGCTACGGCCTGAACGCGATGGTGTTCACCGAGAACCTGTCGCGTGCCCATCGGGTGGCGGCCAGGCTCAAGGCCGGCACGGTGTGGGTCAACTGCTTCTTCATCCGCGACCTGCGGGCGCCCTTCGGCGGTGTGGGGGACTCCGGCGTGGGCCGCGAGGGCGGCAACTTCAGCCGTGAGTTCTTCACGGAGCCGAAGGCCGTCGTGATGCAGATCGAGCAGTGATGGGCGCACCCGCTGGCAGCACGTCGAAGTGGAGCCTGGGCTCCACCAATTCGCTGCTGTCCATCGGGTCGAGGAACTCGGTGCTGTCGATCGGGTCGGTGGGCTCGGCCCTGTCCGTCGGGTCGATCGGGTCGTTCGCGAGCGTCCTGTCGATCGCCTCGTTCGCGAGCGCCGCCTCGATCATGTCCTCGCTCTCCCTCTTCGGTGTCATGACCCACGGGACCAACCGGCTACGCCACCGCGGCTGACACCACACGAAATCCCACGCCCGGCGTCACAAGCGGGACCCCGTTGTGACGCCGGGCGTGGGATTTCGTTGAGCGCGGGGGCTAGACGGGCTCAAAGTCGGCGGTGAAGTGCCGTAGGGCCGGTGGCTCGCGGACGATGCGGAAGCCCCGCAGGTCGGTTGCCTGCTCGGCGACCCGCTGGCAGACCTCGATGACGTAGTCCATGTGGCTCTGCGTGTAGGTGCGACGGGGGATAGCCAGCCGCACCAGTTCCATGGCCGATGCCTGCTCGCTGCCGTCGGGCTGCCGGCCGAACATCACCGAGCCGATCTCGCACCCGCGCACGCCCCCGGTCTCGTAGAGGGCGACCGCCAGAGCCTGGCCCGGGTACTCCAGGGGCGGGATGTGGGGCAGCATCGCCTTCGCGTCGATGTACACGGCGTGGCCGCCGGGCGGCTGCACGACCGGGATGCCACTGTCGGCGAGCGACTCGGCGACGTAGGCGGTGGAGCGGATCCGGTACTGCAGGTAGTCGTGCGAGACCGACTCGTGGATCCCGACCGCCAGCGCCTCGAGGTCGCGGCCGGCCAGCCCGCCATAGGTGGGGAACCCCTCGGTCAGCACCAGCAGGGTGCGCGCCTGCGCGGCGAGCTCGTCGTCGTTCATGGCCAACCAGCCGCCGATGTTGCCGAGCGGATCCTTCTTGGCGCTCATCGTCATGCCATCGGCCAGTGACGCCATCTCGCGCACGATGTCCGACACCTCCCGGTGACCCTGCCCTGGCTCTCGGGTTCGGATGAACCACGCGTTCTCGGCGTACCGGCACGCGTCCAGGAACAGCGGGATGCCCCAGGCCAGCGAGATGTCGCGGATATCGCGGATGTTCTGCAGGCTGACCGGCTGGCCGCCGCCCGAGTTGTTCGTGACGGTGAGCATGATGACCGGCACGTGGTCCCGTCCGTGCTCGGTCAGGAACCGCTCCAGCTTCACCGGATCGAGATTGCCCTTGAACGGGTGGCGGGACGCCGGGTCGCGCCCCTCGTCGATGACGAGATCGACCGCCTGGGCCCCCGTGAACTCGATGTTCGCGCGGGTGGTGTCGAAGTGGGTGTTGCTGGGGATCACCTTGTCCGGGCCCCCGAGCATCGCGAACAGGATCTTCTCGGCGGCCCGCCCCTGATGCGTGGGGATCACGTGGCGGAAGGGGAACATCTCCTGCACGGCCTCCTTGAACAGCTCCCATGACGGGGAGCCGGCGTAGGACTCGTCGCCGTGCTGGATCGCCGCCCACTGGTCGCGACTCATGGCACCGGTGCCCGAGTCGGTCAGCAGGTCGATCATGACGTCGCGGGAGCGCAGTGAGAACAGGTTGAAGTGGGCCTCCTCGAGGGCCGCGCGCCGCTCGTCAGGCGTGGTCAGCCGGATGGGCTCGACGGAGTGGATGCGGAACGGCTCGAAGATCGTGGAGAACTCCATCCCCGGACGCTATCCGCTCCCGCGCCGCGATGCCGGTCAGCGGACCTGCAGCGTCAGGTACCGGTTGGGGGTCCCCGCCGCCTTGAGGCGCAGCCGGTACGAGCCGGGCTCCGTGGCCACGAAGCCCGGCAGCGTCGCGCGCCCCGCCGTGCTCGAGCGGACCCTCCCCAGGGGGACGTACCGGTTGCCGATGCGGACCTGGACCGCGATCCGCGAGGCCTTCGCCAGGCCGCGAACACCGAGGTGGACCACGGTGTCCGCATCCAGCCGCACGCGGGGAGCCCTGCTGGCTCGGGTCGCCACGGCCTGGCGCACCCTCAGCACGTCTGCTGCGGCCGTTTCGGCGGCCGTGGCCTTCAGGATCGGGCTGCTTGCCGGACCGACGGGTACGCGGGTCCCCCCGGCGCCACCGGGAACGGACTGCGCGGGCGGGGCAGGCGTCGTCGGGACAGACGCGCCCGGCCCGCTGGCCGCCGGGATGTCGCGGTACTCGAACCCAGCGGGCACGGACCCGTTCGGCAGCCACACGCGAAGCTCCTGCCAGCCCACCGTGCCCGGCGGCGTCACGATCTGGATCGTCGCGTCGTTGATGAGGGTGAACGACGGCGCCAGTCGGCCGCCGACCGAGACCCCCGTCGCTCCCGTGAAGCCCCACCCGAGGACCAGGATCGTGTCTCCGCCCGCAGTCGAGCCGAAGGAGGGACGCACCTCCTTGACGGTCCAGATAGAGCCGCCTCCGCCCCCGCCGTCCGAGGGGCCGCCGCTGCTGCTGGAGCCGCCTCCGCCTCCGCCCCCGCCGGACGGTGCCGTCGTGGGCATCACGGCCACGCGGGGTGAGGAGGCGGTGCTGTCACCCGCGGCATTCCTCGAAATGACGTCGACGTAGTAGGGCGTGCCCCCGGTCAGCCCGGTGATCGTGCACCCCAGGCCCGTCGGCACGACAGGCTCGCAGGTCGCGGCACGGGTGCCGCCCGACGCGGCCGTCCACGCCTGGGCCACGTAGGTGGTGATCGGACTGCCCCCGCTGCTGGCCGAGGCGGTCCACGTCACGGCCGTCTGCTCCTGGCCGGCTGTCGCCGAGACGCTCGTCGGTGCCGACGGCACGGTGCGAGGCGTCACGCTCACGCGAGGCGAGGATGCGGCACCGAACGTGGCGTTGGAGTCGTTGCTCGCCTTGACGTCGATGTAGTAGGTCGTTCCGTTCGTCAGGCCGGTGATGGTGCAGGTCAGTGACGACGTGGTGCAGGTGCGGACCGGGGAGCCGCCGCTGGCCGCGGCGTACGCCAACGCGGTGTAGCCGGTGATGGCGGTGCCACCGTCGGACGTCGGTGCCGACCACGAGATCTCCGCGGTCGTGTTGCCCGACGCAGCGGCCACGGACAGCGGCGCCGAAGGCGCGCTGGCTGCACTCGGGGTGACCGGCGAGCGCGGCGACGAGGCTGGGCCATCCCCCTGGCTGTTCGTGGCGACGACCTCGACGTAGTAGGCGGTGCCGCCCGCCAGACCGGCAATGGTGCACGACAGGGTCGAGGTGGTGCAGGTGGCGACCGCGGCTCCGCCGGACGATGTGGCGTACGCCGAGGCGGTGTAGCCGGTGATCGCGGCGCCGCCGTCCGACGCCGGTGCCGACCACGAGACATCAGCGGCTGCCGTCGCCGCACCGGCCGCGACGCCCGTTGGGGCTCCCGGCGCGGTGGCCGCGCCGGGTGATGCGAAGAGGAGGAGGTCGGGATCCGACGACGCGGGGGCGAAGGTGACCGGAGTGGCGGCGGCCAGGATCGCGGCCTGGACCTGGGCGGGACTGTCCGAGGCGTGGGCCTGCAGGTACCGGGCGACGGCGCCGGCCACGTGGGGCGAGGCCATCGACGTGCCGCTGGCGATGTTCGTGGCGGTTGTGGAGGTGTTCCAGTCCGACGTGATGTCCACGCCGGGGGCGTAGAGGTCGGAGCACGAGCCGTAGTTGGTGAAGGAGGCAGCGGCGTCCGCGCTGTCGGAGGCGTTGACGGTGATCGCGGCGGGCACCCGTGCAGGGCTGTAGTTGCACGAGTTGGACGCGTCGTTGCCCGAGGCCACGACCACCGTGACCCCGTCGTCGATGAGTGCTTGAACGGCCGTGTCGAGGGCGGTGCTCGCGCCGCTGCGCAGGCTCATGTTGGCGACCGCGGGCGTGTTCGCGGCATGGTTGCTCGTGACCCAGTTGATCCCGGCGACGATGGCCTCGATCGTGGTCGAGCCGGTGCAACCGAAGACGCGCACCGGAACGAGGTCGACGGCCTTCGCCACGCCGTAGGTGGTTCCCCCGATGATCCCGGCCACGTGGGTGCCGTGCCCGTTGCAGTCATCCGAGCTGGTCAGCGCCTCGCCGGCGCTGGGCGTGGTCGGATTGGTGTTGGGGACGTAGTAGCCGGCCTTGAGGCGGGCGCCGAAGTCGGCGTGGCCGGCCTTGATGCCGGTGTCGATCACGTACGCCGTGACGCCGGCGCCGGTGGATGCGTCCGGGTAGGTGTAGGAGCTGCTCAGCGGGAGATTCGCCTGATCGATGCGGTCGAGGCCCCAGGACGGCGCAGGATCCTGGCTCGCGGTCAGCGTCACGATGCTGTTGGGCTCTGCGTGCGCGACTCCCGACGCTTTCGAGAGCGCCGTGGCAAGCCGCTGCGCCTCGGCCTCGGATACGGGGGCGCTGAGCCTGACGGTGCGGAAGCCGAAGCCGATGTCGTCCCCTGTCTCGAGGGTCACGTCGGCGGCGACGGCCGCATCACCGGTGGCGATACCGGGCGCCTCGGACGGCGTCACACCGGCTTTGTAGGAGACGATCAGCTCGGTGATCTGGTCGCCCGACCCTGTAGACGTGGCGGGGGCGAGGGCCTGAGCAGGAGGCGAGGGCGCGGCGGCCACGGCGAGGGCGATCGACGTGATCGCCGCGGCGATCCACCTGCCTGCCATGTCCGACCCCCGAACGCTCAACCCCGTCTCACCGCGACGAGGATACGTCAGCCGCGTGCTGGTCAGGCGGTGGTGAGCTCGTCGGCGATGAGGTAGGCAACGGTGAGCCCTCGGCCGAGGGCGAAGCCGGAGTTGTACCCGCTGCCGGTGGTCGTCAGCGCGGCCACCGACCCGGCGGCGTACAGGCCGGGGATGATGGCTCCGTTGTCGTCGAGCACGTGCCCGTCGCCGTCGGCGAGCACGCCGCTGGAGCCGATGCCGGTGCCCACGAACAGCAGGCGGGTGCCGTAGAACGGCGGCTCGGACAGCGGTCCGAGCACCGGGTTCGGCTCGTGCTGGGGATCTCCCGCGAACCGCTGGACGAAAGGCACGCTCCCGCGGCCGAAGTCCGGATCCTCGCCCCGTACCGCGCCGTCGTTGAACCGGGTCACCGTCTGAGCGAGCTGATCTCCGTCGATGCCGAGTGCGGTGCCCAGTGCACGGAGGTCGTCGGCCCTGCGGACGAACTCCACCGGGTACTCGCCCCCGGGAGGCGTCAGGCCGAGTCCGTACTTCCGATGGTGCTGCTCGTCCCAGATCAGGAAGAACGGCAGGTGGCGATCGTCCGGAGCAAGGGCGCCGCTCACGATGCTGACCCAGTAGGAGTCGTCACAGAAACGCCGCCCCGTGGCATCGACCATGAGGCAGTGGGGGAGTGCGTACTCCGGGCCGTTGGACACACCGGTCTCGGAGCGCGAGCGCCAGCCCGGCACGATCGGTACGTGGGTCGCCGGGACACGTGCGGTCGCGGCACCGGCCTGCCGGGCGAGGCGGATCCCGTCGCCGCGCACCGAGGTGGGGGCCAGGCTACTGAAATCCTCGGGTTCGAGGCCGAGGAAGTCGCGCACCAGCTCGGCGTCCCAGTCGTAGGTGCTGGTGGCCAAGACCACAGGGCCGTGGAACTCCTGCGGTCCCTCCGGCGTATCAGCCTCGACACCGATGACGGCGCCCGCATCATCGGTCAGCAGCCCGGAGACACGGGCCGCCAGCCGGATCTCGACTCCCGGTTCGCGAAGGGCACGGGCGAGGAAGGAGGCCACGACCCCCGTGCCGAAGGTGAGCGGGTCGGCGTCGCTGCGCGTTGCCGCGGCGGTGTCAGTCTTGCCGAAAGCGGGGACGCCCCCGTGCTGGGCGAGGCCGTACTCCTCGGAGTTCTCCCCGTGCTCGAGGCGCGAGGACCGGCGGCCCTTGATGTGCATCTCCGCGTAGGTCGTTCCGACCGGGAAGTGCGGGCTGACCCGCAGCCGATCCCGCCACTCGCCCAGCTCGGAGCCGTCGATGACCGCACTGGTCAGGTAGCGGCCCACCTCGAGAGCGCCGGCCGCCTGGGAGTGGTAGTCGGCGAGGTCCGGGATCACCTCCCAGCGGACCGCGCCCACGTCCTCCCAGTAGCGCATGGCCTCAGGTGCGACGGTGAGCCAGCGCTCCATCGCCGCCTCGTCGAGCAGCTCCGGGTGGTCATGCGTCAGCTCGCGCACGTACGCCTCGGCCAACGCGAGGCTGTCGTGCACCCCGTCCCGGTCGGCGACATGGTTGGCGCCCACCCACACCATTCCCCCGGAGTAAGAGGCGGCACCTCCGACGAGGTCGCTGGCTTCGAGGACGAGGGCCCGTCCGCCGCCCAGCGCGACTCCCAACGCACAGGCGAGCCCGGACAGGCCCGCGCCGACGACGATGACCGGTGGCGAGGACGGCATCCGCGCAGCGTAGTGGGGCAGAAGAACGGCGCCCCCCGGAGGGCGGACTGACCGGATGCCCACCTCGGCTAGCGCCCCGGACATCGGTCAATTGACCAGTCAAGTCATTTGACTTGACTGGTCATGACCAAGCATGCGAGACTGTGGGGGCAAGAAGTCAATAACTCGGGTCTACAATGACCGGTCAGATGACCAATTGACCACTACGGTCAGGTGATCGGTCAGGGGAATGGGATGGCCACCCGGTCATCACCAGCACGGCCGGACGATCGACGGATCGCCCGGAAGGACCTCGGCGGGGGACAGCCGAGGCAGCAGAGGGAGCGTGTCATGGAAGAGCGTCGCAGCGAGGATCGGCGCAGTGCCGACCCCGGCACGACGCAGCATTTCCGTCGTCGTGACGACCTCATGAACTCGCGGGCGATGCTCGACATCGTCCGGTTCCTCATGACCCGACCGACGGTCGATCAGATCTGCCAGCACCTGGTCCTCAACTTGCTGAACTCGCATCGTCCGCGCGCCGCGGTCGTGAGCCTGTTCGGCGCCGACGGATCGCTGCACGCGGTGGGCGCGTTCGGGATGTCACCCCCGGCCCTGGAACCGTTCAAGACCCTGTCCTTGTGGGACTCCTCGCCCATGAGCGACGCGGTGCGCTCCGGTGAACCGGTGATCCTCGAGACGCCGGATGCCGTCGAGGAGCGGTATCCCTGGCTCGGCAATGCCGATACGCCTTACGAGCCCATGTCGGTGTGGCCGTTGAGCCTGCCGAGCCAGCGAGTCGGTGCCATTCAGTTCATCCTCACCGACGCACCAGACGTCGACTCCCTGCGTGCCGACATGACCGGTGTGGCTGCCGTGCTGGCCCTGTACCTATCCCTCCTGACCAGCGTGGCCGCCGGATCGGATCGCGCGGCCGCGATCCTCGAGCGCGATGACCGGGCTGCCGGCTACCCCGTGACGACGCTGTCGCTCGTCGAGGGGATCGCCGATGAGCCCGCACCGGCGGCAGCGCGCAAGGCGGCTCCGGGATCGCTCACGGAGCGGCAGATGCGCATCCTCGGGCTCATGGCGAAGGGTCTGACCAACTCGCAGATCTCCAAGCGAGTCGGCTTCAGCGAGTCGACAGTGCGCCAGGAGACCATGGCCATCTATCGGTACTTCGGCGTCGGGGGTCGCCGGGAGGCGGTGCGGCTGGCCAGCATGCGCGGCATGCTGGACGCCAACGTGGGGTAGCACCGCAACTCTAGGGGAGGCGCGGGCGCCGGATGCGTTCCGGCGCCCGCGCCTATTGCGTGCGAGACCCTCTCGCTTCGCTCTCGTTCCTCTCGCGGTCCTCCCGATCCCGGTCAATTGCCCGGGCAGACCGGTCGTTGCTAGGGCCATCGGCTTGACCTGCCCTCGCCTTTGACGAGAACGTCTCGGGGTCTCTCCCACTCAACTGTGACCTAGGGGGTCCCATGAATCGCAAGACGGCTCGAGAGCGAGCTACCAGGACAGGCGCGCTCGCCGGTGCGATGGGCTTCACGCTGCTGGCGGCGATGACCGCCGCGACGTCGCCCGCCTTCGCCCACGAGGACGAGCACCGCTCGCCGCAGCAGCAGTGCAAGGACAACGGGGGGATCTGGATTCCGGGAACGTCGACTCACTGGGATTACGAGGAGCACGAACTCGTCTGGGGAACCGACCCCCAGTGCAAGGGTCCCACGGGTCCGACGGGGCCCACCGGCCCGACCGGAGCCACGGGTCCGACAGGCGCCACCGGTGCGCAGGGTCCGACCGGCCCGACGGGCGACCAGGGCCCCCAGGGCCCCCAGGGCTCGACCGGAGCCCAGGGCGACCAGGGCCCGATGGGCGAGCAGGGTCCGACCGGCCCGATGGGTGAGCAGGGTCCGACCGGAGCCCAGGGTCCGACGGGCGCTCAGGGCGACCAGGGCCCGACGGGTCCGCAGGGGCCCACCGGCCCTACGGGTGACGCGGGTCCGCAGGGCCCGACGGGCGACCAGGGTCCGCAGGGCGACACCGGCGCGACCGGTGCCACCGGCGCGACTGGCGCCACCGGGGGAACGGGCGAGACCGGCCTGCCCGGGGCCCAGGGTGCACCCGGCTCCCAGGGCCTCGTGGGCCCGGAGGGACCCCAAGGATTCACCGGCGATCCCGGCCCGGAGGGCCTGCCGTGGGACTCCCAGTACTGCCTTGACCAGGCTGCTGCTGCCAACGCGGCGGTGACGACGCGGAGCGGATCGGGTAGCAAGGTTGAGCCTGGCCCCACGGGCGCCACCGGCCCGACCGGTCCGACCGGCCCCCAGGGTCCCACGGGCCACCAGGGTCCGACCGGTGCGACGGGTGCCACCGGTGCGCAGGGTCCGACCGGACCGACGGGTGACAAGGGCCCGCAGGGTGCGACCGGTGCGACCGGCGCGACCGGTGCCCAGGGTCCCCAGGGCGCGACGGGTGCGACCGGTGCGACGGGTGACAAGGGCGAGCAGGGTGCGACCGGCCCGACCGGCCCGACCGGTGACAAGGGCGCGACGGGTCCCGTCGGCCCGAAGGGCGCGACGGGCGACAAGGGCGCGACCGGCGCCACGGGCGCCGAGGGCGCGACCGGTGCGACGGGTGCGACCGGTGCCCAGGGCGAGCAGGGTGCGACCGGCACGCCGGGCGGCCCCGGTCTGCAGGGTGCGCCGGGCCCGCGTGGAGCGAAGGGCGACACCGGTCCGCAGGGGCCCTGTGGCCTTCCGCCGGCACCGTGCCTCGTGGCCGTGGCCACGACGGGTGAGGTCGGTGTCGCGGAGAACCGCGTCGCGACGAGCCTCCGCAGCGGCATGCGCACGTCCTCGTCGTACGACAAGACCCCCGGCGATACCGGCCCGACCGGCCCGACCGGCCCGACCGGCCCGACCGGACCGCAGGGCCCGACGGGTGAGCAGGGTCCGACCGGCCCGACCGGCGAGCAGGGTCCGACTGGCGCCACCGGCCCGACCGGCGCGACCGGCCCGCAGGGCGCTACGGGTGATCAGGGTCCGATGGGTCCGACGGGCGAGCAGGGTGCGACCGGCGCGACCGGCGCGACCGGCGCGACCGGGGACACCGGCCCCATGGGCCCGAAGGGCGATACCGGCCCGACCGGTGCGCAGGGCCCCACGGGCGACCAGGGCGCGACCGGCGCGACCGGTGCGACCGGTGACCAGGGCGCTCAGGGCGACCAGGGTGCGACCGGGGCCCAGGGGGCCACGGGCACTCCGGGTGCTTCCGGCCTGCCGGGTGAGGTCGGCCCCCAGGGCCCGGCCGGCCCCAAGGGCGAGACTGGCCCGACCGGCCCGCGCGGCAAGGACGCCCCGTGCAGCACCGCAGCTGCTGCGACCGCAGTGGCCCAGCCGGCGACCGTGAAGCCGACCAAGAAGCCGGCGAAGGCCGTGCTTCCGGCCCAGGTCAAGGGTGGGGTTGCGATCGTGCCCAGCGAGGCGACGCTGCCGAACGCCGTGCCTGCCGGCGACGGTTCCTCGCAGCCGGTCGACTTCCCGATCTGGGGCGTCGCGATGATCGCTGCCGCTGCTCTGGCCGCGGCCGGTGCGGGCGCCCGTCTGCGGAGCAACCGCTAGGAGGTCGCCGCAGGAGCGAAGGATGCGGCTGCTGCCCCGACCTGCGGGTCGGGGCAGTAGCCATTTTCGAGCGGCGGCGTCTGGTAGATAAGGGGTTCGACCCGACCTGCCCGGGCGATCAGGAAGGTGGCTATGGCTGTGGACCGGCCGACCGTGTGCTTGTGCATGATCGTGAAGAACGAGGCACATGTCATCGCGCGGTGCCTCGAATCCGTCAAGCCCGTCATCGACTCCTGGCTGATCGTCGACACCGGCAGCGAGGACGGCACGGCCGACGTCATCACCGAGGTGATGGCCGGCATCCCGGGAGAGCTGGTGAGTCGGCCGTGGCGGGACTTCGGCCACAACCGGACCGAAGCACTGGAGCTCGCCCGTGCCAAGGCCGACTACGTCCTCGTGATCGATGCCGACGAGGTGTGGAGCGCGCCGGAGGGGTTTGCCTTCCCGGAGCAGATGGCGGACGGCGTACAGATCCGCCACCTGACTCACGGGGGAACGTCGTTCTTCCTCACCACCCTCATGCGCACGGCGCTGCCGTGGCGGTACGTCGGGGTCCTGCACGAGGTGGCCGACTGCCCCGAGCCGCACACCATCGCTCAACTGCACGGCCCCACGATCGTGGGGCACTTCGACAGTGCCCGCAATCAGCGCCCGCAGCGGGACAAGTACCTGGCCGACGCCGAGGTGCTCCGCGAGGCGGTGCTCAAGGAGCCGAACAACGAGCGTTACGCCTTCTACCTGGCCCAGAGCCTGCGCGACGCCGGCGAGATCGACGAGGCGATCGAATGGTACGCCCGCCGGGTGGAGATGCCGGGTTGGCCCGAGGAGACCTGGTACGCCAGTCATCAGGTGGCCCGCCTCAAGGAACGCCGCGGCGACCCCATTGCGGAGGTCGTGGATGCCTACCTCGTCAGCTATGAGATGCGGCCCGTGCGCGCCGAGCCACTGCACGACCTTGCCCGGGTCAGTCGGGTCGCCGGCCGGTTCCGGTCAGCGCTGATGTTTGCGCAGGCCGCTGCGACGGTGCCTCGACCAGACGACATCCTCTTCCTTGACGAGGATGTCTACGGGTGGCGGATTCGGGATGAGCTGTCGCTCGCTGCGCACTTCTGCGGCGACCATCGGACGGCGATCGAGGTGGGTCGGTCCCTGGTGAACGATCCTGTCGTGCCCAGGTCGGACGCGGCGCGGCTCGCGGACAACCTGCGATTCTTCGAGGATGCTGCAGCGCGCGCCTAGTCACGACCGCGGGGCTGCTCACAGACCTCGGAGCGCCCTCATTGTGCGAACCTCTCAAACGGCTCACAACTGCGGTCAATGACCGCCAGTGATCGGGCAATTGCTCACTTTGTCCTTGATCGTCGGGTATGCCCGGAGCGATGGTTAAGGGTCGCATCCGCTTGTGCTGTGCCCTAACGGCTCAGGCCCTCCATTGAAGGGGTGGAAATGAAGCGAACATTCAGTTCGGGCAGGACCAGGGTTCTCGCCCTCCTCGCATCTCTGTCGATGATGCTCGTCGGCCTGGTGGGTGTCGTCATGGCCCCCGCTGCGTCGGCGCACACGCAACAGCAGAGCATCAGTTGCGCGAACGGCTTCTACATCAACCTGACGCTATACAACTCCAACGCCACCAACAAGGTCACGATTACGGACAGTGTGGACGGCGTACTGCAGGCGCAGACGACTTTCGGTAGCAGCTTCACTCACACGTACCCATTGTCTCAAGGTGGCGCCAGTCACTCAGTCACCTACTCCGTCGTTGTCAGTGGCGACACAGGCAACAACGACAGTGCGTACACCAAGTCCTATGGACCGTTCACAACTGGCCCATGTGGCACGGCGCCTCAACTAGCTGGCAACGTGTCGGTCGGTGACGAGTGCGCACTCAATAACAGCGACGCCTACGAGTACACGGTCACGTGGACCGTCACGAACACCTCGTCCGTTGCCGTAGACGTGACGCCGCCCGGCGGCCTCTCGCCATCGTCCCCGCAGAACGCCGCAGCGAGTGGCGGACAGGTGCAGTTCACCAAGGTCGTGAGTTCCGACGCCGAGATCCCCGCGCAGAGTTTCACGCTGTCCGCCACGGGCTCGTCTAGCGTGAACGTGTCCAGCGACGCGTACACGCCGCACGGGCAGTGTCCGCAGCGGGACTTCAAGTACGAGAAGCAGGTGACCATTACCAAGACCATCTGCGCGGACGGTGAGACCATCGAGGACGCAACCGCGACGGGCGCGTTGATCAGCGGCACCCTCGAGGCTCCGTACTCCGACAAGGATAAGGCCGACTTCATCGCGCAGATCGATCTCGAGGCTCAGAACAGCGCACAGGAGGCCTTCAACGCGAAGTACGCTCCGTACGAGGACGGTGTCTGCTGGATTGAGCCGACGTCCGAGGTGAGCATCAGCTGCAGCGCTTGGTCTGCCGACTACGTTGCCGGGCACTATCAGGTGCAGGTCGAGACTGACATCCCGGTCCGGGTGGAGATTGACGGGACCACCTACGCCAGCGGTAGCCTCGTGGACGGCGAGTTCCACGGCAGCGGCACGATTGATCCGAAGTTCCAGGACGGCAAGACCCATACGATCGTGCTGTACGTGAACAACGAGCAGGTCGACAGTGCGACGTCGGGCGTGTGCGCTGCGCCGCCGCCGCCGCCGGATTGCAACACCACCGGCACCTGCGTGACGCCGCAGTCGTTCACGGCGCCGGGTGGATCGGCTGAGTACTGCGTCGCCGGCACCACGCCTACGACGGTTGAGTGGAGCGGTGCGACCAGCAGCGTCTCCCAGGACGACGCCAACGCTCAGGCGACGGCCAACATGAACGCGGCGATCGCCGCGCTCGGCGACCAGGCCACGGCCGGTGCCTGCCCGGTCCAGCCGGCCGTTGTCCAGCCGGCCGTTGTCCAGCCGGCCAAGGTTCCGGCGAAGAAGCCGGCGAAGGCCGTGCTGCCGGCACAGGTCAAGGGTGGCGTTGCCTCCCTGCCCAGCCAGGCAGTGGTGCCCTCGTCCGTGCCTGCTGGTGACGGATCCTCGGTTCCTGGCACCCCGGCATGGGCGATCCTCCTGATCGTCGCGGGTGCCCTGGGCGCCGTCGCAGCCGGATCCAGGATGATGGCCAGCCGCAAGTAGCAGGAATCTGATCGACACGTAGTGAAGCGAGGGGCCCGGTCCACGACAGTGGACCGGGCCCCTCGCTTCGCCGGGACCTGGGGCAACCCCAGCCGCATTTCGTGCGTCCAACACGAGGTCGGGCATCAGGGCCCGGCCGCATGTCGTCGTTAGGATTCAGCGGTGTCCCGCATCCGTCCCGCCGTCGTGATCTTCTGGGCGAGCATGGCCGTGATCGTGGGGAGCCTGCTCTACATCGGGGCGATGCAGTGGCAGGCGTCGGAGCAGGCGGCCGAGGTGAACGCGGGCGTTCGCCCCACCTTCTCTCACTCTCCGTCTCCGTCGCCGACGCCGAGCCAGGTCCCGAGCGCTTCGCCCAGTGCGACACCCTCCCCGTCCCAGCCGCAGTTGGTGGCCGCCCCGAAGCGGGTGCGCATTCCCGCGATCGGCGTCGACACCAAGATCTTCCCGGTCGGCCTGGACAAGAACCGGGCCATCGAGATCCCCGAGGACATCCGCTACGTGGGCTGGTACGAGCTCGGCGTTCCACCCGGCGTCGATCGCGGCTCTGCCGTCCTGGTGGCGCATCGCGATGGCGTGGTCCAGGGGCACGGCGTGTTCTACGACCTGGGCAACCTGTCGCCAGGGGACAAGGTCTTCGTGACGACGTCGGCCGGTGAGGATCTGCCCTACAAGGTGGTGTCCCGCGAGTTCATCAAGAAGAAGAGCCTGCCGTACGAGGAGCTCTTCGCCGTCGACGGCGACCCGCGCCTCACCCTCATCAGCTGCGGCGGCTACTACGACCGCAACAATGGCGGCTATCAGGACAACGTCGTCGTCACCGCGGTGCCGCTGTTCACGCCCATTCCGACGGAGCCCATCAATGGCTCCGTGACCCCGAGCGCGACCATGTCCGCGGCTCCGTCACCGGCCTCGACATCCTCGCCTGCGGCCGTCGACGCAACGCCCGCGTCGGTCTTCGTGCCGGAGGCCGGCACCGTGGCGCAGGACTCGGTCCCGGTACTGCTCGACGGCAGCTCCCTCCGCTAGCGGTCACTCGGGAGTTCCGGCGTCACAGAAGACGACTCGGCCCCCGCTGCTGATCGGGGGCCGAGCCGTCTTGAGGAGGGATCGTCAGAAAGTCCGTGGATCACGCACCCGTCGTGCAGGGCTTGAGCATCGACTGCACACCGTTGATATCCCCGGCGCCGAGGGCGCTTTGGTCCTTGACGATCCCGTACATCCGGTTCTGGGATTCGGCAGCGTGCCCGAGCCCGAGGATGTGGCCGAGCTCGTGGACGTAGAGGGCCGTGGCCTCGCTGTCGGATGCTTGGCTGACGTAGTCGGAGAGGAAGACCGCCTCACCGTTGACGATCTCCATGCTCGACTGCCACACCGCAGAGGGGGAGGCCAGTCCGACGACGCCGTTGCCCAGCCGGGCTGAGGCGGAGTCGCGGACGAAGTCGAGGTAGATGCTGCGCTCGGGCTGGGCACTGCCGTCGGCCGCCGTCACGTTGAAGGCGCCGTCATCGTAGGTGAGCGACGTGGTTCCGGCGTACTGGAAGACCAGTCCGGACGCCTGGCTCCACACGTCGAAGGCGGCCTGCAGGTTGGCCACCTGGGCGTCGACCTCGTCCGCGGGAAGGGCGCTGGTGTCCACGCTCCACGTGATCGGCGACGGGCAGGTGGCCCAGCCGGCCCCGCTCAGCGTGGGTGCCTGGTCGGCGAAGATCGAGACGTAGTCGGCGGCGACAGCGGCCTGCGCTGCGGCGGACGTTGCCGTCTTGGTGGCGGTGGTCTTGGCCGCTTCGACCGGGATGGTCGCCGAGGCGATCGGCGCGGTCATCAGGGCGAAGGCAGCAACGGATGCAGCAGCTGCTGCGAACCAGCGGGTTGTCGTCCTGGTCATGGCCTCCACCTCCTTCGACACCCATAAGTGTGGTCAGGTAGTCATGATCGGTCAATATGACTGGTCAGACGTGCGGAGAGGTGGATACATCCAGAAGTAGCCAGAACCACGAGGGAATACGGCTCCATGGCTATTACCAAACTTCTCGAATAGGGCAAATCATTTTGATCGAACAAAATGACTGAACGTCCGTTTTCGTGGGATCTCAGAGGGCTAGCTGGATGGCCGACACTCCGGCGTCGATGTCGACCGCGTGACCGATCGCGACGACCTTGCGACAGGCCGGACCTCGCGGCAGCGGAATCTTGGCGCCGTCAGGTGACCTCCGTCACCGGTTTGCGCAATCAGATGCGACGGGTTGACGAGCGAACAAGAATGGAGTTGTACAGCCGCTCTTGCAGGGTCTACCGCGTGAAGGAGCGCACCATGAAGACCAACGAGTCTGGTCCCAACCGCCTCAGCCGTTCAGCCGCCAAGCACAAGCCGCATCGTTCCGATGAGCGCTTCTTCTCGGCGCGCACGGATGTCAAGAAGGCCTGCGAGGAGTTGTCGCATGACCTTCGGCATTCGTCGGCCCACGCGCCGATGGTCACCGATCTCGAGACGGCCGTGAAGCGCGTCGAGCAGCAGCTGCAGGACATGTCTCCGGACGAACCCAAGGCCAGCTCAGCGGTGCGTGACATGGAGAAGGAGGTGCAGCACCTGCAGGTGGCGCACACCTGGGTCTCCGCAGCGCAACGTGTCCTCGACCGACTGGGCAGCGCGGCACCGCACACTATGCGCGACCAGCTCCTCGAAGCCCAGGAGACGGTGATGTGGAACGTGCGTGCACAGCACTGGGACGGGGATCTCACCGCCGCCACGACGCAGCTGCAGGACCTCGTCAAGGATGCCGAGGCGCACGCCTCCCGCGTGAGCTAGTGCAGCCGCCCGACGGGCAGCACTGATTCGACCGCCTGGCCGCCTTCCGCTTCGACGCGGTAGGCGGCCGGCGCATTCTCCGGGTCCAGTGGCTCCCGATCCGCAACGACCTCAACGGGTTCGGTGCCCTCGTAGAGGAGTCCGATCCGGTCGTCTGTCGCGTAGGACTCGGGCAGCTCGCCGGAGGCGACCAGGCGTTGGAGGAGCGGCCGGCGCTGCTCCTCGGAGTCGTAGTGCACCCCGTTCCCGTAGGGCAGGAACGCCAGGCCGTTGCTCACCAGTTGAAGATCGCTGCCGAAGGAATCCGTGGTGCCGCCCACGTGCCAGCAGATCGACCCGGCGCTCACGCCACCGAGCACCGCGCCACGCTGCCACGCATCGTGCATCGCCTCGTCGACGCCGTGGAGGCGCCACAGCGCGAGCAGGTTGGCGACGCTGCCGCCGCCAACCCACACGACATCGGCGGCACCGAGTGCGTCGGCGGGGCGGCGGTTCGGCTGGGGGAACAGGGCGAGATGGTCGACATCGCAACCGACGTCGGCGAGCGCGGAGTACATCATGGCGAGGTAGGCAGGATCGTCGCCGGTCGCCGTCATGACGAGGCAGACGCGAGGTCGCGTCGCGCCACTGAGCTCGAGCGCGCGCAGGATGATGCCGCCCGGCCGGACGACACCCCACAGTCCGGTCGGCAGGAAGCCGCCACTCGACGCGAGGATGCGGCGCGGTCGGGTCATGGGGAGTTCCCTTCATCGGTGAGCAGTGGGACGGTGAGCAGGGGATGGACCACGGTCATGATGGCAGTGAGCTCGTCGTCGGGATCCGCGACGCCCGACCGCAGGCGACGCATGCCGGCATCGGTCAGTGCCACGATGTAGTCCCGCGCCCGCGAGGCGTCTGCCCATGGTGCAGCAGTGAGCGTCCGGTCGAGAGCATCGCTCAGGGGGCGGCGCGAGTCTGCCGGTGCCGCGTGTTCGAAGAGTCGCTCGCCACGACTGCTCGACTGCGCCAGACGGATGCGGACCCAGGCGTGCACACGGGCGGAGACCGGCGCGTCCATCTCGTCGACGGCAGCGAGCTCGACGAGCATGGCGTCGAGCTCGCGCGACAGCACCGCGTTCGTCAGGTCGTCGGCGCTCGCGAAGTACTCGTAGAACGCTGAACGGGAGAGGCCTGCGGCCGACGTCACCTCGTCGACCGTGAACCTCCCGTTGCCCATCAGGGCCGTCGAGGCCGCGTCCATGAGCGCGGACATTCGCAGTTCACGATTCCTCGCGACGGTGTCGGCGGCGATGCGCGGCATCCGGTCATTGTGCCGGGTGCGCGGTCAGCGTGCCGGGCGTGGCTACGCCACCGGCGTCGAGATGGCGCAGGCCACCTCTCCCTTCAGTCGCGCGCGCAGGGCCCACACCATCAGGGCGATCGACGCGAGAGCCAGGTAGGGCTGGATCGGAGCGAACCAGGTGACGGCCCCTGATGCGCCGAGGGCGAGGAGCACGATCTTGTTGCAGACCGGGCAGCCGACGGCGAAGAACGACACGAGCCCGCCTACGGCGCCGAGCGTCATCGGGCGATCACGCTCGATCTCCGACTCCGACTCCGGCTCCTCGGGGACCGATGGAGTGACGCGGACGTAGGTGGCGATGAGCAGGCCGCCGAGGATGCCGGTGATGACGACGACGGGGTAGGACCACCACGTCACGCCGATGGCACGTCCGAACACCGGGTTCGGAATGACCGCGGTCGGAAGGGCCACGAGCAGCATCGTCACGACACCTCCGACGAGCGCTGCCCACCAGCGGCGCCCCGGCCAGAGCCGCATGGTCTGCATCGCTTCGCACATATCCCTAAGATACCCCATGGGGTATAGGGGAGGAACATGATGAACGCTCCGCAGGTGCACCGGCACCCTGCTTGGTTCGGCGCCGTGCTCGGCACGGCCGCGACGTCCGTGGTCGTGCTCATGCAAGGGGAGACCTGGGGCATCGATGGGCTCGCGTGGGTCGCGGTCGGATTCCTGCTGCTAGCCAGCCTGCTCGCGATCGTCCTCTGGCCGAGGTACGCGGTGCGGCTGGCGAACCGCGAGTCCCTGATGGCCGAGCTGGCGGATCCCGGCCACGGGGTCATGCTGGCGACCCTGCCGGCTGGCATGCTCGTGCTGGCCGTCGCCTGGGGGAAGGTGGGGCCGGAGCTCGTCGCCACGTCGGTGGCGGTGTGGGTCGACATCGTCCTGCTCGTCGTCGGCGTCGTCCTGTCACTGGTGCTCGGCATCGCATGGGCCGGCGCGATCGCCTCCAACACGAACGACCTCGCGTCCGTTCACGGCGGCTGGCTCATCCCGCCGGTCATGAACCTCGTCGTGCCGCTCGGCCTGCTGCCCGTGGCGGCGTTGTATCCGGAGCAGGGGACCTGGCTGCTGTTCGTGGGCTTCCTGTTCTTCGGCGTGGGGGTGGTGCTCTACCTCGTCATCTTCACGATGCTGGTGATCCGGATCGCGCTGAGGCCCAGGGCCTTGCCCCAGCTCGCGCCGTCCCTCTTCATTCCGCTGGCGCCGGCCGGCATCCTCGGGTTCGCCCTGCTGCGCCAACTGCAGGCTGCGGGGAAGGCGGGCCTGCCCGGATTCGACTCGGCGACCGGTGGGCTCGTGGTGTCCATGATGGGTATCGGTGTGGGCCTGTGGTGGGCGGCCTTCGCCGGATTCGAGTTGCGCCGCATCCACCGGGAGAGCGGTGTGCCGTTCCACCCGGGCTGGTGGGGGTTCGTGTTCCCCGTCGCGGCCATGACCCTGGCCATCACGGGCGTCGGCAATGCCCTGGACGCTCCCGGGATCGAGGCGTTCGGTGCCCTCGGTGCGGTGATCCTGATCATCGTGTGGCTCGTCGTCGCCGTTCGGTCCGTTCGCTTGGTCCGGGGCGCGGCCACTCGCTAGCATCGCGGAACGGCGCCTGCTGGCAGGACGGCTGACGGCGCGCCGCCGGGAGCCCGTGGCTCCCGCGACCGGAGGATGCTCCATGACCCCCGATCCCAGCATTCCCATTCCTGTGCTCCCTGTCGATGCGGACCGCATGCACGTGGCGGACCCCGTGATGGTCGACGAGATCCTCGAGTACGTTGCCGACCGGCTGCTCACGCCCGAGGTGCCCCTCGACGGCCTGGCCGATCGGGACCACCTCGACCAGGTGATCGCCGGCCTGATCGGGGAGGGTCCGCGCGACTTCCGTGAGGTGCTCGACGTCTACGCGAACCACCTCGCGCTGACCGTGCTCTCCGCGGACAGCCCGCGGATGTTCACGTTCATCCCGTCCGCGCCGACCAAGGCCTCGCTGCTGTTCGACATGGTCGTCTCGGCGGCATCCCTGCAGGGCATCTCCTGGTTCGAGGCCGCCGGGGCCGTCATGGCGGAGAACCAGGCTCTCCGGGTTCTCGCGGACATCGCCGGAATGCCGCAGAGTGCGGGAGGGGTGTTCGTCTCCGGTGGTTCGGCCGGCAATCTCTCGGCGCTCGTGGTCGCGCGCGACACGCGTCGTCGACAGCGCGCCGAGGCAGGCCTGCCGGACATCCCTCTGCGCGTCATCGTGAGCGACCAGGCGCACTCATCGATCGTCAACGCCCTGAACATCACCATGATGGGGGCCCTGCGGGTGCCCACCGAGGACGGCCGCTTCACGGGAGCGGCGCTCCGCGCAGCCCTCGACGGACACGACGACCTCGACGATGTCTGTGCCGTCATCGCCACGGCCGGCACGACGAATGCCGGGATCATCGACGACATCGCGGGCATCGGCGAGGTCGCGCGTGAGCACGGATGGTGGCTCCACGTCGACGGCGCCTACGGGGGCGCAGGAATGCTGGCGTCGGAGCTGCGGCATCGCTACGACGGCATCGAGAACGCGGACTCGTTGGTCATGGACCCGCACAAGTGGTGGTTCGCGCCCTTCGACTCCGCGGCCCTGATCTACCGTGACCCGCGCCTAGCCAAGGCGGTGCACACGCAGGATGCGTCGTACCTCGATGTCATCCACGAGCACGAGACGGACATCAACCCCAGCGATCTCGCCTACCACCTGACCCGGCGTGCGCGGGGCCTGCCGCTGTGGTTCTCCATGGCCGTCAACGGGATCAGCGCCTATCGGGACGCTGTCGAGCACTCCTTGGAGATGGCCCGCTACGCGGCGGCTCGACTGGCCGCCATGCCGGACGTGGAGATCATCCGGGAGCCGGACCTGTCCGTTGTGCTGTTCCGGCGACGGGGCTGGGGCCCCGCCGACTACGAGGCGTGGTCGCGCCGGCTGCTCGAGGCGCAGCGAGCATTCGTCACCTCGAGCGGGTGGCGCGGCGAGGTCGTCGGCCGCCTGGTGTTCCTGCACCCGGGCACGACGACCGACATGGTCGATGAGGTGATCGACGCGCTCGGCTGAGCGCCGTGCGTGGAGGGCGCGTCAGTCGGTGAGGCCGGCCTTGCGCAGGCCCCGCCAGGCGAGCGGGAGGAGCCCGGCGGCGGCGAGCAGCTTGATGATGTCGCCGACGATGAAGTCCTTGACGCCGTAGGCCCACGCCGAGTCGGCGCCGAACCACGGCAGCCCGAGGTTGAACTTCAGCCACGTGGCGCCGACCGCGTAGATGATGACGCTGCCCAGCACCATGAGGCCGATCGACGCTGCGAAGGTGCGGGTCGCCCCGCGCTCCGCGATCCGGCCCACGACGAAGGCGGCGACGATGAAGCCCACGATGTAGCCGAAGCTCGGGGCGCTGAAGCCGGACGAGCCCTCCGCGAACCAGGGCACGCCGGCGACGCCGGCGACGGCGTACAGGGCCATGGACAGTGCCCCTCGGACGGAGCCGAGCGCGCCGGCCGTCAGGATGACGGCGAAGGTCTGCAGGGTGACCGGAACAGCGGGGTTCCACGGGAGGTAGAAGAAGACCTGCGCGGCCAGCCCGACGAAGGCGGCACCGCCGACCACGAGGATTGCGTTGCGCACCGCGGAGCGGGCGAAGACGTCAGCGAGGACGCGGGGCTGGGGTGCGGCGATGGCCATGGTTCCTCCGGGGCTTGATGAGTCCTGCGAACACTATCGAACGGACCGGGGCGTCGTGGCCGCGTCGGGGCCGGGAGAGGTTATCCTCGTCACACGTACACCGGATCTTCGGTCCGTCCTGCGAGAACGCTGGGGAAGGCGACTCTCGAAGGAGGCGGAAGTGACGATCGTGGTGAACGCCAAGGGTGCGTCCGACGCTGGCCCCTCGATGGGGCCGGCCCGTGGCGTCATCTTCATCCACTCATGCCCGCGTGCGGTCAGTCCGCACGTCGAGTGGGCGCTGTCCAGCGTGTTCGGCACGCAGGTGGCCATCGACTGGGCGGACCAGCCTGTCGCCCCCGGCTCGGTGCGGGCGGAGCTGATCTGGGGCGGGCCGCAGGGCACGGGCTCGCGGATCGCCAGCGCCCTGCATCCGTTCCGGCAGCTGCGCCACGAGGTCACCGAGGATCCCAGCCCGGGTCGCGAGGGGGAGCGCTTCTCGTCCACCCCGTCGCTCGGGCTCTATCGTGCGACGATCGGCATGCACGGAGACGTCATGGTCGCGGAGGACCGGCTGCGCACGGCCATGCTGCAGGCGGCGACCACAGGGGAGTCGTTGGCGGAGGAGATCGCCCGCCTGATCGGCACGCCGTGGGACGAGGAGCTCGAGCCGTTCCGCTGTGCGCATGAGGGCTCGACGGTCCGGGTGCTCCATCAGGTGGTCTAGCCCGCCTCTGCCTCGCGCTCGTTTCTCCCACTAGGTGGGACAAACACTTCAAAACGGTGGATTTTGGGCTCGTTTGGCTCGTTTGTCCCACTACGTGGGAGAAACGAGTTAGCCGCTAGAGGGGGATGTTGCCGTGGAGGCCGCGCACTCCAGGGGTATCGGAGATGACCGTGGCGACGGCCTTCCGCGTCATGGCCGGATCGACGACCTCGTCGACGACGCCCATCTCCACGGCCCGCTTGATGCCACCGGAGATGACCTCGTGCTCGGCGGCCAGCTCGAGCTCGACCTGAGCGCGTGACTCCTCAGGCACCTCGGCGAGCCGACGGCGGTGCAGGATCCGGATGGCCGCCACGGCGCCCATGACCGCCACCTCGGCGTCCGGCCACGCATACACCTTGGTGGCGCCCAGCGAGGCCGAGTTCATGGCCACGTACGCGCCGCCGTAGGCCTTGCGGGTGACGACGGTGACCCGGGGCACGACGCACTCCGCGAAGGCATGCAGCAGCTTGGCCCCGCGGCGAACGACGCCCTCCCACTCCTGGCCGACGCCCGGCAGGTAGCCGGGCACGTCGACGAGCACCACCAGCGGGACGGCGAAGGCGTCGCACATGCGCACGAAGCGGGCGGCCTTCTCGGCCGAGGAGGAGTCGAGGCAGCCGCCGAGCCGCAGGGGGTTGTTCGCCACGATGCCGACGGTCCGGCCACCGAGGCGGCCGAGCCCGACCACCATGTTCGGCGCCCATCGGGCATGCAGCTCCACGAAGGTGTCGTCGTCGCAGAACGCGTTGACGATCGGGTGCACGTCGTACGCCCGGCGCGAGGAGTCCGGCAGGTAGGTGCCGAGATCGATGTCCTCCACGGCGTCGAGGTCGAGCGAGCCCTGGTGACCGAGCAGGTTGCACAGCGTGCGGCCCTCCTCGAGGGCGGCGGCCTCGGACTCGGTGGTGATGTGGACGACGCCGCTGCGCCGGCCATGGGGCTCCGCCCCGCCGAGGCGATCCATGTCGACGTCCTCGCCGGTGACGGACCGGACGACCTCGGGGCCGGTTACGAAGATGCGGCCGGCCGGCCCGAGGATCACGATGTCGGTCAGCGCCGGGCCATACGCCGCGCCGCCGGCCGCCGGTCCGAGCACGATGGAGATCTGCGGCACCTTGCCCGACGCGCGCACCTGCGCGGCGAATACGCGGCCGACGCCGTCCAGGCTCGCGACGCCCTCGCGCAGACGGGCCCCGCCCGAGTGCCAGAGCCCGACCACAGGGGCGGAATCGGCGAATGCGCGATCGTAGGCGGTGACGATGGCGCGGCAGCCGGCATTGCCCATGGCGCCGCCCTGGACCGTCGGGTCGGTGGCGAAGGCGACGACATGGGTGCCCTTGGCGCGTCCGACCGCGGCGATAACGCCGCGATCGTCGACCGGCGTGATCGTGGTGAACTCGCCGTCATCGAAGAAGGCCCCGAGCCGGACCAGCGGGTGCCGAGGGTCCAGCTCCTCCGTCGCCTGCGTCATGTCATGCGCTCCTGAAGACGAGGGCGACGTCGTGGCCGCCGAATCCGAACGAGTTGTTGAGGGCGGCGATGTCACCGGCCGGGAGCGGTCGGGGTGCCCCCGCCGCCACGTCGAGCGCGATCTCGGGGTCCATGTTCTCCAGGTTCGCCGTCGGTGGGACGAGCCGATCGCGCAGGGCGAGGATGGAGAAGATCGACTCGATGGCACCGGCGCCACCGAGGAGGTGGCCGGTCATGGACTTGGTGCCGGTGACGACGATGCCGTCGGTGGCGGCGCCGAGCGCAGCCCGGATGGCCACGGACTCCGCGATGTCGCCCTGGGGCGTGGAGGTGGCATGCGCATTGATGTGGACGAGGTCGCGGGCGGTGAGGCCGGCGTCCTCGAGGGCGAAGGTGATCGCCCGGGCGGCGCCCTGACCCTCGGGATCGGGTTGCGCGATGTGGTGGCCGTCGGAGGTCAGGCCGGCTCCTCCGTAGATGCCGAGGACGGTGGCGCCGCGCGCCGCAGCGAATTCGGCCGACTCGAGGACCATGACTCCGGCGCCCTCGCCCATCACGAAGCCGTCGCGGTCGACGTCGTAGGGGCGGGAGGCGCGCTCGGGCTCGTCGTTGCGCGTGGACAGGGCGCGCATGGCGGCGAAGCCGGCCATGGTGATCGGGTGGATCACGGCCTCGGTGCCACCGGCGACGACGACGTCGGCACGCCCGGTCTGGATCATCCGGGCCGCGTACGAGACCGCCTCGGCACCCGAGGCGCAGGCGCTCACCTGACCGTGGACGCCTGCCTTGGCCCCGAACTCCAGGCCCACGTGGGCGGCCGGGCCGTTGGGCATGATCTGCGTGACCATGTGGGGGGAGATGCGAGAGGGCCCGCGCTCGAGCAGGGTGTCGTAGGCGTTCATGAGCGATGTCAGGCCGCCCATGCCCGTGGAGACCACGGCGCCGAGGCGCAGCGGGTCGACCTCGGGGGAGCCGGCCTGCGCCCACGCCTCACGGGCGGCGATCAGGGCCGCCTGCTGTGAGCGGTCGAGCCGACGTGCCTCCACCCGGTCGAGGACCTCGGTGGGGTCGACGGCCATGATGCCGGCGATCTTGGCCGGCTGGTCCTCGACCCAGTCGCCCGGGATGCGGACGATGCCTGGGGTGCCGGCCAGTGCGGCCGCCCAGGTGGTGTCGACGTCGCCGCCGATCGGGGTGGTCATGCCCAAGCCCGTCACTACGACCTGGCGCGTCATGGTGTCTCCTCGCGAATCTCACTGTCGCCGATCGTGAGGTTGCGGTCGCGACACGCCGTGTCCGGCGACCGCAACCTCATGACCGACGGGGGGTTACTGGTTGGCGGCGATGTACGCGACGGCGTCGCCAACGGTCTTGAGGTTCTTGACCTCGCTGTCGGGGATCTTCACGCCCCACTTGTCCTCGGCCGCCATGACGACCTCGACCATGGACAGCGAGTCGATGTCCAGATCGTCCACGAAGGACTTGTCGGACTGCACGTCCTCCACGGGGACACCGGCGACCTCGTTCACGATGACGGCGAGGCCGTCGAGAATCTCCTGGCTCATGCGATTTCCTTTCGGGTTGCTTCTTTCGGCGGGTGCTTCTTGCGGAAGTGCTTCGGGGCAGTGCATCGGGCAGTGCAGTGATGCGGTGATGCGGTGGTGCGGATCTCCTACGGAAGGGTGACGACCTGCGCCGCGTAGACCAGGCCGGCACCGAAGCCGATGATGAGAGCGGTGCCGCCGTGCGGCGCCTCCCCCGACTCGAGCATCGCCTCCATGGCCAACGGTATCGACGCCGCCGACGTGTTGCCGGTGTACGCGATGTCGCGGGCGACGGGGACGTGCTCGGGGAGCTTGAGGGCGCGCACCATGGCGTCCGTGATGCGCATGTTCGCCTGATGCGGGATGAACGCATCGAGGTCGCCGGCATCCACCCCGGCGACGTCGAGTGCTCGTACGCAGGCCTTCGACATCTCGCCGACCGCCCAGCGGAAGACCTGCTGGCCCTGCATCACGAGGGACGGGAAGATGTCGCCGCCCTCGTGCTTGTAGTCGATCAGGGACTGGGTCATGGTGATCGCGTCGCGCTGATCCCCGTCCGATCCCCAGACGACCGGCCCGATCGCCGGCTCCTCGGAGGGGCCGATGACGACCGCGCCGGCCCCATCGGCGAACAGGAACGCGGTGCTGCGGTCGTCCATGTCGATCCAGTCGGACAGCTTCTCGACGCCGACCACGACGACGTAGCGGGCGCTTCCCCCGCGCACCATGTCGCTGGCCAGGGAGACGCCGTAGCAGAAGCCCGCGCACGCCGCGGAGATGTCCATGGCGGCCGCGTTCACCGCTCCGATCCGGGCCGCGACCTCGGCGCTGGCCGACGGGGTCTGGTAGGGGTGCGTGACCGTGGCGAGCAGGACCATGCCGACCTGCTCCGCGCCAATGCCCGCGCGGTCAAGGGCGACGGTGGCGGCGTTCGTCGCCAGGTCGGCGACGGACTCGTCAGGAGCGGCCCAGCGGCGTTCGATGATGCCGGACCGCTCGCGGATCCACTCGTCCGACGAGTCGATGCGCTCGCAGATCTCCGCGTTGGCGACGACCCGCGCGGGCTTGTAGCCGCCGACGGAGAGGATGCGCGCGAACGGGGCGCCGACCGAGGGGGTGATCGCCGCGCTCATGACAGGCCGTCCTGGGCGATGGGGTGGAGTCGGACGATGGGCTGGCCCGGGGCCACCGGATCACCGTCCTCGACCAGCCATTCGACGACGGTGCCACCGTGCGGGGCCACCACCGGGATGGTGTCCCGGAGCGTCTCGACCGTGCCGACGGCGGAGGCGACCTCGAGGTCGTCGCCCTCGGTGGCCGTCGTGGCCAGGCGGAACGTCCCCTTGATGGGGGAGACGAGCATCCGCCACGTCGGCTGGTTCTCGTAGTTGGCGGGCTTGCCGTGCTCGTTGATCAGCCGCCAGGCCGCCGGGAGGTCGTCGGGCGTCTTGACGGCGAGCGTCTCCACGCCGGGGAGCGCCCGCTTGACCAGGCCGGTCAGTGCGCCGGCCGGCGGGATCTCGATGACGGCGGTCACGCCGAGGTCGCCCATCGCGGCCATGCACAGATCCCAGCGGACGGGGTTGCTGACCTGCGTCACCAGACGGCTCAGCACCTCTCGGCCGTCGTGGATGACCCGGCCATCGGTGTTGGACAGCAGCGGGACCCGCGGATCATGCGTGCTGATCGACCTGGCGTAGCGGGCGAGGGTGCTGACTGCCGGGGCCATGTGCTCGGTGTGGAAGGCACCGGCCACCTCGAGGGGGCGGACGCGTGCGCCCTCGGGCGGGTCGGCCGCGAAGGCGGTCAACTGCTCCAGGGTCCCCGCGATCACGATCTGGCCCGCGCCGTTCATGTTGGCGGGGGTGAGCCCGTGCTGCTCGGCCTTCGCGACCACCGCGTCGGGGTCTCCACCAAGGACCGCGCTCATGCCGGTCGGGGTCACCGCTGCTGCGGCCGCCATGCCCCGCCCCCGCTCGCGGACGAACACCATGGCCTGCTCCGCGGTGAGCACGCCGGCCCCGACGGCCGCGGTGATCTCGCCCACCGAGTGGCCGGCGCCCGCCCCGATGTGGGAGAAGGCGTTGGCCGGGTGGGGGAACATGCTCAGCAGGGTCACCAGCCCGGCGCCGACGATGAGCGGCTGGGCGATGGCGGTGTCGCGGATGGTCTCGGTGTCCGACTCGGTGCCATGGGCGACGAGGTCGACGCCGGAGACGACGGAGAGCCATTCGAGGCGGTCGCGGACGCCGGGGACCTCGAGCCAGGGAGTCAGGAAACCGGGGGTCTGGGAGCCCTGTCCAGGGCAGACGACAACGAGCACGCTCGTAGCCTTCCGTGATCGGGAGGGCCAGGCGCTGTCATTCTCGCCAATGTCGGCCCGCGTGATTTGTAGGAACCCTACAAAATCTCGGGTCCCTCGTCCACCGCGAGCCGGCCGAGGACCAGGCCGACCCGGAGGGTGAACGCGCCCCGGACATCGGTCGGGCTGTAGCCGGTGACCTCGGAGATCCGCCGCAGCCGGTAGCGCACCGTGTTCGGGTGGATGAACAGGGCTCGGGCGGTCGCCTCCAGTGAGGGCGTGCGCTCGAGGAAGGTGGTCGCCGTGTCGTAAAGGGCCGCGTCGGCCAGCAGGGCGTGGTGGACCGAGGCCAGGAGGGCGGTCACGGCATCGGGATCACCGGCCAGGGCCCGCTCGGGGAGCAGATCGGATGCCGGGACGGGTCGCGGCGCATCCGCCCAGCCCCAGGCCGCCCGCAGGCCGAGCTGGGTGGCGCGCGCGGCGCGGGGGAGCTGGCCGAGCGAGGAGACGGTCTCGCTGACCACGACCGGGCCAGGGCCGAAGTGCGGGGTCAGCAGCCGTGCCTGCCGAACGGGCTCGTCGCCCGCGCCCACGACGGCGAGCAGCGTCGTGCCCTGGATGCCGGTGAGCAGGTCGATGCCGTGGTGCTGTGCCGTGCGGCGCAGGACGTCGAGCGCGCTGCCTGCATCGCCGACGGGCGCCGCGCCGCCCATCACGAACAGTGCGTCGTGCGCGGACCAGCCCAGCGAGGCCACTCGACCGACCACGGACTCGTCCACCTCGTCACGCAGCAGGGCGTCCATGATGAGCGCCTCGACGCGGGCGTCCCAGGCACCGCGCGCCTCGGCGGCGCGCGCGTAGACCTCGGCGGCGGAGAAGGCGATCTCCCGGGAGTACCTCAGGATCGCCATCCGCAGCTGCGGCTGGTCCACCTCGGTGGCCAGTTCGTCGATCGCCGACTCCACGACGCCGACGGTCGTCCGCACGAGATCGACGGTCTGCTCCAGGGAGATGACGCGGGCCAGCTCCCGGGGCGCTGCCCCGAACACGTCCGCGGTGAGGGCGGGCGGCTGCTCGGGCGCGGTGTACCACTCGATGAACGCAGAGATGCCGGCCTGGGCGACGAGTGAGACCCACGAGCGCTCCTCCGGGCCCAGGTCGCGGAACCACGGGAGGGAGTCCTCCATGCGCCGGGTCGCCGACGAGGTCAGGTCCCCGGCGGCCCGCGTCAGGGCGGTGACGTCGGGGCGCGGGTCGTCGATCACCGGGAACTCGCCGGACTAGACGGCGATGCCGACGACACGGCCGACGGCGAAGGTCACCAGGGCGGCGCCGCTGCCCCAGAGCAGCTGCCGGCCGGCCGAGAACACCACGCCGCGTCCGGACAGGCGCCCCACGACGCCGCCGACGACGGCCATCCCGATCAGCGCCAGCACGATCGCGAGCACCAGCGGAGCCGGCGTGGACGCGCCCTGGCCCATGAAGAACAGGTACGGGATCACCACGACGGACGCGCCCAGCGCGAACGCCAGGAAGCTCGACACCGACGCCTTGATCGGGGATCCGAGCTCGTCCGGGTCGAGGCCCAGTTCCTCACGGGCGAGGGTGTCGAGGGCCGTCTTCGGGTCCGCCATGATCTGCTCGGCGACCTCGGCGGCACTCTGCCGGTCCAGGCCCTTCGCGCGGTAGATGAGCTCCAGTTCCTTCAGCTCCTCTTCGGGCTTCTCTCGGAGCTCGGAGGCCTCCATCTCGATCTCGCGTCGGAACAGGTCGCGTTGGCTGGCCATGCTGACGTACTCGCCGGCCGCCATGCTGAAGGCGCCCGCGAGCAGTCCGGCGAGGCCGGCGAACAGGATCGTGCTGTTGCTCGGGGCGGCGCCCGCGAACCCCATGACGAGCGCGGTGTTGGACACCAGGCCGTCGCTGACGCCGAAGACGGCCGCCCGCACGGTGCCGGACTTGTCCGTCCGATGCCAGCTCTCCCCACCGCTGACGGCCTTGCGCGACTGGAGCAGCGTCATGGCCGACCCCGGCTTCTCCAGCGAGCTGCGCATCTGCTGGAAGAGCTCGACGTGCTCACGCTCGTCCTGCGACATGAACGCCGGCGCCTCCGGCTCGGCGTCGTACATGCCGGCGTCAGCGCCCTCCGTCTCCTCCAGGTGCTCGAGGACCTCGGCGAAACCCGCGCCGCGGGCGCGCGCCACCAGGGCGGCGTCCGTGGGGTCGAGCTCGGTGGGTGGTGGCGGCACCGTCAGTCCGTGCGAGGTGAGCTTGTCGACCCAATGGGCGGCGTGCTCGTCCTCGATGTCGGCGAGTTCGAGCAGGGCCTCGCGACGCTCGCCCTCGACGGTGTCGGCCAGGGCGCGGTACAGCATGGCGGCGTTGCGCTCGGCCTCCAGGTAGCGCAGGAACCGCCGGGGATCGTCGGCCACGGTCAGCCGCTGCCCTCGGTGTTGCCGGCCTCGGCAGCGGACGGGTCGTCGAGCTGGTACCGGTCGATCGCCTCGCGGAGCCGGCCGCGGTCGAACTGCCCGATGCCCGCCAGACGGGCGAGGGACTGGACGGTGATCGACTCCGCGTCGACGAGGAAGTGCCTGCGCAGCGCGCCGCGGGTGTCGGACATTCCCCAGCCGTCGGTGCCGAGCGAGACGAAGTCGCCGGGAACCCACTCGCGGATCTGGTCCTGCACCGCCCGCATGTAGTCGGAGACGGCGATGATCGGCCCCTGTCGGCCCTCGAGGCTCCGCGTCACGTATGCGACGCGCGGCTCCTCGTCGGGGTGCAGGAGGTTGTGGCGGTCGCACGCGAGCCCGTCGCGACGCAGCTCGTTCCAGGACGTGACTGACCACACGTCGGCGCGGACGCCCCAGTCGTCGAGCAGCAGCTGCTGGGCCTTCAGGGCCCAGGGCACGCCCACGCCGCTGGCGAGCAGCTGCACCGTGGGTCCGTCGCCCTCGGGCGCCGGGCTCAGCAGGTACATGCCGCGCAGGATGCCCTCGACGTCGACGTTCTCGGGCTCCGCCGGCTGGCGGTACGGCTCGTTGTACATCGTCAGGTAGTAGTAGACGTTCTCCGGGTCGTCGCCGTACATCCGGCGCAGGCCGTCCTTGATGATGTAGCCGATCTCGTACGCGTAGGCCGGGTCGTAGGCGACCACGGCCGGATTCGTCGACGCGAGCAGGTGCGAGTGACCGTCCTCATGCTGGAGGCCCTCGCCGTTCAGCGTGGTGCGACCAGCGGTGGCGCCGATGACGAATCCGCGGGTCATCTGGTCCATCGCCGCCCAGAAGGCGTCGCCGGTGCGCTGAAAGCCGAACATCGAGTAGAAGATGTAGACGGGGATCATGTGCTCGCCGTGCGTGGAGTACGAGGTGCCCACCGCCGTGAACGACGCCGTCGACCCGGCCTCGTTGATCCCCTCGTGCAGGATCTGGCCGACCTCGGACTCCTTGTAGCTCAGCATCAACTCGCGGTCGACCGACAGGTACTGCTGGCCGTGCGGCGAGTAGATCTTCGCCGTCGGGAACAGCGAGTCCATGCCGAAGGTGCGCGCCTCGTCCGGGATGATCGGCACGATCCGCGGGCCGATCTCCGGGTCCTTCATGAGGTCCTTCAGCAGGCGGACGAACGCCATCGTGGTGGCGACCTCCTGCTTGCCCGACCCGCGCTTGACGACGGCGTACGCCTCGTCACCGGGCTGCTTCAGCGCCGGAGCGGTGCTGCGCCGTGCCGGGTAGGACCCGCCGAGGTTGCGGCGCAGGTGCTGCATGTACTCGATGGCCTCATCCTGCGGGCCCGGGTGGTAGTAAGGCGGTAGGTAGGGGTTCTCCTCGAGCTGGGCATCGGTGATGGGGATGCGCAGCGTGTCGCGGAAGCCTTTCAGGTCCTCGAGGGTGAGCTTCTTCATCTGGTGGGTGGAGTTGCGGCCCTCGAAGTGCGAACCGAGCGTCCAGCCCTTGATGGTCTTGGCCAGGATGACGGTCGGCTGGCCCTTGGTGCGCAGTGCCGCGTCGTAGGCGGCGTACATCTTCCGGTAGTCGTGGCCGCCGCGCTGCAGCCCCCAGATCTCCTCGTCGGTCCAGCCGTCGACCAAAGCCTTCGTGCGCGGGTCGCGACCGAAGAAGTGCTCGCGGACGAACGCGCCGTCCTCGCTCTTGAAGGTCTGGAAGTCGCCGTCGAGGGTGTTGTTCATGAGGTTGACGAGGGCGCCATCGCGGTCTGCCGCCAGCAGCGGGTCCCACTTCCGGCCCCAGATCACCTTGATGACGTTCCAGCCGGCCCCGCGGAACAGGCTCTCCAGCTCCTGGATGATCTTGCCGTTGCCGCGCACCGGCCCGTCAAGCCGCTGCAGGTTCGCGTTGACGACGAACGTCAGGTTGTCGAGCTCCTCGCGCGCGGCCAGGGTCAGTGCGCCCACCGCGTCGACCTCGTCGGTCTCGCCGTCGCCGAGGAAGGCCCAGACGTGCTGCTGGGAGGTGTCCTTGATGCCCCGGTGCTCGAGATACTTGTTGAAACGGGCCTGGTAGATGGCGTTGAGCGGGCCGATGCCCATCGACACCGTGGGGAACTGCCAGAACCACGGCATGAGGCGCGGATGCGGGTACGAGGGAAGGCCGCCGCCCGGGTGCGAGACCTCCTGCCGGAAGCCGTCCATCTGGTGCTCGTTGAGGCGGCCCTCGACGAAGGCGCGGGCGTAGATGCCGGGCGAGGCGTGCCCCTGGAAGAACACCTGGTCGGCGCCGCCGGGGTGGTCCGGTCCCTTGAAGAAGTGGTTGAAGCCGACCTCGTACAAGGTGGCTGACGAGGCATAGCTGGAGATGTGGCCACCCACGGAGATGCCCGGACGCTGGGCGCGGTGGACCATGATCGCGGCGTTCCATCGGATGATCCGACGGATGCGCTTCTCCATCGCCTCGTCGCCGGGGAACGCGGGCTCGCGCTCCGGCGGGATCGTGTTGATGTAGTCGGTGCTGCGCAGGCTGGGCACGCCCACATTGCGCTCGGCGGCCCTGCGGAGCAGCGAGAGCATCAGGTAGCGGGCGCGATAGTTCCCCGCGTGGTCGACGACGTTGTCGAACGAGTCGATCCATTCGCCGGTCTCGTCAGGATCGACGTCGACGTACTGGGTGGGGAGACCTCCGGCGAGGAGGGGATCGCGATCGCGTCCGAGAGTCACGGCATTCCTTCGAGTAGGCCGGCCTCCGGGATCGCCGGACGCCGGGCATCGGCGGGACAGCACTGGTGTGGGTCCATCCTTCCGCATGGCTACAGATGCGTCATCAGATGGGGGAGAACCGGGGTGGTGGCCATCGGGGCTCGGGAACGAATCGGACACGAAGTCCGCCAATTCGGCCGGGTCGCTTGCGCCGGGGCGTGCGGTCCGGTGGACTACCGCTCGAGGGGCGCGCTGGCATGGGGTCGGTGATGCTTACCCGAAGCGACGAGGAGTGGTTGTGACCGCCGGTGCGGAGAGCGAGGCTCGAGTAAGAGCCGGGCGCCTCGGGTTGCAGCCGGGCCAGAGCGTCATGGAGATTGGGTACGACGCGGACGTCGACGAGGATCTCCGACTGGCCATCGAGGAGATCATCGGCGCCGAGATGGTCGATGAGGACTTCGACGACGTCGTCGACGTGGTGCTCATGTGGTGGCGCGAGGATGACGGGGATCTCGTGGACGCCCTGATGGACGCCATCGGCCCGCTGGCCGACCAGGGAGTCGTCTGGCTCATCACCCCCAAGCCCGGACGCGACGGGCACATCGAGGCCGAGGACATCTCCGACGCTGCACCGACGGCCGGGCTGCAGCAGACCAGCACCATCAGCGCCAGCTCAGGTTGGCAGGGCACCCGATTGGTGGCCCCACGAGCCAAGCGATAGCGTCGATCTCCCCGACCCCTGGAGGAGACGCGCATGTCCGTCATGACCGGACCTGAGGTGGGCCAGCTGGCCCCCGACTTCACCCTGACCAACCAGTACGGCCAGGCCGTGACCCTGTCGGAGTTCCGCGGCGAGAAGAACGTCGTCCTGATGTTCTACCCGTTCGCGTTCACCGGTATCTGCACCAGTGAGCTGTGCGAGATCCGCGACCGGGCCCCGGAGTTCGACAATGACGACACGGTGGTCCTCAGCGTGTCGTGCGATCCGGTGGCCTCGCTCAAGGTGTTCGGCATGCAGGAGAACCTCAGCCACACCCTGCTCAGCGACTTCTGGCCGCACGGCGAGGTGTCCCGGGCGTACGGCGTCTTCCTCGAGGACAAGGGCTTCGCCACTCGAGGCACCTTCGTGATCGACAAGGAGGGCGTGCTGCGCTGGTCGGTCGTCAACGGCCCCGGCGAGGCCCGTCGCGCCGACGACTACGCCTCCGCGCTGGCTGCCCTCGACTGACCTCTCCCACAATCGGCAAGCAAACGGCAAGGGAGACCGTGCGCCAGCGACATGCTTCCCCAGAGGTGGTGTGAGACCCTCGCGCTAAGCCAGGTCTGAGGTTACGGGGATCGAGGTTCAGGTGGCGCACGTCCAGGAGTTCGGCGCGTTGGCGATTGACCGCGATGCCCATCGCGTCACGCTCGACGGGGTCCAGGTCAAGTTGACCCGCGCTCAGTACCGGTTGCTGTGCGCGCTCGCTGATCAGCCGGGCATCGCCCTGACCAACCAGGAGCTCCTCACCGCCATGTGGGGGACCGAGTGGACGGCGGATACGACACCGCTTCAGGTGCACGTGAGCCGATTGCGTCGCTCGCTCGGCGAGTCGGCGGCCCGGCCGCACTTCATCATCACCCTGCACGGCTATGGCTACCGCTTCGACAGCGACGGCGCGTCCGCCGGCGGCACGGAGTCGGACGCCTCGGCAACAGGTGGCGGCGGAGCGTCGAACGGCCACCAGCCGACCGTGTCCGCCCTCGTGGGGCTCGATCGGACCATTGTGTGGGTGTCGGACAACGTTGCCGAGCTCCTCGGCTGGTCGCCGGAGGCTCTCATCGGCCGGGACCTTCGAGAATTGGTTGCGGATGAGGACGTCCCGGGCCCAGCCGTTCTCGCCGATCTCTACAGCGGCCGTGCTCGGGTGCTCGAGGGAAAGGCAGCGGCCGCCGACGGACGTCATCGGCAGCTGCGCGTCTCGATCCGCCCGATCCTCGACAGCACGGGAAACGTCTCCGGCTTCCTGCACGCCTGGCAGCCTGAGGGTGAGGCCCACGGGCCGAAGTCGATGTGGCCGATCGTGATGGCCGGGACGCAGCCGGTCCCGCAGGAGCGTGCGCGGGTGATCCTGACCTACGACCGCGAGCTGAACGTCGTCGACATGTCGCCTCGGGTCACGTTGTGCGGATGGGAGCCGGATGCCATCCTCGGAACGGTCTTCTCCCTGGCTGGCCACAAGCCGAGCGCCATGCGCGCGGTGGTCGACGACCTGATGGAGACCGGGGTCACGCACCTCTCGGCCGTGGTCGGCGTGCAGTGCAGGGACGGTTCCGTCATCCCGGCCCATATCGACGTCATCGTCGACGTGGACGAAGACGGGTCGTTCGCCGGCTACTGGATCCTTCTCGAGATCACCGCGTCGGCCTTGGGCTAGGTGAAGAGCTCCGCGCACGACGTGCCCCGTGCTTGCGGTGTCGATCGTGGACGGCCAGTAGTCGGCCAATGACCGCGCTCTGTTCTGCATCCATCCCACCTCGCGTCGGATCCTGAAGGTGCGGGCAACGGGCCCGCCGTGCACGCGGAGTGTGATGAGGCATGTCTGGACGACCGAGGATTCGTGGAAAGGGCTGGATTGCCGTGACGGCGTCAGCGGTGATGATCGCCGTCGGCTTGGCGATGCCGGCCGAGGCGGTCACCTCCATCACGCCGGCGACGGTGACGGCCACCCAGCAACTGGCGGTGACGGAGAAGCTGGCCAGCGATGTCTATGCCACGGTGGCTCCGCAGTTCGAGGTGCCGATCCTCACGAACGTGGCGGAGAGCGAGTCACGACACCTCGCCGCCATTCGGGAACTGCTCGCCAAGAGGTCCATCACCGACCCGACGAGCGGGGACGCGGTGGGAGTGTTCGACGATCCGACGGTATCCGCGCGATACGTCGATCTGGTGGCGGCGGCGCGAGCATCGCTGGCACAGGCTGCTGCCGTGGGCATCGACATCGAGAGGGGCGAATTGGGGCTGCTCCGGACGACCGGTGCTCTTCCGGATCTGCCCCGTGATGTGCACAACGTGGTGCAGAACCTGATCGATGGGGACACCAACCACCTCGATGCGTTCACGAGCCTGCACGCGACAGCACAGGGCGACCCGCCCGGCGCTGTCGGCCTCACCCTTCAGACCGCGCGGGTGACGGCTCCGCCCAGTGGGCGCTATGAGGTGGGCACCCGGCTGGTTCTGGCCAGGCAGCCGGTACGCACGGATGCCGGCGTGACCGTTCGGTGGCGAGCCACAACGGAGACACGCGCCCGGTGCGAGGTCCGCGTCCGCGACGGCCGCGCCACCGTCGAGTTGACCCGGCCAGGTGTCTGCACCGTGGTGGGCTTTGCGCCGTCACCGTCCCCGGACTACCTGCCGTATCGCGTGATGCGCACCTACCGGGCCGTCCCCTAGGTGCTGCGTCAATTGTTGACGTCCGAATGACGCTCGATCATCAACGACTGACGCAGCATTGCTCGTGCTCCGCACTCGACCTTCGTGGGCCCAGCGCTGTTCGGGCCCACTCGCGGTCTCGTGCTCCGCACTCGACCTTCGTGGGCCCAGCCGGACTCGAACCGACGACATCCTCCTTGTAAGGGAGGCGCTCTAGCCAACTGAGCTATGGGCCCGCAGGGAGGTTACCGTCGTCGTCGCCCCTGGGGGTGCCCGGGATGGTGATGCGCACCCGGAGCCCACCCGTCGGGCTCTCCAGCAGCTCGAGCCGTCCCCCCGAGCTGCGCACCACCGACTCGACGATGCCGATGCCGAGCCCGAATCCACCGGTGCTGCTCGACCGGGAAGGGTCCACGCGGGCGAAGCGCTCGCGCGCGGTGTCGCGCTGATCCTGCGGGATCCCTGGTCCGGAGTCGTCCACGAGAAGGACGGCGCCGTCGTCGGTTGACGTCAACGTGACCTCGACCGGCGAGCCTGCTGGCGTATGCCGCTCGATGTTCTGCGTCAGGTTCGCCACGACCTGCCGCCAGGCATCCGGATCGCCATGGATCGTCGCCGCGTCGAGATCGAGCATCACTGAGCGGTCCGTCAGAGGGGCAGCGATGTCCGCAAAGCCGTCCGCGACCACCGGAGCGAGGTCGAAGTCGCGTGCCAGTTGGGCGGCATCGCGGTCGAGCCGCTCCAGCAGCAACAGTTGCGTGACCAGCCGCTCCAGTCGCTGGCTCTCGGCCGAGATGCGCTCGAGGGCGCGCGCCTCCATCGGCTCCGCGGGACCGCGCTCCCGCTGGAGGAGCTCGACATAGCCGCTGATCACCGTGAGGGGGGTGCGTATCTCGTGCGAGGCGTCGGAGACGAATCGCCGCAGTCGCTCCTCGGAGTCCTGAACCTCGGCGAGCGAGGCGGACAGCGACCCGATCATGGCGTTGAGGGCCTCTGCGAGCTGGCCCACCTCGGTGCCCGGCTGTGCCACCGGGACGCGGCGGTCGATGTCACCCGCGGCGATCGCCGTCGCCGCGACGGCGATGTCGTCCACCGGACGCATGAATCGTCGGACCAGCAGCCAGGAGGCGAGGGCACCGATGGCGGTCACCGCGAGAGCGCTGACCGCGATGCCGATCGCCAGGCGCCTCTGGGCCTCCTGCAGGTCGGCGAGCGGCATGGCCGCGGCGACGGTCAGCCGACCGGGGCGTACATCACGGACGAGAACGCGCTGCGGCGGTGAGCCATCGACGGTGATCGGTCCGGTGGCCGCCGCTGCCAGCTCGGCGCTGGTCAACTGCGGGAAGGGCACGGTCTCGAACGCCGTGCCGGCCTGCTGCACCACCGACAGCTCTGTCGTCCCCGGCACGACCCGCGCCAGTCCCACGAGGGCACCGCCGTTGCCGGTGGACGCCAGACGCGCTTCGAGCGCCCGCACACGCGGATTGCTGAGCGCGCCCGATAGCGTTCGATCGACCATCCCCAGCTGGACGCGCTGAGCGGTCGCGAAGACGGCGAGACCGAGCACGATGGCTGCAGCCGCGATCAGCGCCGTGGTCAGCAGCGTGAGCCGCCAGCGCAGACTCATCGGGCGCGTCCGGGAGACACGAGCTGGTAGCCGACTCCGCGGACCGTGCGAATCGCGAGTGCGTCCCCGAGCTTGCGTCGCAGGTACGAGACGTAGGTCTCCAGCGCCGTCGACTCAGCACCTTCCTCGAGACCCCACACCTGCCCGAGCAGCTGCGCTCGCGCGAGCACCCGATCGGGGTTGCCCATGAGCACCGCGAGCAGGCGGAACTCGGTCGGCGAGAGGTACAACTCGTCCCCGTGGACGCGCACGACGTGGGCAGCGGCATCCATGGTCACATCACCGACACGCAGAACCGTGTTCTCTCCCTCGGGATGCGAGCGCCGCAGCACAGCAGCGACGCGCATCGTCAGCTCCTCGATCCCGAAGGGCTTGCGAACGAAGTCGTCGGCACCCAGCTCGAAGCCCCGATGCACGTCCTGGCGATCCTGGCGCGCGGTCAGGATGATGACGGGGCGGTGATCGCCGATCGACCGCATGCGTTCCAGCACCTCGAACCCGTCCATCGTGGGCATGCTGATATCGAGCACCACCAGGTCGATGGGCGTCTCACGGAGCAGGCGCAGCGCTTCCATGCCGTGACCGGCGCGGACCGTCCGGTAGCCGGCAAGGCTGAGGGCATCGCAGATCAGGTCTGCGATCGCATCCTCGTCATCGACCGCGAGGATGGTGCTCGTCATCGACAGCTCCGTCCGGGCGAGGGGCAGGGCGCGTACGGCGACCGTACCGTCGGGGGCGCGATCGCCGCACGCGCATCGGGATCAGCCGGCGTGCCGGCGCCCTCCGCCTAGCCGACCGTCCTGGGCCGCAGCCAGGATCGCGTCCGACTGCTCCTGGGTGATGGTGCCGTCGGAGACCAGGCCGGACAATGCGGACGAGAGCACGGCCTGGCGCTCCTGGTGCGTTGCGGTGCGAAGGGCCTGTCGGATCGCCCGCACCTGTTGGCGATCGATCTCGCCCGACAAGAACAGCTCGCGCACCCCGAGGCGGCGCTGCGCCGCAACGATCGCATCGGCCTCTGCCTGCGTGATCGTGCCGCCGGCCACGAGGGGGGCCAACGCCCCAGAACGCGCCTCGTCGCCGGCCGCCTCATGCGCGGCGCGAACGGCGGCCTTCACGGCCTGCCACTCCTCGCGGGTGAGCACATCGCGCAACTGCTGGAAAGCCCCGGAGGTGGAGGGCCTCGGTGTCGAGTCGTCGGCCTGAGCGGGAGCCGCTCCGATGCCTGCGAGCGTCAACGTCGTGACGCCGATCACCATCACCGAGGCCATTCGGCTTCGCGGGTTCATGCTGCCTCCTGAGATCGCGCGGGCCGTGTTGCCCGACACGGGCAGTGTCGGCCGCCTCCCTGGTGATTCCGTGTGGCGTTCCTGTGAGTTTCCTGTGACTCCTGCGCCGCCCGAAGGCCGCCGCCGGTAGCCTCCTTCCGTGTCCACTCCCTCGACGGTCACCGACGTCGTCGCCTTCATCGAGTCCCGCTATCCGACGCGGATCGCAGCCGAGTGGGACACCAACGGACTCACCTGCGGCGATCCTTCGCAGCCGGTCGAGACGGTGCTGTTCGCCGTGGACCCGGTCATGACGGTCGTGGACGAGGCGATCGCGATGGACGCGGACATGATCATCACTCATCACCCGCTGCTCCTGCGCGGCGTTCACTCGGTGGCGGCGACAGATCACAAGGGGAAGGTTGTCCATGAGCTGATCAGGCGGGGGATCGCGCTGATGAACGTGCACACCAGCGCCGACCACGGCATGCGGGGCGTGTCCGACGCCCTGGCCGCGGCGCTCGGGATCCACGACCTCAGGCCGCTCGTGCCACTGGCCGGAGATTCGGGCCTGGGCACCGGCCGGGTGGGCGAGCTGACCCGTCCGATCCCGCTGCGGCGCCTGGGCGAGCAGGTGGCCGCCGCCCTGCCGCCCACGCACCACGGCGTGCGAGTCGCCGGGGATCTGGATCGTGTCGTTCGCACCGTGGCCGTGTGCGGGGGATCTGGGGATGCGTACCTCGCCGATGCGGCGCGCCTGGCGGACGCGTATGTGACCGCGGACCTGCGACACCATCGTGCCCAGGACCACCTCATGGACGGCGGCTGCGGGCTGATCGACGTCTCCCACTGGGCGAGCGAGTGGCCGTGGCTGGCCGCGGCGGCCGAGGCGCTGCGCGCGGACGCCACGCAGCGCGGCAGTACGGTGGAGGTCCATGTGTCCACCATCCCGACCGACCCCTGGTCGCTTCACCTAGGGAGCACACGGTGAAAGCCGACCCCGCCGCACAGCTCCGCCTTCTCGACCTCCAGGACGAGGACACGCGGCTGACTCAGGTGAAGCATCGCGCCGACAACCTTCCTGACGCGTCACGGCTGTCCGAGCTCGAGACTCGACTCGCGCGTGTACGCGACGAGGCCGTCGCGGCCGAGACGATCCTCAGCGACCTGGAGCGCGACCAGGCCCGCGCGGACCAGGACGTGCAGCAGGTGCTCGATCGGATGGCCCGCGACCGCACTCTCCTCGACTCCGGAACGATCGGCGATCCCAAGCAGCTGCAGTCGATCCAGACCGAGCTGGACTCGCTGGCACGCAGGCAGTCCGATCTCGAGGACATCGAGTTGGAGATCATGGAGCGCGTCGAAGGCGCCCGCGCCGCGGCCAAGCAGCTCACGGCCCAGCGGGACGAGCTCGCCGCGGAGCGCGAGACGCTGGCGACCAGCGTGCACGAGCAGCGGTCGGCGCTGGAGGCGGAGGCCCGGCTCGTGCGCGAGCAGCGCGACGTGATTGCGGCCGAGATCCCCGCGGACCTACTGGCGCTGTACGAGAAGATCCGCACGGACCACGGGGGTGTCGGCGCGGCCCCCCTCCATCGGGGCACGTGCCAGGGCTGCCGCCTCGCCCTTCCGCCGACGGAGATCGAGGACCTGCGCAACGCCGCAGCGGACGAGGTCATCCGCTGCGAGGAGTGCCGACGCATCCTCGTGCGCACCCCGGAATCGGGCCTGTAGGTCGATGCCTCGCTCACTGATCGTGGAGGCCGACGGTGGCTCCCGCGGGAATCCGGGTCCGGCCGCGTACGGTGCGGTTGTCCGCGATGCTGTCACCGGCGTCGTCCTCGCCGAGCTCGCCGGCTACCTCGGCGAGGTGAGCAACAACGTGGCCGAGTACCGGGGCGCGATCGCCGGGCTGGAGCACGCGTACGAGGTCGATCCCGAGGCTAACGTGGAGATGCGGCTGGACTCCAAACTGGTCGTCGAGCAGATGAGCGGGCGCTGGCAGATCAAGCATCCCGATATGCGCGATCTGGCGCGGCGTGCCCGAGACGTCTACCCGCCTGGACACGTCACCTACACGTGGGTGCCGCGATCGCAGAACGCCCTGGCCGACCGACTCGTCAACGAGATGATCGACACCGCCCTGGGCGGCGGAAGCACCCACATCCTGCGCCTCGACGGGATGCCGCAGGAGGACGCCCTCGCCGAGGATGTCGTCGGCAGCATCGACGTCGAGCGCACACGGGCCGTGGCGGAAGAGCAGGCGACCAGCGGCAAGCCGGTCAACGTCATGGTCGGGTGGGCCGATCTGGCGGCGCCGACGCACACGCTGCTGGTGCGGCACGGCGCCACCGAGCTCAGCCTCGAGAAGAGGTTCAGCGGGCGCGGTGGATTCGACGCGCCGCTCGCCCCCATCGGCGAGGAACAGGCCGCTGCGGCAGCAGCGGAACTCGCCGAGCGCGGGGACATCCAGCGCATCATCTCCTCGCCCCTCCTGCGTACGCGGCAGACCGCCCAGGCGATCTCGGATGCCCTGGGGCTGCCCATCGAGATCGAGCAGGACTTCGCCGAGTGTGCCTTCGGGGAGTGGGACAGCCACACATTCATCGAGGTGCGTGACCGCTGGCCCGTTGAGCTGGAGGAGTGGCTGGCGTCGACCGATGTCGCACCCCCGGGGGGCGAGTCGTTCCGGCAATGCCAGGAGCGGGTGCTGCGCGCACGGGATCGCGTCGTCGCGCGATACCCGGGAGAGCGCCTGCTGATCGTCGCGCACGTGACGCCGATCAAGGTCCTCGTGGGTGACGCGGTGGGCGCTCCGCTGACCAGCCTGTACCGCATGGAACTGCCTCCCTGCTCGCTCACCTCCCTCGCCTGGTTCCCCGACGGGCACTCGTCGATGTTCAGCTTCGCGGAGGCCGCCCACCTGCGTGATGTCGTGACCCCGCGCGGCGTCTGAGCGGCTGGCTACGCCGTCACGAGGACGCGAGGATGACGTCCAGCGTGACGGGGGATCGCGGCTTTCCGGCGGCGATCTCGACCCGGAAGCCTGCGCGTACGAGCTCGTGGGCCAGGTCGTCGACGTCTTGGGGAGAGCGACGGGCCTTGACCAGTGCGCGCACGATGTGGCCCTTCGTGGCCTTGTTGCTGTGGCTGACGACCGTCCGCCTGCCGTCCCGCTCGGTCAGGACGCGGACGGTGGCGGACCGTGACGCCGCCGAGCGCGGTACGGGGCCCAAGGACGCATAGGCCGATGAGCGGAGGTCGAGCAGCAGCCCGTCCGCATCCGTGAGCACCGCCCCGATCGGGTCACGCCAGACGGTCGACAGGGCACCGATCCGCGGGAGTCGTACCGATCCGCTGAGCCGGTAGGCGGGGATGAGGTCCGTGGTCCGCACCAGGCCCCAGAGCGCGGAGGAGATGGCGACGCTGTCATCGAGCCGCAGGCGCGCGCGGGGGCTCAGCGAGCTCGCGTCCAGAGCCTCGTACAGCACGCCGGTGTACACCTCGATGGCCGGCGCGCAGGGCTCCCGGCGCAGCCGCGCGTTCACGCCCACCTCGCCGCGCTGGGTCGGGCCGAGGCCGAGGACGGCGGCCGCCTCATCGACATCCGCGCGGCACAGTCTGGTGAGTGCTCCGAGGGCGGTGCGCCGCGACGGCGTGAGCGACGGGAAGGACAGTGACGTCAGGTCGAGTCGGGGACCGCAGACCGGGCTGGACTTCCCCTCACTGGGGGGGAGCAGGATGAGCACGCGGTGACGCTAGCGGAGGAGGGCACATGGCCGACTCGGGGATGGCCTCGTCGGGCAACTGGACGCACTGGGAGGATCTCGCCCGGTTCCATGGGACCGGGGCGGACGCGATCTACGACTTCGATGCGGTGGTGGCGGGCAGGAGACCGCTGCGCGGACCGGAGCTCGATGTCGTCGCGCTTGCCGCACCGGATGGGCTGGGCGGCCGGCGGCTGGCCCACGTGCAGTCCCACGTCGGCATGGAGACCATCGCCCTTGCCCGCATGGGCGCCGATGTGACGGCGTTCGACTTCTCGCCGACGGCACTGACTCGCCTGGACGACCTTGCACGCCGCTGCGAGCTGGCCGTGCGGACCGTGGAGGCCGACAGTCAGCGGATCCGCGAGGAGGAGTTCGCCGAGTTCCACGGTCGGTTCGATGTCGTCTACGCCTCGGTCGGCGTGCTGGGCTGGATCGCGGACCTGGATGCGTGGATGGACGGGGCGGCAGCGCTGCTCCGCGACGGCGGGCGGCTGGCCCTCGTCGAACTGCACCCGCTGCTGTGCATGCCGGACACGCGCTCGCCCCTGGTGATCGACTTCCCCTACGTGAACGATGGCCGACGGACCTACTCGGGGACCGGCTCGTACGCGAATCCGGAGGCCGACATTCCCTGGACCGTGGACCAGTACGCGTGGTCCATCGGTGAGGTCGTCACCGCGGCCATCCGCGCAGGGCTCGACATCGTGTCACTCGTCGAGCACGTCGACGCGCCCTTCGACCCGCGGGGCGATTTCCTCACCCAGGAGGAGGACGGATTGTTCCGCTGGCGGATCGGGTCAGGCGTCGACGGTCGGGAACCGGACCCGCTGCCGGTGCTGTTCAGTCTGGTGGCGGAGAAGGTACGCTGACGCCGGACGAGCCAGCCGGGTGATCGCGGCGCGAAAGCGTCGAGGAAAGTCCGGACTCCACAGGGCAGGGTGGTGGGTAACGCCCACCCGGGGTGACCCGCGGGACAGTGCCACAGAAAGCAGACCGCCGCGAGCAATCGCGGTAAGGGTGAAACGGTGGTGTAAGAGACCACCAGCGTCGCAGGTGACTGCGGCGGCTCGGTAAACCCCACCCGGAGCAAGGTCAGGAGGGCTGGGCAACCAGCCTGCGCAGGCGAGCGGCCCGCTCGAAGCCTGCGGGTAGACCGCACCAGGCCACTGGCAACAGTGGTCGCAGATGGATGATCACCGGCCCGCCTCGGCGGGTCACAGAATCCGGCTTACAGGCTGGCTCGTCCCCCGCCCCCGGCGTCCCCACCCCCGTGGGGGACGCCGGCGGCGGGGGATGTCACCGCCAGGTCACAGGTTGCACAGCCAAAGGTTGGCGTCCCCATCCCAGGAGCTGCGAGCGTTGTTCGCGCCCAGAAGTCCTGAGCACATGCCGTCCGCGTCTTCGAAGGTCCCAGCGATGACCATGGTGAAGCCGGTACCCGTGACCTCGGGGTCGGGAACGCTGCAGGCGTTGTTGGACCACACCGGGGACCCCTGGCGAAGGAGCACACCGTCGCCGAAGTTCACGTACCACGACGCGGAGCTGCTGAGAAGCACGCAGTTGACGGTGGCCGGCGACGGGCTGCCGGGCAGGGGGTCGTAGGCCCAGTTGATGTACCGGGTGCAGGTCCAGCCGCCCTGCCCATTGTTGGGCCAGCTCTCGTAGGACGGGGTCCACGGAGTCCAGCCCTGTGCGAGCTCAGCGGCGGTGCTTTCGGGGCAGCCCCCGTTGGGGTCGGCGCGGACCGTCGACTGGTGCCAGGTCTGCCCGGCGTTCGCAGGTCCGGCTCCGGCGATGGCGGTGGCGGCCGCCGTGGTCAGCGCCAGCACGGCGGCACCCCAGGCGCGTCGGTTCATGTGCCCTCCCTGTTCTCCTCGACTCGCGTGCTGTCGCGAGCAGGTGAGGTCGAGGGTGCCGTGGGGGAGGACGGTCCTCATCGTCCATTTACGCCACGTTGGTGACCGTGCGTGGCCGGACAAGCCGGCGGACGTGACGCAGCGTGCGGGACGAACTGGGGTGAGGCGACCGGGAGTCAGCCGACGTCGCGGGCGCCGTGGCGGCGGTAGTACAGCGACTGCATCGCGAGGATGCGGCGATGCTCGGTCTCGAACCGCGCGAGCTCCTCGAGCGCGTCGATCTCCTCGTCCGTGAATCGGTCAGGGGTCGGTGGCTGCTCGTCCGCAGCAGCCTGAGCCGGCCGGCCGACGGGAGATGTGCTCTCCTGCACCATGCTCGGACGCTAGCACCACCAGCCACATGCGCCACGGACGCGGACGCGTGTCGCGAGGAGGCGCGAACCGGATGTATCCGGCTATTCCTCCTCGAGGGGATCGGCGATCTTGCGACAGGAAGCTCCGAGTGCGGCGAACTCGCGCGCGGAGAGCTGATCGACCAGGTGGGTGCGGACGCCCTCGACATGGTCGGGTGCGGCGGCTACGAGAGTGGTCCAGCCGGTCTCGGTCAGGACGGCGAAGGCTCCCCGACGGTCCGCCTCGCACTGCTGGCGCTCGACGAGACCGGCCTTGACCATGCGGTCGATCTGGTGGGAGAGCCTGCTGCGTGAGGAGAGGGTCACCTCGGCGAGGTCGCTCATGCGCATGCGACGATCCGGAGACTCCGACAGGCGGACGAGGATCTCGTAGTCCGCCATCGTGAGCCCGTGCTGTGCCTGCAGTTCCCGATTGAGTCGGTCGTACAGGAGGGTCGACGCGGAGAGCCAGGCACGCCAAGAGCGCTGCTCGTCCTCCGTCAGCCACCGGGTCATGCCGACGAGTATAGCGGAAATAGTTGAAACTCGTACGATTCCGGCTAGGCCTCGAGATCCCACACGCGGACACCGCCGAGGATGCCCGAGGTGTTGGGCACGATCTCGCCCTTGTGCCCGACATCCTCCGGCGACAGGTGCTTCGCATTGCCCCCACCCACGTAGAGCCGGTCGAAGAACAGCATGTCGTCGAACGCCTGGATCGCCTTGCGGACCCGCTTGATCCAGCGGGGGTTGCCGATCTCCTTCCGCTGGGCATTGCCCAGGGCGATGTCGTAGGTCTGGCCGTCCTTGAATGGCCCGTGGGAGAGTTCGAGGTGAGGCAGCAGGGTGCCGTCATTGAACAGGGCGGTACCGACTCCGGTCCCGAGCGTGATGACGAACTCCAGGCCCTCGCCGGTGACGACGGCACAGCCCTGCATGTCTGCGTCGTTGACGACCTTCGTGGGACGCTGGAAGCGCTGTGCCAGGGCATGCGCGAGATCGAATCCGTGCCATTCCGCCGCCAGTTCGTCATCGCGATCGCCGCCGTACTCGCGGCGGGACAACGACGGCACCTCGATGACATGTCCGTGGCGGACGAGACCGGGGAATCCCACGGAAACCCGGTGCACGTCGAGCAGGGGCTTCACGAGGTCGGCGACGGTAGTGACGAGCAGGTCGGGAGGGCAGGGATACGGGGTGTCGACACGGACGCGGTCCGTGACCATCACCCCCTGCGCGCTCACGATGGATGCCTTCAGTCCGCTGCCGCCGATGTCGATCGACAATGTGAGGACATCGCGCGGCCAGCTGGTGTCGGTGTGGGCGTGGGTCGGGTGGGTCATGCCGCAGCTCCTTCGGCTGGTGGCGTCGGCAGGGTCAGGATCTCGGCGCCGCTGTCCGTCACCAGCAGCGTGTGCTCGAACTGCGCCGTCCACCGGCGGTCCTTGGTCACGACCGTCCAGTCGTCGTCCCAGATCTCGTAGTCGTAGGTGCCCAGGGTGATCATCGGCTCGATCGTGAAGGTCATGCCTGTCTCGATCGGCTGGGTGAGGCTCGGGTCGTCGTAGTGCGGGATCACCAGTCCGGTGTGGAACGACGTGCCGATGCCGTGCCCGGTGAAGTCACGGACGACTCCGTAGCCGAAGCGACGGGCATAGCTCTCGATGACGCGACCGATCACGCTGAGCGGACGACCCGGCGCCACGGCCTTGATGCCGCGCATCATCGCCTCGTGCGTGCGTTCGACGAGGAGGCGGGCATCCTCCTCGACATCGCCGACAAGGAAGGTGGCGTTCGTGTCGCCGTGCACACCGCCGATGAAGGCGGTGATGTCGATGTTGCAGATGTCGCCGTCCTCGAGCCGGGTGGAGTCGGGGATGCCGTGGCAGATGACCTCGTTGAGGGAGGTGCACAGCGACTTCGGGTACCCGCGATAGCCCAACGTCGACGGGTAGGCACCGTGGTCGCACAAGAACTCGTGACCGATGCGGTCGAGCTCGTCCGTCGTCACACCGGGCTGGATCGCCCGCCCCACTTCGATCAAGGCGTCGGCGGCAACACGTCCGGCGATGCGCATCGCCGAAATGGTGTCGGCGTCCTTGCGCTCTGGTCCTGTATATGGCGTGGGCGCCGGTTTGCCGACGTACTCCGGTCGTGCGATGCCCGCGGGAACCTGCCGCAGCGGGCCGACGGTGCCAGGGGTTAGAGGAGATCGCGTGGCCATCGGCATGACCCGAGTCTATTGGCGCGTGCCGGGCACTATGTTGGGGGAACCACAGACGATTGGAGCGGTAATGAGCTGGTACTACTGCCTCGTCCACCAGCGCGTAGAGCCCGAAGAGGGCTGCGCCAACGCGGAACGCCTGGGCCCGTACGACACCAAGGCGGAGGCGGAGAACGCACTCGAGCTGGCGCGCGAGCGCAATGCGGCGTTCGACGCCGACGAGGACTGACGACTCCGTCGTCACATAACGAAGGTGGCCCGCACCATGTGGTGCGGGCCACCTTCGTTATGCGTGAGATCGACTAGCGCTTGCGCGCGGGTGCCTTGCGCGCCGGTGCCTTCTTGGCGGGTGCCTTGCGCGCGGGTGCCTTCTTGACTGCGGCCTTCTTGGCCGGTGCCTTCTTGGCGGGTGCCTTGCGCGCGGGTGCCTTCTTGACTGCGGCCTTCTTGGCGGGGGCCTTGCGCGCGGGTGCCTTCTTGACTGCGGCCTTCTTGGCGGGGGCCTTGCGCGCCGGTGCCTTCTTGGCCGGTGCCTTACGAGCTGGTGCCTTCTTGGCCGGTGCCTTCTTGGCCGCAGCCTTCTTAGCTGGTGCCTTCTTAGCTGGTGCCTTCTTGGCCGCAGCCTTCTTGGCCGGTGCCTTCTTCGCGACCGCCACGTTGCCTCCCGTGTCGACGAACTCTGCCTCTGTGCAGCGTTCCTTGAATCCAACTGTGACAGAGCGTGACTCAAATGACAAAGTCATTTGCACGTCGTGGACATGACGTGTCGTGCCCGTTGTCAACGCATTCTTGGCCTTCGTGCGACGAACGTGCGCGCGCCTTTCGGTCAAGCTGTCGACACGTATCGCGGTGGACGTTCGAATTCCCTTGGTAGCCAACAGGATTTTGAACATCACTCTCCGCGTTCGGCTCGCCTCTCGCGCTCGCGTTGCGCATGCACGCTGGTGCGGTCGTCGTATCGCCACAAGGACGGCATCGTGACCGCGGCAACACCGACACCGACGATGCACAGCACGCCACCGCTGATGAAGGACGTGCGCAACGACGTCAACGTCGCCGCAGTGCTTGCTCGGACCTGGCCGAGAAGGGGACCGATCGAGTAGCTGAGCAGCTCGAAGCCGGCCATCCGTCCACGCACCTCGTCCGGGATCGTCTGGTTCCACATCACGCCGCGGAACATGCCGCTCACCATGTCGGCACCGCCCGCGAACGCCAGGCATACGAGCACGATCGGCAAGGACTGCGAGAGTCCGACGCACGCGATGCCGAGTCCCCAGAGCGCGGCAGCGATCACGATCGCTCGTCCGTGCCGGTGGACCCGACTCGTCCATCCGCTGGTCAACGTGACGACGAGTGACCCGACAGCACCGGCGGAGTAGAGCAGCCCGAGCGTCCATGCGCCGCCGAGGTCCTCGGCCAGGAAGGGGAAGAGGGCATAGGGAAAGGCGAAGGTCATCGCGATCAGGTCGACGGCGTAGGTGCCGAGCAGGTCCTTGCGACTGACGGCGTATCGCAGGCCGTCGAGGATGTGCCGAACCGCACCGGACTGCTCGCCGGTCGACTCCGCGCGGATGCTCGTCAGGCCCAGCAGCATGGCCACCGATGCCGCGAACGTCGCGATGTCGACGCCGTAGGCCACCGGTGCGCCGCCGGCCGAGAGGAGGAGGCCGCCGATCGCCGGACCTACGATCATGCCGAGCTGCCAGCGCAGGGCCGTAAGTGCTGCAGCTGCCGGTAACTCGTCGTGTTTGACGGCCCGGGGGATGATGGCGTCGAGTGACGGCCGCTGGAGCCCGTCGACCGCCGCCAGTCCCATGGCTACGACATAGAGCGGCCACACGTGCGGGTCCGGCAGCAGGCTGTTGAGGAGAAGGACTCCGACGAGCAGGGCAGCGGTCGTCTCGGTGGCCAGGACCATCAGCCGGCGATCCACACGATCGGCGAGGGTGCCCCCGTAGAGGCCGAAGATGATCAGGGGTCCGAGCTCGGCGAGGCCGATCAATCCGACCGCGACGAAGGACCCGGTCAGCTGCGACACCTGGTACGGCAAGGCGACGTAGGTGATCATCGAGCCGAGGTAGGTGATCAGCCCGCTGGCGAACACGATGCGGAAGTTCCGCGACGTGCGCAGCGGCGTGATGTCGAGCCGCATTCGACTGAACCAGTGCCGTGGCTCCTCAGCTCCCGCAGTGCTCACGGCGGAAGTGTGCCAGCGTCACGACGGGTGACGAATCAGGAGTACGTGTGCTCCGCAGCCGGGTAGGCGCCGCTGCGGACGTCCTCACCCCACTGGTGGACGGCATCGCCGATGACAGTGCGCACATCCGCGTACCGCTTGACGAACTTCGGAGCCGGTCCCGCCGTCATCCCCACGAGGTCCTGCCACACGATGACCTGCGCGTCGGTGCCGCCGCCGGCTCCGATGCCGATCGTGGGAATGGTGAGCACCTCGCTGACGCGTTCGGCCAGCTCCGCCGGCACGACCTCGAGCACGACGGCGCATGCCCCGGCCGCCTCCATGGCCTTGGCATCGCGGAGCAGCATCTCGCCCGCCTCACCGCGACCCTGGACTCGGTAGCCGCCGAGGAGGTTCACCGACTGTGGCGTCAGGCCCAGGTGGCCGATGACCGGCACACCAGCACCGGCGAGCGTCTCGACCTGGGGCAGCATCGGCGCGCCACCCTCGAGCTTCACGGCCTGTGCACCCGCCTCCTTCATGAACCGCGCTGCGGTCTCAAGGGCCTGGGCAGGGGAGGCCTGGTAGGAGCCGAAGGGCAGGTCCGCCACCACGAGCGCCCGGGGGGCGCCGCGCACGACGGCCCGCACGAGGGGGATCAGCTCGTCGACGGTCACGGGCAACGTCGAGTCGTGGCCGTAGACGACCATGGCCGCGGAGTCCCCGACGAGGATCGCGGGAATGCCCGCGTCGTCGAACATCCGGGCGGTGAGCGCGTCGTAGGCCGTGATCATCGGCCACTTCTCGCCGCGTCGAGTGGTCTCAGCGAGATCGCGCATGGTGACTCGGCGCCCTTCAGGCGCGCCATAGAACGACATGGTGGTTCCTCCCATCTCGAGGCTCCCCACGGAGTCCCCGGACGGGACCATGATGGCAGACGCTCGCGTCGAGGGCCAGCAGGCACCGCCGGGGTTAGGTTTGCCTTTCCTCGACTTTGCGCTACGGTTGCGTTTCGCAACAGATCCGTATCGAAAGTGCTGGCCGCGCAGGCGCACGCATCTGCTTCTTGGAGGGCCGATGGAAGACAACGCATGGATGACGTCCGGGGAAGGACATCCCCGCCGGTGGCCGATCCTGGCCGTGGTGGTGGTCAGCCTCCTGGTCGTCGTCCTCGACAACACGGTCCTCAACATCGCGCTGCCGACGATCCAGGCCGACCTCGGTGCGACCCAGAGTGAGCTCGTCTGGGCGATCGACTCCTACATCATCGTCTTCGCCTCGCTGCTCTTCACGTGGGGTGTCCTGGGCGACCGCTACGGGCGCAAGCGCATCCTCATGATCGGCCTCGCCCTGTTCGGCCTCGCGTCGGCGGCATGCGCCTTCTCGGACTCCTCGACGATGCTCATCGTCTTCCGCGCGCTCATGGGCGTCGGTGGTGCCGCGGTCCTGCCGGTCACCCTGGCGATCATCACGGTCGTGTTCCCGCCGCACGAGCGGGGCAAGGCGATCGGCGCATGGGCGGGCGCGGTCGGCGCCGCCGTGGCGCTCGGCCCGGTGCTCGGAGGCATCCTCCTCGAGCATCCCTCCTGGAGCAGCTGGCTCACCGGCAACGACTGGGGCTCGGTCTTCCTGATCAACGTGCCGATCGTGATCATCGGCCTCATCGGTATCTGGCGCATCGTCCCGGAGACCCACAACCCGCACGCCCGCAAGCTCGACCTCGTGGGCCTGGTCATCTCCGCTGCGGGCCTGTTCCTGATCGTGTACGGCATCATCGACTGGTCGTCCACCAAGACCTTCCTGGCCACGTCGGTCATCCTGCCCATGAGCCTCGGACTCGTGCTCATCGTGTTCTTCCTCTGGACCGAGGCCCGCAGCGATCACGCCAGCTTCGACGTGTCGCTGTTCAGGAACCGCGGCTACTCGGTGGCCCTCACGGCGGTGAGCCTGTCCTTCTTCGCGCTCTCAGGCATCATGTTCTCGCTGCCGTTCTACCTGCAGGTGCTGCGCGGCTACTCGACGCTGGTGGCGGGACTGTGCTTCCTGCCGTTCGCACTCGGCCAGCTCATCGCCGCGCCGCGAAGTGCCGGCATGGTGAAGAAGTTCGGGTACCGCGCGGTCATGACGACCGGCCTCGGCCTCGTGGTGGTAGCCATGTTCCTCATGACGCGGTTCGAGATCCAGTCGAACATCTGGTTCGTCCTCGTGACGTTCTTCATCTTCGGCTTCGGCATGGGCAACGTGATGGCGCCCGGATCGACGGTGCTGCAGAACGTCCTTCCTCTCGCCCGCGCGGGTGCGGGCTCGGCCGTGCAGAACACGGTGCGGCAGGTTGCCGGTGCCCTCGGCATCGCCGTGATCGGCACGATCCTGACGAACCAGTACGCGGCGAACGTCCTGACGGCCATCAACGCGTCGCCGGTTCCCATCCCGCCCGACGCGGCCACAGCCGCGCAGGAGTCCGTGGTGGCGGCGGACATGATCGTCACGCAGGCGGCGGCATCCGGCATGCCGGCGGCCACGGCGGACACGCTGCGGGCCGGCGTCTTCGACGCCTTCCTGGGTGCCTCGCACTTCACCAGCTACATCTCGATGACCGTGATGCTCCTGGCCGCGCTCGTTGTCGCCTTCCTGCTCCCGAAGATCACCCCGCCGGAGAAGCGGGAGGCGGCCGCGGGGCCGGCCCTGGACAAGACCGACGCGCTGGTCCAGGAGGAGATCGAGCACTACCGCGAGGAGCTTGCCGAGGAGATGGGCGGGCCCACGGAGAGTGCGGGCCGGTGACCACCGCCCCCGCGCGGGAGCCGGCCCAGCGTAAGGGTCGGCCCCGCGACGAGCGGATCGACACGGAGATCACCTCGGCTGCCCTCGAGGAGCTCTCCGAGGGCGGCTTCGAGCGGTTCACTGTCGAGGCCGTGGCGGCGCGGGCGGGGGTGGCCAAGACGACCGTCTACCGGCGGTTCCCCACTCGTGAGGACCTCGTCCTCGGGGCGCTGCTGCGCCTCAATGACGATCTGCCGGCGCCGCCGCCCCCGGGCCCGGTGCGGGAGCGGCTGATCGCGGTGCTCCAGGCTGTGCGCTCTCGAGCGACCAATTCCTCCCGTGGCCGGCTGCTCATGCAGTCGGTGGGGGAGGGCCTGCACTCGCCGGAACTCGCCGAGATGGTGCATGCGCGGGTGCTCGCACCGCGCCGCCAGGTGTTGCGGGACGTGATCGCGGACGGCATCGCATCGGGCGAGCTGCGGTCGGATCTCGACCCCGATGCGCTGATCCCCGTGCTGGTGGGCCCGATGTTCTACCTAGGGGCCTGGAAGTGCGTCGCCAGTGCCCCCAAGGTCTCCGTCGAGGCCATCGTCGACACGGTTCTCGTCGGACTGCTGCCCCTGCGGCCGTGACGACCCCGGCTACGGGGCGGATTCGCGCCAGCGGCTTGTGATCGGCAGGCGCCGGTCCCGTCCGAAGGCGCGCAGCGAGATCTTCGTGCCCGGGGGGTACTGCCGGCGCTTGTACTCCGCGAGGTCCGTGAGTCGAAGGATGCGCTCGACGAGAGCGGAGTCGAAACCCGCTCCGACCAGGTCGGCCGCGCTGTGATCGCCGGCCACGTACCTGTCGAGCAGCTGGTCGAGCAGCAGGTAGTCAGGCAGAGAGTCGGTGTCCTTCTGATCCGGACGGAGCTCCGCGCTGGGAGGCTTCTCGATGCTGTTGGGCGGGATGGGGGGAGTCTGACCCAACGCGACCGCGTGCGCGTTGCGCCAGCGCGCCAGCTCCCAGACGAGAGTCTTGGGAACGTCCTTGATGGGCGCGAAGCCACCGACGGCGTCACCGTAGATCGTCGAGTAGCCCACGGACAGTTCGCTCTTGTTTCCGGTGGCGAGCACGAGGTGTCCCTCGGCGTTGGACAGGGCCATCAGCGTGGTGCCGCGCACGCGCGCCTGCAGGTTCTCCTCGGCCAGCCCGCTGAGCGCGAGCTCGTGCTGGAAGGCATCGACGATGCCGGCGATGGGCACTGTCCGGATGCTCAGGCCCGTGCGATCCGCGAGGTCGTAGGCGTCCGCCACGGAGTGCTCCGACGAGTACACGCTGGGGAGTGCCACGCCGAACACGCGCTCCGGTCCGAAGGCGTCGACGGACAGAGCGGCCACGAGCGCCGAGTCGATGCCGCCACTGAGGCCCAGAATCACGGACGGGAAGCCGTTCTTGTCGACATAGTCGCGCAGGCCCAGCACGAGTGCGCCGTAGACCTCGGCGAGGGTGTCGAGTCGGGGTGCCACAGGGCCGGTGCCTGGCTCGGGCGCGTCGGTGTCGACGTCGACGATCAGGACCCCCGACTCGAACTGCGCGGCCCGGCCGAGCAGCGTGCCGTCGGGAGCCACAGCGAGCGAGTCACCATCGAACACCAGCTCGTCCTGGGCGCCGACGATGTTCGCGTAGAGGATGGTCGCTCCTGCCTCCCGCGCCCGCCGTTCGCACAGGTCGAGGCGGACATCGTCCTTGTCGCGTTCGTACGGGGAGGCATTGAGGACGGCGAGCACCGGGGCGCCCGCCTCCCGCGTCCATGCCACCGGTCCGCCCTCCTGCCAGAGGTCCTCGCAGATCGCCACGGACACATCGACGCCATCGACGTCGATGACCAGTGGATCGTTGCCGGGCACGAAGTAGCGGGCCTCGTCGAACACCCCGTAGTTGGGCAGGTGGTGCTTGACGTACCGCGCGGCCACGCTGCCGTCCCGAATGACGGCCGCGGCGTTCACGGGGGCGCGGCGAGGCCGGCTCGCGGGGCCTCCTGGCTCGTCGTCGAGGTAGTCGAGATAGCCCACCAGGCAGGTGACGTCGCCACAGCCGTCGTCGGCGAGGTCCCGAGCCAGCTCGTGGACGGCGTCGCGCGCCGCCGACTGGAAGGACGGCCGCAGTGCCAGGTCCTCCACGGGATAGCCGGTGAGGACCATCTCCGGGAGCACGATCAAGCGTGCCCCGCGGGCGACCGCATCGGCGATGGCGAACCGCACCAGTGCGGCGTTGCCGTCGAGGTCGCCGACGACCGGGTTGATCTGCACGAGGGCGGTACGCAGCGTGGCCACGGGCTGAGATTACTGGGCGCGTTTAACCGCGCCGTAACACGAGCGAGGCCAGTATGGGTCCATGGACAAGCAGGCCGAGTTCGTCCTCCGCACGATCGAGGAGCGCGATATCCGATTCGTGCGTCTGTGGTTCACCGACGTGCTGGGCACCCTGAAGTCGGTCGCCATCGCGCCGGCGGAGCTGGAGGGGGCCTTTGCCGAGGGGATCGGGTTCGACGGGTCGGCCATCGAGGGGTTCGCGCGGGTCTACGAATCGGACATGCTGGCCAAGCCGGATCCCGCGACCTTCTCCCTGCTCCCGTGGCGAAGCGAGAACCCCGGTGTGGCTCGGCTGTTCTGCGACATCCAGCTGCCTGACGGCTCCCCCTCGTACGCAGACCCGCGCTACGTGCTGAAGCGGACGCTCACCAAGGCCGCCGACCTCGGGTTCACCTTCTACACGCACCCCGAGGTCGAGTTCTACCTGTTCAAGAACGCCCCTACGCCGGGCACCACCCCGGACCCGGTGGATCAGTACGGGTACTTCGACAACGCCCCCCACGGCGTGGCCCAGGACTTCCGTCGTCATGCGATCACGATGCTCGAGCAGATGGGCATCTCGGTCGAGTTCAGCCATCACGAGGGCGGACCGGGCCAGCAGGAGATCGACCTGCGGTACGCCGACGCGCTTACGACGGCCGACAACCTGATGACCTTCCGCCTCGTCGTCCAGGAGGTCGCCCTCGAGCAGGGGCTGTATGCGTCCTTCATGCCCAAGCCGCTGAGGGACCATCCGGGGTCGGGCATGCACACCCACCTGTCCCTCTTCGAAGGGGACCGCAACGCCTTCTTCGAGGCCGGGGCCGAGTACCAGCTGTCGAAGGTCGCCCGCTCCTTCATCGCCGGCCTGCTCGTGCACGCACCCGAGATCACCGCCGTGACGAACCAGTGGGTCAACTCCTACAAGCGGCTCGCCGGCGGCGGCGAGGCGCCGGCCTGGATCTGCTGGGGCCACAACAACCGCTCCTCCCTCATCCGCGTGCCGATGTACAAGCCGTCCAAGGGCAACAGCACCCGCGTGGAGTTCCGTGCGCTCGACAGCGCGACGAACCCGTACCTCGCGTTCGCGGTGCTGCTGGCCGCCGGGCTGAAGGGCATCGAGGAGGGGTACGAGCTGCCCCGCGGCGCCGAGGACGACGTGTGGGCCCTCACCGAGCGTGAGCGGCGGGCGTTGGGCATGAAGCCGCTGCCAGCCAGCCTGGGGCAGGCCGTCCAAGCGATGGAGCGATCCGAACTCGTCGCCGAGACGCTGGGTGAGCACGTCTTCGACTTCTTCCTGCGGAACAAGCAGGCCGAGTGGACCGAGTACCGACGTCAGGTGACGCAGTGGGAGATCGACCGATACCTTCCCCTGTTGTGAGCAACGCGCAACCCCTCGTCCTCGCCATCCAGAACGACCCGACCGACCCGCCGCTGCTCGTCGGCGAGTGGCTCGAGGAGGCTGGCCTTCGCCTTGACGTGGTGCTCGCGTGCGATGGCGCCACGGTGCCCACTGCGGTTCCCGAGGGCGTCCACGGCGTCCTCGCCCTCGGCGGGGCCATGGGCGCGGCGGACGATGACGTGGCTCCGTGGCTGGCGGACGAGCGGCTCCTGCTCGCGGACGCTGTCTCGGCGGGGGTCCCCGTCCTTGGCCTGTGCCTCGGCGGTCAGCTGCTCGCGGCGGCCACCGGGGGTCGGGTGGACCTCGGCCCGACGCAGGAGATCGGCCTGGCCCAGGTGCGCCAGACGATCGACGGTCTTCGCGACCCGGTGATCTCACAGGCGGTGCCGACGCGCGGTGCCGACATCCCTGCCGTCCAGTGGCACCAGGACCACGTGGTCGAGCTGCCGCCTGGCGCGATCCTGCTGCTGACCAACGACGCCTGCCGGGTGCAGGGCTTCCGGGTCGGCGACAGCGGGTACGGCCTGCAGCTGCACCCCGAGCTCGACGGCGCGACCTTCCGGTCGTGGGCTGACTACCCGGACGAGGCGCTGGTGCGCTCCGGCATCGACCCGCTCGCAGCAGCCGTGCCCGTGGAGGCCGCGGATCCCGAACTGGTGACGGCGTGGCGGCCCATGACCCGCGCCTGGGCGGACCTGGTGTGGGCGCGCTTCTCGGCGGCGCCGGCCGCATGAGGGATCGTCGAACGACGGAGGCAGGGCGGCTGGCCCGCCTCGGCTTCCAGGATCCGGACCGGGCGCAGCGGCTGTGCGACTCCTCGCGCCTCGAACCGCTCCTGGGCGAGGACGGCGACGACGACGTCCTCACCGATCTCGGTGGTGCCGCGGATCCCGATGCCGCCCTGCTCCTCCTGGTGCGGATCCTGGAGGCCGCGGACGAGCGCGAATGGGCCCGGATGACCCGGTCCCTGGCCGCGGATCCTGACCTGCGGCGGCGGCTCGTCGAGGTGATCGGCATGTCCGAGGCGCTCGGGGAGTTCCTGGCTCGGCACCCGGCGGAGTGGCAGGTGCTGGCCGACGCCGAGTCGCTGGCCGTGGCGCCGTCCGCCCGGCAGATGCGTCTCGACCTGCTGACGGCCGTGGGAGCCCATCCGGATGCGCCGAACCCGGTGGCCCACGGCACGGGGGAGGAGGTGCTGGACCGGCTGCGGATCGCCTACCGACGCATCCTCCTCGGGATCGCCTCGCGGGATCTCAGCGGGCTGGCCGCGATGGACGCCGTGGCCCTGTGGCTGTCCGACCTCGCCGACTGCGTCCTGGAGGCGGCGCTGGCGATCGCTCGGGCCGACGTCGGTGAGGCGTGGGAACGATGCCGCTTCGCGGTGATCGGCATGGGCAAGTGCGGTGCGCGTGAGCTGAACTACGTCAGCGATGTCGACGTCATCTACGTGGCGGAGGCCCGTGAGGGCGGCGACGAGGCCGAGGCGCTTGCGACCGCTACCGCCCTGGCGGGTGCCCTCATGCGAGCCTGCGGGGCCGTGACTCCCGAGGGGACCATCTGGGAGGTCGACCCCAACCTGCGGCCCGAGGGCAAGCAGGGCGCTCTCGTCCGCACCATCGCCTCGCACGTCGGCTACTACGAGCGCTGGGCGAGCACCTGGGAGTTCCAGGCGCTCCTGAAGGCGCGGCCCGCGGCGGGTGACCTTGCCCTCGGCGCAGACTACGTCGACGCGGTGAGCCCCTTCGTGTGGAGCGCCGCCGACCATCCGACCTTCGTCGAGGACGTGCAGGCCATGCGCCGACGGGTGGAGCAGCACATCCCCGCCCGGATGGCCGACCGTGAGCTGAAGCTCGGTCCCGGAGGCCTGCGCGATGTCGAGTTCTCCGTGCAGCTCCTGCAGCTCGTCCACGGACGCAGTGACGTCATGCTTCGCAGCCCCACGACGATGGTCGCCCTGGAGGCGCTCGCGACATGGGGATACGTGGGGCGGGACGACGCGGCCACTCTCGCCGAGGCCTACCGCTTCCTCCGTACGCTCGAGCACCGCATCCAGCTGCAGAGGCTGCGACGCACCCACACGATGCCCGAGGGAGAGGCTGACCTGCGCCGCCTCGGTCGGTCGATGGGCTTCCGCAGCGATCCCGTAGCCGATCTCGTGGCCACGTGGCGCAAGCACGCGCGTGAGGTCCGCCGGCTGCACGAGAAGCTGTTCTACCGACCGCTGCTGCGCTCGGTGGCGCGCCTCGAGGCAGGCGAGGCCCGGCTGAGCGTCGAGGCGGCCGAGGCGCGTCTGCAGGCGCTGGGCTACCTCGATCCGCAGAACGCGCTGCGCCACCTGCAGGCGCTCACCTCCGGCGTCAGCCGCCGGGCCGCGATCCAGCGGACCCTGCTGCCCGTCATGCTCGGCTGGTTCGCCGACGCACCGGATCCCGATGGCGGCCTGCTGGGCTTCCGCCGGGTCAGCGATGCGCTCGGCTCCACGCACTGGTACCTCCGGCTCCTTCGGGACGAGTCGATCGCCGCAGAGCGCCTGGCGCGGATCCTGGCGACCAGCAGGTACGCCACCGAACTCGTTCTGCAGGCGCCGGAGACGGTCGCCATCCTCGCCGACGACGATGAGCTCGCACCGCGCCAGCAGGAGGCGCTGCTCGCCGAGGTGCTGTCCATCGTCGACCGGCACGACGAGCCGGTGAATGCGGTCGCCGCCATCCGCGGGGTGCGCCGCCGGGAGCTCTTCCGGACGGCAGCGGCGGAGCTGCTCGGCATGGCATCGCCGGACGCCGCTGCCGAGGCGCTGACCGCCGTGGCCGAGGTCAGCGTGGAGGGGGCCCTGCGGGTGGTCCGGGAGGGGGCGGACCCGGAGGGACTCGTGCAGTTCAGCGTCATCGGCATGGGTCGCTTCGGTGGCCACGAGCTGGGCTTCAGCAGCGACGCCGACGTCATGTTCGTCTTCGAGGCGAACCCCGGCGTGGAGGAGGAGGCCGCCTCACGAACCGCTACGCACATCGCCGAGGAACTGCGTGCGCTGCTGATGGCTCCGACCGCGGATCCGCCGCTCGACATCGACGCCGATCTCCGGCCCGAGGGCAAGCAGGGTCCCCTCGTGCGATCCCTCGAGTCCTACCGGGCGTACTACGGCCGGTGGTCCTCCGTGTGGGAGGCCCAGGCGCTGCTGCGCGCCGACGTGGTGGCGGGGGACGCCGGTCTCGGCCAGCGATTCCTCGAGACGATCGACTATCTGCGGTGGATCGATCCCCTGACGGATGACGACGTCGTGGAGGTGCGTCGGCTCAAGGCCCGCATGGAGTCCGAGCGGCTGCCGCGGGGCGCCGATCCGGCACTGCACACCAAGCTCGGCAGGGGCGGTCTCAGCGATGTCGAGTGGGTGGTGCAGCTGCTGCAGATGCGACATTCCGCCGAGGTGCCCGGTCTCCGCACGACGCGCACGCTCAGGGCACTGGAGGAGGCGAGGGCGGCCAACCTCATCGTCGACCGGGATGCCGACGCCCTGGCCGCCGCGTGGCGGCTGGCGACAGCGATGCGCAACGCCGTCATGCTCGTGCGGGGCCGGGCGAGCGACCAGGTGCCCACCGACGTTCGCGAGCGGCGCGCGGTCGCGTTCACGCTTGGCTACGAGCTAGGCGAGACCGGCCGGATGATCGACGACTACCAGCGCACGACCCGTCGCGCCCGCCAGGTCTTCGAGCGGCTGTTCTACGGGGTCGAGGACGACGACGCGGACGCGTAGGGCGACGAGCTCGATGTCGGCCGCGGTGCGGGCGTCGCTGAGGGCCTCGGTGCCGGCTTGGCCAGGAACTGGAAGCTGTCACGCTTGTAGCGCTGGAGGAACCGGTCGCAGTTCTCCTGGATCGCCGGGTCCAGCTTGCGGCACAGGGGAGTGCCGTTCTTCTTGTGGCGGAAGTAGAACCCGGCCGTCCACCAGTCGTTCATGTCGAGCACCATCGCCCGCTCGACCCCGGCTCCCACGAGCACGTTGCCGAGACCGGCGGCCGACAGGTACGGCGAACCGACATAGACGATGCTGCCGTCCTTGCGCTGGCCGATGGCGGACCGCCAGGCGAGGCTCTCCTTGTCGGTGGTCGCTCCCCACACGACGTTGTCTGCGCCATTGGTGACCTTGGACGTGCCCTTGTCGACGATGAGGTCGAGGTTCTGGCGAACGACGGCGACATCCGCGTCCATGGAGACGTCGCGTCCCCACTTGCCGATCACGATCGATCCGTCCTTGTAGATGACCGCAGACGCCTTGCCCTTGACCAGGGGCCGGACCGTCTTGCCCTCGAAGTAGTAGCCGCCCTGCGTGTCGTCGAGCCGGAACCCGCCGTTGACGTTGGCCAGGACGTCCGGCCAGTACGTCTTGGGCAGCGCGCCGTCGTACGGATTCGGGCCGCCGGGCTCCTCGTAGCCGGGGACGAACATGACCTTCGCCAGGTCGGTGTCGATCCACATGACCGACGCGTAGTAGCTGGTGTGAACGTCGTCCGCCCGCACGCGTGTCACGTAGACGGCCGGGATGCCGTCGACCCGACTGGCGACAGGCTGCCACACGCCTTCCTTGGGCTCGGGATTCTTGACCGGGGAGACGATCGGCGGTGGGGGGTTCAGGTGGGTGCGGACGGTGCTGCTCGTGGTGGGCTGCGGGTTCGGCATGCTGCTGCGGTCCACGGGCGTCAGCAGGAGCGGCTCCGAGCCGCCTGCGGCCGGGAGCGGTGCGGTGCCCTCGCTGTCGGCCGCTAGATCGGACGCGTCGAGCCCCGCGGTGTCCTCGGCGGTCAGGTCGGCAGAGAGTTGGGGAGTGCCGCCGACCTCCGGGGTGTTGATGTGCTGGTAGTAGAAGTCCTCCAGCTTTGCGACGAGGGGCCCCATGTGGTTGTCGCGCATCCACGTGGCCACGATGACATTCGTCGGCTCGCCGTCGGAGTTCGACCAGGTGCGGTAGAACGTCACGGACGCCCAGACGAGGACCACGACGGCGAGGCCGGCGAGGACCCGCCACGTGATTCCCCAGGCCCCGAGCCGGGAACGATGCCGTCCCCCGCGGCGGGTGGTCGCTTCCTCGTCCGTGCTCGGGTCACTCACGCGCCCTGGCCCCCTCGATTCATCCGTGGGACGAGCGCACCGGTGTGCGACGCCCAGTCCGTCCATTGTGGACCGTACGCCTCCGCCAGCAAGGCATCCTCCCACCGCGATTTTGCGAGGAAGAACACCACGAGCACACCGACCCCCACCCACGTCCACGCCGTGCCCACCATGCAGGCGTAACCCGCCGCCATGAGCAGGATCGACGAGTAGATGGGATGCCGGACGTACCGGTAGGCGCCTGAGGTGCGTAGTCCCGCGCCTTCGATCGGCACCGGGGTCGGCGTCAGCGCATTCCCCAGGTGGCGGAAGGACACCAGCCCCAGGACGATCCCGGCCGCGGCGAGGGGGACCCCGACCGCCAGCCGGGCCAGGGTCGGCACCTCCCGGGGGAGGAGGACGAGGGCGATCAGCAGGACGAACTGGGCAGCAACGAGCAGCCACCCGATCACCCCGCGATTCATGTCCCCAGTATGCGCGAATGCAGACGAGGCCCCCCGGCTGGGCCGGGGGGCCTCGCTGTTCCCTTGCGCGCGAGGCGAATCGACGCGGAGGGAGCCCGCTGGTTCACGTCATGCGCAAACGTGACCGCTGGTCGACTAGATGTCGTAGTACAGCTCGAACTCATACGGGTGCGGACGCAGCTGGATCGGGGCGACCTCGTTGGCCCGCTTGTAGTCGATCCAGGTCTCGATGAGGTCGGCCGTGAACACGCCGCCCGCCTGCAGGTACTCGTTGTCCTCCTCGAGGGCGTCGAGCACGGCCGAGAGGGAGCCCGGCACCTGCGGGATGTTGGCGGCCTCGTCCGGCGGCAGCTCGTACAGGTCCTTGTCGACCGGTGCGTGCGGCTCGATGCGGTTCTTGATGCCGTCCAGTCCGGCCATGAGCATGGCGGACATCGCGAGGTAGGGGTTGCTCGACGGGTCGGGCACCCGGAACTCGATGCGCTTGGCCTTCGGGTTGCTGCCCGTGACCGGGATGCGGATGCAGGCCGAGCGGTTGCGGGCCGAGTACACGAGGTTCACCGGAGCCTCGAAGCCCGGGACCAGGCGGTGGTAGGAGTTGACCGTCGGGTTGGTGAAGGCCAGCAGCGACGGTGCGTGGTGCAGCAGGCCGCCGATGTACCAGCGAGCGAGGTCGGACAGGCCGCCGTAGCCCTTCTCGTCGTAGAACAGCGGATCGCCGTCCTTCCACAGCGACTGGTGGCAGTGCATGCCGGATCCGTTGTCGCCGAAGAGCGGCTTCGGCATGAACGTGGCGGTCTTGCCATGCTCCCAGGCGACGTTCTTGATGATGTACTTGAAGAGCATCACCTCATCGGCCGCGTGCTGCAGGGTGTTGAAGCGGTAGTTGATCTCGCCCTGGCCGGCTGTGCCCACCTCGTGGTGCGAGCGCTCGACCTGGAGCCCGACCTGCAGGAGCTTGGCGACCATGTCGTCGCGGATGTCCGCGAAGTGGTCGACCGGCGGAACGGGGAAGTAGCCGCCCTTGAAGCGGGTCTTGTAACCGCGGTTGCCACCCTCCTCGACCCGGCCGGTGTTCCACGCGCCTTCGATCGAGTCGATGTGGTAGTAGCCCTCGTTGGCCTGGGTGTCGTAGCGGACGTCGTCGAAGACGTAGAACTCGGCCTCGGGGCCGAAGTACGACGTGTCGGCGACGCCGGTCGTCTTGAGGTAGGCCTCGGCCTTGGCCGCGACACCACGCGGGTCGCGGGCGTACGGCTCGCCCGTGAAGGGGTCAACGATGGAGAAGTTCATGACCAGCGTCTTCGCCTTGCGGAAGGGGTCGACGAAGGCCGTCTGCGGGTCCGGCAGCAGCTTCATGTCGGACTCGTTGATGGCCTGGAAGCCGCGGATCGACGATCCGTCGAACATGAGCCCGTCCTCGAAGGCTGCGTCGTCGAACGACACGGCCGGGACGTTGAAGTGCTGCATGATGCCGGGGAGGTCGATGAAGCGGACATCGACGAACTCGACGCCCTCGTCCTTGATGTACTTCTTGACCTCGTCGTTGGAACTGAACATGTCACCTCCTGCTCGCTGGTGCGAGCGCTGGTCGTGCACCTCGATGGTGCGTTCGCCTCGCGCGGGGGATCCCGCCGGGTCGGGGCGGCTGCCTCCGACGCGTCGAACAATACGTACTGGCAATGTCTCGGGCATGTCTCGACTGTTTCGGCCGTGTTAACGGGCAGTCGGTAGCGTGTCGCCGTGAGCGAAGCCGTCCGTCCCGCGCCGGGGGAGATCGCCGGGTTCGGCCGCCGCATTATCGCCATCGTCATCGACTGGGTGGCCGCGATCGGCGTGTCCCTGCTGGTGTTCCGGGATGTCGCCTACGGCTCCCTGGAGAGCTCGGCCGCCATCCTCGCGCTGTTCGCCCTCGAGGTGATCGTGCTCACCTGGCTGATCGGGGCGTCCTTCGGGCAGCGCCTCCTGGGGCTGGCCGTGGTGCGCACGGACGGCTCCCGGCTCTCCCTCGGCCGCGTGGCGTTGCGCACGTTGCTGCTGTGCCTGGTGATCCCCGCGGTGGTGGTGGACTCGTTCGGCCGCGGGCTGCACGACCGGGCGGTGGACTCCGTCGTCATCCGCGCGCGCTGACCCACGGGCCTGTGGCGTTCGCGGCGCTCACCCTCCAATGCTGCGTCAGTTGTTGAGGAGTCGTATCCGAAATGTCCAGCAACGAGTGACGCAGCATGGGGTTTCAGCGCTGGCGGGTTGTTGCGCCCGCGCCTCCGGGGCTCGCTGCGCTCGCTCCTCAGCGCTGGCGGCGCACCTGCCGCGTGCTCGTCGGCATCGGCCCCTTCGGGATCGGCATCGACGACGCGGCATTGCCCAACGCGTCCAGCCGGCGACGCACCTCGGTGATCTCGCCGCCACGCAGGTTCCGGGGCAGTTTGTTCAGCGCCTTCTGCAGCTTCAGGAGGGTGACCTGATCGTCGGCGTTGCCGACCTGGATCTCGTAGATCGGGATGTCGGGCAGCCACCGGGCGGTGCGCTTGCGCTCATTGGCGAGCATCGGCACCACGCGGTTCGACGGGCCTTCCGACAGCAGCACCACTCCCGGGCGGCCGACCACCCGGTGCACGATGTCCTGGCTCTTGTTCACCGCCACCGCGGGGGTGATCAGCCAGTTGCCGCCGCGGTACGACTGCACGACCGCGGCGGCGGCACCGGGCTGCCCCTCGATCTGCGCGTAGGCGGCGCGCATGGCGCGGCGGCTGAACCAGTAGGTGCCCGCGAGCATGGCGAGCGGGATCGCGAGGATGGCCGCGGTGATCCAGTTCAGCCACAGCCCGACGGGGATGAGGACGACCAGGAGAACGCCGAAGAAGATCCCGGCGACCTCGAGGGGCAGCAGGCGATAGACCTTCTGGGTCATCTGCCAGTTCTGCGCGAGGGACGAGAACGTGGACCGGATCTTGCCGAACATGGCCGCAAGCCTAGATGGTCACCGCGGGGCCGGGTGCGTCGGTACTGCAGCCTGCGGTGCCCAACCTCAAGGCAGACGGGACTGGATGGCCTGCTGGTAGAGGCGTCCGGCGCGGTAGCTGGAGCGGACGAGGGGTCCGGACAGCACGCCCGCGAAACCGAGGCTGGTGGCGTAGTCCTGCAGGGCGAGGAACTCGTCCGGGTGGACCCAGCGTTCAACGGGGTGGTGCCGCGGCGTGGGACGCAGGTACTGGGTGATGGTGACCAGGTCGCAGCCGGCGTCGTGCAGGTCGTGGAGAGCCTGGTGGACCTCGTCGATCTCCTCGCCCATGCCGAGGATGAGGTTGGACTTGGTGACCAGGCCGGCATCGCGTGCGGCGGTGATGACGTCCAGTGAGCGCTCGTAGGTGAACGCGGGCCGGATCCGCTTGAAGATCCGCGGCACGGTCTCGACGTTGTGCGCCAGCACCTGCGGGCCGGCGTCGAAGACCACCTGCAGCAGGTCGGCCTTGCCGGAGAAGTCCGGGATGAGGACCTCGACCCCGGTACCGGGATTCAGGGCGTGGATCTGCCGGATGGTCTCCGCCCACAGCCAAGCACCCTCGTCCTCGAGGTCGTCACGAGTCACCCCGGTGACGGTGGCGTAGCGCAGGCCCATCGTGCGGACCGATTCCGCGACACGCCGCGGCTCGTCGCGGTCCAACGGCGCAGGCTTGCCGGTGTCGATCTGGCAGAAGTCGCAGCGGCGGGTGCACTGCTCCCCGCCGATCAGGAACGTCGCCTCCCGGTCCTCCCAGCATTCGTAGATGTTCGGGCAGCCCGCCTCCTGGCACACCGTGTGCAGGCCCTCCGACTTCACCAGCCCGTGGATCTTGGAGAACTCCGGTCCGGTCCGCAGCCGGGTGCGGATCCACTCCGGCTTGCGTTCGATGGGCACCGAGGCATTGCGCGCTTCGATCCGCAGCATCCGCCGCCCGTCCGGGCCGGTCGCCACCACCGGATCCACCGGGTCCTTCACGACCGGGTCTACCACTGCACGATCCTTCCCAGATGCGCCTCGACGACCGGCAGCGCCTCCGCCACCGACACGTCCCGCCCGAGTTCCTTCGACAGTGACGTCACAGCCGCGTCGGATATTCCGCACGGGATGATCCGGTCGAACCATGTCAGGTCGCAGTTGCAGTTCAGCGCGAAGCCGTGCATCGTCACGCCCTGGGAGACCCGCACCCCGATCGCGGCGATCTTGCGCTCTGGGCCCCGCTCGTCCGCGGCGATCCACACCCCCGACCGGCCGGTGACCCGCATCGTCTCGACGACGAGGTCCGCGCACACGTCCATGAGCATCGCCTCGAGCCGGCGTACGTGATCGACCACCGCCATCGGCGACGGCAGTCGCACGATCGGATACCCCACGATCTGCCCCGGCCCATGCCAGGTGATCTTGCCCCCGCGATCCACGTCGACCACCGGCGTGCCGTCGAAGGGCCGCTCGAACGGCTCCGTGCGCCGACCCGCCGTGAACACCGACTCGTGCTCCAGGAGCAGCACGGTGTCTGGCGCCCGCCCTGCGACCACGTCGGCATGCACCCGGCGCTGCAGGTCCCAGCCCGCCTGGTAGTCCACCCGGGCTTCCCCGAAGCCCACATGCTCGACCCGTAGGCGGGGAGTGGCAGGAGCAGTCACGAAAGCACCTTACGTCAGGAGACCGGCTGCAGCCCAAGCTGCACGAGGGCGGCGTCGGCGGCGCGGCGCCCGCTGACCATCGCGCCCTGGATCGAGCCGGTATCGCGATGGTCGCCCGCGACGAACAGCCACTCGCCCAGGGCGACTGGCTTGCGCACCTCGAACGGCGGGGTCATCGCGGGGAGGGCGTAGCGGATCGGATATCGGCCCACAAGCTCCCAGGACCGCGTTCCCACGCCGTACAGCTGCGCGAGGTGGTTGCGCACCGCACCCTCGGTGGTCGTGTCGTCGTGCAGCCCGAGAGCGGAGGCGGACACGAGCACCCGGTCGCGGGTGGCATAGGACGGGGCGGCGTGCGTCAGGACCACGGTGTTGACCACGGGTCCATGATGCGGACGGCCGTCGATCACCACGACCGGTCGGCCCGAGGTGAGCAGCCCCGGTCGGGTGTCGGCCACGTAGTACCACGTGGTGACGTCGCGGCCAGTGGGCACGGGCAGGGTCGGCAGCAGCTGTGCGGCGGCCTGGGGGTCCGTCGCCACGATGACGGTGCGGGCACGGACGGCGCCGTCCGCCGTGTGGACGATGCCGTCATCGACGCTGTTGACCTCGACGCCCGTGCGCACAGTGCCTGGGGGCAGCGCATCGCGAAGCTGGTTCGGGATCGCCTGCATGCCACCCGCCGGGACGGCGGGGTGGCCCTTCGCGAAACTGAGCAGGACCAGGTCGAGGAAGCGGCGGGAGGTCTCGAGGCGGTCCTCGAGGAAGACGCCGCTGAAGAAGGGCCGGAGCACCGTCTCCAGGAGATCGGCTCCGACCCCTGCGGAGAGCAGCGCGACGTCGGCCGGCATGTCCGTGGCGTGCTCCCTCTCCCGGCGCGTCAGGCGGGTGTTCTGCCACGCGTATCGGGCGAAGCGCAGCTTGCCGGGCAGTCGCCCGGAGCGGCGGGACATGCTGTCCGTGGTCCAGCCGGGCAGGCTCCGCGGGTCGCCGAGCCGGGTGGGGCCGTTGTCGGTGAGCGCCACGACGCCCTTGTCGAACGGGCGCAGGTCGAGGGCGTCGTAGTCGAGGACGCGAGCCGGCTCCGGGTAGGCCGGGTTGAACACCTGGAAGCCCCGGTCGAGTCGAAGGCCGTCGACGATGTCGGTCCGCACGCGTCCCCCGACAACGTCAGAGCCCTCGAGGACCGTGACATCGACACCATGGATGGCCAGCTGCCGCGCGGCTGCCAGCCCGGCGAGGCCGGCGCCGATGATGACGACGTCGTGTTCGTGCACGCTACGAGCCTGCCAGAGCCGCTCGGATCGCCGACTCGATGGTCCCGTCCTCGAAGTGGAAGCCCGCGCTCTCCAGCGCGCTCGGCAGGACGCGGGCACTGCCGAGGACCTCGGTGGAGAACTCGCCCAGCACGGCCTTCAGCGCGAAGGCGGGGGCCGGAAGGATCGTCGGCCTGCCGAGGACCTTGCCCATGACGCGCGTCACCTCGGCGTTCGTCACGGGGAGGGGGGCCGTGAGGTTGACCGGGCCGGACAGTGAGTCGTCCTCCAGGAGGAACTGCAGGGCGCGGACCTCATCGCGCATGGAGATCCACGACCAGTACTGGCTCCCGGGGCCGAGCTTCCCGCCGAGCCCCCACTTGAAGAGCGGGAACATGCGGGCCCACGCACCGCCCCGCGAGGAGACGACGAGGCCGGTACGCGGATTGGCCACCCGGATCCCGGCGGTCGCGGCCGGGACCGACGCGGCCTCCCAGGCGCGCACGACATCGGCGAGGAAGCCCTGGCCGGCCGGTGCGGTCTCGTCGACGGCCCGGTTTCCGGTGTCGCCGTAGAAGCCGATGGCGGAGGCGGACACCAGGACACGCGGCATCGGGTCGAGCTGGGTGATGGCCGTGACGATGGTGTGGGTGCTGTCGATGCGGCTGTCGAGGATCTCGCGCTTGTAGGGGTCCGTCCATCGGCGGTCGCCGACGCCGGCTCCGGAGAGGTTGACCACGCCCTCCGTGCCCGTGAGGCCGTCGAGGTCCATGGTGCCCGCGGCCGGGTCCCACGAGACCTCGTCGGGGGCCTGGGCAGTGCGGCGGACGAGCCGCACGACATCGTGCCCCTCCGCGCGCAGGTGCTGGACGAGGGCGGTGCCGATGAGTCCGGATGCCCCGGTGATGGCGACCTTCATGCTTCAACCCTCTCGCGGTTCACCTCAGCCCGCACCCCGGACACCGACGTGCCCGCGCCGCGCTACCACCCACCCCGAGTGGGAGGGCGCGGGCTGGGCTAGAGGCCGAGCTCGGCGTCGAAGGCCGCCTCCTCGAGGCGGGCCTTGATGGTGCTGAGGAAGCGGGCAGCGTCCGCGCCGTCGACGATCCGGTGATCGTAGGTCAGCGCGAGGTAGACCATGGAGCGGATCGCGATGACGTCCTGACCGGTTGCATCCGAGACCACGACGGGCCGCTTGACCACCGCGCCGGTGCCCAGGATGGCCACCTGCGGCTGGTTGATGATCGGAGTGTCGAACAGCGCACCGCGGCTACCGGTGTTGGTGACCGTGAACGTGCCGCCGCTGAGCTCGTCGGGCGACAGCTTGTTGGTGCGGGTGCGGTCGGCGAGGTCCTGGATGCGCCGGGCGAGGCCGGCGATGTTGAGGTCGCCGGCGTCCCGGATGACCGGCACGAGCAGGCCACGATCGGTGTCGACGGCGATGCCGAGGTGCTCGCCCTCGTGGTACGTGACCGTGCCGGCGGTCATGTCGATGGACGCGTTGACCTGCGGGAACTGCTTGAGCGCCTCGACCGATGCCTTGCAGAAGAAGGGCAGGAAGGACAGCTTCACGCCTTCACGGGCCTCGAAGTCCTTCTTGACCCGGTTGCGCAGGGCTGCGATGCGGGTCACGTCGACCTCGAGCACGGTCGTCAGCTGTGCGGACACCTGGAGCGACTCGACCATGCGCTCCGCGATGATGCGCCGCAGGCGGCTGAGCTTCTCGGTGCGTCCGCGCAGGGAAGACGGCGCGGGGGCGGTCGGCGCCGTCGTCGATGCTGCCGGAGCGCTCGACGCGGCCGGTGCGGACGCCGCAGGGGCCTGGGCGCTCGCCGGCTGGGCGGACTTCGCCTTCAGGGCCGCGTCGAGGACATCCGACTTGCGGATGCGTCCGCCGACGCCGGTGCCGGTGACGGTGGACAGGTCGACCCCGTGCTGCGCGGCCAGTCGGCGCACCAGCGGGGTCACGTAGGCGTCGGCGTTGCCGGCCGGCTCGGCGCTGGTGGCGCTCGGTGCGCTGGGAGCCGGGGCGGGCGCTGCCGGGGCGGGCGCTGCCGGGGCGGGCGCTGCCGGGGCGGACGGTGCCGGGGCGGACGGTGCGGGGGCGGCGGCGACCGGGGCGGGGGCCGCGGGCCCGGGCGGTGCGGCCGGGGTCTCAGCCCCCGCCGCGCGAGGCGCGCCGATCACCGCGAGCTGGGCTCCGACCTCGACCGTCTGATCCTCGTCGACGTCGATGCTGAGCAGCACGCCGGAGGCGGGGGAGGGGATCTCGGTGTCGACCTTGTCGGTGGACACCTCGAGCAGGGGCTCGTCGGCGGCGACGGTGTCGCCGACCTGCTTCAGCCAGCGGGTGACCGTGCCCTCGGTGACACTCTCACCCAGGGCCGGCATCGTCACCGGCGTGGTCGCTCCATCCGCGGCCGGTGCCGGTGCGGCAGGGGCGGGGGGCGGCGTGGGAGCGGCCGGAACCGGCTCAGGAGCTGCCGCGACCGGCTCAGGCGTCGGCTCAGCCGCAGGGGCAGGTGACGGCGCCTCGACCGGTGCCGGTGCCGCGGGAGCCTCAGCGGAGGCCTCGGCCGCCTCGCCGATCTCCGCCAGCACCGCGCCGACGTCGACGGTCTCGTCCTCGGCGACGACGATCGACAGCAGCACGCCGGAGGCAGGGGAGGGGATCTCGGTGTCGACCTTGTCGGTGGACACTTCGAGCAGGGGCTCGTCGGCGGCGACGGTGTCGCCGACCTGCTTCAGCCAGCGGGTGACGGTGCCCTCGGTGACGCTCTCACCCAGGGCCGGCATCTTCACTGTGACCGACATGTTGTCGTGCTCCTTCGGATACGTCAGGCGTGGGCGTGCAGCGGCTTGCCGGCGAGGGCCAGGTGCGCCTCGCCCATGGCCTCGTTCTGCGTCGGGTGCGCGTGGACCAGCGTGGCGACGTCCTCCGGGAAGGCCTCCCAGTTGACGATCAGCTGCGCCTCGCCGATCTGCTCGCCGATGCGCGCGCCGACCATGTGGACGCCGACGACCGGTCCGTCGACGACCTGGACGAGCTTGATGAACCCGGTCGTGGCGAGGATCTGGCTCTTGCCGTTGCCGCCGAGGTTGTACTCGTAGACCGCCACGTTGTTGCCGTGCAGCTCGCGCGCCTGCGCCTCGGTGAGACCGACGCTGCCGACCTCGGGTTCGCAGTAGGTCACCCGCGGGATGTTGACGTCGGCGATGATCGCCGGGTTCAGGCCGCCGATCTCCTCGGCGACGAAGATGCCGTGCTGGAAGCCGCGGTGGGCAAGCTGCAGGCCCGGGGTGATGTCGCCGACGGCGAAGACGCCGGGCAGGTTGGTGCGCAGCCGCTCGTCGACCAGGACCCAGCCGCGCTCCATGGCGACGCCCTGCTCCTCGTAGCCCATCCCCTCGGTGTTCGGGCCACGGCCGACCGCGACAAGCAGGATCTCTGCCGACTTCGTGGTGCCGTCCTCGAGGGTGATCGTGACGCCGTTGTCGTCCTGCGACGCGGACTGGAAGCGCACGCCCAGGCTGAAGTCGATCTTGCGCTTGCGGAAGGCACGCTCGAGAGCCTTGGACACGGCCTCGTCCTCATTCGGAACGAGGTGGGGAAGCGCCTCGACGATCGTGACGTCCGCGCCGAACGACTTCCACACGGACGCGAACTCGACGCCGATGACGCCGCCGCCGAGCACGATCACGCTCTTGGGCACGTAGTCGAGGTTGAGCGCCTGGTCGGAGGTCATGATCCGGCCGCCGATCTCCAGGCCGGGCAGCGAGCGGGCGTAGGAGCCGGTCGCCAGGACGACGTTCTCGCCGGTGTACTGCTCCCCGTTGACCTCGACGGTCTTGGGGCCGACGAGGCGACCGGCGCCCTCGACGAAGGTGACGTTGCGGCTCTTCACCAGACCCTGGAGGCCCTTGTACAGGCGGCCGACGACCCCATCGCGGTACTCGTTGACCTTGACCATGTCGATGCCCTCGAAGGTGGCGCGCACGCCGAAGGCGTCGCTCTCCTTCGCCGAGTCGGCCACCTCCGCCGCGTGCAGCAGCGCCTTCGTGGGGATGCAGCCTCGGTGGAGGCAGGTACCGCCGAGCTTGTCCTTGTCGATCAGGACGACGGACATGCCGAGCTCCGCCGCGCGCAGGGCGCAGGCGTAGCCGCCGCTGCCGCCTCCGAGGATGACCAGATCTGCGTTGGGCACGGTTGCCTACTCCTTGGGCTCGTGACGATCAGGTGGTCGCCCCGGCACGGACGTCGGGGAACGGGTGCAATCCTTCCATCGTCGTCGCCGAGGCGCTAATGCCCCCTCAGGGAGCTCTCAGTCCTCGGTCGGCTGGGCCATCTCCGCGGCGACCTGGACGAAGGTCCGCACCCCCGAGCCCGTGCCGCCCTTCGGCGTGTAGCCGTAGGCGCTGCCGTCGTTGAACGACGGACCGGCGATGTCGATGTGCACCCAGGGCTGCCCGGCCGGGACGAACTCGCGCAGGAAGACGCCCGCGGACAGCATGCCGCCCTTGCGGTCGCCGATGTTGGCGATGTCGGCGGTGCCGGAGTCCAGGGCAGGGCGCAGGTCGTCCGGAAGCGGCATGGGCCACACCGTCTCGCCGGCCAGTCCGGCGGCGGCCACCACCGAGGCCCGGGCGTCGTCGTCGTTCGACATCACCCCGGCCGTGCGCGCGCCGAGGGCGATGATCGCGGCCCCGGTGAGCGTGGCGATGTCGATGATGAGGTCGGGCTTCTCCTCGGCGGCCATGACGATGGCATCGGCGAGGATGAGCCGGCCCTCGGCGTCGGTGTTGAGCACCTCGACGGTCTTGCCACCGCGGATGCGGATGACGTCGCCGGGGCGCTGCGCCGTGCCACTCGGCATGTTCTCCGCCGACGGCACCCAGCCGGTGACCCGGACGGGCAGGCCGAGCGACGCGATCGCCGACACGGCGCCGATCACGGCGGCCGCGCCGGCCATGTCGGACTTCATCTCGTCCATGTTCGCGGCCGGCTTGATGGAGATGCCGCCGGTGTCGAAGGTGATGCCCTTGCCGACGAGCGCGAGGTGCGCCGTCGCCCCCTCGGGGGAGTAGGCCAGGCGGGTCAGCCGCGGCGGGTTGGTCGAGCCCTGCCCGACGGCGAGGATTCCCCCGCACTCCTCGCGGACGAGGTCGAGCTCGTCCCAGATGGTGACCTCGACGGGCAGTCCCTCGACCGCTGCCGCGGCCGCGTTCGCCAGCGCCGCGGGAGGCAGGGCGTTCGGGGGAGTGTTGACGAGGTCGCGGGTGAGGTTCACGGCCTGTGCCACGGCGGTGACGTCCTTGACCGCCTTCTTCTGCTCGGCGGTGGGCGCCTCGGCGAGGAGGACGGTCAGCGAGTGGACGGGTGCCTTGCGGTCCTTCTTCGAGTCCTGCCGGAAGGCGACGAAGTCGTAGGCGGCCAGCTGAGCGGCGATGGCGACGGTCAGCAGGGCATCGTCGTCGGCGAGCGGAAGCGCCAGGGCGACGCGCCGGGTGCCGGCGAGCGAGCGGACGGCATCGCCCACGGCCCGGCGGAGGGCCTCGGCATCGGCCTGCTTCGACTCGTCGCCCAGTCCGAGCCCGACCACGAGGGGCGCCGCGATGCCGGTGACCCCGGGGATGCGGGTGACCTCGCCCACCGTGCCCTTGGCGCCCATCGCGACGAACGCGTCGGCGAGGCGGGCACGGACGGCCGCGCTCAGCCCGGGCGTCAGGATCTCGACCTTCTTGCCCCGCGCGGGGGCGAGTCCGACGACGAGTGCGTCGGTGGCTGCCGCGTGCGGCTTCGAGTCGGACAGGACGATGCGGGAGGTGGGAGTCAGCGTCATACCTGAACTGTATTGCCATCACGAGGCAAGGGGTGGCGCCAGGGACTACCGTCCCCCTGTGACCGATGACGCCACCGCTCCCGCCCTGAAGACGACCCCTCTCCACTCCCGTCACCTCGCTGCCGGCGCGAAGACGGCCGACTTCGGGGGCTGGGACATGCCGATCGAGTACGAGGGCGTGGTCGCCGAGCACACGGCCGTACGGACCGCCGTCGGCGTGTTCGATGTCTCGCACATGGGCAAGGTGCGGGTGCACGGCCCCGGTTCCGTTCAGTTCCTGAACGGGGTGCTCGCGAACGACCTCGATCGGATCGGCGCGGGGCAGGCCCAGTACTCCATGCTGTGCAACGAGGCGGGTGGCGTCATCGACGACCTGATCGTCTATCGGTGGGCCGATGACGAGGTGTTCATCATCCCCAACGCCAGCAATGCGGCCTCGGTGGTCGCGGTGCTGGCGGCTGCGGCCCCCCAGGAGATCGCCGTCGAGGACCACCACGTCGACCACGGGATCATTGCCGTCCAGGGCCCGCGCAGTGCGGAGGTGCTCGCGGCGCTCGGCCTGCCGGTCGACCACGACTACATGTCCATGGCGAGTGCGGAGTTCGAGGGTCGCCCGATCATCGTCTGCCGGACCGGCTACACCGGCGAGCACGGGTACGAGCTGGTCGTCCCCGCCGAGACGCTCGTGGCCGCTTGGGACGCCGTGGTCGCGCAGGCGGCCGCCGTCGGCGGCATGCCAGCGGGGCTCGGGGCACGGGACACCCTGCGCACCGAGATGGGCTACCCGCTGCACGGCCAGGACATCAGCCCGAGCATCTCGCCGGTCGAGGCGCTGATCGGGTGGGCAGTCGGCTGGGACAAGCCCCAGTTTCGCGGCAGGGACGCCCTCGTGGCCCAGCGGCAGGCACCGCCGGTCCGCCGGCTCCGGGGACTGCTCGCCCTCGATCGGGGCATCCCGCGACCTCACATGACGGTGCACGCCGACTCCCTCGAGGGTGCGGTCGTCGGCGAGGTCACCAGCGGGACGTTCTCGCCGTCCCTCAAGCAGGGCATCGGACTGGCACTGCTGGACGCCTCCATCTCCGTCGGCGACGAGGTGGTCGTCGACGTCCGGGGGCGGGCGTCCCGCTTCCAGGTGGTCAAGCCCCCGTTCGTGCAGCCCAGCACCCGCTGAGCTGCGCAGCGGCAGGGGACGCGGCGAACCAGCGGCGCGCCGAGTCGCCGTTCGTGCAGACACGGGGGCGCGGAGGGTCCTACCGTGGAGGCATGGCCAATGATGATGCGCTGCGCCAGGCCGCGGAGAAGCGGTTGAAGGACCAGTCCGGCTTCTGGCGGCTTCTGGGCATCTTCGTGATCGTGTGGATCATCCTCACCGCCGTGTGGGCGCTCTCCGGGGGCGGCTACTTCTGGCCCATCTGGGCGATCTTCGGCATGTCGATCGCTCTTCTGTTCGTGGGCTGGGGTGCCTTCGGGCCACGCCAGAAGCTGCCGAGCGAGGACCGGATCCAGGACGAGATCAAGAAGTTCGAGCAGTAGGGACGCGGGCCCCTCAGGGCGCGAGGGTCAACAGACGAAGGACCGACTCGGTGACCTCGGCGCCCAGGGCATCGTCGTCGCTGAGGTCGAGGGGGAGCCCCGGCGCGAGGTCGATGCGGTCGATGGCCGCCGCTCGCCCCGGATCGGTCGACGTGGAGGCTGACCGCCACCACGCCTTGGCACGGTGCGCGAGCCGGTCCGCGATGAGGGCTGCCGCCAGTTCATCGGTCCCGTCGATCAGGCAGGGAGTGCGTCGAGAGGCGCTGGCGAGCAGGATGCCCACGCACCCGGCGAGGGGACCGGCGTCCAGGTGTGACAGCAGGTGGACGGGTTCACCCCGGAACTCGGCCGCGGACGCGGCTCGATCGCGGATGGCCGCACAGGCGGCCATCCAGTCGCGATCGGCCATGCCCTCGGGCTGGCCGAGGACGGCGGACGCCTCGCGCCGGCTCAGCAGGGCGATGATCGCCCGCGCGGCGACCTCATCACGGGGCTCGATGCGCGGCACCAGCAGCGTGGCACCGGAGTCGATGGCCGTCTCGGCCGCCGCGACCCCTGCGGCCAGCGCCTCGGCGGCGGCACCGGTCGGCGCCGGGACCCAGGCGACCTGAAGGTCGCCCGCGGGCATGACCGTGTGCCACCAGGACCACAGTTCCGCGAGGGCGCCGGTCACCTTGCGGGGCGGGGCGGCATCCGACGGGTCGGGCGCCGTCAGCCGGCCGATGGCCTCGGCGACGGGGGGCGGGACATCGGCGGGCATGGCACTCCTCGTGACGACGGCGACGTCAGCCGGGCAGGGCCACCAGTATGACCAGCACCGTGACCGTCGCGACCTCCGAGACCGCGCCGAGCACGTCGCCGGTCACTCCACCGAGGCGTCGCACGGCGATGGCGGTCAGGCCAAGGCCCGCGAGAAGGCCGCCTAGGACGGCGGCGCCGGTGGCCAGTCCGGCCGCGGGGCCGTGTGCGTTGCCGACCGAGACGGCGCTGAACGCCAGCCAGCCGGCGGCCCAGGCCCACGCTGCCCATCCGGGCACGCTGCCGGCGACCGCGGCCCCCAGCCCGTCGGGACGCGCGGCCGGGACCCCGCGACGGCACGCCAGGGTGATCCCGACCCTGCCGACGACCACGGCGACCACGAGGCTGCCGGCACCGGCACCGGTGTCGAGCAGCTGCGACAGTGCGGCGATCTCGGCCAGGAGGACAAGGGTCACCACGACCACGCCGAACGGCCCGATGTCCGAGCGGCGAGCGATGGCCAGCGCCTCGTCCGTGGGCCGGCCGCTGCCCAGCGCGTCGGCGGTATCGGCGAGGCCGTCGAGATGGAGGGCACGGGTCAGCCAGGTCAGCGCGGCCACCGCGAGGACGGCGCCGAGGAGGCCGTTCATCGGCCCGATGTTGACGACGACCTGCACGACGATTCCGACCACCAGCGAGAAGACGAGCGCCAGCAGGGGTCCGATCAGCACGGCGCGGCCCGCGACCGTGGCATCCACTCGCCTCGGCGCTGGCACCGGTATGCGGGTGAACGTTCCGATGGCGAGGCGCAGTGAGTCAGGCACGGTGCTCCTCCGCCGGGCCGTGCCCGCGATCGGACACGCCCGCGCTCTCGAACGTGGCCATCTCGGCCAGCGTGACCGCCGCCGCCTCGAGGTGCGGGAGGGCGAGCAGGGCGCCTGTTCCCTCGCCGAGACGAAGTCCGAGGTCCACGAGGGGTTCGAGGCGCAGGTGGTCCATCGCCCGCGAGGCGGCCGGCTCGGTCGAGCGGTGCCCGGCGATCCACCATGCGCGCGCTCCGGGAGCCAGCCGGTCGGCGACGAGGGCAGCGGCATCCGAGACGATGCCATCGAGGATGGCGGGACGGCCGCGCCGCGCCCCCTGCGCGAGGAACCCGGCCATCGCGGCGATGTCGGGGCCGCCGATCCGGGCCAGCAGCGCCACGGGATCGTCGAGCACCGGTGTCCCCCTCTCGATGGCGGCCGCTACGACCGCCTGCTTCCGGCGCAGGGTCGCATCATCGACGCCGGTGCCCCGTCCCGTGACGTCCTCCGGGGCGGACCCGGTGAGCACGCCGATCAGGGCCGAGGCCGGCGTGGTGTTGCCGATTCCCATGTCGCCGGGAAGCAGCACGTCGGCGCCGTCCGCGAGAGCCTCGTCGGCCAGGTCGCAGCCGAGGGCGAGTGCCGACTCGCACTCGGCGAGGGACATGGCGTCTTCGTGGTCGATGCTGCCGGTGCCGCGTCGGACCCGTCTCGCAGCGATGGCGGGATCGACGTCCGAGAGGTAGTCGTCGGGGCAGTCCACGCTGACGTCCACGACGCGGACGACGACGCCGAGCCGCCGTGCCAGCACGGTGGCCGCAGCACCGCCGGCCGCGAAGTTGCCGACCATCTGCGCGGTGACCTCCGGCGGATAGGCCGACGTGCCTGCCGACCGGGCCACCCCGTGGTCGCCGGCGAAGATCACCAGGGTGGGACGGGCGAACGGAGCGGGCGGGCAGCGATCCTGGACGGCGGCCATCCAGATGGAGGCGTCCTCGAGACGGCCAAGCGCCCCGGTGGGCTTGGTCAGCACGGCCTGCCGCCGATGGGCGGCGGCAGCAGCCACCGCCGAAGGCGGCGCTATGGAGTCGGTCACCGGCTGCTCCTGAGGGTCGGGACGGGCATCGGTCGACCGGCCACCATCAGCGTCACATCGCGAACGTGCCGGGCGAGGAGCGCATTGAGGGCGCCGAGCAGGTCCCGGAAGAGACGGCCGGAGGCCGTTGCGGGCACGACGCCCATGCCGACCTCGTTGCTGACGAGCACGAGGTCCGCGGGACAGTCCACCACGCGCGCCACGAGATCCTCGATCCGCTGGCGTGCCTCGGCCTCGATGTCGGCGTGCTCGCCGCTCTCGAGTCGGGACCACGCGTCGACGCCATCGAGGACGGCCGTCAGCCACAGCGCCAGGCAGTCGACGAGCACGGTGGTGCCGGGCGCGGCGTCGGCGAGGACCTCCCCGAGATCGGTGGTCTCGATCGTCGTCCAGTCCTGCGGTCGGCGCTCGCGATGCCGCCGGACCCGCTCGAGCCACTCCGGGTCGTCCGGCCGTTCGCCGCTGGTGGCGACATACGTCACGTGCGCTGCCCTGGCGGCCAGCATCTCTGCGTAGAGGGACTTGCCGGACCGTGCGCCGCCGAGGATCAGGTGGTGGCGGTGAGCGTCTCCGGACGCGGACGTGTCGACGACCATGCCGTCCTCGGCGACCTCGATGCCGAGATCGCCGAGCCGGGAACGCAGCCGCGGGGTCGGCGGATTGTGGTGGCTCAGGTGGGTAGCGAGGACGCGGGTCCCCTGGGTCACGAGGCCCCCGGCGCGCAGGCCCGCGAGCACGATGGGCACGGTGGCGAGGTCGAGGTGTCCTGTCCCGTGGGTGGTGTGGTCGCCGAAGGTCTCGTCGATGAGCAGGACATCGACGGGATCGGTTGGCAGTCCCACCTCGTCGACCGTGAAGGGGCCCGTGTCGGTCGCATACAGGAGCCGGGCGCCCTGCGGGTCGGAAACGGTGAACAGCAGGGCCTCCTCTGCCAGGGCGTCCCCGTCGCCGTGGGCGTGCCGGGCTGCCAAGGCGCTCAGCCGGTAGGTGCCGAGCGACGTGGGCAGTTCCGCGGCATCTCCCGGCACGAGGACGTGGAACTCGACGAGGGCGTCCGGGGCCACCCAGTCCCGGCACAGGTCGATCGCCCGCGCCGGACCCCATACGTGCAGGACGGGCGTGGGATGCACCCACTGACGGGTGAGCAGCACGGCCGGGTGAAGGTGGTCGGGGTGCCCATGCGTGATGAGCAGGTGCTCGAGCCGGTCGAGGGGCGCGGCGCCGCCGGGCAGGTGCGGCGTCGTCGGGCCGCAGTCGATGAGCACGACGTCGTCGACGAGTGCCGAGCTTGGCTGGCGAGCCCGTCCTGCTGCTCGCTCGGTCGAGCAGGAGTGGCACACGCAGAACGGGTTGGGCCACCCGTCCGCGGAGCCGGATCCGAGGATCGTGATGCGCACGTCAGCGGGCCTCGGCGGGTCGGACAGCGGATCCTGGATCTCCTGTCCCCGCGACGAAGGTCGTCGGTGCATCGAAGGCGGCTCGGCGGGCGACGCGACGGAGTGCGAGCAGCACCGGCCGTCCCGCGATCAGGATCAAGGTCACCGTGAGGATCGCTCGCGGGATGTCGTAGCCGAGGGACGTGACCGTGCAGAAGCGCAGCCATGCAGCGAGGTTCTCGCCGATGCCGGCGCCGGGGGTGAAGGAGATGGCATCCGGCAGGCCGGACGTGAACGGCCAGAACCACAGGTTCAGCAGGAAGCCGTACGCGATGCTCGCGAGCGCGCCGTACCCGGCCAGCAGGACGAGTTCCCGGCGCCCCCGCCATGGAGGCAGCAGGCCCGCTCCGAGCCCGACCCATGCCGCGCCGAGCATCTGGAACGGCAGCCACGGCCCGACCCCTCCGGTGAGCAGGGCGGACGCGAACATGGACACGGCGCCGAGGCTGAAGCCGAACCCCGGTCCCAGTGCCCGGCCACCGAGGATGAGCACGATCCAGATGGGCTCCAGGCCGGCGGTACCTGCACCGAGCGGCCGCAGGGCGGCGATGACGGCGCTGAGCACGCCGAGCATGGCGATGGACTTGGCGTCCATGCCGCCGTCGCTGACCTGGGCGAGCACGACCAGCAGGAGCAGGGGCACCACGACGGCGAAGAGGATGGGCGCGTCCGATGCGTGCGCGACGGCCGTCGACTCGGGCGCGGCGATGAGCGGCCAGAGGAACGCGATCAGGCCGTTGGCCGTCACCAGCCCGATGGCGATCCAGGAGGCGCGTCCGAGGCGCACGGCGGAGGTCATCCCGCGGCCTCGCCCTCTGCCGCCCGGTGTCGCGGGGGGCCGGATTCGCCGGTGCTGGCGGCTACCGCGGCGGCCACCTGCTCGACGGTGAGCCACGGCTCGGGTGCGAGGATCTTCGAGACCTGCGGAGCGAACATCGGCGATGACGTCACCACATGCGAGGTCGTGCCATCCGCCACGACCTCGCCCTCCGCGAGGATGATCACGCGGTCGGCCACGGCCGCGACCAGCTCGACATCGTGAGTCGCCAGGACGATCGCGTGCCCGGCGTCCGCCAGGTCGCCCAGCACCGTCGCGAGCCGCGCCTTCGTGGGGTAGTCGAGTCCCCGCGTCGGCTCGTCCAGGAGGAGCAGTGGCGGCCGCGCGGCGAGGATGACGCATAGCGCCAACAGCAGCCGTTGCCCCTCGGACAGGTCGCGAGGGTGCGTGCCGTCCTCGATGTCCGGCGCCATCAGCGCGAGCAGGGCGCGGGTGGTGCCCGGATCGCAGGTGGCGTCCCGGTCGGCGGCCCGGCACTCGTCGGCGACCGTGGTGGCCTCCAGCAGGTCTCCCGGCTCCTGCGGAACCAGTCCGACCGATCGCAGCAGTGCGGGCCCGTTGAGCTCGCGCGGATCGTGACCGTCGACGAGCACGCGCCCGGAGACCTTCGGGCTCAGGCCCACCATCGCGTTCAGCAGCGTTGACTTGCCTGCCCCGTTGCGGCCCATCAGCGCCACGATCTCGCCGTCGGCCACCTCGGCCGTCACGGAGTGCAGCGCCACGGCGCTGGCGTAGCGGACCATGAGGTCGTCGATCTCCGCTCGCACGCGCGCACTGCTGCGCACGGCCCGCAGGTGCGGGGTGTGGCCCACGAGGAGGTCGCGCAGCGGTCCTGCCGCGCGACGGGCGTCCCGGACGGACAGGGGGAGTGGATGCCAACCGGCGAGGCGACCCAGTTCCACGACCGGCGGCGCGATGGGTGCGCTGCGCATCACCTCGGCGGGCGAGCCGGCGACGACGGGCTGCCCGTCGCCGGGGACGATCACCACCAGGTCGGCGTACTGGACCACGCGCTCGAGCCGGTGCTCGGCCATCACGACCGTGACGCCGAGGTCATGCACGAGCCGCTGCAGGGCAGCCAGCACCTCCTCGGCGGCACCGGGATCCAGCGCCGACGTCGGCTCGTCCAGCACGAGCACCTTCGGGTGCGCGGTGAGCACGGCCCCGATCGCCACCCGCTGCCGCTGCCCCCCCGAGAGGGTGCGCAGGGCCCGGTGGCGCAGGTCGGTCAGACCGAGCAGGTCCAGCGTCTCCTCGACCCGTCGCCGCATGACATCGGGTGGCAGGCCGAGGCATTCCATCCCGTACGCGAGCTCGTCCTCGACCACGTCGGTCACGAAGCCGCTCATCGGATCCTGGGGCACGACGCCGACGACGTCGGCGAGCTCCCGAGGTGGGAAGTCCCGCGTGTCCCGTCCGTCGACGAGGACCCGGCCGGCCATCGTGCCGCCGGTGAAGTGCGGCACGAGCCCGTTGATGGCCTTCAGGAGCGTGGACTTCCCGGAGCCGGTGCGTCCGACGACCAGCACGAGCTCGCCCTCGGGGATGGCCAGGTCGACGTTCGCCAGCACGGGAGCCGTCTCGCCCGGATAGGTGAGGGTGACGTCCTCGAAGCGGATCATGCGACAGCCTCCGGTAGGCGGGTCCGGGCCGAGCGGGTGTCCGGCGGCAGCGGCCGGGCGGTGAGCGGCAGCGGTGGTGCGGTGAGCGCTGGCGTGGCCGCCACGAGCGTGGCGAGCACCGCGATCAGGGGCAGCGTGGGCCAGCCCGGCGGGTCGATGGGCGCATCGAGGCCTGGGACGCCGAGCCAGGAGCCGCCTGCCAGCAGCCCGGCGGTGGCGACGCCCGCCCCGGTGACCACCCACTCGGCGAGAGACCAGGGGTCGGGGCGGTAGCGCGTGCGCACGGCCGCGCGGCTCGCGGCGACCATCGAGATCACCGCGGACAGGACCCCGAGAGCCAGCATCGGCAGTCCCAGGAGCGCAGGTGAGCCGGCGGACACCAGGCCGTACACCCCGATGCAGGCTGCGACGAGACCCCCCAGGAGGAACACGGCGGTGGTGCGTCGCCGTGCCGCACTGACTGCGCCCCGGCGCCCGTAGCCGCGCGAGTCCATGGCGGCCGCAAGGCTGACGGATCGCTCAAGGGCGCCCTCGAGGACCGGCAGGGCGGATCCGGCGATCGCCCGGGGCCCGGAGGTCGGGCGTCCCCGCAGCCGGCGCGTGGTGCGGACGCGCTCGACGTCGGAGACCAGCTGGGGCGTGAACGTGAGTGCCACGACGACGCTGACGCCGAGCTCGTAGAGCGCCGCTGGGACCGACTTGAGCAGCCGCGTCGGCGAGGCCAGCGCGTTGGCCGAGCCGATGCAGATGAGGATCGTCGCCAGGCGGAGGCCGTCGTAGAGCGCCAGCAGCAGGGACTCGAGGGTGACGGGGCCGCCGAGCCGCACGCCCGCCAGCCAGTCGGGGAGGGTGAGGCCGGGCAGCGTGACCAGCACCGTGGTGCCGATGCTCGTGCTGAAGAGCACCTGCACCAGGACGCGCACGACGATGACGATGATTCCGAGGCGCACGAAGAAGGAGAAGGACCGAGCCCAGGGCGCGGCGGGACGGCGGGACTGCACGACCACGGCCGCGGCGCCGATGATGAGCAGCAGGATCAGGGGGTTGGTCGTGCGGCTCGCGGCGGCCGCCAGCCCGAGGGCCCAGGCCCACCAGGCTCCGGGGTGGAGCCAGCGGGGGAGTCGATCACCGCTCACGACGCCTCCCCACGGCCCAGAGGGCGGCGCCGGAGATGAGGAGGACGGCGACCGCGAGCGTGGCCCACGGTGTCCCTGCGGACGGATTCGTCTCATCCGGTGCGTCCATGCCCGACGTGGCCGGGGACGGCGATGCGCCTGCGGACGGACCGGGCTGCTCGGCGGCCGCGAGGAGCGCCTGCGCCTGGGCATCGTCGAGCACGGGTGCGCACTCGCCCGTCGGGTAGCCGCCCACTCCGCACACCAGGCCGTTCTCGACCCGGACCTCCGTGATCGAGCGGAGGATGTCGTAGCCGGTCGCGTCCTCGGGAGCGACGACGCAGGTGGCCACGAGTGCGGGCGGCGCCTGGCCCTCCGGGGCGACGGCCGCGCTCCCGGAGTCGATGACCAGCCCCACCCGCTTGCTGCCTGCCGGTGCCTGCGTGTCCGGGCACAGGGCGGTGAAGTCCGGTGTGGGGCCCGGAGCGTCGCCCGGGTCTCCGGACTCCGTGGTCACGCCGAACGACCAGCCCTGCACACTGCCCTCGGCCGGGATCGACGTGCCCGGTCCCTGCGTGGCGAATGCCCAGGCAGTGGCTCCCGGTGCGGCCTGCCAGTAGGTCCAGTAGCGGTAGGCGGCCGCCTGGGCGGGGGAAGCGACGAGGGCGACCGTCACGACAGCCAGTGCAGCGGCACCGGTCGTGCGGGCGGTCGCCCTCGTCAGCCTCATCGCGCCTACCTGCGGAGGGAGCCGTTGAGCGTGGCGACGAGGTTGAGGCCGCCGAAGCTGGTCGGCTTCGCCCCGGTGTTCGCGGCCACGATGAGCAACGCGCCCGCGGCACCCGGGTTCGGGCCGGTCGACGGGGTCACGTAGGCCGCCGCAGCGCGCTTGAGCGCCGCGGTTCCCTTCGCGATGGCCGCACGTCCCTGACGTGCCTGGGCGAGCGCCACGACGGCTGTGGCTGTCGAGGTGTAGTCGGCGCCGCCGTACGGCGACTGCAGGAGCCCGCCGCCCGATGCCAGGCCCTTCGCGAGGTAGCTCACGCCCTTGGCGCGGGCGGTGTTGGCGCAGGGCGCGGTCGCGGCGGCCTTGGGCTGCTTGTAGCCGGGTAGGCCGCCGACGAGGCCGAGGGTGCCCTGTGACGTGGCGGAGGGGTCGGGCTTGCTGCCCTGCTGGTACGCGAAGCCACCGCCTGCCGAGCAGGAGGACGACACGGTGCCGAGGAAGCGCGAGGCGCGCTTGTAGGCCTTGGAGCCGGAGAAGCCGCCCAGTGCGTTCAGCCCTGCCAGGACCAGCCCGGTGGAGTTGGCGTCGGACGCCGATCCGGCGTAGTAGGGCCACCCGCCGTCGGCGTTCTGCTGCTTGGCCAGCCAGGCGCCGGCCCGATCTGCCGCGTCCACGGCCCGGTTGCGCAGCTTCTCGTTCAGCTTCACGGCGGTGTTCGTCAAGGACATGAGCGCCTGGAACGCGAGGGCGGTCGAGTTCGTGTCGGGGCCGGTGTAGGCGGCCGGGTCCGGCTTTCCGCAGGGCTGGCTCGTGTCCGCCCGGTAGGCCTCGAAGGAGCCGTCGGAGCACTGCTGCGCAAGAAGCCAGGTCACGGCGCTCGGCGGGGGTGTCAGGTAGTTGCCGGCCAGGCCCATGATGGCCAGGGACTGGCGGAAGACGCCGTCGTAGGTCGGATCGGCGGCGCCGTAGAGGCCGGCGTCGGTCGTGGCGGCGTTGGCCGGGAGGGCCGGGAGGGCGACGGCGGTGGCCGTGACCAGGGCGATGGCAAGACGTCGCATGCCCGTGCGTGTGTTCACAGGTCCCCTTCTGGGATGAGCGGTGCCGGATCGGAAGGCTGCTCGCCCCTTGAACACGAAACCCCCGCTGCTGGACGCAGGCGGGGGACGGCTGGGTGGGGACCCGAGCTCCCGTCCCGTTACCTCGACGGATGGAGCCGCTCGCGTTCGCCAGGTGCTCCGACTCACCCCTTGCGGGGAACACGGTTGCGGGACAGCGCCGGATTCGCACCGGACTTCCCCTGGACGTCGAACGAGTGGTGATGGAGTTGTGAGGTGATCCGACCACGCGCGGGGCACCGGTGTCAAAAGAACCCGCCGACGCGTGGACACGGGAGAAGTGAGTCGGGGCTACTCCGGGCGCAGGCCCATCGGGCCGTAGACGACGTGGTCGTCCTCGAGCAGCGAGACGCTGTCCACGCCGCCGTCCAGCAGCTCCCGCCACGTCTCGCCGATCCACGTCTCGGCGTCGGACTGCGTCGGGAACTCCTGCGACACCGGACCGGCCGGGCTTGTCGCGGGCTCGTAGCGCCAGGACCAGGGCATGCGGACTCCTCGGAGATCGTCAGCGGACGATGGGGGCGCCGCCGCGGCGCACCCTCGGCGGTGGCAGCCGCAGCCGGCGGAGCTGGATCGTGCGCAGCGCTGCGTAGAGCAGGATCCCCTTGCGGTCAGCCTTGTCGGGGAACTGCTTCTTGGCCCGCCGGTCGAGGCTGAACAGCAGGATCGCCGTGTCCACGATGATGACGAACGCCAGCGCGAAGAACGCCAGGGTCGAGATGGACTGCACCGTGGGGTTGCGGATGAACCCGACGGCGAGCACGGCGATGGCGATGAAGATGAAGAACTCGGCCACCGTGAACCGCGAGTCGACGAAGTCGCGGGTGAACGCCTTGGCCGGCCCCTTGTCGCGGGCCGGGAGGTAGCGCTCGTCACCGGCGAGCATGCCGGCCCGTGCGCGCGACCGTTCGTCACGATCCCTCTCGCGGGCCGCCTTCTTGGCGGCCTTGGGGTCCTTGGGGATGCGCAGCTGCTGCTTGCGTGCCGCCTCCGCCTCCTTGCGGGATGGGGTCGGCCGGCCCTTGGGCGCGCGCGCGTCCTCCTGGCCGGTGGAGAGGGCATCCTGTTCCGCGGACTCCGCGGTCTTCTTGCGTCCGAACATGATGGGCGAGCCTAGTCGGTGCGTCAGGGACCCGCTCCGCCTAGGCTGGGTACGACGTCCGCGACGGAAGGGTTCCCTCATGGGTCTGTGGCAGCGCTTCAAGTTGATCTTCAAGTCCAAGGCCAACAAGGCGCTGGACCGTGCGGAGGACCCGCGGGAGACGCTCGACTACTCGTACGAGAAGCAGCTCGAGCTCCTGCAGAAGGTCAGGCGCGGGGTGGCGGACGTGGCGACCTCCCGCAAGCGCCTCGAGCTCCAGATCCAGGGCCTTGCCCAGCAGGAGGCCAAGCTGGAGGACCAGGCTCGGGCGGCGCTCGCCGGGGGGCGGGAGGACCTCGCGCGCGAGGCGCTGACCCGTCGCAGCGGACTCCACCAGCAGATCGCCGACCTCCAGACGCAGCTGGCCACCCTGCAGGATCAGGAGGAGAAGCTCACCGCGGCGGCCCAGGCTCTGCAGACCAAGGTCGAGGCCTTCCGCACGCGCAAGGAGACGATCAAGGCGACCTACTCGGCGGCCGAGGCCCAGACCAAGATCAACGAGGCGTTCGCGGGGATCTCCGATGAGCTCGGCGACGTCGGCCTGGCGATCGAGCGGGCTGAGGACAAGACCGCCCAGATGCAGGCGCGCGCCGGCGCGATCGACGAGCTCGTGGCCTCCGGAGCGCTCACCGACGTCTCCAGCATGGGCAAGGACAACATCACCGTCGAGCTCGAGCGCATGGCCAGCGAGTCGGAGGTCGAGACCCAGCTGGCGGCGATGAAGCAGGAGCTGGAGGGGGGCGGCACTCCGCCGCAGATCACCCAGTAGCGCCGGTCGGCGCTGGTCGACGTCCTGATATCGCCGCTCCCGCGGTCCGGAGGTACATTCGATTGACCGGCACGTCGCCGGGCTGCAGTCGCGGGAGCTGACGATGCGCAAGACCAGGTACGGCACGGACCGCGGCCTGACCGCTCGCATGTTCGGAACCATGTTCGGGCTCGGGCTGCTCTACGTGATCCTGGCGGCGGCGCTGTACGCGATCGGGTTCAATGCGGTCTTCGTCCTCGCCATCAGCGGGGCCCTGCTGTTCGGCCAGTGGTGGTTCTCCGACTCGCTCGCGATGTCCTCCATGCGCGCAAAGATCGTGACCCCCGAGCAGGCCCCGCAGTTGCACGCGATCGTCGACCGGGTGTGCGCCATGGCGGACATGCCGAAGCCGCGGGTGGGCATCGCGAACAGCGACGTGCCCAACGCCTTCGCCACCGGTCGTTCGCAGTCGCGCGCCGTCGTGGTGGTCACGACCGGCCTCCTGCGCCGCCTCGACCCGGAGGAGCTCGAGGGGGTGCTGGCCCACGAGCTCTCGCACGTGGCCCACCGGGACGTGACGGTCATGACGATCGCCTCGTTCACCGCCATCCTGGCCGGGTTCATGACCCGCAGCGTCATGTGGAGCTCGATGGGGCGCAATCGCGACCAGAACACGGCCGTCGTCTTCCTCGTCGTTACGCTGGTGAGCGTCGTCGTCTACTTCCTCTCGTACCTGCTCATCCGTGCACTGTCGCGGTACCGCGAGCTCGGGGCGGACCGGGGGGCGGCCCTGCTGACCGGGCGGCCGTCGGCGCTGGCCCGCGCGCTGCAGAAGATCAGCGGCGACATGGGGCAGATCCCCACCCGCGACCTGCGGCAGATGGAGCCGGTCAGCGCGTTCGCCTTCGCGCCGGCGATGGCACCGGGCCGCCGCGGCCTCGACCTGGGGTCGCTCATGTCGACGCATCCGACCCTCGAGCGCCGGTTGGAGCAGCTCGCGAAGATCTCGGCAGAGCTGGGCGAGCGCTAGTGGGCTTCCTGGACGCGGTGCTCGGGCGCCGCAAGCCGGCACGCCCGAACCTCGATGCGCTGTTCGCCCTGCCCAATGCGGCGATCAGCCTGCAGGTCAGCCTCGACATGCTGCCCACGGGTCGCGGCTCGGTGGCCTTCCGGGCACCGGAGGGACGGGCCTTCGCGGACGTCGTGGACGAGGTGCGGCAGCTGCTCGACGCCGACGGCGGGCCGCCGGTCGAGGCGACGGTCGACGACTTCGGGTTCACGTGGCTCGTGGTCGGCAGCGACCCGCCCGACGTTCCGACGGTGGTGACGGACCTGCACGCGGTCAACACGTCCCTCGTCGAGGCCGGCTTCGGTCCGCAGCTGCTGTGCTCCCTGCTGTCCTTCCGTGACGTCGACGAGCGGCCGCTGTCGCTGGTGTACCTCTACAAGCGGGGCACGTTCTACCCGTTCGCCCCGATGCCCGGCGGGGAGCAGCGCGACAACGTCCTCGAGCTGCGCGTGCGGGACCTGCTCGCGGGAGAGCTGCCGCTGGAGGGCGACCTCAGCCGGTGGTTCGCCGTCTGGGGAGCCCCGGGCCAGTAGCCCGCCCTCGACGATTTGAACCGCTTCCCGGTTCAAATCCACAATTCTCGGGCAGAATGCCCGAATTGCGAACAATTTGAACCGGGAAGCGGTTCAACTCGTGGGTCAGTCGGGCTGGACGGCGGAGGCCACTCCCGGCAGGGCCAGCATCCGGTCCAGGGCGACCCGCGCCCAGTGCGCCGTGTCCGCGTCGACCTCGATGCGGTTGACCACCTCGCCGTTGACGAGCGACTCGAGTGCCCACACCAGGTGCGGAAGGTCGATGCGGTTCATCGTCGAGCAGAAGCAGACCGTCCGGTCGAGGAAGATGATCTCCTTGTCGCTGTGCTCCTCGGCGAGCCGCTTGACGAGGTTCAGCTCGGTTCCGACGGCCCACGCCGAGCCCGGCTCGGCGGCCGTGATCGTGGCGATGATCTTCTCGGTGGAGCCGACGACGTCGGCCCTGGAGACGACGTCGAAATTGCACTCGGGGTGGACGATGACCTGCACGCCGGGCACGCGCTCGCGTACCTCGTCGACCGTGTCGGCGGAGAACCGCGAGTGCACGGAGCAGTGACCCCGCCAGAGGATCATCTTCGCGTTGCGCAGCTCGTCGTCGGTGAGGCCTCCGCGGGGCCGGTTCGGGTTGTAGACCACGCAGTCGTCCAGCGACATGCCGAGATCGAGCACCGCGGTGTTGCGACCGAGGTGCTGGTCGGGCAGGAACAGCACCTTCTCGCCCTGCTCGAAAGCCCACGTCAGGCTGCGTTCGGCATTGCTGGACGTGCAGACCGAGCCCCCGTTGCGCCCGGTGAACGCCTTGATGGCTGCCGTGGAGTTCATGTAGGTGATGGGTACGGTGACGTCGGCGATCCCGAGCTCGGTGAGCAGGTCCCAGCACTCCTCGACCTGCTCGATGTCGGCCATGTCGGCCATCGAGCAGCCTGCCGCCATGTCCGGCAGGACGACCTGCTGGTGCTCAGCGGTGAGGATGTCGGCGCTCTCGGCCATGAAGTGCACGCCCTCGAACACGATGAACTCGGCCTCGGGGTGGGCGGCGGCCTGCTGGGACAGCTTGAAGGAGTCGCCGGTCACATCGGCGAACTGGATGACCTCGTCCCGCTGGTAGTGGTGGCCGAGGATGTACACCCGATTGCCGAGGGCCGCCTTCGCGGCCTGTGCCCGCGACACCAGATCCGGATCCGACGGAGCCGGCAGGGCACCGGGACATTCCACGCCCCGCTCGGTGTCCGCATCGGAACCGTGGCCGAGCAGCAGCAGGGCCAGCGGCGAGGGCTCGGGCTGGATGAAGGTGTTCGCCATGAGGGAAAGTGTCGCATCCCGGGAGTCGGCGGCTCGCCCTGCGCCCCAACGTGTGAGACTCTGGTCCTACCGCGACGCGGCTAGCACGACGCACGATCAGCCACAAGTCACGAAAGGCACAAGATATGTCCGCTGACACCACCACGACCGACGGCATCATCCTCACGGACGGGGCCGCATCCAAGGTCCGGGCCCTGCTCGACGCCGAGGGGCGCGACGACCTGACCCTGCGCGTGGCGGTCCAGCCCGGCGGCTGCTCGGGCCTGCGCTACCAGCTCTTCTTCGACGACCGCAGCCTCGACGGCGACGTGGTCAAGGACTTCGGCGGCGTCGGCGTCGTCACCGACCGCATGAGCGCCCCCTACCTCAACGGCGCGACCATCGACTTCGTGGACACGATCGAGAAGCAGGGCTTCACGATCGACAACCCCAACGCCACCGGCTCCTGCGCCTGCGGCGACTCCTTCCACTAGGACCGACCCTCGTTGAGTGGCCCGGTGGCGGCCGTTTCGGAGACGAAACGGGCCGCCACCGGGCCACTCAACGTTCTGGGACCAGAGCGATAGGCTCGCCACCCGTGTCCATGATCATCACTGGGTCCATCGCGACCGACCACCTCATGACCTTCCCGGGGCGGTTCTCGGACTCCCTCGTCGCCGACAAGCTCGACAAGGTCTCCTTGTCCTTCCTGGTCGAGGAGCTCGAGGTCCGTCGGGGCGGGGTGGCGCCCAACATCGCCTTCGGCATGGGCTGCCTGGGCCTGCGCCCGGTCCTCGTGGGGGCTGTCGGGCCGGACTTCGCCGACTACGAGTCGTGGCTGCAGCGGCACAACGTGGACACCAGCGGCGTGCGCGTCTCCGAGTCCCGCCACACCGCCAGGTTCGTGTGCACCACCGACGCCGAGCAGAACCAGATCGCGTCGTTCTACCCGGGCGCGATGTCCGAGGCCCGCAACATCGAGCTGCGTCCGGTCGTCGATCGCGTGGGCCGCGCCGATGTCGTGCTCATCGGTGCCAATGACCCGGAGGCGATGCTCCGTCACACCGAGGAGTGCCGGTTCCGGGGCTACCCCTTCGCGGCCGACCCGTCCCAGCAGCTGGCCCGCATGGAGGGTCCCGAGATCACCCCGCTGATCGAGGGGGCGACCTACCTGTTCGTCAACGAGTACGAGTCCGCGCTGATCGAGCACAAGACCGGCTGGACCACGGCCGACATCGCCGCCCAGGTCGAGGTGCGAGTGACGACTCTGGGCCCGCAGGGCGCGCGCGTCGAGCGCCGCGGCGAGGCCCCGGTCACCGTGCCGGTCGCCGAGGAGGACCGCAAGGCGGACCCGACGGGGGTGGGCGACGCTTTCCGGGCCGGCTTCCTGAGCGGGCAGGCGTGGGGCCTGAGCGACGAGCGCTCCGCACAGCTCGGTGCCCTCCTGGCCACGTACGTCATCGAGACCATCGGCACCCAGGAGTACGAACTGGCCCGCGCGCACTTCCTCGAGCGCATGGCCCGCACCTACGGTGACGATGCGGCGGCGGACGTCGAGCCGCACGTCGTGTGCCCTCGCCCCTGACCCGACGACCGAGCAGGAGGAGCCCTGCCGACGCTCCCCGACCCCTGTCTCTGGCGCCTGCCCGATCCGGCGCAGGTGGAGCCGGGCGTGGACGTCGCGGCCATCGGCGCGGACCTCGAGGTGTCGACCGTGTTCGCGGCGTACGTCGCCGGGCTGTTCCCCATGCACCTGGCTTCGGGCGAGCTGGCCTGGTGGTCGCCTGACCCGCGGGGGATCCTGCCCCTCGAGCGCATGCACGTGAGCCGCTCCCTGCGTCGGTCCATGCGCCGGTTCCGCTACACGGTGGACGCGGCCTTCGCCGACGTGATGCGCGGGTGCGGCGAGGGCCGCGAGGACGGGGTCTGGATCACCGAGGACTTCCTGGAGACGTACGGCCGGCTGCACGAGATGGGGTGGGCGCACTCCGTCGAGGTCTGGCTCGACGACGAGCTTGTCGGCGGGGTCTACGGGGTCGAGATCGGCGGGCTGTTCGCGGGCGAGTCGATGTTCCACCGCGCGACCGATGCGTCGAAGGCCGCCCTCGCGGTGCTCGTCGAGCGGCTGCGTGCGTGCGGGGGAGACCGACTGCTCGACGTCCAGTGGCGCACCAGCCACCTGGCGACGCTCGGCGTGATCGAGGTGCCGCGGGCCGAGTACCTGCGCCGACTGGACGAGGCCCTGGCCCTGCCGCCCTGCCTTGGTGCGGACTAGCCGATCACTGCCCGCGTGCGGCCGCCACGGCCAACGGCAGCACCTCGAGGAACCGCTCGATCGTCCCCACGGAGCACCCGAGTGGCAGGGACACCCGCAGAGAGGCGTCCGGCCGGATGCCCATGGCGAGGAGGACCTGGCTCGGCATGCGGGCGTCGGACGTGCACGCGGACCCGCTGGCGATGCTGATCCCGTGCCGGGACAGCTCGTGGACGAGCTGCTCGCCCGAGACGTCCGTGCAGGTGAATGTGACGATGTGCGGCAGCCGCTGGGTGGGGTGCCCGACGACCTCGATGCCATCGGTGACTGTGGGCAGGCTGGCGCGCAGCCGGTCGGTCAGCTCGTACAGCCGCGCGGCCTCCTGGTCCGCGATCGGCTGGACGTACTCCCAGGCGGCCGCCGCGGCGACGGCGCCGGCGATGTCGGGGAAGCCGCCCATCCAGCCCCGGTCCGGGCTCTGATCGGGTCGCCACCGGACGTGGCTCCTGACCGCGAGCACGCCCACTCCGGCTGGCCCGCCCCAGTCGCGCGCGGACGCGGCCAGGATGTCCCATTCGTCGGGAACCGGCCCCCGCCCCAGCACCTGGACCGCGTGCACCAGGAGGGGCACGTCCGCGGCGCGGGCGACCGCCGCGGCACCCCTGAGGTCCTGGCGGGTGCCGACCTCGGGGTTGCCAGCCTGGACGCAGGCGACAGCAGCGGGCCGAGTGAGGGCCTCCTCCAAGGCGTCCCTGTCCAGCACCCCGCGGCCGTCGACGGGCACGAGATCGACCTGCGCGGCCCACTGGTCGGCGGGGGAGAGCACCGCCATGCTCTCGACGGCGGACGCCACCACCCGGTCGGGCGCCGCTGGACGGCGACACAGGCCCTCGATGGCCGCCGCCACAGCGGTGGGCCCGGACGAGGTCAGGAAGACCTCTGCCGGGCGGACGCCGAGGAGCGCAGCCAGGGACGAGCGAGCCGCATCCAGCAGCTGGCCGGCCACCCGGCCCGGATGGTGCAGCCGGGCCGGGTCGCTCCAGGCCGCTGAGGAGGCCGTCTGCCAGGCCGAGAGCGCCACCGGCAGGAGCGGCTGGCCGGCCACCGCGTCGAGGTAGCCGTCCGGGGGAACGGGGGCGGGCTGGGGGAGCGTCGGGGCTGCCTCAGGGGCGTCCTGGGGGCTCGTGGGGACCGAATGTGGCACGCCTCAACGCTAACCCGGCGACGGGGCGCGCACGAGGGGCGCGGGCACCTCGCGACCGAATGACAACGATCTGGTCGCGGCCGCGGGGGTGCCCTCCGGCGGGCAGCCTCGTGCGCTAGTCTGCCCGCACCACCACACAGGAAGGCGATCCGTGCGGCAGTCGAGTGACGCGTGCTCCTCGGGAGCACCCGACCACCAGCAGAGCAAGAGGCGCCGTCGCGTGCGTGCTGCGGGCCTCGGCCTCGGTGCCCTGGCCATCACGCTCACAGCCTCGGGCTGTACGGCGAACGAGATCGTGTTCCTGGACCTGCCTGATCCGGTCACCAAGGAGGGCCTGATCACGCAGAACCTGTGGCACGGAGCCTGGATCGCCGCGTGGGCGGTCGGTCTCGTGACCTGGGGCCTGATGATCTGGGCGGCGATCGTCTACCGACGCCGTCACAAGGATGACGTCCCGGAGCAGACGAAGTACAACATCCCGCTCGAGATCCTCTACACGGTCGTCCCGCTGATCATGATCCTGGGGCTGTTCTTCTTCACCGCGAGGGACCAGGCCGAGATCCTCGCGGTCAAGAACGACCAGGACATCACCGTCCAGGTCACCGCCTACCGCTGGAACTGGGCGTTCAGTTACCTCGACCAGGACGCGTTCTCGGTGGGATCGCCCAACAAGCCCGCGGAGCTCGTGCTCCCCGTGGGCGAGAAGGTCCGGTTCGAGCTGGTCTCGCCGGATGTCATCCACTCCTTCTGGGTGCCGGACTTCCTGTTCAAGATGGACGTCATCCCCGGCAAGACCAACGTCTTCGAGCTGACCCCCGACAAGGTGGGGGTCTACCCGGGACGCTGCGCAGAGCTTTGCGGTGTTGACCACGCTCGCATGCTGTTCACCGTGCGAGTCGTCGAGAAGGCCGAATTCGACCAGTTCATCGCTGACCAGAAGGCACACGGTCAGTCTGGGGTGTTCGACACCGGCATGACCACCGACCACGGCCAGATGCCTGATGCGAGGACGACATGACGATCCTGAGTGAACCGCCCGTTGCCGCCGCCGGCGGTGCCCCCGAGTCCGGCAAGGCCGCTCGCAAGCGGCACTGGGGCAAGGCCATCGTCTCCTGGGTGACGTCGACCGACCACAAGGTCATCGGCTACATGTACCTCGCGCTGGCCACCTTCTGGTTCTTCCTCGCCGGGCTCATGGCCTTGGCCATGCGCGCCGAACTTGCCGCCCCGGGCATGCAGTTCATGTCGCTGGAGCAGTACAACCAGCTGTTCACGATGCACGGCACGATCATGCTGTTCCTCTTCGCGACGCCGCTGTTCGTGGGCTTCGGCAACGTGATCATGCCGCTGCAGATCGGGGCCCCGGACGTCGCCTTCCCGCGGCTGAACATGCTGGGCTTCTGGCTGTTCTTCTTCGGCGGACTCACCGCGGCGCTGGGCTTCCTCACCCCGGGCGGCGCTGCCGCATTCGGCTGGTTCGCCTACGCGCCGCTGAGCAGCGCCGAGTACTCGCCCGAGGTGGGCGCCGACCTGTGGTACCTCGGCCTGGCGATGGGCGGCCTGGGCACGATCCTCGGCTCGGTCAACTTCATCACCACCATCTTCACGATGCGCGCGCCGGGCATGACGATGTTCCGGATGCCGGTGTTCACGTGGACGATCTTCGTCACCAGCATCCTGGTCATCCTGTGCTTCCCGGTTCTCGCCGCTGCGCTGGCCATGTCCTTCATCGACCGCCAGTACGGAGCACTCGTCTTCGCACCGGAGAACGGCGGCGCGATCCTCTGGCAGCACCTGTTCTGGTTCTTCGGGCATCCGGAGGTCTACATCCTCGCCCTGCCCTTCTTCGGCATCGCGAGCGAGATCATCCCGGTGTTCTCCCGCAAGCCGATCTTCGGCTACAAGGGTCTGGTCTTCGCCACCCTCGCCATCGGCGCCCTGTCGATGGCGGTCTGGGCCCACCACCTGTACGTGACCGGGTCCATCTACCTGCCGTACTTCGCGATCATGACGATGCTCATCGCCGTACCGACGGGCGTGAAGTTCTTCAACTGGATCGGCACGATGTGGAAGGGCTCGGTCTCTTTCGACACGCCGATGCTCTGGGTGATGGGCTTCCTCATCACCTTCCTCTTCGGCGGGCTCACGGGCATCATCCTCTCCGCGCCGCCGCTGGACTTCCACGTGTCCGACAGCTACTTCGTCGTGGCCCACTTCCACTACACGGTATTCGGCACGGTCGTCTTCCTGTTCTTCGCCGGCCTGTACTTCTGGTGGCCGAAGATGACCGGGAAGATGCTGGACGAGCGGCTCGGCAAGATCCACTTCTGGCTGCTGTTCATCGGCTTCCAGGTGACCTTCCTCATCCAGCACTGGCTGGGTGTGCAGGGCATGCCGCGCCGCTACGGCGACTACCTGCCCTCCGACGGGTTCGAGCTGCTCAACCAGATCTCGACCCTCGGCGCGGCCACCCTCGGCGTGTCCACCCTGTTCTTCATCTGGAACGTCATCAAGACCTGGCGCACGGCTCCCCAGGTCGAGGTGGACGACCCGTGGGGCTGGGGAGGCTCCCTGGAGTGGGCGACCTCCTGCCCGCCGCCGCGGCACAACTTCACCTCGCTGCCGCGCATCCGGTCCGAGCGCCCCGCGTTCGACCTGCACCATCCCGAGTACGCGGCCGTGGGCGCGCACAGCGCCGTGGCGGCCAGTGAGGCCGGCGTCATCGAAGGGGACACCAAGTGAAGATCGAAGGCTGGATCTTCGGGTTGGGTGCGCTGTTCTTCCTGCCCGTCTCGATCATCTACTGGTACTTCTCGCGGGACCCGATCGGCACCACGGCACTGGCCATGTCGGCCGGCCTGGCGTTCATCGTGGCGTTCTACGTCCTCTACACGGCAAAGCGCGTCTACCCGCGCCCCGAGGACCGCATGGACGCCGAGATCGACGAGGCCGACCCCGAGTACGGCTTCTTCAGCCCGCACTCGTGGTGGCCGCTGGCGATCGGGGCGTCGGCCTTCGTCATCGCCCTCGGCCTGATCTTCGCGGTCTGGGTGATCGTGGCGGGCGTGTTCTTCCTCCTGCTGGCCTTGGTCGGCTGGCTGTTCGAGTACTACCGCGGCGACTTCGCCTAGCCGCCCGCGCATGCCGACGACGGATCCCCGCCCCCTTGGGTTGGGGATCCGTCCGTTTCCGGGGGAGCCCTTGGTCCAGGGCTGGTCGCGGACGACCTGGTGGGAGCTGGCGGTCGCCGCCCTCGCTCGGGGCGGGCGTCGAGCCGGACCGGTGCTGCTTGCCGTCGACGGGCGCTCGGGTGCGGGGAAGACCAGTGCCGCTGAGCGGCTCGCCGAGGTGGTGCCCGGAGCTGCCATCGTGCACACCGACGACGTCGCCTGGCATGAGTCCTTCTTCGACTGGGACCACCTCCTCGCGGCACACGTGCTTCGCCCCCTGCGCCAGGGGCAGGCCGTCTCGTTCCGGCCGCCGGCATGGGCAGATCGGGGGCGCGAGGGTGCGATCTCCGTCCTGGCTGACGCTCCGATGGTGATCGTCGAGGGCGTGGGGTCCTCGCGGCGGGGGCTCACGACGCTCCTCGACGGGGCCGTGTGGGTGCAGTCCGACCACGCCGAGGCCCGGCGTCGCGGCCTGGAGCGGGAAGGTGGGTCTGCCGGGGCGATCGCCTTCTGGGACGAGTGGAGCCGGGCAGAGGAGGCCTTTCTCGCGCAGGATCGACCGTGGGAGCGTGCGTGGGTGACCGTCTGTGGCACCCCGGAGCTGCTCGCCGCTGGGCTTGGGGCGGACGAGGTCCTCGTCGCCGGAGCCGACTTCGGGGGATTCCAGGACGCCGGTCCCGCGTGCCGCTGTTGACGAGGGCCTAGGACGTGCTGGTCGTGGGCGGCGCCCAGGTGGTCGAAAGCACGCGATGGACCATCGGCACGAAGGTCTCGACCGGCTCGTTGGGGTAGTCCGGATCGAAGGACACCTCGTCGTAGAGCCGGCAGAACTCCGCCGTGCGGTCGAAGCACGGGTGGTCGCGATAGGCCTCCCGCCCGTCGGGATCGATGCCGACGTGACTGCCGTAGAAGTAGGTCTGGAACAGCGGGTGGTGCTCCAGCATCCAGTGGTTCTCCTCGCTGATGAAGGGCTTGAGGATGGCAGCGACCACCTCACCGTGGTTCAGGGGGCCGAGAGTCTCCGCGACATCGTGCAGCAGCGCCACCACGACGTACTCCTCCTCCCGGTCGTCCCGCAGGGCACGCGTCGCGGCCTGGAGGCTGTGGGTCCGCCGGTCGACCGGGTAGGCCTCATCGCCGCCGAGGTCGTCGAGCATGCGGAGCAGCAGGTCGGGCAGCTTCTCGAGGTTGCGCGCGTGGACGGCCCGCATGATCTCGAAGTCCGGCCGCGTCATGTCGTCGAGCGCGTGGAAGTGCATCTTGCCGAGGTCAGGGGTGTCCGGGGGCATGGCCGCACCCTAGCCAGCGCGTCGGCCCGGGTGGCAGGCTCCGGGCATGACCTTGGAATGGGAGCAGACGGTCGTCGATGCTGGAGACCCGGGCGCACTGGGCCGGTGGTGGGCTCAGGCTCTGGGCTGGGTCGTCGTGGATGAGGAGATCACGGCGGAGGAGTCCGTCATCGAGATCCGACGGGAGCCGGACGTGCTCCCCGGACTGCTCTTCGTGTCCGTCCCGGACGAGCGCCTCGGGAAGAACCGGCTCCACCTGGACTTCCGCCCGGACGATCAGCAGGTCGAGGTGGCCCGCCTCCTGGCCCTGGGAGCCCGCCGCGTGGACATCGGCCAGGGAGATGCGACCTGGGTCGTGATGGCCGACCCGGAGGGCAACGAGTTCTGCGTCCTGTCGTCTCGGGCGTCGGCCGACGGGTAGGGCCGTGGGACGGACGATCTACTACACGGCAATGAGCGTCGACGGCTTCATCGCCGACCCGCAGGGCAGCCTCGGTTGGTTGGACGGTCTGGACCACGATCCGGACGGGCTGCTGGGCTGGACGGCGTTCGATGCCTCCGTGGGGTCGTTCGTCATGGGCCGGGCGACCTTCGACTGGCTCCTGTCCGGCCCGCTTGCCGATCCGACGACACCCTGGCCGCACCGCCAGCCGGGCTGGGTGCTGACCCACCGGCCTGTGGAGCGGGTTCCCGAGGGGGCCCGCCTGACCTTCACCGACGCACCCCTGGGCGAGGTGGTGGCTGCTGCCCGGGAGGCGGCGGCGGAGGCGGACGTGTGGATCGCCGGGGGCGGCGTCCTGGCGAGCGCACTGGCCCGGGCCGGCCTTGTCGACGAGATCTGGCTCAGCGTGGCTCCCGTGGCCCTGGGTGGGGGAGCACCCGTCCTGCCGGCTGCCGCGCCGCTCAGGCTCGTCCAGGAGGGCCGTAACGGCGATTTCGCGGCCCTGCGCTACGTCGTGGGCCCGCAGCCCTCCTGATCGCCTCCAGGGCCGCCAGGTGCGCTGAGCGCCGGTCCGAGCGGCCCGCGTCGGGCTAGGACGTGGGCGAGACCACCACGGCCGTGCCGTAGGCGAGGATCTCCGCGAGGTTCTCGGCGACGTCGGAGGAGTCGAAGCGCACCCCGAGGACGGCGTTGGCGCCGAGCTGTCGGGCGTGCTCCATGAGCCGGGTGACCGCCTCCTCACGCGCCTGGTTGACCACCTCGGTGTACTGAGGAACCTCGCCGGCCTTGAGGGCCTTGAAGCCCCCGGTGAAGCCCTTGGCGAAGCCCACGCTGCGGACGAGCACGCCCCAGCACAGGCCGAGCTGCTTGTCGATCTGGTAGCCGGGCAGGTCGAATGTCGTGGACATCATGAGTTCATCGGTAGCCATGACCGGGAGGCTACGTGAGCCAGTTGCTCCATGGGCGCCGAATGCGTCAGGGGCGGCGATCCAACTGGATCCCCGCCCCTGACGCAGCAGCTGGCTAGTGGCCGGAGTGCTCCTCGGCCTGCTGCTCGATGTTCGTCTCCGCCATGCCCGGGTGGTGCAGCACGCCGCCGTGCGCCCGGCGGAACTCGTCCGCGTCCTCGTAGTCATGGAGGGGAGCCTCGATCTCGGCGGAGTGGGCAGCATGGTGCTGGCCGGCCTCGATCTCGGCAGCGCTCGGCTTGGGCACATTGGCGCCGTAGAAGAACACGCTGAGCTTGTGCCGGAGCGACTGCGAGCGGTACTTCTTGTTGCGCACGCCGTCGGCGTCCGCCTTGTCTGGCGCCGGCAGCGGCTCGTGGTCCACCTTCGACGTGATGACCGCCAGGTCCTTCTGCGAGAGCGGCTGGTGGACCTCGATGAACTCACCGTGCGGCAGGCGCAGGATGCGTCCGGACTCGTAGCCGTGCAGCAGCTTCTCGCGGTCACGGCGCTGGAGGCCGAGGCACGTCCGGCGCGTGACGATGAACACGATCGGCGGGACGATGAAGATGGCCGCCCGCAGGAACAGCGTGATCGAGTTGATGGACAGGTCGAATGCCGTGGCGATGATGTCGTTGGCGCCGCCGATCCACAGCATCACGTAGAACGAGATCGCCATCATGCCCAGCCCGGTGCGGACCGGGGCGTTGCGCGGCCGATCGAGGATGTTGTGCTCGCGCTTGTCCCCGGTCACCCAGGCCTCGATGAACGGGTAGAGGCCCAGGGCCGTGAACAGCACGCCGGGCATGATCAGGGCAGGGATGAAGATGTTCCACGAGATCGTCCAGCCGAAGATCACCGTCTCCCAGTTGGGCATGATCCGCAGGGCGCCGTCGAGGAAGCCGATGTACCAGTCCGGCTGGGAGCCGGCGGATACCTGGTCGGGGGTGAACGGCCCGAAGATCCAGATCGGGTTGATCGTCACCAGTCCGCCGACGAGGGCGATGATGCCGAACACGACGAAGAAGAAGCCACCGGCCTTGGCCATGTAGATGGGCAGCAGGGGGTAGCCCACGACGTTGTCGTTCGTGCGACCCGGGCCGGGGAACTGGGTGTGCTTCTGCGTCCACACCAGCATCAGGTGGACGGTCACCAGGGCCAGGATCAGGCCCGGGATCAGCAGGATGTGCACGCCGTAGAGGCGGGAGATGAACTCCGTGCCCGGGAACTCGCCGTCGAAGAGCAGGAACGCCGCCCAGGTGCCCACGACCGGGATGGCCTGGACGATGCCGCGGGCAATCTGCAGGCCCGTGCCCGAGAGGAGGTCGTCGGGGAGGGAGTAGCCGGAGAAGCCGGCGAGCAGGCCCAGCGTCGTGAGCACGACGCCGATCAGCCAGTTGAACTCACGCGGCTTGCGGAATGCCCCGGTGAAGAACACGCGGAACATGTGCACCGCCATGGCGGCGATGAAGATCAGCGCGCCCCAGTGGTGCATCTGGCGCAGGAGCAGGCCACCGCGGACGTCGAAGGAGATGTCCAGGGTCGACTGGTAGGCCTGGGACATCGTGATGCCCTTGAGCGGCACGTACGAACCGTCGTAGACGACCTCGGCCATGGAGGGCTTGAACCACAGGGTCAGGAAGACACCCGTGAGCAGCACGACGATGAAGCTGTACAGCGCGATCTCGCCGAGCATGAACGACCAGTGGTCGGGGAAGACCTTGCCCAGGTTGCGGGACAGGAACTTGTTGCTGCCGATGCGCTGGTCGACATACGTCGCCGTGGCGCCGCCAGCCTTCTCAACGGGGCTGGTCGTGGTCATCCGCGCTCCCAGAAACTCGGTCCGACTGGCTCTTGGAAGTCATTCATGGCTACGAGGTAGCCTTCCTCATCCACGCCGATCTGCAACTGCGGCATGCGCCGCGCCGCCGGCCCGAAGACCACGTTGCCGGAGTCAGCGAGGTCGAAGGTCGACTGGTGGCAGGGGCACAGCAGGTGGTGCGTGCGCTGCTCGTAGAGGGCGATGGGGCAGCCGACGTGGGTGCAGATCTTGGAGTAGGCGAGGATCCCCTGGTAGTCCCAGCCTTCGCCCTGCTGTGAGCGGATCTCCTCGGGATCCATGCGGACGAGGATGATCGCCGCCTTCGTGCGTGCGTTGAGGTTGCCCTCCGCCTCCTCGACCTCCTGCAGGTCCGCGGGCACGGCGGAGACCAGGCCGCCGACCGGGAGATCGGCCGGCTTGACCGGCAGGTAGGTGCCGTCGGAGACGATGCGCGAGCCCTTGGTCCACAGGGTCTCGGACAGCAGGTCGGCGGGGGACTTGCCCGCCTCGGCGGGGCTGGCGGTCCACAGGTCGCGGAGCACCACGACGAGCGGGATCGGGAACAGGACCAGGGCGCCGATCAGCGTGCGGCGGATGAGCGTGAACCGCGCGAAGCCGGACTCCTCCTTGCCGCGCTCGTAGTTGGCGGCCGCCTCGGCGGTCGCGCGCCGCGGCGACTGCATGTCGTGGCGCTGCTGCACGACCTCGACATCGGGCATCAGCTTCTTGGCCCACTGGATGGCGCCTGCGCCGATGAGGAAGACCGCGCCGCCCATGGTCAGGCCGAGAGCGAAGTTGCTGGCGCCCACGTCGCCGAACACCGGGATGTAGACGGTCGATGACGGGTCGATCGTCACGTAGGCGACCACGAACAGCACGATCAGCAGCATGGAGAGCAGGAACATCGTCGCGACCTGGCGCTCCGCGCGACGGGCCGCCTTCGGGTCCGTGTCGGTCAGCCGCGGCTTGTGCGGGATGTCGGCCACGGGGGAGTAGCCCAGCTTCGCGGGGGCGCTCCCGTGGCCCTGGTCGTGACCCTCCTGGGGCGTGATGTCGGTCATCGCGACTTGATTCCGATCCAGACGGCCGCTCCGATCAGCGCGGCGAAGATGGCAGTGGCGAGGAAGACACCCTCAGTGACGGGGCCGAACTTGCCCAGGCTGAGGCCGCCCTGGCTCGGGGCCTCCTGGAGGTGCCGAATGTAGGCGATGATCGCCTGCTTGTCCTTGGTGGGCAGCGTGGCGTCGCTGAACACCGGCATGCTCTGCGGGCCGGTGAGCATGGCCTCGTAGATGACCTGGGGCGTGGCTTCCATCAGGTTCGGCGCGTATTTGCCCTGGGTGAGGGCACCGCCCTGGCCCGCGGCCTGGTGGCACTGGGAGCAGTTGATCCGGAACAGCTCGCCGCCGTAGGGCATGTCCGCATTGGAGTAGTCGAGCTGCTCGGCGGTCGGGATCGCGGGGCCTGGGCCGAGGGAGGCGACGTAGGCGGCCATGGCCGCGATGTCCTCCTCGGAGTACGGGTTGTCCTTGCGCGGTGCCTGGGCTCCGGGCGCGGCGAGCGGCATGCGGCCGGTGGACACCTGGAAGCTGACCGCGGCAGCGCCGACGCCGATCAGCGTGGGGCCGGTCTCCGTGCCCTGGGCCTGCAGGCCGTGGCACGAGGAGCACCCCTCGAGGAAGAGCTTCTGGCCCTTGTCGATCTGGGTCTCGGTGCCGACGGCGAGGGCGGCGGATGCCGGTTGGACGCTGGCGATGGCGGCGTAGCCGCCGCCAACGACGGCAAGCGCGCCAACCAGCAACGCGGAAGCCACGAGCGGACTGCGCCGCCGGGCGGCCAGGAACTTCACTGTCGAGGAACCTCTCTGCCGTGTCGTGCGGTGAGTGTGGGCGGTGCGGTTACTTCAGGACGTAGATCATGAAGAACAGGGCGATCCACACCACGTCGACGAAGTGCCAGTAGTACGACGTGACGATGGCGCGGGTGGCCTGGTCGTGCGTGAAGCGCTTGCTCACGTAGGTCGTGGCAAGGACGAAGAGGAAGGCGATCAGGCCGCCGGTGACGTGCAGGCCGTGGAAGCCGGTCGTCAGGTAGAAGGCGGTGCCGTAGGCGTTCGACGAGAGGGTCAGACCCTCTTGCACCAGCGTGGTGTACTCGGTGACCTGGCCGCCGATGAAGAAGGCACCCATGAGGAAGGTGATGATGAACCAGCGGCGCAGGCCCTTGACGTCGCCACGCTCAGCGGCGAAGACGCCCAGCTGGCAGGTGACGGAGGACAGCACGAGGACCGTGGTGTTGACCGTGGCGAACGGGATGTTGAGCTTGGCCGTCTCCTCCGCCCACAGCTCGGGGTTGACTGCCCGGAGCGTGAAGTACATCGCGAACAGCGCAGCGAAGAACATGAGCTCGCTGGACAGCCACACGATGGTGCCGATGGCGACCATGTTGGGGCGGTTCGCGGGGGCATGGGCATAGGCCGTAGGGATGGAGGTTGCGTTTGCCACGGGGGGAGTCTGGCAGATACACGCTCGCGTTTCACCGAGACCCCCCGATCGCTGCATCACATTCAGGTCAAGACGGGCGGGAGGCTAGAGTTCTGGCCGTGGAGCACGCTGCCGATGCCGACCTGTACGACGACGACCTCTATGCGGACGAGCATGACGAGGCCCCCGAGCCGGAGCCCGAGCCGACCCTGCGCGTCCTCGTCTACAGCGATGACAAGAACACCCGCCGTCAGGTCATGACCGCGCTGGGGCGCCGCCCCGCCGCGGATCTGCCCGCGTTCGACTACGACGAGGTGGCCACCGAGCCGATGACGATCCGCAAGGTGGACGCGTCGTCGTACGACCTGCTCATCCTCGATGGGGAGGCGACCCCGGCCGGTGGCATGGGCGTGTGCCGCCAGCTCAAGGACGAGATCTACCACTGCCCGCCGATCATCGTGATCGTCGGCCGCCCGCAGGATGCGTGGCTGGCCACGTGGTCGCGGGCCGACGGCGTCTCCTCCCACCCGATCGACGCCATCGCGCTCGCTGATGTGGTGGCCCGGGTGATGCGGCGCCGCCTGAGCGTCGCGACGGTCTAGACGGCCCACGCATGACGAATCCGGCCTCGCCCACCTGGCCGGGGGTCCTCGGCACCCTCATCTCCCGTGCCGACCTCAAACCCTCGGCGGCCGAGTGGGCCATGGAGGAGGTGCTCTCCGGCACCGCTACGCCTGCCCAGCTCGCCGCGTTCGTCACGGCCCTGCGCGCCAAGGGGGAGTCGGCCACCGAGGTGAACGCCCTCGTGACCGTCATGCTGCGGCATGCCCGGCTGCTGGACTTCGGTCCGGAGAGGGCACCCCTCGCACTCGACGTCGTCGGCACCGGGGGCGACCAGGCCCACACGGTCAACATCTCGACCATGAGCGCCCTCGTCTGCGCGGCGGCGGGGGTCCCGATCATCAAGCACGGGAATCGAGCGGCCTCGTCCTCCACTGGCACGGCCGACGTTCTGGAGCGGCTCGGCGTGGTCATCGACCTCGACCCCGAGTCCGTCGTGGCCAGCGTGCGCAAGGCGGGCATCGGCTTCTGCTTCGCTCCCGTGCACCATCCGGCCATGCGGCACGCGGGGCCAACTCGGCGTGAGTTGGGCGTGCCGACGGTCTTCAACATCCTCGGGCCGCTCACCAACCCCGGTGGAGCGCCAGCGGCGCTGATCGGCTGCGCTGCCCTGCCGCTCGCCCCGGTCATGGCCGACGTGCTCCATCGTCGCGGCGCCCATGCGCTGGTCGTCCGCGGGGAGGACGGGCTTGACGAGATCTCCACGGCGGGGCCGACGCAGGTCTGGGATGCGACCGGCTCGGCGGTTCGCGAAGACGTTCTCGACGCGGAGCAGCTCGGCGTCCCGCGCACCGATCGGGAACTGCTGCGCGGAGGCGAGGCCGAGCGCAATGCCGACCTCCTGCGGCAGACTCTCGGCGGGGACCCGGCCGCCGCGCCCGATGCCGAGCGCGTACGGGCCATCCGCGATGCCGTCCTGGTGAACGCCGCCGCCGCCCTTGCGGCCCATCGGGCTGCGGTCGCCGCCGCCGCGGGGGAGCCTGTTGACGACCGCCCCGTCGGCGAGCGCGTCGCTGAGCACACGGGGACCGTGCGCGAGATCCTCGCGGACGGCCGGGCAATGCGAGTGCTCGACCGCTGGGCCGAGGTGACCGCCGGTCTCTCCCGCTGACGCCGCCGCCGGTCCGGGTCTGGCCACCGATCTGAGCGTCAGGCGCCGAGGATCCGGCTTACCCGTATGCCGTCGGCGGGCCCCCGCGGCCGCGCGGTCGCCGCGACCTCGTCGTCGCTGATCGCCCAGCGCTGGGATGCGCGCCGCACCGTGCCGAGGCGGGTCACCGTGGCTCCGCCGCAGTCGACGGGCAGGAAGATGGGTGCCCCCGAGCGGACCAGTCGGACACCCGGTGAGTCCAGCCACCGGAGGATCTCGGTCGCCTCCTCCGGGAGGCCGGCAGGCGCTGGGGGGTGACCGGGCTCGACGTGGTCCCCGGCCGCCACCAGGGCCTCGACGACCGGGCGCGGGTCGGTGCCCGGACGGGCGTGGGCCGCACCGGCGAGCCGGCCGTGACGGATCAGGTGGATCTCCCAACCGCCGTCCGGCGTGGGCGCTGCGGCCACGATCTCGGCCGCACCGGCGAGGGTGGCCAGCCGATGCGTCCGCAGGCTTGCCTCGGCCAGGATCGAAAGTCGGTCCCGCCATCGGCGGGCGTCCTCGTACCGCTCCTCCGCGACGAGCGCGGTCATCTTGGCCTCGGCGGCCGCGACCGCGGGAGAGAGGGCGCCCTCCATGACCGCGCGCAGGCCCTCGACCGCGGCGTCGTAGGAGATCCGGTCGCCCCCTGCCGAGCAGGGCGCCGCACATCGGCCGAGTTCGGCCAGGGCGCACGCCGGGGTCAGCGCGCGTGGCCGGCGCGCGATGCGCACGCTGCATGCGCGGACCGGGAAGGCGAGTTGCAGGAGGTCCCGAGCGGCTTCCGCCGCCTGGCGGGAGGAGAACGGTCCGAGATAGCGGGCGCCCGACGCCTGGTCGTCGGCGACCTCGCGCACGATGGAGAGGCGGGGCGCCGGCTCGGCGGTGAGCTTCAGCCAGGGCTGGGTGTGCGGTCGGCGGCTGCGGATGTTGTAGCGCGGCTGCTCGGATGCGATCAGGCGGATCTCGCGGACCCGTGCCTCGAGGGCGGTGGCGCAGGGGATGGGGTCGACCCGCTCGGCGATGCGCACCATCTCGCCCATGCGGCGCCGCTGCTCCGAGGCGGTGAAGTAGCTGCGGACCCGGGTGCGGATGTGCTTGGACGTGCCGACGTACAGGGCGTCGCCCTGGGCGTCGCGGAAGACGTAGACCCCCGGGGTGTCCGGCAGGCCGTCGGCGAGATGCCGCTTGGTGCGCTGACTGCGGCTGACGCGCCCGGTGAACTCCCGCAGGTCCTCGAGGGTCGTGACGCCGAAATCGGCGACCCGGCCGAGGAGGCCGTGCAGCACGTCGGTCGTCGCCCGCGCGTCGTCCAGCGCGCGATGGGTGGGGGTCACGCCGGCGTGGAAGTGCGCGGCGAGGGTCGACAGCTTGCAGTTGCGGGTCTCGTCCCGGTGAAGGGCGACGCGCGCAAGACGGGCGGTGTCCACGATGGCGGGATCGGGCCACGCATGATCGTGCAGGCGGCAGGCGGCCCGCAGGAAGCCTGCGTCGTAGGGGGCGTTGTGGGCCACGAGGACGCCGTCCCCGAGGAACTCGAGGAACGACGGGAGGACCGCGCCCAGGCGAGGCGCGGTGGCGACGGTGGCATCGGTGATGCCGGTGAGCGCCGCCACGAAGGGCGGGATCGGCGTGCCGGGGTTGACCAGGGTCTGGAACTCGCCGAGCACCTCGCCCGCTCGGACGCGGACCGCGCCGATCTCGGTGATGCCCGCCTCGGCCGGCGCTCCGCCGGTCGTCTCCAGGTCGACGATGACGAACGTGACGTCGCGCAGGGGGGTCCCCAGCTCGCTGAGGCTGGTCTGCACGCTCGTCTGAACGCGGGTCCGCACGCCGGTCACGATCACGACGCTACGAGGTCGGGCCGACACCGCCCGGCCGACACAGCGGTCGGCGGGCGGATAGGGTCGGGTCGTGGCTGAGACCCCTGCGATCCCCGATGGCCAGTCGCGTTGGCGATGCGCCCACTGCGGCAACCTGACCCGCTTCGACGTCACCCGGACCACCCGGGTGCGCGAGTTCTGGCACCTGGACATGTCCGGGTCCCCGAACGTGGACGACACCGAGGTGCTCTCGGAGGTCGTCGAGTCGGTGGTCTGCCGGTGGTGCGGTTCCGGGGACCGGGTGGAGATCGTGGCCCGGCCCGAGTTCGGCGGACCCGCCGACGAGGGTCCGGGCGACGGGGGTCCGTGACCGGTCGGCTATGTCAGGGGGCGGCTCTAGCGTTCTCGGCATGATCATCGACTGTGGTTCCTGCGCCGTTGCCGGCCTCGCCTGTGACGACTGCGTGGTGTCCGTCCTTCTCGGACCAGCGCCGATGTCCACGTCAGACCTGGGCCAAATGTCCGATATGACCCGCTCCGGTGACGAGGCGGACGTCCTGCCGCTGCCCGTCGCCACCGTCGCCGACGAGCACGCCTCGGCCATCGCGGTGCTCGCCGAGGCCGGGCTGATCCCTCCCCTGCGACTGGTCCGGCGCAGCGAGGCGTCCTGACCGGCAGCTCCGCGGGCACGTGGCACAGGTCACGGCGGGACGAGGAACGGCCCTGCCTACGCCGTCGTCTCAATGTCGCAAACCGACATCAATCTGTTACCTTGGATCGATTCCAAGGGCCCGCTACGGCGGGCTTATGCCGTGCGGAAGGGGTGAGGCGGTGCGTCTCCGAGGCACCCGGTGGGCTCGTGCCACCGTCGTCGCTCTCGCGGCCGGTACCCTCACCGTCTCCGGCGTTCTCGTGGCCCCGGCGGCCCAGGCGGCGCCCCGAGACCTGAACGCGGTCCGCGCCCAGGTGCAGGATCTCCAGGCCAAGGCCGAGGCCGCGACGGAGAAGTACAACTCCGCGCGCAACCAGCTCGGCGACGTCCAGCAGCAGCTCTCCGCCCTGCGGGACAAGGTCAAGAGGGAGCGGGGGCAGCTGCAGCAGATCCTGTCCTCCGTCGACGACCTCGCCCGCAACACCTACACCAGCGGCGGTCTCGACACGTCCCTCCAGGTGCTGCTCGCCGAGAACCCCACCGAGTTCCTCGCCCAGGCGGCGGCGCTCGACCAGGTGGCCCAGGCACAGTCGTCGTCGCTGCGGCGCACGCAGACGGCCCGGCTCCGGCTGGCGCAGTCGGAGGCCGCGGTCGCCGACAAGGAGGCGATCGCCAGGAACTTCAGCAACCAGATGGCCGCCGCCAAGAAGGAGGCCGACGCTCGGCTCGCGGATGCCCAGAAGGTGCTCAACAGCCTCGAGGCCGCCGAGAGGCGGCGCCTGGCCGCGATCCAGGCGCGGGAGCGGGCGGCCTCCGCGGCCGCTGCAGCCGCGGCACGTCGGGCCCTGCCCAGCTACACCTCATCGAGCGCGGGCGGCGGGGTGCCGGCCGTCAGCAGCCGGGCCGCGCGTGCCGTCAGCTACGCCCTGAGCAAGGTCGGCTACCGCTATGTCGCCGCCGCGGCCGGTCCGAGCGCCTTCGACTGCTCCGGTCTCACCATGACCGCGTGGCGGCAGGCCGGTGTCTCCCTGCCTCACTACTCGTACTCGCAGTACAGCTCCACACGCCGCATTCCGCTGAGTGAGGCGCGGCCCGGCGACCTGGTGTTCTTCTTCGGCAGCGGCGTGCACCACGTGGGCATGTACATCGGCAACGGCAAGATGGTCCATGCCGCCAACCCGAGCGCTGGCGTCCGGATCGACGCGGTGCTCGGCCCTTGGTACAACCGCTACTTCAGCGGCGTGGGCCGCGTCATCGGCTGACGCTTCCGCTCGCGCCCTGACCTCTCGTCAACGATCCGGAGAGTCGCTCAGGAGTACAGGCCCTCGACGTCCGCCGCGAACTCCTTCATCACCACGTTGCGCTTCAGCTTCAGGGAGGGCGTGATCTGGCCGCCCTCCTCGGTCCAGTCCACTCCGAGGATCGTGAACTTCTTGATCGCCTCGGCGTGGGAGACCGCCTTGTTCGCGTCGTTGACAGCGGACTGGATGGCCGCGTTGAGGTCCGGGTCGTCGACCATGTCGGCCACCGTGGCCGAGTCGGGCTTGCCCGCCTGCTTCTTCCACGCCGGGAACGACTCGGGGTCGATGGTGACCAGGCAGCCGATGAACGGCTTGTTGTCGCCGACGACCATGCACTGGCTGACCAGCCAGTTGGCGCGCAGCCGGTCCTCGAGCACCGCCGGCGCGACGTTCTTGCCGGCTGCCGTGACGATGAGCTCCTTCTTGCGGCCGGTGATCCGGACGAAGCCGTCGTCGTCGATCTCGCCGATGTCGCCCGAGTGGAACCAGCCATCCGGCTCCAGCGCCTCCGCCGTCGCCGTGGGGTTGTTCCAGTAGCCGATGAAGATCTGGTCGCCGGCCAGCAGCAGCTCCCCGTCCGGAGCGACCTTCACGCCCGCTCCCGGCAGCGGCTGGCCGACCGAGCCCACGCGGATGGCACTGGGCCGATTGACCGTGGTGGCGGCCGAGGTCTCGGTCAGGCCGTAGCCCTCGAGGATGACCACGTTGATGCCGCGGAAGAAGTGACCCAGGCGGGCGCCGAGCGGCCCGCCGCCGGAGACAGCCCAGCGCATGTTGCCGCCCATGGCGGTGCGCAGCTTGCTGTAGACGAGCCGGTCGAACAGGGCGTGCTTGAGCTTGAGCATCAGGCCAGGGCCGCCGTTGTCGAGCGACTCGCTGTACGCGATGGCCGTGGCCGCGGCGGTGTCGAAGATGTTGCCCTTGCCGTCTGCTTGGGCCTTCTGCTGCGCGGAGTTGTAGACCTTCTCGAACACCCGCGGGACCGCGAGCAGGAAGGTCGGCTTGAACGACTGCAGGCCGGGCAGGAGCTGCTTGATGTCCGGCGAGTGGCCGAGTCGCACCCCGGCCCGCACGCAGCCGATCTGGATGGCGCGGCCGAACACGTGCGCGATCGGCAGGAACAGCAGGGTGGAGCTGCCGGGCTCGAGGAACACGTCGGGCAGGCCCCACACGACGTTGTCGACCTCGAACATGAAGTTGCGGTGGGTGAGCATGCAGCCCTTGGGGCGCCCCGTGGTGCCCGAGGTGTAGATGATGGTCGCCAGGGAGTCCGGGTTCAGCGTGGCGCGGCGCGCCTCGAGATCCTCGTCGGAGACGTGCGCGCCCTCCTGCTTGAGGTCGTCGATGACGCCGTCCTCGAAGCACCAGGTGCGCGTGACGGTGGGGATGTCGACGGCGACCTCGTCGAAGGTCTTCTTGTTCGACTCCTTCTCCACGAACAGGGCCACGGCCGCCGAGTCGCTGAGCATCCACTGGATCTGCTCGGCCGAGGAGGTCTCGTAGACCGGCACGCTGACGGCGCCGGCGTACCAGATCGCGTAGTCGACCAGCGTCCACTCGTAGCGGGTCCGGCTCATCACGCCGATGCGTTCCCCGGGCTCCACGCCGTTGGCGATGATGCCCTTGGCGACGGCCTTGACCTCGTCCAGGAACTCCTGCGAGGTCAGGTCCACCCAGGCCTCGCCTCGCGGTACGGAGATGGCCGCATGATCGGGCCGCTTCTCCGCGTTCTCGATGATGTGATCGACGATCGAGCCGCTGCGCGGAGTGGGAACCACCGGTGGGAGTGAGAACTCAGTTCGCATGTAATCACCGTAGTTGACGAGAGGCGCCCTAGCCACCGATTCATCTTGGCTTCCATGGCATTCTGGTCGGGTGCCGGACGTGATCATCATCGACGAGGTCGTGGTGGCCTTGCCGCGCGAGATCGTCGCCCGGAGGATCGCGCAGCCGCAGCGCTGGACCGCCTGGTGGCCCGACGCCGACGTGACCGTGACGGTCGATCGCGGCGTGGAGGGCATGGCATGGTCGCTCGCCGGAACGCTCGTGGGCGTCTCCGAGGTGGTCCTCGCCGTCGAGGGGTCCGGCGTGCGCATCCACTACGAGCTGCGCGCCGATCCGGCCCGTCCGGGCACGGACACGCAGTCCCGCCACCTGCCGGACTCGCCACGGGGCCGACGTCGGCTGTCGGCCCTGCGGCAGCGGCAGCTCATCGCCTGGCAGCGGACCCTCTGGGCACTGCGCGACGAACTCGATACGTGAGCATGCGCGTCCATGTCGTCAGCGACGTCCACGGCGCCGCTGCGGAACTGGCATCCGCCGCCTCAGGCGCCGATGTGTTCGTGTGCCTCGGTGATCTCATCCTGTTCCTCGACTACGCGAGGCCGTCCCGCGGGATCTTCGCCGACCTCTTCGGCGAGCAGCATGCCCGCCAGTACATCGAGCTGCGCACGGCCGGGCGCTACGACGAGGCGCGCGCGCTGAGTGCCCAGGCCTGGTCCGGAATCGGGGTCGGCGAGCCAGGGGACCGATGGCCGGTGATGCAGGCCATGGTGCGCAGCCAGTACGAGGAGCTGTTCGATGCGATGCCCGCACCGGCGCTGCTCACCTACGGCAATGTGGACATCCCGGCGCTCTGGCCGGACTACCTGCGCGAGGGGCACCGGGTGCTCGATGCCGAGGTGGTCGAGGTCGGTGGCCTGCGCTGGGGCTTCGTGGGCGGAGGCCTGGTCAGTCCCATGCGGACTCCCTTCGAGATCCCTCCCGACGAGTACGCGGCGAAGGTCGCGCGCCTCGGTCCGGTCGACGTCCTCTTCTCCCACCTTCCTCCGGCGCTGCCCGAACTCACCTACGACACGGTGGCCCGTCGCTTCGAGATCGGCAGCGAGGCCCTGCGCGATTACGTGCGCGCGCATCAGCCGCGCTTCCACCTGTTCGGGCACATCCATCAGCCCCTGGCTGCCCGTGCTCGGATCGGGCGAACGGAGTGCGTCAACGTGGGTCATTTCGCCGCCACGGGGAAGCCGTTCGTGCTGGACCTGTGACGCTGCGCCGTGGGCTCCGCGACAGGTAGCCTGCGTGCATGGCCGACCAGACCGAGTCCAGCATCGTCATCAACGCCTCGCCCGATCAGGTGATGGCGGTCATCGCCGACCTGCCGAGCTATCCCGAGTGGAGCGACGGCATCACGTCGGTGATCGTGCTGGCCGTCTACGAGGACGACAATCTGCCGGCCGATGCCCGGTTCGAGCTGAACTCCGGGGCCATCAAGGACACCTACGAGCTCGAGTACGACTGGAACGGCGACGTGTCGGTCACCTGGACCCTGACCAAGGGCGACATGCTGACGGCCATGGACGGTGAGTACCGGCTCACCGACAACGGCAACGGCACCACCAGCGTCAACTACCGGCTGTCCGTCGACGTGAAGATCCCGATGATCGGCATGATCAAGCGGAAGGCCGAGAAGGTCATCGTCGACACGGCGTTGAAGGGCCTGAAGAAGCGCGTGGAGTCGGTCGCGGGCACCTCGTGAGCCGCCTGATCCTCCTCACCGGTCCGGGCGGCGCGGGAACGTCGACGGTGGCCCGGGCGACGCTCGAGGCCGCGCGGGAGGAAGGGGCCGCGGCGGAACTGGTCGACGTCGCGCGCGAGGCTGGTGCGGGCGCGATCGATCTGGCCACGTCGACGATCGGCAGGCTGTTCGGGGCACTGGGCGCCGATGGCCTGCCCGCCCAGGCATGGGTGGCGCTTCCGGAGGTCCGCCTTCTCGGCGCGTTGCTGAGGGCCAGCGACCTCATGGCCGAGGTCGACGCCGTGGTCGTCGACGCGGGCCCCCTGACGGCCGCCGCCGACCTGGTGCAGGTTCCGCAGTCCGTCGAGCGTCTCCTCGACGCCGCGCTGACCCCCACCCTTGCCATGTGGCGGTCGTCGGATGGCGACGACGTGGGGTTCGGTGCCCTGAGTGATGCGCGGCGCGCGATCGTGAGGCTGCGCCGGATTCTCCAGGGGCCGGACACGTCGATCCGGCTCGTGGTTCCGGCCACCCTCGACGGGGCGGCGGCCGCTCGCCACGGCGTATCCGTGTTCACGGTGCTCGGCGTCGCCGTCGAGGGGATCGTCCTGAACCGATTCCCCAAGGGCTCCGAGGACTGGCCGCGGCAGGTGCGCCGGGAGGCGGAGTCGGCACTCGACGACCTGGCGTCGGCCGCCGATGGCGTCCCGGTGTGGAAGTCGACATCGCGGGTGCGTGCCGTCCCCAAAGGTCGATCCGTGCTCGGGCCCCTGGGTGGCCTGCCGGGGCTGAGCGAGGCTGCCCTGGCGGTCGCCGCTGCGGAGGAGTCCTACGCTGTGGAGCTGCCGCTGGCGGCGCGTGCACGGGCCACTGCCCGGGTGGGCGTGACGCCGGAGGCGCTGGTCGTCGAGTACGACGGGTGGTACCGATGGCTGGAGCTGCCCGCCGTGCTGCGTCGCTGCGAACCGCTTCCGGCGCGCCGTCGACCAGCGGGACTGCGCCTAGAGTTCCGGCCGGACCCCGATGTCTGGATGGGAGGTGCCGCGTCATGAGCGAGGACGGCAGCAGCGTCAACCCCTGGTGGTACTCGGGCGATGATGCCGAGCCTGCCGATGGCACGGGGGAGTCTCCCGAGGACCGGCCTGAGGCCGGGGAGGGCGAGGAGACGACGGTCGACTGGGGCGAGTTGCTCTCCGGCGCGGTCCGGATGGTGGACTGGGCGACATCGGCAGTGATGGCGCCGCACTCCGAGCATGCCGACCCCGCCGAGCATCCCCAGTGCATCGTCTGCCGGGGCATCCTCCTCGTCTCTTCGCAGGTCCCGGGCTCTGGTGGGCGGGCCCCGTCGGAGACGGTCCGGCGTGCGTCATCCGACATCCGGTGGATTCCCATCGTGGACGACGACGGAACCGCCTGAGCCATCACGACGAAGGCACAGCGCGGGCCGTCCGCGTGACTACGCTTGTCGTCGTGTTGAGCATCGGCGTGGACATCGGCGGCACCAAGATCCTGGCGGGCACGGTCACGGACGAGGGCGAGATCGTCTCAACGGCCCGACGCCCGACGCCCCGCCACGATGCCGAACACGTCCTCGACGTGGTGGCCGAGGTCGTCCGCGAGCTCGCGGAGGGCACGGATGACGACCTCGCCGGCGTCGGCGTGGGTGTCGCGGGGCTGGTCGACGCGGACCGCTCCCGGGTTTACTTCGCCCCGAACCTGCGGTGGTCCCAGGTGCCCGTGCGGGCCCTGCTCGAGGCGTCGACGGGACTGCCCGTCGTCGTGGAGAACGACGGCAACATTGCGGCGTGGGGGGAGTACCGCTTCGGCGCCGGCCGCGGCATGGGCGACCTGGTGCTGGTCACCGTCGGCACGGGCATCGGTGGCGGCATCGTCATCAACGGCCAGCTGTTCCGCGGAGCGCACGGGGCCGCGGGCGAGATCGGCCACATCAACGCGGTCCCGGACGGCCGGCCGTGCGGGTGCGGGCGCAACGGCTGCCTCGAGCAGTACGCCAGCGGCAATGCGCTCGTGCGCGAGGCGCGTGCGCTCGCGGCCGAGCGCCGTTCGGAGGCTGGCGTCCTGCTGTCGCTGGGTGATGGCACGCCGGAGGGCGTTCAGGGGGTGCACATCACCGAGGCGGCGCGCGCGGGCGATCCGATCGCCACGGAGGCGTTCACGATCGTCGGGGCGTGGCTGGGGCGCGGGCTGGCCGACCTGGCGGCGGTCCTGGACCCCGAGGTGTTCGTCATCGGCGGCGGGGTCTCCGATGCCGGCGACCTGCTGCTGGCCAGTGCGCGGTCCACGCTCGCCGACAAGCTCATCGGCCAGCAGAACCGTCCCGCACCGCAGGTGAAGGTGGCCGAGCTCACCAACAGCGCCGGCCTCGTCGGCGCCGCCGACCTCGCGCGGCTCCGCTAGCGCCCTAGATCGTTTCTCCCACTACGTGGGACAAACGATCCAAGAGGGGCCGTGTGCCGCGGTTTTATGCCGTTTCTCCCACTAGGTGGGAGAAACGAGTCAGACGATGGCGCCGTTGTCGTCGTCGTCCTCGCGGTCCTTCATCCGGGCGACGAGGGCCACGAAGCCACCGATCGTCGCGGCCACCCCCAGCCCCGCCAGCCAGCGATCCCAGCTGAGCGCATTCGACGCGATCACGAGGACGGGTCCGCCCAGGGCGGCCACCCACGCGAAGCGAGCCACCGCGTCGCCGGGCCGGGGGATCGGCGGCGGTTCCGGCGGCTCGTAGCCCTCGTCCTCGTCGTCGAGCTCGGCCGGCTCCTCCAGCGGGTCCGGGTGATCGCCGGTCGCCGCCAAGGGCGGCAGCGAGCGCTCCTTCGGGAACTGCGGGCCCAGGTCGATCTGGCCGCTGAGGTCGGCGACGATCGCCTCCCACGCACGCTGCTCGTGCTCGGGGAGCTCGGAGGGTCGGTCGGTCATGGCCTGCCTGTCGAAGCGGGAGTCAGGCTGAGAGCCGTCGGACGAACTCGATGCTGTCGCCAACGATCACCTCGGCGTCGTAGTCCAGCGTCGCCACGTGGAACGAGTCGGCCAGCACGACCTCCTGCTTGTCCGTGGATGAGACGTGCTCGAGGATGTAGGCCGCGTTGGAGGGTTCCACGACGTGGTCCACGGCGCTGCGGAAGAGCAGGAGGGGCTGGCTCACCCGCGAGATGTCGCCCTTGACCTCCGCCCACAGGCCCGACAGCGAGTGTGCTGCCTTCAGCGGGATCTTGGAGTACGCGACCTCATCCTGTCCCGGCTTGGCGATGTCGTTCGAGATGCCCGGGAAGGACGCGACGATCCGCTGCAGGAAGGGCAGCAGATGACGATCCCACCGCTCGGTGTGCACAGACGCGTTGACGAGGACGATTCCCGCGATCTGCGACCCGTGCTGCTCGGCGAGCCGAAGTGTGAGGGTTCCGCCCATCGACAGACCCATCACGAAGACCGACGAGCACCGCCCCCGCAAGTCGGTGAACGCCGCATCCACCTCGTGGTACCAGTCCTCCCACGTGGTCGTGTTCATGTCCTGCCACGTGGTGCCGTGGCCCGGCAGGCGCGGCACGCGCACGGTCCATCCCTCCGCGGCCATCCGCTCGCCCCACGGGCGCATCGAGGCCGGTGAGCCGGTGAAGCCGTGCAGGAGCAGGATTCCGACGTCGTTGCCGTCGGCCGACCACGGCTCGGCTCCGGGAACAATCTGCATCGGGGTTCCTCTCCTCGGCGTGTCAGCCCACTAGTCTGCCATCGGAAGGGAGGCGCACCGGTGCTCTACTGGTTCCTGAAGCACATCCTCGTCGGTCCGTGGCTGCGCGTCCTCTTCCGCCCCTGGGTTGAGGGTGGCGACAACATCCCCGACAAGGGCCCGGCCATCCTCGCCAGCAACCACCTGTCGTTCTCCGACTCCTTCTTCCTCCCGCTCGTGGAGTTCCGGCCGATCACCTTCCTCGCCAAGAGCGACTACTTCACGGGCTCGGGCCTCAAGGGCCTGTTCACCAAGGCGTTCTTCGCCGGTGTCGGGCAGGTGCCGGTGGACCGATCCGGTGGGCGGGCGTCTGAGGCGGCGATCCGCACCGGCGAGCGGATCCTGGGCGAGGGCAAGCTCCTGGGCATCTACCCGGAGGGCACCCGGTCTCCCAACGGAACCCTCTATCGCGGCAAGACCGGCGTGGCCCGAATGGCGATGGAGGCCAAAGTCCCGGTCATCCCGGTGGCCATGATCAACACCTACGAGATCCAGCCCCCCGGCAAGATCCGTCCGCGTCTGATGCGCGTGGGCGTGCGCATCGGCCGCCCCCTCGACTTCTCGCGCTACGAAGGCCTGGAGAACGACCGCTTCGTGCTGAGGTCGGTCACGGACGAGATCATGTACGAGCTGATGTCGCTCTCCGGCCAGGAGTACGTGGACATGTACGCGACCCGGGCCAAGGAGCTTATCGCCGAGGGAGCACCCGCCGACGCCCGCGCCACCGTCGCGCCGCGCGAGGACGAGGACTGAGCACCTGCGGAACGTCAGGACACCCGCTCGAAGACGTAGGCGAACGGTGAGCGCGTGTAGGTGATCTCGCGTCCGCTGGCATGCAGCCGTTCCCGCGTGACCGGCTCGGCGCCCTTCGGAATGAGATAGGCGTCGAGATTCCGGGTGCTCACGTCATAGTCGCCGGAACGGGCCGTCACCGCGGCGGCGAGTCGGTAGCGCGGATCGAGGGCGGCCATGGCGACATCACCGTGGCTGGGATGGGCGAGGAGCCGACCTCCTATGCGCAGGTACTGGGTGCAGTGCTCCGACACGAACCCGGCAAACAGGGAGATCAGGAGGTCGAACGACGCGGCCTCCAACGGGAGGTCTGCCTGGTAGTCGCCATGGATGAACCGGATGTCACGCCCTGTCGTGTCGTGGACGTGGGCCCCGATGACCTCGCGGACGCCCTCCTCGTCGGCAAAGAACCGCTGGGCTCTCGAGTCGACGTCCACGTACGTCACGGCGGGCCAGACGAACGACGCGGCGACGTCCACGTACGAGCCGGGATATAGGACTCGGGTGGCCGGGAAAGCCTGTGCCACGGCGTCGAACAGCCGTTGCCGGTCGCCTGGATGCCGATCCTGCCGCTCCCACAGCGAACGGGTCCGGGCAAGCACCGCTACCTGCTCCAGTGCAGGCTGCGGCCCACCGCCTCGCGCCAGCGGTGATGCGGCTCCGGGTCGTAGTCGCGGGGCTCGAAGAGCCCTGACGATCTTCTCGTCGCCACGAGCTCGTCGGTGGACGCCCACACCTCGGTGCCCAGCCCCGCCAGGAAGGCCGCGCCGAGGCCGGTGGTCTGCAGCTCGGCAGAGCGGTCGACCACCATGCCGAGGGCGTCCGCCTGCAGCTGGCAGAGCAGGTCGTTCGCCGCGGCCCCACCGTCGATCGCCAGCCGGGTCAGCTCGACCTGGCCGTCGGCCGCCATGAGGTCGGCCACGTCGCGGACCTGGAAGGCGATCGCGTCGAGAGTGGCTCGCGCGAGGTGCGCGCGAGTGGTGCCTCGGGTGATCCCGATGATCAGACCCCGTGCCGACGGGTCCCACTCCGGGGCGCCGAGGCCGGTGAGCGCCGGCACGAAGACCACGCCGCCGGAGTCGGGCACGCTGGCCGCAAGGGCCTCGACCTCGGGCGCCGACTCGATGATGCCCAGCCCGTCACGCAGCCACTGCACCGCCGAGCCCGTGACGAAGATCGCCCCCTCGAGGGCGAAGTCGCGACGGCCGTCCGGGTGGGCCAGGGCCACGGTGGTGAGCAGGCCGTGTCGGGAGCGGCGGATCTGCTCGCCGGTGTGGGCCAGCAGGAAGGAGCCGGTCCCGTAGGTGCACTTGGCGTCGCCGGCCGTGAAGGCTGCCTGCCCGACGAGGGCGGACTGCTGGTCGCCGGCGATCCCACTGATGGGCAGGTCGAGGCCGAGGAAGGCGGCGGGATCCGTGCGGGCGAGATCCCCGTACGAGGGCACGATCTCCGGAAGTGCGGAGAGCGGCACGCCGAACAGCGTCGCCAGCCGTTCGCTCCATTCGCCGGAGTCGAGGTCGTACAGCAGCGTCCGTGAGGCGTTGGTGGCGTCTGTCACGTGGTAGAGCCCGCGGGACATCCGGGCGATCAGGTACGAGTCGACGGTGCCGACCGCCGTGCGTCCGGACTCCACGCCGCTCCACGCGTGCGGATCGTGATGGCGGATCCAGGTGAGCTTCGTGGCCGAGAAGTACGGGTCAAGGCGCAGGCCGGTGCGGTCCGCGATGTGCGGTTCGTGGCCGTCGTCGCGGAAGGCCTGGCAGATCGCCGCGGTACGACGGTCCTGCCACACGATGGCCCGACGCGGCGCGCCCAGCGTCTCCCGGTCCCACAGGCAGACGGTCTCGCGCTGGTTCGTGATGCCGATCCCCACGAGGTCGGCGGTGTCGACCCCGTCGAGGGCGTCGCGGACGGCGGCCAGGGTGGCGCTCCACATCTCCCCGAGGTCGTGCTCGACCCAGCCGTCGTCGGGGAAGTGCTGGGGGAACTCCCGGTAGCCGCGGGAGCGCACCACGGCCTGCTCGTCGACGACCAGGGCGGTGATCCCCGTCGTGCCGGCATCGATGGCAAGGAGGCTGGGCATGACCCCACCCTAGGCACATGACAGCGTTTGCAGAGAGGGCTAGGCTGGAGTCGTCGGGCGACAGGGCCCGGCGTCCGTGACCTGGCCGGCTGGTCGGGCGATCGAGGAAAGGTGCGCGATCCATGCGCGTTGGCGTTCTCACCGGTGGCGGCGACTGCCCGGGTCTCAATGCGGTGATCCGGGGCATCGTCCGGCGCGGCGTCCAGGAGTACGGCTACGAGTTCGTCGGCTTCCGCGACGGCTGGAAGGGCCCCCTTGAGGGGCTGACCATGGAGTTGGGGATCCCCCAGGTCCGCGGCATCCTGCCGCGCGGCGGCACCATCCTGGGCTCCTCGCGGACCAACCTCGTCAAGATCGACGGCGGCATCGAGCGCACGGAGGAGAATCTGCGCAAGCTCGGCATCGATGCCCTCATCGCGATCGGCGGCGAGGACACCCTCGGGGTGGCGACCACGCTCACCGAGCACGGCTTCCACGTGATCGGCGTGCCCAAGACGATCGACAACGATCTCAGCGGCACCGACTACACCTTCGGCTTCGACACTGCGGTGAGCATCGCGACCGAGGCCATCGACAGGCTGCACACCACCGCCGAGTCGCACCACCGCATCCTGATCTGCGAGGTCATGGGCCGGCACGCCGGCTGGATCGCGCTCCACTCGGGCATGGCCGGCGGCGCCAACGCCATCCTCATCCCCGAGGTCGAGTTCGACCTCGACGAGGTCATCGGCTGGGTCGAGTCCCGCTTCAAGGCCTCCTACGCGCCCATCATCGTGGTGGCCGAGGGTGCCATGCCGCTGGGCGGCCAGATGGTCACCAAGGACCAGACGCTCGACTCCTTCGGGCACGTCAAGCTCTCCGGGATCGGCGAATGGCTGGCCCAGCAGGTCGAGGAGCGCACCGGTCACGAGGCCCGCACCACCGTGCTCGGCCACATCCAGCGTGGTGGCAGCCCCACGGCATTCGACCGCGTCCTGGCGACCCGCTTCGGCCTCAACGCCATCGAGGCGGTCAAGGACGAGGCCTGGGGCACCATGGTCGCTCTGCACGGCACCGACATCGTGCGGGTTCCCCTGCAACTGGCCACCGGGACCCTCAAGACCGTCCCGATGGAGCGCTACGAGGAGGCGAAGTCCTTCTTCGGGTGAGCTGATCCCCTCAGCAGCGCGCTAGGGCACGGACGGGCCACACCCGTCCGTGCCCTACGCTTTTGCGCATGCAGACCCCCATCGCGTGGCCCGACCTGCCGGCGGCCCAGCAGCCGCCGTGGCCGGATGCCCAGGAAGTCGAGGCGGCGGTCGCGGAGCTGTCCACCCTCCCGCCTCTGGTTTTCGCGGGGGAGTGCGACGTCCTGACCACGCGCCTTGCCGACGCCGCCGAGGGCCGCGCGTTCGTCCTGATGGGCGGCGACTGTGCCGAGACCTTCGGGGCGAACAACGCCGACTCCATCCGCGCGCGACTCAAGACCGTCCTGCAGATGTCTGTGGTCCTCACCTACGCCGCGTCCCTGCCGGTGGTCAAGGTCGGCCGCATGGCGGGCCAGTACTTCAAGCCGCGCTCGAAGCTCACCGAGACGCGTGGCGGCGTGGAGCTCCCGTCGTACTTCGGCGACGCGGTCAACGCGCTCGACTTCGACGCCGAGAGCCGCCGCCCTGATCCGTGGCGACTGGTCCGCACGTACAACGCATCGAGCGCGGCCCTCAACCTGGTCCGTGCCTTCACCCAGGGCGGGTACGCCGATCTCCGCCAGGTCCATGCGTGGAACCAGGACTTCGTCCGTGACTCGGTCGCCGGCCAGCGTTACGAGGCCATGGCGGCGGAGATCGACCGGGCCCTGTCGTTCATGCACGCGATAGGAGCCGATCCGGAGGAGCTCCAGCGGGTGGAGTTCTTCGCGGCCCATGAGGCACTGTCGATGGACTACGAGCGGGCGCTGACGCGCGTCGACTCGCGCACGGGGCTGCTGTACGACGTGTCGGGGCACTTCCTCTGGATCGGCGAGCGCACCCGCCAGCTCGACGGCGCGCATGTGCACTTCGCCTCGACGATCAAGAACCCGATCGGGGTCAAGATCGGTCCGACGGCGTCGCCGGACGAGGTCGCGGAGATGGCCGAGCGACTCAACCCGGAGCGGCTGCCCGGACGGCTGACCCTGATCTCCCGCATGGGCGCCGCTGCGGTCACCGATGTGCTGCCGGGGATCGTCCAGAAGGTCGACGCCAGCGGGGTCCCCGTCGTGTGGGTCTGCGACCCCATGCACGGCAACACCCGCGAGGCGGCGACCGGCCACAAGACGCGGCTCTTCGACGACGTCATCGCCGAGGTCGAGGGCTTCTTCACCGTCCATCGCCAGCTCGGCACCGTGCCGGGCGGCCTGCACATCGAGCTCACCGGTGACGACGTCACGGAGTGCATCGGCGGCACGGGCGGCGTCCTCGAGGGCAACCTCGGTGACCGGTACGAGACGGCCTGCGACCCGCGGCTGAACCGGGAGCAGAGCCTGGAGCTGGCGTTCCTCGTCGCAGACATGTTGATGTCCCGGTAGCCATGGCGAACGCCGGCCACGGGCACCACGCCGGCGCGCTGCTCGCGGCTGCCTATCCCACGCCGGTGGGGCCGCTGATCGTCGTGGTCGATCCGCACGCGCTCGGGGATCTCGGGCCGACGGACTACGGCGCCGTCGTCGGGACGACGTTCCGCGACCTCGAGGACGTGCTCGGCCGCATGCCCGGCGAGCGCGAGGTCCACCCCCGCAGCTCGGTGCCGTTCATCGCCGACGTGCTGGCCCGCTACGCCGACGGGGACCTCGATGCGCTCGACGACGTCTCCGTGACCCAGCCGGGCGGACCGTTCCAGCAGCGGGCGTGGCAGGCCATGCGGACCATCCGCGGAGGCAGCGTCGACACCTATGCCGGACTGGCGCGCAGGGCCGGCAATCCACGCGCGGTGCGTGCGGCGGGGACGGTGTGCTCGTCCAACCTGGTGGCGCCGTTCGTCCCCTGCCATCGGGTGCTGGCGGTCGACGGACTGGGCGGCTACGGCTACGGGCTGGAGGTCAAGATCGGCCTCCTCGAGCACGAGGGCGTGCTGCTCTAGACGATGTTGACCTCGCCGCGGAGGCCGCCGGTGGCGAACCGCTCGGCGGTGAACGGCGACACGTCGAGGAAGGGTTCCTCGCCGAGGTAGAGGTCGCGGATGACCTCGCCGACGGCCGGCCCCTGCAGGAAGCCGTGGCCGGAGAAGCCCGTGGCGTAGAGGAACCGTGAGACCGACGACGACTCCCCGAGCAGCGCGTTGTGATCGGGCGTGACCTCGTACATGCCGACCCATCGATGTGCCATGCCGAGGTCGAGCAGCGACGGCGCCCGGCGCTCCATCGCCTCGAACAGATCGGGGAGCCAGTCCTCGCTGTAGTCCCAGCGGAAGCCCGGGACCTCGTCCCGGTAGGACATGCCCAGCAGCAGTCCCGGTCCCTCGCGATGGAAGTAGAACGTGGTCGACGCATCGATCGTCATGGGCATCGACTCGGGCATGGACGCGAGCAGCGACTCCGGCAGGGGCTCGCTGATGAGGATCTGGCGGCGCAGGGGCTCCACCGGCAGTGGCACCCCCGCCAATTCGCCGATCTCGCGGGACCATGCCCCGGCTGCGCAGATCACGGCGCCGGTCTCGATGACCCCCTGATCGGTCTCCACGCCGCGGATCTCCGAGCCCTCCACCCGGACGCCCGTGACGCGCACGCCGGTGCGCACCGTGGCGCCGTGCCGTCGGGCGCCGGTCGCGTAGCCCAAGACGACGGACTCGGGGGTGCAGTAGCCGTCGCGGTGGTGGAAGCTCGCGGCCAGGACGTCCTCGACGTTGATGCCCGGGGAGAGGGCGACGGCCTCGTCCGGGGTCAGCATGCGCGTGGGCACGCCCATGCGATTCTGCAGTTCGGCGGAGGCCTCGTAGGTCTGCACCTGCTCGGGATCGGTGAGCAGGAACAGGTAGCCGGGCTGGCGCAGGTCGATCTCCTGACCGGGGCGGACGGGGAAGGCCTCGAAGGCGTCCAGGCCGCGCATTCCGAGGGCGACGTTGACGGGGTCGGAGAACTGGGCGCGGACCCCGCCGGCCGCCTTGCACGTGGAGCCGCTGCCCAGCTGCGCCTGCTCGAGCAGCACGACGTCGCGAACGCCGGCCTCGGCCAGGTGGAAGGCGATGGACGTCCCCATCACGCCACCCCCGACGACGACGACGGATGCGCGGTCCGGCAGGCTCACGCGCCGAACCTAGCGGCAGGCGGGCGTGATGGCCCCGGTGGCCAGGAAGTCGGCCACGAGGCTCCACACCGTGGGCGTGCGGATGACGCCGCCGTGATCGGGTGTTCCGACCGCGCAGTCGGCAGTCACGTCGACATTGGTGGCTCCCGTGAGGGTGGCGGCCTCCGGCGGGCGGACCACGTCGTCGCCCTCGGACCACGCGGACAGCCACCGGGACGGGTCGCCGGCCACGGGCAGGGCCTCGAGGAAGTCCGAGCCGGGGGCCATCTGCTGGCAGGCGGTCGGACAGGCGCTGGCATTGCCGAGGAAGGCGCCCAGCCCGGCGATCGAGGTGCCCTCGTGCGGGCTGGCGACCGTGGCCACCCGGCGCACGGCACCGGGGTTCGCCTCCGCCGCGGACCGGGCCACGAGGCCTCCCATGGAGTAGCCCACGAGGTCCACGCTGGGGCTGCCCTGCGCGGTGAGGGTGGATGCGAGGGCGCCGACCTGACGTCCGTACTGCCCGATGTCACCCCGCCCGTCGCCGATGTCGGCGATGACCACCTGGCGTCCCTGGGACTGGAGGTACCCGGCCAGTCCGGACAGCCCGCCGGCCCCGCCCCCGTAGCCCGGGATGAGGATAACCGGCCCCGGGGCGTCCTGGGCGGAGATCTCGATGGTCGCGGGCCGTCCGATCCACTGGTACGCCACGACGATGCCCACGAGCACGACGCCGACCACGGCCGTCACGAGGAGCACGCGGGCGTTGTGGCTCATCCCGTCATTGTGCGGGACGTGCCTGGATCCCGCGCTCCGCGCACCCCGTGCCGCCGCGCACCCCGTGCCGCCGGTTCCGGCCTATCCGAGCTCGCTGGGGCAGGTCAGGTCCTTCGGCGGAAGGGCTCCGGTGAGCAGGTACGCCGTCACCGGCTCGTCCACGCACGGGGAGTGGACTGCGGCGTACAGGCCATGCTGCCCGCCGACGTAGGTGACCGTCCGGGAGGGTGACAGGGCATCGGCCATCTGCGGGATCCAGCCTCCGAAGGTGCGACCGTCCCAGCGGGACCCGATGACGAGAACGGGCGAGCGCGTGCCCGTCGACGCATCGGCTGAGGGGACGGGATCCGGGGCGAAGGCCCAGCCCGCGCACACGGCCGCCTGGTCCATCAACGACAGCGCCTCGTAGGACGACCACGTCTCCTCCACGGCCCGCGTGCTCGGCAAGAGGTCGGCCGGACTGGGGCGTTCGGCCTGGTCGAGGCACCAGATCGCGCTCGACACCCACTCGGTGCCACCACGATCGAGGGTCGAGGCAAGCATGCTGAACAGGCCTGCCAGCCGGGAACGCGCGTCGGTGCGCCCAGGGCCGGTGCCCAGGACGGCCAGGTGCAGGAGGTCGATGATCTCCTCGATCGTGGGGTACAGGTCCTCCGACGCGCTCAGGAAGGTCACGAGGTCGGGCACGAGCCAGCGGTCGAGGACCACGCCGTTGGGGAGCGTGGCAGGTGCCGTCTCGACCGCCCGGAGGACCTGCTGGTACTGGCGGTTGCTCGCGGGGTGGTGCTTCGCGAAGACGCGATACGCCTGGGTGCCGGCAATGGCGAACTGCACGCCGACGTCGATGGTCCACGCGCCCGGGTACATCGGGCTGTCGAGCAGCATGACGCCCACGTGGTCCGGGAAGGCACGCGCGTACGCCTCGCCGATGCGGGTGCCGTAGCTGACGCCCCAGTAGTTCAGGACCGGCTCGCCCAGTGCCACCCGTAGCGCCTCGAGGTCAGCCGCAGCCTCGTTGGACGACAGATGCGCGGCGATGTCGGCGTTGTCCTCCTCGCAGGCGGCATTCGCCGTGCCGACCTCGGTGGCCAGCCCGCTGCCGACCGCGGCCCAGTCCACCGGTCCGGTCTCCGGGACGAGCCCGACGAGATCGGCGCCCGGGCACGGCGCCGGCGCCGGCGTGGTGCTGCCGGTGCCGCGTGGGTCCCAGCTGACCAGGTCGTAGCGCTCGCGCACCTCGCGAGGCAGCATCTCCCACGCGAACGGGAGGACGTCGAGGCCCGCCTCGCCCGGACCTCCCGGGTTGTAGAACAGCGCACCGAGCCGCTGCTCCGGTCGGCCGATCGTCCGGTGCCGCGCCACAGCAAGCGAGAACGTCGGTCCGCCGGGAGCGCGACGATCCATGGGGACCTCGAGGCGAGTGCAGTCGAAGGTGCCGGGGGCATCGACCTCTGCCGTCGTGCACTCGTGCCATTCGAGGGATGTGGGCTGTGCGAGTGCCGGGGGACCGGTCAGCGTGCTGGCGAGCAGGGCGATCCCGGTGGCCAAGGAAGCGAACGTCGTGTGCATGACGCACCCCCGTCTCGCCTCCAGAGTAGGGCTCGGTGTGCGGGGATTCCTGCCGTCGGTCAGCGGTACTCGGTGACCTTGTGCGGCGCTCCCGAGCGGTCATACGTGGTCCAGGTGCCGCGCTGCTCCCCGAGTCGGAACGACCCCGAGCGCAGGAGCGAGCCGTCCCGTCGGTACCACCGCCATGACCCCGTGAGCACGCCGTCCTCCATGCGCCCGGTGGCCTTCGGGAACCCGTTGTCGAAGAACTCGCGGAACTCCCCGTTCGGCTTCGGGTAGTCCTCGTTGATCAGTCTCATACGGACCTTGAGCATCCGCTGGAGCAGGGGGGCGGGGAACGCCCGGTCGATGCCGAAGTGGATGGAGCCTTTGGTCTGCGGGTAGTCGGCGAGCTCGTCGGCGAACTCCTGGGCGACCGCATTGCCGTACGGGAACAGGGAATTGTGCTGCCGGAAGCCGTCCAGGCCGATGATCGCAGGCCCGGCCTCGTCACCGGCCTTGAACGTGGGCATCCCGTAGGCGAGCACTTCGACGGCGCCCGGCAGGCTCCGGCGGATGACGTCCACGGTCGCCTGCAGCGCCGATCGCTGGGCCCCGGAGAACCCCGCCAGATGGTCGTCGATGACGGACATCGGTCCTCCTCAGCGTTGGTGGGCCTCACCCTAGGGCCCGTCGGCCCCGGAATGCGGGGAGAGCGGCGGGCGCCCGCTTGCTTGCTCCCTTCCTGACGGTCCGGTTCCCGGGTGGACTGGCGAGCCGGTGCGAGGCACAGTGGAGGGGACACCTTGGGGGTGGACCGGTGAGCGCGGCGCGGGCAACGGAGCGGGCATCGCTTCGCACGTCCTACGCCGGGAGCGACCGACGCTGGTGGCCGCCGGCGCGTCCGGTGATCGCGGGCCTGCTCGCCGTCGAGGCGCTGCTGGCGACGGCCTTCGCCCTCTGGCCCCCGGCCCCCGCGAACCGGGTTCTCGATTCTGTCCTCGCCGTGGTGCTGATCATGGCGGCCTTGGGCTGTGCCCTGCGGCCACGGGAACGGGGTTCCCTCGGGCTCGTAGAGGCCTGCCTGGTGGTCGCCTGGGGTCTGCCGCTGGTCTTCGTGGCGACCCGCCGGCTGGAACCCTCGCAGCTGCTCTGGGGGATGATCCTCCTGCTCGTCGCCGTGGTCGCAGCCTTCTACCTGCCCCGTCGCGCCGCCACCTACCAGGTGCTGGCCCTCACAACGGGCTACTTCGTCGCCGTCCTGATCCTCCAACCGGACACGCGTCTGCTGTACGTCGCGGGTGTCGTGATCTGCATCGCCGTGAGCTCGTTTGCCATCACCCTGCTGCGCAGCGACCGTGACCGCGTCCTCAAGTCCGTCGCCGCCCTCGCCACCACGGACCCGTTGACGGGGCTGCTGAACCGACGCGGCCTCGAAGCGCAGGCCAGTGTCGTGCGCGCCATCTCGCAGCGGTCCGGACGCCCGACCACGGTCGCCATGCTCGACCTGGACGGCCTGAAGCAGGTCAACGACACCCACGGCCACCGGGCGGGGGACCGGCTCATCGCGACCGTGGCCGCCCACTGGCGCTCGGCGATGAGGGAGGGGGACCTCGTGGCCCGCGTCGGCGGCGACGAGTTCGTGGTCATCCTCCCCCAGACGACGGACGCGGACGCGGCCGAGATGCTCGATCGGATGCGCGCCGAGGCACCCGGGCCGTGGTCCCAGGGCTGGACGGTCTGGCAGCCCGGGGAGTCGTTGGCCGACGCCGTCGGCCGGGCCGACGCCCGCATGTTCGCGGAGAAGGTCGAACGCCGAGGCCGTGGCACCGACACGCGAGAGGCCTGAGCCACCAGACGGCGACGGGCCGCGCGACGCCGCTACTCGAAGTGCACGCCCTGCGCGAGCGGGAGGTCGTGCGAGTAGTTGATGGTGTTCGTGGCCCGCCGCATGTAGCCGCGCCACGCGTCGGACCCGGACTCCCGACCGCCACCGGTCGTCTTTTCGCCGCCGAAGGCACCGCCGATCTCGGCCCCCGATGTTCCGATGTTGACGTTGACGATGCCGCAGTCGGAGCCTACCGCCGACATGAACATCTCGGCCTCGCGCTGGTCGAGAGTGAAGATGCTGGAGGACAACCCCTGCGGGACGCCGTTCTGGAGTGCGATGGCCTCGTCGATGTCGGAGTACGACAGGACGTAGAGGATCGGTGCGAACGTCTCGCGGCGCACCACCTCCGCCTGCCCCGGCATCCGGACCAGGGCTGGGCGCACGTACACGCCGTCGCGGCAGCCGGGAACATCGACCCGGTCGCCGCCCACCACCACGGTGCCGCCAGCCGCCACGGCCTCGTCGAGTGCCTGCTGCATGCGCTCGTAGGAGCCCTGGTCGATGAGCGGCCCGACCAGGGTGCCTTCGTCGAGCGGGGTGCCCACCCGGAGGCGGCCATAGACCTCGGCGACCCGACGGACGACCTCGTCGACGACCGATTCGTGCGCGATGACCCGGCGCAGGCTGGTGCATCGCTGGCCCGCGGTGCCGGCCGCCGCGAAGACGATGCCCCGGATCGTGAGGTCGAGGTCCGCTGATGGCGTGACGATCGCGGCATTGTTGCCACCGAGCTCGAGGATCGACCGTCCGAAGCGTGCGGCCACCCGAGGACCGACCTGCGCACCCATGCGCTCGGAGCCCGTGGCGCTGATCAGGGCGACCCGCGGGTTGTCGACGAGGGCCGGGCCGCCGTCGCGGTCTGTGAGGGCGAGCTGGTGGATATCGGCCGGGGCGCCGGCGGCAGCGATCGCCTGGTCGAGGAGGGCTGAGCACGCCAGGGCGGTCAGCGGCACGCGCTCGGACGGCTTCCACACGATGGTGTCACCGCACACGAGGGCAATGGTCGCGTTCCACGCCCAGACGGCGACCGGGAAGTTGAACGCGGAGATGATGCCCACGACGCCGAGTGGGTGCCAGGTCTCCATGAGGCGGTGGCCCGGTCGCTCCGAGGGCATCGTCCGTCCCTCGAGCTGACGCGAGATGCCCACGGCGAGATCGCAGATGTCGATCATCTCCTGGACCTCGCCGAGGGCCTCGCTGCGGATCTTGCCCACCTCCAGCTGCACGAGGTCGGCGAGATCCTCCTTGTGCTGCTCCAGCAGCCGGCCGTACCCCTTCACGAGCGCCCCGCGGATGGGGGCGGGCGTGGTCCGCCAGGTGAGGAAGGCGGCGTGCGCGCGATCGACGGCCACATCGACCCCTGCCGGGTCGAGCGCGGGCACGGTCGCCAGCGTCGAGCCGTCGATCGGGGAGCGGGCCACCAGCACCGGTGCCGGGGCGGAGGTGTCGATCGAGACACCGCACGCGGTGAGGGCGGCCAGGGCGCGATCAGGGAGCGAGACGGCTGTGGTCATGACCGAAGTCTGCCGTGGTGGGGGCGATGACGGTCAGGTGAGGTCGATCACGTACTCGTGCATCGTCCCGGTCCCGTAGCTCGCGGGCTTCGCGAACTCCCGCGCGAAGCGCGCCCCGTTGGCTGCCGCGACGCGCTGGGAGGCGATGTTGTCGTCGTCTGTGGTGATGGTCACGAGGGGCAGGCCCACCTCGGCGGCAATGGGCAGGAGCAGCCCGAGGGCCGCCGTGGCGTAGCCACGCCGCCGCTTCCACGGCACCACGGTGTAGCCCACGTGGCCGAGGCAGGTCGGCGGCAGTTCGGTGGTCCCCGGCTGCCAGCGGACCGAGATCGATCCGCAGAACTCCCCGTCCCACATCCACCGCGTGGTCTGGGGCAGGCGAGGCACCCGGCTTCCGTCCGGCAGCTCGAAGGTGCGTCCCCGTGGGTCGCGGTCGTCGAGGCCGGCGAGGAAGCCGTCCGGATCCTGCTCGATCTCCTCGAGGAGGCGGTATCCCGCGTCGGGGTCGAGGGAGTTGGGCGACCAGCCCCGGCGGAGTGCGTCGACGAGACCGGGCAGGTGCTCGGCGTCCGGGGCGATGAGGCGGAGGGCCGTGGGCATGGCCCCATTGTGTCGCGGGGGTGGAGGCCTCCGTCTAGATGATGCGGATGGTGACCGTGCTGCCCTTGGGGATCTGCGTACCACCCGCGGGATCCTGCGAGATCACCCGGTTGAGCGGGCTGAAGGCACCCTGCACGACCTTGGGCCTCAGCCCGAGCCGCTGGAGTGTCGTGATCGCTTTCTGCTTCGGCATGTCGATGAGGTTGGGCACCGTGACAGGGGGCGGTCCCTTGGACACCACGACGGTGACCTTGGAGCCGGAGTCGACGATGGTGCCGGGCTTGGGCTTCACCGAGATGACCGACCCGTCCTTGACGTCCATCGAGTACTTCTGCGTGACGTCTGCCTTGAGTCCCGCGTCGCTGAGCGTCGCCTTGGCGCCCGCGAGCTTCTTGCCCACGATGTCGGGCACGGGTACGGGCTCCGGACCCTTCGACACGACCAGGTCGACGGAGGTGCCGGACTTCGACGGTGTGCCGGCCTTGGGCGTGCTCGAGACGACGGTGCCGAGCGGAGCCTTGTCGTCGTAGGCCTCGGTGATGGAGCCGAGGGCCAGGTTGGCCGCCACGATGGCATCCGCCGCCTCGGTCTGCGTGAGGCCCTTGAGGGAGGGCACGTCGTAGCGCTCCGGCCCCTTCGAGACGGTCGCCGACACGGTGCCCTCAGAGCGGATGCCGTCGCCGGGCGCGGGATCGGTCGAGATCACCTCACCGGCGGGCACGTCCTCGCTGAACTCCTCGGTCGCGACGGCGAGGGTGAGGCCGGCAGCCGTCATCTGGGCGGTCGCGTCCGTGACATCGGCGCCGATCACATCCGGGGTGGGCACGGTCCGTCCGGGCCCGGCAGCGAGGTACCACGCACCGAACGCGGTCGCCAGGACCGCGAGCGCGACGAGGACCACCACCCACGGCGCCCGGCTGCGTCGGTACGTCGGCGGCTGCGAGAGGGCCGTGGGCCGGGTGGGGCGCTCGCCGGGCTGCTGCCGCGGTGTCGCCGATGCGCCGGCGCTGGCGGCTGGGCCCGCGGTGACGGCCGCCGTCGGGCGTCCGGCAGCGAGCTCGGACGCCATGCCGACGTCGACGATGAGCGTGTCCTGTGCGTCGACGAAGGGGCGCGGTGGGGGGAGGGTGGATCGGACGCGGCGGACGTCCGCGAGGAAGTCGAACGCGTTTTGGTACCGGAGCGAGGGGTCGCGGCGGGTGGCCGTGACCACGAGGGCGTCGACCTCGGGCAGGATCGCGGAGTTGACGGTGGACGGAGCGGGAACGTCGCTGTTGACGTGCTGGTAGGCCACGCTGAGCGGGCTCTCGCCGGCGTGCGGCACCTGCCCGGTGATCATCTCGAACAGGAGGATGCCGGCGGCGTAGAGATCGGAGCGTCCGTCGGCCTCGCCGCGTTCGACCTGCTCGGGGGAGAGGTACGCGACGGTGCCGATGATCATGCCCTGGGTGACGCTCTGGCCGTCTGTCTCCATGGCCCGGGCGAGCCCGAAGTCGGCGACCTTGACGCGGCCGTCATCGGAGATGAGCACGTTCTCGGGCTTGATGTCGCGATGGACGAATCCCGCCGCATGCGCCGCGGCGAGCGCCTCGAGGACGGGGTCGAGGAACACCAGCGCCTGCTCGGGGGTGAGTGGCCCGTACTCGCGCAGCACGTCGCGCAGCGTGCGCCCGGGCACATACTCCATGGCGAGGTAGACGAGGTCCCCGTCGCTGCCCTGGTCGTAGACGGCCACCACGTGGCCGTGGGTGAGCCGGGCCGCGGCCTTGGCCTCGCGCTGGAACCGGGTGACGAATCCCTGGTCGTGTGCCAGGTGCGGGTGCATGACCTTGAGGGCGACGACGCGGTCGAGACGCAGGTCGAGGGCCTCGTAGACCACGGCCATGCCGCCGCGGGCAAGCTGGGAGACGATGCGGTACCGGCCGTCGACAGTCGTGCCGACGAGCCCAGACTGACCGGTCACCTCCACCCTTGGGAGTCTAGGTAAGCCCTTGCAGGGGACCCGGTTGCCACGCCAACCGCACCGCCGCGACCCGTTCCGCGCGGCCGCCCGAGACGCGCAGGATGGGGATGCCTGCCGCCGGGAGCGCCTCAGCGGCCAGACGAGCGAGGATCCGCTCCGCGGCGTCGCGATGGCCGGGGCCGTCCCGCTGCCCGTCATCGGCGGTCCACGCCGGGTCGGGGGCGCACCAGACCACCAGGTCATAGCCCCGGGCGTGCTCGATTCCGTCGGGGAGCAGGGACGCGTCGTCGAAGTACAGAAGACTGTAGACGGCCGTCATGAGGGGTGCGGCGTCGGCAACGACGAGGTCATGCGGGCACTGGGCGGCCACGGCTGCCTCGGCAGCGGCCTGCGCCGCCATGATCCCCGCCTGCTCGTCGCGGCGGGGTGTTCGCCCATGCGTCGCGACGAAGGCGCGCAGCTCCTCGGGGACGACGCAGGCGCCCAGGTCGGCGGCAAGGTCGCGCGCGAGCGTCGTCTTGCCCGTGGATTCCCCGCCCACGAGGCCGATTCGTCGAGGTCCTCGCTGCGGCACCGGTCGCCTCCTCGTGCCCGGTCGGCCCGCTCCGGACAGAATGTCGCCATGGGCCGCTATTCGTACGTCGCGATTCTCGCATTCGTGATGGTCGGGTGCCTGTGGCTCGAGGTCGCCTTGCGCACCCGGGTGTTCCGGCGCTGGCTGCGGCTGCTTCTGTCGATCGCGCCCGCCGTCGTGGTCTTCTTCGCCTGGGACGTGTACGCCGTTGCGCAGGGGCACTGGTCGTTCGACCCGGAGCGCATCCTCGGCATCACCCTGCCGGGAAATGTGCCGCTCGACGAGGTGCTGTTCTTCGTCGCGATCCCCATCGCCTCGATCCTGACCCTCGAGGCGGTGCGCAGCGTGAAGGACCGGTGGGTAGTCGGAGACGAGCCATCGCGGGGGGACGAGCAGTGACGTACACGCAGCTCGCCGTGCTGGCCGTCGTGCTGGCCGTCGCCGCCGACCTGTGGGCCTTCCGGACCCGCCTGGTGCGCCGCCGCGTGTTCTGGACGTCGTACGCGATCATCGTGTTCTTCCAGCTGATCACGAACGGGATGTTCACAGGCTTCGGGGTGGTCCGCTACGACGGTGGTGCCATCATCGGCGGTGACTCGCCGGTGTCCGGCCCCCCACCCTTCCTCGGCGACGGGCGGATCGCCTTCGCCCCCGTCGAGGACCTGCTGTTCGGGTTCGCGCTGATCCTGCTGTCGCTGTCGCTATGGGTGTTCTGGGGACGCCGGGGGGTCCAGCGCACGCCCGTCAGCGGCCCCCCGATCTGGCGCCGACGCGGCGGGCCCGGCGGGCCCTGACCCACGCCGGTCCGGCCACCGCCAGTCGGCGGCGCAGGGGCACGGTCGCCCGTCGGGCGAACACGTCGTAGTCCTGCCGCTCCACCTCGTCGACGATCCCGCAGTACAGGATCCGCGCGGCCTCGATGCAGTCCCGGGAGGTCGGATCCAGCATGTCGATGCCGGGACGGGAGCGCTCCTCGAGGGCGCGGACCCGCGCCACCTGCTGGCGCAGGGCTGCCTTGAGGGCCGGTGTGGTCACCCGCCTCTCGAGGTCGTCGCGGGTCACGCCGAACTCCGCGAGCTCGTCCAGCGGCAGGTAGACCCGCCCGCGGTCGAGGTCCTCGCCGACGTCCCGGATGAAGTTGGCCAGCTGGAACGCGACGCCGAGATCCGTGGCGCGCTCGTACGCTTCCGGATCCGTCGGCTCGAGGATCGGCACCATCTGCAGTCCGATGACGGCCGCGGATCCGTAGACGTACTCGTAGAGGTCCTCGTAGGTGCGGTACTCGGTCACCGTCAGGTCCATCGCCATCGAGTGCAGGAAGGCGACGAAGTGCTCCGTGGGAATCGACCACCGCTGAATCGTGTCGACCACGGCCATGGCGACCGGGTCGTCCGACCAGCCCCGATCGACGTCGGCGAGGAAGGTCGATCCCCAGTCCCTGAGCCACGCGGCGCGTTCCTCGCCCGAGAGCTCGCTGGACAGGTCGTCGACGATCTCGTCGGCGTAGCGCGCGAACCCGTAGAGCGCGTGCACGTAGGGCCGCTTCGCCGGGGGCAGCAGCAGCGTGGCCAGGTAGTAGGTGCGGCCGTGCGCGGCGTTCAGCTGACGGCACCGCTCGTACGACTCCCGGAGGTGGGGGTCGGTGATGCCGGCGGCGTCGAGTTCGCGGTCGCTCACGTCAGCATCCTGTCATTGGTGGCCGTGGAGGAGCCTGAACCGGGTGCTCGGGCGGGCCAGCGCATCGACGCTGCCGCGGCGCGCTCCTCCTCCGTGGACGGCTCCAGGGCCAGTCCATCGGCCGGGCCGAGAACCAGCCGACGCTCGCGCCGCGATGCCAGGAGGACGATGGCCACGACGGTGAATGCCACGACGTAGGTCACGATGTCGGCGACGTCGAAGATGTTGTCCGAGTTCGTGGTCGCCTCGATCATCCCGTGCACGGTGAAGCCGGCGGTGGCGATGACCGCGACCCGCATCTCGACGAGCGACAGGCCGGTCACGGCGAAGAGCGGCAGGAACCAGAGCAGGTACCACGGCTGGACGACGGGGCCGAGCACGACCACGGCGGCGAAGGCGAGCGCGGCTCCTCGGACCGGTGAACGGCCGCCGGGCCGAAGGATCAGCCACGCGACGATCGCCAGGGCTGCGGCAACGCCGATCAGGCGGACCGCGTTGAGCAGGGGCGTGGCGTCCTGCGTTAGGCCCAGTCCGGTGGTCGCCATGCCCAGGAGCTTGCCGACGGCGGTGGTCGGCGACAGCCACGTGAGGACCCCCGCCGGCGTTCCGAACGCCGCCGCGAGGACTCCCTCGCCCGCGTCGACGACGAGGAAGACGCAGGTGAGCACGACGACGAGGGTGAGGCCGGCGAGCGCCCATGAGCGGACCCGGTCCCGCCACCTGCCGAGTCGACCGGACCACAGCAGTCCGACGAACGGAAGGGCGATGAGGGCGATCGGCTTGATGGCCACCGCGAGGCTCACGGCGACGGCCCCCCAGAGGCACCGCTGCTGCGCAGCAAGGGCCAGCCCGGCAACGACGAGGCCGACCATGAGGGCGTCGTTGTGGGCACCGCTCACGAAGTGCATGAGCATGACGGGATTGAGCACGGCGAGCCACACGGCGCGTTGGGGGTTGATGCCGTGCCGGACCGCGAGTCCGGGCAGGAAGGCCGCGATCAGGGCCACTCCCACGAGCGCGACTCCTCGGAAGAGCAGCGCGCCGAGGTACGCGTTCGGGTGCGCGAAGTCGGCGATGCCGCGTTCGATGGCGAGGAACACCGGTCCGTAGGGCGTGGGCGACTCCACCCACATCGGATCGGCACCGTCGTCGAACCACCCCGGGATCACGTCGATCCCGATCGTCGTCGGGTCGTAGCCCTGGCCGAAGACGCGCCCCTGGACGTAGTACGAGTAGGCATCGCGGCTGAACATCGGCGGGGCGAGGACGAGTGGAGCCGCCCAGAGGGCGAGCACCCCGAACTGCGCGGAGAGCGCCGGCCGCGGGCCCTCCGACATGAGCTCCGATCCGAGCAGGAGCCACGCCTGCAGCAGGATCACCAGGCCGATGATGACGAGCGCCCCTGAGGCCAGCGACCCGACCTGGGTGCTGCGCAGGGCCTGGACCAGCGGGTGGTCGAGCATGTTGGACGTCAGCGGCAGCCATCCGATGCCGAGCGCCCCGACGGCGACGAGGGCGGCTCCGACGAAGCCCGGCAGGCCGTGCCGAAGGGCGAACGGCCCGGGCGTTGTCACCAGCGGACGGCCCGCGACCGGTAGGTGGGATCCGGTCCGGTTACCCGCTCCGCCGCCAGGCGTCCGGAGATCAGGACCATCGGAACGCCCACCCCCGGCTGCGTGCCGGACCCGGTGAAGACCACGTTCTGACCCCACATGTTGCTCGGCCGGAAGGGACCGGTCTGCAGGAAGGTGTGTGCCGACGCGAACGGTGCACCGCGCTCCATTCCTCGGGCCTCCCAGTCGAGCGGGGTGGTGATGTCCTCCACCTCGATGGCGTCGCCGAAGCCGATGTAGCCGCGCTGCTCGAGGGTCTCGACGACGGCGTCACGGTACCGGGACCGCTCCCGCCGCCAGTCGATATCGGCGTCCAGGTTCGGCGTGGGGGCGAGCACGTAGTAGACGTGACGGCCCTCAGGCGCCAGTGACGGGTCCGAGTGGGTGGGATTGGTCACGAGGATGCTCGGGTCGCTCATGAGGGTCCGCTGGTCGATCAGCTCGTCGAAGACGCCCCGCCAGGACCGGCCGAAGTGGATGTTGTGATGGGCGATCTTGCTGTACTGGGCGGAGGAGCCGGCGAGCAGCAGGAAGCACGAGGGCGAGTACCGCAGGCGGCGGATCGACCACGGCTCCCGGCCGAGCAGGTCCCGGTGCGCGACCGGGAGGTCCGGGTTGAGCACCACGACGTCCGCGGGGATCCGCTCGCCCCCCGCGGTGATGACAGCGATCGCCCGGTCGCCCACGGTCTCGACGCTGGTGACCTCGGTGTCGTAGCGGAACTGGACGCCGTGCTTCTCCGCCGCTGCGGCCATCGCCATGGGCACCGCATGCATTCCGCCGCGCGGGAAGAACACGCCGGCCACGGAGTCCATGTAGGCGATGACCGCGTAGATGGCCAGGGCCTGCTGCGGCGAGACGCCGGCGTACATCGCCTGGAACGAGTAGATGCGCTCGGTACGCGGGTCCTTCAGGTACTCGCGGACCTTCGGGGCCAGGCGACGAAATCCCCCGAGGGCGACCAGTCGTGCGAGGTCGGGGGTGACGAGGTTGAAGGGCGAGTCGATGTTGCGGTCGATGAAGTCCTTCATCTCGTAGCGGTAGAGCTGGGAGACGAAGTCCACATAGCGTCGATAGCCCGCCGCCTCGGCCGGGCTGATCGAGGTGGCGATCTCGTCGGCCATCCGGTCGATGTCGGCGTGCACGTCGAGCGTGGACCCGTCGGGATAGAAGGCCCGGTACAGGGGCGCCACCGGGTCGAGGGTGAGGAAGTCCGCCATGTCCTCGCCGAGGCTGTCGAACGCATCGGCGATGAGGTCCGGCATCGTCAGGACGGTGGGTCCGGTGTCGAAGTGGTAGGCGCCGTCGGCGGTGTCCACGACCAGCCGTCCTGCACGGCCACCCGGCACGGATGCGCGCTCCAGGACCGTGACGCGCCGGCCCGCCCCGGCCAGTCGCATCGCGGCAGAGAGCCCGGCGAGCCCTGCGCCGACGACGACCACCTCGTCGGTCGGTCCGGTGACGGTGCGCATCACAGGCTCCTGCGGGTGGCGGCGTAGGCCAGGCCGGCGAGGACGGCACGTGCCTCCTCGTCGAGGTCCACGGCCTCCAGTGCGGTGAGCGAGCGCTCCAGCAGTTGGTCGATCAGTCCCTCGGTCGCGGCCCGTGCTCCGGTGGACTCGATCACCTCGCGCAACTGCTCGACCCCCGCAGCGTCCAGGCCGGGATCGCCGAGGTAGCGGCGGATGACCGACGCCTGTGCGGGGGCACTCTTCTCGAGGGCCAGGGCGATCAGGACGGTGCGCTTGCCCTCGCGCAGGTCGTCACCGGCTGGCTTGCCGGTCTCCGACGGGTCGCCGAAGACGCCCAGGATGTCATCGCGCAGCTGGAACGCCTCCCCGAGGGGGAGTCCGTAGCCGCTGTACGCCTCGAAGACCGTGGGATCGGCGCCGGCCAGGGCCGCACCGAGGTGGAGCGGTCGCTCGATCGTGTACTTGGCCGACTTGTAGCGGACCACGCGCAGAGCCCGCTCCACGGATCCGCCGCCCCGGGCCTGCTCGAGGAGGTCGAGGTACTGCCCCGCCATCAGCTCCGTGCGCATCTCGTCGTACACGGCCTTGCCCCGCTGGAGCGCCTCCAGCGGGAATCCCGACTGGTACAGGACCTCGTCGGCCCAGCTCAGGCACAGGTCGCCGAGGAGGATCGCCGCACCGATGCCGAAGGCCTCGGGCGAGCCGTGCCACTCCTCGTCCCGGTGCAGGCCCGCGAACCGCCGATGCGCGGCCGGGAGCCCGCGCCGGGTGTCGGATCCGTCCATGACGTCGTCATGGACGAGGGCGCACGCCTGGAGGAACTCCAGGGCGGCGGCGGCGCGCAGCGCGGCCTCGTCGTCGTCGCGTTCGTCCGTGGCACCACGCCACCCCCAGTAGCAGAAGGCCGGGCGGAGACGCTTCCCGCCCTGGAGCAGGTCGGTGACCGCCTCGATCATCGGGCCCAGGTCGTCGCTGACCCCGGCGAGCGCCTTCGTCTCGGTGGCAAGGACCTCGTCGATGACCGTCTGGACGCGGGGGCGCAGGTCGGCGGCATCCAGGGGTGCAGGGGAGGGCGAGATCACGACCCGAGCCTACGACGCCGCGGCGCCCCCGGCCTCTCGGACGAATGCGGGCGAGGATCCGTAGGCTGTGCGCATGCATGCGACCGACTCCCTCGGACAGGTGCTGTCCAGTGGACGCCGATCCTTCTCGTTCGAGCTCTTCCCGCCGAAGACGGACGAGGGCGAGCGGATGCTCTGGCAGACGGTCCGGGAGATCGAGGCGCTGAAGCCGACCTTCGTCTCGGTCACCTACGGCGCCGGGGGCACGACACGCGACCGCACGGTGCGCCTGACCGGTGAGATCGCCGCCGACACGACCTTGACGCCGGTCGGGCACCTGACCTGCGTCGGGGCGACCCAGGACGATCTGCGCGAGGTCATCGGCCAGTACGCCGGCGTCGGCGTCCGCAACCTGCTCGCCCTGCGCGGCGACCCGCCGACGGGCCTCAACACTCCGTGGGTCTCCCATCCCGGCGGCCTCGATCATGCGGTCGAGCTGGTCGAGCTGATCCGGTCGCTCGGCGGGTTCAGCGTGGGTGTGGCCGCCTTCCCCGAGGGCCACCCGGAGTCGGCCGACCTCGGCCAGGATGCCCGGGTGCTCGCGCTCAAGCAGCAGGCCGGGGCGGAGTTCGCGGTCACCCAGCTGTTCTTCCGCGTGGAGGACTACGAGCGGCTCCTCGTGTCGGCGCGGGCGGCCGGCTGCACCATGCCGATCATCCCGGGGATCATGCCGGTCACGAACGTCGCGCAGATCGAGCGTTTCGCGGCGCTCTCCGGCACGGCCTTCCCCGCCGACCTGGCGGAGCGGTTCCACGCCGTCGCCGACGACGCGGACGCCGTGCAGGCGCTCGGCGTCGAGGTGGCGGCTGAGATGTGCCAGCGGCTCCTCGACCTCGGAGCGCCCGGGCTGCACTTCTACACGCTCAACAGGTCGACCGCGACCATCGAGGTCTACCGGGCCTTGGGACTGGGTGCCCTGACGGGCTAGGCCGGGGGATGCCATGACGCTCGAGGAGCTCGCGGTCGCGCTGCTCATCGGCGCGTCGATCGTCCTCGTGTCGGTCATCGGCGTGCGCCTGGCCGGACGGCTCGGCGTCCCGGGCCTGCTGCTGTACCTGCTCCTGGGCCTGGTGCTGGGAAGCGCCTTCCCGGACCTGCACGTCAGCGACGCGCAGCTGGCGACCGTGCTGGGCTATTCCGCCCTGGTGCTCATCCTCGCGCAGGGCGGCCTGACCACCCGGGTGGAGCAGCTGCGCCCGGTGATGTGGCCGGCGATCACCATGGCATCGGTCGGCGTGGCGGTGAGCATCGCGATCGTCGCGATTCCGCTGGTGTGGCTCCTGGACGTCTCCCTGCAGAACGCCATCCTCATCGGCGCGGTGCTGGCAGCGACGGACGCCGCAGCGGTGTTCTCGGTCATGCGCCGCATGCACATCTCCCTGCGCGTCCGGACACTGCTCGAGGCCGAGGCGGGGTTCAACGACGCGCCGGTCGTCGTGCTCGTGTCCATCGTCTCGAGCGGCTCGCTCGACGACGGATCCTGGTGGCAGGTGCCCTTGCTCGTGGTCGCCGAGCTGATCGGCGGGGCGCTGGTCGGCCTGGCGGTCGGGTACGCCGGCCGGTGGCTGCTGCCGCGCCTGGCACTGCCCGCGGTCGGCCTGTACCCCATCGCCGCACTCGCGCTGCTGGTCGGAGCCTATGGGCTGGCCGACGTCGTGCACTCTTCCGGCTTCCTCGCCGTGTACGTGTCGGCGGTGATCATCGGGTCGGCCGCCCGGCTGCCGCATCGCCGGTCCATCATCGGGTTCGCCGACGGCCTGGCGTGGATCGCGGAGATCGGGCTGTTCTTCATGCTGGGCGCCCTGGCCGACGTCCAGTCGCTGCCCGATGCGCTGCCGTACGCGCTGGTCGTGGCCGCGATCATCCTCCTGCTCGCCCGGCCGCTGGCCGCCCTCGTGGCTCTGCTGCCGTTCCGGCTGCCGCGTCAGACGATCGCGTTCGCCGGCATCGCCGGCTTGCGTGGTGCGGTCCCCATCGTGTTCGCCGCCATCCCCCTGGGGCTGGGAGTTCCGGGTGGCCGGTTGGTGTTCGACGTGACGCTGATCGTCGTCCTCATCCTCATCATCGTGCAGGTGCCGCTGATCCGGCTTGCCGGCACCCGGCTCGGCGTGGTGACCGTGGAGGAGGCCGTGGAGCTGGAGGTGGAGGCGGCGCCGCTCGATGGGATGGCCGCCCAGGTGCTGGGCGTCGAGGTGCCGGCCGACTCGCACCTCGTGGGTACGTTCGTGACCGAGCTCGGCCTTCCGGAGGGGTCCGTCGTCGCCCTGATCGTCCGCGGGGAGCGGGCCGTCGCCCCCGACGTGCACACCCGCGTGCGGGCCGGGGACCGGCTGCTCCTCGTCACCACCGAGGAGGCGCGCGCGGCGACCGAGGAGCGCATGCGGGACGTGTCGCGACGGGGCCGCCTGGCCCGGTGGCTCCAGGGAAGCTAGACGGCAGGGCGCGGTCTCAGAAGGCCCGGATCGGCCGTACGTAGTTGGCGAAGCCCTTGTCGGACGGCGCGGGGGTGTAGTCGGCGTAGAAGTCCTGCATCCACGCCGTGTTGGTGTTCTCCTCCGACGAGCTCCAGTAGCCGTGCAGCTGGAAGCCACTGCTCACCTTCTGGCGGAGGAAGAGTGCCCGCAGCTCGTCCTTGGACGGCAGGTACCAGTCGGACTTCCCGCCTCCCTGGTAGGCCGCGACGGAATTGGCGGCACCACTCGTGCACGCGCCGACCATCACCGCGGTGTTGGCCTTGCCGGCACCGATCCCCGTGGCCTGGGTGCCCGGGAGCGACTGATCGACGAGGTTGTCGCACCAGTCGACGTTGGGGTCGCCGTCGGCCATCCACGTCGGGGGCGCGACCTCGAGGTACCGGCCCCACGCCTGCTTGGTCCTGGCCGCATAGAACACCTTGCCGCGGCCGGGCCCGACGTCACCGACGACGCAGGAGCCGCCCTTGGCGCAGGGCTTGCGGTCGACGCGTTCGGTCCGCCGGCAGCTGCCGCTCCTCGAGTAGCGGGCGAAGCCGGTGGACTTGCTCACGCACTTGACCTTGACGGTGGGCCGGGTGGGGGCCTGGGCCTGGGCGACCGGGGCGAAGGCCGCGCTGCCGGCGATGAGCGCGGCCCCCAGGAGCAGTGACAGCGTGCGGACCCGTGGTGACATGCGGCCTCCTCGATGGCTCGCCGCCCCACGCGGCTCAGAGGAAAGGTAGACCTAAGTGCGCCTCCGGCGGAAGGGGGTGGAAAGGCCGAGGGGTCGGCGCGGATCAGGTCGAGCAGGCCGGCCCGGTGCCCGGTGCCGGGGCGCCGGCGGGGCGGCCGATGAGGTCGGCCACGATCTCCGCCCCCATCCCCACCAACGGCAGCCCGCCGCCGGGATGAGCGGACCCGCCGACGAGGTACAGCCCCGGGATGGGTGAGCGGTTGGCCGGTCGCTGGAACGCCGCTCGCGCGCCGTTGCTGGCCGAGCCGTAGATCGACCCGCCCGGCGCCCCCGTGCGCCGCTCGAGGTCGGCGGGCGTCCGCAGTTCCCGCCAGCGCACGCGCGCTCGGATGTCCGTCCCGCGTGCGGCGAGCTGGTCGAGCAGCGCATCGGCATACGTATCGGCCGCACCGGGCGCGTCCCAGTCGAACGTGCCGTCGCGGCCGTCACCGTGACGAGGGGCGTTGATGAGGATGAACCAGGACTCGGAGTCGGCGTCGGGCCGCATGGCCGGATCGTCGGGCACGCAGGCGTAGATCGCCGGTTCCGCGATCGGCTGCACCCGGCGGCCGAACAGCGCGTCGAACTCGGCGTCGTAGTCGCGGGGGAACCAGACGTTGTGGTGCCGGATGCCGGGAGTGCGGCCTGACACGGCCAGGAGCATCACGAAGCCGGAGAGTGCGGCGGGCCGACGATCGAGGTCGCGGCTGACCTTGCGGGCGCGCGGGTCCTCGAGCAGGTGGCCGTAGACCTGCTGCGCGTCCGCGTTCGCGACGACGAGGTCCGCATCCATGACCTCGCCGGAGGCCAGGCGAACCCCGGCCACGGAGCCGTCGCGCAGGACGATCTCCACGGCATCGGTCGACGGGCGGAGGTCGACACCGACCTTCTCGCACCGGCGGACGAGTGCGTCGGCCAGGGTGCCAAGGCCGCCCCCGAGATGCCAGGCGCCGAACGTCTCCTCCATGTAGGGGATGGTGGCGAGGACGGCTGGCGCCCGGCGCGGGTCGGAGCCGCTGTAGGTCGCGTAGCGGTCAAGGACCTGCCGCAGCCGCCAGTCGTCGAGGTACTGCCTGCCGAGGGCCCGCAGCGTCGACATCGGGGCGACGGTGCGCACGTCCGCTGGGTTGGCGACCTTGAGCAGGGTCCGCCATCCGTCCAGCGGTGACTGCAGGAACGGGCCGCGCGTGATCCGCCACATCTGCGACCCGCGCTCGATGAGCCGGAGCCAGTGGGCACCCGCACTGCCCCCGAACGCCTCCTGGAAGGCCTTCGCGGCGCGAGCGGGGTCGACGCCAGGGACCGTGACCGAGGATCCGTCGGCGAAGTGGTACCCGAAGGCCGGCTCGACCGGCTGGAGGTCGACCTCCTCCTCCAGCGGTCGCCCGGTCTTGAGGAACAGGTCGCGGTAGACGGCCGGCAGGGTGAACAGGCTGGGACCGGTGTCGAAGGCGAACCCGTCGCGTCGGTAGGTCGCGAGCTTGCCCCCGAACTCGGGGGCCCGTTCGAGGAGGACGACCTGGTGGCGCTTGACGGCCAGGCGGGCCGCGACCGCCAGCCCGCCGACGCCTCCGCCGATGACGACGACGCGGCTCATGCGGCGGCCTCCGAGGACTCCGTGGGCCGGCGCCCGACTGCGCCGACCACGACCGGGCGGCCCTTCCACGAGTTCGTGCCGCGGCGGTGCCGCACCCACGAGATGACGTTCAGGGTGGAGAACGCGAGGATCGACGCGGGGTGGGCGAATGCGTCCGGCAGCGCGCGCTCGTCGGTTGCCCGCGCCACCAGCACCCGGCTGGCCACGCCGGCGCTGTAGCCCAGGGCCCCGACGAGTCGCGTCCGCGGGCGCCGAGCCCCGAGCATCGCCGCAGCGGGAACGACGTAGCCGACGAGCAGCAGGGCATTGACGCCCACGGACCCGGCCGGGCCGCCGAAGGCCGACCAGAGCGACTTGCTGTAGCCGTCGACCAGCGACCGGGGACCGTCGTACATGCGGCAGGTGGCGAGCGCGGACCCGTCGACCGTGGTCGTCCGGTGGCCCGCACGCTTGACGGCCCGCATGAGGGCGACATCCTCGATCACCTCGTCGCGGACGACGGCGTGCCCGCCGGCGGCGCGGTAGGCCGCCGCGTCCACGGCGAGCAGCTGCCCGTTCGCCGCGGACAGGGACGGTCGTGACGAGGTCTCGGCCCACCGCAACGGCAGGGTGGAGATCCACGACCAGGTGAGCAGGGGCTGGACCAGCCGCTCCAGCCAACTCCCCATGATCTGCCGCGGATACGGCGCGACCAGGGCGAAGCCGTCCCCGCGCATCGTCGCAACGAGGGCGGCAATGGCGTCGGGAGCCAGTGCGACGTCCGCGTCGACGAAGACGAGGACCGTCCCTTGCGCGCGGTCCGCCAGCCGCGCACACGCCCACGGCTTGCCGAGCCAGCCATCGGGCACCGGCTCAGGTCCGCCGCGGTGGAGGACGAGTGCGGCCCCGCCCTCGGGGCGCCCCTCGGCGATGGCGGTCACGATCGCGGGTGTGGCATCCGAGGAGTCGTCGTCGAGGACGATGACCTCGAGCCCGGGGACGCCGACCTGCACCAGTGCGCTGCGGACCGTGGCCCCGATGTGCGCCGCCTCATCGCGTGCCGGGATGAGCACACTGACCCGCTCGTCGACGTCCGACGATGGCGCGACGGGGTGCCGCAGGCCGCGGATGTTCGCAGCCGCATGCGCCGCGAGGGCAGCCGCGATCGCGGTGCCGACGGCGACGAGGAGGCTGGCCCTGGTACGCCCCCTCACTGCGGCTCGCTCCACGAGCGCCACAGGTAGGGGATGACCACCAGGCCCATGCACACGCCACCCCACAGGGCGACCCCTGGCCGTCCGAAGAAGACCAGGTTCGCGAGCACGCTGGAGAAGTACACCCAGGCGATCATGAGGATGGGGACGCCGTCGTTGGCCGCCTTGCGGGGGAGCAGGTTGAGCAGCGCCATGAGGACGATCGAGCTCAGCAGCCAGCCGAGGTTGTTCTGCAGCGGGATGTCGGCCATGCCGGGCAGGGCCCAGCCGGTGTCCGACCACGTCCAGTAGCCCTCGCCGACCATCTGCGGATCCAGGAACAGATCCCACGCGGCGAGCACCCAGCCGCCGACCAGGGCGGTGCCGACCCCTGTCGTGGTCAGCCGCTGGGCGGCGAGCAGGCACGGGTAGGCCATCATCGACCAGGCGAGCGGGATGACGAGGGGCACGCCGCTGATGGCCGGCCCCAGCACGTCGCTGTAGGAGTAGGTGCCGAAGGGGAACGAGGTGGCCAGCCCGAGCCGTTCGATGCCCCAGCCGAACGCGAGGGAGATGGCCAGGTAGCCGGCCGCCCAGCCCCACCCGCGGTTGACGACGGCGTGGCTGGCGCTGGCGAGGAAGAAGGTCACCACGGTGAGGACCGTGAACACCGTCTTCGCGTCACCCGCCAGCACCCAGACGATCTGGCCGAGGATCGTCAGGGCTGCGAACGCCCAGGGAAGCCACACGAGCCAGCGCGACGGACCTCGGTGCCGGTCCGCTCGCGGACCGCTGTAGATACGCTGGCTCATGTCGCGAGTTTATGGTTGTCGGGGGACACGTGCGTCGGAGGCGACCGGGAGGGGGAGGGGCGGCATGGCCGTGGTTGCGGTGTTCACATCGCGACGCACCCGCACGCACGATGCCGAGTACGCGGAGATGGCCGACCGGATGGCGACGCTGGCCGCCGAGCAGCCGGGGTTCCTCCGCATGACCAGCGTGCGCGATCCGGGGACGCGTCAGGGGATCACCGTCGCATGGTTCACCGACGAGGACAGCGTCCGATACTGGAGAGAGAACGTCGAGCACCGAGAGGCGCAGAAGCGGGGGATCGCCGACTTCTACGAGGAGTACGACGTCACGGTGGCCACCGTGACGCGTGAATATGGAGGACCCCGATGAGACGCCTGCTGAGTGGGCTGCTGGTGGCTGCCGTCGCCGCCGTCCTGCTGCCGACGACGGCGGCCAGCGCACAGACCACGGCGGAGCGGATCCCGCTGAAGATGACGGCACCGAAGGAGGCGCCCGCCTACGGGGAGCTGCCACTGACCGTTACGGTGCCTCCGAACATCGGCTCGAAGCCACGCACCGGCTCCCTCCTGGCCTCACGGGACGGGAAGAAGTTCGTCAGGATCAGCACCTGGAAGGTGCCGCAGGCCGGAGGCGACAAGGACTTCGCCATCCAGACCGGCGAGACGACGGGGCGCGTCTGGCTCCGTGCGGTGGTCACGGGCAAGGACTCGCCCCGCCAGCAGTGGCAGATCAGCGCGCGCATCACCAGCCCGTACCAGCCCACCGCCCCCGACGCGGCGGATGCGGCGTCAGGCGTGCCCGTGTCGGGCACGCTGTTCGGCAACCACCCGATCCGGGGGGTGCCGGAGTTCGCCGGGAGTGTGCGGCTGTGGGACACCTCGACGTCGTGGAACCAGATCGAGAAGAGCCCCGGGCAGTACTCGTGGGGCGCCCTCGACCGTCAGGTCGCGCAGGCGCAGGCCGCCGGCCAGGAGGTGCTGCTCGTGCTCGGCGGCACGCCCGCGTGGGCTGCCGTCGCGCAGGCGCCGGGGGCCGAGTTCGCCGGTCCGGGATCGTCCATGCCGATGAAGGACCCGGCGATGTTCGAGGACTACGTCCGCGCGGTCGTCAACCGGTACGGCGGCCGGATCTCCGCCTACCAGATCTGGAACGAGGCGAACATCTCGCAGTTCTGGCGGGGGACGCCTCAGCTGATGGCGGACCTCACCGCGCGGGCCTACCGCATAATCAAGGACGCCCAGCCCGGTGCCACTGTGGTGGCGGCCTCGACGGGCTCGCGCTGGGTCAAGGGCTTCACCGAGTTCTACCCGGACTACCTCGCCGCGCTCAAGGAGTTCGGCTGGCCGATCGACGCGTTCTCCGTCCACCTGTACCCGCTGGCCTCCGGTACCCCGAAGGACCGCGCGTACCTGCTCGGCATGATGCACATCGCGCTCGACATCGCAGGCGCGCCGAAGAAGCCCATCTGGGAGACCGAGATCAACTACGGGATCACCAACCCGGGCTCCGGCGAGGCCGCCCGCACGATCCCCGACGACGAGATCGCCGGCTACGTGGGCCGCACGTACGTCGACTCCCTTCGGTACGGGATCGCCCGCAGCTTCTGGTACGGCTGGACGCCCGAGTACCGGCTGCTGGGCATCCAGATGTGGAACGGCTACCCGGCGACGACGGCCTACGGACGCATCCGCGACTGGCTGGTCGGCTCCACCTTCCTCGGGTGCACCACCACCGGCGTCGTCGTCCAGTGCAACTTCGACAGAGGTGGCGCGCCGTTCTTCGTCGCGTACACCGACGACGGGTCGGCCGCGTCGTTGCCCAACCCGGGCGGCACCGTCATCAGCGGCATGGACGGGGCCACGGCGCCCGCAGGAGCGGACATCCCGATCTCGGGGACGCCGGTGCGCATCTCCTGACAGGCTGGGCGCCGAGGAGGCGCCATGCTGGGGATATCGACGTTCCTGTGGTTCGACGACCAGGCACACGAGGCTGCCCGCTTCTACGTGTCGGTGTTCCCGAACTCGCGGGTCATCGGTGACGAGGTGTTCCACGACGAGCGCCCCGGCAAGGAGGCGGACGTCCCTGTCGTGTCGTTCGAGCTCGACGGCCGGCCGTTCAGCGCCATCAACGGCGGACCGATGTTCGCCTTCACGCCCGCCATCTCGTTCGTGATCGCGTGCGAGGACCAGGCTGAGGTGGACTATTACTGGGACCGGCTGGCCGAGGGCGGCGAGGAGAGCATGTGCGGCTGGCTCGTCGACCGTTTCGGCGTGAGCTGGCAGGTGGTGCCCGCCGAGCTGCCGAGCCTCATCGCGGGGCCGGATGCCGAGGGTGCCGCGCGGGCCACCGCCGCGATGCTCGAGATGCACAAGCTGGACCTCGGCGTCCTGCGGGCGGCCTACGAAGGTGCCTGACCCGCCGGCCGTCCCGGAACCGACGGAGCGCCTCGAGTTCCGCGCCTGGACGGACGAAGACGCGTCGACGGTGCTCGACATCTACTCGCGCCCCGAGGTCTTCCGCTTCCTCGGTGCCGTGCCCCAGCCGGCACACGACCTCGACGACGCCCGGGCCCGCATCGCCCGCTGGGTGGCGCGCACCGAGGGCGTTTCCGGCATCTGGGCCGTCGAACGCCGGGGTTCGGTGGGGCCGCCGATCGGCACCGTCCTGCTGGCGCCCCTGCCGCGCACGGACGGCACGACCTCGGACGCCTTCGAGATCGGCTGGCACCTGCACCCTGAGGCGTGGGGTCACGGCTATGCCACGGAGGCGGCGAGCGCGCTCATCGAACGATCTCGGCGTGCTGGACTCCGGCTGGTGCGCGCGGTGGTCTGCCCGGAGAACCGGGCGAGCCGGGCTGTCTGCGGCCGACTCGGCATGACCGAGGTGGGCCTGACGCACGAGTGGTACGACGTCGACCTCGTCGAGTACCGGCTCGAGCTCGACCGGCCGGCCACCGCGGACGTGCTCGCGGCCCGCATCGCGGCCGCCCGGGCCGACGGCAGGGTCCTGCCGGCGCCTGCTGACCACGGGCTGGATGCCTCGTCGGCCTATCGCGCGCAGGGGCTGGTGCTCACCGAGCGCCTGGAGCGTGGTGGAGGTCGCGGCGGCTGGAAGCTCGGCTACACCTCGCAGGTGATGCGTGAGCAGATGGGCGTTGCCGAGCCGAACTTCGGACCGCTTTCGCGCGCGATGATCCTGCCCGATGGCTCGGTGATCGGCGACGGCGTGACCCAGCCCCGAGTCGAACCGGAGCTCGCGGCGGTGCTCGGCTCGGCTGTTCCCCCCGATGCGGACGCGGGGGAGGTCCGGTCCTGCGTCGCCACGTGGCGGCTCGCCCTGGAGGTGGTGGACTCGGTGTGGGAGGGCTACCGTTTCGACTGGGCCCTGAACACCGCCGATGGCTCGTCGGCCGGCTTCGTCGTGCTGGGGGATGAGGTGCACGGCGACCTGCCCGGCGTTGAGGTCGTCCTCGAGCGCAATGGGGTCGAGGTGGGCCGCGGTCACGGGTCGGCGGCGATGGGCGATCCGGTGCAGGCGCTGGCCTGGCTCGTCGCGCGACTGGCCGAGCGCGGCGAGCGGCTCCGAGCCGGGGACGTCGTCATCACGGGCGGCCTCACCGCCGCCGTGCCGTTCGAGCCGGGGGATCGCGTGTCGGCCCGCACGGCACCCGGGCCGGATGCGCTGGCCCGCGTGGCGGCGAGTCGATCGGGCTGACGGCGATCCTGATTCAGGCGCCGATCTCGGCGGCCTCGCCCGCGGTGACGCGCAGCAGCTCGTCGTAACTGGTCGGGAACACGTAGTGGGGGTGGCCGCCGGCGGCCCATACCTCGTCGTACTGGCTCAGGGCGATGTCGACGATCGTGCGCAGGGGCTTCGGATGGCCGACCGGAGCGACGCCACCGATGGCGAAGCCGGTCGCCTTGCGCACCTCGTCAGCCGAGGCCTTGGTGACGTGCGTGGCGTCGAGCACCGAGCCGAGCTGCAGCTCGTCCACCCGGTGGCCGCCTGAGGCGATGACGAGCACGGGCTCGCCGTCGGCCAGGAACACTAGAGAACTGGCGATCTGCCCGACCTCGATGCCGAGGGCGGACGCGGCCTCCTTCGCGGTGCGGGCGCTGTCGTCCAGGGCGCGAACCTCGCCGCGCGCGCCGAGCCGAGTCAGCGCCTCCCGGACCTTGAGCACCGATTGCTGCTCGGTCTGCTGGCTCATGCCGCGAGGGTAGCGGGGCCGCGGCCCCGCGTCGGCGGCTTCGCGCGAGTCGGCTCGGCGACGTGTCGTGTAGTGACATGCTTTCGGTGTCGACGGGCCTCGTGCGCCCGTCTTGGAGGAGGAACCGTGGCCGGGAGCCGTCCGTTCAGCGTGAGCATCGTCTTCGTCGTCATCCTGATCTCCGGCGTGCTCGGCGTGGTGGCGGGGATCGTCCGGCTCTTCAACCGGGGCGACGACCTTGGCTGGGTGTCGGCCGTTGTCACGATCGTGCTCGGGCTCATCTACCTGCTGGTCGCTCGAGGGATCGCGAACGGCAGTCGCGGGGCGCGCTTCCTCGTGGCCCTGGTCTCCGTCCTATGGATCATCGCCGGTGTCTGGACGTTCATCATCGCGCCGGGGCTCTGGCTCGCGTCGACCGTGCAGGTGCTGCTCGGCCTGATCACCCTCGGCCTCCTCTACAACGGCAGGGCCCGGCAGTTCTTCGGGGCGTAGCGGTGGCGGCGTTCACGGGCTTCCCGGCGGAGGCGTTCGAGTTCTACGACGCGCTCGCGGCCAACAACTCGCGGGAGTGGTGGCAGGAGCACAAGGGCGAGTACGAGTCCGCGGTCCGCGGGCCGCTGACGGACCTCGTGGCCGACCTCGAGCCGGAGTTCGGCGCCGCGCGGCTGTTCCGCCCGCACCGCGACACCCGGTTCAGCAAGGACAAGACCCCAATCAAGGACCACCAGGGCGCAGTGGTCAACCTCGAGGACGCCGTCGGCTACTACGTCCAGGTCTCGGCGCAGGGCCTGATGGTCGCCGGAGGGTGGTACGCCCCGCAGGGCCAGCAGGTGGCTCGCTACCGGGAGGCGGTCGCGGGGCCGCGAGGCGCCGAACTGGAGCGGCTCGTGCGAACGGCGCAGCGGCGCTTCCACGTCGACGGGCAGCCGCTGAAGACCCGTCCCAAGGGGTACGACGCCGACCACCCGCGCATCGACCTGCTCCGCTACCGCGCGCTGACCGTGTCGCGGCACTACCCCGTGGCCCCGGAGCTGGCGGGGCGCAAGGCGTTCACCATGGTGCGCGGGGACTGGCGGGCGATGCGCCCGCTGCTCGAGTGGCTGGCCGACAACGTCGGGCCGGGGGCTGCGCCGGGGGACGCCTAGCCCCGGGGCCGGGCGGAGCCCCGGGGCCGGGCGGGTCCTGGCGCGTCCTCGTCGATGACGGCGGGGCGCGGTGCCCGCCAGGCCGCAGCGACGGCCGTGGCCGCGAGGGCGGTGCCGAGGATGAGGGCGGCGAGGCCCACGACCAGTCCCGTCGTGCTGGGGTCCTCGATGAGGCGGGCGCCCACGACCAGCAGGCCGGTCGCCGCCAGCGCTAGGGTCACAAGCGTCCCGCTCGTCACATCAGCCTCCCCTGTCCACCGGGCACAGTAGGCGGTGGGTCTGACATCCGTCCGGCGCTTCGGTTAATCGGGCGCGAAATCTGCCGTCCGCCGAGCGCCGGGAACGGCCGGCGTGACCGGTCAGGGGCGCTCGAGGAGGCCGCGCACGAGGTCGAGGTCCTCGGCCGGCCAGCCCGCCCATCGGGGCGGCAGCGCCCGCGCGGCCACGTCGAGGAGCGCCGGGCCGACCCCCTCGACCGGACGTGCCAGCGCGGCGTCCAGCTCCGCGGCGACGTCCGGCCAGGTCCCCTCCACCCGGCGCCACGGATCGAGCCGATCGGCCCCGCCCGTCGCCCCGTCGGCCAGCGACTGCAGGAGCCGCAGCAGGGCAGCCGTCGCGTAGTCGCGGAGGAAGACGTTGGCGCTCAGCCGCTCGCCCCGACGCGCCCGTCCGGTGCCGACGTACACGAGCGCGAGGAAGTGGCGGAGGGTGGAGACAGGATCGGCCGGTGGGATTGCCGTGCTGCGGCCCTGCACCGCGGCGGCGACCTCGGCGATCGACGGGACGTCCGGTTCGCCGGGCGCACGTCGGTCGAGGGCCACGCGGTACCGGTCGAGGGCGCAGGTCGCGAACTCGGCGCGATCGAACACGGCGAACTCGAGGAGCAGGCCCGATCGGTAGAGGACCTTGAGGCCGTGGGCGGTCTCGCGGAACCACCAGCCGATGCCCTCGTGGTCCGGCAGCCAGGTCAGGTCGGTGCGGTAGTGCTCCTGGACGCCATCGACCGTGACCATGAGGAAGTCGTGGTCGGACCAGCGGTCGCGGCGGCTCCAGTCGGCCGACGAACCGGCGAGCACCAGGCCGACGACCTGGGGGTCAGCGTCCAGCCTCGCGAGGAGGGCCTCGAGGAAGGCATCGGACTCGGCCCGCGTTGTCATGGGATGACGGTAGCGGTGGGGACGAGCCGTCAGATACGGACGCGGTCGCCGGGCTGGGCCATGACGACGGCCACGTCGAGCTGGTCCCTGATCCGGTCGGCCAGTGCCTCTGCGGCCTCCGGCTCGCCGTGATTGACGAACACCTGTGCGGGCGGCTCGCGCGTGCCGGCGATCCAGTCGACGAGCTCCTGCGGCCCGGCGTGCACCGAGAACGCCTCGATCTCCGCGATCTCGGCGCGCACGGGGACGTACTGCCCGTGGATCTTGAGCTCGTGGACGCCGTCGAGCAGCAGGCGTCCCGGCGTGCCCACCGCCTGGTAGCCGACCAGCAGGATCGTGTTGCGTCGGTCGGGCAGGGCCGCCTTGAGGTGATGGGTGACGCGCCCGCCGCTCGCCATGCCGGATGCCGAGACGATGATGCGCGGCCCCCCGCTGTCGAGCGCCATGGACTGCTCGCGGGTGGTGGCCTCGTCGAGGTTGGGCAGGTCGATCGCCTCAGGTCCCTCGGCATCGATGGCCGTGAGGATCTCCGGATCGTGGTCGCGGATCGCTTGCACGTAGACGCGCAGGGCGGCCAGGGCCATGGGGCTGTCGACGGAGATCTGCGCCATGGGGATGCGCTGCTGGTCCTGCAGGCGGCGCAGCGCGATGAGCAGCACCTCGGTGCGATCGACGGCGAAGGCGGGGATCACCACGGTGCCGCCGCGGTGGAGCGTGCGGGTGATGGCGGCGGCCATCTCGTCGATCTCGGCCTCGACATCGCCGTGCTCCCGGTCGCCGTAGGTCGACTCGATGACGACGGCATCGGCGTCCTCGGGAGGATGGGGACCCTCGAGCAGCGGGTGGTTTCCGCGTCCGAGGTCGCCGCTGAACACCACCGTTCGCTGACGCAGCTGGTCCACGAGCGTGATCGTCGAGGAGCCGAGGATGTGGCCGGCCGGCGCCAGTCGCGCGGTGAGGGAGGGGATGGGCGTGATGTCGATGCCGAACTCGATGGGCCGCAGCAGCGCAATGGCCTGCTCGGCATCGGTGGCGTCGTACAGGGGTCGGGGATCCACGTGTCGGGAGAAGCCCTTCGTCCTCGCCCACGCGGTGTCCTCCTCCTGCAGCTTGGCGCTGTCACGAAGGATGATCGGCACCAGGTCGGCCGTGTTGGGCGAGCAGTAGACCGGCCCGGCGAACCCCTCGCGGACGAGCGCGGGGAGGTAGCCGCAGTGGTCGAGATGCGCGTGCGTGAGGATCACGGCCTTCACGGTGGCGGGGTCGATCGGGAAGGTCTCCCAGTTGCGCTCGCGGATCTCCCGTGGCCCCTGGAACAGTCCGCAGTCGATGAGCACCCGCTGCTCCTCGCCGGGGGCACCCGCCTCCACGAGCGTCTTCGATCCCGTCACGGTGCCGGCGCCGCCGAGGAACGTCAGGAACATGCTTCAGGTGTAGCAGGGAAGCGGTTCAGATGGGCAGTTGAGGCACGATCCCGGTTCAGTTCTGCAGATTTGAGCCGGGAAGCGGTTCAACTCGTCAGCGGAGGAAGAGGGCGTTGAGGCGGCGGGTCGTGAGCGTGAGGCCGACGACGACGAAGACGGCGAAATACAGCACGTGCACGAGCAGGCCGAGGTCGAACATGCCGAGGGCGAGGCCGCGCATCATCGCGATCGCCTGCCACAGCGGCGTGACCGTGATGATCGCCTGCAGCCACTCGGGATAGGCGGTGATGGGGAAGAACGTCCCGGAGAACAGGAACATGGGCAGGATCCAGAACTGCACCCAGTTCAGCTGCTGGAACGACTTCATATACGACGTCAGCGTCATGCCGACCGACGCGAACGCGAACGCCACGAGCACGGCCGCCGGGATCATGAGCAGTGACCACCACGAGGTGAGCAGGCCGAACACCGCCGCCACCACCATGAAGCCGACCGCGTACGTGCCGCCGCGCAGCATCGCCCAGCCGATCTCGCCGAGGGCCACGTCCAGCGCACCCAGCGAGGTCGACATCATCGCGTGGTACAGCTTCATGAAGTGCATCTTGAAGAAGACGTTGAACGTGGAGTCGATGATGGCGCCGTTCATCGCGCTCGAGGCGAGCAGGGCGGGGGCGAGGTAGGCGGCATAGGGAACCTGCTGCCCGGCCACATCGATGGTGCCGACCAGGCTGCCGACTCCGTACCCGAAGGCCAGCAGGAAGATCACCGGCTCGACGAAGCCGGTGAAGAACACGAACGCATTGCTCGTGCGCAGCGCGGCGAAGTTGCGCAGGATGGTGGCGTACGGGCGGCCCGAGTAGATCGACGACCCGAACCGTCCGGTACGGCGATCGGCGATGGCGACAGCGGCTGCGGTGATCACGACGTAAGCCGCCTCTCGAACTGGCGCCGGCCGATCAGCAGGCCGCCGACGGCGAGGGCGAGCAGGTAGATCACGCTGATCGCGAGCTGCCACCAGGGCAGCGCCAGCCCGTACGACAGCCAGCGGCCGAGCTCCGTGGCGTGCCACAGGGGGCTGATCCATCCGACCCACCGGATGGCCAGGGGCAGTGCGTCGAGGGGGTAGAACGTGCCGGAGAACAGGAACATCGGCATGACGATGAGCCGGCCGACCAGCGACAGGAAGCCGTCCTCGTGCTTCACGAACGAGGTGGCGGCGAGCATGACGGCGCCCCACGCCAGTCCGGCAAGCAGGCCCAGCGCGACGAGGGATGGCGCCGTTGACCACGAGACCGCACCGAAGATCGCCAGCACCAGCCAGTACGTGAGGGTCGTGAACAGCACCCGGAAGCCCGCAGCCAACAGCACGCCGTCGGCGATCTGCGCGCCGGTCAGCGACGTGGCGCGCATCGAGTAGAAGAGCTTGTTCCACAGGAAGCCGGCGAGGGTCGGGAACATCGTCTCGTCTCCACCGCCCTGGAGCGCGGCGGTCGCGAGCAGGGCGGGACCGAGGAACACGAGGTACGGCACGCCGTCCACCCCGCCGGAGCTCGTGTCGACGAGCAGGCCCACGCCCAGCCCGATCGACGCGAGGTACAGCACGGGGTGGCCGATGCCGAACGAGATGATCGCGCTGCGCCACTTCCACATGTTCCGCAGCCGGTACTCGGCCACATGCCAGGCGCCGCGGCGCGGTCCGTGGATCCCGACGGGTGCGTCGATGCGCGTTGCGATCGTCATTCGTCCGCCAGGCTGCGGCCGGTGAGGTGGAGGAATACGTCCTCGAGGGACGACCGCCGCACGAGCGAGGTCACCGGCATGAACCCGCGGCCCACGATGTGCTCGAGGTCGGCCTCGCCCGTGTCGGTGTAGACGAGGATGCGGTCGGCGAGCACCTCGCGACGCTCGCCGATGCCCTCGAGCTGGGTGGCCACCTCGGCATTGCGATCGGAGCCGAAGCGCACCTCGACGACCTCGCGGGTCGAGTAGCGGCGGATGAGGTCGGCCGGCGAGCCCTCGGCGACGATGCGGGCGCGGTCCATGACCACCAGCCGGTCGCACAGCTGCTCGGCCTCGTCCATGTGGTGCGTGGTGATGACCAGCGTGACGCCGGTCTCCTTCAGACGGAACAGGCGATCCCACAGGACGTGCCGCGCCTGGGGATCGAGCCCGGTGGTGGGCTCGTCCAGGAGCAGGATCGTCGGCTCGTTGACGAGCCCGCGCGCGATCGTCAGCCGCCGCTTCATGCCGCCGCTGAGATCGTCGACCTTGGCATCGCGCTTGTCCTCGAGCTGTGCGAAGGCGAGCAGGTCATCCACCCGCCCGCGCAGGTAGCCGCGCTTCAGCCCGAAGTACCGGCCGTAGGTGTAGATGTTCTCGGCGACGGTGAGCTCGGTGTCGAGGTTGTCCTCCTGCGGCACGACACCCAGGTGCGCCCGGATGAGCGGGCCGTCGCTCACCGGATCGTGGTCGAGGATCCTCAGGTCCCCCGACGAGCGCTGCAGCGTGGCGCCGAGCATGCGCATGGTGGTCGACTTGCCCGCGCCGTTCGGCCCGAGGATGCCGAAGGACTCGCCGGGCTGCACGTCGAAGTCGATGCCGGCGACGGCGGTGAAGTCGCCGTACGTCTTGGTCAGGGCCCGAGCGTGGATCACGCGCTCACCCAACCACACGCCATGGAGGCGCCGGACGGGGCCGCATTACGGCAGCGGCGCCGCCTTGCCGTACAGCCAGCCCTGGGCGTGCTGCCAGCCGAGCGTGCGGAGATAGGCCGCCTCGGCCTGCGTCTCGATGCCCTCCGCAACGGTGTCGAGGCCGAGGCCGTTCGCGAGACCGAGGAGCGCGTCGGCGAGGTTGCGCGCCTTCACGTCCCCTTCGCGGATGCCCTCGGTGAACGACTTGTCCAGCTTCAGCCCGGCGACCGGCAGGTCGCGCACGTGGGTGATGGAGGAGTAGCCCGTGCCGAAGTCATCGACGTACCAGCGGACACCGATGCCGTCGAGCAGTCGCATCTGCTCGAGGATCGCGGGGGCGACCGTGAACAGTCGCGTCTCGGTGACCTCCATGTGCAACCGCCGGGCGTCGACGCCGTGCCGCTGCAGGAGACCCTGGATGAACGACGCGAACGGCGTCGTCTCCAACGTGAACGCGCTGACGTTGACGGCGATGAACATCTCCTCAGGAAGGCGAGAGAGTCGTTCGACGACCTGCTCGGCCATCGACTGGTCGATGGCGGCGACAAGGCCGGAGCGCTCGGCCACGGGCAGGAAGTCGTCGGGCATCTCCACCGTCCCGTCCCGGATCCAGCGCACCAGGGACTCGTACCCGACGACGTTTCCGTTGCGCAGCGCGACGACGGGCTGGTACCAGGCGACGAACTCGTTCCGGTCCAGCCCGGTGCGCAGGGCCGACTCGATCGCCATCCGCTGCGCTGCCTCGTTGGCGAGGTCCGGGTCGGCGAACACCCAGCGGTCACGACCCTGGGCCTTGGCATGGTGCATGGCCAGGGTGCTGTCGCGGAGCAGCGCCTCGGCATCCGCTCGCCGCGTGCCCAGGGCGATGCCCACGCTCACGGTGGGATCGATCCGGTGGCCGAGGATCTCCACCTCGCCGTGGCACTGCGTGCGGATGCGCTCGGCGAGCTGGGCGACGATGACCGGGTCGGACACGTCCTCATGGACCGCGATGAACTCGTCGCCCGTGCCGCGGCCCAGGGCATCGCCCGTGCCGATCGCCAACCCGATGCGCCGGGCGAGGGTGGACACCACGGCGTCTCCGACGTGGTGCCCGAACGCATCGTTGATGTCCTTGAGGTGGTCGATGCCGATGGTCAGGACCGCCACCTGATCGCCGTTGTGCATCTGGTGCTGGAGGTGGCGAACGCCCTCCATCACGGCCTGACGGACAGGGAGTCCGGTCGCCTGGTCGTGCTGCAGGGCGAACTCCATGCTGCGGCGGGCCTGGACGACGTCGTCGATGTCGCGCAACGTCCCGATGCGGGCCGCGTGGTCCTCGGCGCGCGCCGTCCGCAGGGAGCCCTCCATCCAGCGCGTCGACCCATCGACCGTCTGCGCCCGGTACTCGCCGGACATCGCCCGCCCCCGCCTGACGTGGTCGACGGCCTGGCCGAAGCGATCTCGATCCGCGGCGTCGATGAGCTCGGAGCTGGGTCGCCCCACCAGGTCATCGGGCTGCCAGCCGAGGACGGACGTGACCGAGGGGGAGATCCACAGGATGTCGCCCTCGTCGTCGACCTGCCAGACGACGTCGGATGCGTTCTCGGCGAGGACGCGATACGTGGACTCACTCGCCGCCAGCCCCGCTTCAGCGGCCACCTGGTCGTCGATGTTGCGCAGTCGCACGACGCGCCGTACTCCTGCCTTCTCATCAGCGGGCAGGTTCCGTCCGCTCGCGTCGAACCAGTGATAGCAGCCGTCCTTCGACCGCAGTCGGTACTTCAGGCGGGCCACGGTGCCGCTCGCGACGCTCGCCCGGAGGGTGGTCAGCATGGGCGCGACGTCGTCGGGATGGATGAACTCGGCATTGCGGCGCCCGACCATCTCGGCAGGGGTCCAGCCGAGCTCGTTCTCGACCACCGGCGATGCCCACAGCACGGTGCCTTCCTGGTCGGCCAGCAGGACGATGTCGGACGAGTTCTCGGTCAGCAGTCGGTAGAGACGTTCGCTGGCGGCGAGTTCGTCCTCCGCCCGCACCTGCTCCTCGATGTCGCGCAGCCGGACGACGCGTCGCCCACCGGCGCCCGAGCCGTCGGACAGGCTCCGTACCACGGCCTCCATGGAGCGGAAGGAGCCATCCTTCGTCCGTACCCGGTACCTCTGCGGCCGGTCCAGCCTTGCGGAGCGGTCCTCGCCCAGATGGTCGTCGGCGGGCCAGTCGTCCGGGTGCATGAACTCGTGGGCCGCGTGCCCGACCATGTCCTGGGGCTCCCAGCCGAGCGCGGTGGCCACGGACGGGGAGACCCACAGGGCACGGTTCTCCTCGTCCGCGAGGATGATGACGTCCGAGGAGTTCTCGGCGATGAGTCGATACTGCTCCTCACTGGTGGCCAGTTCCTCCTCGGCGGCGACCTCGTGGTCGATGTCCCGCAGTCGCACGACGCGGCGCTGCTGCCCCGACTCATCGCGCACGGGATGGCCCGCTCCCTCGACCCAGACGTAGTGACCGTCCCTGTGCCGCCACCGGTACCGGAGCGTGACGTTCTCGGTGGTCTCTGAGCTCCGGGCGATGGCCTCGGCGAGTCGTGTCCGGTCGTCCGGATGCACGAACTCGCGCACGTGCCGGCCGACGATCTCGGCCTCGGCCCAGCCCAGCATCTCGGCCACCGACGGAGACACCCAGTGCAGCAGCCCGGTGCCATCGGCCAGGAGGATGACGTCGGAGGAGTTCTCCGCGAGCAGGCGGTAGAGCCGCTCACTCGCCTCGAGCTCCTGCTCGGCCCGCACCTGGTCGTCGATGTCCCGCAGGGTCACCAAGCGCCGGAGTTCGCCCGTCGTCTCGTCGACGAAGGGTCGTCCGGACGCCTGGATCCAGCGGTAGCCGCCGTCGGGAGTGCGCCAGCGGTACCGAGGGTAGATGGCGACCATGGCCTCGTTGCTGTGCTGGACGTCGTCCCGCAGTCGCGGCACGTCGTCGGGATGGACGAAGTCGGTGGCCCGTCGGCCGATGATGTCCTCGGCGGCCCACCCCAGGGTCGTCGTGACCGACGGCGAGACCCAGTCGAAGGCGGTGGTCTGGTCGGCCAGGAGGATGACGTCCTTCATGTTCAGCGCGATCCTGCGGAAGAGGGCCTCACTCGTCGCGAGATCGGCCTCGGTCCGGACCTCGTTGTCGACGCGGTGTGCGACGACGACCCGCCCGTGGGATCCCTCGACGGGACGGCCGGCGGCCTCCACCCAGCAGTACGTGCCGTCCGGCAGGCGCCAGCGAAGGCGGAGCCGGTTGATGGTGCCGGTGTCGTCGCTGACCCGGATCCCCTCGAGCATCCGCGACAGGTCGTCCGGATGGACGAACTCGGCAGCCGTGTGGCCGGTGAGCTGTGCGGGCAGGTAGCCAAGCGTGGCGGCGGCGGCCTCGGACACCCACGAGATCGTCCGCCCGTCCTCGGCGTACAGGACCACCTCGGAGGAGTTCTCGGCGAGCAGCCGGTAGAGGCGCTCGCTCTCGGCGACGCGTTGGGCTTCCCGGTGGCGGTCTGTGACGTCGCGCCACGTGAGCGCCACTCCGTCGCCGGCCCTGGTGGCCCGGATGTCGTAGCGGCGCTCCTGGCCGATGATCTCGTGCGGGTAGGCGTAGTCGTCGAGGACGGTGGGTTCGCCGGTCTCGATCGTGTGGAAGTACTGGCGCAGGGGGCCGTGGTCGAGCTGCCCGGGGAACAGGTCGAGCAGACGGGCGCCGATCATCTCCTCGCGGGTGAGCTGGTTGTAGGCCACGGCGGCGTCGTTGGCCTCGAGGTAGCGGAGGTCGACGAGTGCTCCGGAGTCGTCGCGGACGGCGGTCAGGAGGATGAACGGGTCCAGCATGGAGTCCAGCACCGAGGCGAGTTCGGTCGAGGCGCCGTGGGTTGAGGCGTCGCTGCTGGGGGCGCGCCCGGGGCGCACCTTGCTGGCCACTTGCCCATCATGCCGCGCCGAGCGACGGGTGGCTACGCGATCGGGCAGGTACGCGCGGAGGGGTTGACGGGTGTCAGGGGGGCGGTCTAGCGTGGTCCCGTGTTCGAACAGGTGTTCGAACACGGGATGTTCGGGCAGGGATGTTCGAGCAGGCTCGGGACCCGGATTCGCGGCTGGGTGCCGGCCATCCCTTGGTCGCCGGGGTCGCCTCGACCCCGGCCCCGGCGACTCGGGGGCTGCTGTTCGTTCGGTCTGCTGTTCGTCGAACCTGCTGTCCGTCGAAGGGGGAGGCGGTGAACCACCGCTATCGGTCGGAGCCGTACCCCACGGAGCCGATCGAGGTGGCGATGGGAACGGACGGGGCGCCAGTGCGGTTTCGCTGGCGGGGTCGCCGCTACGTCGTGCGGGCCGTCATGACGACGTGGGTCGAGTCGGTGCCTTGGTGGCCGCAGAGTCGCGGCCAGGAAGGAGCCCGGTGGCCGCAGAGTCGCGGCCAGGAAGGAGCCCGGTGGCCGCAGAGTCGCGGCCAGGAAGGAGCCCGGTGGCCGCAGAGTCGCGGCCAGCAGGCGAGTGGCCAGCGCATTGCCTGGCGGGTCGAGGCGGCGGCAGCCACGGGTGCCGTCGGTGTGTACGAGCTGTGTCGGATCCGCTGCGGTCCAGGCGACGGCGTCGGTGAGGAGCCGGACGAGGTCGACCTGTGGGGGCTGCTGCGGGTCATCGACTAGGTCCCAGTCCACGAGCGCCAGACCCACCAGAGGAACTGCCATGTCCAGCCCACGACCCGCCAGCCCGAGATCGGTGGACGACCTGCTGACGGCCGCGCGCCGCAGCCTGACCGAGGCGAGCCTGGCCGGCACCGCCGGCGAGCGCTATGCCTACGCGCACCTGGCAGGCCTGCGCGCCGCCGCCGCCGTGCTGGCCGCGCGGGGGCGACCCTCGACCGGCCGGCGCTCCCGGGTGCTCAGCGTGTGGGTCCTGCTCCCGCAGGTGGCCCCGGAGCTGGGGGAGTGGGCCACCTTCTTCGCCCAGGGCGCGCGCAAGCGGGCGGCCGCGGAGGCCGGCCTCGACGTCGTCTCCCACCGGGAGGCCGACGACCTGGTCCGGGATGCGGAGACCTTCGTCCTGCGCGTCTGCGACCTCCTCGGGGTCCCGCACCAGTGGGCGATGGCGGCACCGGGCGCCAGCGTGCTGCGCCACGTCGTCTGACCGAGCGCATGAGCTTCTGCCACCTGCAGGTGGCCTCCGGGTTCTCCCTGCAGTACGGGACCGCCATGCCCGGTGCGCTGGTGTCGCGGGCCGCCGAGCTCGGCCAGCCGATCGTCGGGCTGACCGATCGCGACGGGCTGTACGGAGCAGTCCGCTGGGCGCTGGCCTGCCGCGAGGCGGGGGTGCGACCGGTGCTCGGCGTCGACCTCGCGATGGAGGAGACGAGGCCGGTCACCGATCCGCCGGGGCCGACGCGCGTCCGGCGGTCGCCCGCCCGGGGTGGCACCTGGGTGCGCGAGGACCGCCCCCGGGTGCTCCTGCTGGCCGCGGATGCCCGGGGCTGGGCCTCCCTGTGCCGGCTGGTCTCCGCCGCGCACACCGGTGCCCACACCGAGCGGGGTGCGCCCTGGCTGACCTGGGCGGCGCTGCGCGACCACCACGAGGGTGTGGTCGCCCTGCTCCCGCTGGAGTCCGAGGTCGGCCGCCTGCTGGCGACCGGCCGCGTCCACCGGGCACCCGGCGCCTTGCGCCCCTGGCGGGCCATCTTCGGCCGGCGGCTCGGCCTTGCCGTCGCCTCCCACCGGCAGCCGACCGGCCTCGGCCGCTCCGGTCGGCTGCGGCACTCGACCGCTGCCGCGGCGGCGATGCTCGGCTGGGCCCGGCAGGAGTCGGTGCCGGTGGTGCTGACGAATGCGGTGCGGTACCTCGATGCCGAGGGCGCCAAGGTCGCCGACGTCCTCGACTCCGCGCGCCGGCTGGTGCCCCTGAACTCCCGGCACATCGATGCCGACAACGGGGAGGCCTTCCTCAAGGACGCTCGTCAGATGGCGCAGGTCGCCGACGAGATTGCGACCGCGGCGGGGGAGCGCGATGGCGGCCGCCGGCTGCTCGCCGACACCCGGCGGCTGGCCGAGTTCTGCGCGCTCGATCCGGCCGCCGACCTCGGCATCGGCGAGGTGTTCGTTCCGGAGCTCGACGTGCTGCTGCAGCAGGAGGTCCCACCCGAGGAGGCGGCCTCCCGCGCCGATGCCCTGCTGCGGCAGCGCTGCGAGGCCGTCCTCCCGCAGCGCTACCCCCGCGCCGACGACCGCCGCGAGGCGCAGTCGCGACTGGAGGAGGAGCTGCGCACCATCACCCACCTGCAGTTCTCCGGGTACTTCCTCACCGTCGCCGAGGTCGTCACGATGATCAAGGAGCGCGGCGTGCGAGTGGCCGCCCGCGGCTCGGGTGCGGGCAGCCTGGTCACCCACCTGCTCGGCATCTCCGGGGTCGACCCGATCCGGCACGGCCTGATCATGGAGCGGTTCCTCTCCCCGCTGCGCCGCGCCCTGCCGGACATCGACATCGACGTCGAGTCCGCGCGCCGCGAGGAGATCTACCAGTGGATCTTCGACCGCTTCGGATCCGAGCGCACCGCGGCCGTGTCGATGATGGAGACCTACCGGGTGCGGCACGCGGTCCGCGACGTCGGCTCGGCCCTCGGCTTCCCGGCCGGCGAGGTCGACGCCTTCGCCAAGTCGTTCCCGCACATCCGGGCCCGCGACGCCCGGAGTGCGCTCAACGACCTGCCGGAGCTGCGCGCCTCCGGCTTCGGCCGGCTGGCCGCCAGCGGGCAGCTGGACTCCTTCCTCGACCTCGTCGAGCGGCTCGACGGACTGCCCCGGCACGTCGCCCTGCATCCATGCGGGGTGCTGCTGTCCGATGCCACGCTGCTCGACCGCACGCCCGTGGAGACCAGCGCGGCGGGCTTCCCGATGAGCCACTTCGACAAGGACGATGTCGAGGAGATGGGACTGCTCAAGCTCGACGTCCTCGGCGTGCGCATGCAGTCCGCGATGGCCCACGCCATCGACGAGATCGAGCGCACCACCGGCGAGCGGATCGTGCTCGACGATCACGACCTCGACGATCCGGAGACCTTCGCCCTCATCCAGTCCGCCCGCACCCTCGGCTGCTTCCAGATCGAGTCGCCCGGCCAGCGCGAGCTGATCGGCAAGTTCGCACCGGAGACCTTCGGCGACATCATCATCGACATCTCGCTGTTCCGACCCGGTCCGGTGAAGTCCGACATGGTCACGCCCTTCCTGCGTGCCCGGCAGGGCTGGAGCGAGCCGGTCTACGTGCACGACGACCTGCGGCCGGCGCTGGCCGAGACGTTCGGGGTGGTGGTGTTCCACGAGCAGGTGCTCCGCATCGTCGCGACGATGACCGGTTGCTCCCTCGCCGAGGCCGATGAGACACGGCGGGCGCTCGGCTCGCCCACGGGGCAGGACGACATCCGCGCCTGGTTCTATCCGACCGCCCTGCGCAAGGGCTACGACCTGTCCACCGTGGAGCGGGTGTGGGACGTGCTGCGGGCCTTCGCCTCCTTCGGGTTCTGCAAGGCGCATGCCGCGGCATTCGCGCTGCCCACGTACCAGTCCGCCTGGCTGAAGGCGCACCATCCGGCGGCGTTCTACGCCGGCGTGCTCACCCATGACCCCGGGATGTACCCCAAGCGGCTGATCCTCGACGACGCCCGCAACTTCGGCATCGCCGTCCTCGGCCTCGACGTCAACGCGTCCGCGGACGTCTACCGGGTCGAGCCGGTGGTCGTCCCTGAGGACGAGCACGGCGAGGTGTCCGTGCGCGAGGGCATCCGGGTGCCGCTCACCGATGTCAAGGGCATCAGCGAGGAGGAGGTCGCCGGCATCATCGGCGGCCAGCCGTACGCCTCGCTGGCCGACGCCTGGCAGCGCAGCGGGATGTCCCGGCCGACCGCGGAGCGGCTGATCGTCGCCGGGGCGTTCGACCGGCTCTACGGGCTGGACATCCCGACCACGGTCCGTCGACGCGGTCGGCTCACCCGCCGCGACCTCCTGCTCCAGGTCGCCGACCTCGAGCGCTGGACCGCGCGCTCCGCCCGTCGCTCGGGACGTGGCTCCGCGAAGGCGTCCCCGCGCGGCTCGGCCGGGCACGCACAGCTGACCCTCGCCTTGGCCGACGATGTCGCCGGGGCCACTCCGTCCGGCCTGCCGGAGATGACCTCGGCCGAACGCGTCCACGCCGAGCTGGAGGTGCTGGGCATGGACGTCAGCCGGCATGTGGTCGACTTCCACGCCGGCATGCTCGACGACCTCGCGGCGGCGGGGCTGCCGTTCGTGCGCGCCCATGACCTGCTGCGCCAGCGCTCGACGAGCGAGGTGCTGGTGGCCGGGGTGAAGGTGGCCACCCAGACCCCGCCGGTGCGCAGTGGGCGCCGGGTCATCTTCCTCACCCTCGATGACACCACCGGTCCGATCGACGCCACCTTCTTCGAGGATGCCCAGGCCGGGTATGCGGGCACCGTCTTCGACGCCTGGCTGCTGCTCGTGCGCGGCGAGGTGCGGCGCACCGGGCGGCGGGGCATCTCGCTGCGGGCGACCGGATGCTGGGAGCTCGGCGCGGTGCGGCGCGAATGGCTCGCGGGCGGTGCGGCCAGCGTGGCTCGACTGCTGGCGACCGTGCCCGCAGGTGCGGAGGAGGCCGAGCCGGTGCGCCGGCGGGTCCTCGTGCACGCCAGCGGGTTCCGGCAGTCGCCGTACGCCGACATCGTCCCGCAGGGCGAGGACGTGCGGCGGGCGCCGGTCCGCAAGCTGTGGCACGCGAGCCCGGGGAGCTCGGGTTGGTAGACCTGTCAGCGATCGGTAGGAGGATGGGCACATGAGCCGCAGCCAGGTGCGCCGCCCGAGCGGGCGCGTCGGATTCGGATCCGACGACTCCGGCTGCACGATCCTGCACGTCGACATGGACGCCTTCTACGCGTCCGTCTCCCTGCGGACCCGACCCGATCTGCACGGGAAGCCGGTCATCATCGGCGGGGGCGGAAACCGCGGCGTGGTCCTGTCGGCCACCTACGAGGCGCGCGCCCTCGGTGTGCACTCGGCGATGCCGATGGGCCGAGCCCGGCGGCTGGCCCCCCAGGCGGTCGTGCTGCCCCCGGACCACCGGATCTACAGCGAGGTCAGCCGCAACGTCATGGCGCTGTTCGCCTCGATCACCCCGCTCGTCGAGCCGCTCAGCCTCGACGAGGCCTTCCTCGACGTGGCCGGTGCGCTGCGGCGGCTGGGCCGGCCCACCGCCATCGCCGAGCTGATCCGGGCGCGCGTGCAGGACGAGCAGCAGATCACCTGCTCCGTGGGCGTGGCCGGGACCAAGTTCGTCGCCAAGCTCGCGTCCACGCGGGCCAAGCCCGACGGGCTGCTCGTCGTCCCGGTCGACCGCGTGATCGACTTCCTGCACCCGCTGCCGGTCGGCTCGCTCTGGGGGGTGGGGGAGCGCACCGAGGAGCAGTTGACCCGCCTCGGACTGCGCACCGTCGGCGACATCGCGAACACGCCTGTCGACACCCTCACCCGCGCCCTCGGGCAGGCCGCCGGGAGCCACCTGCACGACCTCGCCTGGGGTCGCGATCCGCGATCGGTCACCCCGCACGAGCCCGACAAGAGCGTCGGCAACGAGACCACCTTCGAGCACGATGTCGACGATCCCGCGGTCATCCACGCCCGGCTGCTCGCCCTGGCCGACCAGGTCGCTGGCCGGCTGCGGGCGGCCGGCTACGTCGGGCGCACCATCGGGTTGAAGGTGCGGTTCGCGGACTTCAGCACCATCACCCGGTCCCGTACCCTCACCGCGCCGACCGACGTGGGCAAGGAGATCTACGACACGGTGCGCTCCCTGTACGACGGCCTGGGCCTGCAGCGGGTCCGCATCCGGCTGGTCGGCGTTCGCGTGGAGGGGCTGATGGCCGGCGACGACGCGCCCCGGCAGCTGCTTCTCGGCGAGTCGGACACCGGCAGGCGGGAGGCCGAGGTCGCGGTCGATGCCCTACGGGCGCGGTTCGGCTCCCACGCGGTCCGTCCGGCCCGGTTGGTGGACCCCCAGTGACGAGTCGGCAACAACTCGGACACGAGCACGCCTTTCCCTGCGGGTACGGGTTTCGCGGAGCGGGGAGTGTGCCTATCCTTGGACTGTCACCGCACCCGCGGGTCACGGCAAGGGAGGTCCTTGATGCCGCTGTCTGAGCATGAGCAGCGCCTGCTCGAGCAGATGGAACGGGCCCTCTATGCCGAGGACCCGAAGTTCGCCTCCAGCCTCCGCTCCACGTCCAGCGTCCGCGCCGCTCGGGGGCGCGCCGCACTCGGCGTCCTGGCGATCCTCGCCGGACTCGGACTCCTCATCGGTGGCGTGGCCACCACGATCATCGCCCTCGGAGTCATCGGCTTCGTGGCCATGCTGGTCGGCACGGTCGCGATCTACTCGGCCTTCACGCGCGGCACCCCCGCCGCGTCGGAGGAGGCGGCCGCACCGCCGCGTCCGGCCTCGCCCGGCTTCATGAACCGCATGGAGGACCGCTGGCGCCGCCGCTCCGAAGGCGGCCCCCAGCAGTAACCCCCTCCCCGGTACGAGTTGAACCGCTTCCCGGCTCAAATCTGCAGATTTGAGCCGGGATCGCTTGTTTTCCGGGGAATTGAACCGCTCAAGCGCTGGGTGCCCTGCGGATCACGGCAGGCGACGACGAGCGGTCGAATTCTGCGGCGGTTTCAAGCGGCGGTTGCACGGAGGACCTCGGTGAGGGCCTCGCGGGGAGTCTTCCATCCCAGGGTCTGTCGGGGGCGGGTGTTCAGGCTGAGGGCGACCTCGTCGCAGTCGGCTTGGGTGAGCTGTCGCAT
>WGLX01000011.1 GCA_016125355.1 Actinomycetales bacterium | reverse complement strand
TCCCCACCGGACAGATCCCGGCAAGGGCACCCGACACGGGGCCAAGCGATTCACGAGTCACAGCGGAGAAGCAGACCAACACCCACCCTGCCAGCCAGCCCCAGGCCAGCCACGCCCAGAATCACAGAAGCGGTTCAACTTGTCAGGGAGAGGCGGTCAGCCAGGCCCGCAGTCGCTGCTCGCAGGAGTGGATCTGCGCCAGGGAGACGTGCTCATCGCGGGTGTGCGCGAGCGCCGGGTCGCCGGGCCCGAAGTTGAGCGCCGGCACGCCGAGTGCGGAGAACCGCGCCACGTCGGTCCACCCGAACTTCGGCCGCGGGGTCTCGCCCACCGCGGCCACGAAGTCCGCCGCCGCGGGCCGGTCCAGCCCGGGCAGCGCGCCGGCCGCGGCATCCGTCACTCGCAGCTCGTAGCCGTCGAACAGGCGGGTCAGGTGAGCGAGCGCCTCGTCGACCGACCGGTCCGGAGCGAACCGGTAGTTGACGGTGACGACGCACTCATCGGGGATGACGTTGCCGGCCACGCCCCCGCTGATGGCCACCGCATTCAGGCCCTCGCGGTACTCCAGCCCGTCGATCACGGGCCGGCGCGGCGTGTACGCCCGGAGCAGGTCGAGGACCGGTCCCGCCCCATGGATGGCGTTCACCCCGAGCCACGAGCGCGCACTGTGGGCCCGTCGACCCGGCACCGATACCTCGACCCGCATGGTGCCCTGGCACCCGGCCTCGATGCCGGCGTCGGACGGCTCCATGAGGATGGCGAGGTCCGCCTCCAGCAGGTCCGGACGCCCGTCGGCGAGGTGCTGCAGCCCGTTCAGGGACGCATCCACCTCCTCGCACTCGTAGAGCACGTACGTGACGTCCCGGACCGGCTCGGCGACGGACGCCGCCAGCGACAGCGCCACGGCGACGCCGCCCTTCATGTCGCACGAGCCGAGGCCGTAGAGCAGGTCCCCGTCGATGCGGTGCGGCAGGTTGCCGTGGGCAGGCACTGTGTCCAGATGGCCGCCGATGAGGACGCGCTCCCCGCGCCCGAGGGCAGTGCGGGCGACCACGGTGTTGCCGAGCCGGGCGACGTCCAGCCAGTCGACCGCCGCGAGCGCGGCCTCCACGGCATCCGCCAGCGGGCCTTCATGACGGGACTCACTGGGGATGTCGACGAGGGCCGCAGTGAGCGCAGCGGCTCCTGCGCCGAGGTCGAGGGTCGGATGGGTCGCCACGTCGATACGGTAGCCGCATGACGACTGACGCTCCTGCAACCGTCGCGGTGACGGGCGGCGCCGCCGCCCTGGGCCTGGCCACGTACCACGGCGACACCATCCTCGACGTCTGGTACCCGACCCCCACGCTCGGCACCACGCCGGTCGACGTGCCGAACCTCGACGCCGGCATCGACATGGACGCGGCCCGCGGGGTGCTCGTGCGCTCGATCGTCTCCGTCATCGAGGACCTGCAGGCCCCGCCGGCCGACACGGCGGACGCCTACCTGCGCCTGCACCTGCTGTCCCACCGGCTTGTCGCGCCGCGCACCATCAACCTCGACGGCATCTTCGCCGCCCTGCCCCTGGTGGCATGGACGAGCATCGGGCCGGTCCCCCTCGACCGGATCAACGAGACGCAGCTCCACCTGCGCCGCCGCGGCCAGCACCTGACCGTGCACGGCGTCGATCGATTCCCCCGGATGGTCGACTACGTGATCCCCACCGGCGTGCGCATCGCCGATGCCGACCGGGTCCGGCTGGGCGCCCACCTGGCCGAGGGCACGGTGGTGATGCACGAGGGCTTCGTGAACTTCAATGCCGGCACGCTCGGCGCCTCCATGGTGGAGGGCCGCATCTCGGCCGGTGTCGTGGTCGGCGACGGATCCGACGTCGGCGGCGGCGCGTCGATCATGGGCACGCTGTCGGGCGGCGGCACCGAGGTGATCAGCATCGGCCGTGGCTGCCTCATCGGCGCCAACGCGGGGGTGGGCATCAGCCTGGGCGACGACTGTGTCGTGGAGGCAGGCCTCTACGTCACCGCAGGCACCAAGGTCACGATGCCCGAGGGCGCGGTCGTCAAGGCCGGCATGCTCTCGGGAGTCAGCGGCCTGCTCTATCGCCGCAACTCCCTCACCGGCTCCGTCGAGGCCGTTCCGCGCAGTGGCACCTGGGGCGGGCTCAACGCCGCCCTGCACGCCAACGACTGAGACCTCCCCCGAGGCGACCCGCTCGTCGAGGAATCACACCCCCGGACGCTGGCTGCGCAGCCCCTCGTCCATCGCGGCACGAGCCGTGGCCACCTCGGGACGGTCCGACACCTCTGGCACGCCGACCTGCCAGAAGGCCCCGCCCTCGGTCCAGTCGCTCTCCCGCACCTTCGTGACGATCACGGCGGTGCGGTCCGCTGCCTTGGCCGCCTGAAGAGCCTGCACGAACTCCTCGCGGCTGTGCACCTCGAAGGTCTCGGCCCCGAGGGACGCGGCGTGGGCGCGGAAGTCCACCCGGACATCGCTCCCGGAGCCCACCGAGTCCCGCAGCATGTTGTTGTACGAGGCACCGCCCTGCCCCACCTGAAGGCGCTCGATGACGGCGAAGCCCTCGTTGTCGCAGACGACCAGCACGAACTTGCGGCCGGACAGGACGGACGAGAACACGTCGGAGTTGAGCATCAGGTACGAGCCGTCGCCGACCATCGAGTAGACCTGACCCTCGCGACGGGCGAACGCCGCACCCCACGCCCCGGAGATCTCGTAGCCCATGCACGAGTACCCGTACTCGCAGTCGAAGGTCGCGATGCCCTTGCTGGCCCAGTTGATGTTCAACTCGCCCGGAAGGCCGCCGGCTGCGGTCAGGACGTAGTCCTCGGGGGTCGCGGACTCGTGCAGCAGCCCGACGAGCTGTGCGTAGCTCGGCGGCCAGTGGCCATCGTCCGCGACCCGGTCGGCCACGAACGCCTCCAGCTCGGCTCGACGGCGGCCGCCCTCCCGAGCCCACTCCTCGGGGGCCGACCAGCCGGTCAGCAGTCCGCCCAGCTCGACGAGGGCCTCGCGTGCATCGCCCACGACCGGCAGCGACCGATGCTTGCCGGCGTCGAAGCGGGCGGCATTGACCCCGATGATCTGGGTGTCCGGCTCGAAGAGCGTCCACGAGCCGGTGGTGAAGTCCTCCAGCCGGGTGCCGACGGCCAGGACCACGTCCGCGGCCGCGATCACGGCGTTCGCCGCTTCCGCACCGGTCACGCCCACCGGGCCCGCGTACTGGGGATGGTCCGCGAGCAGCGAGGACTTGCCTGCGACCGTCTCGACGACCGGGATCCCGAACTCCTCGGCGAAGGCGGCCAGCTCGGCCTCGGCGCGCGAGTAGTGCACGCCGCCCCCCGCGATGATCGCGGGCCGTCGGGCACCGCGCAGCAGGCTGGCCGCCCGGTCCAGCTGGCGCTGATCGGGGCGGGGCCGGGCGATCTCCCGCACCTGGCGGTCGAAGAACGACTCGGGGAAGTCGAAGGCCTCGGCCGCGACGTCCTGGGGAAGGCCGAGGAATGCGGGACCGCAGTCGGCGATGTCGAGCATCGTGTCCACCGCGTGCGGCAGGGAGCTGAGCACCTGTGCCGGATCGGTGATCCGGTCCCAGTAGCGGACGACCGGACGGAAGGCGTCGTTGACCGTCGTGGACGGCACGCCGAAGTGCTCGACCTGCTGGAGCACCGGATCGGGCAGCCGCGAGTTGAAGGCGTCACCCGAGATGAAGAGCACGGGCAGCCGGTTCGCCATCGCCATCCCGGCGGCGGTGACCATGTTCGTGGCCCCCGGGCCGATCGACGACGTGCAGAGCATGATCTGCTGGCGGCGCATGGCCTTGGCGAAGCCGGCCGCAGCCAGGCCCATCCCCTGCTCGTTCTGCCCGCGGTAGACCGGGATCTCGTCTCGGTGCATCTCCAGCGAGTGCCCCAGGCTGGTCACGTTCCCGTGCCCGAAGATCGCGATGGCGCCGGGGAACAGCGGCACCTCGGCGCCGTCGACCACGATGCGCTGGGCGACGAGGTAGCGGACGATGGCCTCGGACGTCGTCAGCCGGATGGTCTCGATGGTCATGCGACGGCCCCCTCTCCGGAGTCACCTGCGAGGTCCACGACCGGCTGCCACGTGCCCGAGTCCCAGGACTCGATCAGGGCCTGCTGGACGCTCACGACGTCGACGGCCTCCCGGAAGCCGGGGCTGAAGGCGCTCCCCGTCGCGAACGACTCGAGGAAGGCGTAGTCCTCCGTGGCGACGAGATCCTCGAAGCCGATGGCATTGGCCTGGCCGGGCACGAAGGCCCCGTGGAAGGGGAATCGGTCGCCGCCGAAGATGGTGGTGTAGCCCGAGCTGGGGTCCGAGGTCTTCCGGTAGTACTGCAGCTCGTTGAGGCGCTCGAAGTTCCAGGCGAGCGCACCCTTCGTTCCGTAGACCTCGAAGGCGTTCTGGCTCTCCGGACCGACCGTGGTGCGGCTGACCTCGAACGTGCCGGTGGCTCCGCCCGCGAACCGGCACAGCATCGAGGCGAAGTCCTCGTTCTCCACCTCGCCCTTCGGATCCTCCGGGCGGCCACGGCCGTAGTGGCTGGCCGCACCGCTGGGCAGCGGCCGCTGCGGGATGGTGGTGTTGCGCATGCCCACCACCTCGGCGATGTCGCCGACGAGGAACTGGGCGAGCGAGACCGAGTGGCTGAGGATGTCGCTGGTCACGCCGTAGCCGGCCTGGTCGAGCATGAAGCGCCACGTCAGCAGCCCCAGCTCGTCGCTGCCGTACATGGACAGGAAGCGTCCGCGGTAGTGGGTGATCTCCCCGAGCTCGCCGGATGCGATGAGCTCGCGTGCGTGGAGCACGAGCGGTGCCCACAGGTAGTTGTAGCCGACGCCGGTATGGACGCCCGCCGCGTCAGCGGCCCGGAACGCGGCGACCGTCTGCTCGGGCTTGCCCCCGATGGGCTTCTCGCTGAACACCGCCTTGCCGGCGGCGCACGCCGCCTCGATCATCGGGACGTGCAGCATGTTCGGGGCCGTGACCCACACGGCGTCGACATCCGGCGCGGACACGGCCTCCTGCCACTCCTCGACCGAGCGCTGGAAGCCGAAGTCATCCGTCGCCCGTTGCCGGCGACCCGAGTCGGTGTCGGCGCACACGACGAGCTCGGGATCGAAGGACCGCTCGGGGAACAGCGACGGGATGCGCACGGCCGACCGGCTGTGCGCCTGCCCCATCCACCCCAGGCCCAGGACGGCGATGCCGATGCGCTTCCTCACGGACGGTCCTCCTTGCGGCGGCCCGCCGCCGTGGTCCACGGCAGGCGGGGATCGGGCTCCTGATCGGCCCACGACTCACGGATCCAGTGGTGCTCCGGGTCGTCGCAGAAGGCCATCGTCCGGTCGTCGGCGGGTCCGGCGAGGACGTTGAGGAAGTACATGGGGTACTCCGGCGGGGCCACCGTGGGGCCGTGGTAGCCCTGGGGCACGAGGTAGACGTCGCCATCGTGGAGGGTGACGGTCTCGTCGACATCACCGCCCACGGTGTACACGTGGAAGAGTCCTTGGCCGGAGGGATCGCCATGGGGTCGGTCCTCGCGGCCGATCTGGAAGTAGTAGATCTCCTCGTTGGTGACGGTGCACTCGGCGATGCCGTCGTGTCGGTGCGGGGGCCAGGAGGACCAGTTGCCGCCTGGCGTGATGACCTCGCACACGTTGATCTTCTGGGCACCCTCGAAGGAGCCCGGAGTGGCGATGTTCGTCACCTGACGGGTCGACCGCCCGGCGCCGCGCACCTCGACCGGCACGTCCTCGGCCGACACGTGGGCGAACGGGAGGCGCTCCGTGGCGCGGGCCGTGCACAACGCGACGTCGCCGCCCGATCCGCTGATCGTGACCTGGGACCCCAGCGGCAGGTAGGCCCAGTCCGACACGGCATCGAAGACGCCTGAGCGCCCCGCCAGCGTCACGGAGTCGCCGTCTGCGACGACCTCGACGTCACGGGCGGACAGGGGAACCAGCACGCCCTCCTCGTCGGACAGTTCGACGGTCACCGGCTTCCCCGGCGTGAGCGGCCACACGCGCAGCCCGGAGTAGGTCCACGGTGCCGTGTCGGGGGTGACGACGACGTCGGCGTCCCCCTCCTTGAGCGAGCCGGCGGGACGGAACCAGGTCATGCCAGACCTCCTAGGTCGGAATCAGGATGGACGATCGCGGCTGCTCGACCGACAGCCACCTCGGGTGCCTCGCCGTGCGGGTACAGCAGGGTGCGGCCGGCAACCAGGCCGCGGACGTTGGGCTCGCGCATGGCGGCGGCCCATCGGGCGAACGTCTGATCGGTATTCGAGCCGGGATCGCCGCCGAGCATGAGGACCGGCATCGTCGTGGCCCCGGCCACCTCCGCCATGCGCTCACTCCCCGGGATCTTGAGCCAGGTGTATGCCGACGAGGAGCCGAGTCCCGAGGCGATGGCGACAACCTTGATCAGTGCCTCGTCCGAGGTATCGAGGACGGCCCTGCCGGTGGCGTCCTTCGTGTACGGCAGGGGCTCGATCATGGCCATGATGCGCCGATCCGCGAGCTGGGTCGTCGCGCCGGCCACGGCCTCGATGGTCCGTGCGACGCCGGCATCCTCGTGGTCGATCCGCAGGAGCGTCTTGCCGCCGTCGAGTCCGAGGGACTCGACGTGGTCCACGTCGTAAGCCGTCATCCGGTCGTCCAGCTCCCAGCGAGCCCCGATGATGCCGCCCCGGTTCATCGTCCCGATGGCCAGCCGCTCATCCAGTGCGCCGAGCCAGGCCAGCTCCTCGAGGATGTCGGCACTGGCGAGCACCCCGTCCACTCCGGGAACGGCGAGGACGCGCACGAGGCGGTCGAGCAGGGTGTACCGATCGGCCACGGCCAGCGGGTCCCCAGCGGCACCGAGCATGCCGCGCGCGGTGTGGTCGGCGGCGATGATCAGCAGTCGTCCGTCCGCACCGGGCACGGATCGGCGGCGGCGCTGGGCCAGCGCCGTGCGAAGGCTCTCCGGCTCGAAGATCCGCGCGTCGATCAGGGCCCGGTAGCGCTCCCGATCCAGGCTCATGACCCCTCCCTGAGCATCGGGGTGACCTCCTCGAACGTGGGCATCGCGTCCGCGCACGTCAGCCGCGTGCACACCAGCGCCCCCGCCGCATTGGCGAACTCCCCGATGCGCTGGGGCTTCCACCCGCTGAGCAGGCCGAGGCAGAGGGCGCCTCCGAAGGCATCGCCCGCGCCGAGGCCGCATGCCACGTCGACGGTGACGGGCGCGATCCGCCAGCGGCCGTCCGCGGAGGCGAGCAGGGCTCCGTCGGCGCCGAGCTTCACGACCGCGAGGGTGACCCCGGCGTCGAGCAGGGCGTCGGCCGCCCTGTCGGGGTCATCGGTCCCGACGGCCACCCGGCACTCCTCACGATTGCCCACGACGACGGTCGACGCGGCGATGGCCCGTGCCGCCACGACCTGCGCCTCCGCGGGATCCGGCCACAGCGCGGCGCGGTAGTCGAGGTCCAGCACGGTGTGCGCCGACCGTCCGCGACGGGCCATCCACTCCAGGCAGGTGGTCGCCGTCGACCCCTGGGCCAGGGTGCCCTGGCTGATCCAGAGCAGCCGGCAGCCGTCGACGACCTCGGCGGGCACATCCGCCGACGTGATGGTCGTGTCGGGGGCGGCGGGCCCGCGGTAGAAGGCGATCTTCGGCGTCTCCGGCGGCTCCAGCGCGGCGAGGGCGAGGGGGGTCTGGCCGCCCGGCCGCACCCCGATGTAGCGCGTGTCCACCCCGAGGTCGGCCAGCTTGGCCTGCACGTACCGGCCGAAGCCGTCGTCGCCGACCTTGGTGACCACGGCGGCCGCCAGGCCCAGCCGGGCCGCGGCCACCGCCACGTTGGTCGGGCTGCCACCCACGGACTTCGTGAAGGACTGCTGGCCCTCGAAGCCCACGCCGGGCTCCGACGCGTAGAGGTCCACGCTCACCCGCCCCACCGTCAGGACGTCGATCACGGCGCCCCCAGCCGGAAGGCGCAGGTGCCGGGCAGCCCTGCGGTGCGGATCACGTCGGTCATCGCTTTCCCTGTTGGAACGTTCCAACGATCGTGGCACACTGGGGCGCGACAGGCAAGGCCAGGGGCGGAGGAAACGTGCGGGTACTCGTGATCGGGGCTGGCCGGATGGGCGCACTGCGCGTCGAGGACCTCAGCGCGGACCCGCGCGTCGAGGAGGTGCTGGTCACGAACCGCACGTCCGACCGCGCCGACCTCCTCGCGGCCCGGTTCGGGGCCGGCACGGTTCCGTGGGACCGCGCGACGGACGATCTCGCCGACGCGATCGTGGTGGCGGTGGGCACCGACGCGCACGAGGAGCTCCTCGAGCCGCTGCTCCGGCACCGCCGCCCCCTGCTGTGCGAGAAGCCGATCGCGCTGACCCTGGCCCGGACCCAGCGGATCATCGATCAGGCCGATGCCCTCGGGGTGCCCATGCAGGTGGGGTTCCAGCGCCGGTTCGACCCGGCCCTGCGGGACATGCACGGGGCCATCACCCAGGGGACGGTCGGCACGCTCTACTCGCTGCGCATGATGGCGCACGACCACGCCCCCTCACCGCGCGAGTTCATCGCCGGCAGCGGCGGGATCTTCCGGGACATGCACGTGCACGACTTCGACCTGATCCGGTGGCTCACCGGCAGCGAGGTCGCGCAGGTGTTCGCCACCCAGGCCGTGCGGCACCACCTGGACTACGCGGACTTCGGGGACGGCGACGTGACGGCCATCCACGCCGTGACCGCGGACGGAGTCCAGGTCGTCGTCACGGGAACACGGCATGACGCGCTCGGCCAGGACGTGCGCGCGGAGGCCTTCGGCTCCGCAGACTCCGTGTCCGCGGGCCTCAACCAGCGGACCCCGTTGCGTGTCCTCGAGGGGGACCTCCCACTGGGCGACCATCCGTACACCGGTTTCGTCGACCGGTTCCGGGCGGCCTTCCGCGGCGAGACGGCCGCCTTCGTGTCGATGGCGCGCAGGGAGATCGAGAATCCCTGCCCGCCGACCGCCGCCCTGGAGAGCCTGCGCATCGCCATCGCCTGCGAGTTCTCCGTCGCGTCGGGTGGCCCGGTCGCGGTGGCCGACGTCCGGGAACCCTGATGGGATCCGGCCGGCCGACCATCCACGACGTGGCGGCGCGTGCCGGGGTGTCGAAGTCGCTGGTGTCCCTGGCCCTGCGTGGCTCGCCCCGCGTGAGCGAGGAGAGCCGGGCCGCCATCCTGGCGGCGGCCGCCGACCTCGGCTACCGGCCGAACGCCGCCGCGCGGAGTCTCGCGGTCCGACGCAGCCGCACGGTCGGCGTGCTCATCCTCGACCTTCACAATCCGGTGTTCCCCGAGATCCTCGACGGCGTCCAGGACGCCCTTCGTACCAATGGCTTCAGCACGATGCTCGTCACGGGAGGCTCGGATCCGGCCCTCCAGCAGTCCGAGGTGGAGTCGCTCCTCCAGTTCCAGGTGGAAGGCCTCATCCTGATCTCCCACCGACTCGCTCCCGAGGTGCTCCGCGCGATCGCGGCCGAGGTGCCGACGGTGGTCGTGACCCGCAGCGACGTCCCGGGCACCCGCATCGACACCGTGAGCAACGACGACCTCGTCGGCGCGGGCCTGGCGGTGGACCACCTGGTGGCCCTCGGCCATCGCCGCATCGCCTGCCTCAGCGGCGGTGACAACCCGGTGTCCCGTGCGCGCGTACAGGGCTACGAGACGGCCATGGAGCGACACGGTCTCGGCCGTCTCGTCCGGACGGTGCCGGGCGGCCTCACCGACACGGCGGGGCACGATGCCGCCAGGAGTGCCCTGGGCACGGGCACGGGACCGGCCCCGACCGCGCTGTTCGTCGCGAACGACATGGCAGCCCTCGGGGCCGTGGCGGCCGTGCAGGAGCTCGGCCTTCGGGTTCCCGATGACGTGTCGGTCGTCGGGTACGACGGGATCGCCATGGGTGGCCTGCGCAGTGTCGATCTGACCACGGTGGCCCAGCCCCTGGGCGAGATGGGCGAGACGGCCGCCCGCAGCCTCATCCACCGCATCGAGCATCCGCGCGCGCGAGCCCGGCACGTGACGCTCACCCCGCGGTTGGCGGTCCGGGGAACCACGGCGCCCGTGGCTGCCGCCGGTTCCTAGGCGAGCCTGACCACCGCGTTCGTCTCGTCGCTCAGGCGGGCCGCGTCCAGAACGGCCAGCGTCGGCAGGACCTCGCGGGCCGGCACCGGGTAGTCCGCCTCACCGCGCCAGGCGGCCGCGAACTGCGAGTAGTAGTCCTGGTAGGCCCCGCGTTCGGAGGGCACCCGGACCGATCCGGTGGATGTCGTGAGGGTCCCCCACGCGTCCTCGACGTCGTACCCCCAGCGCTCGCCGAGATCGACGGGCCGGATCCCGGCCGTGACCTGCTCCGCCTGGACATCGTTGGTCCGGGCGACGTACGACCCGGCGGATCCGTACGCGCGGAACTCGCGCGCCACCAGCCGGTTGACCTTGCTGGCCGAGACCGTCGAGCGGACGCCGCTCGCATGCGCGGTCACGATCTCGAAGAACGCATCGGTCCGTCCCTCGGGGAAGTCCACCCAGTCCATCGCGCAGTACACCGTCTCCGCGGGCCCGAGCAGCCAGACCATCTGGTCGACCAGGTGGGCGCCGAGGTCCCGGAGCAGCCCGCCCTCCGGGCCCCGATCGAGGTAGTCGGCGAGGTCGAGCTCGAAGCGGGACTCGATGCTCCACAGCTCGCCGAGGTCGCCGTTGTCGAGGATCCGCTTGAGGGTGCGGATGTTGTGGTCCCAGCGTCGGTTGTGGAACACGCTGACCGGAACGCCAGCAGTCTCGGCCGCTGCCACGAGCTCGAGTGCCGCCTCCGCGCTCGGCGCGAACGGCTTGTCGGCCACCACGGGGACGCCTGCGTCAATGGCCTCGAGGACCAGCTCCCGACGTGTCTGCGGCGGGGTCGTGATCGTCACGGCGTCGACGCCGGCCACCAGCAGGTCCGCCATCGAGTCGTAGACCGGCATGCCGGGGAAGTCCGCCTCCAGCTCGCCTCGGCGCACCGGATCACGGGTCACCACCCCAGCCAGGTCGATCCCCTCCGCGGCCTCGATGAACGGCGCGTGGAAGAAGCGCCCGCCGAGCCCGTAGCCGACGAGCCCGAGGCGCATCGGGGCGGCCATCCTCAGCCCGGCAGGGCAGGGGCGACGACGTCGGTCAGGTAGGTCATGGACGCGCGGACGGCCTCGATCGGACCCGACCCCTCCGCGGGCAGCCCGTCGGTGAGCGCGGTGTCCTGCTCGATGACGTACCAGCCGCGGTAGCCACCCTCCTCCAGCGCCTGGACCACGCCGGCGATGTCGATGCTGCCCTCGCCGAGCACCGTGAACAGGCCCGTCTGCGCACCCTCCATCAAGGAGAGCTCCCGGCGCAGGACGGCGGGCGCCATGCTGAGGTTCACGTCCTTCAGGTGCACGTAGCCGACCCGGTCCAGGTGATCGCGGGCGAAGGCCACGGGGTCGACCCCGCCGATCGCCAGGTGCCCGGTGTCGAGCGTCCACTTCACCGGCGACGCCTCGACCAGCCACTCCACGTCCTGAGCGGTCTCGATGAGTGTCTGCGCATGCGGGTGGATGACCTGCTCGAGGCCATGAGCGGCGCAGATCTCGTCGATGACCCCGAGCATGTCGACGAAGTGCGCCTTCTCATCGTCGGTCAGCGGACGGGGATCGGACCAGTCCTCGTCGAGGATGACGGCGGTCACGAACTTGCTGCCTCCCGAGGACTGGAACACCTTGGCCGCCGCGGTGGCATCGGCGATGGCCTTCTCCCGCTGCGCGGGGTCATGCAGGATCAGCGGGACGAAGCCGCCGAGCATCTGCATGTCGTACTCGGCGAGCTTGGCCTTCGCCGCCTCGCCGTCGCTCGGCAGGAACCCGGGGGCGCCGATCTCCGTGGCGTTGAAGCCGAACTGCTTCATCTCGCTGAGGACGCGGTCCGTGGGGAGCATCTCCCCCCACCCGGGAACCTCGCAGATCCCCCACGAGATGGGGGCCGACGCGACGCGCGACAGGAAATCGGACATGGGTGCCTCTCAGGATCCAGGGGTGCGGGCAGGCGCCCGGGCCGGGGCCCAAGATAGTCCCAATGTCATGACAAAGCGAGGGCAGGGTCCGCCCGTCAGGGAGGGTGAGAGCCCTTCGATCAGCGGTCGGTGACCGGCACGTAGTCGCGCATCGGCTCGCCGATGTACACCTGGCGCGGGCGGCCGATCTTGGTATCGGGGTCGCTGATCATCTCGCGCCACTGGGCGATCCAGCCGGGCAGGCGGCCGAGGGCGAACAGCACCGTGAACATCTGCGTCGGGAAGCCCATCGCCTTGTAGATGAGCCCGGTGTAGAAGTCCACGTTCGGGTAGAGCTTCCGGGAGATGAAGTAGTCGTCCGAGAGGGCGACCTCCTCCAGGCGCAGGGCGATGTCGAGCAGGGGGTCCGTGACACCGAGCTGCTCGAACACGTCGTACGCGGTCTTCTTCACGATGGCCGCGCGCGGGTCGTAGTTCTTGTAGACGCGGTGGCCGAAGCCCATCAGCTTGACGCCGTCCTGGCGGTCCTTGACCTGACGGATGAAGGTGTTGACGCCGCCGCCTTGGGCATGGATGTAGGTCAGCATCTCCATGACGGCCTGGTTGGCGCCGCCATGCAGCGGCCCGAACAGCGCATTGATGCCGGCGGAGACGGAGGCGAACAGGTTGGCATGGGACGAGCCGACCAGCCGAACCGTCGACGTCGAGCAGTTCTGCTCGTGGTCCGCGTGCAGCAGGAGAAGCTGGTTGAGCGCGCGAGACAGGACCGGGTTCACCTCATAGGGCTCCGCCGGCACGCCGAAGGTCATGCGCAGGAAGTTGTCGATGAACCCGAGCGAGTTGTCCGGGTACAGGAACGGCTGGCCGACCGCCTTCTTGTGGGCGTAGGCGGCGATGGTCGGCACCTTGGCCAGCAGGCGGATCGTCGAGATCTCGACCTGGCGCTCGTCGAACGGGTCGAGGGAGTCCTGGTAGAAGGTCGACAGGGCGGAGACGGCCGAGGACAGCACGGCCATGGGGTGGGCATCGCGGGGGAAGCCGTCGAAGAACCTGCGGAGGTCCTCATGCAGCATCGTGTGCATGCGGATGTGGTGCTTGAACTCCGCGAGCTGCTCAGCGCCGGGAAGCTCGCCGTAGATCAGCAGGTACGCCGACTCGAGGAAGCTCGACTGCTCCGCCAGCTGCTCGATCGGATATCCGCGGTAGCGCAGGATGCCCGCGTCGCCGTCGATGTACGTGATCGACGACCGGCAGGACGCGGTGTTGACGAACCCATGATCGAGGGTCACGTGGCCGGTCGTCTTGAGCAGCGGTCCGATGTCGAGGCCGGACTCTCCCACGGTGGCGGGTGCCTCGGGGAGCGGCATCTCGCCCTCGGGGTACTTCAGCGCATAGTCAGTCACGTCAAACCTCCTGCAGGGGAGACTACCGACCCTGCTCCGGGGTTTCTCGAGACGGTCTCCAGTTGCTGGGTGACCTGCCTCACGACGCCAATCGCCCGGCGAAGGCGGCCACCTGATCGTCCGTGGCCGTCATGGCCACCCGGATGTGCCGGGCGCCCTGGGGACCGTAGAAGTCGCCCGGCGTCACGAGGACCCCGCGATCGGCGAACCAGGCGACCGTGTCCCAGCAGGGCTCGTCGCGCGTGGTCCACAGGTACAGGCCGGCCTCGCTGTGCTCGATGCGGAATCCCGCACCCTCGAGGGCGGCACGGACAACTCGCCGGCGGCGGCCGTACCGCTGCTTCTGCTCGGCCGCATGATCGTCATCGTCAAGTGCCGCGATCGCCGCCGCCTGGACGGGCAGCGGCACCATCATCCCTGCGTGCTTGCGCACGGCCAGCACGTCGCGCATGAGATCGGGATCACCGGCGGCGAACCCGAATCGATACCCGGCGAAATTGGACCGCTTCGACAGGGAGTGCAGGACGAGGAGTCCCTCGTGGCTGTCGCCCGCGACCGACGGGTGGAGCAGGGAGACCGGCTCCGCCTCCCAGCCGAGCTCGACGTAGCACTCGTCACTGGCCACGGGGACCCCCCGCGCGCGGGCCCACGCCACGATCTCGGCCATCCGTCCCGGCTCCGTCACCGCGCCCGTCGGGTTGCCGGGTGAGTTGAGCCAGACCATCGCGGCATCCGGCACGCTCTCGGGCTCGTCGGTGGCGACGAACGAGCAGCCCGCCAGCACGGCTCCCACCGCGTAGGTCGGGTAGGCGATGCGCGGGATGACGACGATGCCGCCGGGAGCCAAGCCGAGCAGTCGCGGCAAGGCCGCGACCATCTCCTTCGACCCGATCGAGGGCACGATGGCGGTCGGGGCCACATCGACGCCAAGCGATCGCCGCAGCCAGCGCGCGCACGCCTCCCGCAGCTCCGGCCGGCCGGCCGCTGTCGGGTACCCGGGGGCATTGGCGGCCTCGGCAAGAGCGCGCTGGGCGGACTCGGGCGTCGGGTCGACGGGCGTGCCGACGGACAGGTCGACAATGCCGTCCGCGTGGGTCCGGGCTCGATCGCCGTAGGGCGCGAGGACATCCCAGGGGAAGTCGGGAAGACCGCTCGCCAACCGCCGGGTGGTCGCCGCCGGAGTCGGGGCGTCGTTCATGGACAAGCAGCCCAGGGACTAGTCGTTGTGCTCCTGGGGCGGCACGCTCGCGAGCAGCGGGGCGTCGAAGTCCTGGGCACCGAGCTTGGCGGCGCCGCCCGGCGAGCCGAGATCGACGAAGAACTCGGCATTGGCCGCCGTGTAGTCCTTCCACTCCTCCGGGACGTCGTCCTCGTAGAAGATCGCCTCCACGGGGCACACCGGCTCACACGCACCGCAGTCCACGCACTCGTCCGGCTGGATGTACAGCATCCGGTCGCCCTCGTAGATGCAGTCGACGGGACATTCCTCGATGCACGCCCTGTCCTTGACGTCCACGCACGGGAATGTGATGACGTAGGTCACCTGAGCCTCCGGTTGATCCGTCCCTCGCTGGGGTATCCGACGGGCACAACATACACACGCCCCCTCCGAGGAGTCCCGCCGCCCGCGCCGTCGCCGGTTCCGTTGGAGAAGACGTCACCGCCGCCGGAGTCCGTCGGCGGCGACGGGGTCGGCGAGGGGCTGCTGCCCTTCTTGCCACCCGGCTTGGTCGTCGGGGAGTCGGTCGGTGACGCCGACGGGAAGGCGCTCGGATCGTTGGACGCGTCCGAAGCAGGATCGCCGTTCGCATCGGCGTTCTTCTTGTCCTTCTTCTTGTTCGGCTTCTCGCCGCAGATCACCTCGGGCGCCGGCTTGTAGCGCGTGGTGATGGGCTCGCGCTTGACCTCCTTGCCGTCCTTGTAGAAGACCCTGTCGACCGTGATCGTGAAGCCGTCCACCCCGCCCTGGCCGTGGCACTGCTTCGAGGTGTCGTAGACCTTCTTGTACTTGACGACGTTCTCGCGCGGGCCGTACTCCGCCTCGATCTTGTCGTAGGCCTTGGTGCCCCACATGGACACGGTGATGGAGGTGGGGGTCGTGCCCGCCGTGATGAAGACGGCGTTGCCCGTGTCATTGCGGAACTTCAGGTCGAAGATCCCCCAGGCGACCGTCGCCTCGAGGCCGGGCTTGTATCGCGAGATGTAGATCGAGTGCGCCACCGTCTGCACCCGCTCCAGACCGGCGTAGAAGGCTGCCGTCCACGTGGCCGTGGCGGACGTGGAGACGCCGCCGCCCAGGTCCTCGGCGAAGATCCCACCCGGACCCACGACGTAGCCCACCGTGTACCCGTTGGCCTCCGTGCGCTCCTTGATGGTGTCGTTCAGCGAGAAAGTGTCCCCCGGCATGAGCAGGGTCCCGTTGATCCGCTTCGCCGCCTGCCCGATGTTCTGGGAGCGGTAGGCGGCGTAGGGGTAGTTCTGGGTGAACGTCGACAGTCGATCCTTGATGCCCAGTGACTGCGCCTGCTCCGTGGTGAAGGCGGGCTGGCGCGTGGTCACCGCGACGGTGACGTCCCGCTGGCCGGCCGGCTTGTCGATGACCGGGAGCACCGCCGCCGCGAGATCCTCGTCGGAGACGCCGGTGCCCACCTTGGACTTGACCACCTTGGGCACCCCCTTGCGGATCTTGAAGGTGGCATCCCGTCCCGGCGTCTCGATCGGAGCGAGCTCCTTGGCGATGGCCCTGTGCAGCTTCGCCCCCTCGAGACTGGGCTCGAGGGTGCCATCGACCGCGGTGAAGCGCAGGGCCCGGCCCACGGCGCGACCGGGAATCGTCGCCGTGACCGTGCCCGCGGTGACCTCCACCGGGGCCGACATCGCCGTGTCGGCCAGCGAGAGGGCGGATTCGGCGGCATCCCGCGTCACCGTCGGCTCGGCCGAGATGACCTCCGCCTGGATGACCTGTCGAGGCTCGACGAGCGCGGCGATCAGTGCGGCCTTGAGCGCGCCACGATCGAGAGCACGGCCGGGCTTGCCCTCCGTCACGGTGGCCGTGCCCTTCTTCACCCGGATCGTCGGCTCCACCGGAGGGTTGTCGATGACCGAGGACAGCATGTCGAGCTCCTGGCCGAGGAGTACCGGGTCGGCATCGACCACGGGGGGCAGCTCCTGGCCCCCCATCAGGGAGCCGACCAGGTCGAGCGGATTCCAGCTGTGCCCGAAGGCCGGGGCGACCGACGCCTCGGCATCCAAGGAGAGCCCGGCCTCCGTGGGATCGACCTTCACCGAGGTCTCCAGCACCTGCACCTTGAGCTTCTGCTCGACGACCGGGTCCAGGGCCGTGTGCAGCGCGGCAGCCGCCTCGGCCGGCGTCATCCCGCCGATGTCCACGCCGGCGACCGTCGTACCGGCCTTCGCGGCGGAGCCTGACCGGAAGGCGAGGAGGAGATAGGCGCCCACGAGCACCACCACGGCGATTGCGGCGCTGATCAGCACCCGCCGGCGGGCGGGAGTCATCGTCGGTGGCTCCCTTCATGCGCACGATCAGCCGACCGGTTCCCCCGACCGACCCCCGGATCCCACGCAGGACGCACGTCAGACGCTTCCCGCGTTCTCAGGGTTCCCCTCATTGTGGTCGGAAATGTCCGCTTCCGCCGGGATTTCCCGGCGCGGCACCGGAAACGTCGCCGCGGCGGACGCCAGGATGACGCCGCCGAGCAGGTAGGTCATCTGCCGGCCACCCCCGGAGAGCGCGAGGTCACCCGAGGGGCTCTCCGCGGCCAGCACGACCGTGCTGGCGAGCCAGCCCGCGGCGACCGCCCACGCACCCCAGCGACTCCACAGGGCCCAGGCCCCGCCACGCACCGCGACGACGAGGACGACCCACACGAAGACCAGGCCCCACGGAACGGCCTCCCGCCCCCAGGGCGTGCCCACCACGAAGCGCTCCGCCTGCAGGAACGCGCCCGCGGCACCGATGAGGATCCCCACCCCGAACAGCGCGAGGGCACCGAGCCACTTTCGCCACCGGGGCGTGGTCACTCCTCGATCCCGGCGAACAGGTCCGTCTCGAAGCGCGCACCTTCCGCGGGTGCCGGCGTGCCGACGGCCAGCCGGTAGTACTCGGTGCCGAACGCCTGCGTTCCCACGCTGTCGGCCAGCGCGAAGAAGCCTCCATCGACCGTGACCTGCGTACCGTGCGCCTTCAATGCCGCCATCTTGTTCGGCAGGTGGCGCTCGGTGTCGATCGCCGTGGTCACGAGGTCGTCGTCGCAGGCGAACGGGATGTTGTCGGGATCCATCGCCGTGAAGTCGTTCTCGACACCGCGCGCCTTCAGGGCCTCGATCCCGGAGCGGATGATCGACCGCGGGAAGGCAGTCCAGTAGACCTTGGCCACCTGCCACGCCGGACCGAGGTCACGACGGAAGGTCGGGCTGGCTGCCAGGGTCACGGCATAGTGGGCCACCCGGTGTGCCTGGATGTGGTCCGGATGCCCGTACCCGCCGAAGTCGTCGTAGGTGACGACCACCTGCGGCCGGACCTCCCGGATGACTGGCACGAGCTCGGTGGCGGCGTCCAGAAGGTCGGCACGCCAGAAGCAGTCGGGCCGGTCATTGCTGGGCGTGCCCATCATCCCCGAGTCGCGGTACCGCCCGGGGCCGCCGAGCAGTCGGAAGTCCGTCACGCCCAGCTCGGCCATCGCTGCGGCGAGCTCACCTCGACGATGCTCGCCCAAGGCGTCCTCCTGATCGCTGGCCAGGTGGGAGAGCTCTGGCAGCAGGATCTCGCCCTCCTCCCCGAGCGTGCAGGTGACGAGCGTGACGCGGACCCCGTCCGCTGCGTACGAGGCCATCGTCCCGCCGGTGGCGATGCATTCATCGTCGGGATGGGCGTGCACGAGCAGCAGTCGGCGATCCATCCCCGAAGGTTAGCGTCGCGGACGAGTCGCCACCCGACGCGCATCGGTCTAGCCTGATCCTCGACCGATGGTTCGGGGGGCCGGCGCGGTCGCGAGGGGGCGTCATGGCACGTGCTGGCTGGTGGTCCACGTGGGGGCTCGGTTTCGTCGTGCCCGTCGCGCTCATCGCCTTCATCCTCATCGCGGATGCCCTCGAGGGTCCGAAGACCGCCTACGTGGGGGTCCTCGCGGTCGTGCCGGTGCTCGCCGCCGTGTTCGCCACGCCGGTGATGACGGCCGTGGTGGCCGTCATCACCTGGCTGTCAGGCTGGGCGTTCGGCCTGGCCGCGTCCGATGGCAACGTCACCGCCCAGACCGTCCGCCTGATCATCATCGCCATCGCCGGCGTTGCCGCGGTCGGTGCGGCGGCACTGCGGGTGCGCCGGGAGCGCGCGCTCACCGTGGCCCAGCACGAGGCGGCGCGGGCACACGAGCTCGAGGTGCAGGCGCAGTCGGATGAGCTCACCGGCGTTCTCAACCGATTCGGCCTCGACCACGCCCTGGGCGGGCAGCTGTCCGCCCGGCACCGTTCCGTGGCGCTGCTCGACTGCGACCACCTGAAGGACATCAACGACGGACTGGGACACCTGGCCGGTGACGCATACCTGAAGGCGATCGCCGGTCGCATCCAGCACGCGCTCCCGTCATCCGACCTGGTCGCCCGGTGGGGCGGTGATGAGTTCATCGTCATCCAGGATCGACCCGCAGGCGAAGCAGCCGCGTCCCTGAGCCGCGTGCAGCAGTCGATCGCCGACACGCCCATCTCCCTGGATGGCACGCAGGTGCACGGCTCCGTCTCCGTGGGCATCGCCGACTGGCCCGCCCACACCCGGTTCGACGACGCCCTCTCGGCGGCGGATGACGCCCTCTACGCCGCCAAGGCGGAGGGACGCAACCGCGTCACCATGGCTCCGGTCGAGCCGCCTACGATGCCCGGATGACCGACGCTGCTGCCCCGGAGTCCTACCCCCGTCAGGAGGCGGCCACGCGGCGCTTCCGGCTTGGCACCCCGCGCGGCTTCGCCATCGCGCCCGACGGGCAACGGGTCGCCTTCATCCGGTCGCACGGCGGGCGGGACCCGATCGGCAACCTCTAGGTCCTTGAGGCGGACACTGCGGGGGACCTGACCGAACGACTCGTCGTGGATGCCGCCGAGCTGCTTCGCCCCGACGCCGAGGTGCCGGACGCGGAGCGGGCGCGCCGTGAGCGTATGAGGGAGACCACGGCCGGCATCACCGCATTCACCACGGACAAGGATGTCCGGGTCGCCGCCTTCAGCCTGGACGGGGTTCTCTACGCCGTTCCACTCGACGAGCCCGAGGCACGTGCGCGGCCCCTGCCCGCCCCGTCCGGCGTGGTCGATCCCCGCATGTCCCCGGACGCGGAGCACGTCGCCTTCGTCGCGAACGGCTCGCTCTACTCGGTGCGGCGCGACGGCTCGAGCCCAGCCACCCTGCTCGCCGAGTCGGAGGAGGACGTCACCTGGGGACTCGCGGACTTCGTCGCGGCCGAGGAGCTGGATCGGGTGCGCGGGCTGTGGTGGCTGTCCGACAGCCGATCCGTGCTGGCGGAGCGCGTGGACGAGTCGGGCGTGGCCGTGCGCTGGATCGCCGACCCCGCCCGACCCGACCGGGCTCCGGTCCCCCACCGCTACCCGGCCGCCGGCACGACGAACCCCGAGGCGCGGCTGTTCCGGGTGGCCCTCGACGGGACCCGGGAGGAGGTCCCGTGGGACCGCGACGCCTTCCCCTACCTCGCGACCGTCCACCCCGACGAGCGGGGCGGCGCCGTCATCGGCGTCCTCAGCCGCGATCAGGCCCGCATGGCCATCCTCGAGCTCTCGTCGGGGGGCGAGACCGGGCCGATCGCGGACCGGACCACCCGCCCCTGGCTCACGATGTATCCGGGTGTCCCGTCGCGGGACGGCGCGGGGCGCCTGCTCGAGATCGTCGCCGACATGGACGCGAACGTCGTCCGGCTGGTCGCGGACGGCGTCCCGATCTCTCCCGACCACCTGAACGTGACCGGCGTCGTGCACGGCGGGTCCGACGGCATCGTCGTCACGGCGCAGGCCGACCCGCGCGACCAGGGCGTGTTCCGGCTCGGTCCCGACGGCGGGCTGACCGCGGTGGCCGACTCCCCCGGCGTGCACTCTGCGGCGGCTGGTGCCGGCGGGATGGTGATCGCGTCGACCAGCCCCGATCGACCGGGCTCGCGCTACCAGGCCGTCCTGCGGTCAGGGCCGGCGGACGTGCTGTCCCTCGCCGAGTCCCCGCACGTCACCCCTCGGGTGGCCTTCCACCGGGTGACGGGGCGGGATCTCAGTTGCGCGGTTCTTCTGCCGACCGGTCACGAGCCGGGCACCGGGCGGCTGCCGGTCGTCATGGCTCCGTATGGCGGACCGCACCACGCCCGGGTGGTGCACGCCGCTGGACCGTTCGCCTCTGACCAGTGGCTCGCGGACCAGGGCTTCGCCGTCATCGTCGTCGACGGCGCCGGCACGCCGGGGCGAGGACCGGGCTTCGAGTTCGAGATCAGCGACGACCTTGCGGGACGGGTGCTGGCCGACCAGGTGGACGCGCTGCACGCGCTCGCCGACCTGTACCCGGACTTCGACCTCGACCGCGTCGGCATCACGGGCTGGTCGTTCGGCGGATACCTCGCCGCCCTGGCCGTGCTCGATCGTCCCGACGTGTTCCGCGTGGCCGTCGCGGGCGCGCCGGTGACGGACTGGGCGCTGTACGACACCGCCTACACGGAGCGCTACCTCGGGCTTCCCGACGAGGACCCGGAGGCCTACCGGGCCGCCTCCCTGCTCGAACGCGCGGCCGCCCTGACCCGTCCCCTACTCATCATCCACGGGCTGGCCGATGACAACGTGCTCGTCGCCAACTCCCTGCGGCTGTCCAGTGCGCTGCTCGCCGCCGGGCGCCCGCACTCTGTGCTGCCGCTCAGCGGCGTGACCCACATGACCCCTCAGGAGGTCGTCGCCGAGAACCTGCTGCGGCTCGAGGTGGGCTTCCTCGCCGAGCACCTCACCCCCTGAAGCCGAGTGGCGGGTTGTGCGGGTGCTCGCCGCGGCGAGCACCCGCACAACCCGCCACTCGGCGAAGAAGGAGGGGGGAAGGGGCTACCAGTCCTCTTCGCTGTAGTCCTTGTCTCCGGCGTAGTCGGCGCCCATCGGCCGCGACGAGCCCGCCGACTCCATGTCCGCGATGACCTCGCTGGGCGGCAGGGCATCGGGGGTCCGCTGCTCGGTGAAACCGCCGTCGGGCCCGAGGATCAGCTGCGGACCGAGGCTCTCCGTGATCGGGTAGAAGCACGCCACGCTGTGGCCGGGTGCGTACTCCGCGAGCGGCGGCGTCTCGACCCGGCACCGATCCTGCGCCTTGAAGCATCGGGTGCTGAACACGCAGCCCGTCGGCAGGTTGATCGGGCTCGGCAGGTCGCCCTGCAGCACGATCCGCTCGCGCGCGGCCTCCACCTCGGGATCGGGTACCGGAACCGCCGACATGAGTGCGTGGGTGTACGGATGCAGCGGCTGCGCGTAGAGCGTGTCGCGATCGGCGATCTCCATGATGCTGCCGAGGTACATGACCGCGACGCGATCGGACATCTGGCGGACGACGGACAGGTCGTGCGCCACGAAGATGTAGGCGATGCCGAACTCGTCCTGCAGGTCCTGGAGCAGGTTGATGACCTGGGCCTGGATCGAGACGTCCAGGGCGGAGACAGGCTCATCACAGACGACGACCTTCGGACGCAGCGTCACGGCACGGGCGATGCCGATGCGCTGGCGCTGGCCCCCGGAGAACTCGTTCGGGTAGCGGTTGAAGTGCTCCGGGTTCAGGCCGACACGCTCCATCGTCTCCTGAACGGCCTTCTTGACGCCGCCGGGCGGCTTGATGCCCTGGACCTGGTACGGCGCCGAGATGATCGAGCCGACGGTGTGGCGGGGGTTCAAGGACGAGAACGGATCCTGGAAGATCATCTGGAGCTCGCGGCGCAGCGGAACCATCTCGCGACGGCTCAGCCCCGTGATGTCGCGACCGTCGAACGTCACCTTCCCGGCCGTCGGCTCGAGGAGCTTCAGGAGGGTGCGCCCGGCCGTCGACTTGCCGCAGCCGGACTCGCCGACAAGACCGAGGGTCTCTCCGGGAGCGACACCGATGGAGATGCCGTTGACCGCGTTGACCGTGCCGACCTGGCGCTTCCGGATGGCGCCCTTGGTGATCGGGAAGTGCTTGACGAGGTCGCTCGCGCTCAGGATGAAGTCCGAGCCGGGCTGGGCGGTCATGCCGCACCTCCAGGGACACCGGCCGCCGCCGCGAGCGACTCGTCCGCGAACTGACGCCGCTGATCCGGCTCGAGGAAGCACCGGACCGCGTGCGTGGGCGAAATGGTCAGCAGGTCGGGGCGCTCGTCCCCGCACCGCTGCTCGATGCCGAACTGGCCCTTGGCCCGGCACCGCGGCGCGAAGACGCAGCCGGGGGGCAGGTTGATGAGCGATGGCGGCTGGCCGGGGATCGGGGTCAGCCGCTCGCTGACCGAGTCCAGTCGCGGGACGGACGACAGCAGGCCGACCGTGTAGGGCATCTGTGGCTTGTGGAAGATGTCCTGGAGGGATCCGCGCTCGACGAGGCGCCCGCCGTACATCACGGCCACCTCGTCGGCCACGTCCGCCACCACGCCGAGATCGTGAGTGATGAGGATGATGGCGGTGTTGTACTGCTCCTGCAGCTCCGCGAGCAACTCCATGATCTGCGCCTGAACCGTCACGTCGAGCGCCGTGGTCGGCTCGTCCGCGATCAGCAGGGACGGGCCGTTGATCAGGGCCATGGCGATCATCACGCGCTGGCGCATGCCGCCAGACAGCTGATGCGGGTAGTCGTCGATGCGCTGGTCCGGGTTGGGGATGCCCACGCGGCGGAGCATGTCGACCGCCTGCGCCCGCGCCTCCGCCTTCGACACGTTCCGGTGCACGCGCACGGCCTCCACGAGCTGCACGCCGATCCGGTAGAAGGGGTGCAGCGAGGCGAACGGGTCCTGGAAGATCATGCTCATCACGGAGCCGCGCAGCTTGCGCAGCTCGTCGTCGCTCGCGTCGATGAGCTCGTTGTCGCCCACGTATGCCCGGCCCTCGACGCGGGCGTTCCGCTTGTTCACCAGCCCCATGAGCGCCTGCGACGTCACGCTCTTGCCCGAGCCGGACTCGCCGACAATGGCGAGCGTCTGGCCACGGTCGACCGTGAACGACACGCCATCCACAGCGCGGACCAGACCATCCTCGGTCGGGAAGCTGACCTTGAGGTCTTCGACCCGGACGTATGCCTCGCTCATGTCAGCCTCACTCGCGGATCGATGACCGCATAGAGCAGGTCGACGACGATGTTCGCGATCACGATGAACGATCCGGCGACGAGCACCGTCGCCACGATGATCGACAGGTCCGAGTCAAGGACCGAGGTGATCGCCAGGCGTCCCAGCCCGGGAAGGCTGAACACGCTCTCGACGATGATGGCGCCGCCCAGCAGGCCGGCGAGGTCGAGGCCCGCGGCCGTGACGATGGGGGTGAGCCCGGCGCGTAGTCCGTGCTTGCCGATGACCGTGCGTTCCGGCAGGCCCTTCGACCGTGCCGTCCGGATGTAGTCCTCGCTGAGGGTCTCCAGCATCTGGTTGCGCGTCAGCCGGATGTAGAACGCCGCGAACACGAGAGCGAGGGTGATCCAGGGAAGGATCATCGTCTGAAGGAAGCGCACCGGGTCCTCGGTCGGCGGGACGTAGCTGGGATAGGGCAGCAGCCGCCAGCGGATGACGACGAAGAAGAGGAGCAGCAGGCCGATGAAAAACGAGGGGAACGAGTAGCCGACGAGGGCACCGCCCAGGGTCACCTTCTCCTGCCAGCGTCCGCGCCGCAGGGCCGCGAAGATGCCGAGCAGCACGCCCGCCGTGATCCACACCACGAAGGCGCCGACCGCGAGGTAGATGGTCACGGGCAGGGCCTCAAGGATCAGGGGGGTGACCTCCTCGCCCTTCCGGAACGAGTAGCCCAGGCAGGGGGCCGCGCAGGTGAAGGCCGCCGTGCCGCTCCCGTAGGTCCGTCCGGCGAAGAGGCCCTTGACGAATTCGATGTACTGCTGCCACAGCGGCAGGTCCAGGCCCAGTCGCACGCGGTTGATCTCGATGATCTCCGGCGTGCAGTTCTTCCCGCAGGTCAGTGCCGCGGGATCGGCCGGCAGCAGGTCAAACAGGAGGAACACGGCCATGCTCAGCAGGACCAGGATCATCAGTCCGATCAGGATCCGTCTGATCACGTACGCAGTCACGATGTCTCTCAGTTCACTGAAGTGGGGAGGCCGAGCAATTCTCGACGAGGCGAGTGGTGGTGACCCCGGAATCCGGGGTCACCACCACATCAGACGAGCCTTACTGCATCACGTACAGGTCACCGAAGGCCAGAGATCCGTACGGGAACCAGAGGTACCCGTTACCGATCTTCGAGCCCCACAGCGCCTGAGCCTTGCCGAACAGGTGCGGGATGACCCACGCCTGCTCCGCGGCGTACTTGTTGAGCTCCTGCCACTTCTTGCCCTGCTCCGTGCGATCCAGGGTGTTGAGCGCGTCCTGGACCTGAGCATTGAACTGGTCGTCCTGGACCTGGCTCAGGTTGAACCCACCGGTCGCGCCGAAGAGCTCCGGCAGGATGGTGGACGCGTTCAGCCAGTCCGGGGCCCAACCCGAGCGCATGAGCTCCTTGGCCTGCTTCGGGTCGAAGACGATGCCGTAGTACTGACCAGGCTCGATCGGCTCGAGGTTGACCGTGATGTCACAACGGGCCAGAGCCGACTTCATCGAGGCGGCGATCTTCTCGTCGACCGGGTTCGTCGGGAACTGGTACGTCAGCGGCTTCATCGGCTCACCCGACTCGGCAATGAGCTTCTTGCCGAGTTCGACATTGCCCTCGACCGGGATGGTGTCGCCGTACATGCCATCCCACAGGCCCGTCGGGGCGTAGTCGAGCGGCAGGGTCGGCTTCACGACACCGTCAGCGCGATCGCCGGCGAAATCACCACCGCGGGCAGCGATGTACTCGGCGTTGTTCATGCACGCGACGATGGCCTGGCGCTGCTTCAAGTTCGGCACCAGTTGCGTGTTGATGGCCGTGTAGCGGACATACGGATCGTAGTCGTTGTAGGTACGACCCTCGAATCGCGGATCACCAGCCGTGAAGACGGTGGCCAGGTTCTCCGGCTGCAGGTTGCCGTAGGCGATGGTCGCCTGGTCCTCGGGCGCATCGGCGATGAGCCGCTGGTCGATGGCGGCGGGGTCCTGCGCGAAGAGGACGTCGATCTCGTCCGGGTAGGCCGGGTGGTAGTCATCCGATGCCGGGTCCCAGTTCTCGTTGCGCACCAGGGTCATCTTCTGGCCCTTGGTGTACTCGGAGATCTTGTACGGGCCGGTCGAGACAACGGCGTCGTCGTAGGTCTCACCCGTGTCCTTCGCCTGCGGAACTGGCGAGAAGGCCGGCAGGGTCACCGTGTAGTTGAAGTCGGCAACCGAGCGGTTGAGGTTGAAGGTGATGGTCTTGCCATCGCTCGAGCAAGTCACCGCCTTGTCGAACGACGCGACGTCGTTGGCAGCGTCCGTGCTGTACGGGCCCTTGTAGGTCGAGGAGCCGTCGTCGCCCTTGGGGATGTCGAGGTACGAGATCGCGTAGGTCGGACCGTCCGTGATGACGTCCTGGGCGAAGGTACGGGACACGCCGTACTTGACGTCCGCACACGTGACCGGGGTGCCATCCTCGAAGGACGCGCCATCGCGGATCGTGAACGACCACTGCGTGGCGTCCGAGTTCGCCGTGCCCGTGTCCGTCGCGAGATCGGCGACGAGCTGGGTGCCGTCGGCGCCGGCCGCGTACTTGTACTGCGTCAGCGTCCGCGTGGTGTAGCCGGTGAAGAACGCGATGTCCGCGCCGGTGTACATGCGCTGCGGATCGACGTGCTGCCACTGCTCGGCATTGGTCAGCATCGTGATGGTGCCGCCCTTCTGCCCGCCGTCAGCCGCCGCTGCGCCGCTGTCGCCAGCGCCGGCGCTGGCGCCCGCGCTGCCTGCCGCGCTGCTGCTCTCGCTGCTTCCGCCACCACAGGCGGCGAGAAGCAGCGCGCCGGCAGAGGCGACTGCAGCAAGGCGCAGGCCGTTGTTGATGGCCTTACCCATGTGTTTCCTCCTTGTCGCGGTCGCACGTGTGCGCGACCTTTGCCCGGTCAGCTAGACCGGGAATCCGCCCTTCTGGGGCGGAGGCCTGTGCGGGACGAAGCCGCGAGTTGTCAGCGGGCATTGCGTCCGGTCCTGGGGTCGAGGGCGTCGCGTACAGCGTCACCGAAGATGTTGAAGGCGTACACGACGATGAACAGCGCCGTGCCCGGGATGAACAGGTAGGTGGGCACGACCGCGAAGTAGCGGACCGAGTCGGCCAGCATCTTGCCCCACGACGGGGTCGGCTCGATGATGCCGACGCCGAGGTAGGACAGTGCCGCCTCGCTGGCGATGATCGTCGGGATCGAGATCGTGACGTAGACGATGATCGGCGCCCACAGGTTGGGGAGCACCTCACGGAACAGGATGCGTCGGGTAGGCGCGCCCGAAGCCACCGCAGCCTCGACGAACTCCCGCTCGCGCAGACTCAGTACCTGCCCGCGGATCAGGCGGGCAAGGTATGGCCAGCCGAAGAAGGCGAACACGATGATGAGGTAGACGACGCGCGAGTCCTCCGGGGACATGCCCATGGCCTGAAGCCGCTGGGTGAGAACCGGGCTGAGCGCGATGAGCATGAGGATGAGGGGGAAGGCGAGGATCAGGTCGGTCAGGCGGCCGATGAGCGTGTCGATCCAGCCGCCCTTGTAGCCGGCTACGATGCCGATGGTGGTGCCGACGATGGCGATGATGGCCACGGCCGAGATGGCGATCAGGAGGGACACGCGTGCGCCGAAGAGCAGCCGCGCGAGGAGGTCGCGGCCCGTGAGCGGCTCCACGCCCAGGGGGTGCTCCAGGGAGATGCCACCCCATGCGCCCGCCGGCAGGCTGCCCTGGGATGGATCGAGGACGGTCAGGTCGAAGTCATACGGGTTGACGCCCAGCAGGTTGGTGATCAGCGGGGCGAGGATGGCCGTGCCGAAGATGAAGATCAGCAGCCACATGGCGAACATGGCCGCCTTGTCGCGCTTGAGCCGACGCCAGGCGAGTTGGCGAAGGGAGAGCCCGGCGACCTGAGGGGCAGCAGCCGGCTCGGCGGCCGTCACCACATCCGTGGTCATCGTCAAGGCGCTGCTCCTTCTCGGCAGGACGTGCTGCACGGCAGCACCGCACAGGCAACGGAAGCCATGCCCTGCACAGGCTGGCTGCCTGAGATTACGTCATGGTGACTGGCGAGTAACAACGGGATTCGTCGTCATCCCAGAAATGTCACCACATCGTGATCATGGACGTCCTAGGACTTGCGGCGGGCCGCCTTGACGCGATCGGAGGCGCCCAGGATGACCTTACGGATCCGGACCGCGGCGGGCGCCACCTCGACGCACTCATCCTCTCGGCAGAACTCCAGCGCCTGCTCGAGGGAGAGCTGCTTGTGGGGGATCAGCGGCACCAGCACGTCGCCCGTCGAGGAGCGCATGTTGGTGAGTTTCTTCTCCTTGGTCGGGTTGACGTCCATGTCGTCCGACCGCGAGTTCTCGCCGACGATCATGCCTTCGTAGACCTCGGTACCCGGACCCACGAACATCGTGCCCCGCTCCTGCAGGTTCGCCAGCGCGAAACCCGTGGTCTGGCCGGTGCGATCGGCCACCAGGGAGCCGGTCGGACGGGTACGCAGGTCACCGTGCCACGGCTCGTAGCGGTCGAAGACATGGTGCAGGAGTCCGGTACCGCGGGTCTCGGTGAGGAACTCCGTGCGGAAGCCGATCAGGCCACGCGCCGGGACGAGGTACTCGATGCGCACCCACCCCGTGCCGTGGTTGATCATCTGCTCCATGCGGCCCTTGCGCAGGGCCATGAGCTGCGTCACCACACCGAGGTAGTCCTCGGGGATGTCGACACTGAGCCGCTCCACGGGCTCGTGCACCTTGCCGTCGATCTCGCGGGTCACGACCTGGGGCTTGCCGACGGTGAGCTCGAAGCCCTCCCGGCGCATCATCTCGACCAGGATCGCCAGCTGGAGCTCGCCTCGGCCCTGGACCTCCCACGTGTCGGGGCGGTCGGTGGGCACCATACGGATGGAGACGTTGCCGATGAGCTCCTGCTCGAGGCGGGCCTTGACCATGCTGGCGGTCAGCTTCGTCCCACCGCTGCGCCCCGCGAGGGGAGAGGTGTTGATACCGATCGTCATCGAGATCGATGGCTCGTCGACGGTGATGACCGGGAGAGCCTTGGGGTTCTCGGCGTCGGCCAGCGTCTCGCCGATCGTGATCTCGGGGATTCCCGCCACCGCGATGATGTCCCCGGGGCCGGCCTCCTGCACGGGAACGCGCTCGAGTGCCTCCGTCATGAGCAGCTCGACCACCTTGGCCCGCTCGACGCTGCCGTCGGCCTTCATCCAGGCCACCTGCTGGCCCTTGCGGATCCGCCCCTGGTGGACACGGCACAGGGCCAGCCGGCCCAGGTAGGGCGAGGCGTCCAGGTTGGTCACATGCGCCTGCAGGGGGGCGTCAGGGTCGTACTGCGGGGCGGGGATGGTCTCCAGGAGCGTGGCGAACAGCGGCTCGAGGTCCTCCTCGGCCGGCATACCGCCGTCCTCGGGACGCTCCAGCGAGGCGCGGCCCGCCTTGGCGCTGGTGTAGACGATCGGGAAGTCGATCTGGTCCTCGCTGGCGTCGAGGTCGAGGAACAGCTCATAGGCCTCGTCGACGACGGCCCCGATGCGCGCGTCGGACCGATCCACCTTGTTGATGACGAGGACGACCGGCAGGCGCTTCTGCAGGGCCTTGCGCAGCACGAATCGGGTCTGCGGCAGCGGACCCTCGGACGCGTCCACCAGGAGGACGACGCCGTCGACCATCTCCAGGCCGCGCTCGACCTCGCCGCCGAAGTCGGCGTGCCCCGGGGTATCGATGATGTTGAAGGTCACGCCCTCGGGGGCCGAGGGACCTGCGTAGCGCACCGAGGTGTTCTTCGCGAGGATCGTGATGCCCTTCTCACGCTCGAGGTCCATCGAGTCCATGACGCGGTCGGCGACGTCCTGGTTGGCCCGGAAGGCCCCTGACTGCCACAGCATGGCGTCGACGAGGGTCGTCTTCCCATGGTCGACATGGGCGATGATGGCGATATTGCGGAGGTCTTCTCGGCGGGTCACGCCCGAACCCTAGAGGTCGGGGCCGTGCGCACTGAAATCGTGAAAGGTCGGCCATGGTCTTCTATGCGGACATCCCGGCGCGCCGGGCTCGACAGATGCTGGGCGACATCTGGCTGGTCGCCTGGTCGGCGCTGTGGGTCTGGGCGGCCTTCCGCCTGTACGACCTCGTGATGAACCTGGCGACTCCCGGGCTGGCGATCGCCCAGAGCGCGACCGATCTCGCCGGCAACATCTCCGACGCCGGGGACTCGATCGGCCAGGTCCCCCTGGTGGGCGAAACCCTGAGCACGCCCTTCGACGGCATGAGCTCGGCCGCCCTGTCCATTGCGGACGCCGGCCAGGCGACGGCGGATGCCGTCTCGCTGCTCGCCCGCTTCCTCGCCGTGAGCCTGGCGGTGCTGGGCATCATGTCGTTCGCCGTCTTCTGGGTGCCGATCCGCATCATGTTCATCCGCCGCGCATCGGCGGCTCGTCGCTTCGTGGACGCAAGCGAGGATCTCGACCTCTTCGCCCTGCGAGCCATGGCGCGCCAGCCGCTGCATGTCCTCGCGCGCATCAGCGACGATCCGGCCGGAGCCTGGCGGCGTCAGGATCGTGCGGTCATCGACGCCCTGGCGGCCCTAGAACTCCGCGAGGAGGGCCTCCTCCCCCCAGCAAGCTGACCCGAAATCCCACGTGCAGCGTCACATCACGACCCGTCTTGTGACGCTGAGGGTGGGATTGGCGTCAGCTCTTGCTGATGCCCCACCTCTTCCGGTTCTTGGGGCGCTTGATCTCGATGCCGCCGAAGATGGCCGCGCCCTTGACGATGAGCACCGGGGCATCGGCCGGGGGCGCGCCGTCGGGCACGTTCACCCCGCCGAAGATGCCCACGGCCTCATTGCGCACCTGCATGCCATCGGGGACGGTGATCTCCAGGCCACCGAAGAGGCACACCGCGGTGATCGTCACCTCCCGGGAGGTCAGCACCGCCTCCGTGAAGTCGATCTCTCCCCCGCCGAAAACGCAGGTGGCTGAGGACTCCGCCGGAACGGTCCACATTCCCTTGCGTTCGAACGCCCCGAAGATCGCGACCATCGACGGGTCCGCCGTGCCTGACAGCGCCGGGTTCACCACGATGCCGGAGGAATCGGGGCCGACCGGCGGCGAGACGGACACCCCGTTCGCCGTGGGGATTGCCAATGTGCCGGGAGGCACCGGCAGGTCCCGCATCACGGGAATGAGGTCGCCGTAGGTCTGCGCCTGGTAGGCCTCGCTGAGCCGCTCCTCGTGCTCGACGGGCGTGAGCCGTCCCTCCGCGTAGGCGTCCCGCAGGATGTTGGCTACCTTCTCGCGGTCGGCGTCGGACGCCCTCATGCGGAGGGCCTGGGCGACCGGGTCGTCAGGCACCTCAGCCGGCACGTTCTCGCTCACACGATGAGGCTACCGACTCCGGACGGAACGTCAGGCCTTCACCTGCACCGCGGACTGCAGCTCCGCCTCCGTGAATGCGCCCGAGACGGCCCCGGTGCTCGCGTAGCGGTACAGCGCCACCGCGAACACCGTCCGCATCGCCTGGGAGAGCACCATGCCGATCAGGACACCGAGGACGCCCACGATCGCCAGTGGGATGCCGAACACCAGGCTGCCGGCGATGACCAGGAAGATGCCCAGCCCGAGAATGATCGCCGCCGGAAGGATGATGGCGAGGATGATCAGGCCGCCGATGCGGATGCCGCCGGCGATCTGCGTGCCCCACTTCTTGCGGACCAGGGAGGCCGACGCCTTGATCGCCTCGATCGGAGACGTGCCCTCGAGCACGATGAACGGAACGACGAAGAAGGTGATGAGCGTCCACAGCACCTCGCCGGCCGCCGCGACGATGTTGCGCAGGAGCACCCCGACGACACTCCCCTGCCCATTGCCCCGCAGCAGGGAGAACAGCAGCGAGACGACCGTGACGATGCCGCTCCAGGCCAGCAGCGCACCGGTGTGCTGGAAGGCTCGGGACATGCCAGCGCCGAAGCTGCTGTCGTCTCCACTCAGCTCCGTGTCGACTGACGCCACGAGCCCGCCCTGGATGAGCGTGGCCACCGCCTGACTGGCGAACACGGCCACGATGCCGAAGGCCGCCGCCACCCAGTTCTGGTTGACCGCGAAGAAGTACAGCGCCGGCAGCCCGAAGATCGCGAACGGGATCAGGCCCAGGAGCATCGCGGCCACCGGGAAGGTGAGCAGATAGGCGTTCTCCTTGAGCACCGCCCAGGACTTCGATGTGACGACCTTGCTCGACGACCACGAACTCATCTCAACCCCCAGCGTGTCTCAGCCTCGTTCGCGGCAGCATGGCACAGAGGGCGTCCCCTTCGCGCGAGCCTCACACCTCCACGTCGGCCGTGACGATGTCCCCGAGAGCGAGGTTCTCCGCCTTCCGGATCCTGTCCTTGAACGGAATCAGAAACGCGCCGTCCTTCGGGAACAAGCTGGTGCTCCACGTCGTGCTCCCGACGGTGACGCGCACCGGGATCACGCCCCAGCCGTACGAGACCTGCGAGGCGACGGACGCGATGGCATCCGCGGGGTCACCCTCGATCGTCACGAAGTGGTACGGCGCGGGGCCCCGCCACTCGCGAATCTCGCCAACGACGGTCAGCCTCATCAAGGACTCCACGGATCGATGACATCCTGCCCGAGGGTCGTCAGGATCTCGCTCGCCTCAGCGGCATGCCAGACGTCGTGCGCGAACACCCGCTCGACGACGAAGCCCCGTGTATGTCGCCAGTCCGGTCCCCACTCCGGCCGGGTGATCTCGTCGTCGAGCCAGTCGAAGGTCCAGGTGTCGAGCACGGACTCGACGATCACGAACGTGGACGCGAGAGCGACGGCCAGCTCGTGCGCGTTGAGCGCGTTCTCCAGATCGTCATCGCCCGGGCAGTCCCAGCCGGCATTGGTGAAGCGGGTGGATGCCGCGCCAGGCTGGCCCGCGAAGTCGCACAGCCAGAAGACACGCTGGCAGGCCAGGTGCCCAACCACCGCCCACAGCGGCCATCGGCCGGGCGCTGCGGGCATCGAGAGTTGGTCGGTGGTGAGGCCGCGCACGGAGTCGATGAGCCGCTCGTTCAGCGTTGGCCATCTGTCAAAGGCGGCGCGGATCGACACGGGGACAGTCAACCGGGAAATGTGCTCCAGGGAACCACTTCCGCGACGAATCCGACGGCACTCATCCCAGACGCAGCAGCATCGTGTCGGAGGTGCCGCTGCGTCCGACGACCGTGAAACCGAGGCTCTCGTAGAGCTCGCGGGCCGGGTTCCCGTCCTCGACGCTGAGTGAGATGGCCGAGCAACCCCGACGACCAGCCTCGTCGATCAGGTGGGCGAGCAGCTCCCGGCCGATCCCACGCCGACGGAACGGCTCGAAGACAGTGACGCTCACCTCGGGGATGTCGTCCGACACGAAGCCATAGCCCGCATCCGAGGCCGGGAGGGTGACCGCCCAGCAGACCCCGGCGGGCAGTCCGTCCTCTTCGGCCACGACTCCGAAGTCACCGGGAGCGACGAAGGTCGACAGGTAGTGGGCGAACTGCGGCTCGCGCCTGATGTCCTCCGAGTGGAAGCCCGCCCCCTGCCAGTTCAGGTTCTCCAGGGTGGCACGAGTGATCAGGCCCATGTCGCCCGCGTTCGCGGCCCGGAAGATCATCTAGAGGCCGTTGTCCTTCCGGTAGACGGCCACCACGGCGTTCGCGTGGCCATGACCCATGCCGAGCCCCTTGAGGTAGGCCACCTGCTCCATGTGCTTCGCATCCCGTACGGCGTCGAGCTGCTCCATCCAGTAGGAGATGGGCTTGCCGTACTTCTTCTCAATGCTCGGGAAGTACGACGCCGGCCCCTGCACCTTCTCGGACATGTCTGCTCCTGAGATGTTGAAACCGACCTCGATCGAACAGCAACGACGACCCTAGTCCGGCAAACCCCGATGAGCGGATCCGCCGTTGACCTGTGGACCGATTCCGAATGTCAGCATATGCTGACACCATGCGCACAGCGACCGACGGGGATGACGGGGTGTTCGGCGAACTGGCCGCGATCGCGGAGACCAAGCGCGAGCTGGCTCGCCGGGAGGAGGTGGCGGTCCGGCGAGCGCGGCACCTCGGGCTGTCGTGGGCCGAGATCGGAACCCTGCTCGGCGTGACCCGCCAGACCATGCACCGCAAGTACCGGAAGGTGGGCTGACCACGCCGATCAGACGCGCCACCCGCGTCGATTCCATATGAGTCAGACGTCGAAGCCGAGCTCGATGCCGTCCCTCAACGGCAAGGCAGGATCCGCGCGGTCACGAGTAGTTGAGCTGCCAGGAGACTCCGAGCCGGTCATTGAGCCACCCGAAGCGTGCGCTGAAGCCGTAGTCATCCAGGGGCATGAGCACCTGTCCGCCATCGGCCAGCGCCGCGAACAGGCGATTGAGCTGGGACTCGGACTCGGTCTCGACCCAGATCGAGAGAGCCGGCGTGAATCCGAAATCGTGGGTGACGAAACTGTCTGAAGCGAAGAAATCCAGCCCCGCCAATCGAAAGTGAGCGCGCACCACCGTTCCTTCCGGACCGGGACCGTCGGCGCCGTACTCCGTAACCGAGACGATCTCTCCGTCATCGAACAGGGAGACGTAGAAGTCGATCGCCTCTCGGGCAACGCCACCCTGGAACATCAGGAAGGGGAGAGCGCGCGTACTCACATGGAGGACTCTAGCGATGCGTGAACAGGGAGAGCCCAACGCGCTCTGAATGCTGAACCGGAATTCGACCACGTCACGCGGCGAATCAACGTGGGCATCGGACGAACGAGAACGGGAGGCTTCAGCGCGCGTACGCTTGACGGACCGCCTTCAATCAGGGAGACACCGTGGTGGGGCCCCACCGGATAGAACGCGTGCCCGTAGCGAGGCACCTGAACGCGGCATCTGCAATGCCTGAGACGCGTCAGGGATCGTTTGCTGGCTACTCGGACATGCGCCCGCTGGACCCCTCAGCATTCCAACCCACCATCGAACTTCCCGACGCTGACTACTGGCTGGAAGATGTCGACCTCGGGTACGAGCTCCTGAATGTTGCTCCCGAGCAGGCTGAGCGTGTGATCCATGCGGCCGGTCGGTCCACGCTCACCCTCGAGGAGGGCGTCGCCGTTCTGCTCGCTCACCCGGGGATTCTGCGCTCAGCCAACTGCTACCAGATGCTGGCTTCGAGCGCTGGCGACCGACGGGTGCCCTCTCTCTGGGTGACGCGGGAGGGCCGTCCACGTCTCGGATGGTGCTGGCGCGGCACCCCGCACACCTGGCTGGGCGCCGCGTCGTGCGCGGCCCGAACCCCGATCACGTGAAGACACACGTGTTGGGTGATCAGACGTTGAAGCGGAACTCGACCACGTCGCCGTCCTGCATGACGTAGTCCTTGCCCTCCATCCGCACCTTGCCTCGCGCCTTGGCCTCGGCCATCGAGCCCGCATCGACGAGCTCGTCGAAGGAGACGATCTCCGCCTTGATGAAGCCCTTCTGGAAGTCCGTGTGGATGACGCCCGCAGCCTCCGGAGCGGTCGCGCCGACCGGGATGGTCCATGCCCGCGCCTCCTTGGGCCCGGCCGTGAGGTACGTCTGCAGGCCCAGCGTCGCGAACCCGACGCGGGCCAGCGCGTGCAGGCCGCTCTCCTCTTGACCCACTGACTGGAGCAGCTCGAGGGCCTCGTCCTCCGGCAGCTCGACCAGCTCGGCCTCCAGCTTGGCGTCGAGGAACACCGCCTCCGCAGGGGCGACGAGTTCCCGCATCCGCGACTTGAAGTCCTCGTCGCCGAGCTCCTCCTCGTCCACGTTGATGACGTAGAGGAACGGCTTGGCGGTCAGCAGGAACAGCTCCCTCAGCGGCTCGGGGTCGAGCCCGCTCGCGAAGATGGTGGTGCCCTCGTTCAGGACCTGCTGCGCCTGCTCGGCCGCCGCGAGGGCTCCGGCCCGGGACTTGTCGTTGCGGGCCTCCTTCTGCAGGCGCGGCAACGCCTTCTCCAGGGTCTGCATGTCGGCCAGGATCAGCTCGGTGTTGATCGTCTCCATGTCCTCCGCGGGGGACACGCGACCTTCGACGTGCACGACGTCGTCGTCGGTGAAGGCGCGCAGCACCTGGCAGATCGCGTCGGACTCGCGGATGTTGGCGAGGAACTTGTTGCCGAGTCCCGCGCCCTCGCTCGCACCCTTGACGATGCCCGCGATGTCGACGAACTGGACGGTCGCCGGTAACTGGCGCTCGGACCCGAAGATGCCCGCCAGGACCGCGAGGCGGGGGTCGGGGACGCCGACGACGCCGGTGTTCGGCTCGATGGTGGCGAAGGGGTAGTTCGCCGCGAGCACGTCGTTCTTCGTCAACGCGTTGAACAGCGTCGACTTCCCGACGTTGGGCAGGCCGACGATGCCGATGGTGAGTGCCATGCGGCGAAGGGTATCGGCGGCATCGCCGCACCAAGACAGGGCCAACGCGTCGACCCCGCTTGCGCCCACCCGGTAGTCAGTGTCACTATGTACCAGTACTCAGCAATGCTAGGTAGTTCACCGGGAGTCGCCATGGGAAGCCAGCTGACCGAGCTGCTCAAGGGCACCTTGGAGGGGATGGTCCTCGCGGTCCTCGCGGACGGTCCGGCGCACGGCTACGAGATCACTGCCCGCCTGCGGGACATGGGATTCAGCGAGGTGGCCGAGGGCACGGTCTACGCCCTCCTGATCAGGATCGAACAGCGGCGCCTCGTGGACGCCGAGAAGATGCCGTCGGCGAAGGGGCCGCCTCGCAAGGTCTACTCCCTCGCCGCCGAAGGGCGCCGACGACTCGACGAGTTCTGGCAGACCTGGAACTTCCTCGCAGAACGACTTGACCAGCTCCACGAAGGAGGCATGACATGAACGGACTGATCGACACCGTGGTCGGCGACCGCAACGACAAGCGTCGCTGGAAGCAGTACCGCGCACGGGTGGCCGCCCTTCCGGGTGGCTATCGGACCGCCGCCGAGGGGCTTGAGAGATACCTCCTGCACGCCGGGGCTCAGGGATATGACGCCTCGGTCCAGATGTGGGAGGACCTCGTCGACATCTTCGAGCAGGCCGCCGTTGATGGAACCCGCCTCCGCGATCTCCTCGGCGATGATCCCGTCGCCTTCGCCGACGAGTTCTCGGCGAACTACGGCTCGAAGGACTGGCGCACTCGCGAGCGGCAGCGGCTCCTCGATGCCGTCGCCCAGGGCGAGACCGAGCTGGCGGGCACGGTTCCCCCGAGGGACTGACGGCGTGTGCGCAAGGGCAGTAGCCTCGCGGGTGGGGCCAGGGAGCCCCTCTTGGAGGTCCCCATGCGGACGACGGAACTCAGCGACGGCCGGACACTCGCCTTCGAGGAGTACGGGGACCCCGACGGCACCCCCGTGGTCTTCACCCACGGGTTCGGCGACTCCCGCCTCATCCGCAATCCCGACGACGCCCTGACCGCATCCTTGGGCGTGCGCGTCATCTCGCCCGACCAGCCCGGCGTCGGCGGTTCGTCGCCGAGCCCGGGCCGTCGGATGATCGACTGGGGCCGCGACATCGAGGAGCTCGCCGATCACCTTGGCCTGGAGCGCTTCGCGGTGGCCGGCCACTCGGGCGGCGGACCTCACACCCTGGCGATCGCCGTGCACCTGCCGGATCGGGTGACACGCGGGGTCCTCGCCTCCCCCGTCGGCGACTTCGACGACCCCTTCATGCGCAAGCAACTGGTGATGAAGGACCTCAAGCTCATCGCGAAGATCCATCGCCTTCACCACCTCCTGAGGTGGGCCAACAAGGACGAGGCGAGGAAGGTTCTCAAGGACGTGCCGACCTACGTGGAGACCGTCGTCGACGACGATCCCTCGGATGCCGCGACCATGCTCGACGATCCCGCCCAGCGGGCCATGTTCGAGGCGAGCTTCGCGCAGGGCGTGGCACAGGAGGGCGAGGGCACCTACGAGATGACGCTGGCGCTCTGGGACTGGGGGTTCTCGCTGGCCGACGTACGGCAGCACGTCGACGTGTTCTTCGGCGACGCGGACGACATCATCTCGCCACGGATGCCGCAGCGCGTGGCGGACGAGCTGCCCGACGCGACCCCTCACGTCTGGGCAGGCGCCGGCCACTACGGGTTCGTCGACCGCGCCCGCTGGACGGAGTTCCTCTCGGCAGTCGCCTGACGCGAACGGGCCGAGCAGCGGACCGCCAGGTGATGACTCTGGCCCCTCAGACGGCTACCGTGGTGGGGTCCGGCACGGGGGTCGGACCGATTGCGCGTGGTTGGGGGCGATCGGGTGGAGAGCCGCTTCGATGCCGTGATGGACACCCTGGAGGCGGGCGTCGTCATCCACGCTGCGGACACGTCCATCCTCGAGGCGAACGCGCGGGCCCGGGACTTCCTCGGCATCACCGGCCTCGAAGGCCGGATGGCCACCGACCCCGCATGGCAGTTCCTCGAGGTGGACCTGACCCCGATGACCCTCGAGCGCTTCCCGGTCATGCAGGTCCTGGCCACGGGCGAGCCGCTCCGCGACCTCGCCATGGTCGTGCGACCACCCAGCGGGGCGGACCTCCGCTTCGAGGTGAGTGCGGCGCCGGTGATCGATGCCGAGGGCACCCTCATCGAGGTCGTGGTGACGTTCATCGATGTGACCGAACGGGCGAACTACGAGCGCGCGATCCTCGCCGGCTCCCGTCAACTCGCTGAGACCGAGCGCATCGCCCACGTCGGCCACTGGTCGCTCGACCTCGCCACCGGGTATGTCGAGTGGTCCCCTGCCCTGTACGCGATGTTCGGCCTGGAACCATCGATCGCTCCCCACTTCCGGATGCAGGAGAGCCTGTTCACTCCCGACAGCTGGGAGCGCCTTCAGGCCGCCGTCCGGCGCACGCAGTCGACCGGCGAGGGCTATGCGCTCGACCTCCAGGTCATCCGCGCCGACGGCTCCCTCGGCTGGGTCGACGCACGAGGCGAGGCGGTGCGCGACAGCAGCGGCGCCGTCGTCGGCCTACGCGGGATCTCGCTGGACGTCTCCGAGCGCAAGGCCGCAAGCGAGGCCCTGAGAGCACTGGCGACGCGTGATGGGCTCACCGATCTCGCCAATCGCGCGGCTCTGGTCGACGAGCTCACCCGCCACCTCCGGCGGGCGCAGAGGTCGGCGTCGGTGGTCGCCGTCATGCTCATGGATCTGGATCACTTCAAGGACGTGAACGACACCTTCGGCCACGCAGCCGGCGACGAGCTCCTCGTCGCCGCGGCCGACCGCCTGCTGGCCACGGTGCGCGGAGGTGACCTCGTCGCGCGGCTCGGGGGCGATGAGTTCGTCATCGTCATGCCCGGCATCCGAGACCCCGACGAGGCGAAGCAGGTGGCTGATCGCATCGTGACCGCGTTCCGGGCGCCCTTCATCCTGCGGTCCGGCGAGGTGTTCTCCACGGCGAGCCTGGGCGTGGCCTTCGGGGACGGCTCCGGCGAGGCCGGCGACGTGCTGCGGGAGGCGGACACCGCGATGTACGCCGCCAAGAGCGGGGGCCGTGACCGCTTCGCCGAGTTCGACGAGCGCCTTCGCACGGCGGCGTCCACCCGGCTGGGAATCGAGACCGACCTGAGGCGCGCCCTGGAACGCGATCAGCTCGACCTGTGGTTCCAGCCGGAGGTCGACCTCGCGACCGGAGCCGTGGTGGGGCTGGAGGCGCTCCTGCGGTGGCATCACCCGAGCGGGAGCCTCTGGTCGGCCGATCGGTTCATGAGCACGGCCGAGGAGTCAGGCCTGATCCTCGAGATCGGCCCGTGGGTCCTGACGCAGGCCTGCACCCGCGCCGCCAGCTGGGCCGATGAGGGGGGTGCCGGCCCCATCGTGGTCCGGGTCAATGTCTCCGCGATCCAATTGGCTGAGGCCCGGCTCCTGGACGACCTCGACAAGGCGCTCGAGACCAGCGGACTGGACCCCGCGCTCCTGTGCGTGGAGATCACCGAGACCGCCCTACTGCATCACACGTCGACGGTGGCCGCGAATCTCCAGGGGCTGCGCGATCGTGGGGTCTCGATCGCCATCGACGACTTCGGCACGGGCTACGCATCCCTGACGAACCTGCACCTGTACCCGATCGACCTGCTCAAGATCGATCGGAGCTTCGTCAGCGATCCCGCCGCCCAGCACGACCACCAGCTGGTGCGCGGCATCGTGGCGCTGGCCAGCACCCTCGGCATCGACGTGACTGCCGAGGGTGTCGAGGCCCCGGACCAGGTTGCGCCCCTGGTCGCCATGGGATGCACGACAGCCCAGGGGTTCCTGTTCTCAAGGGCCGTGCCAGCCGACGAGGTCCCGGCCCTGCTGCGTCGCCGCTTCGCGGCGGACGTGCGCCCTGCTATGCCGTGACGGTGATCTCGCGCACCTCATCGGCGGGGTGGCCGGCCCGTTCATGGATGCGGCGCACCGCCTCAGCATTGGGGGCGTGGGACAGGCAGAACACGTGTCCGGTGATGGGATCCGCCCACGCCTGACGGAACTCGACGTCCTCCTCGCCCTGGATGGCCAGGTCCGCTTGATGGGCCGCCTGCAGTTCCTCTGCCGTGACTCCGACCATGTTGATGTGCACGTCCATGAACGTCCGCATGGGGCACTCCTTGACTGACGTGGGCGCCCCCCGCGCCGTGCGGGTATCGATCAGGCAACGCTAGACCTGCCTGCTGCCGAGCGGAAGGTCTCGCGGCGTGCGCTGCTCGGGCTCCGCCCACCCCATTGAGTACGGTACGCACGTGACTTCGAGCGGCGACGGCGACGGCGCGCAGCCGATCGACCCCGACTTCGCCTCGCTGTTCCGTCCCGAGGAGGAGCCCGGCCGCGTCGGGTCCCCGGGGGCATCGCAACCCCACGAGCCAGACGCCGCCCCCGCGTCCCCTGCGGTCGAGCGGAGCCCGCAGCCAGCCGACCGCGAGATGATGGAGATGGCTCCATCGGCCGAGGAGGTCGGTGCTGAGGCTGTCCCCGCGCCTTCGCCCAGCGCGCCCCCTCCCCCGGAATCGCCCGTGGACACCGGCCGCCTGTTCCGGAGCCAGGGAGTCAAGGACCATCCTGACGCCGTCCTGGCACTGTCCTCGGACCACTTCGGACGACTGCGCACCCTGAAGCGCGACCAGGACGCGCCGGCAGCCGCGCCGGCGCCCGCACGCGCCACCGTGTCGGAGGCGGCCCTGGAGGAGTCGGCCCATGTCCCCCTGCCCGCCCCTGTTCCGGTCGTCGACGCTCTGCCGGCTGACGCCGAGCCCGATGACCAGCGGCCGGCCTTGAGCCGGCGGAGGTCCGGCCTCGGGCAGGGCCGCACGATCAAGGCCGGTGCCGTCTACCTGATCGTCATCGGCGTCACGCTGCTCGTCGGATTCGCCAACGCCCTGATCTCCGGAGGCGAGATCGGCTGGCCCACCGGTGTGGCCCTGCTCATCAGCTCCGTCTACGCGGCGCTGACGGTCCGGCGGCAGGACGACACCGTGGCGTTCCTCGTGCCGCCGGTGGCCTTCCTCCTGACGGCCCTGACCGCCGGCCAGGTGTTCATCGACTCCCTGGAGGGGTCCCTCCTCAACCGGGCCGTGATCTTGTTCTTCACCCTCGCGGACAACTGGATCTGGATCATCGGATCCACGGTCATCGCCCTGGTCATCGTCCTGGTCCGGCGCCGAAGGCGCTGACTGGGGCGGGTCCCCGCGAGGACGGAGAGGGTCAGGCCTTCTTCGCGGCCCGCAGGTCGCGACGCAGCTCCGGCGGCAGCGAGAACATCAGGGTCTCCTCCGCCGTGTGGACCTCCTCCACGTTGTCGCATCCACGCTCGGCGAGCCACTCGAGGACCCCCTCGATGAGGATCTCCGGGACCGAGGCTCCGCTCGTCACTCCGACTGTTGTGCAGCCGTCGAACCATGCCTCGTCGAGCTCGTCCGCCGAGTCCACGCGGAAGGCCGACTTCGCACCCGCCTCGAGGGCCACCTCCACCAGCCGGACCGAGTTCGAGGAGTTTCCCGAGCCGACGACGATGACCACGTCGCACTCGCTCGCAATCGCCTTGACGGCGGCCTGGCGGTTCTGCGTCGCGTAGCAGATGTCGTCGCTCGGCGGGCTGATCAGCTGGGGGAAGCGCTCCTTCAGGGCGCCGACCGTCGAGAGGGTCTCGTCGACGGAGAGGGTCGTCTGCGACAGCCACACGAGTCGGTCGGACTGCGCAGGGTCGAGCTCAGCAGCCCCCTCGGCGTCCTCGACGAGTGTCATCACGCCGGGTGCCTCGCCCATGGTGCCGACGACCTCCTCATGGCCCTCATGGCCGATGAGCAGGATCTGGTAGCCCTCGCTCGCGAAGCGTCGAGCCTCCGAATGCACCTTGGAGACCAGCGGGCACGTCGCATCGATCGTCCGGAGCTGCCGCTCGGCGGCTTCGTCATGGACCGACGGCGCCACGCCATGGGCCGAGAAGATGACCAGGGAGCCCTCCGGGACCTCGTCGAGTTCGTCCACGAAGACCGCACCCCGGTCCTCGAGGGCTTCGACCACGTACTTGTTGTGGACGATCTGCTTGCGCACGTACACCGGGGGCCCGTAGTGCTCCAGCGCCTTCTCGACGGTCACGACGGCACGATCCACGCCGGCACAGTAGCCGCGGGGCGCAGCAAGGAGAACCCTCCGGGTGTCAACCATGCCCTCATGCTAAGCGCTCGCGCGCAGACCCGCCTCCGGCCTCTAGGCTGCCAGCCATGGCACTGGAGTCGTCACCGGAGGATCCCGTCCCGGTGCGGACCATCTCCCGCCTGCTCGGTGACTGGATCGGCCGACTGGGGGCCCAGTGGATCGACGGACAGGTGGCCGAGTTCCGGCCACGCCCCGGCGCCCGGCTCCAGTACTTCGTCCTGAGGGACACCGATGCCGACATGTCCCTCAGCGTGAAGGCCGACTCGTCCGTGCTCGGGCGAGTGGATCCGCCCCTGGCCGAGGGCCAGCGCGTGGTCGTGCATGCCCGACCGGACTTCTACGCGGGCCGTGGGTCCCTTGCCATGCTGGCCAAGGAGATCCGCCCCGTGGGCATCGGGGCGCTGCTCGCGGAGCTCGAGCGGCTGAAGGCACTGCTGGCGGCGGAGGGGCTGTTCGCCCCTGAGCGGAAGCAGCGGCTGCCGTTCATCCCCCATCGCGTGGGGCTCATCTGCGGGCGCGCTAGTGCGGCCATGGAGGACGTCCTCGCGAATGCCCGTGACCGGTGGCCGGCGATCGCGTTCGAGATCCGCGAGGTGCCCGTGCAGGGGGCCCAGGCGGTGCCCGCCGTCGTCAAAGCGCTGCACGAGCTCGATGCCATGCCCGAGGTCGACGTCATCATCGTGACCCGAGGCGGCGGCAGCGTGGAGGACCTCCTGCCGTTCAGCAACGAGACGCTGGTCCGTGCCGTCGCCGACTGCGCGACCCCCGTGGTGAGCGCGATCGGGCACGAGCAGGACGCTCCGCTCATCGACTTCGTCTCGGACCTCCGGGCCTCCACGCCGACCGACGCCGCCAAGCGCGTCGTGCCCTCCCTGCGCGAGCAGCAGGATCTGGTCACCACCCTCCGCCGGCGCGCCCAGGTGGTGCTCACCCACCTGCTCGATCGCGAGGAGCAGGCGATCGTCCATCGAAGGCAGCGATCACGGGCCATCGTGGCTAACCGGCTCGACGCTGCCGCGTCCGACATCGCGCACCTGGCCGCACGGGTGCGCACCCTCTCGCCCGCGGGAACGCTCGAGCGGGGCTACGCCATCGTGCTCGCCGACGACGGAAGCATCGTCCGGGACGCGGACACCGTGCCCGAGGGTGCCGACCTCGAAGTCCGCGTGGCACATGGACGCCTCATGGCCCGCCGCACGGATGCGCCCGCGGGCTAGGGTGCGGACCATGGCCGAGAAGCAGCCCCGCTACGAGGAGTCACGCGACGAGCTCGCGGCGGTCGTCGCGACGCTGGAGCAGGGCGGCCTCACCCTCGAGGAGTCCCTCCGCCTGTGGGAGCGCGGCGAGGCGCTGGCCGAGATCTGCCAGACGTGGCTCGACGGCGCACGGGCCCGGGTCGACGGCCTCGCGGACGCCGCCGGCACCGAAGACGCCGACGAGGGCTGACCGAGGCCGCCCGAGCACGGGCTACGGACGCGGCACAGGCTCGAGCGACACCGCGAGGGCGATCAGCTCGTCCCACGAACCGGTCCCGGACACGCTCAGGGTCCGGCCCTGAGCGACCAGTACCAGGCTCCGCCTCTTGGCGGTCTCCCAGCGCTGCCATGTCTGCGAGCCGACCGCCTGCGTGCCGGTCTGCTGGCCGCCGGCCGTCTGCTCCTCAAGGAAGGCGGCATCATCGGAGGCGGACATCGACACCTGGGCGTACTCGTCCGTCGGCGTGACGTAGCCGATGTGGAGCACGGGCGCACCGCCGGACTTCTCGGTGGGCTGCCACCGGGCACTCGTCGGCCGCCACTCCGACGACAGGCCGGTCGGCGCGACCACCTCGAAGTCCGCCTGCACCGCGGCGAGCTCGACCGTCGGCGCCGGGTCGACCACCTTGATCGCCTCCGGCTGGGGCCGCCAGGCCAGCAGGAAGATGACCGCCACCACCCCCAGGACCAGAGCCATCGAACGGACCATGTCCCAGACGGTCTGGCGCAGGCGGGCGTTGGGCCGTCCGGTCGGCACCACGTCCGGGCCGGGCGTCGTCGTCGCGTCGCCGGTCGGACGTGGCTCCTGCGATTCGGTCACCCGCCCATCATGGGCCATGCCCGCTGATCCGCGACCGCGGGTCACCGGGCGAGCTTTCCGCACCGCGGATCACGAGCCGATCACCGGGCAGTCGCGTCGATAGGGTCGGCGCATGAGCCTTGACGACAGCCTGAGCACCGAGGTCCCTGACCGCAACCTGGCCCTCGAGCTGGTCCGCGTCACGGAGGCGGCCGCCATGGCGGCGGCCCGCTGGGTGGGTCGCGGCGACAAGAACGGCGCCGACGGGGCGGCCGTCAACGCGATGCGACGCCTCATTGGAAGCGTTTCCATGAACGGCGTCGTCGTCATCGGCGAGGGCGAGAAGGACAACGCCCCGATGCTCTTCAACGGCGAGCGGGTCGGCGACGGGACCGGGGCGGAGGCCGATGTGGCCGTTGATCCGATCGACGGGACGACCCTCGCGGCCAAGGGGATGCCGAACGCCCTCGCGGTGCTGGCCGTCGCGGAGCGCGGCGCGATGTACGACCCGAGCGCGGTCTTCTACATGGACAAGCTCGTCGTCGGCCCCGACGGCGCCGACATCATCGACATCACCGCGCCCATCGGCGTGAACCTCGCCTGGCTGGCCAAGGCCAAGGGCGAGAAGGTCGCCGACCTGACCGTGTGCATCCTCGACCGGCCGCGCCACGACGGCCTCGTGGAGGAGGTCCGCTCGGCGGGCGCCCGCATCAAGTTCATCTCCGATGGCGACGTCGCCGGCGCGATCATGGCCGCTCGCGAGGGGACCGGCATCGACCTGCTGGCCGGCATCGGCGGCACGCCCGAGGGCATCATCGCGGCCTGCGCGGTCACCTGCCTCGGCGGCACCATCCAGGGCCGGCTGTGGCCGCGCGACGAGGCGGAGCGCCGCAAGGCCCTCGACGCCGGGCTCGATCTGGACCGCGTGCTGAGCACCGGCGACCTTGTGACCGGCGAGAACATCTTCTTCTGCGCCACCGGGATCACCGACGGCGAGATGCTCGAGGGGGTGCGCTACACCCCCCAGGGCCCGACGACGCACTCCATCGTCATGCGCAGCAAGAGCGGGACGATCCGCGAGGTGCGCAGCGAGCATCGGCTGGCCAAGCTGTCGACCTACTCCGCCGTCGACTTCAGCACTCCCGGCGGCTTCTGAACACTTGCCACCCGGCGTCGATTCCGGCCATGCTTGGCGATGGAATCGCTTACATGACCGGAAGGCAGGCGGATGTCCCCACGCGAGACGGTGGCCGCGATCGACGCCGCCCGCAGCCAGCTCGCGGCGGCGCTGACCGGCGATCCTGACCTGCCCGACCTCCTTGCCCGCTTCGACCGCTGGGCCCCGGACCTGCACGCGGGCCTGTCCGCCGTCTACGACGCGGACGCCGTGCTGCCCGCCGTCACGGACGTGATCGCCGGCGTGCACCGGGGCCGCTCCGAGCGACTGCGCCAGCGGGACCGCGAGCGCCTGCTTCGGGCGGACTGGTTCCAGGCGTCCGACGCCGTCGGGTACGTCGCCTACGCGGACCTGTTCGCCGGCGACCTGCCGGGGATCCGCCGACACATCGACTACCTCGCCGGGCTCGGCGTCACCTACCTGCACCTGATGCCGCTGCTCACGCCCCGTCCGGGGGCGAACGACGGCGGCTACGCCGTCATGGACTACCGCTCCGTTCGGGCGGATCTCGGCTCGATGGACGACCTGGCCGCGCTGGCCCGCGACCTCCACGACGCCGGCATCTCGCTCACACTCGATCTCGTGCTGAACCACGTCGCGCGGGAGCACGAGTGGGCCGTCAAGGCCAAGGCCGGCGACCCTGCGTACCGCGACTACTTCTACGTCTTCCCCGATCGCACGGTCCCGGACCAGTACGAGGAGACCCTTCCCGAGATCTTCCCCGCCTTCGCGCCCGGCAACTTCACCTGGGACGAGGCGCTCGATGGCTGGGTCTGGACGACCTTCAACGAGTGGCAGTGGGACGTCAACTGGTCCAACCCGCGCGTCTTCGTCGAGTACGCGGACATCATCGGCTTCCTGGCCAACCAGGGCGCCGACTGCGTCCGACTCGACGCCATCGCGTTCACCTGGAAGCGCATGGGCACCAACTGCCAGAACCAGCCCGAGGTCCATGCCCTCACGCAGGCCCTGCGCGCGGCCGCCCGCATCATGAGCCCATCGCTGATCTTCAAGGCGGAGGCCATCGTGGGTCCCAAAGACGTCGTGGCCTACCTCGGCCAGGGCGAGCACGCGGGGAAGGTGAGCGACCTCGCGTACCACAACTCGCTGATGGTGCAGATCTGGTCGGCGCTCGCCGCCCGCGACGGTCGGCTGCTGGCCACCGCGCTCTCCCGCTTCGCCCCCATCCCCGTCACGAGTGCCTGGGCGACCTACCTGCGCTGCCACGACGACATCGGCTGGGCCATCGACGATGCCGATGCGGCCGACGTGGGCTGGGACGGCTACGCGCACCGGTCCTTCCTCGCCGACTTCTACGCCGGGGAGTTCGAGGGCAGCTTCGCCCGCGGCATGCACTTCCAGTCGAATCCGGAGACGGGCGACCGCCGCACATCGGGCAGCGCCGCCAGCCTGGCCGGGATCGAGGCCGCCCTCGACGGCGGCAACCCCGCGGCGCTCGAGACCGCGATCTCGCGCTTGTCCTGCGCCTACGCCATGGTGTTCGGCTTCGGCGGACTGCCGTTGCTGTACATGGGTGACGAGTTGGGCCTGCTCAACGACCACTCTTACCTCGACGACCCGGCCAAGGCCGAGGACAACCGCTGGATCCACCGCCCGGCCATGGACTGGTCGCTGGCCGACGGTCACGCGGCCTCCGGGGGCGTGGCCGATCGGGTGTTCCAGGCGATCCGGCGACTCATCGAGGCCCGCAAGGAGCTGGCGGCTCTGCACGCCTCCGTGCCCACAGAGGCTTCCGTCACGGGCGACCCTGCGGTGCTCGTCTTCCGCCGTCGCCACGCGGCGGGCACCGTCGTCCAGGTGTACAACCTGTCGGAGTCCACGCGGGTCCTGTGGCCGGGCGACCTTCAGCCGTTGGCCGCCGGACCGCTCCTCGAGCACCTCTCGGGCGAAGTGCTCGACATCTCGCGTCCGGTGGTGCTGCCGCCCTACGGGGCGTGGTGGCTGACCGAAGCACCGTGACCCTGGGGCGCTGACCGCTGCCCGTGACCGCCATCACGGCGCCCACCTGACGCCCGGGCCTACGCTGGGCCCGTGACCGACTTCATCTACTCCGACATGCTGCCCCTCGGCGAGGACACCACGCCGTACCGACTCCTCACCACGGAGGGCATCGAGGAGGTCAGCCTCGGCGGCCGCACGTTCCTCATCGTCGCGCCGGAGGTGCTGAGCACGTTGGCCTACGAGGCCATCCACGACATCCAGCACCTGCTGCGTCCCGGTCACCTGGCGCAGCTGCGCGCGATCCTCGAGGACCCGGAAGCCAGCCCCAACGACCGGTTCGTCGCCCTCGACCTGCTGAAGAACGCGAACATCGCCGCCGGCGGAGTCCTGCCCATGTGCCAGGACACGGGCACGGCGATCGTCATGGGCAAGCGTGGGCAGCAGGTCCTGACGGAGGGCGAGGACGAGCGCCACCTGTCTCGGGGCATCTTCGAGGCGTACCAGAAGCTGAACCTGCGCTACTCCCAGCTGTCGCCGCTGTCGATGTGGCAGGAGCGCAACACGGCGAGCAACCTGCCCGCCCAGATCGAGCTGTACTCGGACACGCACGCGGGGCACGAGCAGCAGTACGAGTTCCTGTTCATGGCCAAGGGCGGCGGTAGTGCCAATAAGAGCTACCTGTACCAGGAGACGGCGGCCCTGCTGAACCCGGAGGCCTTCGACCGCTTCCTCGACGAGAAGCTGCGGGCGATCGGCACGGCGGCATGCCCGCCGTACCACCTCGCCGTTGTCGTCGGCGGGACGAGTGCGGAGTACGCCCTGAAGGTGGCCAAGTACGCCAGCGCCCGGTACTACGACTCCGTGCCGGCGGCCGGTTCGGAGGAGGGCCGCGGCTACCGCGACCTCGAGATGGAGGCGCACATCCACCGGATGACGCAGAAGTTCGGCATCGGCGCCCAGTTCGGCGGCAAGTACTTCTGCCACGACGTCCGCGTGATCCGGCTGCCGCGGCACGGTGCATCGTGCCCGGTGGCCATCGCGGTCTCCTGCTCGGCGGATCGGCAGGCGAAGGCGCGGATCACGGCGGAGGGCGTCTTCCTCGAGCAGCTCGAGACCGAGCCTGCGCACTACCTGCCGGAGATCACCGATGACCACCTCGACGACGACGTCGTGCGCATCGACCTCAATCGGCCGATGGCGGAGATCCGCGAGCAGCTGTCGCAGCTGCCCATCAAGACCCGGGTGTCCCTGACCGGGCCGATGGTCGTCGCGCGTGACCTCGCCCACGCGCGCATCCGCCAGATGCTCGAGCGGGGGGAGCCGATGCCGCAGTACCTGCAGGATCACTGCGTCTACTACGCCGGACCCGCGAAGACGCCGGAGGGCTATGCGTCGGGCTCCTTCGGGCCGACGACGGCCGGCCGGATGGACTCGTACGTCGACCAGTTCCAGAAGGCCGGCGGTTCATTCGTGATGCTGGCCAAGGGCAATCGCAGCAATGCGGTGACGCAGGCCTGCCAGGAGAACGGCGGCTTCTACCTAGGATCGATCGGCGGCCCCGCCGCCCGGCTGGCCCAGGACAACATCCGCAAGGTGGAGGTGCTGGACTTCCCCGAGCTCGGCATGGAGGCGGTCTGGCGGATCGAGGTGGAGGACTTCCCGGCCTTCGTCGTCGTCGACGACAAGGGCAACGACTTCTTCGCCGAGACCCTGCGCCCGATCACGTCGATCCCCGTCGGCCCCCCGCAGAGTTGAACCGCTTCCCGGTGCAATTCTGAAGAATTGCACCGGTTTCGCGGTCAAGGCGTGAATTTGAACCGCCTGCGCCCTCTCGGCCAGGACGGCCGCCGATGATGTCCTGCCGCCAGGAAAGCGGTTCGATTTCGCAGAAAACCGCTGAAACCGGCTCGATTCTTCAGAATTGAGCCGGGAAGCGGTTCAACTCGTCGGGAGGAGGGAGCGGGGGCGGCGGGTGCCTAGAAGCAGTTGAGGCCGCCACCACGCCAGTGGTGCTTGCCCTTGCCGTTCTGCCAGATGGTCCAGAACGCGCGGTCCTGCCAGTACCGGTTCCACGTGTTGGGGTTCGTCGAGCGGAGAGCCTTGACGATGGCGACACCCTCGTCGCCGAGCTCCTTCGCCACTTCCCTCTGCATCGTGTAGGTCGCGCCGATCGCCAGGCCCCGGTTCATCTGGTACGCGCCGAAGTACGTACCGGCGCCGACCGCACGGTAGTTGAAGTTGCTCTCCCGATCCATGATGCAGCGGCGGATGCTCTCCTTCGCGGGCATGTACCACTTGCCCTGGTACAGACTCGGCATCCAGCCCAGCAGGTCGGCAGCCTGCCGGTCTCCACGCATGAGCGCGGCCTCGCGGTCCGTTCGGCTGGAGATGGGTGCGTCGCTGGCCGGGGCCGGATCCGCAGGCTGGTCCGCCGCGGGCTGGTCTCCGGTCGGCTGCTGGCCCTCGGGATAGAAGATGTCGTCCGCCGAGACGGCGGCCGGAGTCGCGGCCGACGCGACGCCAGCGGCCAGGGGCAGTGCTGCCAGGAGCGTCGCCGCGGCAAAGGCCGCAGCAGCGATCCGTCGCCGCATTGCTCGTCCCTTCGTCGTTTCCATGCGTACTGCTGTGCTGGAGTTACCGACCCTGCTGGAGCAGGCACAACGAAAGACCACCGTGCCGGAAATCTCGCGCCCTGTCACCCGGATCGGCCGTGGACCACGTCACATCGAGGTCGGGAGAAATCGGGCATTTGTTCGCTCCCGCCACAATCCCACGAGGGCGGGCCACAACGAACGTGACGTAGATCACGTCTGTTTCCACAGAGATATCCACAGCACTTTGCGCCCTATTCGTGCCGATCTCAGCGTCGGACCGTAGAGGTGAAGGACTTCGACAGTGAGACGGGGTGATCGTCATGTCGATGGAAGTGGCCTTCTCGATCATCTTCGGCATCGCGGCTGTACTGGTGGTCAGCGTGCTCGGCGCCGCCCTGGCGGACGGCCGCGTCAAGCCGGAGCGCCTGTGGCCCTGGGTGCTGGCCGCCATCGTGATGGTGGCCGGCGCGCTGCTGAACATCGCCGTCACCATCGGTGGACTGTTCACGAGTACCGGCGAGATCCGTTGGATGGTGCCGGCGGACGTTGCCCTGCTGGCCGCGACCGCGCTGGTGTTCGTGCGACCGCGCTGGGCGGCGTGGACGCTGGGCATCTCGGCCGTGGTCGTGCCCGCACTGGTCTATCTCGCCACGTTGATCGTGGCCGACCCGACCATGGGCCAGGACATGCTGCCGGTGATGGTGATCTTCTACAGCGTGCGCGCGCTGATCGCTGCCGGCCTGCTCTGGCTGGCCACGCTGCCTGCTAGAGGTGCACGTCCTCCAGCATCTCCGTCACAAGAGCCGCGATCGGTGAGCGCTCCGACCGGGTGAGGGTCACGTGCGCGAAGAGCGGGTGACCCTTCAGCTTCTCGACCACTGCCACGACGCCGTCATGACGACCCACGCGCAGGTTGTCGCGCTGGCCGACATCGTGCGTCAGCACGACACGGCTGTCGCGGCCGACGCGGGAGAGCACGGTGAGCAGCACGTTGCGCTCCAGAGACTGCGCCTCGTCGACGATGACGAAGGCATCGTGGAGGGAGCGGCCGCGGATGTGCGTCAGCGGTAGCACCTCGAGCATGCCGCGGTCGACGATCTCCTCGACGACCTCCTGGGTGGTCACCGCGCCCAGGGTGTCGAACACCGCCTGGCCCCACGGAGACATCTTTTCCGCCTCCGTTCCGGGCAGGTAGCCGAGCTCCTGGCCGCCGACCGCGAACAGGGGACGGAAGACGATGACCTTCCGGTGCTGGCGGCGCTCGAGCACCGCCTCCAGGCCCGCGCACAGCGCCAGTGCGCTCTTGCCGGTGCCGGCCCGACCGCCGAGCGAAACGATGCCCACCTCGGGATCGAGCAACAGATCGAGGGCCACTCGCTGCTCGGCACTGCGACCGTGGATCCCGAAGGCCTCGCGATCGCCGCGCACGAGCCGCACCCGCTTGTCGGGGGTCACCCGGCCCAGCGCGCTGCCGCGCTCGGACAGCAGCACCAGTCCGGTGTGGCATGGCAGGTCCGCAGCCTGCTCGAGGTCGATCACCTGCTCGTCGTACAGCCGGTCCACGTCAGCCGCCGACACGTCGACCTCGGTCATGCCCGTGTAGCCCGTCTCGACGACGAGCTCCGCGCGGTACTCCTCGGCGGGCAGGCCGACCGACGAGGCCTTCACCCGCATCGGCAGGTCCTTGCTGACCAGCACGACATCGAAGCCCTCGACCTGGAGGTTCCGCGCGACGGCGAGGATCCGGGTGTCGTTGTCCGCGAGCCGCATGCCGCTCGGCAGGACGCTGACGTCGGTGTGGTTCAGCTCGACCCGCACAGTGCCGCCCGCCTCACCGACGGACATCGGCTCGTCGAGCCGACCGTTGTCCACCCGGAGGTCATCGAGCAGGCGGAGTGCCTGACGTGCGAAGTACCCGAGCTCGGGGTGACTGCGCTTCGCCTCGAGCTCCATGACCACGACCACCGGGATGACGACGTCGTGCTCGTCGAACCGCAGCAGCGCTCGCGGATCGGACAGCAGGACGGAGGTGTCGAGGATGTAGGTGCGTCGGGTGTCCGGCACGGTGCTGGCAACGGGCACGTGGACCTCCAGAGGGGCCACCAGCCCGGTGACCCGGCGTGGTTGGGGAGGGGCGGGTGCTCCCTCGCTGCCGACGACGCTAGAACCGAGGGCGCCCGGTTCGACGGAGCCACGCCGAAGCCGACAGGTCGGCCAGATGAACGTCCGGTGACGGGTCAGGCGCCGTAGCGACGCTGGCGCTCCGAGTACGAGCGCATGGCCCGCAGGAAGTCCACGTGCCGGAAGTCCGGCCAGTACGCCTCGCAGAAGTAGAACTCCGAATGGGCGCTCTGCCACAGCAGGAACCCGGACAGCCGCTGCTCCCCCGACGTGCGGATGACGAGGTCCGGGTCGGGCTGCCCCTTGGTGTACAGGTGCTCGGCGATGAGCTCCGGCTCCAGCACCTTGGCGAGGTCGTCGAGCGACGTGCCCTTGCTGGCCTCCTCCTGGAGGAGCGAACGGACGGCGTCGACCACCTCGCGCCGGCCCCCATAGCCCACGGCAACGTTGACGAGGAGCCCCGGGATGTCGCCCGTGGCGTCCTCCGCCTCCTTCAGCAGGCGGGCCGTACGCGACGGGAGGAGATCCAGGGCCCCCACCGGGTGCAGTCGCCAGCGGCCCTGCTCGACGAGCCCGCTCACGGTCTCCTCGATGATGCCGACCAGCGCTTCGAGCTCCGCGGGCGGTCGGTTCAGGTTGTCCGTCGACAGCAGCCACAAGGTGACCACCTCGACGCCCGCCTCCTCGCACCAGCCGAGGAACTCGACGATCTTTGCCGCCCCCGCGCGATGACCGGCGGACGACGAGGCACTGCGCTCGGTGGCCCAGCGGCGATTGCCGTCGAGGATGACGCCCACATGGCGGGGTCGGCGCTCCACGGGGATCTGCTGGGCAAGACGACGCTCGTAGACGCCGTACACCAGATCGCGGACTCCCACTACGGACCCTTCGCTCGAACCCGCGGTCAGGCTACTCCTCGCGGGCTCCGACCCGGGCGCGGAAATCCGAGAGATCGGTGGTGGGCCGGTCGCACGTGAATCCACGGCACACGTAGGCAGTCGGTCGCCCGGCCATCGGGACCCGATCATGCAGCAGGGGGACATCGGCGTCGCCGCCGGCGCTCGCCGCGACGACGGCCCCCGGTGACGTGGCAAGCAGTGCCGCCCGCCACCAGGGGGCCAGCGCGTCGGCGGAATCGGCGACGACGGCCACCTCCAGCGGCCCGGCCAGCACGGACGCGGTCGCCGCCAGGCCCGAACCGGTGGCGCGCGGCGCCCTCGGGCCCACCACGGACACGATGGAGAGGGCGCGCTCCGCGATATCGCGGTACTCCGTCACCCCCGTCAGCGCCGACTGCGTGAGCGCGTCCTCGGCGAGGAGGAACCAGCCGGACGGCTCCGCGTCGTCGTGCGGGTCGCGAGGCCGTTGAACGAGGCCCGGCGCATCGTCGGCGGTGTCGTAGAAGCCGCCCTCGCCGTCGCTGAAGTGCTGGACGGCCACGTCGATGAGGATGCCAGCCAGCATCAGCCACTCGTCGTCTCCGGTGACCTGGAAGAGGGCCTGCAGGCCGTGAGCGACGCCCGCATAGTCGTGGAGCACGCCCTGGGTCGTCCCCGCGCGGCCCTCCCTCGACGTGCGGACCAGGTGATCGTCCCCCAGCGCGCCGAGGTGCACGGCAAGGATCAGGTCTGCCGCGGCGGCGGCGGCATCGACCCAGCCAGGCTCACGGAAGAACGCCCCCGCCTCAGCCAGTGCCGCGATGGCGAGCCCGTTCCATGCCGCCACGACCTTGTCATCGCGGCCCGTGTGCTCCCGGTCCTCGCGGGCCGCCCACAGCCGGGCACGCAGCCGTGCCCACCGCTCCGGGTCGTCGGGATCCTGCCGCAGTTGGAGGGTGGACAGCCCCTCCTCGAAGGTGCCCTCCGCGGTCACGCCGAGCAGGGCGGCCGCCCAGGCGCCGTCGTCGTCCCCCAGCAGCTCGACCAGCTCAGTGGGCGACCATGCGTAGAAGGCGCCCTCCTGTCCCCCACTGTCAGCGTCGAGGGCAGCGGCGAAGCCGCCCTCGGGGGTGCGCAGGTCACGCAGCAGGAACTCGGCGGTCTCGCGGACGACGCGCTCCGCCAGGGGCGATCCGGTCAGGCGCCACCAATGCGCGTAGACCCGCAGCAGCAGCGCGTTGTCGTAGAGCATCTTCTCGAAGTGCGGCACCACCCAGCGAGCGTCGACGGAGTACCGGGCGAAGCCGCCGCCCAACTGGTCGTACATCCCGCCGCGGGCCATGTCGATGAGTGTCTGCTCGGCCATGGCCAGCGCACGCTCGTCACCCTCCAGCGCATGCATCCGGAGCAGGAACTCGAGCACCAAGGACGGGGGGAACTTAGGCGCACCTCCGAAGCCCCCCGAACGCGGGTCGAATTGAGTCTCGAGTGCCGCCACCGCCGCACGCAGGTCATCGATCGTGGGCAGCCGTTCGGCGCCCGGGAGAGTGCGGCCGCCGAGGGCCTTGACGATGCGGACCCCGGAGGCGAGGACGTCCTCGCGTCGTTCCCGCCAGGCGTCGCTCAGGCCGAGGACCACCTGGGTGAACGACGGGAGGCCGTGTCGCGGCTCGGGAGGGAAGTAGGTGCCCGCGTAGAAGGGTCGACCCTCGTGGTCGAGGAACACGGACATCGGCCAGCCGCCCTGTCCGGTCAGGGCGACGGTCGCGTCCATGTAGACCGAGTCGACATCCGGCCGCTCCTCGCGGTCCACCTTGATGCTGACGAAGCGTTCGTTGAGCACGGTCGCGACGTCTGCGTTCTCGAACGACTCGTGCGCCATGACATGACACCAGTGGCAGGCGGAGTAGCCGACCGACAGGAAGATCGGCACGTCCCGCTCGCGGGCCTCGTCGAAGGCGTCCTCCCCCCACTCCCGCCAGTCGACGGGGTTGTCCGCGTGCTGGAGCAGGTAGGGGCTGGTCGAGTTCGCGAGCCGATTCGCCATGGGCCGTCCTCTCGGTGAGCGGAGCGAGGCCCCCATCCTCTCCTGCCGCGTGCGCCATCGACCGCGTGGGCGGCGGCAGGACCGGCGTCCTTCGACGCGCCATGCGGTCCTGCCCGCTGCTACGTTCCGAGCGTTCCGCTTCGCGCGAGGCGGGACGTCGAGTCTGGGGGTTGTCGTGCCGGGGGTTCTCGTCACTGCCGCATCAGCCGGCCTGCAGTCGCGGATGGGCATCATCGTGACGTCCCTGATCACGATCATGTGCCTGACCGTGCTGCTCGCCTTGGACCTGAAGTACATCCGTGACAGCAGGCGGCTGGCCAAGGAGATGGGGCTGCCACAGGGCCAATGGCTGCGACCGGTCAAGACCCTCGCCTTCGATCCGATCATCGAGCTGTTCGCCATCGGCCTGCTGCTGGCCGGCGACCTGATCGAGAACTGGGAGCACGTCCTGGCCGGCCTGCTCGGTGCCGCCGCGGGATTCGCGGCGGGCCATTACCGCTATCGCATCCAGTACGTCCGAGCCGTACCCGAGCACCGCGCCATCGTCTTCGTCCGCAGCCGCGCGGAGTACGTCGCGCTCGGCCTGCTCCTGGTGGTACGCGTCCTCGCGGAGCAGAAGCACTTCCCGGTCGTCGGTCCGTGGACGCTGCTCATCACGCTGATGCTCGCCCTCGTCGTCTTCGAGTCCGTGGGTCGTGCGTGGTTCTCGTATCGTCGCTTCCAGTCCGACGTCGCCTCGGCCTAGGTGCGAGGCCTGTCCCAGGGCACCGGCGGATCTGCCCACCTACGGATAAGGGCAGTGCCGGCAGCCGCTGCCACAGCAGTAGCCGCGATCGGCGAGGTATCGAGCGGTCATCACGAACAGGCCGGTCGCCGGGTCGCGATAGCCCGCGTCGCCCCGTTGCAGGGCGGCCTCGTGCGCTGCGATCACAGCGGCACGAGCGGCCGGGTCGCGAGGAAGTCGCTCCGGCTTCTGGGGGTACGGCGAAGGCGCCTGCGCTCCCGTGCCGCTCATCAGGGGCTGGGGATGATCACGACACTGGCCGCGAGCGCCATCAGCGCGAACAGTGCCCCCGCGAACAGCAGCCCGTACCTGCGGGGAAGGGCGTCGGAGTCGTGGGCCTGCAGCCAGCGCATCCGCAGCACGATGACCGTCAGGGCGACTGCGGCGGGGACCAGCGCGACGAACATGAGAGTGCCGTACTGGTCGGCGACCATGAGGCCCCGCTCAGCGAGCAGGGTCACCACGATGACGCCGAGGCTGGTGCGCAGCCACGACTGGCGGGTGCGGCTGCCCACCTCGTCGTACTGGGGGTTGCTCATGTCAGCGCGACGATGCCGGCGACGACGATCGCCAGCAGGGCGAAGAGGGAGCCGACGACGATCAGGGCGTGCGTGCGCTCGAGGGGTCGGCCGGCGCGCATCGCGTCGTCTGTACGGGACCAGCGCACCGTGCCGATCGTGGCGACGACGGCGCCCGCGACGATGATCGCGAGTGCGGCGGCGACGACGATGCCCTCGCCCTTCTCGAGCCGCACGAACTGGTCGAGTGCCACGCCGCCGGCGATGAGCCCGAGCGCCGTGCGCATCCAGGCGAGGAAGGTCCGCTCATTGGCCAGCAGGAACCGGTAGTCGACGAACACCTCGCCACTCTCGGTGTTGGCCTCCTGTTCACCCATGGGACGACGGTACCGCCCGGCACACCCCCGGTCTGTCTTGAGGTTGCGGTCGCGACACGCCGGCGTGCGCGACTGCAACCTCAAGACAGACCGGGGCGGCTCAGCGGCTGGTCGTGTGCATGTAGCGGCGGACAGCCAGCGTGGCGAAGATCGCGATCAGCGTGATGCAGGACAGCAGGGTGTACAGCTCCGCATGCTGAAGTGGCCAGTAGTCCGGCTGGATGCCGGTGGGGTTGCCGAACAGCTCACGACAGGCGAGGACGAGCGCCGAGATGGGGTTCCACGCGGCCACGACCTGCAACCAGCCGGGCAGGGAGTTGAGGGGCACGAACGCGTTCGAGAGGAAGGTCAGAGGGAACAGCCACACCAGGCCTGCCGTGTTCGCCGTCTCCGGGTTCGGCATGTAGAGGCCGATCCACGCGCCGATCCAGGCCACCGTGTAGGCGAACAGCAGCAGGAGCGCATACGCCCAGATGGCGTTGAGCAGCCCGTTGTCGATCCGCCATCCCACGAGGTAGCCGGTGATGCTGAGCACGAAGAGCACCAGGATCTGTCGCGTCGCGTCAGCGAGGGTCCGGCCGATGAGCACTCCCCCCGGGGCCATGGGCAGAGCCCGGAACCGGTCGATGAGGCCCTTGTGCATGTCCTCCGCGAGGCCCACGGTGCTCGACGCCGCCGCGAAGGCGACCGTCTGGCCGAAGATGCCGGGCATGAGGTACTGGCGGTAGGCGTCGGTGGCGGCATCTCCGGGGATCGGGATGGCACCGCCGAAGACGTAGGCGAACAGCAGGACGAAGATCACCGGCTGCACGAGCGAGAAGAACAGCAGCTCCGGCACCCGGATGGTCTGGATCAGGTTGCGCCGCGCCACGACGAGCCCGTCGTGGATCGTCCATCCGTAGAAGGGCCGCCTGCGCGCGTGCGTCATCGTGACGGCGAGGGTGGTCATGACTCCTCCTTCCCGCGCGAGCGGCGTCCGCGCTTCCCCTGCGGTGACGGGTCCTCCTCGGCCACGTGACCGGTGAGCGACAGGAACACGTCGTCGAGCGTCGGCCGACGCAGCTGGAGGTCGGACACCTCGATCCCGTTCGCGTCGAGGGCCCGAATGGCGCTGACGAGCACGGTCGATCCGCCGCTGACGGGCGCGGAGACCCGCAGGTCGTCGGCCGTGGCCTCACCCGACGCCACGGACGTGAGGGCGGACACCGCCCCGCCGACGTCCTCCGGCTTGACGAGGACGACCTCGATCCGGTCGCCGCCGATCTCGTCCTTCAGCTGCTCCGACGTGCCGTGTGCGATGACGCGACCGTGGTCGATGACCACGATGTCCTCGGCCAGCTGATCCGCCTCCTCGAGGTACTGCGTCGTGAGCAGCACCGTCGTTCCCCGGTCGACCAGGTCCTTGATGACGTCCCAGAGTCCGAGGCGCGAACGTGGGTCGAGGCCCGTGGTGGGCTCGTCGAGGAAAAGGATCGATGGCTGGGCCACCAGGCTGGCCGCCAGGTCGAGGCGCCGTCGCATGCCTCCGGAGTAGGTGCGGGCCGGCCGGTCCGCCGCGTCCGAGAGGTCGAACAGGTCGAAGAGCTCAGTGGCCCGCTCACGAACGTACTTCGGCGACAGGTGGTACAGGTCGCCGAACATGCGGAGGTTCTCGCGGCCGGTGAGGTACTCGTCGATCGCCGCGTACTGGCCGGTGAGGCCGATGGCACGCCGCACGTCGTCCGGGTGCTGGACGACGTCGAACCCCGCGACGGTCGCCCGTCCGGAGGTCGGCTGCAGGAGCGTGGAGAGGATGCGCACCGTCGTGGTCTTGCCCGCACCGTTGGGGCCGAGCAGTCCGACGACCTGCCCGCGTTGCACGGTGAGGTCGATGCCGTCGAGGGCCTTCACGTCACCGAAGTGCTTGACCAGCCCCTCGACGTCGACGGCGATGTCACTCATGCGGGCCCTCCTCAGGCGCACCGGTCAGCAGCTGCTCAGCATCGTCCACCGAGATGCGCCCTGCGGCGAGATCGCGCAGAACCGTCTCGGAGTCGGTGGGGTCGGGCTCGTCACCGAGGCCCATCCTCGCCAGCAGCTCCCCGAAGCGCTGCCGGGCAGTCGGGTAGGAGACGCCGAGGTGGGCCTGCACGTCCCGCAGGTTTCCGCGGCTGCGGAGGAAGACCTCGAGCATCTCCAGGTCCGCCGAGTCGAGTCGGCAGAATCGGCAGGGCTCGAAGTGGCCGGAGATCTCGGTGGCGCAGTTCGGGCAGCCGACGCGCAGGGTGATCAGGTCGGTCGAGCAGACCGGACACGAGGTGGGGGCGCGGTAGGTGTCCATCACGGGACCATCACGTCCACGGACCCCAGTCGGGCATTGACGGCGAGGGAACCGTGCCCGTCCCCGACGGCGAAGGGGGCGATGGCGCCTCCCGGCAGGGACCCACGGGAGCCCTCGGGTCCGCTCACCGACGCGGCACCCACGCTCGAGTCGACACTGACCGTGGCATCCGACCCGGGGAGGAGGCGGATCGCCGCGGACCCCAGTTCGACGGCGATGTCCGAGGAGCCGGTGAACTGCCAGGAGATGTCGGCGCTGCCGGTCCGGGTCGAGACCTGGAGCGGGCCCCGGCCGTTCTCCAGTCGGGTGGCGCCGGCCTCGACGACGACAGAGACGGGCGCCTGCTGGCCGGACAGTCGCAGCGAGCCGGCCGTCAGGCTGACATCCAGCGGGAGCGTGGGGTTGACGCGGACGATGATCCGCTCGGCCGGCCGGAACCCGGAGTTGACCCACGTCCGGAAGGCCGACCATGGCGTCTCGGTCGCGTAGTCCCCCGTCGAGAGATCTGAGGTGATCACGAGGGTTCCGCCCTCGTGCAGGACCCGATGCGGTCCGTCGGCGACGGCGGTGTGGACGCCCGGGTCGGCGAGCACGGTGAGCTTGACGCCCGTGACCCGCAGGGCGACGCGCTCGACCGGCGCTGCGGCAGCCGCGGTAGTCGGCGTGCGGCCGGAGGCGGCGAGCAGCTGCTGCCCCTCATCGGGGGTGATCTCGCCCGAGGCGACCCGGTCGAGGATACTGCGAAGATCGGTTGTCATGCCCTGAATGTAAAGCGTCTTTATCACTATGGCAAGTGATCTTACCTTTTTGTCATGCAACCCGAGTCGCAGAGTCCTGGTAGGCGGCCACCTGCCCGGCGATCACCTCGTCCCAGGGCGTCGGCGCCGGCCCGAAGGTCGTCCGGGCTGCGCTGTCGTCGAGCACATAGGGGCGCGTGCGCTGGTAGTCCGTCTCGCGGAGCTCCCGGAGCATCGGCTGGACGACCGACAGGGCACGCAGGACCGCACCCGGGACGGCGGAGACCTTGGGAGGGGTCATCCCCGCCGCAGCTGCGAGGTCCGCCACGACCTGCCGCTGCGAGCGCGGCGCGTTGCTCGGCACATGCCACGCACGCCCGTGACCGCGCGGGTCCGCGGCGACAGTGATCAGCGTGCGGGCCACATCGGCCGGGGTGGTCCAGGTGTGCGGCGCGTCCAGATCGCCGATGAGCTGCACGCCCCTGCCGGTCAGGAGGCGGGGCATCACCCGGTCGCCGAACATGCTCTGCACGCCCGGGCACAGGTAGTCGGACCCGCGGACCTCGGTCATGCGAATGCGTCCGGACTGATGCGCGGCGAGCTGATCCCTCCACATCGCGATCCGGACGGCCGCCTTGTGGCCGGTGGCCGCGAGAGGGAGATCCTCCGTCATCGGCACGTCGACCGGTCCGTAGCCGTACAGGTTGGACACGACGGCGAGCACGGCACCGGTGCGCTCGGCGTACGCCAGGAAGGCCTCGGCCATGGGCGGCCAGTCCTGCTCCCAGCGGGTGTAGACGGGATTGACGCAGTTGTAGACGACCACGGCGTCCGGGGCCGCGGCCAGCAGCGCCGAGGCGCGGGAGGCATCGGCCGCCACGCGCCGGATCGCCGGGTGGATCGGGCCCCGGCCACTGCGGCTGACGAGGACCACATCGGCCCCGGAGTCCGCCAGAAGCGTGGCCGTGGCCGAGCCGACCTCGCCGGCGCCGACCACGAGGTGGGTTCCGGCGAGGATGGGCAGTGCAGTCATGGCGTCTCCTTGTGATAGGTGCTCTGTTATGTGAGCACTGCTCACAGTAGAGAGGTCGATGAGGCATGTCAAGAGCAGTGCTCTCGTTTGTTGCCGCCGCTCTCCTTGTGGTCCATGATGGACACGTGTCCACGGCAAGCACGGCCCGCGAACGCGCCCGGGCGGAGATCACCCGCGAGATCGTCGAGGTCGGCCGTGCCCATCTGGCCAGGGAGGGGGCCGCCGCCCTCTCCCTGCGCGCGGTGGCACGTGACCTCGGCATGGTCTCCTCCGCCGTGTACCGGTACGTCCCCAACCGCGACGCACTCCTCACGCTCCTGATCATCGACGCGTACAACAGCGTGGGCGCGGCCGTCGAGGGGGCCGACGCTGCGCAACGGCGCTCGGACCTGCCGGGCCGATTCCTGGCTATCGCCCGCTCCGTGCGGGGCTGGGCGATCGAGCATCCGCACGAGTACGCCCTCATCTACGGCTCTCCGGTGCCGGGCTATGCCGCCCCTGAGGACACGACCGGGCCGGCCACCCGGGTCCCGATGGTGCTCATCGGCGTTCTCGTGGACATGGTGGCCGACGGACGCGCGCCGCAGCCGCGCCGCCTGCCCCGGAAGGTGCGCGCCTCCCTCGCCCCGATGATGCAGGCCGTTCCCGACACCGTCAGCGAGGACCTGATGCTCCGCGGCCTGTCCTCCTGGGGGACCCTGCTGGGCACGATCTCCCTCGAGCTGTTCGGCCACCTGCACAACGTCGTGGAGGAGGATCCGGCTCTTCGGGCGGCGTTCTTCGACCACCAGATGACGCGGGTAGCCGTCGACCTCGGTCTTGCCCCGGAGGACTGATGGCCGCCCACGACGAGGCTGCCCACACCCATCCCGCCAGCCGGGACGAGTGGCGTCGCTGGCTCGAGGAGCATCACGACACCTCCCCGGGGGTGTGGGTGATCACCTACAAGAAGGCGGCCGGCAAGCCGGGTCCGACGTACGAGGACCTCGTCCTGGAGGCGCTGTGCTTCGGCTGGATCGACAGCCGCCCGGGCCGCGTGGACGACCTGCGCACCAAGCTGTACCTCTCACCTCGACGCACGGGCAGCGGCTGGGCCGCCTCGAACAAGGCTCGCGTGACCGCGCTCGTCGAGCAGGGCCTCATGACCCCCGCCGGGCAGGCGGTCATCGATGCGGCCAAGGCGGACGGCTCCTGGGACGCGCTGGAGGACAGCGAGTCCTTGACCCTCCCCCGGGAACTGATCGAGGCGTTCCGACGGTTCCCCGGCAGTCGGCGCGAGTTCGACGCCTTCCCGCCGGGCGTCCGGAAGCAGTTGATCTTCTCGGTGACCAGTGCGAAGCGACCCGACACCAGGAGCCGACGTGCCGAGGAGATCGCTCTCAAGGCGCAGCGCGGCGAGCGGGCGTTCCAATGGCGGCCCAAGGGATCCGGATGACCGTCACCGGAGACTGGATCGCGGCGACCGTTCGGGCGCTCGCGCCGCTGGCGAGGGCCGACGACGCCACGGCCATGCAGGCCTACATGAAGGACGTCTCGCCGTTCCTCGGGGTGAAGGCCCCGACTCGCAGGCGGGCGCAGCGCGAGGCCTGGGGCACGCTGCCGGCCCTCGACATCCCCGACCTGGCCTCCGTCGTGCGGGGGCTGTGGACCCTGCCGGAACGCGAGTACCAGTACGCCGCCTGCGACCTGCTGGCCCGTCATGCGAGGCGCCTGCCCGGCGACTTCGTCGTTGACCCGACGGAGTCGCTCCTGCTGGACCGACCCTGGTGGGACACCGTCGACGCCTTGGGAAGCGCCGTGATCACCCCGGTCGTCGATGCGCACCCCGACCAGGTCGCCACCATGTGGCGCTGGTGGGACTCCGGCGACCGGTGGCTCATTCGGGCCGCGATCGGCCACCAGCGCGGCCTTCGGGAGCGAACCGACCTCGACCGGCTCCTCACGATGTGCGACCGCTACGCCGCCGAGCGGGAGTTCTTCATCGCCAAGGCGATCGGGTGGGCCCTGCGCGACGTGACTCGATGGGATCCCGCGGCCGTGCGCTCCTTCCTCGACGAGCACCCGGACCTCAGCACCGTCGCGCGTCGCGAAGCCGAACGGGGCCTGGCCCGCGCCCGAGGCTAGGAGCCGTCGCCGCGCAGACCGTCGGAGATGCGGCCGATCGCGGCCGTCAGCTCGGCCGGGACGACCCACACCTTGTTGGACTCGCCGGCCGCCACTTCCGGGAGCGCCTGCAGGTAGCGGTGCGCGAGCTCGTTGGGTCGCGGATCCGCGCTGCGCAGGCCCTCGTAGATCTTGATGACGGCCTGAGCCTCCGCGTCGGCCTCGATGACGCGGGCCTCGGCCTCGCCCTTGGCACGCAGCACGGCAGCCTGGGCGTCCGCCTCGGCGGCGAGCACCTCCGCCTGCTTCTTGCCCTCGGCGTTGAGGATGGCCGACTGCTTCTGGCCCTCGGCCGTGAGGATCGCGGCTCGGCGCTCGCGCTCGGCCTTGAGCTGCTTCTCCATCGCCTCCTGCACGGTCTGGGGCGGATCGATGGCCTTGAGCTCGACGCGGTTGACCCGGATGCCCCACTTGCCGGTCGCCTCATCGAGGACCCCGCGCAGCTGTCCGTTGATGGAGTCCCGAGAGGTCAGCGCCTCCTCGAGGTCCATGGAGCCGATCACGTTGCGCAGCGTGGTCACGGTCAGCTGCTCGATGCCCACCAGGTAGCTGCTGATCTCGTACGTGGCCGCCTTGGGATCGGTGACCTGGAAGTAGATGACCGTGTCGATGGACACGACCAGGTTGTCCTCCGTGATCACCGGCTGCGGGGGGAAGGACGCCACCTGCTCGCGCATGTCCACGCGCTGGCGGATGCGATCGATGATCGGGACCAGGATGTTCATTCCCGGCGTGAGGGTGCGCTGGTAGCGGCCGAGACGCTCGACGATGGCCGTGTCGGCCTGCTTGACGATGACGATCGTCCGCGACAGCAGCAGCAGCGCGAACAGCACCACCAGGAATGCGACACCGACGGGGAGCAGGGCTTCCATCACTTCTCCTTGATCGTCACGGGCAGGTCAGTTGAGCGGCGGGTCGATCGGATGCACCAGCGCCGTGGCGCCGTCGATCCGTGTCACGACGACGTCGGTGTCCGCGGGCACCGGGACCGACGTGATGTCCGGGTCGAGCCGCGCCGACCAGACCTCGCCCTTGAGCATGATCCGGCCATCGAGCCGGGAGACCTCGGCGACGGTGCGGGCATGGCTGCCCGGCAGGGCGTCGACACCCGTCCGAGACTGCGGCGTGCCGCGCAGGTGCCGGAGCGCGTAAGGCCGGATGAAGGCGATGCCGGCGACGGATACCCCGACCCCTAGGGCCGCCTGCAACCAGAGCGGGGCACCGACCGCAGCCGCCAAGGCGGCGGTTCCGGCGCCCACGGCAATGAGCCCGAAGGTGAGGTCGACCGTGAAGATCTCCACGCCCACGGCGATGAACGCCGTGATGAGCCACACCCACGCGGACGACATGGCAACCTCCTGCTGCCACTGTAGTCCGCACTGCGCACCATGCCCGTCGAAGAAGGGACTCCCATGGACCTACCCGGCGATGGGCCCACCGTCCACCACGTCACGCTCAGCGTCACCGACCCGGAGGCCAGCGCCCGCTGGTACGAGGCCCTGCTCGGCCCCGCGGCCGTCGTGCGCCGCGAGGGGCCCGATTGGGTGCGCGCGCGCCTGCAGTGGCCGTCGGGGCTGGTCATCGGCCTCACTCGGCATGAGCGCACGGTTCCCGGTGACGCCTTCGATCACGGTCGGGTCGGCCTCGATCACCTCGGCCTCGCGTGCGCGTCCGAGGACGAGGTGCGCGCCTGGGCCGCCCGGCTCGATGCGCTCGGCGTCGCGCGCGGCCCCGTCGAGGATGTGCCCTACGGCTGGGCGGTGACGGCACGTGATCCCGACGGCATCCCCATCGAGTTCTTCGCCGACCGCCACCCCTCCACGAGTTGAACCGCTTCCCGGCTCAATTCCGCAGAATTGAGCCGCTTTCGGGCCGATTCCGCCGATCTGAACCGCTTCCCGGTCCCGAGCGCCGGGGGGTGGTGATCCGGGGGCAGGGTTGGACGTGATGCGGGGCACCGTTGCCTGCCCGGGGGCGGGGACGATCCGGCGCGAAGCGGCTCAATTCCCCGGATGACCGCCGATACCGGCTCAATTCTGCGGAATTGAGCCGGGAAGCGGTTCAACTCGGAGGGAGGGGGGTTGCGGGTGCGGTGAAGTAGGGGTTGTGGTGCCGCAGATGCGGGGATATCTTGTCACGCATGACGCAGATGCGGATCTCGGAGGCAGCCGGCCTCCTCGGGGTCAGCGACGACACCATCCGGCGGTGGCTCGACTCCGGACGCCTGACCGGCGGATCCGGCGACGGTCCGCGCACGGTCGATGCCGCCAGCGTGGCGAGCCTGATGGCCGAGCACGCGCACGTCGCACCCGGTCCAGTGGCGCAGTCGGCCCGCAACCGGTTCCCCGGGATCGTCACCCGGGTGGAGAAGGACGGCGTTATGGCGCTGGTCGAGATCCAGGCCGGCCCGCATCGGGTGACCTCGCTGCTGAGCCGGGAGTCCGCCGACGAGCTGGGGCTGGCCCCCGGCGTCCGCGCCGCAGCGATCGTCAAGTCCACCAACGTCATCGTCGAGCTCGAGGAGCACTGATGCGCTGCACCAAGGCCCTCGCCCTGGCCCTCGTCGCGCCCCTGCTGGCGCTGGCCGCATGCAGCGGGTCGTCCGGCGCGGACGAGAGCACGCTGACCGTGTCGGCGGCCGCCTCGCTGACGGAATCCTTCACCGAGCTCGCCACGCAGTTCGAGGCCGATCACCCTGGCACCACGGTCCGCCTGAACTTCGGCGGCAGCAGCAGCCTGGCGGAGCAGGTGGTCTCCGGTGCACCCGTCGACGTGTTCGCCAGTGCGTCTCGCACCACCATGGACACCGTGGTCGAGGCGGGCGCCGCCGCGGACGATGCGCCGACGTTCACCACGAACTCCATGACGATCGCCGTGCCGTCGGCCAACCGGGCCAACCTGACGTCGATCGCCGACCTCGCCAAGCCAGGCGTCCGCGTGGCGGAGTGCGCACCCGAGGTGCCCTGCGGAGCAGCGGCGAGGAAGACACTCCAGAACGCCGGGGTGACGGTCACGCCCGTGACGCTGGACCCCGACGTCAAGACCGTCCTCGGACGGGTCGCGGCCGGCGAGGTCGATGCCGGGCTCGTCTACGTCACGGACATCAGGACGGCCAACGTCGCAGCGATCCCCATCCCGGCTGACGTCGCCGCCACCAACGAGTACGCGATCACCGTGGTGAAGGCGTCTCCGCAGCAGGACCTCGCCCGCCAGTTCGTCGACTTCGTGGCCGGACCCACGGGTCAGCAGGTGCTCGCGACGTACGGCTTCGGGACGCCGTGACGGGGAAGCGACGTACCGAGTCGACGCCGTGGTACCTCGTCGTTCCGGGCGTCGTCGCGATCGCCTTCCTCGGACTGCCGCTGCTCGGGCTGCTGCTCATCGCGCCCTGGGGCGACCTCCTGCCCGAACTGACCTCCGAGGAGGCGCTGCAGGCCCTGCGGCTCTCCCTCATCACCTCGCTCTCCGCCACCGGCCTCGCCCTCGTCGTGGGCGTGCCGCTGGCCGTGCTCATGAGCAGGACCCGCTGGTTCGCGGGGCCCTGGGTGCGGGCCCTCGTGACGCTGCCACTCGTCCTGCCTCCGGTGGTCGGCGGTGTCGCCCTGCTGGCCGCGTTCGGCCGGAACGGGATCGCCGGCGGCCCCCTGTACGAGCTCGCCGGAGTGCAGCTGCCCTTCACCACACTGGCGGTCGTCATCGCTGAAGCATTCGTCGCGATGCCGTTCCTCGTCATCACCGTCGACGGGGCGCTCCGGTCCGCGGATCGACGCCTCGAGCAGGCCGCCGCCACCCTCGGGGCCAGTCGGTGGACGGTCTTCCGTCGCGTGACCCTGCCGCTCATCGCGCCCTCGATCGCCGCCGGCGCCGTGCTGGCATGGGCCCGGGCCCTGGGCGAGTTCGGGGCGACTCTGACCTTCGCCGGATCCTTCCCGGGGGTGACGCGCACCCTCCCGCTGGCGATCTACGCAGCCCTCGACGTCCAGCGCTCGCAGGCCATCGCGCTCAGCCTCGTCCTGGTCATCGTGTCCGCGGTGATCCTCGTGTCGCTGCGCGGTCAGTTCCTGGCGGGAATGCGGCGATGAACGGACTCAGTGCGCGCATCGACGTCAGCCGCGGGGACTTCCGCCTGCACGTCGACATCGTGGCGGCCGCGGGGCGGATCACCGCGGTCCTGGGGCCCAACGGCTCGGGCAAGACGACCCTCCTGCACACGCTCGCGGGCCTGCAGCCGGTGGATGCCGGACGCATCGAGATCTCGGGCCGCGTACTCGACGATCCGGCAGAGAGCGTCTTCGTCCCCGCCGAGCATCGACGGACCGGCCTGGTGTTCCAGGACTTCCTGTTGTTCCCGCACCTGAGCGTCCAGGCCAATGTGGAGTTCGGCCCGCGCAGCCTGGGACTGCCGGAGCCGGCCCGCCGGGCGACCGAGTGGCTGGACCGGCTGGACGTGGCCGACCTCGCCGAGCGGCGCCCCAGCGCCCTGTCCGGGGGTCAGGCGCAGCGGGTGGCCCTGGCCCGGGCGCTGGCGGCCGACCCGGACATGCTGCTGCTCGATGAGCCGATGGCCGCCCTCGACGCCTCGACCCGCGTCGAGGTGCGCCGCGAACTGCGACGGCACCTCCGCGAGTTCACCGGACCGACCCTGCTCGTGACGCACGACCCGTTGGACGCCTTAGTGCTCGCCGACGACGTCGTCGTCCTCGAGTCGGGCCGGGTCTCGCAGTCCGGCACGACGGACGACGTCGGCCGACGGCCGGCCACGTCCTATGTGGCCACGCTCATGGGCGCCAACCTGCTGCACGCCATCGCCGTCGACGGACTTGCCACCTGCACGGACGGTACGACGGTGGCCATTCCGGACCGGGCGCTGAGGGGCGAGGTGATCGTGGTCATCCGGCCCGAGGCCATCGTGCTGCACCGCACTCCCCCGGAGGGCAGCGCCCGCAACGTGTGGCCGGTGCGCGTCGTCGACGTCGAGACGCACCTCGACCGCAGCCTCGTCCAGGTCGCCGGGCCACCGGATCTCGCCGTGGCCGTGACGGCGGCATCGACCCGCGACCTGGGCCTGGCACCGGGCATGCAGCTGTGGGCCAGCGCCAAGGCCCTCGACCTCGATGCCTATCCGCGCAGCGACTGACCCATTCCCGTCGTCTGCAGGATGACAGGGAGTGGGGTGGCTAGGGTCGTGGGATGCCCGCCCCGATCACCGACCTCGTGCACCCGTCGTGGGCGCCGGCACTTGCTCCGCTCCAGGACCGGTTCACGGACATCGGCGACTACTTGCGGACCGAGTCCGCCGCGGGACGACCCTGGGCGCCGGCAGGGGCCAACATCCTGCGCGCCTTCCAGCAGCCGCTCGACGACGTGCGCGTCCTCATCGTCGGGCAGGACCCCTACCCGACTCCGGGGCACGCCGTGGGGTTGTCCTTCTCCGTGGCCCCCGACGTCCGCCCACTGCCGCGCAGCCTGCAGAACATCTTCCGGGAGTTGAACGACGACCTCGGCCTGCCCGCACCACGCAACGGTGATCTCACGCCATGGACCCACCACGGCGTCATGCTCCTCAACAGGGTGCTCACGGTCCGCCTGGGCGAGCCCGGCAGCCACCGCGGGATCGGGTGGGAGGAGATCACCTCGACGGCGATCGACGCGCTCGTGGAGCGACCGGACCAGCCGCTCGTGGCCATCCTGTGGGGTCGGGATGCGCAGTCCCTGCAGCCGTCGCTGCCCGACGTCCCGATCATCGCGTCCGCCCATCCGAGTCCGATGAGCGCGGACCGCGGCTTCTTCGGGTCGCGGCCGTTCAGTCGCGCCAACGCCCAGCTCGAGGAGCTGGGCGCTGACGGCGTGGACTGGTCCCTTGCCTGACGCGAGTGGCGAGTTGTGCTCGTCCAGGAGGCTCCCGGGTCAGCAGAACCCGCCACTCGACGGAGAGAGGGATCAGGCCTGGGGCGACGGGGTCAGGTTCTCGATCGGCACGCGCCGCGTCACCGGTGCCGGCTGCGCGCCGGAGACCCTGATGACCAGCATCCCGGCCTCGTAGGAGGCGTGCACGGCATCCGGTCCGACATGCGGCGGCAGCCGGAACCCACGGGAGAACTCGCCGCGACGGATCTCCGCCCGGATCGGCTTCGCCGACTCCTCGTCCACGACGACGGTGCGGCGGCCGCGAACGACCATGCTGCGGTCCTTGACCTCGATCTCGACGTCCTCCGCCGTCACACCCGGGATCTCCAGCGTGATGACGACGTCCTCGCCGATCTGGACGATGTCGGCAGCGGGGACCCAGCTGGCCGTCCCGGGCTCGGCCAGCGTGCGCCGGACCAGGTCATCGAAGGCGGCATCCAGGCCGGCCTCGAACAGCGGCTTGAAACGAACGACAGAGCTCATCTCACCCTCCAGAAGTGATCGGCCAGCCGGCCCTCGGCTGGCACTCTCATCTGTCGAGTGCTAACGATAGTGTGGCGGGCCCTATTCCCGCGAGTGCCCGATGAGCATCAGCACGAGAGCCACGCCGACGAGGGCCACGAGGAGCGAGGCCACCCCACGCGAGCATCGCTCCCTCGAGCGCGGGACCCGGGCAGCGCGTCAGGTAGGCAGCAGCTCGCGCTTCTTGAGGTCCTTGTGGACAGCGGCCTCGGCGAAGAAGGATGCGAAGGGGATCGTTCCGGCGATGAGGATCAGCAGGGTACGACCGACGCTGTACCTCACCCGGAAGGCGAGATCCACGCCGGTGATCAGGTACAGCATGTACAGCCACCCGTGGGCTATCCACAGGTAGCCGTAGAGCGCCGGGCGCATCTCCGCATCCCCGTAGTCAAGGAACAGCCGGCCCACGACCAGCCAGACGGTCGCGCTCGCCAGCACGACACCGGTGACCCACGCCATGATCCGGTACCGCGTGAACGCCGCGGGAAGTCCCTTCACTGCCAACCGCCCTCGATCTCGTGGATGAACGGCGGGTTCGCGCCCGCCCGCTGGCAGGTGATCCCCGCCACGGTGATGCCGAATCGGGCGCCCTCGGCGACGGCGTCGAGATCCGACAGGTCCTCGCGCGTACGCCCGTGCTCGAGCCACCACGACAGGAATCCGCCGCTGAAGGAGTCGCCGGCTCCCACCGTGTCCGCGACCGGCACGCGCGGGACGGGCAGGTCGACGTCGGCGTCCTCGGTGATGACGTGGACGGCGTTTCCCCCGTCCGTGAAGAGCACGACGGCATCGGACTCGACCGCCATGCGCCGCGCGGCGTCGATCAGGCCCACGCCGGGGTGCAGGTACTCGAGGTCGTCTCCGCTGACCTTGATCACGTCGGCTCGCGGCAGCACGGCGCTGAGGGAGCGCAGCAGGAGGTCTCGTCGGGCCACGGAGGGCCGGCAGTTCGGGTCGATCATGACGAGCTGGTCGTCGGACGCCGCCTGGACCACGGCCACCAGCGCGTCGGCCAGCGGCTCGAGGACGAGGGCGAGGGTGCCGGCGTGGATGGCGCGCGTGCCCGGATCGAGGGCCGCGAGGGCCATCTCCGGCGTGACGGCCGCGGCGGACGTGCCGTCGAGCATGAAGCGATAGGTGGCGGCACCGTTCGCGTCGATCTCGGCGATGGCCAGGGTGGTCGGCTCGCCCACCTGCTGGCCGAGACCCAGCACGACGCCATCCTCCGCCAGCAGGCGCATGATGCGCTGGCCGAAGGGGTCGGTCGAGACTCCCCCGAGGAAGGTCGACGCCAGGCCGAGCCGCGCCACCGTGCGGGCGGTGTTGAGGGGCCCGCCGCCGACGACGGAGGTCACCTCACCCTGCGGGTCCACGATGATGTCGACGAGGGCCTCGCCGATGACGGTGATCACGGTCAGCAAGGCTAGTCGACGGCCAACGCGGGCTCCTCCTCGCGACCCGCCTCGATCCACAGCCATCGCACGTACACGACGACGCCGAAGCCCGCGAAGATCCACCACTGGAAGGCGTAGAAGAAGTTCTGGAGCGGGAACGGGACGTCCGCCGTCTGCACCGTCTGCGGGACCGGGATTGGCGCTGGGTCAACGGGTGGCCGCTCCTGCTGGAGCACGACGAACCCGGGCAGTACCGGCGCCCCCCACATCCGCGCCAGTCGACCGCTCGAGATGACGACCGTCTGATCGCCGTCGATCGGGGCGTCCACATAGAACGGCTCGTCCGGCTGGAGGACGCCCTGCACCTCGACGGCTCCGGAGGGAACGGCACTGCCGGCGTCGCCCGCATCGGGGAGCCAGCCGCGGAGTACGGCTGCCACGGTGCCGTCGGGTTGCGGAACTCCGGTGACCACCCAGACACCCGCCTCGCCGTCGAGTGACCGACTCGTGATGATGGCCTGCATCCCGGGGTCGTACTGGCCGGTGACGATGACCGGTCGTCCGATGGACTCCGACGGCATGTCGTCCGGCACCTGGCCGGGCTGCCGGTCAGGAAAGGCGTCGAGGATCGGGATGGGCTGCGAGGCAGCCGCACGCTCGGCATCGAGAATCGACTGCGTGCGCTCCCACTGCCATCGACCGAGGAGCACGGTGGCGATGACGAACGCCACGAGGACCAGCAGGAGCAGCAGCCACCTGGGCGTCAGCGCCAGCTGCAGCATCCGCCTACTGCGACTGGGTGTCATCCCGGCTCTCGCCGCGCTCCGCGGCCTCTTGCGTCAGCTCACGGTCGAACGCCTGCTCCTTGTCGTCACGACCTGCCGGCAAGTCGGGGTCGATCTTCTTGATCTGCTTGTTCAGCGAGCGCCAGAGGAAGTACACGGCGATCAGGAGCAGGAGGACGAACAGGCCGGCGATGGGCAGCGCGTTGTCGATCAGCGTCTTCTGCTGCTCGGGATCGGTCGTCTCGGCCAGCACGGCGGCGGGGATCGGCAGCAGGGCGGCCGGGATCATGGGGCTTCCTCTCGTAGGCCGGCGAACAGGTCGTCCTCCGGCAACGTCGTCTCGACGAGTGATCGGGCCAGTTCGAAGTCCTCGGTGGGCCATACCCGCTGCTGGAACTCCAGCGGGACTGCGAACCACTGGCCGTCCGGGTCGATCTGCGTGCGGTGCTGGAGCAGCGCCCGGTCGCGCACCTCGAACCACTCGGCCGCGGGCACGCGCGTGGTCAGCCGGCGCGCGTCGTCGGGCCGCTCGTCCCAGCGCTTCAGCCAGTCGTGGTACGGCGAGTCGAGGTCGGCGTCGATCATCGCCAGGTGCAGTGCCTCGACGCGGGCCTTGGAGAACTGCTGGTTGTAGTAGACCTTGAGGACCTGCCAGGGCTCGCCGAGGTCCGGGCGATGGACGGGGTCGGCCGCCGCGTCGATCGCCGCCATGGTGGTCTCATGGGTGCGGATGTGGTCGGGGTGCGGGTAGCCCCCGTTCTCGTCGTAGGTGGTGACGACCTGCGGGCGGAAGGAGCGGATCAGTTCGACGAGCCGCGGGATCGTCTCCTCGACGGGCAGCGCCGCGAAGGAGCCCTCGGGAAGGGGTGGGGGCGGGTCGCCCTCCGGGAAGCCCGAGTCCTCGAAGCCGAGCCACGCGTGGCGCACATCGAGCACCGCAGCGGCATTGGCCATCTCCTCGCGGCGCACCGCGAGCATGCCGCGCTCGTCGACGTCGGCCTGGGCAGCAGCATTGAGGACGTCGCCGCGCTCGCCGCCCGTGCACGTGACGACCATGACGTCGACTCCCTCGGCCCGGTACTTGGCGATGGTGGCAGCACCCTTGCTGGACTCGTCGTCCGGGTGGGCGTGGACGGCCATCAGGCGTAGGGACGTGGACACGGGACTAGTCTCCCCTACGTGCCCACGCCGTTCACTCGGGACCAACTGAGTCCGGCGATGCAGCATCGCTACGGCCTCGATCGCCGGCCCGTGGGGCGGATGGTGGCGGTGTCCCTGCTGGTGATCGCCTTCGTCGCGATCCTCGCCTTCGTGACCGTCGGGTCCTCGCGGAACCCGATCGCCTTCCGATTGGTGACCTTCGACGCGGTGGCCCCGGACCGGGTGGATGCGACGATCTCGCTGCAGAAGCCGGCAGATGCGCAGGTGACGTGCGTCCTGCGTGGGCAGGACGCCCTGCACGTCGACGTGGGCTACGCGACCATCATCGTGCCCCCCGGTCAGACCGACGTGCTGCTGGACTACTCGATGCGCACCCTCGCACCGGCCTACGCCGTGGAACTGCTCGGCTGCTCCGTCGACGGACCCCCCGGGGTCACTCCCCCGCAGTTTCCCCCGGGCGTCGTGCCCCCGCCCCAGCCGTACTGATCCCCCGCAGTTCGTTGAGTGGCCCGGTGGCGGCGATCTTCAGCGTCAGAACGGCCGCCACCGGGCCACTCAACGACAGGGGGGTGGGCACGTGCCCCCTCGCGCGGGCAGCGAGTTGGACGTACGGTCATGACGTGACCCGTCTCGCTCCCCCCGTCCCCGCCGACCTGCCCACCACGCTGGGCGCCCTCCGCGCCTCCGGCTACGAGCACCGATCCGTCAAGGACGAGCTCCGCGCGAACCTGCTCGACCGGCTCGCCGCCGGTGAGCCCACCTTCCCCGGCATCGTCGGATTCGAGGACACCGTCGGCCCACAGCTCGAACGCGCACTCCTCGCCGGACACGACGTCGTCATGCTCGGCGAGCGCGGGCAGGGGAAGACCCGGCTCCTGCGCTCGCTCATCGCCCTCCTCGACGAATGGGTTCCCGTCGTCGAGGGCTGCGAGATCAACGACGACCCCACGGTCCCCATCTGCGCGCGGTGCCGACGCCTCGCGGGCGAGCAGGGCGACGACCTGCCGGTGACGTGGCGGCATCGCAGCGAGCGCTTCGGGGAGAAGCTGGCCACGCCGGACACGTCCGTCGGCGACCTCGTCGGCGACGTCGACCCGATCAAGGTCGCCGAGGGCCGCAGCCTCGGCGACACCGAGACGATCCACTTCGGACTCGTCCCGCGCACGCATCGCGGCATCTTCGCGATCAACGAGCTCCCAGACCTCGCCGAGCGGATCCAGGTGGCCCTCCTGAACGTCCTGGAGGAGCGTGACATCCAGATCCGGGGCTACCAGGTGCGCCTCCCGCTGGACCTGCTCGTTGTCGCGAGCGCCAACCCCGAGGACTACACCAACCGCGGTCGGATCATCACGCCTCTGAAGGACCGCTTCGGTGCCGAGATCCGCACCCACTACCCCGCGACCGTCGACGCCGAGGTGGAGCTCATTGAGCAGGAGGCCTCCCTTCGCGCGCTCGTGCCGAGCCACCTGGTCGAGGTCGTGGCCCGCTTCACGCGCGAGGTGCGGGAGTCGCCGGCCGTGGATCAGCGCAGCGGGGTGTCCGCGCGCTTCTCGATCGCCTGCGTGGAGGCGCTGTCCGGCGCCGCCCTGCGCCGTGCCGCCCTCACCGGCAGCGATCACCCGGTCGCCCGCATCGGCGACCTCGCAGGGGTTGTCCCGACCCTGCGCGGCAAGGTCGAGTTCGACGTCAGCGAGGAGGGCAGCGAGGAGCAGACCCTGCAGCTGCTGGCGCGCCGGGCCACGGCAGACGCGTGGCGGGCGCGCCTCGGCGGCAACGACCTGCGGCCGTTGCTGACCTGGCTGGTGTCGTGGTTCGACGAGGGCAACTCCCTCGTCGTCGGTGAGTCGGTGCCGGGTCAGCTCCTGCTCGACGAGTTGGGGCCGGTCGAGGGACTCGGCCGGCTCGTGTCCACGCTCGAGCCCGACCTCGCCGAGACCCCGGAACTCGTGGCCGCCTGCGTGGAGTTCGCGGTCGAGGGGCTCTGGCTAACCCGCCGCATCGACAAGGACTCCGTCGGCAGCATCACCCGGTACGGGGCGTCGTGAGTCGACGCGCATGAGCGGCTACCGATTCGGCGCCTTCCACGGCGGTCCCGATCCGCTCGCGGCGCCCCCCGACGCCGGTGCCGGGCTGGACGAGCTCGGCCGTCGCATCCTCGACGGCCAGTCCGTGCGGGATGCCCTGCGCGACCTGCTCCGCCAGGGCACCCAGGGACGCGAGGGCCTGCAGGCCATGGCCCAGCGCATCCGACAGCGTCGACGCGACCTCGAGACGTCGGGCCGCATGGACGGCCTTCTGGAGGACATCCGCGACCTGCTGGACCAGGCCCTCGAGGCGGAGCGGGCGGCGCTGTTCCCCGACCCGTCCGACGACGCACGCTTCCGGGAGTCGCTCCTCGACGCCGTGCCTGATGACGTCGGCCGGGCGGTGCAGGAGCTGTCCACGTACGACTGGCGCTCCCCCGAGGCCCGTACCGCGTTCGATCAGATCCGGGACCGGCTGCAGCGTGACGTCATCGACCAGCAGTTCCGCGACCTCACCCGCGGCGTCGACCAGATGTCCTCCCCCGAGACGCGCGCAGCGCTCAAGGAGATGATGGGCGACCTCAACCAGCTCCTGGACAAGCACCGTCGCGGCGAGGACCTCACCGACGACTACAAGGAGTTCATCGAGAAGCACCAGCAGTTCTTCCCGAACGCGCCGGACACCATCGAGGAGTTCATCGACGATCTCGCCCGGCGCTCGGCGGCCATGCAGCGCATGCTCGAATCGCTCACCCCGGAGCAGCGCGAGGAGCTCGCGGCGGCCATGGAGCAGGCACTGTCGGATCTGGACCTCCAGTCGGAGATGTCGGCCCTCCAGGAGAACCTCCAGGCCCTCCGGCCCGAGTTCAGCTGGAGTGGGCAGCAGTCGATGTCCGGAGAGCAGCGGCTCGGCCTGCCGGACGCGACTGAAGCCCTGGCCGAGCTGGCGGAACTGGAGCAACTCTCGGACGAGCTCGGCGAGGGCTTCGCGCGGACGGACCTGGAGACCATCGACGAGCAGGCCGTCGAGCGGGCACTGGGCCGGGGGGCGCGCGACGACCTGGAGGCCTTGCGCGAGCTGCAGCGCGAGCTGGAACGCCAGGGGTACCTCCTCAACGACGGCGAGACGCTGCAGCTGTCTCCCAAGGCGATCCGGCGCATCGGGCGCACGGCCCTGCGCGAGGTGTTCGACTCCCTCGACGGGGCCACTCAGGGCAACCACGAGATCCACCGGTCTGGCGCCTCGGGCGAGACGACGGGCACCAGTCGGCCGTGGGAGTTCGGCGACGAGCAGCCCGTCGACGTCGTCCGCACCTTGCGCAACGCCGTGACGCGGCGGCTCGTGGATCCGGCCGACGACGCCCGGCTGCGCGCAGACGACTTCGAGGTGCACGAGACCGAGACGGTCACGCGGGCGGCGGTGGCGCTGCTCATCGACCAGTCGTTTTCCATGGTCATGAACGACACGTGGCGCGACGCCAAGACGATGGCGCTCGCCCTGCACTCACTGGCGTCCACGGCCTACCCGCTCGATGCCCTCCAGGTGATCGCGTTCGCCAACGTCGCGCGGATCGTCCATCCGCATGAGCTGCCGAACCTCGAGGCCAGCCACGTGCAGGGCACGAACCTCCAGCACGCGCTCATGCTGGCCGGCCAGTTCCTCGACCGGCACCCGGGTGCCCAGCGGATCGTCATGGTGGTCACGGACGGCGAGCCGACAGCCCACCTGCTCCCGTCGGGCGAGGGCTGGTTCTCGTGGCCGCCGTCCATGGAGACGATCGAGGAGACCGTCGCCCAGGTGGATCGGATGACGCGGCGCCGGGTGCCGATCTCGTGGTTCCGACTAGGAGACGAGCCGGGGCTGGCCCGCTTCCTCGATGGCCTGGCGCGACGCAACGGCGGCCGGGTGCTGGCGGTGTCCGGCGAACGGCTCGGCGAGTACGTCGTCACCGACTACGTGCGCTCCCGTCGCCGCTGACTGCTACGTGATTCGTCACAAGGGACCAACCTTGTGACGAATGCGGTAGCAGTCGGCGTGTTGGGTAGCCTTGCCCGTTATGACCGAGAACGCGATCACCTGGCTGACGCAGGAGGCCTACGACCGGCTGCAGGACGAACTCGCCGACCGGGAGGGACCGCGGCGCGAGGAGATCAAGAAGCGCATCGCGGCAGCCCGCGAGGAGGGGGACCTCAAGGAGAACGGCGGGTACCACGCCGCTCGCGAGGAGCAGGGCAAGAACGAGGCACGGGTGAAGCAGCTCAAGCACCTGCTCGAGCACTCGCAGATCGGTGCCCCCGAGGCCGACCACGATGAGGTCGCGCCCGGCAAGGTCGTCACGGTCAGGTTCCCGGCCTGGGACGAGGAGGAGACCTTCCTGCTCGGTTCCCGCGAGGAGGCCGCGCACGCCTCCATCGAGGTCTACTCCCCAACGTCGCCCCTCGGCGCGGCGGTGCTCGGGCAGCGCGTCGGCGACTCCGCGACGTACACCCTGGCCAACGGCAAGGAGATGACGGTGGAGATCCTCAAGGTCGACACCTACGGCGGCTGAGCGACAGCGCCCCACCCTCCGCGGGTGGACGTGCCTGCCGCTCAGCGGTTGGGGCGGACCTCGTAGCCGAGTCCGCGCAGATGCGCGAGGAGCGCGTCGCAGTGATCGGGACCGCGCGTCTCGACGTGCACCACGATCTCGACCTCGTCGAAGCCCAGCCCCGCATCGTCGCGGTGATGCTCGATGTCGACGACGTTCGCCTGCCGAGCGCTGATGTCCTGCAGCAGCCGGGCCAGCGATCCCGGTCGATCCGTCATCCGGATCGCGATCGTCAGGTACCGCCCCGCGAGCACGAGTCCGTGCCGGATGATCCGCAGCAGCACGAGGGGGTCGACGTTGCCGCCCGACAGGATGACGGCCACCGGCGGCTCGAACGCTGCCGGATCGGCCAGCAGTCCGGCCACCGCTGCGGCTCCGGCCGGCTCGACGAGCAGCTTCGACCGCTCCAGCAGTCGGAGAACCGCCGAGGACAGCTGGTCCTCGGTAACGGTGCGGATCTCGTCGACGTGCCTCTCCACGATGACGAACGGGATGTCGCCCGGCATGCCCACCGCGATGCCGTCGGCCATGGTGGCCATGCTCGGCAGCCGCGTGGGACGCCCCGCGCGCAGCGACTCCGGATAGGCGGCGGCCTCGCGCGCCTGCACGCCGACGACGCGCACGTCCGGCCGGAGGGACTTCACCGCGAGGGCCACCCCGGCCAGCAGCCCGCCACCACCGGTGCACACGACGACCGTGCGCACCTCGGGCATCTTGGCGAGGATCTCGAGACCGACGGTGCCCTGCCCCGCGACGACGTCCTCGTTGTCGAAGGGGTGGATGACGATCGCCCCCGTCTCGTCGGCGAAGGCCAGTGCTGCCTCGATCGCCTCGTCGACCGTCGTTCCGGTGAGCACGACCTCCGCGCCGTACCCGCGCGTCGCGGTGACCTTCGGGATGCTGGCGGCCTCCGGCATGAAGACGGTGGCGCGGACCCCGAGTCGCTGCGCCGCGAGAGCAACGCCCTGGGCATGGTTGCCCGCACTGGCGGCCACGACACCGAGGGCCTTCTCCTCATCGCTGAGCTGGGCGATGCGGTTGTATGCGCCACGGATCTTGAACGAGCCGGCCCGCTGGAGGTTCTCGGTGACCAGGCGCACCTCGCCCCCGACGGCCTCCTCCAGCCAACGCGCGGTCACCAGGGGGAGGTCCTTGGCCACGTCGGCCAGCCGCTTGGCTGCCGCCTCGATGTCGGCCAGCGTCACCGCGTTGCTCATGCGGGCATTCTGCTCCCTCCCTCCCGCGATGCTGCGTCAGTTGTTGAGCATTCCGTCGCCGCCGGACCTCAACAAGTGACGCAGCACGGGGGGTAGGGGCAGGGCACGGTCAGCCGGGCAGGCCCGGACCCTTGCCGGGAAGCGCCTGCTGGGCGGTCAGTCGAGCACGCGACGCCGCCGAGCGGCCCGCCGACGCGGCGGTGCCGGAAGCCGATCGGACGCCACCGGAGTAGCCGCCCCAGGAGCCTCGAGCGTTGGACTGGCGGCGATGGAAGGCCCGCACCTCCGAGGCCTTCTCGCGCAGCACCAGCGCGGTCGAGCCAGCAGCGCCGTCGTGGGCGGGTGAGGTGGCGGGAACGGTGGCGAGCGCCGAGGCTCGTGCCTCCTCCAGCCGTTCGGAGATGCGGCCCACGTAGGCGCGGTAGAAGGCCGTCCGCGCGGTCTGCGCCGTGTGCGGCTTGCGCACCCTCCTCCGCGGTCGTCCGACGGTCGCGACGTAGCTCTCCCCCACCCAGGAACGGCCGGTGACGTAGGCCTGCGACGCATGGACCATGTGCACGGAGAGGGAGGCGAAGATCGTCTCGACCACGTCGAGGTCCGCCGGCATGCCGTATCCGATGACGTACGTCGAGTTCGAGGCCACGTCGACCTGCGCGTCGTTGGCATGGGCGATGGCCACGAACAGCGCGATCAGGTGCGGGTTGGCTCGGCGGCCCTTCTCGCCGATGGTGGTCGTCCGCGACTCGGGCTGCTGCCGCGCCTCCCGACGCGCCACCCGGGCACGCGCGACCGCCAGGTCGACACTGGCGAGGGTGGCCAGCTGCTGGGCCTTGACGAGATAGGCCTCCGCCTCGGCATCGTTGTCGGTTCGCTCCGCTTTCGCGAGCAGGGCCCCGATGCGATCCAAGGTCGCGCTCATGACGCGACTCCGGCTGCGTCGTAACCGGCACGCAGCAGCAGGGCCGCCGGCTCGCCGAGGACCTCCGCCACGAGGCGCAGCATCGTCTCCCGGTACTCCCGACCGTGCCAGCGAAGTCCCGAGCTCTCCCGCGGGACCCCGATGCTGCACGACAGGTGATGGGCGAGCTCATGCAGGATCACGGACTCGCGGCCCGCCCACAGCTCGCCGGGCAGCGCGATGGTGGCGGATTGCGGCTCGTAGTGCGCCCGGCGCCCGCCCGCCCGCGGCCGGACGCGGACCGGGCCGGCGTCCGGGTAGGAGCCCACCACGGCCGACCGCGCCAGCACCCCATCGACGTAGGCCTGCACCGAGGACACGTCGGCGAACCGCCTCTGCGTGGGCAGGTCCATCCGGGAACCGAAGAAGTCGACGACGCCTCCTCGATCGAGCGCGGCCGACCACTGGTCCTCGGCGGCGTACACGGCGACTGCTGGCATGCCGCCATCGTGTCAGCACCGGCCGACTCCCGTCAGTCGGCCCGGTGGCCCTGGGGACCTCGGCGTGCGCCTGTGGATAACCCGCCGCGACGGACGTCGAGACGCGTTCAGGCCCGCCGCTGACGCCGGTCAGTGCTGGTCTGCCCGCGCGAGGAACGCCTGGTACGCCTCGTCGAGGTTGGCGAACCTGCGCTCGGGTGCCACCTTCTCGGCCAGTCCGTAGGCCTCCATCGACGGCAGCAGGCTCCCGTCCCCACGCGCAACAGCCAGCACGATGCCCCGCGCCGCCAGGAAGTCCGCGAGGCCCTTGAGCGCGCGGGCGGCCGAGTAGTCGACGTCACTCACCGATGAGGCATCGAGGACCAGCCACTCCACCGGACTCGGAGCCGCCTCGATCAGGGCCTCGACGTCATCGACGAACCGGTTCGCATTGGCGTAGAAGAGCTCTGCGTCGTAGCGGAAGATGACCAGACCGGGCACGCTGACGGTGCCCGGGGTGGCCGGCTCGTACTCGGGCTTTCCCTGCTCGTCGATGGCGACGACGAAGTCCTTCGGACGGTACTGACGGCGGACCAGGTCGAGGATGGACACGACGATCGCCAGGATGATGCCCTGCTCGACACCGACGGCACAGACGACGACGGCGGTGATGACCGCGATGACGAACTCCGAGCGCCGCATGCGGGCGATGATCCGCAGCCCCTTGACGTCGATGAGGCTCACGCCGATCAGGAACACGATGCCCGCCAGGACCGACTTGGGCATGTTGGTCAGCAGCGCGGTGAAGAAGAGCACGACGAGCAGCGTGATGCCCGACATCGTCAGATTGGCCAGCTGCGTGCGACCACCCTGGCCATCGAGGATCTGCGTCTTGGTCGGGCTGCCGTTGACGACGAAGGTGCCGCTGAGCCCGGCGGCGACGTTCGCCCCGGACAGGCCGACGATGTCGCGGTTCACGTCGACCCCCTGGCCGTGCTTCATCGCGAAGCTTCGAGAGGTCGCGGCGCTCTGCGCGATGATGAGGATGAAGCACGAGAAGGCGATCCCGAGCAGCACGGCGAAGTTGTCCGTGATGTCGGTAAGCGTCATCCCCTCGGGAAGGCCGATCGGGGGCAGGCCCCCCTGCACCGAGCCGACCACCGCCACGCCGTTTGCCGAGGAGTCCAGCACGGTGGACACGCCGATGAGCAGCAGCACGGCGACGACGGCGCCGGGGACCTTCGGCAGGAACCGCTCGAAGCCCTTGATGATCAGGATCGTCGCAAGGCCGTAGAGGAGCGTGGGCCCATGCGTGTCCGCGAGGTGAGTGATCCACGACCACTGCTGCTGGAACCAGTTGCCCGAGCCCTTCGGGATGCCCAGCAGGTCGGGGATCTGCCCCGTGGCCACCTGCACGCCGACACCGGTGAGGAAGCCGATCAGGACCGAGGCGCTGAGGAAGTCGCCCAGGAACCCGAGCTTGAAGACCCGGGCGATGATGAGCAGGACACCGGCCATGAGCGCGATGACGCTGGTGTAGGCGAGCCACTCCTGGGAGCCAGGTGTGGCCCCTGTGATCGCCGCTGCGCCCAGGCCGGCCGCGAGCAGCGCTGCGGTGGCCGAGTCCGCTCCCACGACGAGGAGCCGTGACGACCCCAGCAGCGCGAACAGGATCGTCGGGAAGATGATCGTGTAGAGGCCGGTCACGATCGGTGTCTGCGCGATGGACGTGTAGCCCATGCACTCGGGGATGGCCACCGCCGCCAGAGTGGCCCCCGCGATGATGTCCCGACCGAGCCACGATCCCTGGTAGCTCCGCAGCCACGGCGGAACCACGGACGCCAAACCCACGGACATGATGTCCTCCCTGATGCAGGCCTTGAGGCGGCGCTGACTGTACTCGCGGCGGACTCGTCGTCAGGTCCCATTGGCCAACTCCGCGGGGCAGTTTCCGAAACGCGCTGGATAGGCTTTCGCCATGCTGTCTGCGGCCGATCGCGTGACCCTCCGGTCGATCGCGTGACCCCGCACCGCCGGATCGGGCGGGCGCTGCGCCGGACCCCCCTTCTCGCTGGCCTGCCGCGCGAGGTCGCCGTGCTCACCGGCGTGGCCTTCTGCGTCGCGCTCGGGTTCGGCATCCTCATCCCGGTCATCCCGGTGTTCGCCCGGTCCTTCGACGTGAACGCCCTCGAGGCGAGCCTCGTCATCTCGGTGTTCGCGCTGGTGCGGTTCGTCACCTCGCCGATCTCCGGCGGGCTGGTGGATCGACTCGGCGAGCGCATCGTCATGACATCCGGCCTGCTCATCGTCGCCGTCTCGAGCGCCGCAGCCGGCTTCTCGCAGACCTACGCCCAGCTCCTCGTGCTCCGCGGAGCGGGTGGCCTGGGCTCGAGCATGTTCACGGTCTCGGCCATGGCGTTGCTGCTGCGCGTCGTCGGCACCGAGCAGCGCGGGCGCGCCAGCGGTGCGTTCCAGGGCGGCTTCCTCCTCGGCGGCGTCGCGGGACCGGCGGTCGGCGGACTGGTGGTGGCCTGGTCCATCCGCGCGCCGTTCTTCGTCTACGCGGGAACGCTGCTCCTGGCCGCGCTCGTCGCCGTGACGTTCCTCGCGCGAGCCCGCCTGCAGGAGCTCGAGCACCAGGTGGCGGCGGGCAACGAGAACCGGCTGGAGCAGCTGCGGGCCGCTCTGCGTGACGGGGCCTACCGGGCGGCCATCGTGGTGAACCTCGTCACCGGTTTCGTGGTGTTCGGGCTGCGGGCCTCGGCAGTCCCGCTGTTCGTCACCGAGGGCCTGAGTCAGAGCGCCAGCCTCACCGGCATCGGTTTCCTCATCGCGGCCGGGCTGCAGGCCCTGCTCCTCCTGCCCGCCGGACGGATGGCGGACACGCAGGGCCGACGCAAGGCCCTGCTGATCGGCACCATCGGCACCGGGATCGGAATGCTGACCCTGACGATCGCCGACGTCGCCGTGAACGGCTGGAGCACCCACGCAATTGCCGGCACTGCCCTGTTCTTCGTCGCCATGGCGATCCAGGGGGCCGCTGGCGCCTTCCTCGGCTCGGCACCCGCGGCTGTCGTCGGCGATGTGATGGGCGGCCGACGAGGCGGCATCGTCGTCGCGGCCTTCCAGATGATGTCCGACGTTGGCGCGATCACGGGCCCACTGCTCGCCGGATTCCTCATCGACGCACTCGACTTCGACTGGGCGTTCGCCGCGGGAGCCCTGCTCACGCTCGTGGCCGTGGCATTCGTTGTTGCGATGCCCGAGACGCTGCACCGGGCGCGCCAGGTGGCCGCGGCGTGAGCGCTCTGGTCAGTTGAGGATGTTCACCGCACGGGCGATCACCAGCATCGCCAGCGCCAGCGACACGAGCGACTCCAGCACCACGAGGAGCTTTGCCCAGGGCTTGACCGCGGAGACGTCCGTCGGGCTGAACGCCGTCGCGGTGCTGAAGGAGTAGGTGAGGTAGTCGACGAAAGTCGGCTGCCCGTTCGGCCCGACATGCGACGTGTGCGTCATCTCGGGGAACACGAAGGCAGGGGCGCGTCCCGTGCCCGCCGCGCGCTCAGCCGGGCCTCCCCGATCCAGGTCCCAGAACCAGAGCGCGAAGCAGATGACGTTGGACAGCCACACCACCGCGCCGGCGAACAGCAGCTCCGCCGGCGTCTCGAAGGAGGCGTTCTGGACGATGCCCACGACGAGCATGACGGCCGCGTAGGCATTGGACAGGGTGAGGATCGCGATGAGCACATCGGTCAGCAGGCGGACCCACGTCTTCAGGCTGTTGACGCGGCCGGGATCGCCGAACACCAGTACGGCGAGGATCACGGCCGATGCCCACGGCAGCCAGCTCGACGTCACCAGGCGCAGTTCGGGAGGCAGCAGCGCGTGCATCGTCGCCACGGCGAGCACGGCGACCGCCATGGGCCAGCGATGCTCTCCCCGCCACGTGTCCGATCCCTGGCTGACTCCCCCAGCATGGCTCATGGGGGCACCCTAGGCGGTGGCGACTTACCCACGCGCGGCACGCGTGACCCATACTCGAGGGATGCGCCTGCTCGTCACCGCCGCCGTTGGCGTGGTCAGCGCGACCCTCGTCCTGGGGTCGGCAGGCGCCGCAGCCGCAGACGACGCCCCTTCGGCGCCGAGCCTGCTGGTGGTGACCAGCGCCCTCGTGTCCGAGGTGCCGGGCATCGTTCAGGTGTCCGGCGCCACCCCCGGAAGCGACGTGATCCTCACGGCCGGCGAGGTCACGGTGTCGGGTATCGCTGACGCCAGCGGGTCGGTCGCCCTGTCGATCCTCGCGTGGCAGCCCTTCGACGCGACGGTGACGGCCGGCGATGCCAGCGTGACCACGACCGTCCCCGTGGCCGCGGCGTATGCGGATGTCCGCGTCGATCCCACCCCGGACGGCGTCATCGCTGATCCGCCAGCGCTCGGGGAGGGGCCGAATCCCGCCGTGCTCCCCATCAGCCCCGAGCGCCGGGCCTCGATGACCGGGGTGTCGTGGCGCCCGGGCTGCCTGCCCTTCCGCCTCCTCCGAGAGGTGCAGGTCAACTACATCGCCCCGGACGGCTACCGGCACCGGGGTGTGGTCATCACCCGGGCCAATGCGGCGGAGCGGGTGGCCGAGACCTTCTCCCGGCTCTACGACCTGCAGTACCGCATCTGGTCCATGCACCCGGTGGACGTCTACGGACCGTCACCGGTGGGAACAGGAGCCAACGACTACGCCTCGATGGCCTCCGGCAACACGTCCATGTTCAACTGCCGCTACATCGTCGGGCGCGAGCACGAGCGGGTCCGCAGCCCGCACGCCGGGGGCCGCGCGCTCGATCTCAACCCGTGGGAGAACCCGTACCGATCCCGACGAGGGCCGGTGCCGAATGCCACGTACCTGCCCGGCCCCTCACGGCCGCTCTCCCCGCTCGTCCTCACGCCGCACCATCCGGCCGTGCTCCTGCTGAAGTCCCTCGGCTGGTCGTGGCTGGCACCGCGCGACTACCAGCACTTCGACCTTGTAAGGAAGCGGTAACGCTCACGGCTCGCCGGACCGGAAGGGCAGACGTAGTCTTCCGGTATGGATCTGTTCGGACGCGTGAAGTCGCGCATGGTCACCGCGGACGAAGCCCTGCCCGGCCGTACCGCACCCGTGCTCCCGCAGCCGGCGCCGCACACCGTGCTCGGCAGTTCCCTCACCGGACCGTGGCCCGAGGGGACCGAGGTGATCTACCTCGCTGCCGGCTGCTTCTGGGGCATCGAGGAGATCTACTGGCGCCTCCCCGGCGTGGTGAGCACGAGCGTCGGCTACATGGGCGGGATGACCCCGAATCCCACCTACGAGGAGGTCTGCACCGGCCGGACTGGGCACACCGAGACCGCGCTCCTCGCGTACGACCCCGCGACCCTGCCGACCTACGACGTGCTCAAGGTGTTCTGGGAGAACCACGACCCCACCCAGGGGTACCGCCAGGGCAACGACATCGGCACCCAGTACCGCAGCGCCGTCTTCTACACGACCGACGAGCAGCGCGAGCTGGCCGAGCGCACCCGGGACGCGTACGCGGACGTGATCGCGGAGCGCGGCTACGGCGACATCACGACCGTGATCGCTCCCGCGAGCGACTTCACCTACTTCCTGGCCGAGGACTACCACCAGCAGTACCTCTACAAGAACCCCCACGGCTACCGCTGCCACGCCAACACCGGCCTGGCGCTGCCAGCTCTCGCGTAGGAGCATCAGGCAGGCAGCCACGGTCACCGGTTCGGCACCGTAGGCTGCCAGCGTGGCTGCCCCGATCGTCCTGCTCGCGCCCGGCGTGTACCGGATCCCGACATTGGGTGACTACATCAACGCGTTCGCCTTCGTCGACGCGGACGGCCAGGTCACCCTGGTGGACTGCGGCCTGGCACGCGCGCCGCGGCGCATCGTGGCGGCGCTGGCCGGCATCGGGAAGCGGCCGTCCGACGTGACGCGGATCATCCTCACCCACGCCCACGGCGACCACGCCGGCGGGGCCCACGAGCTCGTGACACGAGCCGGCACCGAGGGGGTGGATGTCCATGCCGATGATGCTCCCTACATCCGTGCCGGCACGTCGGCGCCCTGGGGCAACCCCACCGCCGGCCGCCTGCTCGGCCGAGGGCCCACGGCGAGGTTCACGGCGACCCCCGTGGTGACCGAGCTCCACGACGGACAGGTGATCGACGTTGCCGGCGGCCTGCGCGTCCTGCACACCCCCGGCCACACTCCGGGCCACGTGTCGCTCCTGCACGAGGAGTCGGGCGTGCTCATCACCGGTGATGCGATCTTCAACATGGGTGCCCGCATGCGCTGGCCGCTCGCTGCCGTGTGCACCTCGGCGCACCTGAACCAGCGCTCTGCTCACGTCCTCGGCGAGGTGGAGTACTCGGTGGCGGCCTTCACCCATGGCCCGGAGATCCGCGACGACGCCCGGGAACGGATCCGAGGCTTCCTCATGCGGGGCTCCCGGTGACGTCACCCGCATCACTGGACGACGTCGAACGGGAACTGCACCGAGTCGTGGACCGCCTCACCTCCATGCCCCTGGCGAAGGCAGAGTCGGCGTCGGACGACGTGCAGCTGGCGGCCGAGGTCCTGCTGGCCCACACCCGGATGCTGTCGTCGGATGTTCCGGCCGATGCCACCCTCCCCCGCCTCGGCCCGCAGGGACTCGGCGCCCTGATGGCCGTCCTCGGGCGGGACTGCCTGGATGCGATGAGGGCGTCCAGCCAACCGGACCTCGATCCGGTGCTGGACGCCCTCGTCGCGTTGCGGCGTGCGCTGCCCTGACGCCTAGTTGCGATTCAGCAGGGCCAGCAGGCGCAGGAACTCCAGGTAGATCCAGATGAGCGTGACGAGCAGCCCGAAGGCCATACGCCACGACTCGCGCTCCGGGGCACCCATGCGGATGCCGTGGTTGATCGCCTCGAAGTCGAGCAGCAGGAAGAAGGAGGCGATCAGCACGCCGGCCACGGCGATGAGGATGCCTAGGCCGCCGACACCGTAGAAGCCCCAGCCGCCGCCGACGCCGAACAGCGCCGCCACCAGCGAGGCCAGCCCGATGAGCAGGTAGGACACCGCGGCGACCATGAGGATGCTCTGGAACTTCTTCGTCACCTTGATGACGCCCGTGAGGTACAGCGCCAGCATCACGCCGAACGTCGTCATCGTGGCGATCACGGCCTGCAGGACGATGCCCTCGTACTGGTTGCTGATCGCCAGGGTGTTGTAGAAGTTGCTGATGGCGCCCAGCAGGACGCCCTGGAACACCGCGTAGAGCAGGATCAGCGGGGGCGACGGCTGCTTCTTGAGCGCGTTGACGAAGCCCAGGATCATGCCGCCGATCAGGCCGACCCACAGCATCCACGGCATCGACTCGACGGTGTTCCAGCCGATCACCGCGAAGACGACGACCACGGCGAAGACGCCGAGGGTCTTGACGATGACGTCGTTGATCGTCAGGCGGGCTCCGCCGGCCGCCGTGACCGTCTGGAAGGCCGTGTTGACATCCGCGGCGCCGGCCCCTCCGGCCGCCGCCTGGGAGTAGGCGTCCACGCCCTCCTGGTAGGCGAAACCGGACTTGTCCGACTTCTCATAGCGCGACAGCACAGGGTTGTTTGATTGCATAGAAACACGGTAACCGACCGGGCTGGTTTCCGCATAAACGCATGGCCACTCCGTGCCCCCGGTCCCATGCGGGGCCACTCCGTGCCCCCGGTGGGAGTTGAACCCACACTGTGCCGGGTTTAAGCCGGGTGTCTCTGCCAATTGGACTACAGGGGCCGGTTCCCCAGCCTAGGCCGAGCCGAGGTCGCGGGCCCGCGTCATCACCGCGTCGAGCATCGGCTCGGTGAGGCGCCCGGTGAAGGTGTTCTGCTGGCTGGGGTGGTACGAACCGAGCAGTGTGATGGTCGTCCGGCCGGTATGGACCTCGGCCTCCGCGCCGTGCCCGAAAGGCACGCGCGGCACCTGCCACCCCGCCCGCTCCATGACCCGTCGAGCGGCCTGCCAGGCAATGCCGCCGAGGGCCACCGTGACCCGCACAGACGGTTCGATGATGCGGAGCTCGTCGTCCAGCCAGGTCGAGCAGGTGCGTTCCTCCTCCTTGGTCGGCTTGTTGGCCGGTGGGGCGCAGTGGACGGCGGCGGTGATCCGGACTCCGTTCAGCCGCTGGCCATCGGACCGCGAGGTGGACGTGGGCTGGCCGGCCAGTCCGACGCGGTGCAGCGAGGCGAACAGCCAGTCGCCGCTGCGGTCCCCCGTGAACATGCGTCCCGTGCGGTTCGCGCCATGCGCCGCTGGGGCCAGACCCACGATCCAGATCACCGGACGGGACGCGCCGAACCCCGGGACGGGTCGGCCCCAGTACTCCTCGTCGGCGAACGCGGCCCGCTTGGTGACCGCCACCTCCTCGCGCCACGCCACCAGGCGCGGGCAGCGTCGGCAGGTGGCGATGGCCCGGTCCAGGGAGGCGAGGGAGCGCGGGCTACCCGAGTCGGGCATTCAGGAACTCGAGGGTCACCTGCCAGGCCGCCTCGGAGTTCTCCGGCTGGAACACCTCCGGTCGGGCATCGTTGAAGAAGGCGTGCACGCTGCCGGGATAGTCGAACACCGCGACGTCTCCGCCCGCCTCCGCGATGGCAGCCGTGTACTCGGCGATGGCCGGTCCGTTGCTCGCCTCGTCCGACTCGGCCTTGTTCACCACTGCCGCCTTGCCCGTGTAGCGGGACCAGTCGGGCGCGTAGTGCGGCCAGGGCATCGCCGGGTAGAACGCCACGGCGCAGTCGATGTCGTCTGAGACCGTGGGAGCGAGCAGCGCGAGGCCGCCACCCATGCAGAAGCCGACCACGCCGATCTTGGAGCCGGCGACCTCCGGCCTGCTCAGCAGATCGGTCGCCGCGGCCGCGAGATCAGCCGCCACCTGATCGATGTTGAGGCCCATCATGAGCTTCTGCGCCTCATCCGGCTCGGTCGTCTCGACTCCCCGGTAGTGGTCGACGGCGAGGGCGACGTAGCCGGCGGCGGCGAACCGCTGCACCAGGTCGACGATGTGCGGGACCAGCCCCCACCACTCCTGGATGACGATGACGCCCGGCCCGGTCCCGGACTCGGGGATCGCGATGACGCCGGGGACGTCCTGACCGTCGATGCTGATCGTGGTGTTTCGCATACCGCCAGTCTGGACCAATGATCAGGAGTGCGGGGCCGGTTGCAGAGTTCCCCGCTCGGTCACCACGAGGGGCACGGGATCGGTCAGGTATCCGCCGAAGCGCCCGTCGGGTTCGCGGTCGACGAAGGCGATGAACTGGAGCCCGCCCGCTCGATCCCGCATCACCCGACCGGCGTACAGGCCGGGCAGCCGGATCGGCTCCGCACGGTCGAGGTGGAAGGGCCCGGCCGGGGAGTCCGCCGGCGCCGACCACGTCCCCGTGATCGGCGGGCCACCGTCCGCTGGCGGCACCGCCTGGTCACCGTGGTCGATGTCCCGCATGCACCACACGAGGACGAAGGAGCCGTCCACCGCCAGCGTCTGGGGCACCTCGAGCATGCTGAATCCTGCGGGCTCGGACAGGGGTGGCTCGACCCTCCAGGTCACCATGTCATCCGAGACCGCCGTCCCGATGCACCCCCGCGCACCGCGAATCGGTTCCGCCAACGAGGCCGTCACCAGCATCCGCCAGGTGCCCGCTCCCTCGTCACGGAACACCCAGGGATCACGCCACGGCGAGTACCGGCTGCCGGAGCCGAGCGCCTCGTAGTAGCGCGGGTCGGCCTCGATCGGCGGAGCCGGCACCCGGTTCCACGACAGGAGGTCGGCCGACACCGCATGCCCGATGCGCTGGACGCGATCGGAGTGCGCGCGGTCGACGCCCGTGTAGAAGAGGTGGAAACGGCCGTCGGGGCCAACGATGGTCGATCCCGTCCACGTGGCCAGGTCGTCGAAGGCCGGTCCGTCCGAGTGGACGAGGGCGTCCGGCAGCTCCTGCCAGGCCCGGAGGTCCGTCGAGACGGCGTGGCCGATCGCGGCCCGATGATGACGCGCATCGGGATCATGCAGCGCACGCGAGGCCTTCAGGTAGAAGGCGTGGAAGCGCTCACCGTCGTCGAAGTACCACGAGTCCCAGACCCAGGCGTCGGGCAGGTGGAGCACGTCAGGGGCGCGCGGCCAGCACGTCCCGGTACCAGCGGGCGCTGTCCTTGGGCGTGCGGGTTCCCGTCTCCGGGTCCACGCGGATCATGCCGAACTTCTTCGTCCAGCCCGACGCCCACTCGAGGTTGTCCATCAGGCTCCACGCGTAGTACCCGCGCACGTCGAAACCCCTTTCGACCGCACGGGTCAGGGCACGCAGGTGGTCGTCGATGTACTCGATCCGGACCGCATCGTGGATGCCGTCCGCATCGGTGACCTCCTCCACGGCGGCGCCGTTCTCGCAGATCCAGATCGGCACGCCGGGAAGGTGGTCGGTGATCTCGCGCAGGGCCAGCTCGATGCCCTCCGGCAGGATCTCCCAGCCCATGTCCGTGAACGGCGGGCGCGGAGCGAAGCGCAGGGGTGGACATGCCGGGAAGGCCGCAGTGTCCTGCCCGATCGCCGCGGTGTTGTCCAGGTCGGGCTCGGCCACGCGCATCACCGAGTAGTAGTTCTCGCCGATCCAGTCGATGGGGGCGGAGAGGACGGCGTTGTCGTCCTCCCGGACGAAGGACCAGTCCGTCACCGAGGACGCAGACTGCCTCAGGTCCGCAGGAACGCCCCTGCCGGCCAGCAGGTCGAGGAAGATCCGGTTCTGGACGGCGTCGACGTGCCGGGTGGCGTCGTCCATCGACTCGGTCTCGCTGATCACCGGGATCACGTTCAGCACGATCCCGAGGTTGCGGGCCCCGGCCGAGCGCAGCCGCTCGATCGCCAGGCCGTGCCCGAGGATCAGGTGGTAGGCGGCGGCGAGGGATGCACCCGGCTCCTTGCGGCCGGGGGCGAAGTAGCCGGAGCAGTAGCCCAGGAAGGCCGAGCACCATGGCTCGTTGAGCGTGGCCCAGCGGTCCACGCGATCCGCGTAGCGCTCCCCCATGGCCGCCGCGTAATCGGCGAACCGGAGCGCCGTGTCGCGGTTGGGCCACCCGCCAGCGGCCTCGAGCTCGCTCGGCAGGTCCCAGTGGAACAGCGTCGCCACGGGCCGGATCCCGCGGGCCAGGAGCCCGTCGATGAGGCGGTCGTAGAAGTCGATGCCCTCCGGCCGCAGGCGATCACCGTCCATGGCCCTCGGCCACGAGATGGAGAATCGGTAGGCGTCCACGCCCATCCACATCAGCAGGTCGAGGTCCTCCTCGAGCCGGTGCACGTGATCGCACGCCGGCTCCCCGGTGGCCCCGTCGACGACGGCACCGGGGCGCTCCGAGAAGTCGTCCCAGTTGCAGCGGCCGCGGCCCGCTACGTCGCCCTCGATCTGCCACGCCGAGGTGGCCACGCCGAGTTCGAACCCGGGTGGGAAGTCGATCGCCATGGCTATCCCTTGACGGAGCCGGCGAGCAGGCCGCGGACGAAGAACCTCTGCAGCGAGAAGAACACGATCAGCGGCACGATGATGGCGACGAACGCACCTGCCGTGATCAGGTGCAGTTGGGCTCCATAGGAGCCCTTGATATTCGCCAGATAGGCCGTGATCGGTGCCACGTCGGGCGTGCCGCCTGCGAAGGTGAGGGCGACGAGCAGGTCGTTCCACACCCAGAGGAACTGGAAGATCGCGAACGAGGCGATGGCCGGGACCGTGAGCGGCAGGACCAGCTTCCGGAAGATCAGGAAGTGGCTGGCGCCATCCACGCGGGCCGCCTCGAACAACTCACGCGGCAGCTGGCTGACGAAGTTGTGCAGAAGGAAGATCGCCAGCGGGAGTGCGAACATCGTGTGCGCCACCCACAACGGGATGTAGGTCCCGACGAAGATGGATTGCTCGGAGCCGGGTTTGTTCAAGTCCGGGAACAGCGGAATCGGCCCCAGGCTCCATCCCGTGTTGAACATCTTCAGCAGCGGCAGCAGCGACATCTGCAGCGGGATCACCTGGAGCGCGAAGATCACGAAGAAGATGATCGTCGCTCCACGGAACGGGATCCAGGCGATGGCGTACGCGGCCATCGAGGCGATCACGAGCGGGAAGATCGCAGCCGGAATGGCGATGGCGAAGGAGTTGAAGAAGTACGGGGCGATGCCGTTGGGGATGACGTTGCCGCCGGTGATGACCTCGCTGTAGTTGTGCAGCGTCAGGGTCGGGTTGGTGAAGATCGTCCACCAGCCGCTGCTGGTCGCGTCCTCGGCGGGCCGCAACGAGGTGACCAGCAGCCCGAAGGTCGGGATGGTCCACAGGATGGTGATCAGGATGACCAACCCGGACGCCCAGGGACTGCTGAGCTTGCGGCGGGCCGCCTCGGGGATGGACTCCTCGCGGGGTACGGGGATCGGGACGACCTCGTGTGCTTCGACGCTCATCGGATCGTCCGCTCCTTCCGCAGCTGGATGACGTTGTAGGCGATCAGCGGGATGATCGCCACGAAGAGAACGACTGCGAGTGCGCTGCCGCGGCCGACGTCGAACTGCACGAACGCCTGCGCATACATCTCATTGGCCACGACCTGGGTTCCGAAGTTGCCGTTGGTCATGACACGGACGATGTCGAAGACCTTCAGGACCGCGATGATGATCGTCGTCAGGACCACGATCAGGGTGCTGCGGACCATGGGAATGGTCACGCGGCTGAACAGCTTCCAGCCGGTGGCGCCGTCGAGCTCAGCGGCCTCGACGACGTCGCCGGGAATCGCCTTGATGGCCGCTGACAGGACGACCATCGCGAAGCCGACCTGGATCCAGATCATGATGACCATCAGGAAGAAGTTGTTCCAGGGCTGGAAGAGCAGCCAGTTGGGCGGCTCCTTCACGCCCAGCCACATGACGATCTGGCTCAGCAGTCCCACCTGCTCCTGCGACGGGTCGCGGTACTCGTAGACCAAGCCCCAGATGATGCCCGCGCCCACGAACGAGATGGCCATCGGCATGAAGATCAGCGACTTGGAAATCGACTCCCGACGCATCCGGTCCAGGAGCAGGGCAAGCATGAGGCCGATGCCCGTGGAGAACAGGGGTGCGATCACGATCCACAGGACCGTGTTGATGAGGAAGGTGCGATTGGCCTCGACGGTGAAGATCCACCCGTAGTTCTGCAGGCCCACGAAGTCCTGGCCGTTGGGGCCCTTGAAGCTGCCGACGGTGGTGAGGAAGGCCGGGGCGATGAGGCCGTAGGCGAGCAGCAGGATCGCCGGCCCGAGGAAGACGATGATCGCCGCGGGGAACTGCAGCTTGCCCTTCGCCCGGGCACCCACGAAGAAGATGATGAGCAGCAGTCCGAGGACGATCGCCACTGCTCCCAGCGCCGTGCCGACCTTTGCCAGTCCGCTGGTGAGTTGCTCCACCAAACCTCCCTCGTCTCGCACTTCGCGGTCTAGTAGCGGCTCCGCCGGTCCTGCCCGCACCTGTCACGGCTGAGGGCCGGGATCCAAGAGTGTGTCTACACCCTCGGAGCCCCGGCCCTCAGTCGTTTACTGCATCTGGCCTAGTGACTGGATCAGGACGCGGGCCACGCGTCGTCGATCGCCTGGAGGACGTCCTTGGTGGGCTTGTCCTCGGCGAACCACGCCGTCATCTGCGTCCACTCCGCACCGGCACCGACCGCGGCCGGCATCAGGTCAGAAGCGTCGAACCGGAAGATGCCGTTCGGGTCCGTGAGGAACTGAGCGGACAGCTTCGAGATCGGATCCGTGTAGGTGTCGATCGGCACGCCGCTGTTGGCAGACACCCAGCCGCCGGGCTGCGCCGCACGAGCGGTCGCGTACTCCGGGGAGGACAGGTAGGTCTGGACAGCCTGGACCTCAGGACGATCCGAGAACGCCGTGGTGAACTCGCCACCGCCGACGACCGGGTTCGGGAACTGGTCGCTGATCTGCGGCAGGAAGAAGGCGAACACGTCGCCGTCCTCGGCCACCGTGGCGTCAGCCTTGAACGACGCCCACTGGGCGGCGTAGAAGGACGCCTGCTGGAGCATCCCGCACTTGCCGTCGAGGATCGGCTTGCCCGCATCCTGGAAGGCGGTCGTCGCGATGGTCTGGACATTGCCGAAGCCACCGTTGACGTAGTCGGGGTTCTTCATCCAGCCAGCGAGGGTGTCCATCGCCTGGTTGATCTCGGGCGAGTTGAAGAGGACCTGGTGGCTGACCCACTGGTCGTACACGTCGCCACCCTGCTGACGCAGGACGATCTGCTCGAGCCAGTCGGTGGCCGGCCAACCGGTGGCGCCGCCGGACTCGATGCCGCCGCACCACGGCTTGATGCCGTCCTTGACCATCTGGTCGCTGAGGGCGAAGAGCTCATCCCACGTGGTCGGGACGGTGTAGCCCTTCTCCGCGAAGACCTTCGGCGAGTACCACACGAGGGACTTCATGTTCGAGCTGTTCGGCGCGCCGTAGAAGGTGCCGTCGACCGTGCCGTAGGTCTTCCACGCCGGGTTCCAGTACTTGTCGACGTTGTCCGCGACCGCCTGGGGTGCCGCCACGGGGCCGCCCTGCTGGACGAGCTTCTGGAGCAGGCCCGGCTGCGGGATCCACGCGAGGTCGGGGGCGTTGCCGCCCGCGATGCGGGTCGGCAGCTGCGCCTCGAACTGGTCGCTGCCCTCGTAGACGATGTCGATGCCGGTGCAGTCCTCGAAGGGCTTCCAGGCATCCTCGTAGCGCTGCTGCTCGGGCGGCAGGACCGAGGTGAACAGGGTCACCTTCGTGCCCTCGTGGCCCATGTAGTCCGCGTAGGCCTCGCAGCCCGCGGCTACGGCGCCGCCGCTCGCGGCTGCGCTGGCTCCCGTGGACGCAGCGGGCGCGCTGCTTGCTTCGCTTGAGGAGCTGCTGCCGCCGCAGGCCGCGAGCAGCATGGTTGCTGCCACACCGCCCATCACCAGCGCTGCTCCACGACGCCGCATGGTTGCGGTCATGGATTCTCCTTGCCTGATCGGATTCGACGGGGAAGGTCCCCGTCGATGCTGCGTCTGCCCATGTTCCGGGGCGACGTAAACGCTGTCATCCTTTCGCGCCCCCGTTGCCTGTCGCAACCCCTGCAGGCGCCCGAAAAGCAACAAATACATCACGATTTGATATACCGGCGCTGATGGGATTCATGTAAACGAGTTGCACGGGAGGCACCCGTCCCACCGTGCCGACCGGACATCGGAACGGGCCGAGCCGCTCCCCTCCACGCCCGGTCTTCGCTACGGTGGTGCCAGCGCCCGCCCGGGCGCACCTTCCACTTCGGATCGTCCGGCACGTTCCTGCCGGTAGAAGGAGTCAGCATGACCAAGCGCGTCCAGTACGACGACGTATCGCTCGTCTACCCCGGCGGCACCAAGCCCGCCGTCTCCCACCTCAACCTCGACATCGCCGAGGGCGAGTTCCTCGTGCTCGTCGGCCCCTCGGGCTGCGGCAAGTCCACCTCCCTGCGGATGCTGGCCGGCCTGGAGCCGATCAGCGCGGGCAAGATCCTCATCGGCGACCGCGACGTCACCAACGTCCCGGCGAAGGATCGCGACATCGCGATGGTCTTCCAGAACTACGCCCTCTACCCGCACATGTCGGTCGCGGAGAACATGGCGTTCGCCCTGAAGATCCAGAAGGTGTCCAAGGACGAGATCAGCCGGCGTGTCCAGGAGGCGGCGAAGCTGCTCGACCTCGAGCCCTACCTCGACCGCAAGCCCAAGGCGCTCTCCGGCGGCCAGCGCCAGCGCGTGGCCATGGGCCGGGCCATCGTCCGCGAGCCCGAGGTGTTCCTCATGGACGAGCCGCTGTCGAACCTCGACGCCAAGCTGCGCGTCCAGACCCGCACCCAGATCGCAGCGCTGCAGAAGCGGCTCGGCACCACGACGCTCTATGTCACACACGACCAGGTCGAGGCCATGACGATGGGCGACCGCGTCGCCGTCCTCAAGGACGGCATCCTGCAGCAGTGCGACACCCCCCGCGAGCTCTACGACAACCCGGCGAACGCGTTCGTCGGCACCTTCATCGGCTCCCCGTCGATGAACATCATCCCCTCGCTGATCAAGGAGGGCGGGGTCGACATGAACGGCTACCTCGTCCCGATCGCGCGCGACGTCCTCGAGAAGGCGAAGGCCGGCAAGGTCATCGTGGGCGTGCGACCCGAGGACCTGCGGCTGACGGACGAGGGCGCCGAGATGACCGTCACCCTGGTCGAGGAGCTCGGCGCCGACACCTACGTGTACGGCACCTACCCCGGTCCAGACGGCCCGGTGGACCTCGTGGCCCGCGGCCACGGCCTGCACTCGATGATCGGCAGCAAGGTCAAGGTCAAGCCCGAGCGCGTCTACGTCTTCGACGCCGAGGGCGACCAGCTCCGCATCGGCTGACCCCCCACCCCCGACTGCTACGGCATTCGTCGCAACGGCCCCGCCTTGCGACGAATGCCGTAGCAGTGAGATGCCTGGCGGGGAAGCTGTGGATGGGCGGTTGCCGAGGGACCGTCTACCGGTTTGGGTCGCGGCATGCCCCGACTCACCGCGCCCGACCCACCCATCCTCGGCTTCCTGGTCTCCCGGAGGCAGGCCCTGTCCGCGGGTCTGTCCGACGGCCAGATCCAGCATCGGGTCCGCAGCGGGCAGTGGCAGGTGCTCCAGACCGGGATGTACCTGCGCCGGGTCGCTGGCCCCCGGGGCCTGGATCTCCATAGCGCTGAACGCGTGGAGCACGCTCTGCGCGCGGCAGCAGCCGTCCGGCGTCACGAGCAGGCTGTCGTCGCGTTCGAGTCGGCCGCCATCGTGGACGGACTCCCCCTGGTCAGCCCACCGCCGGACCTCGTTCAGTTGGCCGTACCGCCTGGAGCCTGGACGGGAATCCGCGACGGTGTGCGATATCGCCAGTTGACCCTGGCCGGCGAGGACGTGGCCGACACCGGAGTGCGCCTGACGACGTCGGCCCGAACGTGGGTAGACGTCGCGCGAACCCTGCCACTCCGGGACGCCCTGGCCGCGGGCGATCGCGCGGTTCGCAACGGCTGCCTTGACGTCGTCGACGCGGCCGCAGTCCTCGACCGTCTCGGCGGCGTGCGCGGGAGGCGCCGGGCGGCCGCCGCCCTTCCCTTGCTCAGCGGCCTGCGGGAGACTGCCCTGGAATCCTGGTCGGCCGCCCGCTTCCACGAGTGGGGACTCCCTGCTCCCGAGCTCCAGCACGAGTTCTGGGATCAGGAGGGGTTCGTCGGTCGAGTCGACTTCTGGTGGGCGCACGCGCGCGTGGTCGGCGAGGCTGACGGGCAGGTGAAGTACGACACCCGTGAGGCGCTGTACGCGGAGAAGCGGCGGGAGGATCGGCTCCGGGCGCTGGGCCTGGTCGTCATCCGTTGGGGTTGGAGCGACCTGGCCCGCGGCGGACCGACCCTCGAGCGGAAACTGCGCGCGGCCCTGCTCCGGTGACTGCTACGGCATTCGTCGCAAGGGGGCATCCATGCCGTGAATGGCGTAGCAGTCGACGAAATGAGGGGAGGGCCGGGATCCTGTCGGATCCCGGCCCTCCCCTCCTTGAGGACTAGAAGTCCATGCCGCCCATGTCGGGGGCAGCGGCCGGGGCCGCCTTCTCCGGCTTGTCCGCCACGACCGCCTCGGTCGTCAGGAACAGGCCAGCGATGGACGCCGCGTTCTGCAGCGCGGAGCGGGTGACCTTGGCCGGGTCGATGATGCCAGCCGCGATCATGTCTACGTACTGACCGTTCGAGGCGTCGAGGCCGTGGCCCGGAGTGAGCTCGCGGACCTTCTCCACCACGACGCCGCCCTCGAGGCCGGCGTTCTCGGCGATCTGCTTCAGCGGAGCGTTGACCGCGACGCGCACGATGTTCGCGCCGACCGCCTGCTCGTCCGTGAGGCCGAGCTCGTCGATCTTCGGGCCGGCAGCCTTCATCGCCTGGATGAGGGCCACGCCACCGCCGGGCACGATGCCCTCCTCGACGGCCGCCTTCGCGTTGCGGACGGCGTCCTCGATGCGGTGCTTGCGCTCCTTGAGCTCGACCTCGGTGGCCGCGCCGACCTTGATGACGGCGACGCCGCCGGCCAGCTTGGCGAGGCGCTCCTGCAGCTTCTCGCGGTCGTAGTCGGAGTCCGACTTCTCGATCTCCGAGCGGATCTGCGAGACGCGGCCGGCGATCTGCTCGGCATCGCCCGCGCCCTCGACGATCGTGGTCTCGTCCTTGGTGACGACGACCTTGCGCGCCCGGCCCAGCAGGTCGAGCGTCGCGTTCTCCAGCTTCAGGCCGACCTCCTCGGAGATGACCTGGCCGCCGGTCAGGATCGCGATGTCCTGCAGCATGGCCTTGCGGCGATCACCGAAGCCGGGAGCCTTGATGGCCACCGAGCGGAAGGTGCCGCGGATCTTGTTGACGACGAGCGTGGACAGTGCCTCGCCCTCGACGTCCTCCGCGATGATGACCAGCGGCTTGCCGGCCTGCATGACCTTCTCCAGCAGCGGGAGCAGGTCTTTCACGTTGGCGATCTTGGAGTTCGCGATGAGGATGTAGGGATCCTCGAGCTCCGCCTCCATGCGCTCGGGGTCGGTCATGAAGTAGGCGGAGATGTAGCCCTTGTCGAAGCGCATGCCCTCGGTGAGCTCGAGCTCGAGACCGAAGGTGTTGGACTCCTCGACCGTGATGACGCCTTCCTTGCCGACCTTGTCCATGGCCTCGGCGATCAGCTCGCCGACCTCCATGTCGCCACCGGCGGAGATGGCCGCGGTCGACGCGATCTGCTCCTTGGTCTCGACGTCCTTGGCCATCGCGAGCAGCTCGTCGCTGACAACGCCGACCGCACGCTCGATGCCCTTCTTCAGGCCCATCGGATTGGCGCCAGCGGCCACGTTGCGCAGACCCTCGCGCACGAGCGCCTGGGCGAGCACGGTGGCCGTGGTGGTGCCGTCACCGGCGACGTCGTCGGTCTTCTTGGCGACCTCCTTGACGAGCTCCGCGCCGATCTTCTCGTAGGGATCCTCGAGCTCGATCTCCTTGGCGATGGAGACACCGTCGTTGGTGATCGTGGGGGCTCCCCACTTCTTCTCCAGGACGACGTTGCGGCCCTTGGGGCCGAGGGTGACCTTGACAGCGTCGGCCAGCACGTTCATGCCGCGCTCGAGGGCCCGACGGGCCTCCTCGTCGAATGCAATGATCTTTGCCATGGGGGCTGTTCCTCCCGGAACGTCCGTGTGATTATCACTCGTGGTAGCAGAGTGCTAACAGCGAAGTTAGCACTCCAGCCCCCCGAGTGCAAACCATGTGGGTGATCCGATTCCCGTCGGGCGGGACGACCGGAATCGCCCCTTCCCGCGGGTCAGACGCCCCTCCGGTCGCGACCGCGCGCAGCAGCCAGTGCCCTGGCAAGCGGCTCAAATCCGCAGAACCACCGCGATCCCGGCTCACATCTGCAGATGTGAGCCGGGAAGCGGTTCAACTCGTGGGGAGGGGGTCAGCCGGAGGTGGAGGGGCTGGTCCCGCCGGACAGCCCCGTGGTGGCCTGCCGCTGGGCCTTCTTGAAGGCCTTCTTGGCCTTGGTGGCTCCGGAGCCGCTCGTCGATGTCGTCCACGCGGTCGCGTACGGACCCCACAGCACGCCGGCCTCTGGCACGTTCGGCATCGGTACCCCGTCGACGCCCGCGTTGCCGATGGCGCGGATCCGTCCGCCGCCGGTCGGCACGGTTCCGGCCGCCCGCTTGTTGGCGGGGAACCACCCCTGCGCACCCGCCAGGGCCTGCTGAGGCTTGGCGCCGGACAGTTGCTTCCCGACCAGGGCCAGCGCCTTGTCCTCAACTCCGTGCTTCGCCGCGAACTTCGTCACCATGAGCCCGTGCACCGTGAGCAGCGGCACCGGCTTGATGCCGTTGACGATCGGAGGCAGCGCCCCGATGCGGTAGGCGAAGCCGAGACCCATGAGGTACTCGAGATCCTCCGGACCAGCCAGGAAGAAGGCCGAGTTGCCCTTCTTGAACACGGTCTTCGCCCGGTCCTGCGTGAGCGAGGAGTCGATCAGGCCGCTGCTGTTCCACTGGCCGATCCAGCTGCTGTTGCCGAGGAACTTCTTGTTCGCCAGGCCGATGTCCTTGACGTTCAGGCTCCCGTTCGACGTCTTGCCGAACAGGTAGCCGCCCAGGCCGCTGAACAGCGGGTAGGTGGACCACGGCGAGGTGCCGTCGCTCTGGGCGAGGGCGAACGGCACCCGGGCCTTCTTGTTCTTCTTCAGCTTCAACGCGAGGTCCTCGAGAGCCTTGAACGTCGTCGGCTGCTGCGGGACCAGGGTCGTGTTCGTGACGAGGGCCAGGTTGCTGATCTGCACGGGGAGGCCGTAGAGATCCCCGCCCACGTTCGAGCCGGCCAGGACGTTGGGACGGAACTGGCCACGCCGCTTCTTCTTCATGGTGATGGGAACGATCAGCTGCGACGACGCGAGCTCCCCCGTCCACGCAAGATCACCCCACACGACGTCCGGCGCCTCGGCCGGCCGGACCGTCGCGAGGTCGTTCCGCACGGTCGCCGGGTCCTTCGTGACCACGGTGACGGGCGTGCCGTCGTAGCTGGCACCCAGCAGCTGCTGGAGCACGGGGGCGTGCGCCGGATCCGACCAGATGACGATCGAGTCCGCCGCCTGGGCGGGCGGAGCGACCACCACGCCCGTGCTCACCAGAGCGAGGACGGTGGCGGCCACCAGGGTCCGGGTCAGCTTCCGCACGTGTCTACCTTCCTTTGCGAACAGCATGTCCGCCACCGATGCTATGCACGAACGGCCTCGATGGGCGAACCGTCCCGTGTGTCGCGCACCGATCGCGCTAGAGGAACGGCGTGATCCTCAGGGTGCGCGGGGCGGTGGCCGCCCGCCGTCCCGCGGAGTCCTCGACCACGGCGGCGACCTGCACGGATCCCCTGCCGGTCGGCAGGAAGACGCGGAACGGCCTCGCATCGTCCGTGCCGGCGACGGTCCAGGCGCGCCCCGGACGGCGCACCAAGAAGGTGACCGACGAGGGATCGTTGCCGGGAACCGTCGCGGCCAGCCGGTACCGGCCCGTGACCGCGTCCTTGCCGGTCCGCAGGCTCACCTGCGGGGCGCCCGGCTGCGGCAGCGGCTGGTCCGCCTCCAGCACGACCGTCGAACGGGCCGGAACGGCCACGCGGAGCGAGCCACCTGCACCCGGCGACACCGAACCCTCGCCGAGCAGCGGGGTCCAGCCGAGTCCCGGCGTCGATGCCCGCACGTCGATGGACGCCGCATCGGCACCCCCGTTGAAAGCGACGACGTACTCCTTGCGCTGAGCGGCATCGATGCGGCTCACGGCGAACACCGGACCGCTGCTTCCTCGCGGGATCATCGCACCCGTGGCCAGCGCGGGGTGCTCGGCGCGCAGCCGAGCCAGGGTGGCCAGGTGCGCCTCCAGCGCCGTGCTGCGATCGAAGGACGAGCCGGTGCCGATCGGGGCTCCTCCGATGCGCTCCTCGCTCTGCCACATGGTCACCTTGGTGGGGAACATGTCCTGGCGGGCCTGCTTGTCGGTGCCGTCGCCGGAGCCGGTCATGCCGACCTCGTCGCCGTAGTAGACGATCGGGACCCCGCGCGTCAGGTAGAGCACGTCGTGCGCCAGGAGGTCCCGCTGCTCGAGGTCGGTGCCCTGGTCCTGGGACTGGGTCCTGAGGAAGAAGCCGATGCGGCCCATGTCGTGGTTGCCGAGGAAGGTCGTCAGTCCGTAGGCGTTCGTGCTTGGCGAGGTGTAGTAGTCGTCCTCGCCGAACAGCGCGGTCATGAGACCACCGGCAGCACGGCCGGTGGCGAACTGGCGCACCGCGTCCTGGAACGGGAAGTCGAGCACCGACGGCAGGCCGCGGGTCTGCTGGAACTCGGCGAGCTGCGCCGAGTCCTGCATCCACGCCTCGGCGAACTCCGTGAAGGCGGGCTTGCCGGACGACGCGGCGGTGGCCTGGATCATCGGCAGCCAGCGTCCGAAGAAGTAGGGGTCGACGTGCTTGGCGGTGTCGATCCGGAACCCGTCGACGCCGTACTTCGTGATCCACTCGCCGTACGCGTCGGCCAGCGCCTTGACGACGGTCCAGTCCTCGGTCATGAGGTCATCGAGCCCGCTGAAGTCACCATCGGTCTCGCACCGGCCGACGCAGCTCCCCCAGTCGATGTCCCCGCGATTGTGGTACCGGGTGACCTCGTTGAGCACCGCGGGCCGCTTGGCGTCCTTCAGTGCCGCGGGCACCGTCGGGGTCTTCGCGAAGCTGCGGGTCGGAGACAGTCTCGGGAACGACCTGCCTGACGTGAAGTCCCACGGGTCGAACGCCCGACCGGCAGCCGTGCGGTAGGGCTTCCTCGCCAGGGAGACGTACGCCGTGCCCTGCGGATAGGCGATCACGTCGGCCGTGTGGTTGACCACGACGTCGAGGAAGACCTTGATGCCGAGGGACTTGGCGCAGCTCATGAAGGCGGCGAAGTCCGCCTCGTCGCCTAGGTGCGGGTCCGGACGGGTGATGTCGAGGAACCAGTAACCGTGGTAGGCAGCACTCGAGCCTTGCACGGTGCGCTGGACGAACGGCGGCGTGATCCACACTGCTGTGAACCCCAGCCTCTTCAGACGGGCGAGTCCCTCGTCGGAGGGGTCGTTCGGATCGCATCGACCCGTCAGCCCCTTGAGGTCGCCGCCGTGGAAGTACGCCTCGGACTCCGGGAGGTAGCCCGTGCGCTCGACGCCTCCCGTCACGCCGCCCGAGTTGTTGGACGGGTCCCCGTCGCGATACCGGTCGGTCATCACGAAGTAGAACGTGTCGGACGCGATCGGCGACCGCACCGAGGGCGCGGCCAGGCCTACCAGGCCGCCGTCGGCTGACGCTCCCGACGCGAGCGGACCGGCCAGGAGCCCCCCGACCGCCAGCGCGGCGAGCAGGGCCCTACCGAATCGCAATTCCCGATTCCAGCTCGAAGAAGTGCATGCGCGACGGGTCGACGTGGATCGTGATGGCCTCGTCCGTCGCGAAGTGCAGCCGCGGCGGGAAGATCGCCGTCCCTTGGATGTCCTGCCCGTGGCCCAGACGGCTGATGTCCTCCTCGGCCTCCTGGGCCAGCCCGCTGCCGAGCCGTGACTCGTCGACCGGCTGGCCCTCCATGGCGAAGGTCACGTGCACGGAAGACCCGAGGGCCTCGGCGAGCACCACGGTGGCATTCAGGGGAACCAGGCCCTCCGCGGCGGCCGAGTGGATGTCCTCGGGCCGGATTCCGGCGATGACCTCGGTGTTGTTGTGCGCTCGAAGGCTCGGCCGCTCGTCGAGGACCTCGCGGGGCAGCGGGATCTCCTGGTTGCCGACCTTGAGCCGCACGGAGTCCCCGTCGATGGTGAGACCGGCGTGGAAGAGCGTCATCGGAGGGGTCCCGATGAACCCGGCGACGAACACGTTGTCCGGGTTGTCGTACAGCTCCTGCGGCGGTGCCACCTGCTGCAGCTCGCCCAGACGGAGCACCGCCACACGATGGCCCATGGTCATGGCCTCGACCTGGTCGTGGGTCACGTAGACGGTCGTGGTGCCCATCTCCCGCTGCAGGCCCGCGATCTCGGCGCGCATCTGCACCCGGAGCTTGGCATCGAGATTCGACAACGGCTCGTCCATCAGGAACAGCTCGGCATCGCGGACGATGGCCCGCCCCATGGCGACGCGCTGACGCTGGCCGCCGGAGAGCTGCTTGGGCTTGCGGGTGAGCATCGAGGTGAGATCGAGGAGACTTGCGGCTCGCGCCACCTTGTCCTTGATGGACTGCTTCTGCTCATGGCGCAGGGCGAGGCCGAAGCCGATGTTCTCGGCGACCGTCATGTGCGGGTAGAGCGCATAGCTCTGGAAGACCATGGCGATGTTGCGATCCCGCGGACCGATGTCGTTGACGACGCGTCCGCCGATGGCGACCGTCCCATCAGTGATGTCCTCCAGCCCGGCGACCATCCGGAGGGCGGTCGACTTGCCGCACCCGGACGGGCCGACGAGGACCAGGAACTCACCGTCCACGACATCCAGTGAGAGGTCCTTCACGGCGTGGAAGCCGTTGTCGTACACCTTGTCGACCTTGTCGAGCACCAGATCGGCCATGACTACCTACCCTCCACTCGCCACACGCCGGCACCCGCCGACGGGACCTCGATGACGACCTGCTCGGCAGAGACCTCCGCGGAGAAGCCGAACAGATGCTCTACGGAGCCCGCGCGCAGATCAGTGAGCGGGATCCGCACGGACTCGGACTGGTTGCGCGCCACCACCACGAGGATGGACTCCTGCGGGTGCTCGCGCACGAAGGCAAGCGCGTCGGATGCGACATGCAGCCAGCGCAGGCCTCCCGTGGCGAGGGCCGCGCTGTCGCGCCGGATTCCGAGCAGTGCGCGGTAGACGCCGAGCATCCCGTGGTCCCAGGCATCCTGGTCGTGCCAGGGGAACGGCGTGCGGGAGTCCTCACCCCACCAGCCGATGGCACCGATTTCGTCGCCGGCGAAGACCATCGGCACGCCGGGCAGGCCGACGGCCAGGGCGAGCGCCGCCTCCTGCCGGTCGGCCGAGCCCACCACTGTCCGGATACGCGCCGTGTCGTGGCTGCTGAGGATGTTCCAGCTGGCGATGAGCGACCGCCACGGGATGCGCGCGTGGAAGGACCGCAGGGACGCCACCGCCTGTTGGCCGGTGATGACCGGGACCTCGACGGGCAGGCCGAGGAAGGTCTCGCGGAACTCCGGGCCGCGCAGCCAGCACCACACCTGACGGGTGAACCCGGCGTAGTTCATCGTCCCGTGCCATCCGTCGCCGAGCAGGTCGCCGCTCGCATCGTGGCCGTGCTCGGCCACGAGGAGGGCATCGTCGCGCTCGAGTGACATCGCCATCCGGACATCCCGCGCGAAGTCATGGGTGACATCCACGGAGCCCATGCGACCGGCCATGTTCGCGACGTCGACGCGCCAGCCATCGAGTCCGTCGGGGCCGCGCAGCCACGTACGGACCGGGGCGTCCTCGTCGGCCACGAGGGCGCGCCGCAGCCTCCCGCTCGCGTGATCGAACTTCGGGAGTGACGGCACGTTGAACCAGCACTCGTAGCCATGGGGCAGGGAGTCGTCGAAGTAGAAGTACTCGCGCTCCGGCGCCTCCGGGTCCTGAGCGTGGACGAACCACTCATGCGTCCTGCCGCAGTGGTTGAGGGTGATGTCGCCGATGACGCGCAGGCCCTCGTCGTGCGCGGCATGCACCAGTCTGTGCAGCGCCTCGTCCCCACCGAGGAGCGGATCCACGCGGCTGAACGAGGAGGCGTCATAGCGGTGCGTCGACTGTGCCGGGAAGACCGGTGTCAGGTAGACGACGTCGGCCCCGAGGGCGCGCACATGGTCGAGGTGCTCCCGCACGCCATCCAGGTCACCGCCGAAGTACTCACGCGACGTCGCCGGTCCACGCCCGGTGGGGGTATCCGTCCACGCGCGGGGCGCTGCCCAGTCCGGGAGCTCGGCACCGGCCGGCGCCTCGGCCGGCCCCAGGCCGCGCTCGGCGCTCCGCGCGAACCGATCGGGGAAGACCTGGTAGATGACCGCCGAGTGCACCCACGCGGGCACGTCCTCCGTGGCGCTGACGACGAAGTCCGTCGCATCGGGGACGTCGTACTCGACGAGGCCGCCGGCGGTCAGCCAGGCGAAGTCGAAGGCGCCGCCCGCGAGCAGCCACCGGTAGTGGGTCTCGATGTTGCGCACCTCGATCTGCGCCTGCCACCAGATGTCGACCCCCGACTCGTCGACCCTCTCGGCGGCGGTGATGTGCGGCTCACCGTCGCGGACGGTCCGCAGGAGGACGTCCGCGGGCTGGTGGTCACGATGCGTGCGCAGGCGCAGCGTGAGGACCTCTCCCAGCGCGGGCGCGAGGTTCGACACGTACAGGGGCGAGCCATCGTGGTGCACTCCCGTGGGCAGTTGTTCCACTAGCCCTTCACCGACCCTGCGGTCAGCCCGCTGACGATGAACCGCTGGAGGAGGAAGAACAGGATCACCACGGGGATGGCGGCAAGCAGCGCGCCGGCGGTGAACGGCCCCCAGTTCTCCGAGTACTGGTTGGCGATGAAGCCCTGGAGGCCGACGGCCAGGGTCTTCGTCGACGGAGTCTGGATGAGCGCGCTCGCGATGATGAACTCGTTGATCGTTCCGATGAAGCTGAGCAGGCCCACGACCGCGAGGACCGGGACGGCCAGCGGCATGATGATGCCCCAGAAGACCTGTCCGTGCGTAGCGCCGTCCACCTTGGCCGACTCGTCGATCTCGATGGGGATGGTGTCGAAGAAGCCCTTGATCAGCCACGCGTTGACGCCGAGCGCTCCGCCGAGGTACACGAGGATCAGGCCGGGCAGGGTGTCGAGCCCGATGGCGGGGAACACATCGCCGATGTTCACCATGATGATGTAGATGGCTGTCAGGGCCAGGAACTGCGGGAACATCTGGACCAGCAGGAGGAACATCAGGCCCACCTTGCGGCCCTTGAAGCGGAACCGGCTGAACGCGTAGGCGGCCCCCGCCGCGATGATCACCGTGAACACGGCCGCGATCGCCGCCACGAAGATGGTGTTGATGTACCAGTTGGCGTACGGCTGGTCCGGGTTCGAGAACAGCGTCTGGAAGTTCTCGAGGGTGGGCTGGGTCGGGATGAGCGCTCCGGAGCTGATGGAGGGGTCGTGCGTGAAGGCCGCACTGACCATCCACAGCACCGGGAACAGGGCCAGGGCGATCGCTCCCCAGGCGACGACGTGCCGCCAGCCGTTGCGCCCCACCCACTGGCGGAACGTCAGGTGCTTCTTGCGCGGGACAGGCGCCTCGATGACCGCGCTCATGACCGCTCCTCCCGTAGGGCCTTCGATCTGGCGAACATGGTCGCGGAGATGCCTCCGACGATCAGGAAGATGATGATCGAGATGGCACTGGCCAGGCCGTAGTCATTGCCCTTGCCGGCGGCGAACGCGATCTTGTAGGTGTAACTGATCAGGATGTCCGTCGCGCCGGCGATGGGCGAGCCCTCGATGGCCGGTCCACCGCCGGTGAGCAGGTAGATGTTGTTGAAGTTGTTGAAGTTGAATGCGAAGGACGCGACCAGAAGCGGGGTCAAGGCGACCAGCAGGAGCGGCAGGTTCACCAGGCGGAAGACCTGGAAGTTGCGGGCCCCGTCGATGCGGGCCGCCTCCTGGAGTTCGCTGGGAATTGCCTGGAGTGCTCCCGTCGAGATGAGGAACATGTAGGGGACGCCGAGCCAGAAGTTCAGCATGAGGCAGCTCACCTTGGCCCAGAACGGGTCGAACAGCCACGGGATGCTGATGCCGAACGTCTGGTTGATGGCCCCGAAGTCGTCATTCAGCAGGCCCGCGAACACGAGCGCGCTGAGGAAGGCCGGAACGGCGTAGGGGACGATCAGGAGAGCCCGATAGATCCGCTGGCCGCGCATCCCCGGCTTGTTCAGCGTGATGGCGAGGCCGAGCCCGGCCGTGAAGGTCAGCAGGACGGTGAGCAGCGCATAGGCGAACGTCCAGAGGAACACGTAGACGAACGGCCCGCTGACGTCCGGGTTGGTCACGATCGACGCGAAGTTGGTCCAGCCGATATTCGCCCGCCAGCCCGGGAGCAGTTCGTCCTCGGGGTTGTCCTGGTTGACGAAGGAGCCCTTGTTGTTGTCGACGTAGACGGCCCCGGTCTGGATGTTCGTGAAGGTGTCGGAGGCCGCGTCATAGGTGACGGTCGGCGTCAGCTCGACGGCGGAGTCGAAGCCCTGGGCCGTGATGTAGCCACCCGTCGGTCCGGGCACCTTGATGTTCGCGATCGCGGTGTCGAGGTTCGGGTAGTCGGCCTCGGGAACGGTCTGGTAGCCGGTGACTCCGATGACCGTGCCGAACTCGTCTCGCTGGACGTCGCCCGGAGGAACCGGGTCAAGGCCCTGGTTCGTCCCGATGTAGGTGGGCGGCCAGCCGCCCGGGGGCTCCGGCGTCACGACGTTCATGTCGGTTCCGGAGGAGGCGTCCGGGCTCGGGGCCGTGCTGCTGACCTCGCCGGGGCCGAACTCGGTCTGCACGCTCGGCTCCGCCGACGCGGTGTCCGTGCCGGGGCCGAACTCCGTCTGAACACTCGGCTCGGCGGACGCCGTGTCGCCGGTGGGGCCGAACTCCGTCTGCACGCTCGCCTCGGGCGACGCCGCATCGCTGGGGCCGAACTCGGTCTGTGTCCCCGATTCCGACTGCCCCAGGTCGGGCGCGTTGTCGGCGGCCGTCTGGTCACCGGTGTCCGTGGGGACTTCGGTGAGAGCCAGCACCACCTTCTGGCCCTCCGCGTACAGCGGCAGCATGTCGTAGGAGATGGCGTTGTCGCCCTCGGAGAGGGAGTCGCGCTGGATGGTCGCGATCGCCTCGTCCTTCGTGCCGATGTGTCCGGTCGAGTAGTTGGTGAAGGCGATGGCCACCGTGTACAGGATGGGGATGATCTGGAAGATCAGAAGGAGCGAGGCGCCGATGACGACGTACTTGCCCGGCACGAAACGACGGGCCAGCAAGAAGAAGTCGATGCCGGCGGTCGTCACGACGAGGATGCCGAGCATCACCCAGTTCTCGGTGCCGATCAGGGCGGGGATCGCCCAGATGGCGGCGGCGTTGATGACGCCGAGGAACAGGATCTTGAGGATCAATGCGGGCGTCCCGCCGAAGCGGGAGATCAGTTCCTGCATCGCTGCCGACGCTCCTTGGCTAGCACTGGTGGGGGGACCCTAGAGCCGCGAACGCGGGGATCCCCATCACTCCGGGGATCCCCGCGTCGCATCGGTTCAGAGCCGGATCAGCCGGCCGCGATCGCCTTCTTGACGGTCGCCTGAGCCTGGGCGAACGACTTCTGGGCCGGGATCGCACCCTTGCCCTTGGTCGAGTTGACCCACGCGCCGCCGAGCGCGCCCCAGACGGAGGCCATCTGCGGGACGTTCGGCATCGGCACGCCACCGGTGGAGGCAGCCGAGAACGCCTTCAGGACCGGATCGGAGACGTTGGCGGCAGCGAGCCGGTTGGCCGGGGTACGGCCGTCGGCCGCGGCGAGCTTGGCCTGGTACGGAGCGCTGGCCATGAACTGGGTGACCAGGGCATTGGCGCCGACCTGAACGCCGTGCGTGGCGGCGTACTTCGTGACCATCGCGCCTTGCGCGCCGAGGAACGGCACCGGCTTGATGCCGGCCACGATCGGCGGAACGGTGGTCACGCGGTACTTGAACGGGAGGGCCTTGATGGCGTCGAGCTCCCACGGACCGGTGATCCAGAACGGGGACTTGCCCGTTGTGAACGCGGTCTTGGCGATGCCGTAGTCCACCTTGGAGTTGATCAGGCCGGTCTTGTTCCAGTCGTTGATCATGTTGGCGTTGCCGGCGAAGGTCTTGTTGTAGAGGCCGACGTCCTTGACGTTGACCGAACCCGACGGGTTGGTGCCGAAGATGTAGCCACCGAGGCCGCTGAACAGCGGGTACATGTGGTAGGCGTCACCGTTGGCGCCCTGGGGCACGGCGAACGGAACGGTCGCCTTGCCCTTCTTCTTCAGCGCAAGAGCCTGCGTGGCGAGCTCGTCCCACGTCTTCGGCTGCGTGGGCACCAACTTGGCGTTGGTGATCATCGCGACGTTCTCGATCTGGGTCGGGATGCCGTAGATGCCCGCGCCGTAGCGGAAGCCGTTGAGCGCGAAGGGCGACAGGATCTTGATGGTCTTGGACGGGACGTTCAGCTTGACGATGAGGCCGCTGGCGGCGAGGTCGCCGGTCCAGTCGTGGGCGCCGGAGATGACGTCCGGGGCGGAGTCGGCCGAGACCGTCTTGAGATCGTCGCGGATCTTGCCGAAGTCCTTCGGCACCAGGTTGATCTTGTAGCCGGCGTAGGTGCCGCTGGAGAACACCTCGCGGTAGTTGTCAATCCGCTTCTGGTCGACCCAGACGGTGATCGTGTTGTCCGCTGCATGCGCCGCAGGAACGGCGAGCAGCGAACCAAAGGCGACCGTGGCCACCACGGGGGCGGCAACGAGCGCACGCAGAGACCTGCGCATAGTGGTCCTCTCTCTTCGGCCAGATGGCCGTTCACGGAAATCGAGGAGTCGGGGACTCCCCGGCGAAATCGTGGCGCAAATGTACGTCCGATGAATGGCCGATGAAATCGGTTACATGGGCGTTACAGCGAATCGTTATCCAACCGTGATCGAGGACGTCCAAGTACCCAATCGCTTGTCTAGACAAGTGATTTCGCGGTTCTTGCGACCGGCTAGCGGCTCTCCAGCTCGATACCGAGGCGCCGCGCCGAGCGCGCCCGCTGACGGGTCGCCCGCATGCGACGCAACCGCTTAACAAGCATGGGGTCGAAGGCCAGCGCCTCGGGGGCGTCGATGAGGCCGTTGAGGATCTGGTAGTAGCGGGTGCCGCTCATGTCGAACAGGTCGCGGATCGCCTGCTCCTTGGCTCCGGCGTACTTCCACCACTGGCGCTCGAACTCCAGGATGCGGCGGTCACGGTCGCTGAGCGAGGTCGCCTCGTGCTCCCGTGGCGAACGCGCTGCATCCATTCCCTGCTCCCTCACCGTGCTGGCTGTCTCAGTGGCTGGCCGACTCCGGGCCATCGTAGGGGGTGAATCCCAACGCTGTCATTCGACTCCCCCGGATGGTTCGCTCCCCTGCTGATCCTGCTGCCGTCGGCGCTCGTCCAGCCGGGCGCGCACCTCCGCGCGGTGCCGCGCGAGGCGTCGATTGCGCTCGCGGATGAGCAGCCAGGAGAAGGCGTACCCCAGTCCGTTGGTCGCCCAGTGGAAGCCCATCGGGGCGAGGACACTGCCGGAGAACAGGCGCAGGCCGGCGAAGACGACGCCCGCCACCGACGTGGTGAGCACGCTCAGCGCCACGGCGAGGATGTTGCCGCGCCGCCCCTCCCCCACCACGGAGCCGAGGGCGGGGTTGGCCTCATGGGTCCCGATGCTCGGCAGGATGTGCCACAGCCCGAAGAGCACGGCGGAGACCGCCAGCCCCCAGCCCAGTCCTAGGCGGCGCACCAGCATGGACAGCAGCACCGCCCGGAAGGCGATCTCCTCCAGGAGGACCGTGCCGAAGGGCACCTCGATGAGTGCCTGGAACATGATGCGGCCGCCACTGAGCTCGGTCATCCGCTCGTCGTGGAAGGCGGTGCGGGTCTTCCGGAAGGCCGACCCGATGAGGTAGACGGCGGTCACGCCGCCGATGCACACGACCGCCCACAGCAGGCCCGGGAGCAGGTACCCCCACCCAAGGCCCATGTCGGTCCAGGTGTTCCCGTCCAGGAGGCCGAAGGCCAGCAGCAGCACCGACCCGCCGAACGCCCACAGCAGGTAGTGCGTCTGCGGCGCCACCCGGTTGTTGACGATGTTGAGCACCACGAGGAAGGCGATGACGACCGCCACGGGCCACCAGGCGAGGCCCGACTCCTGCGCCGGTGCCACGATCTCGAACATCGACGGTCAGTCTAGGTCCGCCGCCATACTCAAGGCGTGGCGGAAGATGCAGACGTGGGCGGCGAGGACCGATCCGTGCTCGGCCGACCGGCGCGGAAGCCAGATCGGGCCTGGCGCTACGGCCCCGGACCGGATCAGGTGGCCGACCTGTACCTGGCCACCCAGGCACGCCCCTCAGTGCCGGTGCTCCTCATCCACGGGGGCTTCTGGCGACCCGAGTACGACCGGACGCACCTGCGGCCCATGGCGGCGGCGCTCGCGGCCGGGGGGCATTCCACCCTCCTCATCGAGTACGCGCGGGTGCCCGGCGCCCCCGACCGCACGATGGCCGACGTGCGTGCGGCCGTCCGTGCGGCGGAGGGGCCGCTCGGCAGGTCGGCGCCGGTCCTCGTCGGCCACTCGGCCGGCGGTCATCTCGCCCTCTCGCTGGCCGCCGATCCCGCCATCGGAGCCGGCGGCTGCCTCGCCCTGGCTGCCGTGGCGGACCTCCAGTCGGCCGAACGCGACCACCTCGACGGCGACGCGGTCCGCGCCTTCCTCGGCGGCGCCGCAGCCGACCGCGCCGACCTCGACCCCGCACGCCTGCCCGCCCCGGGCATGCCGACCACCCTTGTCCACGGTCGCCGCGACTCCCTCGTACCCGTGCGCTACTCCGAGGACTACGCGGCTGCCACGGGCGCCCGACTCGTCACGCCGGAGTGCGGGCACTTCGAGCTCATCGATCCGCTCGCCCCCGCGTGGCCGACGGTCCTCGCCGAACTCGCGGCGCTCGGCGGCCCGCGGGTATTGAATGGCTGACGTGAGCACCGACACGGGAGAGGAGCGCGCCCTCGCACTCGATGCGACCGATGATCCGGCCTCCCGGCGCTCCGACTTCCTCATCCCACCGGCCGTCGGGGGCGCGTTCCCCCTCACCGCCTATCTCGCCGGGAACTCACTCGGGCTGCAGCCCCGTGCCACCCGCGCCGAGCTCATGGCCGACCTCGACGCGTGGGAGGAGTACGGAGTCCGCGGACACACCGAGGCCGATCGACCCTGGGTCTCGTACCACGAAGCCCTCCGGGAGCCCAGCGCCCGATTGGTGGGCGCCCGGCCGGATGAGGTCGTCGTCATGAACACCCTGACCGTGAACCTGCACCTGCTGCTCGCCTCGTTCTACCGCCCGACATCCATCCGGCACCGCATCGTCATCGAGGATCGCGCCTTCTCGTCGGACTCCTACGCGGTGCGCAGCCACGTCGCCCTCCGCGGGCACGATCCGGAGACCGCGGTGCTCCGCCTGCGGCCGCGCCCTGGCGAGGACGTCCTGCGCACTGAGGATGTCGCCAAGACACTGCACGACCATGCGCACTCCATCGCCACCGTGCTCATGGGTGGGGTGAACTACCTGACCGGCGAGGTGATGGACATGGCCGAGATCACCGCAGCCGGGCATGAGGTGGGCGCCCTCGTCGGCTGGGACCTCGCGCATGCGGCAGGGAACATCCCGCTGCACCTGCACGACTGGGACGTCGACTTCGCCGCCTGGTGCACCTACAAGTACCTCAACTCCGGGCCGGGTGCCGTGGCCGGAGCCTTCATCCACGAGCGCCATCTCGCGGAGCCCTCGACACCGCGGCTCGAGGGCTGGTGGAGCACCGATCCCGCCAGCCGGTTCGAGATGCGACCCGTCAGTGAGCCACAGCACAGCGCGGACGCATGGTCGCTCTCGAATCCGCCGATCTTCGCCATGGGCCCCGTGCGGACCTCGCTGCAGATCTTCGACGAGGTCGGCATGGACGCGCTGCGCGCCCGCAGCCTCCGACTGACGGCGTACCTCCGCGAGCTGCTGGACGCACTCGCGCAACGGGCGGACATCGCGATCGTGACACCGGCCGATGACGACCACCACGGCGCGCAGCTCTCGGTCCGCGTCCCCGTCGACGCGGCGGACCTCGTCGAGCGCCTCAGCAGCAACTGGGGTGTGGTCGCTGACGACCGCCAGCCCGACATCGTCCGGCTGGCGCCGGCTCCGCTGTACTGCACGTACCACGACTGCTGGCGCGCCGCGGAGGCGCTCAGCTGGGAGCTGAAGGGGGAGGCGCTGTGACGGCTCCGGACGGCCGGACCTCGATCGCCGTGTGCGGTGCGGGACTCGTGGGGTCCCTGCTCGCCTGCTACCTCGGCCGTCGCGGCTACCGCGTCGACGTCTATGAGCGCCGGCCCGACCCGCGGTCCGGGGACGCCGAGCGCGGCCGCTCGATCAACCTCGCGCTCTCCGAGCGAGGGATCGACGCCCTGCGGCGCATCGACCTCGTCGACTCGGTGATGGCCCCGGCCCTGCCGATGCACGGCCGCATGATGCACGGCACCGACGGCTCGCTGGCCTTCCAGTCGTACTCCGCCGACGGTCGGCGGGCCATCAACTCGATCAGCCGATCGGCCCTCAATGAGACGCTGCTCGACGCCGCCGAGGCGACGCCGGGCGTCACCCTTCACTTCCAGACCCGGTGCTCCGCGTACGACGTGGGCACGAACGCGCTCACCGTCGAGCACGCGGGCGGGCGCGAGCTCCTTACCCCCGACGTCGTGCTCGCCACCGACGGGTTCGGCAGCGTGGTGCGGCAGGCCCTCGAGGAGGCCGGGCGGGTCCGCGTCGTCACGGACCAGGAGGACTACGGCTACAAGGAGCTGACCATCCCCGCCGTCGACGGTGAGTTCGCGATGGAGCCTGATGCCCTGCACATCTGGCCGCGCGGCTCGTCGATGATGATCGCCCTCCCCAACCCCGACCGCTCGTTCACGTGCACGCTCTTCTGGCCGAGGGAGGAGTTCGACTCCCTGACCACGCCCGAGCAGGTCGAGGCGCATTTCCGGGCGCACTATCCCGATGCGGTGCCGCTCATGCCGACCCTCGTGCCGGACTTCCAGGACAACCCGGTCGGGCCGTTGGCCACTGTGCATGCCGACCCGTGGCAGGCCGACGGTCGCGTCGCGCTGCTCGGGGATGCGGCGCACGCCATCCTGCCGTTCTTCGGGCAGGGCGCCAACTGCGGATTCGAGGACGTCGTCGAGCTGGACCGCTGCCTGCACGAGGTGTCCGGCGACTGGGCCCTGGCACTGCCGCGGTACCAGGACCGCCGGTTGCCCCATGCGGAGGCGATCGCCGGGCTGGCCAAGGAGAACTTCGTCGAGATGCGCGACAAGGTCGGCTCGCCCACCTTCCGGTGGGCCAAGCGCCTGGAGCACGGGTTGGAGCGGATGCTGCCGGACGTCTACCAGTCCCGGTACGAGCTCGTCTCCTTCACGACCATGCCCTACGCCGACGTCGTGACCCGGTCACGTCGCCAGCAGCGCATCGTGGCCGCCGCGATCGGCAGCCTGGCCATCGGCGCCGCAGTGGTGGGCGTGGCGGTCCTGAGGCGCATCGCCGGAACGGAGGACTGATGAGCAGCGAGAGCCACCTGCTGGCCGGCAAGGCCAAGCCTCGGGGCCGCTTCCCGCACGCCAAGCGGGCCGGCGATTTCATCTACGTGTCGGGCACCTCGAGCCGACGTCCGGACGACACGTTCGTCGGCGTCGACCTCGTGGACGGTCAGAAGGTGCTCGACGTCCGCGCCCAGACGCGAGCGGTGATCCAGAACATCCGGGACATCCTCCTCGCCGCGGGCGCCGACCTCGGCGACCTGGTCCAGGTCACGTCCTACCTCGTGGACATGGCGGACTTCGCCGCCTACAACGAGACCTATGCGGAGTTCTTCACGGAGGAGGGCCCGACACGCACGACCGTGGCCGTCCGGGAGCTGCCCCACCCCGACCTGCTGATCGAGATGCAGGCCGTCGCCTACCTGCCGAGGAGCACGCCATGACCCAGCCTGAGGTCCCCCTGGAGACGCTCGACTTCGACGAGTGGCTCGCCCAGCACGGTCCGCACCTGAAGCCGCCGGTGGGCAACAAGGAGGTGTTCCCCGGGCAGCAAGACTTCATCGTCATGGTGGTGGGGGGTCCCAACCAGCGCACCGACTTCCACGTGGACCCGTACGAAGAGGTCTTCTACCAGCTCAGGGGGACGATGCACGTCGATGTACAGACCCCGGACGGCCGCCGTTCGGTGACCATCGGTCCCGGTGAGATGTGGGTGCTGCCGCGCAATGTCCCGCACTCCCCGCAGCGTCCGGAGGCGGGCTCGCTGGGTCTGGTGTTCGAGCGGCCGCGGGAGCCCGGCGTGCTGGAGCGCTTCCAGTGGTACTGCCCGCAGTGCAACGCGCTCATTCACGACGTCGAGCTGCAGGTGAGTGACATCGTGGCGGACCTGCCTCCGGTGTTCGATGCGTTCTACGGTGACGAGTCGGCGCGAACCTGCCACGCGTGCGGGACCGTGCACCCCGGGCGGGCCTGAGTCGTGTCCCCCGTCGTCGACGTGCACACGCACGTCGTGCCGCCCGGCTGGCCCGACCTCGGCTCGCCCGAGGATCCGTGGCTGCGCATGGACTCCGAGACGGGTGCCACGATCATGCTGGGCGACCGCGAGTTCCGCCGCATCACGGATGCCTGCTGGAACGCGGACACGAGGCTCGCGGACATGGATGCCGACGGCATCGACCAGCAGGTGGTCCTGCCAACGCCGGTGTTCTTCGGGTACGACCGCTCGCCGGCGGACGGCGCGCGCGTCGCCGGCATCTTCAACGACCTGGCGCTCAGCGTGACGGAGCAGGCGCCGGATCGGCTGATCCCGTTCTGCCAGGTGCCCTTGCAGGACACGTATGCGGCCTGCCGTGAGCTGGATCGGTGCATCGAGAACGGGCATCGCGGAGTCGAGATCGGCAACCACGTCGGCGACCGCGACCTCGACAGTGGCGCCATCGTCGACTTCCTCCAGCATTGCGCGGACCGCGGCGTCCCGGTGTTCGTCCATCCGTGGGACATGGCCACCAGCGAGCGCCTCGACCGCTGGATGCTGCAGTGGCTCGTGGGGATGCCGGCCGAGACGCAGCTCAGCCTGCTGTCGCTGGCCCTCTCCGGCGCCTTCGACCGGCTGCCGGAGTCACTGCGCATCGGATTCGCCCACGGTGGCGGCTCGTACGCCTACTGGACCGGGCGGGCCGACAACGCCTGGGAGCAGCGCCGGGACCTCGTCGGCGCGGACAGCGAACGGCCGCCGAGCGCCTACGCCTCGCGGGTCTACGTGGATTCCGTGGTGTTCAGCCCGACGTCGCTGCGGGTGCTCCTCGACGTTCACGGCACCGACCGGGTCCTGCTCGGCAGCGATTACCCCTATCCGCTCGGCGAACGGCCGGCCGGGGCCGTCATCCGCTCCGCCGACCTCGACGAGGAGCTGACCACCCGACTGCTGACCACCAACGCCCAGACCTTCCTCGCCCTCCCCACGAGTTGAACCGCTTCCCGGCTCAAATCTGCAGATTTGAGCCGGTTTCGCGGGGGAACTGGGGATTTGGACCGCCTGATCGACACGGGGTCGACCGTGCCGGATCGGTGTCGGCTCCACGCCACGGCTCGAGGGGAAGCGGCCCAATTCGTCGGATTATCCGCGAACCCGGTTCAGTTCTGCAGAACTGAACCGGGAAGCGGTTCAACTCGCGGGGGGTGCGGGCGAGGCTGCTCGGTATCGTGGGGCCTCCGCCCCTGTAGCTCAGTGGTAGAGCAACCGCCTTGTAAGCGGTAGGTCGTCAGTTCAAACCTGACCGGGGGCTCTGCACGGACGCGTCAGGCTACGGCGACAGGGGGCAGGATGACCGAGGTCACGCTCCGGGGCCACGTCGTCGTGTACGGCTTCCGCGGCGTCGGACGACGCGTCGTCAAGCAGATGGCCAAGACCGGCGTCCCCGTCGTCGTCCTGCAGCCGGACGCCACCCCGGCCGAGATCCTGGCCATGCAGCGCTACCAGGTGACCTACCTGCCCGGGTTCGGGCAGAGCTCGGAGAGCCTCGACGCCGCCAACGTCGCCGAGGCCAGCGCCGCGATCTGCGTGACCGACGACGACCTGCTCAACATCGAGATCGCGCTCCTCGTCCGGGAGCGCTCCTCCCGGATCCGCATCGTGGTCCAGATGGCCAACGCCGCCGTGGGACGCGCACTCCAGACCGTCACCCAGCCCGGGGCCGTTCTCAACGTGGCCGAGCTGGCCTCGCTGTCCTTCGTCGAGGCAGCTATCAACCGCACCACCCATTCCCTCGACCTCGACGGGCGCGAGTTCATCGTCGCCACCGAAGCCTGCCGCCGGACGGGAGCCCTGGACGAGCTCTGGCCCGCGCTGTCGCCCCTCGCCCTCGAGTCCGGTTCACGCGGTCGCAGCGTAGCCTGCCCGGGCCGATCCGAAGAGGCGGAGGAGGGCGATCGCGTGACTCTCGTGGGCACGCCCGAGCAGTTCCGGGACGTCGGCCTCGACGTCAGCGTCGAGCAACGCACCCGCCAGCGTCGCCCCCTGCGCAGCCGGGTCCGCGAATCCCTGGCCGCCATCGGCGGCGTGGTCGACCGGCCCTTCCGCATCGCCTTCGGGATCCTCGCCGGCCTCGCGTTCGTGTCGGTCGTCATCCTCCGGTTCGGCTACACCGAGCCGGACGGCACCCGGATGAGCCTGCTGGACGCGATCTACTTCACCTCCGAGACGATCGCCACCGTCGGCTTCGGCGACTTCTACTTCCGCGACCAGCCCGACTGGCTGCGCATCTGGGCGGCCGCCCTCATCCTGCTCGGCGCGACCCTCATCGCCGTCTCCACGGCCCTGTTGACCAACGCCCTCGTCACCCGCAGCCTGGCCCAGTCGCTGGGTCGTCAGCGCCTCACCGGCATGCGCGACCACATCGTCGTGATCGGACTGGGCACCGTCGGCATCAAGGTCGCACGCGACCTGCACGACCTCGGACACGACGTGGCCATCATCGACGGAGGCGAGGGGCAGCGGTTCATCCCGGAGATGCGCAGTCTCGGGATGCCGGTGCTCATCGGCGACGCGACGCTGCCCGAGACGCAGGCGGACGCGGGCGTCCACCGTGCGGCCGGCATCGCCATCCTCACCAGTTCGGACCTCACCAACCTCGACACCGGCCTGTCCGTTCGCGAGGTCGTGCGCGACCCGTCCGTCCCCATCGTCCTGCGCCTGTTCGGGAAGAACCTGGCCCGCGTGGTGAAGGAGAACCTCGAGATCGGCATCCCGCGTTCGATCGCCGAACTCGCGGCACCGTGGTTCGTCGGCGCGGCCCTAGGCCTGGAGACCATGGGCACTTTCTACGTGGGCGAGATGCCCTTCATCGCCGTCCGCGTCAGCGTGCACAGCGGCGGCCGCTTCGAGGGCCGCACCGTCCGACGGCTCGAGGATCACGTGCGCGTCATCGGCGTGCGACGGGCGGACGATGACGGCCGCCTCCAGTGCCCGCCGCCGGGCGACCTCACCTTCCGCCCGGGCGACATCGTCTACCTCATCGGACAGTACGAGGACCTCGTCGACCTGCTGCCCCGCACCTGACGACGTCGCCCGGGCGTCGCGACCCCCTAGTCGACGACGACGCGTCCCTCGTGGGCAGCGACCCACTCGGCAATCGCCGCTCGGGACAGCGTCCGCGGGCCACAGTCGCACCATGCAGGCAGCGCATCATCCCGTCCGGGGCCGGCATCGAGGAAGTCGACGACGAACTGCGGCTCGGCCGCTCCGTGCTCCACATCGACGCGATCACGGGACCCGTGGGCATGTCCACGCAGGGGAGCCCGGACCACCAGCCCCTCCGCGGTCTCGTACACGACCGCCAGGTGATGGCCGTGGACGCACTGCACGTGCAGGACCCCCTGAGCGCGACCGCCGTGATCCAGTTCCTGCCACGCCGCCAGGGCTCGAAGGGCTCGATCCTCAGAGATTGAGGTGTGACCTGTCATCTCGACCACCTCCAGGGAGACCACCAAGGGCCTCCACCCCAAGGGTAGGCCGCCAGATCGACGTCGTCATTCCCAGCGAATGTCCCTCACAAAGGCACAAGGAACCCCTACCCTCGCCCCTATCAGGGGCATCCGTGCTCGACCCAGAGGAGGGGTTGATGAACGAAAAGATGTCAGCCGGTGGTGGTGTCACCTATACCCACGCTGGACAGGAGTACTTCGAGAAGCGCGGACTGAAGCGCCACGCGGGGGCTGCTGCCCTGTGGGGCCTCGGAGTCGCGGCCGTCATCTCCGGCGACTTCTCGGGGTGGAACTTCGGGATCGGGCAGGCCGGCTGGGGCGGCATGCTCATCGCCACCATCGTCATCGGCCTGATGTACCTGCTGATGATCTACAGCATCGCTGAGATGTCGGCCGCCATGCCGCATACCGGCGGTGCCTATTCCTTCGCCCGCTCGGCGTTCGGGCCGTGGGGCGGCTTCTTCACCGGCTTCGCGGAGACGATCGAGTACGTCATCACGACGGCGGTGGTCGGCACATTCGCCGGCCTGTATGCCGACGCCATCATCCAGGACCTCTTCGACGTGTCCTGGCCGCTGTGGCTGTGGGTCATCATCTTCTACGCGATCTTCGTCACGCTGAACGCGGCCGGGGCGGCGGCCTCGTTCCGGTTCGCGTTCGTGATCGCCATCATCTCGCTGGCCGTGCTCGTCATCTTCTTCGTCTCGGCGCTCTTCTCGGGCAAGGTCGACTTCAGCACCCTCAGCGACATCACGCCCGATCCCGGCCAGTCGACATTCCTGCCCTTCGGCGTATTGGGCATCTTCCTCGCCTTCCCCTTCGCCATCTGGTTCTTCCTCGGCATCGAAGAACTCCCGCTGGCGGCGGAGGAGACGCACACACCGGCCAAGGACATCCCCAGGGGGTCGATCGCCGGCATGTTCACGCTGCTGGCCTCCGCCTTCCTCGTGCTGATCCTGAACCCGGCGGTCCTCGGCGCGAATGCGACGTCGACGAGCGGCGAGCCCATCCTCGACGGCTTCCGGGCGATCTTCCCGAACAGCAACATCGCCGCGCTGCTGTCACTGGCCGCTCTCACGGGCCTCATCGCGTCCTTCCAGGGAATCATGTTCGCCGCCGGCCGCAACGTGTACTCGCTCTCCCGAGCGGGTTACTACCCGAAGTTCCTCTCGCTCACGGGCGAGCGGAAGACGCCGTGGGTGGCCCTTCTCGCGAGCGCGATCATCGGCGTCGTCCTCGTCTTCGGGCTCGGCAGCGTGGCCTACGCCGATGCGGAGGACCCATCGGTGAGCGCGGCGAACGCCCTGCTGCTCATCGCGGTGTTCGGCGCCGTCATCGCCTACGTCATGCAGATGGCCGCCTTCCTGCGCCTGCGCCAGAAGCTGGCCACCGTCGACCGCCCGTACCGCAGCCCGGTGGGCATCTGGGGAGCGTTCATCGCGGGCCTCATCGCCTTCGTGACGCTGATCCTCATGCCGTTCAACTCCGACTACCGCTCCGTGGTCCTCTGGGTGGCGGCGGTGTACGTGATCGGCCTGATCCTGTTCGCCGTCTTCGGGCGGCATCGCCTGGTGCTCTCCCCCGAGGAGGAGTACGCCATCACCGGAGGCCAGCACGGGCATCCGGAGACCGAGGGCTACGACGTCACCGAGCGACTCGAGGAGTCGGGATCCCAGGAGTTCTTCCCCGGCCAGAAGTAGCGGCCATCAGCGACCCCGCACTCGACACCCCGTCGCGTGCGGGGTCGCTGCCGTTCCGGCTCGGATGCGTACGGTAGGCGCATGCTGGACGTCCGGGGCCTCAGCCGTGCCTACGGCCGTCACCTCGTGGTCAGCGAGGTCACCTTCTCCGTCGAGCGGGGACGCATGCTGGCCCTCCTGGGCCCCAACGGCTGCGGGAAGTCCACCACCTTGAAGGTGCTCTCCGGAGCCATCGCCCCCACCTCGGGGACATTCACCATCGACGGCGCTGCCGCGGGCAGCGACACCGCGCGACGAGCGACCGGATACGTGCCCGACACCCGCGGGGTGTTCCCCCGTCTGACCGGTGGGGAGCACCTCGAGCTCGCCGCCCGCCTGCACCACACGAGCGACTGGCAGGCCCGCGCCGACGAGCTCATCGACCGCCTCGCCCTCGACGAGGTGGTCGACCTGCCCGCCGCCGCCTACTCGCACGGCCAGTCGCGACGGCTGTCCATGGCGATGGCCCTGGTGTCCCGGGCTCCCCTCCTGCTCGTCGACGAGCCGTTCGACGGCGTCGATCTCGAGGGAGTCGACACCATCACCGAACTGCTCGCGGAGGCGCGCTCGGATGGCGCCGCCATCGTCCTTACGACTCACCTCCTCGACGCGGCTGTCGTGGCCGACGAGGTGGCCGTCTTCCGCGGCCACACCCTCGACGGACCCCACCCGACCGACGCCCTTCTGGCGGAGCACGGCAGCCTCCAGCAGGCCTGGAAGCACCTCTCGGCTACATGAGAGCGACGTGATGGGCGACATCACCCTCGGCCTGCGGCACCAGCTGCGCAACAGCTGGCGGCTCTCCCGCGCCTTCGCCATCGGCGCCATCGTCATGACGCTCCTCATGCACGGACTGGCCATCCTGGTGGCGGCCATGCACGCGGTGATCCCCACGGACACCGTCACCGTGGAGGCCGTCCTCCCCCTGGCGGCGGGCCTGTGGAGCGCCCTTGCCCTGCTGCCCGCCCTCGGCGGTGGGGAGAGCGACGACCCGATGGCCTTGACGGCCGCCGGGGCGGGTCGGTCGTTCCGCTTCGGGGCACGGTTCGCCAGCTCGCTGACCGACGCGGGACCCGGGCTGTTCATCCCGGCTCTCGCGCTGGTGGGCGCCGCCGTCGCGGGCTGGCCCGGGTGGCTGGCCGGCCTGGCCCTGGCGTGGAACGGCCTGGCCAGCGGCCAGCTCAGCGGGGTGGCTTCCGCCATCCTCGTGACCCGCATCGGCCCGACCCTGGCGCTCATCGTCGTCGCTGCGATCGTCCTGCTGTCCGCCACCGTTCTCGCGGCGTCCGGCGTTGGGCCCGGTGCGTGGTGGCTGTCGGCCACGGCCCAGCCCGCCTACAACCTCCTGCTGGTCGGGTCCGGCCTGCTCGCGCTCGCCGGCGCGTGGGCCCTCAACCGGCCGGCCGAGCTCATCGTGCGACCCGCCCGCCCGGTGCGCATCCCGCGGGGCGACCTCGCGGCCGTCGTCGTGACCATGCTCGTGGGCGTCAGCCGCTCCGTCATGGCCCGCAGCACGATCGTGACGGCAGTGCTGACGCCCCTCCTCGTCGCCAGCGCGGGCGCCGAGGTCACCGGCTCCATCGCCTTCTTCGTCACCGCCGCCGCGGCAGCGGTCCTCGGTGCCAACGGCTACGCGTACGACGGCGGAGCGGCGGTCTGGCTGCTGGGCAAGGCACCCCGCTGGTACCTGCTCACTGGGCGGCTCATCACCACGGCGCTGTGGGCCCTCCTCCTCTCCGTGATTGCCGCCGTCGTGGCTGCCCTGGCCGGGGCGCCGGTGAGCGCAGCCCTGCTCCCGCAACTCGTCCTCGTCTCCATCGGAGCCGCAGCTGCAGGGCTCGTCCCGTCGGTCCGCCGCGCCACCCCGACGGACTTCAACTCCTTCCGCTCGCAGCCGGCCCCGGTCGCCTCGGCCCTCGGCACACTGTCCCGTTCCGTGGCCCTGACGGTGGTCGTTCTCTACGCACCGTTCGGCCTGGCGGCCCTGGCAGTTCTCGGGTACCTGGTGTTCGCCCTCCTCCACGCGCATATCGCGCTCCGCGACCCCATCGCCCTCGCCGCACTGACCTGAGGCGGCCCTGAGTCCGCGGGTACGCGACGGGGTCGACCTGACCGTTTGGGCCCACATCACCTGCCGACGTGCAGTTGAATGCGCGTAGTCGTCCTAAGGAGCGCCCATGACCCGCCCCCAGCCGCTGACGCCCGACAGCCTGCGCGCCGCCGTGGAGGACGGAGCGATCGACACGGTCGCCGTGGCGCTCACCGACATGCAAGGACGCCTCCAGGGGAAGCGCATCGACGCCGACTTCTTCCTCGAGGACGTCATGGGGCATCACACTGAGGGCTGCAACTACCTCCTCGCCGTCGACGTCGACATGAACACCGTCGACGGGTACGCCATGTCGTCGTGGGACACCGGCTACGGCGACATGGTCATGCGGCCCGACCTGTCCACGTTGCATCGCGTGCCCTGGCAGCCGGGCACCGCCGGCGTGCTGTGCGATCTCGTCACGGAGCAGGGCGAGCCCGTCAAGCCCTCACCCCGACAGGTGCTCAAGGCGCAGTTGGAGCGCCTGCACGCCGCCGACATGGAGGCGTACGTCGGGACCGAGCTGGAGTTCATCGTCTTCCAGGACACCTATGAGGAGGCGTGGCTCGCCGGCTACCACAACCTCACCCCGGCCAACCTCTACAACGTCGACTACTCGATGCTCGGAACCGCCCGCGTCGAGCCACTGCTCCGCAGGATCCGCCGCTCGATGGCAGGCGCCGGCATGACGGTCGAGAGCGCCAAGGGCGAGTGCAACTTCGGCCAGCACGAGATCGCCTTCAAGTACCAGGACGCGCTGCGCACCTGCGACAACCACAGCATCTACAAGAACGGCGCCAAGGAGATCGCTGCACAGGAGGACATGTCCCTCACCTTCATGGCCAAGTACAACGAGCGCGAGGGCAACTCCTGCCACATCCACCTGTCGGTGCGAGGACGGGACGGCAGCACCGTCATGGCCGACCATCACGGTGACTACGGCCTGTCTCCCCTCGGCCGGGCCTTCATTGCCGGCCAGTTGGCCCACGCCCGCGAGCTGACCTTGATGTTCGCTCCCCAGATCAACTCCTACAAGCGCTACGTGGAGGGCTCCTTCGCCCCGACGGCGATCCGCTGGGGACAGGACAACCGCACCTGCGCCTTCCGCCTGGTCGGCCACGGGCCGTCCTTGCGCGTGGAGAACCGCGTGCCCGGTGGCGACGTCAACCCGTATCTGGCGGTGGCCGGCATGGTGGCCGCGGGCATTGACGGCATCGAGCGCGACCTGGCCCTCGAGGACCCGTTCGTGGGCAACGCGTACCACAGTGATTCGACGCGCGTCCCCACGTCGATGGCCGAGGCGCTGGGTCTGTGGGAGTCGTCGGAGTGGGTCCGCGATACGTTCGGCGCCGAGGTCCAGGAGCACTACGCCAACATGGCCCGGGTGGAACTGGCTGCGTTCGGCAGCACCGTCACCAACTGGGAGCGCTTCCGCGGCTTCGAACGGCTGTGATGGAGCCCCATCCCTCCTTCAGGAGAAGACATGCATGACGTGATCAACCCTGCCACCGAGCAGGTCATCGCCCGGGTACCGTCCACCGACGAGGAGGGCACCGACGAGGCCATCGCCCGCGCCCACGAGGCACTTACGGCGTGGCGCGCTGTGGCGCCGGGCGACCGCGCCGACCTTCTGCGGCGTTTCTCGACGGTGGTGCGCGACCACGTGGAGGAGCTGGCGCAGCTCGAGGTGGCCAACTCCGGCCACACCATCGGCAACGCCCGGTGGGAGGCGAACAACGTCGCCAACGTGCTCAACTACTACGCCGGAGCGCCGGAGCGGCTCTTCGGCAAGCAGATCCCGGTGCCGGGTGGCGTCGACATCACCTTCCAGGAGCCGGTCGGCGTCGTCGGCATCATCGTGCCCTGGAACTTCCCGATGCCGATCGCAGGCTGGGGCTTTAGTCCGGCGCTCGCCGCCGGCTGCACTGTCGTGCTCAAGCCCGCGGAGATCACCCCGCTCACGGCGATCCGCCTCGGAGAGCTGGCACTCGAGGCCGGCCTCCCCGAGCACGTGTTCACGGTCGTCCCGGGCAAGGGTTCCGTCGTCGGCCAGCGGTTCGTCGAGAACCCGAAGGTGCGCAAGATCGTCTTCACCGGCAGCACCGAGGTCGGCGAGCGGATCATGGCCGGCGTGGCACCGCAGATGAAGCGGCTCACCCTCGAGCTCGGCGGCAAGAGCGCGAACATCGTCTTTGCCGACTCGGACCTGGAGAGGGCGGCGGCGACCGCGCCGTACGGCGTGTTCGACAACGCCGGCCAGGACTGCTGCGCACGCTCGCGGATCCTCGTCGAGCGCACGGTGTTCGACCGCTTCATGGAGCTGTTCGAGCCGGCCGTGCAGGGCGTGCAGGTGGGCGACCCGACCCTCGACACGACGGAGATGGGGCCGCTGATCACCCGCAGCCACTGGGAGTCGGTCGCCGGGTTCGTCACGGACGACGCCCCCGTGGCCTTCCGCGGCAGCTGCCCCACCGGCCCCGGCTACTGGTTCCCACCGACGGTGCTCGCCCCGGTCTCCCCGGAGGCGCAGGTCTTCCAGGAGGAGATCTTCGGACCGGTCGTCGTCGTCACTCCGTTCGAGGACGAGGCGGATGCGATCCGGCTGGCCAACAACTCCGAGTACGGACTGTCCGGGTCCATCTGGACGCGTGACCTCGGACGCGCGATGCGGGTGGCCCGCGGGGTGGAGAGCGGCAACCTGTCGGTCAACTCGCACTCCTCGGTCCGCTACTGGACCCCGTTCGGCGGCTACAAGCGCTCGGGGCTCGGCCGGGAGCTCGGACCGGATGCCCTCGAGGCGTTCACCGAGACCAAGAACGTGTTCTTCAGTACAGAAGACTGATCCCACTCGTGAGCGAGGAGTAGGCATGGCAGACAGCAAGTGTCGGCGGCTCGAGGGCCGGGTCGCCGTCGTCACCGGTGGAGGCAGCGGGATCGGATTGGCCTCCGTGCGGCGCCTCGCGGACGAGGGCGCGAAGGTGGTCGTGGGCGACATGGACGCGTCCGCCGGACAGGCAGCTGCGGACGAGGTCGACGGCCTGTTCGTGCAGACCAACGTGACCAGCGCCGACGACGTCGCCGCGATGTTCAAGGCCGCCAAGGACACCTACGGCAGCATCGATGTCGCCTTCAACAACGCGGGGATCTCGCCGCCCGACGACGACTCGATCCTGGAGACCGGCATCGAGGCGTGGCGGCGGGTGCAGGAGGTCAACCTCACCAGCGTGTACCTGTGCTGCAAGGAGGTGCTGCCCTACATGCTCGAGCAGGGCAAGGGCAGCATCATCAACACGGCCTCCTTCGTGGCGACCATGGCCGCCGCCACCTCGCAGATCTCGTACACGGCGTCCAAGGGCGGCGTCCTGGCGATGTCCCGGGAGCTCGGCGTGCAGTTCGCGCGGTCCGGGATCCGCGTCAACGCGCTGTCCCCGGGACCGGTGGCCACGCCTCTCCTGATGGAGCTGTTCGCCAAGGATCCGGAGCGAGCCGCCCGGCGGCTCGTCCACATCCCGATGGGGCGGTTCGGCGACGCGGAGGAGCTCGCGGCAGCCGTCGCGTTCCTCGCCAGCGACGACTCGTCCTTCATCACGGCGTCGAACTTCCTCGTGGATGGCGGTATCTCGGGGGCATACGTCACCCCCCTGTAGGACACTGCGGCCATGGTGGACATGACCCGAGCACTTCGTCATCTGGCGTGGGCGGACGAGCAGTTCTACACGCAGTTCGCGGCCCTGCCCGAGGCGGCCATGGGCGCTCGCTACGCGACCGATCATTGGCCGGCGGGGCACCTCGCCGCGCACATGATGGCTAGCGCGGGCTGGTACCGGTACTGCCTCACCGGTGCGCCGGGTCTGGACACGGAGTGGGTGCGTACGCCGGCCGATCTCGGCGGGATGCTCCCGCAGCTGCTCGAGATCGACGCAGTCCTGCTGGAGCAGGCCGCCCTGCCCGACGAACTGCTGACCATCCAGGAGGACGACGGCACGTTCACGGCCCTGCGCTCGACCCTGCTGAGCCAGGCCTGCCTGCACGCCGCCGAGCACCGGGCTCAGGTGTCCTGCGCGCTGGAGGCCTCGGGATTCCCCAGCATCGTCCTGGACGACCTCGACTTCTGGGAGTTCGAGAAGTCCGAGAACTCCGCGCCCTGACGCAGCCGCCCCCGCCCCCAACCCTCGCGATTGTGCGCTGGATGACCGTGTGAACGCCGTCCATCGGTCATCCCGCGCACATTCGCTTCAGGAATGGTGCTCGCTGCGGTAGCGCTGGGCCGCTGCCACGAAGGCGGCGACCAGGGGCAGGTCGGCAGAGCGTCGCTCCGGATGCTCGGGATGCCACTGCACCCCCACGCAGAAGTCGGCCGCCGCGTCCTCGCAGGCCTCGATCGTGCCGTCGGCGGCCCACCCGGTGACCCGGAGATCCCCGGCCGACTCGACCGCCTGATGGTGCGAGGAGTTCACGATGGTCGGCCCCGTCCCGTAGACCTCCTCGAGCCGGGAGCCCGGCTCGAAGGTGGCCTCGTGATCGCTGAACGTCCCCGGCCGCTCCCGATGCACGAGGTCCGACACCTCGGGAAGGTGCTGCGTGAGCGACCCGCCATGGGCCACCGCCATCACCTGCAGGCCCCGGCAGATGCCCAGCACGGGTACGCCCAGCTTCCGTGCCCGCCGGTAGAGCGCGAGTTCCGACGCGTCGCGCGACGTGCGGGGCACGTCGGCCGTCTCGTGCGGCTGCTGGCCGTACAGCGTGGAGTCGAGATCCGCGCCCCCGGCCATGGCGAGGCCGTCCAGCCGGTCGATGACATCCGCCCGCGTCCCGGGAGGCAGCAGGACGATGTCGGCGCCACCAGCACGGAAGAGCTCGACGTACCACTCAGGCACCAGCGCCGCCGGCAGCTCCCAGGCGCCCCACCTGGCCGGCTCCAGGTAGGAGGTCAGGCCGATGACGGGCGTCGACGAGCTCATTCGCCCGCTCCACGGACCGGGCCGGTGCTGCCGCGGACCACCAGTTCCGGCCGGAACACGAACTCGTCCCTCGGGGCCGGCCTGCCGTTGATCCCGTCCAGAAGCGCCTGCACCGCAGCGGTGGCCATCGCCGGAACCGCCTGCCGGACCGTCGTCAGCGGCGGATCCGTGAACGCGATCAGACGCGAGTCGTCGTAGCCGACCACCGACACGTCCTCCGGCACCCGGAGTCCGCGCTGCCGGATGGTCCGGATCGCGCCGAGCGCCATCAGGTCCGACCCGCACACGATGGCCGTGACGTCCATGCCCAGCAGGTGGTGCGCCGCCGCCTGCCCGCCCTCCACGGCGAACAGCGAGTGGGACACGAGTCCAGCCGCCTCCTCCGGGGTCGTGCCCGCCATCCGCACCATCGCGTCGACGAACGCGGCTCGCTTGCGCACGACCGGCACGAAGCGCGGCGGCCCGACGGCGAGACCGATGCGCGTGTGCCCCATCGAGGTCAGGTGCGCGACCGCGAGGTCCATGGCCGCAGCATCATCGTCGGAGATGAACGGTGCCTCGATGCCCTCGGCGTACCCGTTGACGAGCACGATCGGCAGTCCGCGCTCCAGCAGGTCCCGGTAACGGGCGTGGTCGGCCGTCGCGTCCGCATGGAGGCCCGACACGAAGATGATTCCCGCGACGCCGCGGTCGAGCAGCAGGTCGACGTACTCCTCCTCGGTGACGCCGCCGGGGGTCTGCGTGCACAGGACCGGCGTATAGCCGTGCTGGGCGAGCAGCGTCTCCATCACCTGCGCGAACACCGGGAAGATCGGGTTCTCCAGCTCCGGGACGATCAGGCCCACGAGCCCTGTCCGGCTGCGCAGGCGGAGCGGTCGCTCGTAGCCCAGCACGTCGAGTGCCGTGAGCACCGCCTGACGCGTCGCCGTGGAGACACCGGGACGGTCGTTGAGGACGCGCGACACGGTCGCCTCGCTCACCCCTGCCTGCTCCGCGATATCCGCGAGCCGGGCGCGTGCGTTCTCGCTCACGTCGGCCAGCCTAGGGCCCGGAGCCCCCGGGTTCGTGCGAGGCTTCCTACGTGCGCATGACCGGCAGACCGCAGGAGCCCGAACTCGCCTTCCTCCCATGGCACCTGCCACTCGAGGAGTGGCCGGAGGATCTCGTGGTGGCCCTGCCTCGCGGCATCTCCCGCCACATCGTGCGCTTCGTCCGCCTCAACGGCGTGGTCTATGCCATCAAGGAGGTCGAGGCCCCCCTCGCCCAGCGCGAGTACGAGCTGCTCTTCGACCTGGGCCGTCGCGACCTCCCGGTCGTGGAACCCGTCGGCGTCGTCCTCGATCGACACGACAGGGGTGGCGACGTGCTGCCCGCAGCGCTGATCACGCAGCACCTGCAGTTCTCCCTGCCGTATCGAGCGCTGTTCTCGTCGAGCCTCCGGCAGGAGACGGCGAACCGGCTTCTCGACGCCCTGGCCGTGCTGCTCGTCCAGCTGCACCTCGCCGGCTTCTCGTGGAACGACTGCTCGCTGTCGAATACCCTCTTCCGCCGTGACGCCGGCGCCTTCGCCGCGTACCTCGTCGACGCCGAGACCGGGGAGCTGCACCCGTCGCTGTCGATCGGCCAACGGGAGTACGACCTGGAGACCGCCGCGACCAACGTGGCCGGCGAGCTCATGGACCTTCAGGCCGGCGGACGACTCCAGGACGGCATCGACCCCATCGTCACCGGCGTCGGGATCCGCACGAAGTACGACGCACTGTGGGAGGAGGTCACCGGGCCGATCGTCATCACCCGCGACGACCGCTACCTTCTGGAGGCGCGCGTTCGCCGGCTCAACGAGCTGGGCTTCGACGTGGCCGAGCTCCAGGTGAGCACGCAGAGCGACGGCGAGCACATCACCGTCAGCCCGAAGGTGGTCGACGCGGGCCATCACTCCCGACGGCTGATCCGGCTGACCGGACTCGACGTCGAGGAGAACCAGGCGCGACGCCTCCTGAATGACCTGGACTCCTACCGCCTGAAGATCGGGATCGGACAGGAGGACGAGGAGCTCTCGGCGCACCGCTGGGTGACCGACCGTTTCGAGCGGGTCATGTCCGAGGTGCCGCCAGCCCTCCGCGGAAAACTCGAGCCGGCAGAGATCTTCCACGAGGTGCTGGAGCACCGGTGGTTCATGTCCGAGCGGGCAGGTGCCAGCGTCCCCTTCGAGGAGGCCATCCGCGACTACGTCGACTCCATCCTGTCCGGCAAGCCCGACGAGCAGTCCGTCCTGGGCGCGCGGATCGGCCAGCCCTCCGATGAGACGGCGGAACTGCGCATCGTCCTGCCGCCTGAGCCCACGCAGCCGGGTGAGCCGGGCGGGGATGACGGATGATCGACGGCCTGGGGTCCCTGTTCGTCATCCTCGTCATCTCGGCGCTCGTTCCGATCGCCGTCGGCCTGCTCAACATCCGCGTCACGGGAGTCGTCTTCCTCCTGCTGGGAGGCATCCTCTGCGGGCCCTATGTCCTGGACTGGATCCACATCGACGAGCCGATCGAGCTGCTCTCCGAGCTCGGCCTCGGGATGCTCTTCTTCATCGCCGGTCTCGAACTCGACTTCCGCGTCCTACGGGGGCCGGCCGGACGGCTCGCCGCGGCCGGGTGGGCCATCTCGATCGCGGTCGCCGTGGCGCTGTCCACTGCCTTCGTCCTCACCGGCCGGGTGGTGGCCGGCATCGCCATGGCGATCGCCCTCAGCTCCACCGCGCTCGGCACCCTCCTGCCCGGGCTCCGCGACCACGGCGAGCTGGGCACCCGATTCGGGCGACTCTTCGTCGGCGCCGGCGCGTGGGGCGAGTTCGGCCCCATCTTCGCCATGGCGCTGCTCCTCACCACCCGGTCGTCAGCAGCCGCCGCCCTGACGCTGGTCATGTTCGGCATCATCGTGCTGATCATCGCTGTCCTGCCGAGCCGCCTCATGTCACGGACGATGCGACGCCTCTGGGTGCGTGGCCACGGCACGAGCTCGCAGACGCCCGTCCGCCTCACGCTCGCGTTCATCGTGGGGATGCTCGTCCTCGCTGCGGTGCTCGACCTCGACATCATCCTCGGGGCCTTCGTCGCGGGCATGGTCGTTCGCCGATACCTCCCCGCCGGCGGGGAGGTGGTCCTCGAGCGCAAGGTCGAGGCCATCGGCTTCGGCTTCCTGATCCCGGTGTTCTTTGTCGTGTCCGGCGCCAGGCTCAACATCACGTCCATTGCGGAGAACCCCCTGCGACTGGTCGCGTTCACGCTGGTGCTCGTCGCCGCGCGCGGCCTCCCCCAGTTCTTCCTGTACTGGCGGGCACTCCCCCAGCCCCGGGAGAGAGCGCGGTTCTCGCTCCTGGTCGCCACCGGGCTGCCGATCATCGTCGCGGTCACGAATCTCGAGGTGGAGGCGGGCGTGATGCTGCCGTCGACCGCCGCCGCGCTCGTCGGAGCCGGCATGGTCTCCGTGCTCGTGTTCCCGGCGCTCGGCGAGGCCCTCCGTACCCGTGGCCGCACCGTGTCGGCGAAAGCTGCGGGCGCCGATACCTGACGGTCTCGACGCAGACTCTCGAACGCCGATACCTGACGGTCTCGACGCAGACTCTCGAACGCCGATACCTGACGGTCTCGACGCAGACTCTCGAACGCCGATACCTGACGGTCTCGACGCTACGATCCTCGCGCCGACCCTAGGAGCAGTCATGCACGACGAGTTCCGATCCCTGCTGGTGATCACGGCTATCGCCGCGTTCACCCCCCTCATCGTCGGCCTGTTCCGCATCAAGGTCGCCGAGGTGGTCCTGCTACTCGGCGCCGGCATCCTCTTCGGGCCCGAGCTCCTCGGCTGGATCGTCATCGACGACTCCATCTCCCTGCTCTCCGAGCTCGGCCTCGGCCTGCTGTTCTTCCTCGCCGGCATGGAACTCGAGCAGCGGGCCATCCGCGGGCAGAGCGGCAAGCTCGCGGCAGTCGGGTGGCTGATCTCCCTCATCGTCGCCATCGCCGCGGCCCTGCTCATGTCCTACCGGGGGCGGATCGACGACACGATCGGCGTCGCGATCGCCCTCACGTCGACCGCGTTGGGCACGCTGCTGCCCATCATCAGGGACCGCGGCGAGCTTGGCACACGCTTCGGCACCTTCTTCATGGGCGCCGGCGCGTGGGGCGAGTTCGGTCCGATCATCGCGATCTCCGTCCTGCTGGGCACGAAGTCCTCGTTCGCGGCGATCCTCAGCCTCGCGGCCTTCGCTGTCCTCGCCTTCGTCATGGCCACTCTGCCCGCCCGGTTCGCTGGTGATCGCGTCCGGGAGGTCATCGCCCGTGGGCAGAACACCAGCTCCCAGACGGCGCTGCGTTTCACGATGCTGCTGCTCGTCCTGCTGCTGTCGATGGCGGGACTGTTCGGCCTCGACGTCGTGCTCGGCGCCTTCATCGCGGGCGTCATCGTGCGCCGCTTCGCCCCGGCCGGCGGAGAGTCCGCGCTGCAGACACGCATCGAGGCGATCGGCTTCGGGTTCCTGATCCCGCTGTTCTTCGTCGTCTCGGGGGCGACGCTGGACATCCGCTCGATCATCGAGGACCCGCTGCCGATGATCCGCTTCTTCCTCTACATCGCGGTCGCTCGCGGCCTCACGCAGTACCTGCTCTACCGGCGGGCGATACCGGACCGCCGGGAACGCGCCCGCTTCTCGCTCTACGTGGCGACCGGCCTGCCGATCATCGTGGCCGTCACGGCCGTCGAGGTGAGTGCAGGCGCGATGTCGTCGACGGACGCCGCTGCCCTTGTAGGGGCGGGAGCGTTGACGGTGCTCTTCTTCCCGCTGATGGGCAACGCCCTCGTCAAGGCCCCGTCCGCACCCGATCAGGAGCGCGCTGCGAACGCCGCGTGAAGCACGATGCTGGCCGCCACTGAGGCGTTCAGCGACTCGATCTGGTCGGTCATGGGGATGGCGACCCGCCAGTCGCAGGTCTCGCCAACCAGCCGGGACAGGCCGGCGCCCTCGGCACCCACCACGAGAACCACGGGGTCGGACAGGACGTCGGCAGCCAGGGTGGCAAGGTCGGCATCTGCGTCAGCGGACAGGCCGACGACGGTGAACCCCTCCTTCTGCAGGTCCTGGAGAGCGCGGGTCATGTTGGTCACCTGGGCCACCGGGATCCGGGCGAGCGCTCCCGCCGACGTCTTCCACGCTGCCGCCGTGACGCCGACCGAGCGCCGGGTCGGGATGACGATCCCATCGGCGCCGAACGCCGCCGCGGAGCGGGCGATGGCGCCGAGGTTCCTGGGGTCCGTGACACCGTCGAGCGCCACCAGCAGCGTCCCCGTGGTCAGGTCGTGCAGGTCGGCGTAGTCGTACTCGGGCACGGTCAGCACCAGTCCCTGGTGCACACCGCCATCGGTCATCCGGTCGAGCTCCGCCTTGGTGACCTCCATGAGCGGGATGCCCTGCGCCACGGCGGCACGCATGGCCTCGCGCCAGCGGTCGTCCGCCTCGGCACGCGCCTGCACGTACAGCGCCGTGGCGGGGATGCCGACGCGGAGGGCCTCGACGATCGGATTGCGGCCCATGAGCATGCTGCCCTGGGTCTTGCGCCCCCCGCCGGACGTGGACCGACGCTGGGTCGACGCGCCGCGCTTCTGCGCCGCACGCTCGCGGCGGGCCGCCGGATGATGCGGCCGATCGACGGCCTTCGGCGTGGGACCGCGTCCCTGCAGCTTCGCCCGGCGCTGTCCGCCGCTGCCCACCGTGGCGCCCTTCTTGGTTCCCGACTTGCGCATCGCGCCGCGTCGCTGCGAGTTCCCTGCCATGGTCTCTCCCGCCTAGTCCAGCGACCAGCGCACGCCGTGTGCGGTGTCCTCGACCTTGATACCGATCTGGTCCAGCCCGTCGCGGATGGCATCGGCGGCGGCGAAGTCCTTGCGCGCCCGGGCCTCCTGCCGTTGGGCGAGCACCACCTGGACCAAGGCGTCGATCACCTCGGTCTCGCGCCCACCCGCCGAGACGGCGCCCGCCCAGGGCTCCGAATAGGGGTTCAGGCCCAGGATGTCGAGCATGGCCAGGACCGCATCCATCTCCCCACGCGCCGCCTCATGGTCGTCGGCCGCGAGCGCAGCGTTCCCCGCGCGGACTCGCTCGTGCACCACGGCGAGCGCCTGCGGTACGCCGATGTCATCGTCCATGGCATCGTCGAAAGCCTGAGGGCGAGCCTCGCAGTGGATCTCCGGTGCCCCGGTGAGCCCCAGCGCCTCGCGCACGCGGGCGAGGAAGCCCTCGATCCGGCGGTAGCCCTGGCCGGCCTCGGCCACGTTCGCGTCCGAGTACTCCAGCATGGAGCGGTAGTGCGCTCCGGCGAGGTAGTACCGCAGCTCCACGGGCCGGACACGCTGGATGACCTCGTCGACGAGCAGGGAGTTGCCGAGCGACTTGCTCATCTTCTCGCCGGCCGTCGTCACCCAGGCGTTGTGCATCCAGTACTGGGCGAAGCCGTCACCGGCCGCCCTGCTCTGCGCGATCTCGTTCTCATGGTGCGGGAAGACCAGGTCGAGACCACCACCGTGGATGTCGAACGCGCCGCCGAGGTACTTCTCGGCCATCGCCGAGCACTCGATGTGCCAGCCAGGCCGCCCGGGTCCCCAGCGGGTATCCCATGACGGCTCGCCGGGCTTGGCGGCCTTCCACATCGCGAAGTCCCGCGGATCGCGCTTGGCGAGCGGCTCCGCATCCGTGGCCGCCATCATCTCGTCGAGGCGCTGTCCGCTGAGGGCGCCGTACTCCGGGAAGGAGCGGACGTCGAAGTACACATCGCCGCCCGAGACGTACCCGTGACCCGCGTCGATGAGCCGCTGCATCATCCCGACGATCTCGGGGACATGACCTGTCGCCCGTGGCTCGTAGCTGGGCGGCAGGCACCCGAGCACGTCGTAGGCGCGCGTGAATGCCCGCTCGTTGCGGATGGCGATCGTCCAGAACGGCACGTCCTCGTCAGCGGCCCGGGCGATGATCTTGTCGTCGATGTCCGTGACGTTCCGGACGAAGGTGACCTCGTAGCCCCTGGCCGTCAGCCACCGTTGCACCACGTCGAAGGCGATGCCGCTGCGGATGTGCCCGACATGCGGCGGGGCCTGAACGGTCGCACCGCAGAGGTAGATGCTCGCCTTGCCCTCGACGAGCGGGACGAAGTCCCGCACGGAGCGGGTCGCGGTGTCGTACAGGCGAAGTGGCACGTCGGAAACCCTACCGAGGAGAAGGGCTCGTTCCGACTAGCGGTTGCGGAGGACGACCTTCTCCGGGGTGATCCGCACGACGACCCGCACGTTGTCCGTGCCATCGTCAGCCGTGTAGCGGTCGGCACCGGTGTAGAGCTGGCAGAGCCGGTCGATGAGCTCCCGGCCGCCCTCCTCCGTCATGGTGGCCGTGCCGCGCACCTCGACGTAGTTGTAGGGGGCGGCGCGCGGGTAGACCAGAACGGAGACCCGCGGGTCCCGCTCCATGTTCATGTGCTTGCGTCGGCCCTTGACCGTCGAGACCAGGAGGTCATCGCCGTCGCGGGCGACCCAGACCACCGACAAATGCGGTCCCCCGCTGGGGAGGAGCGTGCCGATCGTGGCGAACTCGTTCGCGTCGATCCAGGCCTTGGCCTCGTCCGGCAATGTCGTCATCGTCAGCCCACCCACCTTGTCTCTGCGTTGAACGCGACCTTGTTGACGGCCCGGCGCTGCGCGGTCGTCAGGTTCTTGGTACCGCCCGAGTAGTACTGCGTCTCGATGATCGTGTCGTCGAAGAGCGAGAGAACGTTGTAGGAGTCGCTGATCGAGATCCCGCCCTTGGGCAGCGTCTCGGAGAGATTGTTCATGCTCACGAAGATGGACTGGACGCCCGCCGTGGTTACCGAGGGCACGACCCCGTGGGACACGGCCGACGAGTAGGTGGTGGTGGTGCCGTCGTCGTCCGTGTAGGTGTCGGAGCCGGTCCCGGAGCAGGCCTTCACGCGGGACTGGATCAGCCGGAACGCGGCCTCCGCCTTCGTGGCATTGGCGTACTGGTTGACGTTGACATTGAGGAACGGCGTCTGCGCGCCGCGACCGTTGTAGCTCGCGGAGAAGGAGTACTTCGGGCCGGGCACCTTCACGGTGACGTCGGGTGCGTTGGGGTCGGCCTGCGGAACATTGCAGATCCACAGGGACTTCAACCCGGGATTCGCACCGAAGCTGAGTCCTGGCTTGTAGGCGCCGAGGGACTTGGGGATGTCCGTGCGCTCGATCATGTGGCCGGCCGCGTACTCGTAGGCGCCGGTGTCATAGGCACTCGCCGGCGAGGCGGTCGCCAGCCCCACACCGGCCGCTACGGCCACCGCACCCACAAGGATCCTTCGGACCGTCATCGCCGTCGCTCCCCTCGAGGGCGTCATGCCCGTCCCACCGACGCTACCGCAATGGCGGCAACGCCCTCTCCACGGCCAGTCATCGCCAGGCCGTCGGTGGTCGTCCCGGAAACCCGGACCGGCGCCCCGATGGCTGCGCTGAGCACGTCCTGCGCCTCCTCCCGGCGAGGTCCGACCTTGGGACGGTTGCCGACGATCTGCACGCTGGCGTTGCCGATGACGAAGCCTGCCTCGCGCACCAGGTGCGCCGTGTGGCTCAGGAGGGACACCCCCGACGCCTGGGCCCACTGCGGGTCACTCGTCCCGAAGACCGCACCGAGATCACCCAGGCCTGCGGCAGACAGCAGTGCGTCGCAGATGGCGTGGGCGGCCACGTCCGCATCCGAGTGGCCCGCCAGGCCGGTCTCGCCGGGCCACAGCAGCCCCGCGAGCCAGAGTGGCCGCCCCTCTTCGAAGGCGTGCACGTCCGTGCCCACGCCGACCAGCGGGAGGTCAGCGGGCACCGGCAGCCCTCCGTCGGGCGAGTACTGCCTCGGCCATGGTGACGTCGAAGGGGCGCGTCACCTTGAACGCCTCCTCGTGCCCTGGGATGACGTGCACCGGCACGCCGAGACGCTCGACGAGGCCGGCATCGTCGGTGGCCGGGGCCCCGAGGTCGGCCGCGGCGTGGGCACGTTGCAGCACCTCCCGGGTGAAGCCCTGGGGAGTCTGGATGGCCCGGAGCGGAGTGCGGTCCACGGTCGTGACCACGTTCGACGCGTCGTCGACCTGCTTGATGGTGTCCACGACCGGCAGACCGGGGACCACGGCGGAATGACCGGCCCGGACCGCGGCCGCCACGGCCGTGACCAGCTCCTCGGGCACCAACGGCCGGGCGGCGTCATGGACGAGGACGACGTCGACATCCTCGGGGAGGGCGAGCAGGCCGCGGGCCACGGAGTCCTGACGGGTGTCTCCGCCGCCGACGACGACCACATCCGCCCCCAGGGAGGCCTCGGCCAGCAGTGAGCTGACGCTCTCCCGAGCGTCCTCCGGGGCAGCGACCACCACGACGTCGACCGTTCGCGACGCCGCGAGGGCGCGCACGGCATGGACCAGCATGGGAACCCCGGCGAGTGCGCGTAGTGCCTTCGGGGCGCCGGGACCGAGTCGCTCACCCCGACCGGCCGCCGGAACGAGGGCGGCGGTTCGACCCGCGGTCACCGTGACTACGAGGCGAGGACTTCGTCGAGGATCGCCTCGGCCTTGTCCTCGTTCGTCTTCTCGGCGAGCGCAAGCTCGCTGACGAGGATCTGCCGGGCCTTCGCCAGCATGCGCTTCTCGCCGGCCGACAGCCCGCGCTCACGCTCACGCCGCCACAGGTCACGAACGACCTCGGCGACCTTGATGACATCCCCGGAAGCCAGCTTCTCGAGATTGGCCTTGTACCGACGCGACCAGTTGGTCGGCTCCTCGGTGTAGGGCTGGCGAAGCACGTTGAACACGCGATCCAGGCCCTCCTGGTTCACCACGTCCCGGACGCCGACCAGATCGATGTTGTCGGCAGGCACCCGGACGGTCAGGTCGCCCTGAGCGACACGAAGGACGAGGTACTCGCGCTCCTCGCCCTTGATCGTCCGAATCTCTACCGCTTCGATAACGGCTGCTCCGTGGTGCGGATAGACAACCGTGTCGCCGACGTTGAACGTCATGGAGAGGGACCCCTTTCGCAGGCATACAAGGGTAACACGCGGGGCCGACCCTCTTTCCGGCCCGCCTGAAACAGCCCACCCTGCTTCGCTACTCTGTGCCGCGTGAAGCGCACCCACGTCGCCGCTCTGGCCGCCCTCGTCCTGCTTGCCACGCCCGCTCTGACCGGGTGCTTCAACGGCCCGCGCGCGACCACGACGACGCAGGCCACGATGAACTCCGGCAACGGCGTCGCGACCCAGAAGGGCGCCATGCACATCGAGAACGCCACCCTCGTGATGGGGCCGGAGGGGTCCGGCTCGGTGACGCTCGTGGTGCGACTGGTCAACACCGGGCCGGCCACCGATGCGCTCACCTACGCCACGATCGACGGCAAGCCCGCGGACATCGTCTTCGCCGGCGGTGCAAGCAGCGATCTCGCCCCCGGATCCACCACCGGGTTCGGCTACGACAGCGACAACCGCATCAGCCTGACCTCCGGCTTCGATGTTCCGGTCTCCAACTACGTCCCGGTCGAGCTCGGCTTCCGTGAGGCCGGCCTGGCCACCATGCAGGTCCTCACCGTCCCGCCGGTCGGCATCTACGAGGGCATCACTCCCGCCCCGTAGCCCGGATGCTGCGGCAGTTGTTGCCGGACAATTCGGACAGCTGACCTCAACGACTGACGCAGCATGCGAGGTACGTCACGGCTTCTCGTCAGGGCTCGAACTTGTAGCCCAGACCCCGCACCGTCACCAGGTGCGTCGGCTCACTCGGGTTCTCCTCGACCTTCGCGCGCAGGCGCTTGATGTGCACGTCGAGGGTCTTGGTGTCGCCCACGTAGTCCGCGCCCCAGACCCGGTCGATCAGCTGCGAGCGGGTCAGTACCCGTCCCGCGTTGCGCACGAGCAACTCGAGCAGGTCGAACTCCTTCAACGGCATAGCCACGGTGTCGCCGCGCACTGTCACCACGTGCCGGTCGACATCCATCCGCACCGGCCCGGCCTCGACCGTGGCCGCGACCAGCTCCTCCGGCTCGCCGTGGCGCCTCAGCACCGACCGGACCCGGGCGAGGAGCTCGCGTGAGGAGAACGGCTTCGTGACGTAGTCGTCGGCACCGATCTCCAGGCCGACAACCTTGTCGATCTCCCCGTCCTTGGCGGTCAGCATGATGATCGGCACCGTCGACTTCGCGCGGATCTGGCGGCAGACCTCGAGTCCGGGCACCTCGGGCAGCATGAGATCGAGCAGGATCAGGTCAGCCCCCCGCTGGTCGAACATGTCCAGGGCAGCGGCCCCGTCGGCCGCGACCTCGACCTCGTAGCCCTCACGCTTGAGCATGAAGCTCAGGGCCTCCGAGAACGACTCCTCGTCCTCCACCACCATGATCCGAGTCATGCCTGATCCTCTCCAGACGCGCTGTCCGTGGCATCGAGATCGATCGCCCGGTCGACAGAGGACGACGAGGGCTGGTACTCGGGCAACCGGATGGTGAACGTCGAGCCAACACCCGGTTCCGACCACACCGTGCACTCGCCCCCATGGTTCTGGCTCACGTGCTTCACGATCGCCAGGCCCAGGCCCGTCCCCCCGGTCACCCGCGAGCGCGCAGGGTCGACCCGGTAGAAGCGCTCGAACACCCGGTCCACGTCGTTCGGCGCGATGCCGATGCCCTGGTCCTTGACGGCGATCTCGACGACCTGGTCGACCTGCCGTGTGCCGACGGCGACCCGCGTGTGACTCGGTGAGTACGAGATCGCATTCGCGAGCAGGTTGCGCAGCGCCGCGAGGAGCTGGCGCTCGTCTCCGTAGACCAGCGCCCCGCAGGGGTCCCCGGTCAGCAGTTCGATGTCCTGGCGTCCGGCAAGCGTCCGCACCTCGTCGATGGCCCGTCGGACGAGCTCGTCGACGTCGACCACCTCGGCGCGCGTCATGGGGTCGTCCCCCTGCAGCCGCGACAGATCGATGACGTCCTGGACGAGGTGGCTCAGGCGTGAGGCCTCCACCTGCATGCGTTCGGCGAAGTGGCGCACCTGCTCCGGATCGTCGCTGGCCGCCAGCACCGCCTCGGCGAGCAGCGCAAGCGCGCCGACAGGTGTCTTGAGCTCATGGCTGACGTTCGCCACGAAGTCCCGGCGCACGACGTCGACGCGCCGCTCCTCGGCAAGGTCGTCGATGAGGATGAGGATCGCACCGGTGCCCAGCGGGGCGACCCGTACGCGGAGCTCAAGAAGCTCACGGCCGAGCGGTGGGCGACGCACCCGCATCTCCTGCTCGCGAGCGTGGCCGTCTTCGACGACCCGCTCGATGAGGTGACGGATATCCGGAATCGTCACGGAGCTGCGACTGACCAGGCCCAGTCCGGTCGCCCGCGCGTTGCAGCGGAGCACGGAGCCGTCGGGGGCCACCACCATCGAGGCCGAGGGGAGCACATTGAGGACGCGGATGACCTCGTCCGGGACGTCAGGTTGGACGACCCCGGGGGTCCGGGCAGCCGGCTTCGTCGACGGCTCAGTCACGTGGCGAGGCACTCCTGAAGGATAGGCGTGCCTCAGGGGTCCCCGATCCACGCAGCCCCTTGGAGGGCGATGATTCACGAAGGATTCTGCGCTGGGCACCCGCTGTTCATCCCCCGGCTGCCTCCCATTCACCCGGGGCATTCGGACGTTACTCGTCGAGGGGCTACCCTCCGCAGGTCGACGCAATGCGTCGGATAGGGAGTGTGATGGAGTCCTCGATGAGCGACGGCGTCCTGGCCGTCAACGACGATCTCGTGCAGATGACACGACTCGTCGGCTCCGCCATGAACCGGGCCACCCAGGCCCTCCTCGATGCCGACCTGACACAGGCGGAGTCGGTCATCGCCGCGGACGCCCAGGTCGACATCCTGTCCAGCGATATCGAGGACCGCTGCATGGAGCTCATGGCGACGACCCCCCGGACGCAGCTCGACCTGCCGGGTCTCATCGGCTCCCTGAAGATCGCCTCGTCCCTCGAGCGCATGGGAGACCTCGCCGAGCACGTGGCGAAGCAGGCACGCCTGCGCTACCCGCGCCTGTCCATCCCCACGGAGCTGCGCGGCACCTTCGCCGAGATGGGTGGGCTCGCCGAGGCCATCGTGTCGAAGACCGGTGCCGTGATCGCCACGAGGAACGTCAACCTGACGGCGGATATCGCCCGTCACGACGCCGACATGGACCGACTCCACCGTGAGCTGTTCACCATCGTCCTGACGCCGGGCTGGTCGCATGGGGTGGAAGCAGCCATCGACGTCACGCTCCTGTCCCGCTACTACGAGCGGTACGCCGATCACGCCGTCTCCGTGGCCCGTCGTGTGGTCACGATGGTGACGGGCACCCCCTACGTCGGGGTGTCGCTCGACTGAGACCGACTGGCCGAACCTCCCGGAATAGGCCAGACTGCGAGGACGTTGGCGGCTGACAGGGGCGCGGCCGCTGCACGGTATCCGCGTCGTACGCCAGGTCACGATCGGTCGAGGGGAGGCGAAGCATGACGGTGCCTTCGCTGATCGACCTGCGACGCACCCCCCGTCCGCGCCGGATCGCTGTGCTGTCCATCCACACCTCACCGCTGGACCAGCCGGGCACGGGTGATGCCGGGGGCATGAACGTCTACGTCGTGGAGACCTCCCGAAGGCTGGCCGAGGCCGGCGTCGAGGTGGAGATCTTCACGCGCGCCACGTCCTCGGCCCTGCCGCCTTCCGTGGAGATGACGCCCGGAGTCACCGTCCGCCATGTCACGGCCGGCCCGTTCGAGGGGCTGCTGAAGCAGGACCTCCCCGGCCAGCTCTGCGCTGTGACCGCGAGCGTCATGCGCGCCGAGGCGGCCCGTCCCGAGGGCTGGTACGACCTGATCCACTCCCACTACTGGCTGTCCGGTCAGGTGGGCTGGCTCGCCTCGGAGCGGTGGAACGTCCCGCTGGTGCACTCCATGCACACCATGGCCAAGGTCAAGAACCGCGATCTCGCCGAGGGCGACACCCCCGAGCCCGCCAGCCGGGTCATCGGCGAGGAGCAGGTGGTCGATGCCGCCGATCGCCTCATCGCCAACACCTGCGACGAGGCCCACGAACTGGTCGACCTGTACGGCGCCGACCCGGACGACGTCGACATCGTGCACCCCGGCGTCGACCTCGACCTCTTCCGTCCCGGCGACCGATCTGCCGCACGCCGCCGCCACGGCGTGCCCGAGGACGCCATCGTGCTGCTGTTCGTCGGGCGGATCCAGCCGCTCAAGGCTCCCGACGTCCTGCTCCGCGCCGCCGCCGAGATGCTGGTCCGGGATCCCGGGCTGCGCTCCCGGCTCAGGGTCGTGGTGTGCGGCGGCCCGTCGGGAAACGGCCTCGCCCGGCCGACGGCCCTGATCGATCTCGCCCGTACCCTCGGCATCTCCGACATCACGCGCTTCGAGCCACCGAGTGACCGCGAGAAGCTCGCCGACTGGTACCGCGCCGCCGACGTGACGGTCGTCCCCTCCCACTCCGAGTCCTTCGGACTCGTCGCGGTCGAGTCGCAGGCATCCGGCACTCCCGTCGTGGCCGCCGCCGTGGGAGGGCTGCGCACGGCCGTGGACGACCACGTCAGCGGCCTGCTCGTCGACAGCCACGATCCCCGGGCCTTCGCGAGCGCGATCAGCTCGATCACCAGCCAGCCCCGGTTCCGCCAGGAGCTCAGCGCCGGCGCCCACATGCATGCCGCCGCTTTCGGCTGGGCCGCCACCACCGCGGGTCTGCTGTCGAGCTACTCGGCCGCACTGGCCAACGAGTCGGCGCGCTCCCGCCTGGCCGCCTCCTCCTCATGACCGGCGCGGCGGCCGCCGCATGCGAGGTCATCACCTCGTGGCTGGGCGACTCCGGCCTCGACTGGGAGGAGGCGTCACCCGGCACCTTCGTCGTCACCCTGCCCGGTGAGCGCAAGCTGCGCACCACCACCGTGCTGGCCGTGGGCGAGCACGCCCTCACCGTCAACGCGTTCGTGGCCCGCCACCCCGATGAGAACGCCGACGCGGTCCACCGGTGGCTGCTGGAGCGCAACCGCCGGATGTTCGCGGTCTCGTTCGCGATCGACCAGTTGGGTGACATCTACCTGGTCGGTCGTCTCCCCCTCGTCGCCGTCACCCCGCAGGAGGTCGACCGACTGCTCGGATCAGTACTCGAGTACTCGGACGGATCCTTCAACACCATCCTCGAACTCGGTTTCGCCACCGCGATCCGGCGCGAGTGGCAGTGGCGCCTGTCCCGCGGGGAGTCGACGGCGAATCTCGCGGCATTCGCGCACCTCGCCGATCCACCCGATGACCGGCCGCGCCCGACCGCCCTGCCCACGGACTCGTCGCCCGACGCCTGACGCGGTGCGGCAGGATGGCGCCATGACCAACGCCGCAGCTCCGTACACCCTGATCCTGCTCCGCCACGGCGAGAGCGAGTGGAATGCCAAGAACCTGTTCACCGGCTGGGTCGACGTCGACCTCAACGAGAAGGGCATGGGCGAGGCACGCCGCGGCGGTGAGCTGCTCAAGGAGGCCGGACTGCTGCCCGACGTCCTCCACACCTCCCTGCTCAAGCGGGCCATCAAGACCTCCCAGCTGGCGCTCGAGGCCTGCGATCGGCTGTGGATCCCGGTGCGCCGGAACTGGCGGCTCAACGAGCGGCACTACGGCGCCCTGCAGGGCAAGAACAAGAAGGAGACGCTGGACGCGTTCGGCGAGGAGCAGTTCATGCTCTGGCGCCGTTCCTATGACGTCCCCCCGCCGCCCATCGATCCCGAGGATCCGTGGGCCCAGACCCACGACCCGCGCTATGCCGCCCTGCCGCCGGAGGCACGACCCGCCACGGAGTGCCTCGCCGACGTGGTCACGCGGCTGATCCCCTACTGGGAGGACGTGATCGTCAGCGAGGACCTGCGAGCCGGAAAGACCGTTCTCGTGGCCGCGCACGGCAATTCGCTGCGCGCCCTCGTCAAGCACCTCGACGGCATCTCGGATGCCGACATCGCGGGCCTGAACATCCCCACCGGCATCCCGCTGGTGTACCGCCTGGACGAGAGCATGCGGCCGGTCGTGCCCGGCGGGGAGTACCTCGACCCGGAGGCGGCCGCCGAGGCGGCTGCCGCCGTCGCGGCACAGGGCAAGAAGTAGTCGTGGGGGCTCCGGGCAGGACCCATCGGCTCGAGCTGGAGGACTCCACCCTTCGGGAGTGGACCGCCACCGTGCTGTTCAGCGATCCCGAGCAGGGCATCGTCCTCGATCGGTCGGCCTTCTACCCGGGCGGCGGTGGCCAGCCGCCGGATCACGGCGTGCTGCTGTGGGGCGGTGTCCAGACGCGGATCGTCGACGTGCGCCGGGGCGACGACCTCCACCTCGTCCCGGCCGAGGGGGATCCGCTCCCAGCGGCCGGAACGGCGGTCCAGGGTGCCATCGAGGACGACCGCCGCACCGCGCTGATGCGCACGCACTCCGGGCTGCACCTGCTATCCGGTGTCGTGTTCCGGGACTTCGGCGCGCTGGTGACCGGCTCGAACATGGATCCGCTCACGGGTCGGCTCGACTTCAACCTCGACGAGGTGCCCCCCGGATTCAAGGAGGCCGTCGAGGTCGCCTGCAATGTCGAGGTCTCCGCCGACCGGGCCATCGAGGCCTATGAACTGCCGCGCGACGACGCCTTCGCGATCCCCGACATCATCCGAACGGCCACGAACCTGCTGCCGCCCGGCATCGAGATCGTGCGTATCGTCGACATCAAGGGCCTCGACGTGCAGGCCGATGGCGGGACCCACGTGGCCAGCACCCGTCAGATCGGCCCGATGAGGGTGCTCAAGGTGGAGAACAAGGGCAAGGGGTTCCGCCGCATCCGGATCTCCCTCGAGGGCTGACACCCGTCATGCTGCGTCAGTCGTCGGGGTTCTGAGCGCTGGAAGTCCTCAACTACTGACGCAGCAAACCGGGGCTCCGGATCCCGGACTACGGGACGTTGATCGTCCGCATGAAGGCGTCCAGGGCGTCGTCGTCGAAGAGGACGAAGCGCACGAGGTCGATGCCGCCTTGATGCGAGGCCCAGTCGCGGACCGCGGCCACGGCGATCGGCGCCGCCTCGGCCGGCTCAAACCCGAAGGCGCCACAGGAGATGGCCGGTACGGCGACCGTGCGCGCCCCCACCCCGATGGCGGCGTCGAGGCAGGTGCGATGGCACGAGCCCAGCAGCGCGGCGCCGCCATCCGCATGCTCCCATCGACGCGGGCCCACCGTGTGGATGACCCATCGTGCCGGCAGAGCGCCCGCTCCGGTCGCGATCGACTGGCCGGTCGGAAGGCCTTCGACGAGGCTGGTCTCCCGCAGTCGCCGGCACTCCTCGAGGAGTGTGGGTCCGGCGGCCCGATGGATGGCCCCGTCGACGCCACCGCCCCCCAGCAGGGAGGAGTTGGCCGCATTGACGATGGCGTCAACCTGCTGACGGGTGATGTCGCCGCGGACTGCCTCGACGACCAGGGTCACCAGCGGCTCGAGGTGATGTCGATGATCTTCGGCCGGAGGTCGAACAGGTAGATCAGGGCCACCACGACGCCGGCGATGCCGATGAGGTTCAGGGCCAGCGAGGGGAAGATCCCCGTCCCCGCCGCGAGACCGGTGAGGATCAGCCACAGCACCTTGGTCTGGCGGCCGATCGCCGGGAAGGCGGCGGCCGGACGGCGCAGGCAGTCGATGAAGGCGGCGCCCTTGATCACCAGCGTGACCAGCCAGAGCGCCAGGAAGACGAAGTCCTGCAGGGTCGAGAACACCCATTCACGGTAATGCAGAGCGGGTCGGAGGGCACGCCGCCTCCCCCTCGAGATCCCGAGAGGCGACGTGGGGCCGCCCCCAGAGGGGGCGGCCCCACGTGCTCAGCGTCCCGGGTTCAACGGGCGCTCGGTCGGCACGAACGCCGACAGTCCTGGGTCAGACGCCAACGGCCTCGCGGACGAGGGTGACGGTGTGGCTGACGCCACCACGAACGGTCTTGGCCGTGTCGGAGAGCCGCTCCCGCGCCTGGGTGCTCAGCGCGGCAACGTCCGGCACCTTGACCTCGGGCAGCTTCATCTCCGGCAGCTTCACGTCGGGGCGCTTCATCTCCGGAAGCTTGACCTCGGGCAGCTTCACCTCGGGGATCGTGATGTCCGGCAGGGTGACGGTGTGCATCTCGACCTTGGGCAGCTCGCGGCTGCGGACGTCGACCTTGCGCAGGTCGATGGTCGGGACCGAGAAGGTCGGCAGGTGGAAGGTGTGACCCTGGGTGGCGGTCACGCGGGCGGTCGTGGCCTTCGCCGCGGTGGCGGCCTTGGCCGTGGTCGACTTGGCGGCGCTGGCCGCCTTCGTCGTCGTGCTCTTGGCTGCGGTGGCAGCCTTCTTCGACGTCTTCTTCACCCGGGCAGTCGGGTTGGCGGGCGTCTGCTCGCTGGTCATTGCTGTTCCTCTCGGTTCTCCCCGTCGTCGACGAGGGGGGCTTCGGCGGTGGCGTCGGCGGCGGTCTCCGCCTGCGCCCGGTTCTCGGCCTGGAAGGCCGCGTAGATCTGCAGCAGCGTGCTGCGCTGCCGCTCGGTGAGGGTCTGGTCGGCGGCGATCGCCGTGGTCACGGTCTCGTCGCCGTCCCGCTGGTCGAGGATGCCGGCCTGCACGTAGAGGGTCTCCGCGGAGATGCGCAGCCCCGACGCGATGCGGCCGAGGATCTCGGCGCTGGGTCGACGCAGGCCGCGCTCCACCTGGCTGAGGTAGGGATTCGACACATTGGCGGCCTGGGCCAATTGACGAAGGGACATCTGCGCCTGATCGCGCTGCTCCCGGATGAACGACCCGAGGCCGCTCACGTCGATCCGTGTCATGCCCCCAGTGTGGACCAACGTGCTTGCAATTGCAAACGTACTTGCTAGCAGCCGCTAGCGCACGTCAGACATTCAGCGGCGAGGCCACCTCGCCCACGACCTCCCCGCGGCCGCGCACCGGAAGAACGCGGAGCGCCTCCAGAGCACCGCCGTCGACGCCCAGGCCGATGAGGATCTGCGCCAGGGCCACCTGCCGCGCCCGGTCGGAGCCATCCTCGACCTTGAGCGCGATGCCGATCCCATCGGACAGGGCGGCCACGTACACCCCCTCCGCACCGTCCTTGGCGACCAGCCCGGGCACGGCCTGCATGAAGTGGGTGACGTCCCGTGCGGCCCCGCCGACGAAGTCCGGAAAGGCGCGCATCGCATCGACCACGCGGCGGGCAGGTTGATCCGCGTCCTCCTGCACCGAGCGCGACATCGACCTGGCCAGGCCGGCAATGGTGAGGGAGAACACGGGCGCCCCACAGCCGTCGACGCCCACATGGTTGACTCCCTCCCCCGCCAGGGCCTCGACCTGCCAGCGGATGGAGGCCTGCAAGGGATGCTCGGGGTCTCGGTAGGTGTCGGTCGGCCAGCCGTTGATCACGCAGGTGGCGAGCATCGCCGCGTGCTTGCCCGAGCAGTTCATCGCGACCGGGACCTCACGTCGGTCGTCAGCGATCCACGCGTCGCGTTCCGCCGGATCGAGGGGGAAGTCCGGGGGCGTCTGCAGGGCCGACTCAGGCAGCCCGGCACCGTCGAGGATCTCGCGGACCCCGGCGAGGTGGAACCGCTCCCCACTGTGCGACGCGGCCGCGAGGGCGAGCAGATGGGTCGGCAGGTCCAGGCCGTGCCGCACCATCGCCGTGGCCTGCGCCGGCTTGTTCGACGACCGGGGGAAGATCTCGTGATAGGGATCACCCCAGGCGTGCAGCACGGACCCGTCCGGGCTCACGACCACGGCATGGCCGACATGCACTCCCTCCCGGAATCCGCTGCGGGTGTATGTCGCGAGGATGGCGGGGGCGTCGTTGACCACCGATGCATGATGGCACGCTGGACCTCGTGCGAGCGGTGGTGCAGCGATCTTGGGACGGTTCCGTGGCGGTCGCCGGAAGCGTCGTGGGCAGTTTCACGGGTCCCGGGCTCGTCGTCCTTGTCGGGGTCACGCACAACGACTCCCTCGCCACCGCGCATCGTCTGGCGGACAAGGTCTACGACCTGCGCATCTTCGATCGCGAGCACGCACCGCCCGGACGTGACCTGCCCGACGCCCGGGAGCTGTCGGCATCCGACCTCGGCCTGCCGCTGCTGGTCATCAGCCAGTTCACCCTCTATGGCGAGACGCGCAAGGGCCGACGCCCCACGTGGGACGCGGCGGCTCCCCGGCCGGTCGCCGAACCCCTCGTCGACGCCGTCGTCGAGCGGCTGCGCGAGCGGGGGGCAGAGGTGTCGACCGGCATCTTCGGCGCGGACATGAGGGTCACGCTTACGAACGACGGACCGATCACGATCCTGCTAGAAGTGTGAGACCGCCCTTGTGCCTCCCAGCGGGCGCGATCGGGTCGCGACGCCACTCAAGGACCTCGACGTCGCCCTCCCACTCCCCGGTCGACCGAAACCCCTGTCGCGTCACGAATGACCGGGCGATGCCACGGTTGCGGCCGACCTTCGCAATGAGGCCTTGGGGTCGCTGGACCTTCGCGGCTTCCATGAGCCTGGCTCCATAGCCCAGGCGCCGCATGTCCGGGCGAACGTCGAGGATGTCGAGCTCTCGATTGGTGAGGGCGAATAGGCCGACCGGATCGCCCCCCACCTTGAGAGCCCAGATCTCGTCCAGCACCAAGGCGTTAAGCATCCACGCCATGACACGATCGACGGTGACGCCACTGTGATCGACCGAGTTCCCGTAGGCGCGCTGGGACGCCACGAAGACCTGGGCTAGGCGCGGAATGTCAGCCTTCACGGCAGGTCGTATCGACACCTCGTCTGGCCATGCCGAAGGAACGGCAATGCTCATGTATCCCCCCAAAGGATCGAGCCCCGCCGCGGAACGTAGCACATGCGAGAGCAAATCGAGAGCATTGCGAGAGCAAGTCGAGAGCCTTTCGTGCCTTTAGGCCCGAACGACCACCTGCTGCGTCGCGGCGAGGTCGCCGTCGGCGCACGCGACGGTGAGCGTCGCCCCAGCGTCCGTGCTCCGCTTGACGATGCCGGTGGCGATGGGGCCGAGCTCGTGGTGCCAAGCGGCGGACCCGATCCAGCCCACCTCGCGATCACCGAGGCGTACCGGATCGCCATGCACGGGGAGCCGCTCCTCCCCGCCGTCGAGGTGCAGCAGGACGAGTCGCCGCGGCGGGCTGCCGAGGTTGTGCACGCGCGCGACCGCCTCCTGACCGCGGTAGCAGCCCTTGGCCAGGTGGACCGCTGGTCCGATCCAGCCCACCTCATGCGGGAGGGTGCGGTGGTCGGTCTCCAGCCCGAGTCGGGGAACGGCGGCCGCGATCCGCAGCGCCTCGAGGGCCCAGGTTCCCGCCCGTTCCGGCCGCTCCTCGATCCGTGCAGCAGCGGCACCGCGCGGCACGATCACCTCGCGGCCCGTCAGCCCGTCAGGGCGCTCGGACACGTACTTGCCGGCGTCGCCGCCACGATCGCTGCCCGCCTCGACGTGGCCGGTCCCCGCGAAGTCGGCCGGCTCGAGCCAGGTCGGCAGCCCCTCGGCGGGCTCGCCCTGCGGCTCCCACACCACCGCCATGTCGTCCGTGCGGTCGGCCACCTCGACCCGGAGCAGGAACTGCATCGACTGCAGGTACCTGACCACCTCGGGCGCCGTGCCGGGGGCCACGATCAGCCACGTGGTGGAGCCGTCGTCGATGACGTGCAGCTCGTGCTCGACGTGCCCGTGCGGGCTCAGGATGAGGGCCAGGGCCGAGTCACCGGGCCCCAGGCCGGTCAGGACCTGCGTCGTCAAGTCGGTGAGCCACGTGAGGCGGTCCGGGCCGGTGACGGTGACGACGCCACGATTACCCAGGTCGACCGCCGCCGAGCCGGCGAGCAGGTGTCGCTGCTCGCGCAGGGGATCACCGAAGTGCCACGGCACCCCCTGGTCGGGCCAGGTGGTGGGCGGGGGGACGGCCGCGCCGGTCACAGCAGGTCGTCCGCCTCGGGCTCGAAGGCGCGGTTCTTGCACGAGTCGCACAGGCCGTGCACGGACACGTGGGAGATGTCGGTGCGGAAGCCGTACTGGTCCTCCAGGCACCGTACGAAGTCCTCGGCCACCTCGGAGGGAACGCTCTCGACCTTCTTGCAGCGGTCGCACACCAGGTGGATGTGCACATGCTCCTCGACGGCGTGGTACGTCGGCGGCCCGTGACCGATGTGGGCGTGCGTCACGAGGCCGACATCCTCAAGGACCTCAAGCGTGCGGTACACGGTGGAGAGGTTGACGCCTGTCGCCGTGCGCTGCACCTCCGCCAGGATCTCCTCCGGGGTCGCATGACGCAGCGTCTCGACGGCCTCCAGGACCAGCTGGCGCTGCGGGGTGATCCGGAACCCGCGCTCGCGCAGCCGTGCCTCCCAGTCCTCGGTCATCCCGTCACGCCTCGCCGTCGGCTCGGGACAGGGATGCCGCCAAGTGGTTGCCGAGCTCCTCACCCACGGCCGCCATGTCGAAGGTCCACAGCAGCTTCTCATTGACCAGGCCGTAGAGCCGATGCCCCTGGCTGTAGTCCTTGGAGGAACGCGTCCGCAGCACGGCGTCCGTGCGCAGCTCGGCCCGCGCTCCCGTGATCACCGCATTCTCGATACCCGTGACCTCGACCTTGCCGTACCAGAGCTCGGCGTAGCCGGTCGGGTGGGCGAGGGTCATCTCGACCTCATTGTCGGGTCGGGGCCGCCAGAAGCCGGCCTCGGTGCCCAGCGGGCGGACCCGCTCGCCCTCGTCGTCCAGGAGCCAGCTGCGGGAGAGGTAGCTGAGGAAGGGCCGGCCGTCGGTGCTGAGCACGACCTCCTGGCCGAACCGGAAGTCCGCGACGGTGGGGTACTGCCCGGTGCCGACCCCGACCCAGCGCCCGATGAGCCACGACAGGTGCGCGAGCTCCTCCGGTACCTCGACCCCCGATCCGTCAGGGGCGAGCATCTAGCCCTGGCCCTTGAACAGCCGGTAGATGACGTAGAACCCGAACCAGCCGGCGGCAGCCAGTGCGATGACCAGGAGCCCGGTGTACATGACCTCGACCATGGCAGCAGCCTAGTCAACGCGACCGAGCGCGCTAGCTGCGGCGCAGCCGGGCGAGCATGAGGTACATCTCGCAGCCGAGGCAGAATGCGAACACCGCATTCAGGAAGGCGGCGATCAGCGCGAAGGCGATGGCGATGGTCGCGACCACCGTGGCCCCGGCCAGGGCGGCGACGAGCGCGACGACGGCGAAGACGAGCCCGACGGCCTGGGCGAAACGCGGGGGTGCCGCGTCCTCGAGCTCCGCGGGGGGTGACAGGCGCGGCCGGACCAGCACGCGGAACAGCCAGCCGTAGGGCTGGGCCTGCAGTCCGACAAGGGCACCGAGGGCGAAGACCAGGGTCTGCCAGGCGATCAGGACGGTCCCCAGCGTCGAGCCGACGAGCACCAGGGCGAGGGCCAGGACCACGGTGGTCACGGCGGCTCCGAAGCGCGGCCCGCGCGGGTCTACCTTCGGGCGCGGTCGTACGGGGGCGTTCACGTGGGGCTCCATCTTGGACATGGCTCCTCCTTCGGGTCCACGAACGGTAGGTCGGCTCGACGACGCCGCAGCGCGGCGGGTGGCGCAGCAACGAGGGGGAGGTTGCTGCGAAAGGTTCGCAGCGGTCAGATCTCGAAGTCGGGGGTGCCGGAGTCCGGCATGAGGTCGCCGAGCGCGGCGATCACGTCGGCCTTCCGGGGCTGGCCGCTGGCATGCTTCCGGATCTCTCCGCGGGCGTCGAGGAACAGCACCGTGGGCGTGCGCCGGATGTCCAGCTCGCGGACCAGGTCGAGGTTCTCCTCGGCGTCCAGTTCCACGTGGTTGACGCCGGGGACCATGGCCGACACCTCCTCGAGGATGCGCCGGGTGGCCCGACAGGGCTGGCAGAAGGCGCTGGAGAACTGCACCATCGTGGCGCGGTCGCCGAGCCGGCCGTCGAGCGCCTCGCTCAGGGCGACGGCCTGGGCCGAGGGCGCATCCGCCTCGATGCTGGCTGGCGGGTCGTCGTCCGACGCCTGCGGGAGGCCGGACGACCTCGTGGCCTGGGGGTCCTGCACGCCTGCCTCCCTGATCCGCCCGTTCACCCGCTGGTACCACAGGCCGAGCCCCGTCGCGACGATCAGCGCGACGACGAGCACCCACAAGCCGGTCATGTCCTTCCTGAACCCGGGACGCCGACGACGCATTCCCGGGCCCATGCGCCGATGCGGTCGAGCAGTTCGGTCGTGATGGCCGATTCGGCGTGACCGAGGCCGGGGATCTCCCACAGTTCAGCGGGCACGCCCGCCTCCGAGGCCGAGGCATAGATTGCGCGCGGATGCTCCATCGGGAAGTAGCGGTCCACGTCGCCGTGCACCACGAGCAGCGGGATCGAGGGCAGCCGACCGGCCGCCTCATAGGGAGCCACCGGCAGGGGCTCGGGCCAGCCCCGGCCGCTGACGCGCGTGCCGCGGGCCCGCAGCAGCACACGTCCCGGCCTGGTCTCGACCAGCCAGTGCAGGCCGCGCATCACCCGAGTGCCGCGGTAGTACCAGAAGGCGGGGGCGCTCACGCTGACCACGCCGTCGACGGTGCAGCCTGCTGGCGCGAGGGCCCCGGCGCGCAGCACCACCGCCCCGCCGAGCGAGAAGCCCACCAGCACGACCCGCTCGTAGCCGAGCTCCCGCGCCCAGGCCACGGCCGCGTGGACGTCGTGGATCTCGTCGTCGCCGACCGTGGTCTGGCCGCCCGACTTGCCGTGTCCCCGCAGGTCGAGGGCGATGATGCCGCCGAAGGCGCGCAGCCGATCGATGACCTTGCGGACCTTCTCCTGGCCGCTGTTGCCCGTGAACCCGTGGACGACCACGAAGCACAGGTCCCGCCGCGGACCGGGCCACGGCTCGTGCAGCGCGTGGATGGCCACGCCGTCGCTCGTGGTCAGGGTGCGGTACTCGATCACGGCGGCATTCTGCTCCACCTCCTGAGCGGATGGCCCATGCCGATGCTGCGCCCGTCGCGGAGGGACAAAGCGGGCATGACCCGGTCCCACGGGACGCAGCATGGGAGGGATCGGCGCGGCCCGGTACCCTGAGGCACGACGCGAGGTGAACAGCGCGCGCTCAGGTGCGCGACAAGCGAGCGGAGGTCTGCCATGCGGCTGCTGCTCCTCACGCGCGCCATGGAGCCCTCCGCCGAGGTGCTGCCGGCCCTGGGCCTGCTCGCCCACCACATCCGCACGCTGCCGGCCGAGGCAACCGCCCTGCTCCAGGCGCCCAGCTGCGACGCCCTCCTCGTCGACGGACGCCGCGACCTGCCCGCCGTCCGTGGACTGACCCGCCTGATCCGCCAGACCGGCGTCGACGTGCCCGTCATCCTCGTGACCACCGAGGGTGGCCTCGCCGCGCTCCAGTGGGACTGGGGCATGGACGACGTCCTCGTCGACACCGCCTCCCCTGCCGAGGTCGAGGCGCGCCTGCGCCTGGCGGTCTCGCGCATCCAGGAGACGACCGGCACCACGGCCAACGAGCCGGAGGAGATCCGCAGCGGGGAGCTGCACATCGACGAGGCCACCTACACGGCGAAGCTGCGCGGCCGCTCCCTCGACCTGACCTTCAAGGAGTTCGAGCTGCTGAAGTTCCTCGCGCAGCACCCGGGTCGGGTCTTCACCCGCGCGGTACTGCTGCAGGAGGTCTGGGGCTACGACTACTTCGGCGGCACGCGCACCGTCGACGTCCATGTCCGTCGGCTTCGCGCCAAGCTCGGCGTCGAGCACGAGGGCCTGATCGGCACCGTCCGCAACGTGGGCTACCGGTTCGTCCCCGAGGGCACCGACGCCTCGACGCAGGCGACCTTGGCCGACGACGCGGCCGAGCTGCTCAACTGATCGAGGCCGGGGCGATGTCGGCTGGCTTCGCCCTCGAGATCCTCGACGCCCTGTCCGAGGCGGACATCCGCGAAGTTGTCGCCCTGTCCGACCGCTGCACCGAGCATGACGGCCTCCGCCCGCTCTCCGAGCACGTCTGGCTCCACCTCAAGCGGGGCGGCGACGAGCGCGGCGTGCACATCGTCGCGCGCTCGCCCGAGGGCTACGTGGCCGGCTACGCCCACCTCGACCCCACCGATGCGGTGGAGGGGTCCAGCGCCGAGATCGCCGTGGATCCCCGAGACCGTCGGCATGGCCTCGGCCGCCACCTCGTCGAGGTGCTCATCGACGCCTCGCCCGACGGTCGGCTGCGCCTGTGGGCACACGGCGAGCAGACCGGCGCGACCGAACTGGCCGCCAGCCTCGGCTTCACCCGCTCGAGGGTGCTCTGGCAGATGCGCCGATCCCTCTATGCCCCGCTGCCCCGTGTCGCCATGCCGACCGGCGTCGAGATCCGGCCGTTCCGCGTGGGTGAGGACGAGACGGCGTGGCTCGACCTCAACCGACGGGCCTTCGCCAAGCTCCCGGACCAGGGCAGCTGGGAGCTGGCGGACCTCGACCTCCGGCTGCACGAGCCGTGGTTCTCGTCGGACGGCTTCCTCATGGCCTGGCGCGGCACCCGGCTCGTGGGATTCCACTGGACCAAGGTGCACGGGGCGGAGACGCTGTCGGACGGCCATCACCACCCGCCCATCGGCGAGGTCTACGTCGTCGGCGTGGATCCGTCCGAGCGCGGGCACGGCCTCGGCCGCGCCCTCACCCTGGCCGGACTGCACCATCTGAGGTCGCTGGATCTCAGCCAGGCGATGCTCTACGTCGACGCCAGCAACCTTCCAGCAATACAGCTGTACGAGGGCCTCGGCTTCGCCCGCTGGGACACGGACGTGCTCTTCCGTCGCTGACGGCCCGGCGGCTCATCCGTTCCCTCGCAACCGTTTACCTATGTGTGGGAACATCGAGCGTGACCATGCACGATCCCAACCCGACCGACGTGGTCGAGACACCGACGGGGGAGTCCGAGGACCTCGCCGCGGCCCTGCCGACGGACCGATTCCTCGACCGCGAGCTGTCCTGGCTCGCGTTCAACCAGCGGGTCCTCGAGCTCGCCGAGGACCCCACGCTGCCCGTCCTCGACCGCGCCAAGTTCGTGGCCATCTTCGCGAGCAACCTCGACGAGTTCTTCATGGTCCGGGTGGCCGGCCTCAAGCGCCGCATCGCGACGGGGATCGCAGTCCGCGCCGCCAGCGGGTACACGCCCCGCGAGGTGCTGGAGAACATCTGGGCGAAGTCGCATGAACTGCAGCTCGAGCAGGCCCGGCTGTTCAAGCAGGAGGTCCTGCCCCACCTCACGCAGGACGGCATCGCGCTGCTGCACTTCGATGAGCTCACGCCGGCGGAGAAGGCCGAGGTCGAGCTGTTCTTCCACGCGAAGGTCTTCCCCGTCCTGACGCCCCTGGCCGTGGATCCCTCCCATCCCTTCCCCTACATCAGCGGGCTCTCGCTGAACCTGGCCGTCGTGGTGCGCAATCCGGTCACCGGCACCGAGCTGTTCGCCCGCGTGAAGGTGCCGCCGCTGCTCCCCCGCTTCGTCGAGGTCAGCCCCTCGCGCTTCGTCCCCCTCGAGGACATCATCGCCGCGCATCTCGACGAGCTCTTCCCGGGCATGGAGATCCAGCAGACGCACGCCTTCCGGGTCACGCGCAACGAGGATGTCGAGGTCGAGGAGGACGACGCCGAGAACCTGCTCAAGGCGCTGGAGCGCGAGCTCATGCGCCGACGGTTCGGGCCGCCCGTACGCCTGGAGGTCGAGGAGTCGATCGACCCCCACGTCCTCGAGCTCCTCATCGACGAGCTGGGCATCAGCGAGCAGGAGGTCTTCCGCCTGCCCGGCCCGCTCGACCTCACCGGGCTCTGGACGCTGTACGGACTGGACCGTCCCGATCTCAAGCAGCGCACCTTCGTCCCGCGCACGTCCGCCCAGCTGACGGAGGTGGAGACCGCCTCGGCGCCCGACGTCCTCGCGGTCATGCGCGAGCACGACGTCCTGCTGCACCATCCCTACGACTCGTTCTCGACCAGTGTCCAGCTCTTCCTGGAGCAGGCGGCGCTCGACCCGAACGTGCTCGCCATCAAGCAGACCCTCTACCGGACCTCCGGCGACTCGCCCATCGTCGATGCCCTCATCGCCGCGGCGCAGGCCGGCAAGCAGGTGCTGGCCCTCGTCGAGATCAAGGCCCGGTTCGACGAGCAGAACAACATCGAGTGGGCGCGGAAGCTCGAGGAGGCCGGCGTCCACGTCGTGTACGGCCTCGTCGGGCTCAAGACGCACTCCAAGCTCTCGATGGTGGTGCGCGACGACGGCGACCAGCTGCGGCGCTACTGCCACGTGGGCACGGGCAACTACCACCCGAAGACCGCACGCCTGTACGAGGACTTCGGACTCCTCACGTGCGACCCGGCGGTCGGCGAGGACGTCTCGAACCTGTTCAACGTGCTCTCCGGCTACTCGATGAACACCAACTACCATCGGTTTCTCGTCGCCCCTCACTCGGTGAGGACGGGGCTGGTCGAGCGCATCGAGCGCGAGGTGGCCCACCATCGGGACGGACGGCCGGCGGGCATCCGCTTCAAGTGCAACTCGGTGGTCGATGAGGAGGTCATCGACGCCCTCTACCGGGCCTCGCAGGCGGGAGTCCCCGTCGACGTGTGGGTCCGGGGCATCTGCGCCATCCGGCCCGGTGTCCCTGGCGTGAGCGAGAACGTCCGGGTCATCAGCATCCTCGGCCGCTTCCTGGAGCATTCGCGGGCGTACTGCTTCGAGAACGGTGGCAACCGCGAGGTGTGGATCGGCTCAGCGGACCTCATGCACCGCAACCTCGACCGACGCGTCGAGACGCTGGTCAGCCTCGTCGACCCCGAGGAGGTCGCCGATGTCGAGGCGCTGTTCGACTTCGCCTTCGACGCACGGACGTCCTCCTGGTCGCTCGAGCCCGATGGCACGTGGACGCGTCACCTCGTCAATGACGGCGGCGAGCGACTGCGTGACTACCAGGAGTCCCTCATCGCCCTGAAGAAGAAGAGGCTCTTCGCTCCGTGACCACCCCGACCACGCACCGTGAGGTGGAGCGCAAGTTCCGCGTCCACGCGATGTTCGACCTGCCTGACTTCGAGGCTGCGGGCGTGGTCACGTCCGTCGAGGTCGTCGAGCCGTTCACGATGCGGGCGGTCTACCACGACACCGCCGAGCTCACGCTGTTCCGCTGGGGCATCACCCTGCGCCGTCGCGAAGGCGGGTCGGACGAGGGCTGGCACATGAAGCTTCCCGTCGCCGGCGCAGACGGCACGACGCGGGATGAGATCCGGCTGCCCCTCGACGCAGGAGCAACCGGTGCCGTGCCCGGTGCCCTGATCGAGGTGGTGTCGCCGCTCCTGCGCGAGCAGGCCGTGCAGCCCGTCGTCACGCTGCAGACCGAGCGTGCACCCCACCTCCTGCGCGACGAGGATGGCCGGCCCCTCGTCGAAGTGGTCGACGACATCGTCTCCGTGCTGCGTGACGGTCGCACCGTGACCGTGTTCCGGGAGGTCGAGGTCGAGGCGATCGACGCCGATGATGAGCGGACCGCAGAGCTGATGTCCCGAGTCTCCGACGTGCTGCTCGCCCTGGGAGCGGAGGCGAGCTCGGTGAGCAAGGCGGCCGGCGCCCTCGGCCCCCGGACGGCGGAGCCGCCGGACGTGCCCGAGTGGCCGATCCCGGATCCGGATGGCCTGGCCGTCGACGCCATCCGCGCCGTGCTCGCCAAGCACGTGCGGCATCTGCTGATGGCCGACATCGGCGTGCGTCGCGACCTTCCGGACTCCGTGCACCAGATGCGGGTGGCGGCGCGGCGCATCCGCAGTGCCCTCGGGACCTTCGCCCCGCTGATCGAGCCCGACGCCGACGCGCGGCTGCGTGAGGAGCTCAAGTGGATGGCGAGCGAGCTGGGCGCGATCCGCGACACCGAGGTCATGCTCATGCGGCTGGACGACCACGCCGGGCAGCTCGACGACCCCGCCGATGGCGAACGCTGCCGGGCCGCGATCGATCCCCTCCTGAAGGCACGCCTCGCCGCCGCACGTTCCAGTGCCCTCGCCGCCCTGCGCAGCGATCGTCATCAGCAGCTCGTCGACGACCTCATGAGCGCGGCCATCGACCCACCGGTGACGGACGATGCCTATGCCCCGTGCGCGGACGTCCTGCTCCCTCTCGTGGCCCGCACCTGGAAGCGGCTGCGCCGGTCGATCGAGGCCCTCGAGATCGACGGCCCGAGCATCACCTGGCATGCCGCCCGGATCAAGGCGAAGCGGGCGCGGTACGCCGCGGAGTCGGTGGCACCGATCTTCGGCCGTGAGATGGCCCGCTATGCCGAGCGCATGTCCGAGGTGACCGAGATGCTCGGGGAGCACCAGGACGCGCACGTCGCGCAGACCGTCCTCCGTGAGCTGTCCGAGCACGGCGATGTGGACGGGGCGACCGGCATGTCGCTGGGCATCCTGCACGAGTACGAGGCCGAGCAGGAGGTCCTGGACCGGTTCCGGTTCGAGGAGCTCTGGCCGAAGGCCCGGCGCAGTGCCCGCAAGGCAGGGGTCGACTGACGATGGGAGCGTCAACGCCGATCAGGGCGGCGGGGGTGGTTCTCCTCAGGGAGACGTCGGACGGGGAGGAGTTCCTGCTCGTCCATCGCCCGGGGCGCAAGGACTGGTCGCTGCCGAAGGGCAAGCTCGACGCCGGGGAGCACGTGCTCGCCGCCGCCGTCCGCGAGTGCGACGAGGAGTCGGGCTACACACCCGTGCTGCAGGCGCCCCTGCCGCTGCAGTCCTACAGCGTCGGAAGTCGGCCCAAGGTCGTGAGCTACTGGCGGGCGCGGGTACGGGAGGAAGTGGGCTTCGCACCCGACGACGAGGTCGACGAAGTGCTCTGGCTGCCGGTCGGCGAGGCACCTGGGCAGTTGACGTACGCGTCCGAGAGCCAGCTGGTCGCGGCCGCCACGTCGCTGCCGGACACCGTGCCCCTGGTGATCCTGCGGCACTCCCAGGCACTCAAGCGATCGCAGTTCGACGGCAAGGTGGACTCCGAGCGCCCGCTGAGCGGGAAGGGGCGCTCGCACAGCAAGGCACTCGTGCCGCTGCTGGATGCCTTCGGCATCACGCAGGTCCACTCCAGTCCCTCCCGTCGCTGCCACGACACCGTGAAGCGCTTCGCCAAGCACACCGAGACGAAGGTCATCGATGCTCCGACGCTCAGCGAGGAGGGCTTCGACGACGATCCGGTAGCCGCCGCGGAGGCGGCGGCGGGCCTCGCCCTGGCGCCCGAGCCGCTCGTGGTGTGCTCGCACCGTCCCGTCATGCCCGCGATCCTCGACACGGTCGCCAGCGCCCTCGGCGTGGATCCGGAGGATCGCCGGTGGCGCGGCATCTGGGACCCGAAGCTGCCGACCAGCGGCTTCCTCGTGGTGCACCGGTCGTTCGGCGAGGACGGCACGGTGCAGGTCGTCGGGGTCGAGCGGCACACCCTGGCCCACCTGACCGCCGACTGAGGTCAGACCTCTGCGGTCACGCCCTTGCCGAGGCAGACCACCCCGCCGTCGCTGACGGTGTAGAGCCCGCGGTCACGGTCGAGGTCGACGCCGATCTGCGCGCCGTCGGGGATGACCGCACCCTTGTCGAGGATGGCCCGCCGAACGACGGCGTTGCGGCCGATGCGCACGCCGGGCATCAGCACGCTGCCCTCGACGTACGCCCCGGCATCGACGTACACGCTCGTCGCGAGCACGGACGTGCGCACATGGGCGCCCGAGATGATCGTGCCCGCACCCACCATCGACTCGTGGGCGTTGCCGCCCTCGACGAACTTCGCGGGCGGCAGGGACGGCAGGTTGGTCAGGATCGGCCACCGGCGGTTGTACAGGTTGAAGATCGGATGGACGGACACCAGGTCCATGTGCGCGTCGTGATAGCTGTCGAGGGTCCCGACGTCGCGCCAGTAACCCTCGTCACGGGCCGTCGCACCCGGCACGACGTTCTCGTTGAAGTCGTAGACGAACGCCTGTCCCTGCTCGGTGAGCAGCGGGATGATGTTGCCGCCCATGTCGTGCACGGAGGCGGGATCGGCCGCATCGGCCCGCAGGGCCTCCAGCAGGGCCTCGGTGGTGAACACGTAGTTGCCCATCGAGACGTAGCTGTTGTCCTCGTCGCCGGGGATCCCGGGCGGATCGGCCGGCTTCTCGAGGAACTTGGCGATCCGGTGGCCGTCCGGTGCGGTCTGGATGATGCCGAACTGGTGGGCGGTCGACCGGGGCATGCGGATGCCGGCCACGGTGACGCCCGCGCCGCTCTCGAGGTGCGCACGGACCATCTGCATCGGGTCCATGCGGTACACGTGGTCGGCGCCGAAGACGACGACGATGTCGGGGTTCTCGTCGTACACGAGGTTCAGGCTCTGGTAGATCGCGTCCGCACTCCCGGTGTACCAGCGCGGGCCCAGCCGCTGCTGAGCCGGCACCGGGGTGACGTAGTCGCCCAGCAGTCCGGACAGCGTCCAGGTCTGCGTGATGTGCCGGTCCAGGCTGTGCGACTTGTACTGGGTGAGGACGCACACGCGTCGCAGCCCGGCGTTGATCAGGTTGGACAGGACGAAGTCCACGAGCCGGTAGGAGCCTCCGAAGGGCACCGCCGGCTTGGCCCGGTCGGCCGTGAGCGGCATGAGGCGCTTGCCCTCGCCGCCGGCGAGGACCATGGCGAGCACGTGCGGATCAGTGGCCACGACTAGACCCTAGCCCGACTCCCGCGGCCACGTATCGGCTTGGCGCCAACCCGTCTAGGCTCATGCCCGTGCGCGTGGGAATGCTGACGAAGGAATGGCCGCCCGACATCTACGGAGGGGCGGGCGTGCATGTCGAGCACCTGGCGGAACAGCTCCACCGGCTCATCGACGTGGATGTCCACTGCTTCGGCGAGCCGCGCGCCGACGCCGTCGCGCACGCCGTGCCGGCCTCGCTCCTCGGCGCGAATGCCGCCATCCAGACGCTCGGTGTCGACCTCGAGATCGTCGCGGCCACGGAAGGTGTCGACCTGCTCCACTCGCACACCTGGTACGCCAACCTGGCGGGCCACATCGGCCACCTCCTGCACGGGGTGCCGCACGTGCTCACCGCCCACTCACTCGAGCCGCTCCGCCCGTGGAAGGAGGAGCAGCTCGGCGGTGGCTACCGCGTCTCGTCCTGGGTGGAGCGCACCGCCTACGAGGCGGCCGACCGGATCATCGCCGTCAGCCACGGCATGCGCGACGACGTCCTCACCGCCTACCCCCAGGTGGACCCGGACAAGGTGATGGTGGTGCACAACGGCATCGACACCGGCGTCTACCACCATGACGCCGACACCAGCGCCGTCACCGAGCTCGGAATCGACCAGCGTCGTCCGTACGTGCTCTTCGTCGGCCGCATCACCCGGCAGAAGGGCATCGTCCACCTCGTCAATGCGGCGCGGAGGTTCGACGACGACGTCCAGCTCGTGCTGTGCGCCTCGTCGCCGGACACCAAGGAGATCGGCGAGGAGACCTCCGCGGCGGTCGACCTGCTCCGGGCGGAGCGCGGCGACTCGAGCGTCGTGTGGGTCCAGGAGCAGGTGCCGCGGCCCCGACTGATCCAGCTCTTCAGCCACGCGCTCGCATTCACCTGCCCGTCGATCTACGAGCCGCTCGGCATCGTCAACCTGGAGGCGATGGCGTGCGAGACGGCCGTCGTCGCCTCGGCCGTCGGCGGCATCCCCGAGGTCGTCGTCGACGGCGAGACCGGACTGCTGGTCCCCTATGACCCGAGCGAGCCCCGGGCCTTCGAGCACGCGTTCGCCGACGCGGTCAACGACCTGGCCCAGGACCCGGCGCGCGCACGCCAGATGGGCCGGGCCGGACGAGCCCGCGCCGTGAGCGACTTCGGCTGGGATGCCATCGCCGAGCAGACCGTCGCCGTGTACGAGTCCGCCCTCCGAGGGTGAGCGATCTCGCCGAACCGCTCCCGGGCGTAGCACTCGCCCGCACGCGGCACCCCGCCACCGGCTACGTCCTGTACCTCGTCGCGGCCACCCTCTTCGCCCTCAACGGAACGGTCTCGAAGTCGATCCTGCTCACGGGGATCGAGCCGTCGCGGCTGTCGCAGCTTCGGGTCACCGCGGCCTTCCTGATCCTCCTCGTCGTCGTCGCCCTGACCCGGCCGCAGCGCCTGCGAGTCCGGCGCGACGAGATCTGGCCGCTGCTCGCCTACGGCGTCCTCGGCGTCGCCATGACGCAGTACCTGTACTTCGTCGCCATCGCCCTCCTGCCGGTCGGGGTGGCGCTCCTCATCGAGTTCACCGCCCCGATCATGGTGGCGCTGTGGTTCCGCTTCGGCCTGCATCACCGGACACCGAGGATCGTCTGGCTCGGCCTTGTCGTCGCGCTCGTGGGCCTGGCCCTCGTCGCCGAGATCTGGCAGGGATTCACCCTCAACGGCCTCGGTGTCGCCGCGGCCTTCGGCGCTGCCGCCGCGCTCGCCCTGTACTTCCTCGTGGGCGACGCGCTCGTCCAACGTCCCGAACCGCGGGATCCGGTCTCGATGACGATGTGGGGCTTCGCCGCGGCCTCGCTCTTCTGGGCCATCGTCCAGCCCTGGTGGTCGTTCCCGTGGGCCGAGCTCGGTGGGTCCGGCTACCCCCTCGGGGAGGACGGCCCCGCGGTGCCGATCTGGCTGCTGTGCACGTCCATGGTCGTGCTCGGCACGGTGGTCCCCTTCTGGCTGATCGTCGTGTCCCTGCAGCACATCCGCGCGTCCCAGGCCTCGGTCATCGGCATGACGGAGCCGCTGGTGGCCAGCCTGATCGCCTGGGTGGCCCTCGGCGAGGCGCTCTCCCCGGTGCAGATCGTCGGTGCCTTCACCGTGCTGGCCGGGGTCTACCTGGCAGAGCGCTACCGCGAATAGCCCGTCGTGCTGCGTCAGTTGTTGAGGTCCAGACACCCGCCGGAGCTCAACAACTGACGCAGCACAAGGGGTATCGGGACGTCGCGCCCTACGGCTAGCCTGCGTCCGTGCACATGACGGTTGACGTGATCGCCACCGGCAGGACCACGGCGACCATCATCATGACCCAGGAGCAGGTCGACGCCATCCGCGGTGAGCCCGGGCGCGCACGGGTCATGCTCGCCATCACGTACGGCGGTCGTCTCTTCCGCACCAGCGTGTCCGTCTACCGCGGGCAGTGGATGACCGTCGTGAACGCCGAGATGCGCGAGGGCGGGCTGGTCCCCGGCTCGGCCTATGACGTCGACATCGCCGTCGACACCGCGGAGCGGACGGTCGCCGTGCCGGACGACCTGGCGAACGCCCTTGCAGCTGCCGGCGTCGCCAAGGCCTTCGACGACCTCGCGTACACGCACCGCAAGGAGCACGTGCGCTCGGTCGAGGACGCGAAGAAGCCCGAGACCCGGGCGCGACGCATCCAGAAGGTCGTCGACGCCCTGCAGGCCTGACTCAGGCGCGCAGCACGAACGGGTCGCCCACCGGCTCGTCACTCGACTCCACCCAGACGCCCTTGGGCTGGGTGAACTCCGCGAAGCCGTCCATGCCGTTCTCCCGGCCGTAGCCGGACAGCTTGTTGCCGCCGAAGGGCGTGGCGAACTGCAGCGCCCGGTACATGTTCACCCACACCGTGCCGGTGTCGAGCGCCCCGGCGACGCGGTGCGCACGTCCGAGGTCGCGGGTCCAGACGCCGGCAGCGAGCGCGAAGGGAGAGTCGTTGGCGATCGAGACGGCCTCGGTCTCATCGGAGAAGCGGATCACCGAGAGCACCGGCCCGAAGAGCTCATTGCGGGCCACCGACATGTCGTTGGTGACGCGGTCGAGGACGGTGGGTGCGTAGAACCATCCGTGGTCCGGGCGATCGGCCTCGTCGCCGCCGTAGATGAGCTGGGCTCCCTCGCCCACCGCCTCGTCCACGCGGCTGCGGACCCCGGCAAGGATCTTCTCCTGCGACATCGGGCCCATCTCGGTGTCCTCCGAGGTCGGGTCACCGAGCTTGATCGTCCGCGCCCGGGCGGCGATCTTCTCGACGAGCTCATCGGCGACGCCGTCCTGCACGAGCAGCCGCGATCCCGCCACGCAGGTCTGGCCCGCGGCCGCGAAGATCCCGGCGATCACGCCGTTGACCACGTCGTCGACGCGCACGTCGTCGAAGAAGATGTTGGCGCTCTTGCCGCCGAGCTCCAGCACGAGGGGCTTCAGGTGCTCGGCGGCCCGCGCCGCCACGAACCGAGCGCTCTCCGGACCGCCGGTGAACCACACCTTGCGGACAGACGGATGCGCCACCACGGCATCGCCGGCCTCCTGGCCGTATCCGGTGACGATGTTCAGGCAGCCGTCCGGGAGGCCGGCCTCCTGCGCCAGCTCACCGAGCCGCAGCAGCGAGAGGGAGTTGACCTCCGGAGGCTTGACGACGACGGTGTTGCCCGCGGCGAGCGCGGGCGCCAGGCCCATGCCGCCGAGGAGCATCGGAGAGTTGAAGGCCGGGATGACGCCCACCACGCCGAACGGGATGCGCTGCGTGTAGACGGTGAGGCTGGCGCGGTCCTGCGGAATCGTGCGGCCCTCGGTCTGGTACGCGAGCGAGGCGTAGTAGTGGTACCAGGCCCGCAGTGAGAGCATCTGGCCCCTCACCTCGCGCACGACCTTCCCGGCATCACGCGCCTCCAGGGCCGCGAGCTCGTCGGCGTGCTCGGCGATCAGGTCGCCGAGCCGCCAGATCACATCGGCCCGCCGCGTGGGGCCGGCCGCCCGCCACGCCGGGAACGCCGCCTGTGCGGCCGCCGCCGCTGCCTCGACGTCCGCGGCACTGCCACGCGCGATCTCCGCCCAGGGCTGCGCGGTCATCGGGTCCAGCGTGGGCAGGAATTCGCCGGTGACCGGTGCGGTCCGTGCGCCGTTGATCCAGTGAAGGTGTCGATCCATGACCTCGCCTACTCGTCCTCGAAGAAGTCGAGGCGCTCGAGCACCTCGATCGCGTGTCGTGCGCTGGCGTTGATGTGCTGCTCCATGGCCCGCTGCGCGGCCAGGGTGTCACGTCGACGAAACGCATCGACGATGTCCTTGTGCTGGCGGTTCGCCTCGTCGAGCCACTCCGGAGGGAAGTCCTGGTAGGGCATGGGCAGCGAGCGGGACAGCAGTTGCAGCATGCTCATCATGCGCTGGCTCCCCGCCGCGCGGTTGATGGTCCGGTGGAACTCATGGTTCAGCCGCTGCTGCTCGACGAGGCTGTCGGCGGACATCATCCGCTGGTGGAGGTCCAGGAGTGCCTCCAGGCCCTCGTCGTCGAGCCGGGCGACGGCTCGCGCCGCCGCCAGCCCGGCCACCTGGCCGAAGATCAGGTAGTGATCCGCGATGTCCGCCCGATCCACCCGGGAGACGTAGGAGCCCTTGCGGGGAATGGTGTGCACGAGTCCCTCGCGGTCCAGGGAGATGAGGGCCTCGCGAACCGGCAGCCGGCTCACGCCGAGCTCCTCCGCGATGGCGTCCTGGTCCACCCGTGCACCCGGCTTCAGCTCGCCGGAGAGGATCGCCGAGCGCAGGTGCGTGGCGACCTCGTCGGCGAGGTTGGGCCGACGACGCAGGCGCTCGGTTTCGGCTGTCACGCCAGCTCGATCCAGGTGGTCTTGAGGTTGGTGAACTTGTCCATGGCGTGCAACGACTTGTCGCTGCCGAAGCCGGACTGCTTCACCCCGCCGAAGGGGACGGTGAGGTCGCCCTCCTCGTAGCAGTTGACCCACACCGTGCCCATCTGCAGGCCCTTCGATGTCCGACGCGCCCGGCCGAGGTCGTTGGTCCAGACCGCCGACGCGAGACCGTAGTTGGTGGCGTTGCCGATGGTCACGGCCTCCTCGTCGGAGCTGAACGTCAGCACCGAGAGGACCGGCCCGAAGACCTCCTTCTGCGCCAGCAGGGACTCCGGTCGGAGTTCGTCGACGACCGTCGGCGGGTAGTACGAGCCGCCGGTCTCCGTGAGGACGGGAGCGCCGCCGACGAGCAGCCGCCCCCCGTCCGCCAGCCCCTCCGTGACGATCCCGTGGACCGTGTCGAGTTGACGGGCGCTGGCGATCGCGCCGATCGGGGCATCGTCGTTGAGCGGGTTGTCGGGCTGCAGCCCCGCCATGGCGTCGAGGACCTTCGCCAGGACATCGTCCTTGACGGACTCGTGGACCACGAGGCGTGAGCCCGCCGTGCACATCTGGCCCGCGTTGTAGGTGACGGCCCAGGCCGCGGCGGCGGCCGCCTTGTCGAGGTCGGCGTCCGGGAAGACGATGTTGGCGCCCTTGCCGCCGAGCTCGAGGTACGGCCGCTTCATGTTGGACTGGGCGGCGGCGGTCATGATCGCCCGGCCCGTCGCGGTCGATCCCGTGAACGTGATGATGTCGACGTCCATGTGCCCTGCCAGCGCGGCACCGGCCGTGGCGCCGCCGCCGTTGACCACGTTGAGAACACCCTCGGGCAGGCCGGCCTCGAGGCCGAGCTGCGCGACGTACAGGGCCGTGAGCGGGGAGAGCTCGGCCGGCTTGAGCACTACCGAGCACCCGACGGCCAGCGCGGGAGCGATCTTCCACGTCTCGAGGGTGAGCGGGAAGTTCCACGGGGTGATGGCACCGACCACGCCGGCCGGCTCCCGCTCGATGAGCGCCCACGAGGTGTCCGGCACCTTGGGGATCTCGTCGAGGACCTTGTCGATCGCCTCCCCGTACCACCGCAGCGTGCGATGGCAGGCGCGCACGTCGATCGCCTTCGCCTCACGCGCGGGCTTGCCCATCTCCAGCGCCGTCAGGACGGCGAGCTGCTCGGCGTGCTCGTTGACGAGGTGCGCCCACCGGACGAGGACGTCCTTGCGATCGGCGGGCGCCATCCCCGCCCAGCGGCGATCGGCGAAGGCCGCGCGTGCCGAGGCGACCGCGCGGTCGACGTCGGCGGCATCGGCGAACGCGACATCGGTCACGACCTGTCCGTCGATGGGGCTGACCACCTCGTGCCGGGCCGACCCCGCCTCCCACGTCCCGTCGATCAGCAGCCCGGTCGGGTAGCTCACGGAACCGGCCAGGGCGCGCCAGTCGGGGGTGGTCGTCGTCATCAAGTGCTCCTCATCGCGATTTGATAAATGATACAAATGGGCCGTGGACCTGATCCAGAATTCCGAGTATGACGACCTGCGCGCAGGAGTGCGGGAGGTCGTCGAGCGCTTCGACGGTGCCTACTGGCGCGGCCTCGAGCCCGACCGCTACCCCGAGGAGTTCGTCGCCGCGCTGACGGAGGCCGGCTTCCTCGGTGCCCTCGTCCCCGAGGAGTACGGCGGTGGGGGCGCCACGATCACCGAGGCCTCCGTGATCCTCGAGGAGATCTCGGCATCGGGTGGCAACCCCTCGGCGTGCCACGCGCAGATGTACATCATGGGCACCCTCCTGCGGCACGGCAGCGAGGAGCAGAAGCAGCGCTACCTGCCCGGCATTGCGGACGGCAGTCTCCGTCTCCAGGCGTTCGGCGTCACCGAGCCCGGCGCCGGATCGGAGACCACTCGTATCCGCACGCGCGCCGAGCGCGTGCCCGAGGGCTGGCGCATCAACGGGCAGAAGATCTGGACGTCCCGGGCGCTCTACTCCGACCTCATGATCCTGCTGGCCCGCACGACGCCCTACGACGACGTCGCCAAGAAGACCGAGGGACTGTCCGTCTTCATCTTCGACATGCGCGACCTTCCGGGCCTGACCATCAAGCCGATCCCGACGATGATGAACCACAACACCACCGAGGTGTTCTTCGACGACGTGCTCATCCCCGCCGACTCGCTCATCGGCGAGGAGGGCAGAGGCTTCCGCTACATCCTTGACGGCATGAACGCCGAGCGCATCCTCATCGCCTCGGAGTGCATCGGCGACGGGCGCTTCCTCCTCGAGCGGGCGGTGGCCTACGCCAACCAGCGCGAGGTGTTCGGCGGCCCCATCGGCGCCAACCAGGGAGTTCAGTTCCCGCTGGCCAAGGCCTACGCGCAGCTGTGCGCGGCGAACCTGGTGCGCTTCGATGCCGCGTCGAAGTTCGACGCGGGGGTGTCGTGCGCCGCAGAAGCGAACATGGCCAAGCTGCTGGCCTCGGAGGCCTCGTGGGCTGCGGCGAACGCGTCCATCGATGCCCATGGCGGGTTCGGCTTCGCGGTCGAGTACGACGTCGAACGGAAGTTCCGCGAGACGCGGCTCTACCAGGTGGCACCCATCAACAACAACCTCGTGCTCGCCTACCTGGGTCAGCATGTCCTCGGCCTGCCCAAGTCCTACTGACCGCCCGATGCGGACTGGCGATCGCGTCCGCGGGCCAGGACCCGCGCGACCATCGCATCATCGTGCTCGTCGAGCGCCGGGACCCGGTTACCCGCCGGCGGGGTCTCGCTGATCCCCCACGGGGGCGCGAGCAGCTCGACATCCCCGCTCGGCGTCGACACCGGAACGAACCGGCCCCGTGCGCGCAGCTGCTCGTGCTCCCACAGGCCCTTCAGGTCGTTCACGCGCGCATGGGCTATCCGACCGACGGCCAGCCGCTCCCGAGCATCGTCGGCGGACAGGTCGGCCAGGCGGGCATTGACCAGCGACTCCAGCTCGTCGACGTTCGCGATCCGCTGGGCATTCGTGGCGAAGCGCGGGTCGGTGCCGAGCGCGGCGTCCCCCATGAGGTGATCGGCCATGCTGCGCCACTCGGCGTCGCTCTGCACGGCGATGAGCAGCGTGCTGCCGTCGGAGAGGCGGAAGGTGCCGTAGGGCGCGATCGCGTGGTGCCGGCGCCCTGTGCGCGGCCCCTGCCCACCGCCGTAGGTGGCAGCGTAGAGCGGGGCGGACATCCATTCGGCCAGCGCCTCGAGCATCGACACCTGCACGGCTGCCCCCTCGCCGGTGCGATCCCGGCGGACCAGCGCCGCGAGGACGCTCGACATCGCATACATCCCGGCGCAGATGTCGGCCACGGAGAACCCGACCTTGCTCATCTCCCCCGTTCCGGTCACGGAGAACACGCCGGCCTCCGCCTGGATGCCGAGGTCGTAGGCCTTGTCATCGGTGCGCGGGCCGTCCGGGCCGAATCCGGAGATCTCCACGGCGATCAGCCGCGGGTACTGCGCGTGCAGCGTGGGTGCATCGATCCCGAGCGCCGCAGCCGCGCGAGGCGACAGGTTGTGCATGAAGACATCGCAGCCCGCGACGAGGCCACGGAAGGTGGCGGCGTCCGCCGGGTCCTTCACATCGAGTTCGATGGACTGCTTGCCGCGGTTCGCCCAGACGAAGAACGCCGATTCCCCGTTGACGACCGAGTCATAGTGGCGGGCGAAGTCCCCGCCGGGGCGCTCCACCTTGATGACGGTGGCGCCCAGGTCAGCCAGTTGGCGCGTCGCGAACGGCGCCGAGATGGCCTGCTCCAGCGAGACCACGATGATGCCGTCCAGGGGTGCGGTCACGACTCGAGCCCCGCAACCTCGCTGAGGAACCAGTCGACGAGCCGCTCGCAGTTGGCCCGCAGGACGGGTTCGTGGATCTCCAGGTCCTGCAGCAGCTGGCCCCCGGTCGCGTGCGCCGGGACGTGGTCCGGACCGATGCGGATCCAGGACTGCACGAGGTCGACATTCGCCTCCGGGTGGAACTGGGTCCCCGCGGCGCGACCGTGCCGGAACAGCTGCGGCGCCTTGCCGTTGTGCGCCAGGACCTCGACGTCGTCGGGCAAGACCATCCGGTCCTCATGCCACGTGAACCAGGGTCCTCCGGGGATGGGCGATCGGTCGTCCTCGTCGAAGGTGACGAGGCCGATCTCCTGATCGTGCTCGGGGGCCCGCTCCACATGCCCGCCGAGTGTCTCCGCGAGCAGTTGGCCACCGAAACAGACGCCCAGGTACGGGACATCGTCGTCGACGAGCTTGCGTATGAGGGCGATCTCCGGTTCGACCCAGGGGCGGGCCGCCTCGTCATAGGCGTTCGCGAAGGAGCCGAACGCCATGACCGCGTCGAAGTCCGCGGGATCGGGATAGTCGGTGTCGGGCTGCTGCGGATCGGCCAGCACGACGTGGAGGGTCACGTCGTGCCCGCGCTCACGCAGCACCTGCCCGACCACGGCAGGTGCCGCCTCCGGCTCGTGGCTGATCAGCAGGAGATGCGCCACCTACATGACCGCCCGGTAGCGACGGATCTCCCATTCGCTGACGTCCTCGCCCTGGTCCGCGTGCTCCGCGAACTCCTGGGATTCTCGACGCTGCATGACGAGGAAGTTCTCGACGAAGTCGTCGCCGAACACGCTGCGGTTGAACGGGGTGTCGAAGTTGGCGATGGCGCCGTCGAGGCTGCCCGGGAGGCGTTCCCAGGAGTCGTCGGCGTGCGGATCGCCGATCACCTGCGGCATCAGCTCGTAGTCGTTCTCGAGGCCATCGAGACCCGCGCCGATGCACCCGGCGAGCACGAGATACGGGTTCGCGTCCGCCGCCGCCCAGCGCGCCTCGAGCCGGTTGCCGCTCCCGGAGCCGACGATGGACCGAACGCCCACCAACCGGTGGTCGAGTCCCCAGGTGACCTGCGTCGGCGAGAACGAGTAGTCCTGGACACGCTTGTACCCGCTGATGGAGGGTGTCATGACCAGCTGCAGTTCCTTGTGGTGGGCGAGCAGGCCAGTCAGGTACCGCCGCATGACGCTGTTCCCGAGCACGCTGTCCTCGTCGGTCGTGGCGAACACGTTGCGCCCGTCCTTGAGCAGCGACTGGTGCACGTGCATGCCGTTGCCGGCCTCCAGCAGGTACGGCTTGGCCATGAAGGTCACCCGCAGGCCGTGCCGGCGGGCCACGAGCCGGACGATGTACTTGAAGTACACGGTGTGATCGGCCATGTCCATCACGGGTCCGTAGCGGAGGTTGATCTCCGTCTGGCCCGGGCCGTACTCCACGTTGGTGGCCTCGACCTCGATACCCGTCTTCCGCAGGGACTCGCGGATGTCGAGCATGAACGGCTCCATCTCGAAGCCGCGGTAGATCGAGTAGCAGTCGATGTCGTCGTACAGGGGCTGCCAGTTGTCCTTGAAGAAGTGGCACTCGAGCTCGGTGGCCGCGTCGATGTCGTATCCGAGATCCGCAGCGCGCTGCACCTGACGCTTGAGCATCCGGCGCGAGTCCATCGCGACGGGCTCGTGGGTGACGGTGTCGTAGGTGTCGCACATGACGATCGCGACGCCGTCGGTCCAGCCGGCGATGCGGAAGCTCGCAAGGTCCGGCACCGCGTGCATGTCGGGGAAGCCGTCCTCCTCATCGACCCAGGGGGTGGCGAAGATGAAGCAGGTCGGGTCCCAGGTGTAGATGACGTTGGCGATGTGGAAGCCCGAGCCGCGCAGGAACTGCCGCACGGGGACGCGCTTCCCCCGGGGGATGCCCCACGTGTCCACGATGACGCACTCCACCGTGTGCACGCCATGCTCCTCGCACAGGGCCGCCACCCGATCGCGCTCGGTCGGATCCCACGACTCCATCGAACCTCCTGCAGACATCTCGGATACTTGATAAATGTAGTCTCTGAAGGGGTCACCGTCCGCGGATTCGGCATACGCATCCCGGCCCGATCGGAAGGCAAGCCATGCGCGCCGTCGTCCTCACCTCGCCCGGAGAGCCCCTGGCCCTTCAGGACGTGCCCGAACCGGTCGCTCCCGAGGGCGGGGCGGTCGTCGACGTGCTCGCCTGCGGGATCTGCCACTCGGACCTGCACGCGGCTGCGGGCGACTACCCGACCGCCCTCCCGGTGATCCTCGGCCACGAGGTGGCCGCCCTGCATCCCCGCCTGGGACCGGTGCTCGTGTATGCGTGCTGGGGCTGCCGACGACCCGACTGCTGGGCCTGCTCCTCGGGCCAGGAGATGATCTGCCCGAACGCCACGGAGGCGGGCCTGCTGCGTGACGGTGGGTACGCCGAGCGGATGGCCGTGCCCGATGAGGCGTACCTCGTGCCCCTGGGCGACCTCGATCCCGCCCATGCGGCTCCCCTCGCGTGCGGCGGCCTCACCGCCTACCGCGCCGTCGACCACACGCTGGAGGCGCTGCGCACCGCGTCGGATCCGCGTGCGCTGGTGATCGGGGCCGGTGGCCTGGGCCAGTTCGGGCTGCAGTGGCTCAAGGCGCGATCCGACGCCTCGGTGACCGTCGTCGATGCGTCGACCGACAAGCGCGAGGTGGCGCTACGCCTCGGAGCGGATGCCGCCGTGGCGCCCGGAGAGGTCGAGGGCGACTACACGGCCGTGATCGACTTCGTCGGGGCCGAGCCCACGTTGGTGACGGCGCGCGACCATGTGCGCCGGCAGGGCATCGTGGTGGTCGTCGGGCTGTACGGCGGCACCATCCCGTTCGGCTTCGGCGCCGTCCCGCACGAGGCGCGCTTCATGACCTCGGTGTGGGGCACGCTCGACCAGATGCGCGACATGGTCGCCCTGGCCCAGCAGCACCCGCTCCACTCCCCCATCGAGGTCATCGGCCTCGACGACATCCCCACCGCCCACGATCGGCTGCACCACGGCGACGTGTCCGGCCGCTTCGTCATCACGCCCGGAGGAACCTCATGACCACGTCGCCCGATGCCGTCGTCGACATCACCGATCCCGCCCTGTACGCGAACGGCATCCCGCACGAGGTCTTCGCGGAGCTGCGACGCACGGAGCCCATCGCCGAGCGCCGGTATGCGGGGCGGCCGTTCTGGGCCGTCACGCGCTACCAGGACCTGGTCACGGTGACGCGGGATCCGGACACGTACTCCAGCGCCCGCGGCATGACGAACCTGCCCGACCTCACCGAGGAGCAGATGAACGCGCGCCGGTCGATCATCGACACGGACCGGCCCGACCACATCCGCCTGCGCAGGCTCGGCATGCCTGCCTTCACCAGCCACAAGGTGAAGGGCTACGAGGAGGTCACCCGCGAGATCGCCACACGACTGCTGAGCACCGCCGCCGAGCAGGGCTCCGTCGACATCGTGAAGAGCATCAGCGCCCCACTGCCGATCCGCGTCATCGTCAACATCCTGGGCGTGCCCGAGGAGGACGCGGACATGCTCGTGCAATGGTCGGACGAGCTCATCGATTCCACGGGTGTGCCGGCGGACGCCTACGGCAACACCACGCCCCTCGAGCTGCTCCCCTTCAGCGCTCCGGCGTCGCATGCCCTCTTCGAGTACGGGCGCGCCATGCGCGAGGAGCGCACCCGCAACCCCCAGGACGACCTCGTGACCACCCTCGTGGAGGCACGCTACGAGGGCGAGGCCCTCTCCGACTACGACTTCAAGAACATGTTCCACGTGCTCGTGTTCGCCGGCAACGAGACCACCCGCACGGCGATCAGCAACGGGATCAAGGCCTTCATCGACAACCCGGACCAGCTCGACCTGCTGTACTCGCGCCCCGAGCTCATCGAGAACGCGGTCGAGGAGATCATCCGCTACGCCACTCCCGTCCTGCACATGCGCCGCACTGCCACGCGCGACACGGAGCTGGCCGGAGTGCCCATCAGGGAGAACGACAAGGTCGTCATCTACTACTGCTCAGCCAACTTCGACGAGACGGAGTTCGTCGATCCGCTGCGCTTCGACATCACCCGTCCGATCCGGCCGCCGCACGTCGCCTTCGGGGCCAAGGGGCCGCACCACTGCCTCGGCGCCCCGCTGGCCCGCATGGAGATCCGCGTGCTGCTTGAGGAGATGGTCAAGCAGGGCATCCGCTTCGAGCAGGCCGGACCGATCGCGCGGACCAATTCGAACTTCGTCAACGGGATCGCGGCCTTCCCTGCCCTAGTCTCGGCAGGGTGATCGACTACCTCACCGTCCTCGACGACAAGGGGCCGCGGTTCATCGACGTCGTGGCCCGAGCCGATCTCGATGCTCCCGTCCCCTGCTGTCCGGACTGGGCGGTCCGGGATCTGGCCGGCCACCTTGGCCGGGTGTGGGAGTGGGCCCGCTCCTGCGTCGAGGCGAGTGCCTACGTCGAGAAGCGGGAGGAGGCCGTCCCCGACGACGCTCTCGCCGCCTGGCTGCAGGACATCCACCGATCCCTCGTCACCGTGCTAGGCGACTCCGATCCCGCTGCGCCCACGTGGCACTTCGGCCCCAAGCCGCGCACGGTGGGCTTCTGGCACCGGCGGCAGGCGCAGGAGACGACCGTGCACCTCTGGGACGCGCAGACGGCGCTCGGCGTACCCGAGCCGATCGACGATGCCCTCGCTCGCGACGGCATCGATGAGGTGTTCACGGTCATGCTCCCTCGCCAGGTGCGGCTCGAGCGCATGACCGCGGTGGCCGATGGCGTGCGCATCGCCCTTCCGGGTGGTCCGGCGTATGACCTCGGCGACCGCATCGCCGCGGAGATCAGCGGCAGCCCCAGCGACCTCCTGCTCGCCCTGTGGCGCCGCCTCCCGCTGGATGCCCTCGAGGTGCATGGCGACAAGGACATCGCGCGACTCGCCTTCGATCGTGCGCTCACTCCGTGAGCCGGACCCCCTACGCCAGGACGGCGGCCAGCTCGCCGAGGCGAGTCGGCACGATCGAGTACCAGGTCCAGTAGCCGCGCTTCTCCCGCGACAGGATGCCGGCCTCCACGAGGACCTTGAGGTGATGCGACACGGTGGGCTGCGAGAGCCCGAGCGGCTCAGTGAGGTCGCAGACGCAGGCCGCGCAGTCCTCGCGGGAACGCAGGAGCGACAGCAGCTGGAGGCGGGCCGGATCCGCCACGGCCTTCAGCAGCCGGGCGAGCTCCTCGGCGGTATCTCGGTCGATGGGCTCGGACAGCCCGCTCGGGCAGCACGCCGGGCCGGCAGTCACCTCCGCCAGCGGGAGCAGGCCGGTGGCGGTCGGGCGCACGTTCGTATCGACATCCATCGATCCGGATGCTACCTTCCATATCGATGAATGTCGATGGGGAGAGCGCCATGTCGCGAGTGCAGTTGGCCCTGAACGTGTCCGACCTCGAGGCGAGCGTCACGTTCTACACGACGCTGTTCGGCACCGGGCCGTACAAGCGGCGTCCCGGCTACGCCAACTTCGCCATCGAGGACCCGCCCCTCAAGCTCGTCCTCATCGAGGTCCCGGACTCGGAGCGCGGCAGCGGCACCGCCGGCGCCCTCAACCACCTCGGCGTCGAGGTGTTCACCGCCGATGCCGTCACGGCGGCCGCGTCCCGCCTCGCGACCGCGGGACTGACCACGCTCGACGAGACGGACACGACCTGCTGCTACGCACTCCAGGACAAGGTCTGGGTCCACGACCCGGCGGGTGCCCCCTGGGAGGTGTACGTCGTCAAGGACGACAACCCCGAATCGGCCGCCGGGGCGAGGACCAGCCTCCCGCTGGCAGCCGATGACTCCGGGAGCGCGTGCTGCTCGTCCCCCGCATCCGCATGACCGCCACCGACCCGCGCGACGCCACCGAGACCGAGGTCATCGGGCGCCTCTCGACGCTCGACCGGTTCCTCCCGCTGTGGATCGTCCTCGCCATGGCGGCCGGCCTCGTCCTCGGACGCGTCGTTCCCGGGCTGCAGGGAGCCCTCGACGCCGTCACGGTCGACAACACCAGCCTGCTCATCGCCGTGGGGCTGTTCGCGATGATGTACCCCGTCCTCGCCCGGGTGAAGTACGAGGAGATCGGCCACCTCGCCGGCGACCGGCGCATGCTGTGGCTGTCCCTCGTCCTGAACTGGCTCGTCGGGCCGCTGCTCATGTTCGTCCTCGCCTGGGTCTTCCTGGCCGACTACCCGGCGTTCCGCACCGGCCTGATCGTCATCGGCCTCGCTCGCTGCATCGCGATGGTGCTCATCTGGAACGACCTCGCCTGCGGGGACCGCGAGGCGGGCGCCCTGCTGGTGGCGATCAACTCGGTGTTCCAGATCCTCGCCTACGCGCTGCTGGGCACCTTCTACCTGGCCATACTGCCGGGGTGGCTGGGCCTCGACACCCAGGACGTGCAGTTCTCCACGTGGGACATCACCAAGGCGGTCCTCGTCTTCCTCGGGATCCCGCTTGCCCTCGGCTTCCTCACCCGCCGGGTGGGCGTGGCCCGCAAGGGCCGTGACTGGTACGACACCCGCTTCGCCCCGAGGATCGCGCCGATCGCCCTCTACGGCCTGCTGTTCACGATCGTCGTCATGTTCGCCCTCCAAGGCGATGCGATCACCTCCGACCCCGCAAGCGTCGCCTTGATCGCGGTCCCGTTGCTCATCTACTTCGCGGTGATGTGGTTCACCGCGATGGTCGCCAGTCGTGCGATGGGGCTGCCGTACGCACGATCCGCGACCGTGGCGTTCACGGCGGCCGGCAACAACTTCGAGCTCGCCATCGCCGTGTCCATCGGCGTCTGGGGCGTGACCAGCGGGCAGGCCCTGACCGGCGTCATCGGCCCGCTCATCGAGGTGCCCGCCCTGGTCGGCCTCGTCTATGTCTCGCTCTGGCTGCGCCGACGCTGGTCGTGGCCGTCACCCACCGTTCGCGTTCGGGAGCCCGCATGATCGAGAAGCCGTCCGTCCTGTTCGTCTGCGTGCACAATGCCGGCCGCTCGCAGATGGCCGCCGCCTACCTCACGCACCTGTCGGCCGGGGCGGTGGAGGTCCGCTCGGCCGGGTCCGCGCCCGCGGACTCGGTCAACCCCGCTGTCGTGGAGGCCATGCTGGAGGAGGGCATCGACATCCGGGCCGAGATCCCCAAGGTGCTCACCACGGAGGCCGTACAGGCGTCGGACGTCGTGGTCACCATGGGCTGCGGAGACGCCTGTCCCTTCTTCCCCGGCAAGCGCTACGAGGACTGGGTGCTGGACGACCCCGCGGGCCAGGGCGTGGCCGCCGTGCGCCCGATCCGCGACGAGATCCGCAGTCGGGTCCTGGCCCTGCTCGACGACCTGGGCATCTCCCCCACGCCCTGACCCGCGCCGGCGGGAGGCTGGACGTGCGTGGGGCCCGGTCCGATCGGACCGGGCCCCACGCACATGCCGTGGTTCAGCTGACGAAGTTGTGCACCGCGTCGTAGTTCTCCTTGTCACGCCGGACCGCACCCAGGATGAGTCCGATGATGAAGAACAGGTAGGGCAGCAGGACCAGGAACCATCCCAGGCCGTTGAGTTCGAACGGTCCACACCCGGATCCGGCATCGCCCGGACACATGCTCGGATCCGGTGCCGTCCCTGCGAACAGGTTGAAGCGGGCCATGAGCATGATCTCGCCGATGCCGAGGCCGATGATCGCGAGGATAGGCGCGATCATCGTGTGCCACAGCCGGGTGTCCTCCTTGGTCCGCCGGAAGTACACGATCACCGCGAGGCTCACGAGGATCTCGGTGAAGACGATCGCGATGACGGCGACGGCGGAGAACCAGTAGAAGATGTTCAGGATCGGGTCCCAGTTGAAGATGACGCCGACCACGATCAGGACGATGCCGAGGATGCCGACGACGGTCGTGGCCACGTGCGGCGCCTGGCGGCTGTTCGTGCGGTCCAGCTTCTTGGTCAGGACGCCTGCGCGACCCATCGAGAACAGGTAGCGCGCGGCGCTGTTCTGGAAGGCGAGGAGCGCCGCGAACAGGGACGTGAGGACGATCCAGCCGAACAGCTCCGTCAGCCACGAGCCGACGAACTGGGTCGTGAGGCCGAACAGCATGGCCGACGGATCGGCGAGCGGCACGCCGTCGACCGCCGTGATCTCGAAGACCTTGTTCTGGATGTCCGTGGCGCCGAGGCCGGTCACCAGGCCGAAGCCGACGAAGGCGAAGATCGCGGTGATGAGGATGACCGAGATGTAGGTCGCCAAGGGCACGTTGCGCTTCGGGTTCTTCGACTCCTCGCCGTAGATGGCGGTCGCCTCGAAGCCGATGTACGACGCGAGGGCGAACGAGAACGCGATGCCTGCGCCGCCGATCAGGCCGCCGGCGAAGATCTCGTTGGGGCTGAAGGAGGCCGTGAAGTTGGGGCCGTCCGGGCCGCCGTCGAAGATCGCAGCGGCGCCGACGACGATCAGGGCGATGAGCTCGATGGTCAGGAAGACGCCGAGGACCTTGGCGCCGATGTCGACCGACAGCGCGGAGAGCGCCCACACGATGATCATCAGCACGATGCCGTAGAGCCACCAGGGCAGGGAGATCCCGAACTTCGCCTCGAACTGGTACGACATCTGGAAGGAGAGGAAGCCGAGGACAGCCCACTGCACGGCCAGGTACGCGAGCACCGACACCGCGGCCGAGCCCACGCCCGGCACAATGCCCAGGCCACGTCCCACGTACGCGAAGAACGCGCCGGTGTTCGTGACGTAGTGGCTCATTGTGGCGTAGCCGACGCTGAACAGCAGGAGGATGACGCCGACCGCGACGTACATTCCGGCAGCCGCGGCGCCGTTGCCGATGGCCACGGCCACCGGGAAGGCTCCGGTCATGCCGGCCAGCGGCGCGGCCGCTGCGACGACGAAGAAGATGATGCCGGCGAGGCCGAGAGTGCCGCGCCTCAGCGTGGTGTCGGGCGTCTCCGTATCAGGTGCGCCCAGCACCTGATCGGACTTCGGGAGATTCTCCCTTTGGGACATGCTTCCTCCACGGGGGATGGTCGGGGGCAGGTCGTACGGGGCCAAACGATGGCAAAGAGTCCCGCAACCGTGGCTGCTCCGCAAGCACTTTCGTCAAATGTCCCGGAATTGCGAACTAAACGTGATCACTCCCCTCGCGGCATTCCTCGATGCTGCCGGGGGCCTGCGCACCCGATTACGCTCCGCCCATGTCCACTCCACGCATGGTGAGTGTCCTGACCGAGAACTGGACCATGACGGATCCGCGCGACCTGCGCGGACTGGTCCGCATGGCCCAGGAGGCCGAGGATGCCGGCTTCGACATGGTGATGGTGAGCGATCACGTGCTCCTCGGCCCGAGTGCCGGCGACCAGGGTCGGATGGCCAACCCCCGGGACTATGCGATGCCTGGTAACCAGGACCCGGCCACCCCCTGGCCGTCCAATCTCGTCCTGCTGAGCGCCATCGCCGCGGCCACGACGCGCATCCGCATCGGGGCGATCGCCCTCATCGCCCCCCTGCGGCACCCGCTGGTGCTGGCCCACGACCTCGCAGGCCTCGACCTGCTGAGCGAAGGCCGACTGGTCATCCAGCCCACCGTCAGCTGGCATCGCGACGAGTACGACGCCCTGGGCGTCCCGTTCACGAGGCGAGGGCGGATCCTCGACGAGCAGCTCTCGATCTGGTCGCAGGTGTGGTCCCGGTCCCCGGTCACCCACCACGGCGAGTTCTTCTCCTTCGACCACGTGTACCTCGAGCCGAAGCCCTGGCGCCCCGAAGGACCGACGATGTGGTTCGGGGGCGAGCGCGTGCACGGCAAGGTGGTCGAGCGGCTGGTCCGGTACGGCCGCGGCTTCCACCCCGTCGGTCGCGTGGATGAGGAGGACATCGCGAACCTGCGCAGCGCATTGCAGGACGCGGGCCGGTCGACCGACGACTTCGAGCTCGTCGGAGGCACGCGCGTGGCATTCCCGGACGACCACTCCGTCGCCCCGCTGCCCGAGGCCCTGGAGGAGATCCCACGCCAGCAGTCGCTCGGCTTCACGACCTTCGCGATCAAGCCGTCCATCTTCATCGACGACCGCGGGCAGCATGCCGCGTTCTGCCGCGAGGTAATGGAGCGCGTGGCAGCATTCGGGCCGTGACCTTCGCGGAGACCATCACCGTCGAGGAGCTGGAGGCGGATCCCTACCCCATCTACGCCCGCCTCCGGGCGGAGGAGCCCGCCGCGTGGGTGCCATGCGTCAACCTGTGGCTGGTGACCCGGGCCGCGGACGTCGAGTTCGTCACCACGCACCCCGAGCTCTTCTCGGCGCATGTCGACAGCTCGCCCCTGGACCGGTCGTTCGGCGGCCCCACCATCCTCACCGTCGACGGCGAGCGCCACCTCGACCTGCGGCGCAGCCTCGACGCCACCTACAAGCCACGGGTGGTGGCCGGCTACATCGACGACCTCGTCTCCCCCATCGCCGACGCCGCGCTGGCATCCTTGTTGGCCCGGCCCGAGCGGCGAGCCGACCTCATGACCGCCTACTTCGAGCCGATCTCGGTGCTCAGCCTCGAGGCCGTCCTCGGGCTGGGGCACCTGTCCGCCGAGACCCTGCAAGACTGGTTCCACGGCCTGGCGATGGGTGCCATCAACTTCGAGAACGACCCGGAGAAGCAGCGCATCAGCGACGACACGGCCCGCCGCATCGATGCCGAGCTGCGTCCCCTCATGGAGATCCTGCGCGACAAGCCCGACGGCTCGACCATCGCCTCGATGCTCACGGTGGGGCGTATGCGGGCCATCGAGGAGGTGCTCCCCTCCCTCAAGGTGATCATCCTGGGCGGGATGCAGGAGCCCGGGCACGGCGCCGGGTCATGCCTCTACGGGCTGCTCGCCGACCCCGACCAGATGGATCTCGTGCGCGCCGAGCCGGAGCGCTGGGACGACGCCGTCCACGAGGGGCTGCGCTGGGTGGCGCCCATCGGCACCCAGACCCGTCAGGCGGTGATCGACGTCGAGGTCGCCGGCACGGTCATCCCGGCCGGATCAGCCGTCGGCGCCGTGGTGGCAAGCGCCTGCCGCGACGAGGCCGAGTTCGACGATCCGGACCTGTTCGACATCCGACGGGAACGACGGCCCAACGCCGCCTTCGGCTACGGACCGCACTTCTGCGCCGGTCACGCCTTCGCCCGAGGACAGGAGCGGATCGCCCTGCGCACCCTCGTCGAGGCCCTCCCCGCCATGGCCCTCGATCCCGCCCACGACGTGTCCTTCCGTGGCTGGGAGTTCCGGGCACCCGCCACGCTCCACGCCACCTGGTAGTCCCCGCTCACGCCCTTCGGCGGCGTCACTCAGCGGAAGACGATGGTCCTCGCGCCGTCGAGGACGATGCGATCCTCCGCGAACAGCCGGACGGCTCGCGCCAGCACGAGGCGCTCCACGTCGCGGCCGATCTCGGCGAGGGCCTCCGGCGTCGCGGAGTGGTCCACGCGCTCCACTCCCTGCTCGATGATCGGCCCCTCGTCCAGGTCCGCCGTGACGAAGTGCGCCGTGGCCCCGATGAGCTTCACCCCGCGGGCATGTGCCTGGTGGTACGGGCGGGCGCCCTTGAACCCCGGAAGGAAGGAGTGATGGATGTTGATGATGCGGCCGGGCAGCTCCGCACAGAGGCTGTCGCTGAGCACCTGCATGTACCGGGCGAGCACGACCACGTCGACCTCGTGCTCGCGCACCAGCTCGAGCAGCCTCTGCTCCTGGTCGGACTTCGTCTCCGGCGTCACCGGGAGCACGACGAAGGGGATGCCGTGCCGCTCGGCGACGCCGCGGCAGTCCTCATGGTTGGACACCACCAGGGGAATCTCGACGTCCAGCTCGCCGATCTCGTATCGGTAGAGCAGGTCCACGAGGCAGTGGTCCTGCCGTGACACCATCACCAGGGCGCGCCGTCGCTGGGTCTCGGCTCTCACGGCGATCACCGGATCGAAGCGGCCCGCCTGCTCGAGGACGACCTGCCGGATCGACTCCGGCTGCTGGTCGGGCGCCTCGAAGCGCGTCCTCATGGCGAACAGCCCGCTGTCCTGGTCGGTGAACTGGGCCTGCTCGAGCACGTTGGCACCCACCTCGAGCAGGGCGCCCGACACGGCGTGGATGATCCCCGGCGCGTCCTGGCAGCGGAAGGTCAGCAGGTAGGTCGACACCCGCCCATCGTCGCGTATGCGGGGCGGGCGCCCGACTACAGGTCCTCGATGTACTCCTCGAGCTCCCAGCGGGTCGTGTCGCGGGTGGACGGATCCTCGACCTCGGCGTCGTACCGGTCGGCCTCGTCGCGCTTCATCGTCACGAAGACGTCGATGAAGTCGCTCGGAAGGAGGTGGCGCAGGCCACCGTCCGCCTCGAGGGCATCCAGGGCCTCGCGCAGCGTCATCGGCAGCACCGGGCTGCTCTCGTCCTCGTAGGCCCAGCCCTCGGCCGCCGGCGGCGGGGTGAGTCCGCGGCGGACGCCGTCGAGGGCCGCGGCAAGGACGACCGCCAGGACGATGTACGGGTTGGCCGTCCCGTCACCGATGCGGAGCTCGAGCCTGGTCCCCTGTCCCCGCTCCGGCGGGATGCGCAGCATCGTGGAGCGGTTGTCGTAGCCCCAGTTGGACCGGTAGGGCGCGAGGGTGTCGGGCCCGAGGCGCTTGTAGGCGTTGACGGTGGGGTTGGTGAAGGCGGCGATGGCGGGGGCGTGCTCGATGACGCCCGCGATCATCTGCAGGGCAACCTCCGACAGACCCGCGCCACCGTCGTGCATCTTGTTCATGCCGCTGGGATCGGTCACGGAGAAGTGCAGGTGGAACCCGCTGCCGCCCTCGTCGTTCCAGGGCTTGCCGAGGAAGGTGCCGAGGACGCCGCGCTCGGCGAGGACGTCCTTGACGGCAGTCTTGAAGAGGAACGTGCGGTCGGCTGCGTCCATGGCCTCGCTGTGCCACAGGTTGATCTCGTACTGCGAGGGAGAGAACTCGTGGTTGCCGGCGAACGCCCCCACGTTGAGCTGGTCGAGCATCCGCAGGAGGTGCAGGTAGTGACCCGCGGGGTCGACGAGGGCACCGGTCATGTAGACCCGTCCGGTCTTGTCGATGCAGCGAGCCCAGCCGTCGTCGGTGCGCTGGGCGATGTAGAACTCGAGCTCCGGCCCGCAGACCGGGATCAGGCCCTCCTTGTCGTACTCGTCCAGCACGGAACGGAGAACGGCGCGAGGGGCGATGGTGCTGCGAGACCCGTCGGGATTGTCGATGTCCGCGATGGCGTAGGCGACACCGGGCAGCCACGGAATCGGGCGGATCGTGTCGGTGTCGAGCTTGGAGACCATGTCCGGCAGGCCATCCTCGATGCTGCCGGTCCCGGCGCCGGCGTCGAGGACGCCGCCGCGCGTCGTGGTCACCCAGGTGCCCTGGCAGAACGCCGGACCGTGGGCCGCCGCGCGCTCGATCTGCGAGACGAGGAGGTCCTTGGATCGGGTGATCCCGAGGATGTCGGGGAAGATCAGTCGGACGACGTCGATGTCCTGGGTCTCCAGAATGCGGCGGGTCTCGGCCAGATCGTGAAGCATGAGTCTCCTTGCGATGGATGGCGGATCCGACAAGAGTCATTCGGACCCCAACGATTTTGTGGATACTAGGACCTCCTTGCCCCTCGGGGGAAGGGATCCCCCAATTGCCACGTCGGAGGTTGAGCCTTGCGCGCACTGTTCCTGCAGCATGACCACGTCAGTCCACCCGGCCCGGTGGCGGAGCGGTTCGCCCACCGCGGCTACGCGGTGGTGGAGGAGATCGTGGTGGCCCCGGAGAACTTCCACACGCCGAACCAGCCCTACAGCTTCCCCGACCCCCGCGGCTTCGACGCGCTCGTCGTGATGGGTGCCCCCTGGGGGGCGTGGGACGACGAGACCATCGGCAACTGGCTCCTTCCCGAGATCGAATGGCTGAGGGAGGCCGACGAGTTCGGCGTCCCGGTGTTCGGCATCTGCTTCGGCGGCCAGCTCCTGGCCCGCGCCCACGGGGGATCGGTGGCTCGGGCCCCCAAGCCGGAGATCGGGTGGACACCGATCTGGAGCCAGGAACCCGACCTCGTGGGGCCCGGCCCGTGGTTCCACTGGCACTACGACCGATGGCAGGTCCCGCCCGAGGCCCGCGAGATCGCGCGGAACTCCGTGGCCTCGCAGGCGTTCGTGCTCCGACGCAACCTCGCCGTGCAGTTCCACCCCGAGCTGACGGCGGCCGGCCTCCAAGGCTGGCTGGAGAACGGCGGTCGCGCCGGTGCGGAGGCCGACGGCCAGGACCCGGACATCCTCTACCAGCACACCCTCGCCGAGGGCGAGGACGCGGCGCGTCGTGCCCACACGCTCGTCGACGCGTTCATCGACCGGGTGGCCACCCACTCGCCGTGACGACCCCATCGCTGCCGTCGAGGCGACGGGTTTCCCCATTTCGCTTGACCCGCCGCCGATCGGCTATCTAGCCTGTCCGTTCGGACCCGAACGATTCGCCACGTCCTCCCATCCCGTCTGGAGAATCCATGCAACCCACTCCCATTCCCCTCGCGGACGTCGACCTGACCAACCTGGACTACTTCGTCCACAACGAGGCGTGGGGGATGTTCGAGACCCTCCGCAACGAGGACCCGCTGCACTGGCAGGACGAGCTGCACAGCGACGGGCACGGATTCTGGTCCGTCGTCCAGTACGACGACATCGAGATGGTCGACAAGGACTCGGACACGTTCACGTCGACGAAGTTCACGAACCTCGAGGAGCCGCCCGAGGAGTTCCAGGACCTGCGCCGCTCCATCCTGGAGAGCGACGGCACCCGCCACCAAGCGCTCCGCAAGCTGCTCGCCCGCGACTTCAGCGTGGCCCAGCTCCGCCGATATGAGGACTTCCTCCGCGGACTTGCCCGCACGTCGATCGACCTGGCCCTTGAGAAGGAGGACGTCGACTTCGTCGAGGCCATCGCCGCCGACTTCCCCATCAACGTGCTCGCCCGCCTGCTCGACGTGCCCGACGAGATGACCCCGACGCTGATCGAATGGGGCAACACCATCGTCGGCTTCTCCGATCCGGAGCTCTCCAAGGTGCTCGTCGACAGCGATGAGGCCCAGAAGTACAAGCACCTGCCCTTCCGCAACCCGGTCTCGCTCGAGGTCTTCGAGTACGGACGCGAGCTGGCCAAGCAGCGCCGCGGCGGCGACGGGGACGACCTGGTCAGCAAGCTGGTCAACCGGCTCCCCGAGGACGGGATCCCGCTGTCCGACACCGACTTCGACAACTACTTCCTGCTGCTCGTCGTCGCCGGCAACGAGACCACGCGCCAGGCCATGACGCTGTCGATGAAGGCGCTCATGGACAACCCCGATCAGATGCAGTACTTCCTCGACAACATGGACAAGTCGCAAAGCATGGTCGAGGAGCTCATCCGCTACGCATCCCCGGTCTACCACTTCCGGCGCACCGCCACGCGCGACGTCGAGCTGCACGGCAAGACGGTGAAGGCCGGCGACAAGATCGTCACGTGGTTCGCGGCCGGCAACCGCGACCCGCAGAAGTTCGACAACCCTTACGACCTCGACCTCACCCGCTTCCCGAACGACCACATGACCTTCGGGAAGGGGCCGCACACCTGCCTGGGGGCGAACCTCGCACGCCTGGAGATCCGGATCCTCTTCGAGGAGCTGCTCCCCCGGCTGGCCTCCATCGAGCAGACCGGCGAGATCGAGCGGGTGCGCAGCAACTTCGTCAACGGAGTCAAGCGCTTCCCCGTCCGGATCAAGGCCAAGTAGCCGATGACGGAGACCGAGACCAGGCTCCGGGAGTTCGAGAGCGACCTCGTCGTCGAGTCGTACGAGACCGTCGCCGAGGACGTCGTGACGGTCACCCTGGTCCACCCTGACGGCGAGCCGCTGCCGGAGTGGACCCCGGGTGCGCACATCGACCTCATCCTGACCCCGGAGATCACCCGCCAGTACTCGCTCTGCGGCTCGCCGGCGGACAGCCAGCGCTTCACCGTCGGGATCCTCAACGCTCCCGACAGCCGAGGCGGGTCGCGCTTCGTCCACGAGAGCGTCCAGAACGGCAGCGTGATCCGCATCCGCGGCCCCCGCAACCACTTCCCCCTCGTGGCCTCGCCCCGCTATGTGTTCATCGCGGGCGGCATCGGGATCACCCCTATGCTGCCGATGATCGCCGAGGCCGAGGCGGCCGGAGCCGAGTGGTCGCTGCTCTACGGCGGCCGCAGCGAGGCTTCGATGGCATTCCTTCCGGAGCTCACGAAGTACGGCGACCGCGTGACCCTCCTGCCCGGCAATGACGTCGCGCTCATGACTTCCGCACTGGACGAGCGGCTCGGCACACCGCGTCCGGGCACGCTGGTCTACACGTGCGGACCCGAGGGCCTGCTGGGCGCGGTCGAGCAGCGCTGCGGGTCATGGCCGCCCGGCAGCCTCCACCTCGAGCGGTTCGCCGCCAAGGCCACCGAAGGGGCGGTCGACACCGAGTTCGAGGTCGAGCTGGCCCGCACCGGGATCACGATCACGGTCCCCGCCGACCGCTCGATCTTCGATGCCGTGCAGGACCACGGCATCAGTGTGCTGGGCTCCTGCCACGAGGGCATCTGCGGCACCTGCGAGACGGTGGTGATCGACGGTGACGTCGACCACCGCGATTCCGTCCTCAACGACGAGGAGAAGGCCAGCAACGAGACCATCATGATCTGCGTGTCCCGCTGCCGGTCCGGCCGACTGACGCTCGACCTCTGAGGGAGCCGAGGATGAAGACACCCCCTGCGATCCCGCGCGACTGCTGGTACGCACCCGCCACGTCCGACGAGGTCGACCGCGAACTCCTGCCGATCCGCGCCGCGGGACTCCCGCTCGTGCTCTTCCGCACGGTGGACGGCGTCGCCGTCGCCCTCGAGGACCGCTGCGCCCACCGCGCCTACCCGCTCAGCGCGGGTGAGCTCATCGGCGACACCGTGCGCTGTGGCCTCTGCGGATTCGTCTTCGGGCCCGATGGGGCCTGCGTCTCGGTGCCAACCCAGCCGCACGTGCCCTATGGCGCCCGCGTCGTCTCGTACCCGGTGCGTGAGTCCGATGGCCTCGTCTGGGTCTGGCTCGGCGAGCCCGGGCGCGCCGCACTGCACCGGATCCCCGAGCTGCCCTGGCTGGACAGCGACTCATGGTCGACGGTGTCCGGGGAGGAGGAGGTCCTGGCGTCCTTCCTGCTCCTGCACGAGAACTTCGCCGACGTGACACAGGTGCCCTTCGTCGCACCCGAGATCGCGCCGGCGGTCCTCGACACGGCGCCCCCGCCTCTGGACGTCGTGGTGAGCGAGACCTCGGTCTCCCTGCATCGCGACTTCCCGCCCGCGCCCCTGCCCGCATGGCAGGCCGAGATCGTGGGCTGCCCCCTCGATGCGCCGTATCGCACGGAGCAGTCCGGCTTCTTCCCTTCACCGGCCGTGTGGGTCGACCACTGGGACGCGCAGGGCGAGGACGGCAGCTGGGTGCGACTGCGCTTCACCCAGCTGGTCACGCCGATCGACGAGTCCAGCAGCCGCCTCCTCTGGGCGGTGAGCCGCGACTTCGCGCTGGGGAACCGGGCGGTGGACCAGTACCTCGACAGCATCTTCACCGACTACTACGACCGCGTGATCGATGCCATGGAGATCGTGCAGGACGTCCTCGACATCGACGGGCCGGGCCCCGAGGTCAACGTCAATGCGGACGCCGTCGGCCTGAAGATCCGCGAGATCGTGGCCTCGCTGCGGGCGGCCGAAGGTTCTTAGGGCCCAAACGACCCTTCTGTCGCCGGAATCCTCTAGGGTCGGCCACTAATCGAGGGAGGGCCCGTGGCCGGACCACACACGTTGGCCGAGACCGAGCGAGCCGCAGAGTCGCGCATCGCCGGTCTCGAACTGGACATGGAGTCCATGCATGTCGTGTCGAACCTGTTCCGCGCGGCCAACGCGGTGCGCAATCACATGGAGCGCGTGGTGCTCACGCCGGCGGACCTCACGTGGACGGCCTTCGTCGTCCTGTGGGTGACCTGGATCTGGGGACCCGCGGAGACCCGGGTCGTCGCCGAGGAGGTCGGCGTCTCCAAGGCCACCCTGAGCGGCGTGCTCGCGACGCTGGAGAGGCGCGGCCTCCTGCAGCGCACCAAGAGCGACGCGGATGGCCGCCTCGTGCTGGTAGCGCTGACCCCGAGCGGCAAGCGGTTGATCACGCGGATCTTCCCGCAGATCAACGCGCAGGAGCGCGAAGTCACCCGGCTCCTGCCCCGTGGCCAGAAGGAGGACGCCGCCGAGATGCTCCGCACCCTCGTCACCGCCGTCGAGGAGGACTGACCTCCCCTAGTTGATGATGGGGGCGTTGTCCGGAGTCATGGCAGCGAGACGTTCCCGCCACATGGTGCGTTGCTCGTCGGTCAGCCGCACCCAATCGTGGACCTCGTTGATGATCACGAGCGGGTGCGCGGAGCGATAGGAGCGGGTCGGATTGCCGGGGAACTTCTTGTCGGTGACGTTCGGGTCGTTCTCGTACTCACCGGTCGGCTCGATCAGGTACACGTGGGCGGTGGGATTGCCGGTCAGCAGGACGGCGATCTCTGCCGCGAGGCCCGCGCCATCCTTCAGCGCGGTGAAGTAGATGTGGTTCATGAGGACGTCGGAACGGTAGTTCGACGGGTACCCCGGGGCCAGCCGGGCACCCGGGGCGAGCGGCACGCTCGTGCCGTGGAAGAACGGCCCCGGGTCGGAGGCGGCAGCCAGCCCGGAGGACGCCGTCACGGCGGCGGCGACGCTGTCCGGGACGTGTGCCAGGTCGTTCGCGCGGTTCAGGTCGGCCATGGCGTCACCCGACTACCGGCTGGCCTCGGCCACGAGCTTGCGGAACGGGAGCAGCTGATCCGGGTCGACGTCGTAGGTGTCCTCCGGATGCCACTGGATGCCGGCCGCCCAGCCGGCGGACTCGATGGAGACCGCCTCGACGACCCCGTCCTCGGCACGTCCCAGGACGGAAATGCCCTCCGCCACCTGGTCGATCGCCTGGTGGTGGTAGCACGAGCAGGTGATCGGCCGGTTGCCCACGCCCAGCACGTCGGCCGGGTCGTCCACGGAGACCTCGTGCACGTGGTGCCGGTGGTGCACGTCCATGTCGATCACCAGCGTGCCGCCCAGCAGGGCGTTGACGACGTGCAGGCCCCGGCACACGGCCAGGGTCGGCACGCCATGCTCCAGGGCGTACCGGGCCAGGGTGAAGTCCGTCTCGTCCTGCAGCTCGTCGACGTCGTACAGCGACACATGCGTCGAGTCCCCGCCGTAGCGGCGCGGGTTGACGTCGCCCCCGCCGGGCAGGAGCACCCCGTCGACCCCCCGCAGCCGGGACGCCCAGTCGAAGGCGTCCGCTCCGTCGGCCGGGAGGAGGACGTGCGGATCGCCCCCCGCCGCCCACACGGCCTCGAGCAGCTTGCGGGCAGCGACGACACCCCGGTAGCGCAGAGCGCTGGCGGACTCGGTGAAACGGCCGGGAACGGCGATGACAGGTCGGGACACGGCTCCTCCTCCGGGCACAGGATGCACTATTCACGACCATTCTGCTTTCCGTTTGGAACCGAACGACCTAGGATGACTCGACCACCTGCCGTCCCGTAGGAGCTTCATGTCCACGATCACCATCGCCGGCGTCGACGTCGACACCCGGCACTGGATCGGCGGTCAGCGCATCGCCTCGGCCGAGACCTTCGAGTCCGTGTCGCCCGTCGACGGGCGCGTGCTCGGGCACATCTCCCGCGGCGGCCGGGCTGAGGCCGACGCTGCCGTCGCCGCCGCCAAGGCCGCCTTCCCCGTCTGGTCCCGCATGACCGCCGAGGAGCGCGGCGAGATCCTGTTCCGTCTCGCGGACTCGATCGAGGCGCACGTCGAGGAACTGGCGCAGATCGAGACCCTCGACAACGGCTCGCTCCTGCGCTCCCACCGGCGCGGCGTCATGCCCCGGGTGGCCATGAACATCCGCTTCTTCGCCGACTACGCCATCAACCGGTTGCACCACCCCGAGTTCGAGACGCGGGGCCACACCAACCACGTGTCCTGGGATCCGTCCGGCGTCGCCGTCATCATCACGCCCTGGAACGCCCCGCTGATGCTGGCGACCTGGCGCATCGGCCCCGCCCTCGCCTCCGGGGACACGGTCGTCCTGAAGCCGCCGGAGTGGGCGCCGCTCACCGCGTCCTACTTCGCCGACCTCGCCCACGAGGCAGGGCTCCCCGACGGGGTCTTCAACGTGGTCCAGGGCTTCGGCACCGAGGCCGGAGCACCCCTCACGTCCCATCCCGACGTCGCCCGCATCTGCTTCACCGGATCGGTGCCCACCGCGAAGGTCATCGCCCGCGCCGCAGCCGACAACCTCACGCCCTGCTCCTTCGAGCTGGGCGGCAAGAGCCCGACGGTGATCCTCGACGACGCGGACCTCGACCTCGCCGTCGATCTGGCCATCGAGCAGTACGACAACGCGGGGCAGGTCTGCCTCGCCGGCACCCGGCTGCTGGTGCAGCGGGGCATCGCCGACGCCTTCACCGAGCGGTTCCGCGAGCGGGCGGCGCAGATCCGGCAGGGCGACCCGCGGGACGAGGAGACCCAGATCGGGCCCAACATCCACCTCAAGCACATCGAGCGCGTGCAGGGGTTCGTGGACCGGGCCCGGGCCGACGGCGCCACGATCGCCTACGGCGGCGAGGTCAACGCGGAGCTGGGGAGCCACTACTTCCGGCCCACGCTCGTCGTGGACGCACCGGCCGGTAGCGAGATCCTCACCCAGGAGGTCTTCGGCCCGGTCCTCACCATGCAGACGTTCGACACCGACGAGGAGGGCCTCGAACTCGCGAACGGCACCGAGTTCGGACTGGCGGCCTGCGTCGTCAGCGGTGACCGCCAGCGGGCCGAGGACTTCTGCAGGTACCTCGTCGCCGGCACGATCTGGGTCAACTGCTTCTTCGTCCGCGACCTGTCAGCGCCCTTCGGCGGGTCGAAGAAGTCCGGCATCGGCCGGGAGGGCGGCGTGTGGTCCTTCGACTTCTACGCCGACGTCAAGAACACCGTCTACGCACCGAACGGGTGGAAGGAGTAGTCATGGGTGAGGTCGTGGGTGCCGGACTGCTGTCGCATGTCCCCACCATCATGCTTCCCGAGAGGACGCGGCTCGAGCTCAACGAGGGCAAGGAGATCTCCCTCGTCCCCGCGTTGCGACGCCTGCGCGCGGAGAAGTTCGAGACGCTCGACTACGACACGGTGATCGTCCTGGACTCGCACTGGTTCACCACCGTGGAGTTCGTCGTCACCTCGCACGACCTTCGCGCCGGCCTGTTCACCGCGGAGGAGCTGCCCCGCGGCATGTGCCGCATTCCCTACGAGTGGCGGGGCGATCGCGAACTGGCCGAGGCCATTGGCGCCCGCGCCGAGTCGAACGGCACCTGGATCACTCCGCTCGACGATCCCTACCTGCCGCTGTACTACCCCTCCATCAACCTCTGGTCCTACCTCGGCAAGGGGCTGGACAAGCAGTGGCTGTCCATGAGCGTGTGCCAGACCGGAGACACCGACGACTTCCTGCGCGTGGGCCGGGCGATCGGGGAGGCCATCGAGGCCGTGGACCGCAAGGTCATCATCATCGCCACCGGCTCGCTCTCGCACACCTTCTACCCGCTCAAGGAGCTGCGGAAGCATGAGGCGAGCGACCCGTCGCACATCATCAGCCAGAAGGCCCGCGACATGGACCACGAGCGGCTGGGCTGGTTCTTCGAGGGCCGCCACGACCTGGTGCTCGACACCATGGACGACTTCCTCACCGTGCGTCCCGAGGGCAAGTTCGCGCACTACCTGATGATGGCCGCGGCCCTCGGGGAGCGCGACTTCGCCGCTCCGGGCGTGCAGTACGGGGACTACGAGAACTCCATCGGCACCAGTCAGGTGCACGTGTGGTTCGACCGCCCGGAGACGGGATGGACACGAAAGGGAGCTGCTGCATGACGGAGTACCGCCGGATCCTCCTCGAGGGCTCGCCTGTGCAGGTGGTGCGACACGGCGACGAGCTGGTCGCACCCGACGGGCGCGTGGTCGGCGTCGAGGACGCCATCCACCTTCCCCCCGTGGAGCCGACGAAGATCATCGCCGTCCACCTGAACTACGCCTCGCGCACCGAGGAGTTCATGACGAAGCTGCCCGCGGCGCCGACCTACTTCCACAAGCCGATCACGGCGCTGAACTCCCACAAGGGGGCGGTCGTCCGGCCGGAGCGCTGCAAGTGGCTCAACTACGAGGGCGAGATCGTCATCGTGATCGGACGCACCTGCCGCAATGTCTCACCCGACGAGGCCGGCGACTACATCGCCGGCTACACCGTGGGCAACGACTACGGCCTGCACGACTTCCGCGACACGGACGCGGGCTCGATGCTGCGCGTGAAGGGCTCCGACACCCTCGCCCCGATCGGACCGGGCCTGGTGACGGGTTGGGACTTCCACGACAAGGGCATCCAGACCCGCGTCAACGGCGTCGTCAAGCAGGACTCGACGACCGCCGAGATGGAGTGGGACATGCACTACCTCGTTGCCGACATCGCACGCACCATCACCCTGGTGCCCGGCGACATCCTCTTCTCGGGCACCCCGGCGTTCTCGCGCACGGTCTACCCCGGGGATGTCGTCGAGGTGGAGGTCGAGGGGCTCGGCACCCTCAGCAACACCATCGTGCAGGGCCCGGTCCCCATCCGGGACGACTGCGGCGCCCAGCCCACCGAGAGCGAGGAGGTCATCTCCACGGCCATGGGCGGGGACTGGGAGTTCCGCGGCATCCGCACGCCCTCGAAGGACCTCTACCCCTCGACCGTCGAGCAGAAGGACCAGGCATGACGAACGCGCAGGGATTCCTCCCGCCCTACACCGAGTCCGGCCGCACCGCGCTGGTCCCGGAGATGCCCTGGTACTACTCGGGGACCCTGCTCACCGTCGAGTACCGGACCGATCCCGCCAACGTGCGGGCCATCCTTCCCACCGAGCTGGAGCTCGCGAACGAGGATCCCGGCGCCGTCGCGTTCATCTGGGCCGACTGGCAGTCCTGCAGCACGGGGGGCGAGGAACTGCTCGATCCGGCGCGCTCGCAGTACCTCGAGGCGTTCGTCGTCGTGCGCGCGAAGTACCAGGGCGTCACCTACAGCCGATGCGTCCTCATCTGGGTGACGACGGACTTCGCCATCGGGCGCGGCTGGTTCCAGGGCTACCCGAAGAAGCTGGGCAGCATCTACGTCACCCGGCCGTACAACCGCGGCGTCGCTGCTCCGCGCATCGCCGAGGGCGGCACTTTCGGCGCCTCTCTGGCCGCGTACGACCATCGCCTCGCCACGGCGAAGGTGACGCTGCGCGAACCCGCCGAGTCGAACGGGTTCGTCAACGCCCACAAGATGGTCCACCACCGCTACATGCCGTCCATCACGCCAGGCGCGGGCATGTCGCACCAGCAGATCATCACGATGGGCGGGGTCGACGTCGACCTCGGCCAGCCGTGGAAGGGCGACGCCGAGCTGAGCCTGTTCGATTCCCCTTGGGACGAACCCGCCACCTTGCTTCCGGTCGATGAGATCATCGCCGGGTACTACTGCGAGGTCGGCACGTCGTTCGCCGGCGGCACCCTGCTGACCGACACGTCCTCGCCCGTCTGAGCAGCCGACTTGAGGGAGAAGCAGTGACCGTGCGCATCGTCGTCGATCGCGACAAGTGCCAGGGCTATGGGCAGTGCGTATTCGAGGCCGACGACCTGTTCGGGCTCGATGAGAGCGACACCTGCGTCGCCGCGGCAGAGGTCGGGGAGGACCGAAGGGCCGACGCCGAACGGGCCGCCGACGTGTGCCCCATGCAGGCGATCACGGTCGAGTAGCCGCCTTGGGCGTCGTCGTCGCAGGAGCCGGTCTTGGCGGCCTTCGTGCCGCGGAGTCATTGCGCGCCGCCGGCTACTCGGGCGAGATCACCGTCGTCGGCGAGGAGCCGCATCACCCGTACAACCGCCCGCCCTTGTCGAAGCAGGCCCTGAGCGGCCCCATCGACCCGGCTGGGCTCGAGTTCCGCCGCAAGGCGGGGGTCGACGACGTGCAGTGGCGGCTCGGCTCCCCTGTCGCCGGAGCGGACCTCGCTGGCCGCACCGTGACGCTGGCCGACGGCACCGTCCTCCCGTTCGACGGGCTGGTCGTTGCGACCGGCCTTCGGCCACGACGCCTGCCGATTCCCGGTCCCGCCGGCGGTCGCTCCCCGCTGCGAACGGTCGAGGACGCCGAGCACATCCGCCAGCGGCTGGCTCCCGGCTCCCACCTGGTGGTGCTGGGCGCCGGCTTCATCGGCTGCGAGGTCGCCGCCACCGCTCGGGCGCTCGGCGCGGACGCGCTGTTGGTGGCCGTCGATGAGGAACCGCTCATCCGGCCGCTCGGCCGGGAGGTGGGCGCGGCCATGCGCCGCCGCCACGAGGAGCATGGCGTCGAGTTCGCCCTCGGACGCACCGTCACGGCCTTCGAGGGAGTCGACTCCGCAGAGGCCGCCGTGCTCGATGACGGGCGCATCGTGCCGGCGGACGTGATCGTGGAGGCCGTCGGGACGCAGCCGAATGTCGAGTGGCTGGCCGGCAACGGGCTGGACCTCACCGACGGTGTCCTCGTGGACAGCGGGATGCAGGTCCAGGGCACGGACGCCCCCGTGGTGGCGGTCGGCGACATCGCGCGGTACCCGCTCGCCCTTGCCGGGCCTGGTCCCCTGCGCATCGAGCACTGGAACATGCCGACGGAGACCGGGCGCCGCGCGGGCCGCACGCTCGCCGCACTGCTGCTCGGGGAGGCTCCGGATCGTGGCCCGTTCACCGCGATGCCGTCCTTCTGGTCCGACCAGTACGACATCAGCCTGCAGTCGTTCGGACTGCCGGGCCTGGCCACGAGCGTCGAGGTGGTCGAGGGCGACGTCGACTCCGACTGCATCGTCGAGTACCGCGACGACGATGGACTCATCGGGGTCCTCGGCATCAACCGCACGCCCGACCTCGTCCCGTACCGGAAGCGCCTGGCCGAGCGAGCCAGCCAAGCGGAGGGAGCGTGACATGCCCGGACGACTGAAGCTCGGAGCCCGGCGCGAGGAGGCGCTCCAGCACGCGGCGGGCCTGGTGGCACGTGCGTGGCACGAGTTCGACCATGCCCGCGAGGTGGAGGCGCTGCCGTCGCCGGAGCTCATCGCGACCCTGCGGGAGCCGCTGCCCGACGATCCCGGAGACGTGATCGAGGACCTCGACCTGGCCGCCGAGGTCCTCGATACCTCGCTGGCTCAGGCCCGCCCGCGCTACCTCGCCTACATCGGGTCCAGCGGCCTGGAGGTGGGCGCGCTCGCCGACCTGCTCGCCCACTCGTACGACATCAACCTGGCCCTTGACGCACGCGCCGCCTCGTACCTCGACCGGCAGGCGATCGCGTGGCTCGCCGAGTTCCTCGGCTTCCCCGCGGGCGCCGGCTCGTTCACCAGCGGCGGCACGATCAGCAACATCACCGCGCTCGCCGCGGCACGCGAGCGGGCCCTTCCCGGCTGCCGGACCACCGGCATGGGCGGCCGTCGCCCCCGGCTGTACTGCTCCGATGAGGCCCACTACTCGGTGACCCGGGCCGCGGAGCTGCTCGGCATCGGCCGCGAGAACGTTCGCGACATCGCCATCGACGAGTTGCGACGCATGGACCCCGTCGACCTCGCCCGGCAGATCGACGAGGACATCGCGGAGGGCGTCACGCCGATCGCTGTCGTCGCGACCGGCGGCACCACGCTGACGGGAGCCGTCGACCCGATCGACGCCATCGCCGACGTGTGCCGCGACCGCGGAGTCTGGCTCCACGTCGACGGCGCCTACGGGCTCCCGGCGGCCGCGTCCGCGTCGTCGGGCTTCCGGTTCGCCGGGCTGGATCGCGTCGACTCGCTCAGCGTCGACGCGCACAAGTGGCTGTTCGTCCCGAAGGCCTGCAGCGCCGTGCTCGTGCGTCGGATGTCCGACCTGGCGGCCACCTTCTCGCACGACGAGGCCTACATCCCGCATGAGGACGAGCAGCTCAACGCCGTCGACATCACCCTCGAGTACTCCCGACCCCTGCGAGCACTGAAGCTGTGGCTGGCCTTCCGCGTCCACGGCGCACAGGCGTTCCGCGACGCCATCGACCGCAATATCGGGCAGGCTCGGCTGATGTACGACCTCGCCTCGGCGGATCCCGAGTTCCGGACCCGCGCGCATCCCCCGCAGCTCAGCATCACACCCATCCAGCACGTCCTGCCGGGGTGCCCGGACGTGGATGAGCACAATGCCGCGCTCTGCCGCGCCATCCAGGAGGACGGCCGTGTCTACCTCTCGCCGGCGGTGATCGACGGCGAGATCTGGCTGCGTCCGTGCTTCACCAATTTCCGCACGACCGACGACGACGTTCGCGAGACACTCGCGGTCGCCGCCGAGCTCGGGCGAGACCTGTGTCCGGCGCACTGAGGCATTGGCTACTCTCGCGACATGGCCGAGGACGCTAGCGCGCCGGTAGACGGCGTCGCCTTCCCGGAGGGCGGCGACGGCCGGCGCAGCACGAGCGCCACGGGCCGGGCGATCTTCGCCGACTGCATCCGGGCCGTGGACCCGGACGTCGCCGCGCGCATCGAGCACACGGCGGACTGGCGGGGCGGGTACATCGGCCCGCTGCGCAGCATCTCGCTGGCGTCCGCCCTGGATGGGAACGCCGCGCTGTCCGTGTCACGTGACGGCCTGGACTCCGCCCACCGGCGCTTCATCTTCGCCCGCGAGGGCGAGCAGACGCTGCTGTGGGAGGCGATGCGCCGCTGGACAGCACCGGGCTACGGATCCGTCACCGTCCGGGGACTCCAGCCTCGCGAGGTGGAACTGACCCTCCCCTATCGAGGTCGCCGGCTCTTCGGCGACGACCTACGACGCCAGATCGACGTCTGGATCGCCCGGGGCATCGCCGAGCCGGGATTCGCCGAGGCGCTGAACCTCGTCCTGGACAACCCCGACTGGCTCGACCTCTCCGATGTCGACATCGCCGTCCTCGGCGCAGGGGCGGAGCTCGGTCCCACCCGATCGCTGCTGCGCTGGGGAGCGCGCGTGCATGCCGTCGACCTTCCCCGGCCCGACCTGTGGCAGCGCCTCATCGACACGACGCGCAACACCGCGGGATCCCTGCGCATCCCGATCGCCCTCGATGCGGACGGCAATCCGCCCTTCTTCGTCGGGGGCTTCGTCCACCCGGACGACGACGCCACGGTGGCATCGAAGGCGGGGGCCGACCTGCTCAAGCGCACACCCGAGATCCTGACGTGGCTGGAGCAGATCGAGCAGCCCTTCGTCCTCGGCATGTACGCCTATGCCGACGGTGCCGCGCATGTGCTGCTGTCCATGGCTGCCGACGCCCTCGTGACCGAGGTAACCTCCCGGCGCGACGATGTCACGCTCGCCTACCTCGCCACGCCTACCGACGTCTTCATGGTGCCGATCGAAGCGGTCGAGGCCTCACGCGAGCGCTGGGAGTCGCGCGGCCTCGGCGGGCTGCTCCAGTCGCCCCTGCGCCTGCTCAAGCAGTTCCAGCCCAACTACCCGCGCACCTACACGGCCGACGACGGGACGCCGTTCGGCATCAACGACTCCCTCGTCCCCCAGCAGGGACCCAACTACGCCCTGGCCAAGCGCCTGCAGCGGTGGCGTGGACTCGTGGCACGCGCCGACGGCATCCCCGTTTCGTTGAACCTGGCCCCGGCCACCCGCACGCACTCCGTCGTCAAGAACCGGGCGCTCTCGGCCGCCTACGCAGGGGCGAGCCGGTTCGGCGTCGAGGTGTTCGAGCCCGCAACGTCGACGACTCTCATGGCGGCGCTGCTCGTCCACGACCTGCGCAATCCGGCCGCCGCCGCCAATCCCGACACGGTGCTCGCCAACCCCATGGACCTGTTCGCGGCGGCCGCCAACCACGGCGGGCTCTGGCGCGCGGCCTACGAGCCGCGCAGCGTGCTCGGCATCGCCGCACTGCTCGGCATGTTCGAGGCGAGGGCGTGAGATGAGCGCGGGGCTGTCGGTGGCCGGGGCCATGCTGGAGCTGCTCGGGCGGCACGGCACCACGCGGGTGTTCGGCATCCCCGGCGTGCACAACCTGCCCTTCTGGGACGTGGACTCCGACATCGCTCCGCGGATCATCGGCGTGCGGCACGAGCAGGCCGCCGGCTACGCGGCGGATGCGCTCTACCGGGCCACGGGGGTGCCGTCGGCGGCCCTGCTCACCAGCGGTCCGGGCACGGCCAACGTCGTCACGGCGTTCGGCGAGGCGTTCATCAGCGGGTCGCCCGTCATCGTCATGGCGAGCGAAGTGGGCCAGGCGCTGCGGCACCCCCGAGGGCATCGCGGCATCCTCCATGAGATGCCCGATCAGGGCGCGATGTTCGAGGCGTTCGGCGCGACGGCCCGGTCTGCCCGCAACCGTCAGGATGCGATCGCCTCGACAGTGCTCGCCCTGCGCGACGCCTGGGGTCCGCCGCCCCAGGGCAGCTATGTGGGCGTGCCCACCGACGTGCTGGGTGAGGAGTGGACGGCCGCCGTGCCGCACATCCCCCGGCTGCCATCGCAGGGGGCCGATCCGCATGAGATCGCCAATCTCGCGGAACTCCTGCAGACCTCGCAGCGCGTCGTGCTCTGGCTCGGCGCGGGAGTCATCGCCGCGGATGCCGAGGAGCAGGCGCGGGCGCTGGCCCACCGACTGGGGGCGCCGGTCCTCACCAGCTACGCGGGGCGCGGCCTGCTGGCCGGCGACCCGCTGCTCGTCGATGCACCCGTGCACGAGCCGGAGGTCGACGCCCTCCTGGGCGACGCAGACCTGCTGCTGGTCATCGGCTCAGGCTTCGACGCGATGAACACGAAGAACTGGCGCATGACCCTGCCTCCGCGGCGCGCGGCACTGACGCTGGGTGAGGTCATCGAGCGCACCACGGACTTCGACGTCCTCGTGGCCGCCGACGTCTCGCTGGGCCTGTCGGACCTGGCCCAGGAGCTGGACGAGCGCAGCGTCATCCACCGCGAGCCGTGGACGGACGTATCGGGGCTGAGGGCGGCGGTGCTCGCCCGCCTCGCCGCGGATCCGCGGACGGCCGAGGCCGTCGCGTGGGTCGAGCAGGTGGGGCGTGGCTGGCCGGCCGAGGGTGCGGTGATCTGCGACATGGCCGTCGGTGCCTACTGGATCGGCGGGTACTCCAGCCAGCCGCGACCGCGACGGCTCATGCATGCGGTGGGCTGGGGCACGCTGGGGTACGCGCTGCCGGCGGCGATGGGCCCGGCGGCGGTCGGGATCCCGACTCTGGCCGTATGCGGCGACGGCGGGCCGATGTTCGCGCTCGGCGAGCTGGCCACGATGGCCCAGGAGTCCCTGCCGGTCACGGTGCTGATCGTCGACGACGCGGGCTACGGCATGCTCCGCTACGACCAGCAGGTGTTCGGCCATCCCGAGCGCGGCGTGGACCTCGCGGTGCCCGAGTGGCGCTCCCTCGGGCAGGCCTTCGGCATCACGGTGGAGACGGTGTCGGACGTGGCATCCGTGGGTGCCGCGCTGCAGCGGGCCCACGAGGCCAATCTGCGGGGGGAGCCCCGGATGGTCATCTGGTCGGCGACCCTGTTCCCCCCCAAGACCCAGTCCCCCCGCTGGTTCGAATAACCGCCTTCCGACGAGTCGAACCGCTTCCCCGACGAGTTGAACCGCTTCTGTGATTCTGGGCGTGGCTGGCCTGGGGCTGGCTGGCAGGGTGGGTGTTGGTCTGCTTCTCCGCTGTGACTCGTGAATCGCTTGGCCCCGTGTCGGGTGCCCTTGCCGGGATCTGTCCGGTGG
>WGLX01000022.1 GCA_016125355.1 Actinomycetales bacterium | reverse complement strand
GTTCAACTCCCCCCTCGCGCACGACAGCCCCAGGTCAGTGACCTGGGGCTTTGTTGGTTCCCGTCGGCCCTGACCGACGGGATGGCGACGTGGCCGGGGGATTGGGCCGCCAGGACGCCACCCTTGTCCGACACTGATGTCATGGGAGGCGGCAACCGACCGGCGGCAGCGCTCTGCGCCGTAACGCTCGTCGCGGCCGCGACGATGGTGGGCGCCCCACCGTCGGGCGCATACCCGAGCCTGCCCGTCGACGCGCGGGCCACCCAGGAGCGCCCGACCTTCGTCGAGGCGCTCTCGGCGATCCCCGACGCCACCGACTCGTTGGCGAAGGCGCGTCGGGCCGTCCCACCCGCGCGCGAACGGGCCAAGCAGGCGCAGGCCGCCGAGCGCGTGGCCCATGAACGGGTGGCTGTGGCCGGCGACCTCGTCCGCGACAGCGTCCATGCGCGCACGCGGGCGGAGATCGCCGCCGCGCGCACCCAGGCGGCGATCGAGGCCGCAGCTCGCGCGATGTACGCCTCCGGCGGATCCGTGCCGTCCCTGGCGACGGTGCTGCTGACCGCGGACTCGTCCACCGGCCTGACGCGCAGCCTGCAGACGCGGGAGCACCTCGCGCGAGCGGCCAGCGCCGTTCTTGCCGATCGTGTCCGGGCGGAGCGCACGGCGGTAGGGGCCGACGTCGCGGCGACGCGGGCTCGCACTGCGTTTGAATCCGCGGCATCGGAGGCACAGCAGGCATCGCGATCAGCGTCAGCAGCTGCGCGGGCGCTCGTCGACTCGCAGCGGCTGGTGGACACCGAACGCGATCACCTCCGCCGGCTCATGCGCATCACCCGAGCGGATCGCAGCGCCGAGTACGGCACGGTGAGGACGTGCGGTGACTGGGTGACGAAACTGCTGTCCCGCAGCGGCTTCTCCGGCGAGGACCTCCGCGAGGCCTGGGCCATCGTCATGCGGGAGAGTGGCGGCCGTGAGGACGCCATCTCGGTGTCCAACGACCTCGGCCTGTTCCAGATCAACACCACCACCTGGAAGACCCAGCCCTGGTTCGATCGCAAGGCCCTTCTCACCCGTGGCTACAACGCGAAGATCGGCTACCTGATCTCGAGGGGCGGCAAGAGCTGGTACAGCTGGGGACTCGACGGCCATGGCCGCCCTGACCCGCGGGCGTATGTCAAGGCGGGCTGGACCCCCGAGCACATTCGCCACTCGATCGTGCTGCCGTACATCGCCTGGTACCAGCAGTACCCGTGCCGTCCCTCCTACGAGTCGGACTACCCCTTCCGGTTGCCGCCACCCCGGTCCGAGGAGGATCCGAGCAGGCTCAATGAATTCCAGGGGGACGGCTACAACCCGACCGCGTAGGGTGCCCGGGACGGGCCCGAGCGGCCCGTGCGACAGGAGGTGGGCGATGCCGGACGTGCGCGCCGTCCACTGGGACGAGCAGCGCTCGGCGCTCGTCCTGCTCGACCAGACGCGCCTGCCTGCCGAGGTCCGGCACCTCGTGGTCGAGGAGATCTCCGTCCTCCTCGACGCCATCCAGCGCCTGGTGGTCCGCGGTGCCCCGGCCCTGGGCGTCGTGGGCGCCTACGGCGTGGCCGTCGCGATGCAGCAGGGTGCCCGTGAGGGGTGGACTGCGGCGCGCATGAGCGACGAGATCGCCAGGATCGCCTCCGCCCGGCCGACGGCGGTGAACCTCTCCTGGGGGGTGGCCCGTGCCGACGCGCGTCGGAGCGACGGGGTGGCGGCGGTGCTGGCGGAGGCGCACGCCATCGCGGAGGAGGACATCGGCGCCAACCGGGAGCTGTCACGGATCGGGGCCGACTGGGTCTGCGACCGCGTGGGACACCGACCGCTCCGCGTCCTCACGCACTGCAACACGGGTGCCCTCGCGACCGCGGGCTGGGGTACCGCTCTGGGGATCGTCCGCGAGCTGCACGCACGGGGCCTCATCGAGGCCGTGTACGCGGACGAGACGAGGCCGCTCCTGCAGGGGTCCCGACTCACAGCCTGGGAGCTGGCCGACGAGGGCATCCCGTGCTTCGTGCTGGCCGACGGCGCCGCCGCATCGACCGCCCAGCGAGGTCTCGTGGACGTGGCCATCGTGGGCGCGGATCGCGTCGCGCGAAACGGGGACACCGCGAACAAGATCGGCACACTGGGTGTCGCCCTCGCCGCCCGACATGCGGGCATTCCCTTCGTCGTGGCGGCGCCCTCGACCACCGTGGATCCAACGGTGTCATCCGGTGACGACATCGTGATCGAGATGCGCCCCGAGGAGGAGGTGCTCACGTTCGCGGGAACGCCCGTGGCGCCCGGGAGAGTGCGGGGCTTCAACCCGGCGTTCGACGTGACGCCGCATGACCTGATCGCAGCTGTCGTCACCGAGCACGCGGCGGTCACGCCGACGGGGGCGGACGTGGCCGAGATCCTCCGGGGGATCGCATGACGTCCGCAGACGACCTGCTATCGGCCGCGAAGACCGTTGGCGCGGCCGGCCTGAACAGTGGGACATCGGGCAACCTTTCGACGCGACTGGCCGACGGATTCCTCATCACCCCCTCCGCGGTGCCCGTCGACGGCATGGTGAGTGGCGACATGGTCCAACTGCGCATGGACGGGGAGCAGGTCGGTGGTGGAGTGCGCTCGTCCGAGTGGCGCATCCACCGTGACGTGTACGCGGCATTCGACGACGCCGGCGCGATCGTGCACGCCCACTCTCCTTACGCCACGGCGCTGGCGGCGCTGCGGGAGGACCTGCCGCCCTTCCACTACCTGGTGGGCAAGGCTGGCGGAAGCCGCATCCGGTGCGCCCGCTACGCGACCTATGGGACCCAGGAGCTGTCCGATGCGGTGATCGAGGCACTCGGTGGATCGCGCGCCTGCCTGATGGCCAATCACGGAATGCTGGTCTACGGAGCGAGCCTTGCGGTCGCCGTCGCGCTGGCGATCGATGTCGAGGTGCTCTGCCAGCAGTACCTGATCGCACGTGCCGCCGGGGACCCCGTGCTGCTGACCGACCAGCAGATGGACGAGGCGATCGATCGGTTCCTCAGGTACGGACTGCCGGAGAGTGACCAGTGACCGCCGGAGCGCTCGGCGTGATTGCGGGCACCGGCTTCTCGGCGATCGACGCGCTGGAGGAACCTGAGGGCATCGAGGTCGTAACTGCCTATGGATCCGTCGAGGCAACGGTGGGCTCGCTCCACGGGCGGCGCACGTTCTTCATCGCCCGCCATCGCCGTGACCATTCCGTCCCCCCGCACCTGGTCAACTACCGGGCCAACATCCAGGCCCTGGCGGATCTCGGGGTGCGCGAGGTGCTGGCCGTCAACATGGTCGGTGGGATCGGGGTAGCCACGGGTCGGCTGGTGGTGGTGGACGACTTCCTCGACTTCACCCGCTCACGGACCTCGACCTTCTTCGACGGCTCCCCGCCCGAGGGGGTCGTGCACGTCGACATGACGAAGCCGTATGACGCCCGGCTGCGCCACACGTGGATCGATGCAGCGGCGGCCCAGGGGATCAGCGTGGAACCGAGCGGCATCTACGCGGCGTTCGAAGGTCCGCGGTTCGAGACGCGGGCGGAGATCCGGATGGCCCAGGCGGCGGGGGCCACGGTGGTCGGCATGACCGGTGTGCCGGAGGTCGTCCTCGCCAAGGAGCGCGACCTGCCCTATGCCTCCCTGTGCCTGGTGGTGAACCCGGCAACGGGCCTCAGCGCCGAGGTCAGCCTCGACGCCATCCTGGCCGAGATCGGCAAGGCTGCCAGTGCCGTGCAGGACATCATCGTCGAGGCGGCAAGGAGGCTGGCCGAGTGAGTTCCGCCGTACGCGTTCCCACGCGGCCCCGCGTCGACCTGCTCATCAGCGGGGCGCGTGCGGTGCTCGTCTGCGACGACGCTGCCACGACGCTCGAGGACGCGTCCATCGCGATCCGCCACGGGCGGATCGCCGACATCGGGCCCGCTGCGGACCTGGACCACCGGATCGAGGCCGCACGCACGATCGACGCCAGGGGCCGCCTGCTGATGCCGGGCCTGGTCAACTTGCACACGCACCTGTCGATGACGCTCCTTCGCGGCGTGGCCGAGGACGTCGACCTCAAGCAATTCCTGGAGCTCGTGTGGGCCGAGGAGGCCCGCGTCATGGACCCGGCAGGCGTCGAGCTGGGCGCCGAGCTCGGCGCGGTCGAGGCCCTTCTCGGTGGCAGTACGACGGCTCTCGACATGTACTTCCATCCCGATGCGGCGCATCGCGGTGCCGCCCGGGCGGGCCTGCGGCACGTGACGGGACCGGTGTTCTTCTCGTTCCCGGGTCCCGACAACCTCACGTGGGCCGAGCGCATGGAGTTCGCGCGCTCCTGGCCGCAGCTCCTCGCGGAGATCGGTGGGCCCTTCGTGCCTCCGGCGCTCATGCCGCACGCGATGTACACCGTCGGCCTGGACGGGCTGCGGGACATCCGCGCGCTCGCCGTCGAGCAGGGGGCCCTCGTCCACACGCACTGTGCGGAGAACGACGCCGACGTCCACGACACGATCGAAGCGTCGGGCATGCGCCCGGTGGAGTGCCTGAGTGAGACGGGCCTGCTCGACCTGGGGCCGGTGCTCGCCCATGCCGTGCGGTTCAACCAGCCGGAACGGACAGCGACGGCGCGAGCGGGCGCGAGTGTCGCGCACTGCCCCGGATCGAACCTGAAGCTCGCCAGCGGTGCGGCCGACCTTGTCGGCTACCGCCGGGACGGCATCACCGTCGGCCTGGGGACTGATGGCTGCTCCTCGAGCAACGACCTCGACATGTTCTCGGTCATGAGGCTGTCGGCGAACCTCGCTCGGCTGGTCACCAACGATCCGGCCGCGATCAGTGCGGAGGAGATCGTCCGTGCAGCGACCTTGGACGGCGCTCGAGCGCTCGGCCTCGGCGACCGCATCGGGTCGGTCGAGGTCGGCAAGGAGGCGGACCTCATCCTCATCGACACCCGGGTGCCGCACCTGACCCCGCTGCGCGAACCGCACACGGCCGTGGTCTTCAGTGCCGGTCGTGCTGACGTGCGAACGGTGCTGGTGGCCGGTCACGTGGTGGTCGACGATGGCCGCATGACCACGGTGGACACCGGTCAGCTCCTGCAGGCGGTGGCCCAGCGTCTGGGCTAGTCCCTGCCGGGGTGCGACGTCGGGGCGGCTTCAGGCAGCTCAGAATCCGAGTGCCGAGCGCAGCTCATCGGCCGTTGTGACGATCCGGTCCGGGCCGACCGCCTCCAGTTCGCCCGGGACGGCGTAGCCCCAGGCCACGCCGACGGCCCGCAGGCCGTGGTGTCGCGCGCCGAGGACGTCCTCCTTGCGGTCCCCAACCACGACGGCGTCGATCTGGTCGATGGAGCGGCCGATCGACGACAATCCGTAGGCGATCACGGCGGGCTTGTCCTGACGGGCGAGGTCGAGCTCCGTGCCGCTCACGAAATCGAAGTGCTCGATCAGGCCCGCTCGTGTCAGCACGCGCTCCGCCGACTCGATCGGCTTCGCGGTGGCGAGCACCAGGGGAACCTCGCTCGAACCGATGTCCGCGACGAGATCCGCCATCCCCGGGAAGACCTCGAACTCGTACTCCCCTCCGCCGAAGTAGTGGGTGCGGTACTCCTGCACGAAGGCGTCGAGCTCCGTCTCCGTGCGTCCGTAGCGTTCGAGCACCGTGACCCTCAGGGGCGGACCCAGCCACGTCTGCAGTTCGTCATTGGAGATGTGGTCCAACTCGAGGATCGGCAGGGCCAGTCGTAGGCAGCGCAGGATGCCGGGGATGGAGTCGGTGATCGTTCCGTCGAGGTCCAGCAGGACGACGTCTGGCCGGTGCACCTGCCGATCCTGTCAGGTCAGGCCTACGCTGCCTCAGTGACCCTGCGCGACCTCCAGCCAGACGCCCTTGCCCAGCTAGACGTCGTGCTGGCACGCGCGCAGCAGGTGACGGATCCACGCCTGCTGGAGGTGGCGTTGGCCTGCATCGAATGCCACGTGGCCGGTGGGCCGAACCCACCGGAGCCTGCCAACCCGACGCAGGCGGCGGTGCAGGCCGTCGTGGAGCAGATGCTCGTCGATGTCGCCTCCCTGCAGGACAGCACGGTCCAGGGGGCGTCCAACCTGCTGCCCGACGGCGCGTTGGCCGATCTCGTGATGGCCAGTTATGCGAACGAGGCTGCGGCGCGCCTCCGGGTCGCTTCCGAGCGGCTCCTGGGCGGCCTGTCATGACGCGGGCACCGCGCGTCCCCCTGGGCGCGGATGGTCGGCCAGCCGGACGCGACCCTGAACTGGTCTCGGCCCTCGCCGCGTACCAGGACGCGGTCGTGCGCTCGCCGCACCTCGATGCGACGACCACCGAGCTCATCCGCCTGCGCTGTGCCCGACAGCACGACTGCCGCATCTGCCAGACACTGCGACTCGCGGACGCGGTTGCGGTGGGCGTCGACGACGCCATGACCGACCAGATCGACCACTACGAGGACAGCACGTTGAGTGAGCGGCACAAGGTGGCGCTGCGCCTTGTCGACGCGGTCATCTGGCGGCCCGCCGACATGGACGACCGCCTCGTGGCCGACGTCCATGCCCACTTCTCCGACGCGGAGATCGCCGAGATCCTGGTCGACATCACCAAGTGGAGCACGCAGAAGATCCACGTCGCGCTCGGCACGGACGGGGCGGACCACCTGCCCAAGGACGGCGCCGGCCACACCTACCTGTCCTTCGCCGACGACGGCCGGGTCGCCTCGATGACCGCGAGCCGCCCCGAGTGACGCTAGGCCGCGCGCAGCCGGAGCATCGAGTCAGGGGAGTAGATCTTCAGCACCTTCGTCGTCGCCCGGTAGGTCGTGGCGTCCTGCAGCGTCATGAGGAAGGACTGCTCGGCGTCCATGCGGCCCTCGCAGAACTTCAGCGTGGATGCCAGCGGTCCGATGGTGAGGGAGTTCCCGTGGACGCGGTAGCTGCCCGTGAATCGGTTGCAGCCGGCGTCCCCGTAGACGTTGCCCTTCTTGTCGAAGGTCACCGTCTGTGTGAAGCCGGCCGACCGGGTGCTCCAGTCGCCGGCGACCGTGCCGTTGGGCGCGGCGACGTCACCGGCCATCGCCGGGGAGGCGACCAGTGCGGTCGCCGCCATCGTGACTGCTGCACCCATCACCATGCCCATGCGGATCCTCATGGCATCCCCTCTCGATCTCACCGCTCAGGCTATTCGATGTTGGGGTCCCACGCTCGGTTCCGTGCTTCGCCTAGAGTGGGCCCACCCCACGCGCCGGACCGAGCGGGTCGGCACGTCATCTGCGAGATCGGGCGGTGACATGGACGACGCCTTCGAGGTCACACTCGCTGAGCTCGTTGCACTGTCGACGCAGGCGGCAGATGCATTCCTCGTGGTGGATGCCGAAGGTGTCTGCGCGGAGTCGTCGGATCCCTCGATCCGAGTCGGGCAGGTCGCCACGGACCTCTTCGCGGCCGAGGACATCCAGGTCCTTCGCGGCATCCTGGCCACCAGCCCGGCCGGCCCGGCCTGGGCCCGACTGCGCGGCCGTGACGGTGGCACCGAGTGGGTCTCCGTCGTCTCGACCCCGCGACCGGGCGGCGGGTGGCTGCTGATGCTGCGGACATCGCATCAGCTGGATCCCACCCTGCGACCCGGCGCCAACGACGTCGAGGCGGACCGCGAGCAGGTGCTCAACGAGGTGGCCTGGCTGCTGTCCGCAACGCCCCGCACGGGCAAGGAGATCGCTGTCGCCAGCTGCGACCTCGACGACCTCGACTACGTGAACCAGACCTTCGGCCGAGAGGCGGGGGACGAGGTCCTGCGGGTCGTGACCGGCCGCATCTCCGATGCCCTGAGATCAGGTGACCTCGTGGCCCGCCTGGAGGATGACCAACTGCTCGTCGTACTGCGCGGCGTCCATCACCTGCGGGGCGCGATCCGGGTGGCCAACAAGATCCGCGCGGCGGTCGAGGATCCGATCTCGATGCCCTTCGGTGAGGTCGTGCAGACGGTGAGCGTCGGCGTCACGCTCATCAGTCGTGGTGAGAGCGTCGACTCCGTCCTCGAGCGGGCGGAGGGCGCCATGGTCATGGCCAAGGAGCGCGGGCGCAACACCGTCATGTCCAGCCCGCCCATCTGACGTGTCGCAAACCGGAGTGCCACACCGCGGCACGGATTCGTAGGTTCACGTCATGTCCAGTCCCGTGGTCCGAGTGTCCCTCGCCTGTCACGTCATGACCGATGCCGGTGGCCCGGTGCCGGTCGACGACCTGGCGGCCCGCGCCGCCTGCAGTCCTCGCCAGCTTCAGCGCGACTTCGTCGACGTGCTCGGCATCAGCCCGCGTCAGTACGGTCAGGCGCTGAGGTCGGAGAGGACCCGCGCGACCCTGCGAACGGCCGACTCCATCCTTGATGCGGCCTTCGAGGCGGGCTACGGATCCGTGCGCGGCTTCTACGAGGAGACCGCACGCCGACTGGGCATGACGCCCTCGGAGTACGCCTCAGGAGCTCCCGAGCAGGTGCTGCTGTGGTCGGTGCGCGCGACCGGGATCGGCGACATCGTCGCGGTCGCGACCCCGCGTGGGCTGGCCGCCGTCCGCATCGGCGACCGTGACGAGCTCCTCGCGCAGGTGGCCGGTGAGTTCCCGCAAGCGATGTTGGAGCGCGACGATGCGGCCATGGCGGACGTGATGGACGCGCTGGCCGCCCTCGCTGTCGGACGCGCTGCGCCGAGCCTGCCGCTCGACGTCCAGGGCACGGCGTTCCAGGCCCGTGTGTGGAGCGCCTTGCAGGACATCCCGGCCGGCGAGACGCGCACGTACGCTGAGGTGGCTGAGACGATCGGGAGTCCGACGTCGGTCCGGGCCGTGGCCCGGGCGTGTGCCACCAACAAGGTCGCCCTGGCAGTGCCCTGCCATCGCGTCGTCCGCTCCGACGGGAGCCTGGCCGGCTACCGCTGGGGACTGGCCGTCAAGCGGACGCTCCTCCAGGTCGAGGGCGCGTGACCACTGCGCCTCGGAAATGGCTGCCCGCCTACCTTCTGCTCTCGCTCATCTGGGGAAACTCGTTCCTGTTCATCAAGATCGGCCTGCAGTCGCTGACTCCCGCGGGGGTGGTCCTCTCCCGACTGGCGCTCGGTGCGGTGACGATGCTCGTCATCAGCGCGGCGACCCGGTCGCCGTTGCCGCCGCGGAGGTTGTGGGGGCGGCTGTTCATCGCCGCCGTGCTGATGACCAGCGGGGGCTGGGTCCTCTTCGCCTTCAGCGAGCAGTACATCTCGTCGTCGCTCGCCGGCATCATCAATGGCACCACCCCTTTGATGACGCTGGTCGTGGTCATGATCGCCTTCCCGGAGGAGCGCCCGACCCGGCAGCGGATCATCGGGCTGGTCATCGGGTTCAGCGGGATCCTCGTGGTCATCGGCGTGTGGAACGGCATGGGGACGGCCACGCTGCTGGGCGTTGCGGCAGGTGTCGTTGCCGTCACCGGGTACGGCATCTCCTACCCCTATGTGCGCCGCCACCTGGCCACCGGCGAGGAGCGGATGGGGTCCATGACCTTCGCGACAGGGCTCATGATCATGGGGACGCTGCAGATCGCGCCGGTGGCGGCCGTCACCGGCTACTCGCACGCTCCGCTCACGTCGGGCGTGGTCCTCGCGATGCTCGCCCTGGGCATCGTCGGCAGCGGGATCGCCTACGTCCTGAACTACGTGGTGATCCACCGCTCCGATGCGACCACGGCCAGCACGGTGACCTACGTCATCACGGTGGTCGCCGTCATCTCCGGCGCGGTGTTCCTCGGCGAGAGCATCGCCTGGTACGAGCCGGTGGGTGCGGCCATGGTCATCGTGGGGGCCGCGACCGCTCAGGGGCTCATCCGACTGCCACGTGTCGCACGAGCCTGATCCGTCGGGGAGAATGGCTCCGCCATGACGACTTCTTCCCCCCTCGACACCGACGTCCTCGTCGTGGGAGCCGGCCCAGCCGGGTCCTCGACGGCGGCGTGGGCTGCCCGCGCTGGCCTTGACGTCACGCTGGTCGACGCCGAGACCTTCCCTCGTGACAAAGCCTGCGGCGATGGCCTGACGCCGCGCGCCATCGCTGAGCTGGACCAGCTCGGCATGTCGGGCTGGCTGGACGGCCGCGCGCGCAACTGGGGCCTCCGCGCAGCGGGATTCGGGCAGGAGCTGTACCTGCCGTGGCCGGGTGGCTCCCTTCCGCGCAACGGCGGCGCCGCGCCGCGCCTGGAGCTGGACGCGGCCATCCGGCAGGTGGCGCTCGATGTGGGGGCACGCCCCATCGAGGGCCATCGGGCGGTGGACGTCCGGCTCGAGGGTTCGAGGGTCGCGGCCGTCACGTTCGCCGTGGGGCAGGGTGCGCGTGCTGAGCGGCGGGAGATCACCTGCCGGCGGCTCATCGTGGCCGACGGGGCGCGCTCGCAGCTCGGACGTCGGCTGGGCCGCACGTGGCACCGGAGTACTGCATACGGGGTCGCCGCTCGGGCGTACATCAAGTCGCATCGCAGCGATGACCCGTGGATCTCGTCCCACCTCGAGCTGCGCGGCACGCAGGATGAGCTGCTGTCCGGGTACGGGTGGGTCTTCCCCCTCGGTGATGGCGAGGTCAACGTCGGCGTGGGCACCCTGGCGACGGACAAGCGCCCGGCGGACGTGAACCTGCGCGAGCTGCTCGCGCACTACGTCGAGCAGCAGCGCGAGGTGTGGCAGTTCGAGGGCGACGTACGTGGCGCGTGGTCGGCGCTTCTCCCCATGGGCGGCGCCGTCAGCGGCGTGGCCGGCCCCAACTGGATGCTCGTCGGCGACGCCGCCGGCTGCGTGAACCCGCTGAACGGCGAAGGCATCGACTACGGCCTCGAGACAGGGCACCTGGCTGCCCAGGTGCTCTCGGAGACGGTGCCCAACGCCTCCTTGGACTTCTCACGCCAGTGGGCGCCCATCCTGCGCACCCGGTACGGTACGGCGTTCTCGATCGCCCGTCGACTGGCCGGGTACCTGACCGTCCCCGGTCTGCTGCCCACCCTGGGCCCCTGGGGCATGCGGTCGCGCGGCCTGATGACCGTGGCGCTGCGGGTCATGGGCAACCTGGTCACCCCGGAGGACGAGGACGTGGTCGCCCGACTGTGGCGCACCTCGGGGCGGATCAGCATGCGCCTCGACGAGCGCCCGCCCTTCAGCTAGCCGGGCCCAACCCCGTCCGGCCGCGGCCCATCTTCCGTCGACATGGGTGGGTGTCCCGTCAGGCGGACGGTCCCTTGGCGCGCGCCTCCCGAAGGGCGCCCATGGCCTGGTCGAGCTCGGCGAGCCAGTCGCCCTCGTGCTGGGCGACGAGCCGGACGCACCACGCGAGCGCGTCGGAGCGCGAGCGGGCGACGCCGGCCTCCACGAGCGTGTCCAGGACCTGACGCTGGGGCTGGTGCAGCCGCGTCATGACCGGGACGGAGAGGCGGGTGAACATCTGCTCCGTGTCCCCGCAGCGCACCCCCCAGGCCACCTTGCGGCCGGTGCGTCCCTCGAGCTCGCGGGCGATCTCGATCCGGGCTGTGCGCGTCTCCTCCCGGAACCGGGCGATGCGACCGGACTGCGCGTCCGGCCCGGACGCCTCGTCGGGGACCGCGATGGTCCCCACGATGGTGATCTCCTCGCGATCGATAGCGATCTCGACGTCGGTGAACCAGTCCGCGGGCAGGCGACCAGCGAGCCAGTCGCCGACGCGGAAGACCTTCTCTGATGTAGTCATGTAATGATAATTACAAGTGATCAGTGCCAAGGCAAGAGCGTTCGCCCGCGGCGGACAGGGCTGGCGAGTGCTCAGGCGAAGTGCTCGACGGCCGGTGGACCGTCGAAGTGCGGCCCGATGAGGGCCCGCCAGTCGGTGAACAGGTCCGATCCGCGGAATCCCTCGGTGTGGGCCTCGAGGCTGGCCCACTGGATCGTGAAGAGATAGACGTTCGGCCGCTCGACGCACCAGCCGTGTGCGGAGAAGGCGACGAAGCCGTCGGCGCTGGGCAGGACGGTGTCCGCGGCCTCACTCAGGGCGTCGACGAAAGCCTCCTCGTGCCCGGCCAGCACGGTGACGTGGGCGACCTCCAGCACCATCAGAACGCCCAGTCCTCGGAGAGCACCGTCTCCTGCAGCACCATCCGCAGCGGCTCCATGCGCAGCACAGCCGGTGGTCCCTCCAGGAACTCGGGCATCGTCCCCATCATCTGCGCGAAGCCCTGGGAGGCCCGGTGCGCCTCCTCTGCCTCGTCGTCCTTGAACACCTCGAAGAGCCAGACCAGGTTGACGTCGTCGGGATCGAGGGACACGACGAACATCTCCGTGCCGGGCTCCTCCTCGAGACCATCGGCGTAGGTGTTGAGGATCTCCAGCATCGACGGTCGCATGCCCTCCTTGCAGGTCAGGCGCACCAGCATCGAATGGCGGCCGGGCAGCAGGACCTGGACGGGCTCCTCCGGCTCGGCGCTCATGTCAGGCGGCGTTCTCGACGTACCAGGCGTAGGTGCTGGCCAGGCCGTCGCGCAGGGTGATGGACGGCTTCCAGCCCAGCGCGTTGATGCGGGTGGTGTCGAGGAGCTTGCGGGGCATGCCGTCCGGCTTGGACGTGTCCCACGCGATGTCGCCCTCGAACCCGACGACGTCCGCCACGGTCTCGGCCAGCTCCTTGATGGGCAGGTCGTCGCCCCAGCCGACGTTGATGGTCTCGGGTGAGTCGTACGTCTGCAGCAGGGTCAGGGCGGCCTGGGCGAGGTCGTCGACGTGCAGGAACTCCCGCCGGGGGGCGCCAGTGCCCCACACGGTGACCGTCGGCGCCCCGGAGACCTTGGCCTCATGGAACCTGCGGATGAAGGCGGGCAGCACGTGGGAGGTCTCGAGATCGAAGTTGTCCTTCGGCCCGTACAGGTTCGTCGGCATGGCCGAGATCCAGTGCCGTCCGTACTCCTCGCGGTGGGCCTCGATGTAGTAGATGCCCGAGATCTTGGCCATCGCGTAGGCCTGGTTGGTCGGCTCCAAGGGGCCGGTCATCAAGGAGGACTCCCGGATCGGCTGGGTGGCGTGCCGGGGGTAGATGCACGAGGAGCCGAGGAACAGCAGCCGGTCGACATCGCAGGCGTGCGCGGCGTCCATGACGTTGGTCTGGATCAGCACGTTGTCCTTGAGGAACTCCACGGGATAGGTGGAGTTGGCCATGATGCCGCCGACCCGTGCGGCCGCGTCGATGACGATGTCCGGCTTGGCTTCGGTGATCGCGGTCATAGCCGCGTCTCGGTCGCGCAGGTCCAGCTCGCTCGACCGCCAGCCGATGATCCGCCCGACTCCGGCCTCCTCGAGCGCCCGCACGATGGCCGAACCGACCAGGCCGTTGTGGCCCGCGACATAGACCGAGACGTCCGGCCAATGGATCTGCTCAGGCATGCCGCGATTCTCGCACAGCGCCGTCGCGGCGGGCCCACCTCGGCGAACCCTCGGTGCAAGGATGGATGCCATGAGAGTCGTGACCCCAGCGCAGCTGAAGGGCATCTTCGAAGGACTGCCGGAGAACCCCCGTGTCGTCGCCTCCGGCAACTTCGCCGCTCCCGACGTGCTGCTCGGCACCCTCGACTCGACGGTGGAGAACTACCGATTGCACATGCTCAATGCGCAGAAGGGCATCCCGGACCGCAAGGGCGTCGAGTTCGAGACGACGTTCGTCGGCCCGGGCATGCGCCACAGCCCGCGGCTGGTCTACATCCCCTGCCGCCTCAGCCTCGTCCCCGAGCTCTACCGGGACCACTACCGGCCCGACGTGGTCCTGCTGCACACCTCCGCCCGCCGGCACGACACCGTGAGCCTCGGAACCGAGGTCAACGTCCTGCCCGCGGCCATCGAGGCGGTGCGCGAGCGTGGCGGCCTCGTCATCGCCCAGGCCAACCCGCAGATGCCGTACACCTACGGCGACGCGCAGATCTACGACCACGAGATCGACTTCCTCGTTGAGGTGGACGAGCCGCTGCCCACGCACACCCCGAAGCCGCTCGACGATGTCTCCCGTGAGATCGGTCAGCGCATTGCAGCGCGCGTCAGCGACGCCTCCACCCTGCAGCTCGGCATCGGAGCCGTGCCGGATGCGGTTCTCGCGTCCCTCGTCAACCACCGCGACCTTCGCATCTGGACGGAGATGTTCAGCGACGGCGTGCTCGAGCTGAGCCGGAAGGGCTGCCTCGACAACGACATCCCGCTCACGGCGTCCTTCCTGTTCGGATCGAAGGACCTGTACGACTGGGTCCACCTGAACAAGCGGGTCCGCATGCTGCGCACCGAGAAGACCAACGATCCCGGGCAGATCGCCCGCCAGGCGCGCATGACCAGCGTCAACGCGGCACTGCAGGTCGATCTGTTCGATCAGGCGAACGCCAGCCGCGTGAAGGGCACGATCTACTCCGGCATCGGAGGCTCGACGGACTTCATCGTCGGTGCCCTCCACTCCCGGGGCGGGCAGTCCTTCATGGCCTTGCAGTCGTGGCACCCGAAGGCCAACGTGTCGACGATCGTCCCGCACCTGACGGAGCCGGTCACGAGCATGCAGCACAGCTACGTCGCGACCGAGAACGGCCTGGCGCAGTGCTTTGGCCGCAGCCAGCGCTCGCAGGCGCTGAACATCATCGAGCACGCGGCCCATCCGGATGTGCGTGACGAGTTGCGAGAGGCCGCCGCCGAGATGGGGCTGCTCTAGGTGCCCGAGCTGCCCGAGGTCGAAGCGCTCGCCCGGTTCCTGGACGAGCGCACCTCGGGCACGCGGGTGGCCAGCCTGACGTTGGCGAGCCTGTCCGCACTCAAGACCGTCCAGCCGGCGCTCACCGACCTCGTCGGTCAGCAGGTCGCGCATGTCGGACGGCGCGGCAAGTTCCTCGACCTGCGTACGGAGGACGGCCTACACCTGGTGTGGCATCTGTCGCGGGCCGGATGGGTGCAGTGGCGTGACGAGGTGCCCGACGGTCCGGTGCGTCCGGGCAAGGGTCCCTTGGCACTGCGGCTGGCGTTCGTGAACGAGGACGGCGAGCTGGTGGGCGGGTTCGACGTCACGGAGGCCGGCACCCAGAAGCGGCTCGCCATCTACGCGGTGAAGGATCCGGATGAGGTCCCCGGGGTAGCTCGCCTCGGGCCCGACGCCCTGGGGGACGCGCTCACGCTCGAGGCGTTCTCGGCCATCCTCCACGGTGCCGGACGCGCGCAGGTCAAGGGCGTGCTGCGCGACCAGTCGGTTATCGCGGGCATCGGCAACGCGTACAGCGACGAGATCCTCCATGCGGCGCGCGTCTCGCCCTTCCACCCCTGCAGCAGCCTCAGTGCCGAGCAGGTCGAGGCGATCTACACGTGCATGCGCCGGGAGCTCGCCGACGCCATCGACCGGAGTGTCGGCCACGGGACGGGCACCCTCAAGTCGGAGAAGAAGGCCAACCTGGCCGTGCATGGCCGGGCTGGAGAGCCCTGCCCCGTGTGCGGTGACACCGTCCGCGAGGTCTCCTACGCCACGTCGTCCCTGCAGTACTGCCCCACCTGCCAGACGGGCGGCAAGCCGCTCGCCGACCGCCGGATGAGCCGCCTCCTCAAGTAGCCCCGCTCCACCCGTCCGTCCCAACTGCAGTGCTGCGTCAGTTGTTGAGGTCTGGACGGCCCTCAGACCTCAACAACTGACGCAGCACCAGGGCCGTGTTGTGTCCACAGGCACGGTCTGCGGGAGTCACGGGCCCCCCGGGGCTCCAGGGCTGCTGGTCGACGCGGCCGCCGCCCGTGACGGTGGCCTGATGACGGCCCGCCCTTTCCTGGTCACCCGAGACGGTGCCGGTGACCTGACTCACGCACAGACGCTCGCTTCGCGCTACCGCACCACCAGCCGTGGAGTACGAGTGACCGAAGCTGCCCTCGTGGCCGACGACGTGCGTTGGCTTGCCGCGCAGTTGCCCCTTCGCGCGGAGAGTGTCCTCTCTCACTGGTCGGCGGTCGGAATCCACGGGCTGCCCCTCCCCGCGGGCCTTCAGACGGTCCGTCCTGTCCACGTGACCACCCCACGCAACGTGCCCCGGCCACGGCGCCGGGACATCGTCACCCACCACGCATACCTGCCTGCCGGTGATGTGTGCCAGGTGGGGGACTTCCGCGTGACCACCGCCCTTCGCACCTATGTGGACATGGCCTGTCTCGTGAGGTTCGACGACCTTGTCGCCATCGGGGACCGTGCCCTGGCCATGACGGGGGCGACCGTGGACGAGCTGCTCGCGGTCGCGTCCACGAGGCAGCGCTTTCCGGGACGCGGGCGTGCCCTGCAGGCCCTCGGGTGGCTGGACCCCGGCGCCGCATCACCACGGGAGTCGCACCTGCGCGTCCTGCTGAGGCGAGCGCGGCTGCCGCGACCTGAAGTGAACGCACTGATCACCGATGCAGAGGGTGGCTTCCTCGCCGTGGGCGACCTCGTCTTCCGGAGGCAGAGGGTCATCGTCGAGTACGACGGTGCGGTGCACGCCGCCATGGAGCAGCGGGCCAAGGACGCTGCCCGACGCGCGGTCCTCCGCGAGCATGGCTGGATCGTGGTGGAGATCGTCGGTGAGGACATGCGGTATCCCGCCCGGGTGGTCGGCCGCGTTCGGAATGCCCTGCACCAGGGCGCTTCCCGCTGAGCCCTCCGATGCTGCGTCACTTGTTCATGGGTTTCGCGCTCGGGGACCTCAACAAGTGACGCAGCATCGCGGGCGGTACGAGAGGGCCGGGGCCCCGTAGGCTTCGGCCATGTTCTCCAAGAAGAAGAAGGCCGGCGCCCTGCCCCCCGGCAAGTACCGCATGGGCGGCAAGCACTTCAAGAACGACGCGGCCTTTATCAAGACCGCCGTCCAGGACGTGAAGCGGCTGGAGAAGTACTGCGGCCTCACCAAGGACTCGCGCCTCCTCGACTGGGGGTGCGGCGCCGGGCGCCTCGCGGTCGGCGTCCGCGAGCGGTTCGCCGACGACGGTGGGCGCATTGCCGACTACCACGGCGTGGACGTCCAGCAGGAGCTCATCGACTGGGCGAACCAGAACCTCGCGGGCCCGGGCTTCCGGTTCACCTGCGTCGACGTGAGCAATGAGCGCTACAACCCGGACGGCACCCCCGAGCGCACCCTGGCCACCGAGCCAGGCAGCGTGGACGTCTTCTACGCCTACTCCGTCTTCTCCCACATGAACGACGAGGACACCCCGGCCTACCTGAAGCTCATCCACGAGGCCCTGGCGCCCGGCGGCAGGGCCTTCGTGACCTGCTTCGTGGAAGAGGACGTGCCGGGCTGGGAGGAGAATCCCGAGGGGTACGGCCCCCTGGAGTGGAAGGGGCGGCTGCACTGCACACGCTTCGCCCGCTGGCACTTCGAGGACCACGTGAACGGCGTCCGACTGGCGGTCGACCGCTTCGAGTACGGCCGGGAGACGGACGGCCAGAGCCTGTACGTCCTGCGCCGGCGATAGCCGGCACCGTCCGCGTCGGTAGTCGGAAATTCCGGCGGGGTGGGCTATGGTCGAGGCCGACCTGCCCCCTTCTGGAAGGCCTTCCCCGATGCGTCGAGCCCTGATCGCTGCCGTCCTCAGCGTCGCCATCGCCGTCACCGGCCTCACGGCCACCGCCCCGGCCCATGCCGTCACGGGTGGTCCGATCGACGACCTGGCATTCGGCATGCACATCCCGCAGATCTCCCAGGGGGAGCAGACCACCGTCAATGACGGCACCGTCCGCCTCTGGGACTCCGGGGTGGCCTGGGGCCAGGTCAACCAGGCGAACGGCAAGTACTGGTGGAACGGCCTCGATGCCGCGATCGCCAACGCGAACGCCCAGAACCTGCAGATCCTCTACGTCCTCGGCTCGACCCCCAAGTGGGCCGCCTCCAACACCAAGCAGGGCACCTACCCCAACAAGGGTGCGGCGTCCATGCCCAAGAACATCAAGTACTGGAAGAACTGGGTCACGGCGGTCGTCAAGCGTTACGGCAACTCGATCGACGCCTACCAGATCTGGAACGAGGCGAACCTGACCACGTTCTGGCAGGGCACGCCGAAGCAGATGGCGCAGCTCACGCAGGCCGCGTACAAGATCATCCGCAAGTACGACCCGACCGCCAAGGTCGTCGCGGCGAGCACGACGGTCCGCCTGCAGAGCGCCTACAAGAAGTTCTTCCCGAAGTACCTGAAGGAGCTCAAGAAGGTCAAGTGGCCCATCGACGTGATGTCCGTGCACCTGTACCCGGAGGCGAGCGGCACGCCCGCGAGCCGCGTGCAGTACATCAAGCAGGTGCAGTCGGACATGAAGAAGGGCAAGGTCCCGGCGAGCAAGGCGCTGTGGGACACCGAGATCAACTACGGCATCGCCGGCCCGGGCAGCAGCCGGCCGCGGGTCGTGATCGACGGACCGACCGCCTCCGCGTACGTCGCAGCCACGTACCTCGACGACATGCTCTACGGCATCCAGCGCGCGTACTGGTACTACTGGTACAACAACTCGAACCTCGTCGGCATCCAGATGTACTCAGGCACCTACGGCGCCCTGGGCTATGAGACGGCCCGCAACTGGCTGAGCGGCAGCTTCTACTCCTGCACCGAGGGCACGCCCAACGTCTGCCAGATGGGCGACAACGTCAACCCGAAGGTGGTCGCTTGGGCTGACAGCGGCTCAGGTACCTTTACGGTGCCCGACAATGCGACTGTCATGTGCGACGCCACGAACACGTGCGTCCCCGTGGCGCCCGGGTCGCAGGTGACGATTGGAAGCATGCCCGAATGGTTCGGAAACCCGCCCGCCAGCTGATCGTGACTGCCACGGCTCTCGTGGCGGTGACCGCCTTGGCGGCCGGCTGCTCCTCCGGGGGCGGTGAAACGGGTCCGACGCAGTCGGCTGCCCCAACCGGCTCCTCGGCGCCGGACCCGAACGGTGTGCCGGCGTCCCTGGTCGGGATGCACGTCGAAGGCGAGGAGGCCGGCAACTGGCCGTCCGCGCCGTTCGGCGCCCTGCGGCTGTGGGACAACGGCACGGCTTGGTCGCAGATCGAGGTCGAGCCCGGCGTCTACAAGTGGGACAACCTCGAGGGCGCGCTCGAGAATGCCCAGTCCAAGGGCATGAGCGATGTGCTCATGGTGCTGGGCACGACGCCCAAGTGGAACGCCAAGACGGTCAACGACACCGACTACCCGCAGCCCGGCGCTGCCAGCGCGCCCAAGGACATGAAGGCCTGGGACTCCTGGGTCACCGAGGTGGCCACCCGGTACAAGGGCCGCATCTCCGCCTACCAGATCTGGAACGAGGCCAACCTCAAGAACTTCTGGAACGGCACTCCCGAGCAGATGGCCGAGCTGACCAAGCGCGCCTACGACATCATCAAGTCGATCGACCCGGAGGCACTCGTCGTGTCGGCCTCGCCGACCACCCGCCTCACCGCCGCGTTCGACAAGTTCTTCCCGGCGTACCTGAAGGCGCTCGGCGAGCAGGGCTGGCCGGTCGATGTGATCGCCATCCACACCTACCCGGCGGGTGACGGCGACCCGACGGCGCGGGGCGCGGCCATCCAGAAGACGCGCGACTTCCTCAAGGCCGCCGGTGCGCCGGACCTCCCCCTCTGGGACACCGAGCTCAATTACGGCATCGCCGGCCCCGGCGACATCGCGGGACAGGACATCACCGGTGCCCGGGCCGCCGGCTTCGTGGTGCGCACCTACATCGACGACCTCCGCTACGACGTCGGTCGCTCCTACTGGTACATCTGGACGCAGCGACCCGGCGGCAACACCGGCGCCGTGCGCGGCATCCAGGCGTACCCGGGCTCCGATGCTGAGCAGGGCTTCTTCGCCCTGGAGAACTGGGTGCTGGGAGCGTCCTACGACGGGTGCACCGACGATGCGTCCGGCACGGTGACCTGCAACTTCTCCAAGGACGGCACGAACTGGGTGGTCGCGTGGGCCGAGAAGGGTGACACCCCCTACACGGTTCCGGACGGCGCCCGCCTGGTCTGCGACCCGCTGGCGAACTGCCAGGAGGTCGAGGCCGGCTCGCAGATCACCGTGACCGAGGTCCCGGTCCGGTTCTACTTCCAGTAGGCCACGCGGGGACGACAACCCGGATATCGGGCAGGTCGCGCCAAGGTAACGATCGGGCAAGCGAGACGCGGCACGGGCGGAACCTCAGGTTCGCGCTGCTACCGTGGGCTGTCTGCTGCGTACCGGGGAGGTGACGCGTGTCGCTCGATGAGGGCAAGGCGGCATCCGAACCGACCCCGGCGACAGGGCCGGAGGGCCGGCACGAGGCGGAGCACCACACCATCCCCCTGCGGACCCCGGCCCGCATCGGCTGGGCCGAGGCCCATTCCCACCGCGATCGGCCGCACCTGCGACGTGACCCGCTGCGGGTGTACGCGATGCGTGCCTTCTTCCTCGACCTGCTGGTCGTGATCGTCGCCGGTGCCACCGGATTCGTGCTGCGCTGGGCGATTCCGTACTCCGTCGAGCTGAACGACCCGACCTACCTCTCTTTCGTCATCATCATCGTCGCCGCCTGGATGGTGGTGCTCGTGATGCGGGGGGCCTACGACACCCGGATCCTCGGCGTGGGCTCCGAGGAGTTCAAGCGCGTCGTCGGCGCGACGGCCGTCGTCTTCGGCGCGGTCGCCATCGTGGCCTTCGCCCTCAAGCTCGATCTCTCCCGCGGCTTCGTCCTGATCACCTTCCTCGTGGGTTTCGTGCTGCTGCTCGCCGTCCGCTGGGCCCTGCGGGCATGGCTCCGTCACGAGCGCCGCTACGGCCACTTCCTCCACCGAACAGTCGTGGTCGGCAGCGGGCCGTCCAGCGTCGAGATCACCGACCTCCTCGACCGCGATCCGGTGGCCGGGTTCGCCGTCGTCGACGTCATCGATGAGCCCGCGGCCGACCTCACCGAGCCTCAGCTGGATGCGTGGCTCGACGAGGTCATGACGCGCATCTCCCTCGAGGACGCCGACACCGTGGCGGTGGCCGGCTCACCGGCACTGGGTCACACCGTGGTGCAGCGGCTCGCCTGGCGCCTCGAGGGTCCACGGATCGACCTGCTCGTGGCACCCACCGTCGGGGACATCGCCGGACCTCGGGTCACCATGCGCATGGCCGCTGATCTCCCGCTGCTGCACCTCGACGAGCCGCACCTGACCGGGCCGAAGCGGGCCATCAAGCGGACCCTCGACATCGTCTTCGGCTCCTTGTTGTTCGTGCTGTTCCTGCCGTTCATGGTCGTCGCTGCGATCGCCGTCAAGGTGAGCAGCCGCGGTCCCGTCCTGTACTTCCAGGAGCGCATCGGCCGGGGCGGTCAGATCATCAAGGTGGCCAAGATCCGGACGATGTACGTCGGCTCGGACAAGCATCGGCACGAGATCATCGGCGCCCCCGACGCTCTCATCCTCGATCGCTACAAGCAGGATCCGCGGATCACGCCGGTCGGACGGGTCCTGCGCCGGTGGAGCATCGACGAGATGCCGCAGGTCGTCGCGGTCATCGCGGGCACGATGTCCCTGGTGGGCCCGCGGCCGGTGCTCGTCGACGAGATGCCCCTGCTCGGCGACGCCGACCACCGCCGCCACCTCACGAAGCCCGGACTCACGGGCCTCTGGCAGGTATCGGGACGCAAGGAGACGGATTGGGAGGAGCGCATGCGCCTCGATCTCGACTACGTCGAGAACTGGTCTCCGGCGCTCGACCTCGTCATTGTGGCGAAGACCGTGAAGGCGGTCCTCATGGGCGACGGTGCCTACTGACGCTGGTCGAGAAAACGGCTAGCGGCGATCCGGAACCTATACTCACCAAGTGACTGTGAGCCGCCCACGACTCATCCTGGGCGGCCTTTTCATCGTCGTCGTGGGCGGCTTCGTCTTCTGGCTGCAGGCCGGTCTCCTCTACGCCCTCGGCAGCCTCGCCTACGGGGGCTACGGGCTGCAGAACCACCTCAGCCAGGCGGCCGCTGGCCTCCAGGCCGGCGAGTATCCTCAGGCACAGGCCGAGTACGAGGCCGCCCAGACCTCGACGCAGCAGCTCGACCGCTCCGTCGACGTTCTGCACCTGGAGCTCCTGGGCCGGATCCCCGGTGTCGCGACCGCCGTGGACAACTGGAAGCGCGTGGTGACGAGCGCCAGCGACATCACCGACGCCACGGGGGGACTGCTCGGGCTGTACGCCGATCTCTCCGGCAAGGGCGGGGGGCCGAAGATCTTCCACGACGGGGGGATCGACCTGGCCATGCTCAAGGACCTGCCCGATCGTGTCACCGTCGCCAGCAACCAGCTGCATTCGGCGAACACCACGCTGACGTCGATCCAGGCGGAGGCAGCGTGGGCGCGCCTGCTCGACATGGTCCGCAACAAGGCCCTGAAGGAGATGGCACCGGTCCAGCAGGCCGTCGAGTCGATCGAGGGGATCGCGCCGGAGCTGCCCGACGCGCTCGGCGCCAACGGCGTGCGGCGCTACCTGATCGCCATCGGCAACCAGGCCGAGATGCGTGCCGCCGGTGGTGCGCCCCTGACGCTGGTCCTCGTGGAGTTCAACCAGGGCCGCATCTCGATCCCCATCAAGGGCCCGACGAGCACGCAGCTGTTCCCACCACTCAACGCACCCGTGACCTGGTGGGGGCCGGGTGGCAACCCGTTCTTCGCGACGAATCCCCGAAACGCCCCGTTCGTCGTCACGAACACCCACCCGAACCTGCTGTTCTCTGGCAAGGAGATGGCCGAGGCGTGGGTGGGGGGCAACTACCCACCCGTGGATGGCGTCATCACCATCGACCTCACGGCGATCGCGGCGATGCTGGACGCCACCGGTCCGGTCGAATCGCCGGTGTACGGCGTGGTCGATGGGGAGCGACTCGGCCAGATCCTGCTCATCGACGCCTACGCGCAGTTCGGCCAGGAGGGGGCGGCCGAGCGGCAGCAGGCGAACCAAGACCTCCTGAACATCCTGCTGGAGCGGCTGCTCTCCGGCGATGACCTCGTCTCCGCCGCGCAGGCGGTCGCCAGCACGGCTCCGGGGCGGCACTTCCAGGCCTGGATGCGCAGCCCGCAGCTGGAGAAGCTCGCCGTGGACGCCGGTGCCGCGGGCATCGTCGACGACCCCGGCACGGGCGACTGGTCGGCGCTGTACACGCAGAACGGCAATCAGAGCAAGGTGGACGTCTTCCAGCAGCGCAATGTCCTGGTGACCGTGCAGCTCAACGACGACGGGTCGGCAAAGGTCACCCAGCAGATGACCGTCACCAATGCCACGCCTCCGGACCGGCCCGCGGAGGGGACGTTCGGCCGCATCGGCTACGAGACCACCTGGCTGAAGGCCGCCTACATCATGTACGTCCCTGACGCCGCGACCGGCTACAGCGCCGGCTATCCGACGGGATTCGCCGTCCGTCCGTTCAAGAATCATCCGCAGCTCGGGCGCGGCTGGGTCGATGACGGGTTCGGACACAAGATGATCCGAATCGTGGGATGGACGGCACCGGGCGGGCAGAACGCGGTCACGGTCTCCTACGACCTCCCTGCGGGGACCTTCGGGAGCGCCGGCCTCGGCCGCCTCGACTACCAGCTGCGCGCATTGCCGCAGTCGCTTTGGACGCCCTCGACCCTGACCGTCCAGGTGACCGCGCCGTCCGGGTGGACGCCGGTACCGCAGGACGGCCAGCAGGTGAGCGGTTCGACGGCCACGGTGAGCGCCGTGCAGTCGGCCCCCGTCGACGTGTCGATCGGCTTCCGCCCATGACCACGACCCGCGGCCACCTCGGGGCCCTGGCAGTGGCCACGGCCCTCACGGTCGTGGCCGTCTGGACGGCACCGCCGGTGGGACTCATCGCAACGGCCGTGCTCCTCGTCCTGCTGCCCCCGTGGGGGCGCAGCCTCACGGAGCGGGCCGTCGTCTCCGGGCTCGTGGTGCTCGGCATCGTGGCGGTCGTGTTTCCGCGGGCGGGCGCGACGCCGGTCACGAGCACCAGCGCTCGGCTGCTCGTCACGATCCTGCTCGCCGCCGTCCTTGCGCTGCGGCTGATCCCCGCACTGAGGGACACGCGCATCCCCCGACCGTCGCTCAGCGACGGGATCGCCCTCGTCCTCGGGGCCGCGAGCGCGTGGTGGCTGATGGCCGCGTACGTCGGCGCATCCACCACGCAGATCGTCAGCAACCTCTTCTTCAGCGGGTGGGACAACCACGCGCACTTCACCACGTTCGCCAACACCTACGAGGCGGCCAGCACGACGTGGCCGACGATCGACGGCTCGGTCGCCTGGAACCAGTGGTACCCGTCCCTCCACTCGACGACCTGGGCCCTCCTCGAGCTCGCCTGGCGACCGGTGTCCCCCCTGCTCACCCGGCCCGAGCTGCTGTGGCCGTACGTCCAGTGGAGCGCCATCACCTTCGCCACGTGCATGGTCGCCCTGGCCTGGGTGGCGGGTGACCTCGCCGCCCGAATCGGCGGGCGCGACCGGGAGCGGTGGGCCCGGCCGCTTGCGGTGGGCCTGTTCGCGCTCTTCGCGCTGCTCGGCACGCCGGCCTACCTGTTCAACGCCGGCTTCACGAACTTCGTGCTCGGCGTGACGGTGGTCATCACCGCGGCGTACCTGAGCGCGCGGTCGCTCCGGTCGGCCCGCGTCCTGGGCTGGTTCCTGGTGCCGTTGGCGGCCATCGCGGTGATCGGACTGTGGACACCGCTGGTGCTGGGTCTGGTCCCGTCGGGCGTGGTCGTTGCCTACGCGCTGATCCGGTTCCGGTGGTGGGTGGGCGCCGCGTGGCTCGCCGCGGTGGCGGCGGTTGGTGCGGTGCTCGCTGTGACGCAGACCGCGGCCATCCTCGGCGTCGAGCCGGGGCAGGGCGGAGCCGATCTGACATCGGACCTCGGTGCCGTGAGCACCGGCATGGTGCCCTTCCCCCTGGGCATCGCGCTGCTGGCTCCGATCATCGTCGTGCTCGTCGCTGCGCTGCTCATCCGGATGCGGCGCTGGCCGCTCGCGGTCGCCCTGCTGGGCCCCACGCTCGGGTTCGGCGCCGTCGCCCTGATCTTCCTCGGACCCGTCGACACGGCGGGCATCAGCCGGCTGCAGGCCTACTACATCCTCAAGCCGCTGGATGCCATGGTGATGTCCCTCGCCCCCCTGCTCGCAGCGCTGGTCGCCGTCGTCGTCATGCGCGCGGTCGATCGGCAGCCCCGCATGACCCGGGGGCTCGCCGTGGCGACGGCGGTCGTCATCGTCGCCGGCCTCTTCGGCTACGCCGGCGTCCTGACCACCTTCGAGGACGGTGGGGCGCCCGCGGCGGGCGTGCAGGCGGGAGCAGACCGCACGCGAGGCCGGGACTCACTCGTGGGTGAGGCGATCATCCGTGCCCAGGAGGCGGCCCTCCCGTACCCGGATCGCGCGACCCTCCTGTGGGACGGCGCCGGCACCCTGCCGAACCTGTGGGTCATGTCGCTCCACGGCGTCCTGTCGAAGATCGACCAGACGTTCTACAAGGGGTTGCCGGAGTTCCCCTACGACACGAGGGCGCTCGGCTACGTCGACCTCACCCTGCAGACCAATCCGACGCTGAACCTGGCGGCGCTGTGGTTCCGGCCCAGCACCGGCGAGCTGTTCGACGCGTACGTGGCCGGTCGGAACGATCAGCGCGTCATCGCCGTCAAAGTCCCGATGCCGCCCAACGACCTGTGCCCGGAGTGCAGCCCGTGACGCATCCACGGCGCCGGGGTCGACGCACGGCCAGCCGCGCGCTGCTCTCGGCGGCGACGGCGGTGGCGGTGGTCGCTGCTGGTCTGGCGGCGGCTCCGGGGACCACGGCTGCGGCAACGAAGGGTCCGGACGGACAGCCCCGTCCGCGTCCGGCACCCACCCTGCCGACGTTGCCGGACGTGCCCTCCCGGTGGTCTCGTGGCGACGTCCTGCCGTTGTCCGTCCCCGCGGCCGCGTCCACGGCGACGGGAGTATGGGTCGTGTGGGGCGTCGGCTCGCGTCGCCGCGTCGGCACGGAGGTGCATCTGCCCGCCGGCTCGGGCGTGCCGCTGCTGGCGGACTGGAACGGCGACGGCGTTGCGACGCCGGGACGCTACGACGCGGGCCAGTGGTTCATCACCAACGCGGCGGCCAATTCCCCCCAATGGGAGTCGAAGACCACCTTCGGGGGCGACCCTGCCGACGTACCCGTGGCGGGGGACATCGACGGCGATGGCAAGGCCGAGGTCGGCGTGTTCCGGAACGGCGAGTGGCTCTGGCAGAACGCGGACGGCAGCCAGGCGGCGCCCATCATGTTCGGTCGCCCTGGCGACACACCGGTGGTGGGCGATTGGGACGGCGACGGTAGGGCGGACCTGGGCGTCGCCCGGTCCGGCGAGTGGTACCTGCGCATGACAGGGGTCACGGCGAAGCCCCAGGTCGACCGCACCATCACCGTCGCCTACGACGCGCCCACCCAGACCGCGGTGCTGCAGTTCGCGTTCGGCTCCTACGGGGACCTCCCCATCGTCGGCGACTGGGACAGGGACGGACGCGATGAGCCGGGCGTCGTGCAGGACCGCCGCACCTGGGTCCTGAGCGGTGGACTGGGACGCCTACGACCGACCACGAAGCAGCTGCACGGGCTCAATCCGGACGAGACCGCTCTCGTCGGCACCCAGGCGACCGCCAACGGCTACTGCCCCTCGGCGACGTACGAGGGTCAGCGGGTGGGCAAGCGACTCGCTCGGCAGGTCAAGACGGCCGACTCGCCCAAGGGCAATCGGTCCATCGACGGGATGCAGGAGACGCTGGGCACCCTGCAGGACGGCTTGCGGTATGTCGTCACCAACGACCTCACCAACCGCCTGCGCTCGCGGGTGGACGTGCCCTACTACGACCCGCTCAGCACCCACCGCACGCTGGAGGAGTCGGTTCGCCGATCAGCCAACTCCGCGCTCGCCGCAGCGATTGCCGTGACGACCTCGCAGTGGACGACCATCAACAACATCTCCCGCAAGCAGCTCATCGACTACGCGCGGTGGCATATCCGGTCACTGGCCTGCGAGCACGGTGCCGTCACGCCGGGTGGCTGGGGCAACACGTGGCAGTCGGCGCTGTGGGCGGTGTCCGTCGGCCAGGCGGCGTGGATGCTGTGGCCCAACCTCACCAAGCCCGAGCGGGCGATGGTGGCGGCCATGGTGTCGAGCGAGGCCGAGTACGCATCCGCACGCGGTCCGCGCTACCACCGCACCCGCCTGGGCAAGGACCTGACCCCGGGTGACTCGCAGGCGGACGAGGTGTCGTGGGACCTGCTGGCGCCGGCGCTCGCGATGGCCATGATGCCCAACAGCCCCCACTACGCGAAGTGGCGGGACGCCCTCATCGCCATGGCCATTGCGGCCTTCTCCCGTCCTGGTGACCTACACCGCGAGCAGACGTTCAACGGCGTGCGGCCGGACATCCGACTGCCGGGTACGAACGCGAACGAGGATGGCACCGTCATCAACCACGGCATCGTCAACCCCGACTACGTGCAGAACGTCGAGCACCTCTGGTGGGCGGCGAGCCTCTTGCGCACGGCCGGCCAGCCGGTGCCCGAGGCCCTGTTCATGAACGCGGACATCGTCTACCGCGCCCTCGCCGTGGTGCAGTTCCCGTCGCCGCCGTACGCCGCTCCGGGCGGCACCGTGTACCAGCCGGGCGGCCAGATCTACTACCCGATGGGCGTCAGCTGGGGTGTGCGCCGACCGGCCACGTTCGTCGGCGTGGATGCCTTCGCCAATGCCTACGCGGCACCCGACACCAATGCGGCTGCGTTCCTGGCGGCGCACGCCCGGGATGCCCGCGCGCTGCAGCTTCGGTGGAAGGACGGGCACATGTACGCCGAGGGCAACACCGAGGAGTCCTACCGCCTCGGCAAGGAGGAGTACGCCCTCCAGCAGATGGCGCTCGCCTGGTGGGCCAGTGCCGTCAAGACCGGGCTGCGCATGACGGTGGACCGCACGGCCTACCCCGGGATCAGCCTTGGCGTCGGCATCCCCCTGAAGTAGCCCGGGTAGTTGGATGGGGGCATGACGTCGGCCCCACAGCGATCCATGGCCACCTTCTATGTGGTCATCGCGCTCGTGGCCGTCAACCTCCGTGATGCGCTGACCAGCCTTCCGACCGTGCTGCACGAGGTGCAGGCGGCCACCGGGGCCAGCGAGGTGATGCTCGGTGCGCTCACGACGATCCCCGTTCTGTGCATGGGCGCCTTCGCGATCCTGGCGCCCATCACCGCGGCACGCTTCGGAGCCACCCGCGTGGTCTGGGTTGCGCTGGCCCTGCTGGTGGTGGCAATGGGGATGCGTCTGTGGGCAGCCGAACCGTGGGTGCTCCCCGTCTCCGTCGTCCTCGCCGGTATCGGTATCGCGCTGGGGGCGGGCCTGGTGCCCGGCATCATCCGGGGGCAGGCGCCCGACCGGATCGGGGTGGCGACCAGTGCCTGGACGACCGCGATGTTCGTCGGCGCGGCCGCCGCAGCCGCGCTGACCGTGCCCCTGGCAGAACTCCTCGGCTCCTGGGAGCGCGCGCTCGCCTTCTGGGCCATCCCCGCCGTGATCGGCTGGGTGGCATGGACGATCTACGAGCGCCCGTTCCGCTCGCCGGTGACGGGCGGCATGCGCCTGCGGGTGGCGGAGCTGCCGTGGCGGGATCCCATCGCATGGGCGCTCACAGCGTGGGTGGCCATCAACTCGATCGTGTTCTACAGCTCCGTCGCATGGCTGGCGCCCTCCCTGGTCGACCGGGGCCTCACGCCGTCTCAGGCCGGCCTGGCGTTCGGGCTGTTCAGCGGCGTCCAGATCCTCGCCGCGCTGACGGTGCCATCGGCCATCCACCGTACCCAGCGGCCCCGTCTGCTCCTGGCGACCGTGGTCGTGGTCGGCGTCGCGTCGCTGCTCATCCTCGCCCTCGGACCGACGCCAGCGGCGCTGGTGGCGCTGGTGGCCTACGCCCTGTCCCTGGCCGCCGGCTTCACGGCCGGCCTCGCGCTCATTCCGATGACGGCGCGTGATCCGCTCGACGCGGCACGGCTCACCGCCGTCGTCTTCACCGTCACCTACCTGTTCGGGGCGATCGGGCCCATCGTCTGCGGCGCGATCGTGCAGGGCACGGGGTCGTACACGGCGGTGTTCGTCGGTCTCGCCGTCGTCGGGGCACTGCAGGCGGTCCCGATCCCGTGGCTCAGACGCGGGGCGAAGACCCGTGCCGCGGCGACCGTGTCGGGGTGACCGTCATCCCAGCGATCGGAGCTCGTCGATGAAGTCGCGGCAGTCCTGGTAGGTCGGGAGCAGTCCGTTCTGGCGGGCCTGCGCGAGCGTCGGTGCGGCCTCGTCCTTCGGTGACAGCAGCAGTTCCATGTCCGGCCACGGCAGGTCGAGTTCGGGATCGACGGGCGTGATCCCGTGCTCACGCGTCGGGGCGTACGGCTCCGAGCACAGATAGCCGACCGTTGCGGAGTCCGTGAGCGCACAGAACGCATGCCCGAGGCCCTCGGCGATATAGAGGCCGTTGCGGATCTCGGAGGACAGCTCGATGGCATCCCATTGGCCGAACGTGGGCGAGCCGACGCGGATGTCCACGACGACGTCGAGGATCCGACCCTCGAAGCACTGCACATACTTGGCCTGCCCAGGAGGGACCTCGGCGAAGTGGACCCCGCGAACCGTCCCCGCCCGCGAGACGGAGATGTTCATCTGCTGCAGGTCGAAGGGGTGGCCGGTGGCCTCCTCGAAGGCGGATGCCTTGAACGACTCGAGGAAGACGCCGCGGTCGTCGGGCCGGACGATCGGGGTGAACTCCCAGACGCCCTCGATGCCGCGCGGCGTGACCTCCACGGCGGGGAGGCTACCAGTCGACATGGGTACGGTTGCGGCGTGAAGGTCACCTTGATGGGCACCCGAGGGGTGCCCGCTCTCTATGGTGGCTTCGAGACGGCCGTGGAGGAGATCGGCAAGCGCCTCGCGGCGCGGGGATACGACGTCACGGTGTACTGCCGCAACCCGGGCCAGCGCCTTCGCACCTATGAGGGCATGGCCTTGGTGAACCTTCCGGCGGTCCGCCATCGCATGGCGGAGACTCTCTCGCACACGGCCCTGAGCACGGCTCACGCGATCATCAAGGACCACCCTGACGTGGTGCTGCTCCTGAACGCGGGCAACGCCCCGCTGCTCAAGCCGCTGTCCCTGGCGCGGATCCCCACCGCGATCCACCTGGACGGACTGGAGTCGAAGCGCGAGAAGTGGCGGGGTGCCGGGGCGACGTACTACCGGTGGGCCGAACGCGCCTCCGTGCAGTGGGGCACGGAGGTCATCGCCGATGCGCAGGCCATCGCCGATCACGTTCGGGCGCAGTACGGACGCGAGTGCGTCGTGATCCCGTACGGCGCGGAGATCATCGATCCGGGATCGGACCGCCTCGGAGAACTGGGCCTTGTGCCGCGTGACTACCACCTCATCGTGGCGCGGTTCGAGCCCGAGAACCATGTGCTCGACGCTGTGCATGCCTACCGCGAGAGCACGGAGTCGCGGCCGCTGGTCGTCGTCGGGAGTGCGCCGTACTCGGACTGGTACGTGGAGAAGGTTCATGCGGCAGCGCGTCAGGACCCGCGCATCCGGTTCCTGGGCGGCATCTACGACCAGCAGCTGCTGGACCAGCTGTATGCGAATGCGCTGACGTACATCCACGGCCACTCCGTCGGAGGAACGAATCCCTCGCTCCTGCGCGCCATGGGAGCGGGTGCTCCCGTGCTCGCCTTCGATGTCGAGTTCAACCGCGAGGTGACGGCGGGGCAGGCCTACTTCTGGGCCGATGCGGACGCGCTCACCGCGATCCTCGATGAGATCGCCGGTGGAAGGACCGGGTCACGGCTTGATGAACTTCGCACCCTCGGCCGCCAGCGGGTGCAGGATGCCTACCAGTGGGATGCCGTGACCGATGACTATGAGGCGTTGATCCAACGACTCGCGGCGCGGCGCCAGTAGGGGAAGGTGATGACGCGGGTCGCCGCTGTGCTCGTCACGAGCAACTCCCAGCGATGGATCGGTGACACGCTGGAGAGCGTCGTCCGTCAGACCCGGCAGCCGGAGACGGTGGTGATCGTCGACGACCGGTCGGTCGACGGCACGCGCGATGTCATCTACCGCGTCCTGGGCGCGAGCGTGCGGATCGTCGAATCGACCGCGAAGACGGAGGACCGATCGACGCGGATCGCCCACAACTTCCGCCAGGGCCTCGACGAGGTCCGCTCCTACGACGTCGCGGTGCTCGGCGACCATGATGACGTGTGGCACCCCAACCGGATCGGCCACCAGGTCGGCCTGCTCGAGACGTGGCGCGAGGAGTCGATGATCGCCTCGAACGGCCGGCTGGTGAACGAGGTGGGCGAGGCCACAGGGGGAACCCTGCGTGATGTCTTTCCCGTGCCCGTCGACTGGAACTCCGCGACGGCGGCGGAGCGGATGCGCTCGGTGCTGCGGTACTCGCTGGTCACCGGCGGCGCGAGTGCCGTCCGCCCCGTGTCGTTCGCGGACGTGCCGATCCCGCCGGGGTGGCTGCACGATCGCTGGTGGAGCCTCGTCGCGGCCTCACGGGAGGAGCTGCGCCTCGACGACGAGTGCGTGATCGACTACCGGGTCTCGCACGCGCAGGAGGTCGGCCTCGACCGCGGCGAGCAGGGGAAGTCGCTTGTCGGGCGCGCACGGGCCGGGGTGGCCAGTCTGCCGAGGACGACGGCACGGCTGCGGGACCTGCGCCGGCTGGCCAGCATGGCCACCCCGGACACGGCTGCGGAACTGCGCCCCCCACGACTGCTCCGCAACCTCGCCTGAACCGCTCCCCGTCTGTCTTGAGGTTGCGGGCGCGACACGCCGTGTCGCGCGACCGCAAACCTCAAGACAGACGGGCGGGGGGTCACCAGGACAGGTGCGTGACGCAGATGTGGGCGTCGGGCGAGCCGATGCCGAGGAACGGCACCGTCGTGCAGTCCGGCACCGAGGCACGCGCCTGCGGTGGCAGGGACTGCCAGAAGGCGTAGACCTGATCGCGGGTGGGGGCGTACATCGCGACGGCGGTCGGGCGCCGCTGCTCCAACTGCGTGGCCTCCTCGGGCGTCAGCGTGGCGTGATAGCCCACGGCGTTGTAGTTGCTCCACAGCTGCATGGCCGCGATCCCTGACGTCAGCCGGTCCGCATCCGTCCAGACGCCAACGACATCGGCGGGCGTCGTGTGATCGAGCACGAACTCCTCGGCAGCGACCTTGGACCGCATCAGCTCCTCGACCTGGAAGTCGACATAAGCGGCCCGGAAGGGGAACTGACCGTAGATGCCCAGCAGGCCACGTCCGTTCTGCAGCACCTGGGCGCCGATCGTGAGTGCCCCCAGCGCCACGACGACCAGGGCACCGCTCAGCCAGCGCTCGGGGGCGCGCCTCCAGGCGAGGGCCGTGACGACGAAGAGCAGCAGGACGACGCCAGCGACGAGCAGCCCGGCGCCTCCCGACACGTCCTGGTCCCATCGCCCGGCCCACAGCGCGAACGGTAGCGCCGCGACGCCGAGGACCCACCCGAGCCACCCCAGGGTTCGGCTGCCGACGATGGCTGCGAACGACAGCGCCACGCCGGCCAGGGCTCCCGGCCAGAGCAGTGCCACATAGGTCGGTGCCTCCAGCCATGGACCTGGGACGAGTCGCAGGTAGCCGAAGGTGAACACGCCGTTGAGGACGGCAACGACGAGGCCTGCCACCGCCGCTCGTCGATCCCGCGCGAGGAGCGTGGCGGTGGCGGCAATGAGCACAGCCACCGCAGGCACGAGCAGGGCGATGTCGCGCTGCCAGACCGCCTCGTCGCCCACGAACACCGAGTAGTCCAGGCGCGCGTTCCAATCGAGGTAGGTGCCCAGCCAGGACCGTCCGGGGAAGACCCAGGTGCCAGCCAGCAGGAACGCGCCGGTGGTCAGCGCGAAGCCGCCGACCGCCATCGCTGCATCACGCCCCAGGCTGCGCCAGCGACCGTCCGGCTCCGTCACCAGCAGGTACGTCCTCAGCCCGAACCACAGGGACAGGCCGAGCAGCCCGCCGTACGGGTTGACCATCACCAGCCATGCGACGACGACGCCCGACAAGAGCGGGGGCAGCCAGGTCGATCGCGGCGCCGCGAGCACGGGCCACGCACCGAGCAGGATCAGGAGCAGCACCCCGGCCATCAGGGTGCCGGTGAGATACGTGTTGCCGACGAAGCTGAGCACGACGGTGTTCAGCGCCCCCGCGGCGGCGACCAGCGTCGCCAGCTGTCGGGTGCTCGCGAGGCGGACGAGTCCGTAGAGCGCACCCACGATGGCGAGGATCAGGAGGAAGCGCCAGAGAGCGAAGCCGGTCCATGCACCCAGGACGGAGGTGAGTCCCCGGACGGGCACGATGTAGCCCAGACGCGTGGTCGTGTAGGCGGGATCGATCGCCCGACCGGCGACGTCGTCGCCGAACAGTGCCAAGGAGGCGTAGAACTCCGAGTCCGGCGAGTTGAAGCCCGTCCACCGCTGCGCACCCGAGAAGAACGCCGCGAAGGCGGACAGGCCCAGGACGATCAGCCCGTCCGCAGCACGGGAGCGCCAACCCGGTCCGGCCACGTCGGCAGGATACGGGCCTCGCCTGCTCCCCTACGCTGTGCGCATGGCAGGGCTGCTCCTCGACGTCACCGACCTCGTGGAGTTCCTGCAGCGCCAGGAGTCGGTCTCGGGTGTTCAGCGGGTGATCGCGGAGACGGCTCCGCGAATGCTCGATTCCGATGAGCCGCCCGTTCCCGTCGTCCTCGACCGCTCGCGGGGCGAACTGGTCGCGCTCTCCGATCACGAGATCGACCTGCTGATCCGGACGGGGGCGGGATCGCGGAATCCGGCGCCCGATCGCGGCGCCCTCGCCCAGGCGTCGAGATCCTGCCTCGAGCGAGCCCGGTCGGCTGAGCCGGTGTCCATCGACGAGGAGACCACGCTCGTGTTCTTGGGGGCGGTGTGGATCAATGACGCCCTGATGCTCGCCGCGCGACGGGCGCACGCGGCGGGGGCACGCTGTGTCTACCTGCTCTACGACCTGACACCTGTGCTGCAGACGGGACATACGGCTGCCGTCAACCGCCTGTTCGAGCGGTACCTCGCCCTGGTGGCGGCTACCGGCTCCGCTGTGCCCGCCATCTCGGCGTCGAGCCGGCGGGACTTCACGGAGTACTGCGACGAGCGCGGCTGGGCTGTGCCGCCCGGCCGGGTCACCGGGCTGCCGTGCGGGCTCGATCCCGAGCAGTACGACACGAGCCGCGAGCCGTGGCCGCGCCCCTACGCCCTGTTCGTCGGCACCATCGAGTCGCGGAAGAACCACGTGCTGGCGCTGCGCGCGTGGGAGCGGCTGATCGACGACCGAGGAGCCGAGAACGTGCCGGACCTCGTGTGCATCGGGCGGCTCGGGTGGCATGCCGACGAGTTCCTCGACGCGTACGTGCGCTCAGGCGGACTCGGGGGCAAGGTGAGCGTGCTCTCGAGCAGCGTGAGCGATGCGGACCTGGCCTCGTTCTACGCGCATGCGGAGTTCACCGTGTACCCCTCCCGCTACGAGGGCTGGGGCCTGCCGGTGTCGGAGAGTCTCGCCTTCGGTCGCATGGCGGTGGTTGCCGACAACTCCTCCCTTCGCGAGGCGGGCGGTGAGCTCGCCGACTACTTCGCCAGCGACGACGTGGACGACTTCGTGCGCGTGCTCGAGAGCAAGGCACTGAACGTCGCGGCACGCGGCGCTCGCGAGGCGCGGATAGCGGAGGACTCGCGTCCGGCGATCACGTGGGACTCGGTCGCGAGGGTCATCATGGACGAGGTCTGTGCCGTTCGACGGATGGAAGCGAGGACGCCGGTGTTCCCCCAGATCGAGCTCGGGCACGAGTACATGCTGAGCGTGCCGTCAGCCGCGCCCGACAGTGGCTTTGCGGACCAGTACCTCGCGCATCTGCAGGACGAGGGCCTGACGCCCATGCTGCGCCAGCCGCGGGGCACGGAGGACTTCCTGACCGCGGACGAGGTGGTCGTCGGGGCCGTCGGCTCTCCCCAGACATGGGGTTACGAGATCCGGCCCGGACGGTCGGTGGACATCCGCCTCTCCCGACCCGCCGACGGCCCGCTCCTGGTGCTGCTGTCCACGCGCTCCATGCCCGGCGTGGCGCGCATCGTCGCGGCCGGGCCGGGTGGTCCGGTCAGTGAGCAGGTCTACCTGGGCTCGGTGATCTCGCTCCCGCTCGGCGACGGCCAGACGGGCGAGCCGGCACAGGTGACGCTCACGGTGGCAGATGCGTCGGACTCGATCGAGGGCTTCCTGGGCATCCGGTCCCTTGTGGTTCTCCGGGCGGACGACCTGCAGGCACAGGTCGTCGCACACCGGGCCGCCGCCGAGGCCCTGCGGCAGGAGATGGACTTCATGCGGAACACCCGCTCCTGGAAGATCACCGCTCCCCTGCGCAAGGTCAAGGGCCGCGGCGCCTAACTCGTTTCTCCCGCGACGCGGGACAAGTGAGTCAAAAGAGGACGCTTTGGCTCACCTGTCCCTGTGGAGGGTCGGTTGAGTGACGTCGGCTGCCTCGGCAGGGTTCCTCCATGCCCGATCGACGTACGTCCCAGGAGCTCGCAGAACTCCGCCAACTGGTCCGCGAGCGCGCAGCAGCTCAAGGAGGCGCCTTCCGCCGGAGCGACCTTGCCGGCTGGGGACTCGACCCGACCTCCGTGCTCACCATGCGCCGCAACAAGCAGTGGGTACGACTCCATCACGGCGTGTACGTGGATCGGCTGACGCTCGACGAAGCGGCTGGACCGGAGGAGCGCCATCGGCTGATTGCGGCGGCGACACTGCTCGCCCTGCCCGGCGACGTTGCCCTGTTCGGCCCCTCGGCTGCGGTCGCCTGGGGACTGCCCTGCGACCGCAGCCTCCTGGGCACGGTGCACCTTGTGCGGCCGCGTGGGCGCGACAGCAGGGCGCTGCGGCGCCGGATCTCGGCCGTAGATCGATTGCCACCGGCCGTCGTACACGTCCTGGATGTGGGCGACGAGGACGTCACAGGGGTCGGTGGGTTGCTCGTCGTGGGACGCGACCTCGCCGCGACGACGACGGCCATGGCGAGTGACGGCGATTGGGCCGTGGCCACTCTCGACGGGCTTGCCTGGCGCGACCCGGCCGCGGTCCATCGGCTCCGCGCATTGAGCACGAGGTGGCCGAGGTTGGCGGGGGCGGGCGTCCTCACTGCGGCCCTACCGCACGTCAGGACGGGTGCCCAGACCCCCGTGGAGACCCTCTCAAGGCTTCGGCTGATCCGGGCTGGTCTGCCTGAGCCGGAACTACAGGCCCCGATTACGGATGCGAACGGGCTGGCAGGCATCGTCGACATGCTCTTCTCGCACCTGCGGGTGATCGGCGAAGCGGACGGGGCACTCAAGTACACAGACCGCGAGGTGCTCATGAGGGAGAAGCGCCGCGAGGATCGAATCCGTGCGGCGGGTTACGGCGTGGTCCGGTGGGGCTGGCGTGAGGCGAGCGGCTCGATGCGGGCCGTCGCGAAACGGATCTGGACTGCCGGAGGGCTCGCCCAGGCGGGATGACGACACGTACGAGCGGGAGAGGTGAGCCAAAACCCGTGGTTTTGGCTCACCTCTCCCGCTACGTGGGAGAAACGAGTTAGCGCTTCTTGCGCTTGGGCGGGTTGGTCACCGTGATGGTGTAGGTCTCGCTCCCGGGCGTGAGGCTGGCATTGCCGGGGGACATCGCCGTCACCTGGCACTGGCCGGCGCTCAGCGCGGTCAGGACGGCACCGGCGATGACGCATGGCCCCTGCTCGCTGAAGATCACCGGCGTCCCCGACTGACTCGAGCCGACCAGCGTCACCGTCGACCCCGCCGTCATCGAGATGGGCTGCGCGATGTTCCAGACCGGCTGGGTCGGCGGATCCACCGTGAGGTTGTCCGCCGGACGCGCGCCCTGGATCTGCACCACCTGAGACGCCGTACCGCTGAACGGGAACGTGCCCGCGGAGTTGGGCGTGCCGCCCGAGTAGCTCACGGAGATCGTGTGGACGCCGCTCGTGGGCGGGGTCCACTGGAAGGTGCCCACGCCGTTCACCGTCGGGATGGAGCCGCTGATGCCCACGTTGTCGAAGGTGAAGGCCACGCTGCCGTTCGGGATGCCCGACCCGAGCACCGCCTGGAGCACCGTGGGCGTTCCGACGTACAGGTTGGTCGGCCACCGGACCGACACCGTGGTCACGCCGGCGGAGATAACAGGCTGCGAGATCGGGCTCGTGGAGCCGACCTGCCCGCCCGAGGCCGGGTTGTACGTGGCCTGAAGGGCGAAGGGTCCGCCGACCGTGGGCGTCCACGGGATCGTTGCGGTGGCCGTCGTTCCGCCGAAGGCCCCCGTCAGCGGCGCGGTGACGAGTGCATTGCCGCTGCCACCGGTCTGCAGGGTCACCGTGCCCGTGGGAGCCAGCGTGCCGATGGGTGCGACCACGCCGGCCAGCAGGTTGTTGTTGGCGGACTGCTGCAGCGCGCTCTGCGCGAGCAGCACGGTGTACGTCGACATCGGTGCCACGGATGCGCTCGTCGAGCCCAGGTTGGCGATCACGCCGAGGCCGTTGATGGTCCACGTGCCCGCGCCGGTGGGCGTCCACGTCACGGCTCCGAACCCGTTCGAGCCAATGGTCGTCTGCAACGTCTGCGAGGTGGCCCCGAGCTGCAGACCGATGGTCACGATCTGCCCCTTGGCACCAGGTGCGTTGATCGTGATGTTCTCGCTGACCCCGACCATGCCGTTCGGCACGGCGATGAAGCCGTTCGACGCGGCGGATGCGGGCGCGCCGGCCGCGAGCGCGGTGCCGGCGGCGAGTCCGAGGGCGAGTGCGCCGGCGAGCAGGGCCCTGCCGGCTCGTGACCGCATGGTCGTACGGGACATGGTGCCTCCTTGATGTCCCTCCGAGAGTAACCACGAAGCCCGGCAAATGGACGCACATCGGACGACGGCGCGACAGGTAGGATCGCGCCATCATGTGGAGGAGGGGCGGACGCCTGTGCTGACCGACCTCTACTCGCGTCGGGCCTTGGTCTGGGCCTTCGCCAACCGCGACTTCGCCACCCGATACCGCTCGAGCGTCCTGGGCTGGGCGTGGTCCCTGCTGCAGCCGTTGGCCACCCTCGTGGTCTTCGCCGCCGTGTTCAGCGTCGTCTTCCGGATCCAGGCCCCACCCCTGGGCAACGGCAATGGCTCCTCCTACGCTGCGTTCCTCTTCACGGGGATCGTGACCTGGAACCTCTTCTCGAGCATCCTCAACCTCTCGATGACCCAGCTGAAGTCGAACGGAGAACTTCTCAAGAAGGTCCAGTTCCCCGCGTGGACGCCGATCCTCGGCGCCTCGATCGTGCAGCTTGTCCAGGTCCTGCTCGAGCTGGTGGTGCTCATCCTGATGTTCCTGTTCCTGAGGAACATCGGGTGGACCTGGATCCTGGCCGTTCCCATCCTGCTGGGGACGCTGCTGTTCTCCCAGGGCGTCGGCCTCGTGCTGTCGGTTCTGAACGCCCGCTACGGCGACGTGCAGTACATCGTGGCCGTCGTGCTCGGTGCGATGTACTTCCTCACGCCCGTCCTCTACCCGGTGAGCATGGTGGAGGGACAGAACGAGCTGCTCGGCTGGGTGATCAAGCTCAACCCGATGACGTGGTACGTCCAGGGGATGCACGACGTCATGTACTCGCTGGTGGCGCCGCCGCTGTGGGCGATCGCGTCGTTGGTCCTCGGCGGCATCGTGGTGTTCTGGCTCGGGTTCCTCGCGTTCGAGCGGGGCAGTGAGGACATCGGGGAGCTGCTGTGACGAGACGAGGAGTGAGCGCAGCGAGCCCCGGAGGATCGGCACCATGAGTCCGATGGCCGGTACTCACGAGTACGCCGTCGACGTCCAGGGCGTCGGAAAGCGGTTCCTGCGGCATGCGGATCGACGGAACTCGCTGAAGGAGCGCATCGTTCGCGGCAAGGCGAAGAACACCCAGGACTTCTGGGCGGTTCGGGATGTCAGCCTGCGGATTCCCCAGGGCGCGGTCTACGGCCTCATCGGGCACAACGGCTCGGGGAAGTCCACGCTGCTCAAGATGATCGGCGGCATCTATCGGCCCACGGAGGGCTCGATCGCCACGCAGGGTCGCGTGGCCGCCCTCATCGAGCTCGGCGCCGGCTTCCACCCGGACATGACCGGCCGCGAGAACATCGCACTCAACGGTTCGATCCTCGGACTGTCGCGCAAGGAGATCGCCGCCGTCACCGACGAGATCATCGACTTCAGCGGCCTCAACGAGTTCATCAACGACCCCGTCAAGCACTACTCCAGCGGCATGTACGTCCGGCTGGGCTTCTCCGTCGCCGTGCACATGAAGCCGGACGTTCTCCTCGTCGACGAGGTGCTCGCCGTCGGCGACGAGGAGTTCCAGCGCAAGTGCTTCGACCACCTGTACTCGCTGCGAAGGGCCGGCAAGACGATCATCGTCGTCAGCCATGGGCTCGGGCAGCTGGAGGGACTGTGCGACGAGGTCGCGTGGCTCGAGCGCGGCCAGATGCAGCAGCACGGTCCCGCGGTCGAGACCATCGCGGCATACCTCCGCAAGGTGAACGCCGAGGAGGCGGCCCGCAATCCGCTCGTGTCGGCGGTCCGCGAGGACGAGGCCGTACGGGCGGGAGACCAGACCGTTCGGGCCGTCAGCGCCCAGGTGACCGACGCCGGAGGCACGGCTATCTCACACGCCGAGACAGGGACCACCTTCGCCGTGCAGATCGGCATCACGGCGCCCGAGTCGGTGCTCGGCCCGAACGTCCGCGTGGCCCTGCAGCATGACTCGGGGACGCTCGTCACCATGCTCAGCAACCATCGCTGGGGGATCGACTTCGGAACCATCCAGGGTGACCACACCGTGCGCATGGCGGTGCCGGACAACCCCCTGCTGCCGGGCCGCTACCGCGTCCACATCGATATCTTCGACTACACCGGATCGCGGCTCCTCGACTCCTGGAACGACGCGGTGGAGTTCGCGGTCCGCAGCCCGCGGGGCGAGATCGGCCAGGGACTGGTCGAGCTGCCCATCGAGGTCACCTTCGAGTGAGCCCGCGATGAAGGAGTCGAATCCGCTCATCAAGGCGAAGCGTCGCGCCGGGCGCGTCAAGCGCTGGATCAAGCGCAAGGTCTACGAGCGCAACATCGGCAAGCAGTACAAGGCGTGGCTCGCTGAGGGCGCTGCCGTCGCTCCCGGGTCGACCGACCACGACGTGACCATCTCCGTCATCGTCCCGGTCTACAACCCGCCGCTCGGCTTCCTCACCGAGTGCCTGGAGTCGGTGCTGGCCCAGCAGGCACGCAACTGGCAGCTGGTGGTCGCGAACGACGGGTCCACGAAGACGGACGTCAACGACTACCTGGCCGCCTTCGCCGAAGCCCACCGTGACGACGCCCGGATCACGGTGATCAGCAAGGAGAACGGCGGTATCTCGTCGGCCCTCAATGCCGCACTCGCCGAAGCGCGCGGCGAGTACGTGGGCATGCTCGATCATGACGATGTCCTGGAGGCCCGCTGCATCGAGGCGTTCTCCCATGCCATCGGGGGGTCAGAGCGTCCGGACGCCGTGTACTCCGACGAGGACAAGGTGAACGGTCGCGGCGAGCACTTCGAGCTCTACTGCAAGCCCGACTTCTCCCCGGAACTGCTGCTCACCCAGATGTACCTCTGCCACTTCACGGTGTTCCGCACCAGCGACGTGCGCGAGGTGGGCGGCCTGCGCACGGAGATGGACGGCGGGCAGGACTTCGACCTGGCCCTGCGGCTGCTGCCGCGGCTTCGCCGGGTCGTGCACCTGCCACGCCCGTACTACCACTGGCGCGCGTGGAGCGAGTCGACCGCGCTCACCATCGACGCGAAGCCGTGGGCACAGGACGCTGCCGCGCGAGCGCAGGCCGACCACCTCGATCGCACGTTCGGTGGCGGCGAGGTCTCGCCCAGTCGCGTGCCCGGCCTCAATGAGGTGCATCCGAGGCTCATCGAGGATCCGTTGGTGTCCGTGATCATCCCGACCATCGGCACTCCCAACCTGAGCGGAGCGGGTCGATTCGTCGACGACGCCGTCCGTTCGCTCTTCGCGCGGGAGTCGCAGACGCGGCTCGAGGTCGTCGTCGTCACGACCGGCGTGATTCCCGACGTGCAGGTGGATGTCCCGGAGCGGCACGTTCTGAAGCACGTCGTCTACGAGACGGACGCCTTCAACTTCTCCGACGCCATCAACACCGGCCGCGCTGCGGCATCCGGCGACTACCTGCTGCTCCTGAATGACGACACGACTGTGGCCGAGCCCGATCCGGTGACCCGAATGCTCGAGCTCGGGCAGATCGAGGGCGTGGGCATCGTCGGCTGCAAGCTCACCTACCCCGACGGACGACTGCAGCACGTCGGCATTGTTCTGCTGCCGAGCGGCCCTACCCATTGCTGGATCGCGAAACCAGGCAAGGACCCCGGCTACTTCGGTTCGACCCTCACCCCGCGGAACTACCTGGCTGTCACGGCCGCGGCCATGCTGGTCGACGCCGAGGTCTTCGACGAGATCGGCGGTTTCGACCACGCGTTCGCCAAGGACTTTAATGACGTGGACTTCTGCCTGCGGGCCCACCATGCCGGCCATCGCGTAGCGTGGACGCCGTACGCCCACTTCACTCACCACGAGGGTGCGACCATGGCTCGCAAGAAGTCGGATCCCGCGGAGGCTGAGCTGTTCCGCAGCCGCTGGACCGCCGAGTACCCGATTGACCCGTACTACTCGCCATCCCTCAATCAGCAGCTCGCACGGATCTACGAGGCGCTGTGACGGCAGAAGTCATCCGGTCGCGCAAGGGGCGCACGCTGACCGTGGTCGGGGACCCGGCCCTGCTCACCATGGATCGGCTGGGCGAGTTCACGTCGCGCATCGACTCCGACCCGCGGATCGCGTCGCTGTCGCTCGTCCCGGGGCCCTCGCGTAGCGGCTCCTGGCTGCGGGCGGCCGCCCCGGCCGGGGCGCTCATCGCCGTCGCGGCGGATCTCGATGATCTTGTCGGCGCGTTCGATCCCGATGCCGAGGACGGACTGGAGAACTGGGCCCGCCGCGCGTCAGAGCGTGGCCTGTGGCACGACTGGTGGATCACCTCCGACGCCGACGTGCTGCGAGCCGAAGGCCACCGGCACGCGGCCGAGGTGGATGCGCGGGAGGCGGACGACCCGAGTTCCTCGCGGCACTTCGCGATGCGCGCCTACAGCCCCAAGCCCGGTCGACTGACGGTCACCGTCGACGTGACCTGGCTCGGTCCCTTCGAGACAGGTGCCCAGGTGCTCACCACGGCGGCGCTTGGGGCTCTGGCCGAGCAGGAGGACGTGACCGAGATCCGCCTCGTCGGCCTCGACGAGCTGCCCGAGTATGCCGCCCACCTGGCCGATCGCGAGCGCATCCGGTTGCTGGGCCCGGAGGAGGACGCCCCGCGTTCGGACGTCGTCTGGTACCCGAACCAGATCGATGGCCGCAGCAACATCGCGGCCGCCCGTCGGCTCGGCGCCCGGGTGGTGACGACCTACCTGGACCTGATCGCGTACGACATCCCCCGATACCACGGCTCTCCGGAGGCTTGGCACGCCTACCGCGCACTCCAACGGCGGATCGCATTGAGTGTCGACGGCATCACGACGATCAGCGCGGACGTCGCGGCACGACTGCTGGAGGAGGTGCCGCGGCTCGACCCCGAACGAGTGCTGGCCCTTCCGCTGGGACTTGATCATGTCTCCGTGGAACTGGCTCCTGAGGAGCCGGGCGAGGATCTCGCTGAGCTGGTGAAGTCCTTGGGGGGCAAGCGCTTTGTGGCTGTGCTGGGCAACGACTTCCAGCACAAGAACCGCGATTTCGCCATCAAGGTGTGGGAAGCGGCCCTGCAGGCGGGCCAGCCCTGTGACCTGGTACTCGCCGGACTGCACGTCAAGAGCAGCAGCTCGAAGGAGCAGGAGGACGACCTCATCGCGCGGCACCTTGACCTGCGAGGACGCATTCACACGGTCGGTCACGTCTCGTCGCAGAGCCGCGCATGGCTGCTGGCCCATGCCACGGTCGTCCTGTACCCGACCAGCGCGGAGGGCTTCGGATTCGTCCCCTACGAGGCCGCGTCCCTGGGCACGCCCACGGTGTTCACGGACTTCGGCCCGCTGCGTGAGATCGCCGGGATCAGCGGCATGCCGCGGGGCTGGTCCGTCGACGACTATGCGGCCGATCTGGTGGCGCTGCTGTCGGACGAGGCGCTGCGGGAGGCGCGGGTGGAAGCCTTGGAGGAGGCCCTTGACACCTACACGTGGCGCGGATTCGCCGGGGAACTGACCCGCTTCTTCGGACGCATCATCCACATGCCGGAGGTGCCCACGAGCGCCGTCGGTGCGGACACGGCGGCCGCGGATGCCGCCGCCCTGTCAGCGGTGCTGTCGAGCAGGAGCTACCGGGCCGCCCAGAAGCTGAGGCGGGTCTTCCGCCGGTAGTCATGGCGCGCCGGCCGCGTCAGCCGATGACCAGCCGAGTGACGTGGCGAATGGCGTCGAAATCGCGGTCCGCGTGGAGGACCGGGACCCCGTGATCGATGGCCACTGCAGCGATCAAGCAGTCGGCCAGGCGCCGAATGGTCAATCCTGCGCGGCGACCCGTGCGGTAGATGGCTGCGGCCTGCTCGTAGTGAACCGGAAGGGTGGGCAGCATCGTCGTTCGAGCGAGAAGCCCTCGCAGATCAGCAAGGTGTGCGTCCGACCGCGCGCCGGCGAGCACCTCCATGGCCACCGGGTCGCAGGAGGCGATCGGCCCGTCGAGCTGTCGGTCCACGCGGTTGCAGACATCGCTTCCGGTGTCGCGCAGGAACTCGATCCACGCGGAGGTGTCAATGAGGATCATGGCGTTCGGGCGGCTCGCATGTCTTCGAGCTCGCCCTGCCACCCTGATCCCCGCAGTTCCCGTGCCTGTTCCAGGGTGGCCGGCTCGGCCGCCAGCATGCGGAGCGCGAAGTTGACCGCGTCGCGCTTGGTCGTGAGGTGGTATCGCGCCATCACGGATTCGACAGCGGAGTCATCGATGTCGATGTTTGTGCGTGACATACACCAACGATACACCTCGTTACACGTGAGGCAGCCGTCGCGCCCGGGGCTCAGGCCTGCTGCACTAGCCGGGCCAGGTAGTCCCCGTAGCCACTCTTCAGCAGCGGCTCGGCGAGGGCCCGAAGCTCCTCATCGGTGATCCAGCCATTGCGCCACGCGATCTCCTCGACGCAGCCCACCTTGGTGCCGGTGCGGTCCTCCATGACTCGGACGAACTCTCCGGCGTCCTGCAGAGACCGGAACGTGCCGGTGTCGAGCCATGCGGTGCCACGCTCGAGCACGGTGACGGTCAGCGTGCCGGCCCGGAGGTAGTGGTCGTTGACAGACGTGATCTCGAGCTCACCCCGTGCGCTGGGTGTGATCGTCTTGGAAACCTCGACGACCGTCTCGTCGTAGAAGTACAGGCCGGGAATGGCGTAATTGCTCTTCGGCTTCTCGGGCTTCTCCTCGACCGAGATGACCGTGCCCGATTCGTCGAACTCCACGACGCCGTACTCCCTCGGATTGGCCACCTCGTAGGCGAAGACATGCGCCCCCACCTGGTCCGTCAGTTCGCCGAGGTGGCGGCCCAGCCGAGGGCCGTAGAAGAGGTTGTCGCCGAGGATGAGGGCGGCTTGGTCTCCGGCGAGGAAGTCCTCGGCGATGAGGAACGCCTGCGCCAGGCCCTCCGGCCGGGGCTGCACCGCGTACTGGATGGTCATCCCCCACGGCGAGCCATCACCGAGCAGGCGGGAGAACGACTCGGAGTCCTCCGGGGTCGTGATGACCAGGATCTCGCGAAGCCCCGCTGCCATCAGGGTCGCGAGCGGGTAGTGGATCATCGGCTTGTCGTAGACCGGCAGAAGCTGCTTGCTGACGCCCTTGGTGATCGGCCACAGCCGACTGCCGGTCCCCCCGGCCAGGATGATCCCCTTCATACGGGCAGCGTAACGGCCGGCTCCGCTGGTATAGATGGAGTCGCCAAACGGGCTTTTCAGGGAATCCCGGTGGCGCGGCCCAGGAGGAAGGCCAGTCATGAGCGGTGAAGATCTTCGAGGCAATCCCGACGTAGCCACCGTCCGGCCCGATGGGTCGAGCCTGGCCGTGATGATTGACGGCGTGCGCACGCACAGTCCCGTCAACCATGTCGACCATCGCGGCCGGGTCTTCGAGGTATGGACCCACGGCGACGACTACTGGACCGAACCGTTCGTGTACTCCTACTGCTTCACCGTCCGGCCGGGGACGACCAAGGGATGGGGCGTTCACGACCACAAGAACGATCGCTACACCCTCATCTCCGGAGAGGTGCTGGTCGTCCTGTTCGACGGTCGTCCGGACTCGCCGACCGCGGGGCTTGTGCAGAAGGTCATGCTCACGGGAGAGGGAGTCCGGCAGCTCACGATTCCCAGGGGGGTGTGGCACGCCGATGTGAATGTGGGCCCGGATGAGGCCTTCCTCATCAACTTCCCGACCATGCCGTACGACTACGAGAGCCCCGATCGACGCACGCTCCCCATCGACACCGCGGAGATCCCCGTAGACGTGCGCCAGTTCTTCCCCACCCAGTTCCGGTGACCGGAGGCGACTCGCTCGTCGCGGCACCGATCGTCGCGCTGGTGCCCACCCTCGGAGCATTTCCGCGGCTCGCCGCGTGTGTGCGGTCCCTTCTGGGCTCATCAGGCTCCGAGGACCTCGAGATTCTCGTCGTGGTCAACGGTGGCGACGGCCATCGCCCGCCCGAGCGCGACGGCCGGGTCGTGACGGTCCGTACGGGCGTGAACCTCGGATGGGCCGGCGGCCTGACCTTCGGCCGGCGACTCGTCGACGCGGAGTACCTCTGGGTCGTCCAGGACGACATGACGATCCTGCCCGGCTGCCTCGAGGGGCTCCGCTCGGCGATGCAGGCGGATCCAGGACTGGGCGGCGTCCGCCCCATGATGGTTGATGACAAGGGACGGGTGGCCAGGCGTTCGGGCGGTGGCTACCTGGACGATGGGGGGCACGTCGTTCGGGGGTGGCCGATGCGATCGCGGAGGCTCGACCGCCTTCGGGTTCCCGACGACCTCGACTACATCGCGGGCAGCGGGATGCTGATCAGGTCCGAAGCATGGGACGCCGCGGGTGGCTGGGATTGGCGGTACTACCCGGTGCAGTACGCGGACATCGACTTCACGCAGCGGCTCCGTTCGACCGGCTGGCGCGTGGCCCTGACGGCCTCTGCACTGGCCCGGCACGCTGGCTCGGGAAGTACGGGGTCCACCCTTCGCCACTTCCTCGCGTTCCACAACCGGCGTCGCTACGAGCATCGCTGGCTGCTGGACGGCAAGGATCCCGAGGGGGCGCCCGATGCGGTCGCACGGGTGCATCCCGATATCTCAGTCGAACACGTCGCCGACCTGCTTGCCCTGTCCAATGACGCACTCCGTGACCTGGACGCCTGGGCGCGAACCCAGCACGTTGCTCGACCCGTGTCATCCCGGGCCAGGGGCGCCTACTGGAGGGCCTGGGCCTACCTCGACGCGTCGCTGTAGGGCGGGTGTGCAGCCGTCACCGGTCGCCCCGCGAGGAGGCAACCGGGGACCCCTATCCCTTGGGGCCCGCCGGCCGGAGTCCTCGCAGTGCCCCACGCGCCTTGGCCCAGCGGTCGTCCTCGATGCTCACGGCAAGGGCGGTTGCCACGGCAGTCCGGCGGAGCGTCCTCAGCGCATGGCGGGGGGATTGACGGAACTCGGCGGGAAACAGTCGCAGTCGGTTTCGGATGATGGTCTCGCGCCGCTCCGGTGAATGACCTGATGAGACCACCACGCGGCCGAGGATCCGGATCTGAGCAGAGTTCCCCAGACGATGGCCCAGAGACCGGTCAGGGACCAGAAGGATCACCCGTCCCGCTGACCGCAGGGCGAGACAGGCCGCCGCGTCGACCGCGTCGATGCCGAGCCGCTCATCGAAGCCTCCTGTCGCGGACAGCGCGTCGACGCGCCAGAGGGTCCCGGTCTGGATGACCTCCTCGGTGATGGGCAGTCCCTTCCGCATGATCGTGGGATAGCCGAGGGCGCCGCTGGCGTCCGAAATCACCCCGGCCGCGACGGCACTGACCTGACCGTCTCCGAGGTTGTCCTCGGCCATGACGACCGCCTCCACGAGCGCCGCAGCATGGCCGGGGGGCAGGGACGAATCCTGGTCGACGGTCAGCAGCCATTCGGCACCCAAGCTCGCTGCGAAGCGAAGGCCCTCATTCAGGCTGCGCGCGATCCCCTTGTTGCGCTGGTGTCGCACGACGCCTACGCCCTCGGCTGCGACCGAGGCCAGCGCCCTGTCGAACGTGCACGGACTGGCGTCGTCGACGACGAGACAGGGAACGGATTCCTGCATGAGGCCGGTCACGACGCTCAGCAGGTGCGCACCGTCGGGGCGGAAGGTGGGGACAACCGCCGCGACCGTTGGGCTCACGGTGCCAGTGTAGGCAGGCGGTAGGCTTGCCCGAGTTATCCACAGGAGGAACGTTGACCGAGGCGAAGCGTGCCCTGATCACCGGCGTGACGGGCCAGGACGGCTCGTACATGGCCCAGCAGCTGCTCGAGAAGGGCTATGAGGTGCACGGCGTTGTGCGTCGCTCGTCGACGTTCAACAGGTCGCGGATCGACCACCTGCACCACGACGAGCACATTCCCGGCAAGAACCTTCATCTGCACTATGGCGATGTCACCGATGCGGCGCGGATGCACCAGCTGGTCGTCGACATCCGGCCGCACGAGGTCTACAACCTTGCCGCCCAGTCACACGTGCGCGTCTCCTTCGATGAGCCGCTGTACACGGCCGAGGCCACGGGCGTGAGCACGCTGAACATGCTCGAGGCGATCCGCAGCGTGGACACCTCGATCCGGTTCTACCAGGCGTCGACCAGCGAGATGTTCGGCGCGGCCCCGCCGCCGCAGAACGAGCAGACCGAGTTCTACCCGCGCAGCCCCTACGGCGCCGCCAAGGTGTACTCGTACTGGATCACCAAGAACTACCGCGAGGCCTACGACATGTTCGCGGTCAATGGTCAGCTCTTCAACCACGAGTCACCGAGGCGCGGGGAGACCTTCGTGACCCGCAAGATCACGCTGGCCGTGGCGAACATCGTGAAGGGCACGCAGTCGGAGTTGTGGATGGGCAATCTCGATTCCATCCGCGACTGGGGGTACGCACCGGAGTACACCGACGGCATGTGGCGCATGCTCCAGGCCGATGAGCCGGAGGACTTCGTCCTCGCCACGGGGACTGCCTACACGATCCGCGACTTCCTGAGCTTCGCCTTCGACCACGTCGGCCTCAAGTGGGAGGACTACGTGCGCTTCGACCCCAAGTTCCTCCGCCCGACCGAGGTCGACGAGCTCATCGGTGACGCGAGCAAGGCCAAGGAGAAGCTCGGCTGGGAGGCGAAGGTGCTGCCTCCTGAGCTGGCGAAGATCATGGTCGACGCCGACATCGCCCGCCTCGACGGCGCCCCTGAAGGCCAGTTCTAGGGTTTCGTGTGCGCGCACTCGTGACCGGAGCCGCCGGCCAGGACGGCACGATCCTAGCCTCGAAGCTGTGTCGCGAGGGTCATCAGGTCGTCGGGGTCCTGAAGCCGGGCACCGATCCCGCAGAACTTCTCCGGTACGCCCCGTGCACCGAACTCGTCGAGTGCGATCTCGCGGACGCGGCTCAGCTGGAGTCCATCGTGGTCGAGGCCCAGCCCGATCAGGTCTTCAACTTCGGCGGTATCAGCTCCATCATGGAGTCCGTCGAGAATCCGGAGCTGACCGTCCAGGTCAACGTGGAGGCGGTGCGAGCGCTGCTTCGCGGGGTCCGCACCCTGGCTCGCCGGGGCAGGACGCCAGCCCTCATCGAGGCCGCCTCCGGGACCATCTTCGAGGGTGCTGACCGGTCGCCTCAGACGGAGTCCTCGCCCTACGCGCCCCAGACGCCCTACGCGCGGTCGAAGGCGGAGGCGATCGCCATCCTCAATGCGGCCCGGGACGAGGGCCTGTTCGCCGCCTCGGCGATCCTCTACAACCACGAGTCACCCCTACGCGGCGATCGTTTCGTGACTCGCAAGATCTCCAAGGCCGTGGCGCGGATCGCGCGTGGCATGCAGGACACGCTGGAGCTGGGGAACATCGAGGTGGCGCGGGACTGGGGCTGGGCACCGGACTACGTCGACGCCATGCGCAAGATGGCTGGCGCGGCACGTCCTCACGACTATGTCCTCGCGACCGGCATCTCACACCGCCTGTCCTTCTTCATCCAGCGGGCCTTCCGCGCTGTCGGCATCTCGGATTGGCGCATGCACGTCGTGACGGCCTCGGAGCACGAGCGTCCCGTGGACTCGAACATCCTCGTGGGGGACAGTCGGGCGGCCTACCTGGAACTGGGCTGGCGGCACACCGTCGACTTCGATCACATCGCCACGAAGATGGTGGAGTACGACCTGCTCCTGCTCGACGACCCGGACGCGCTCTGGCAGATCCCGTGACCTGACGCGTTTGTCCCGTGACGCGGGAGAAGCGAGACAAAACACGCCGGTTTGGCTCACCTGTCCCGGACGTCGGTGCACCGCTGGCTGCGCCCTCCCCCCTAGCCTTGGACGGTGCCCCCCAAGGTCTCGTACGCGCAGAACGCGGAGGACATCCGCGTCTGGCGCGCCTTCCGAGACCGCGACCCCGCGACCCTCACCTACGTCGATGTGGGCGCCAACGAGCCCCGGCACCTGTCGATCACAGCAAGCCTGCACGATCTCGGGTGGAAGGGTCTCCTGGTCGAGGCCGATCCCGTGCTCGCCGAGGAACTGCGGGTCCACCGGCCCGACGACGTCGTGGTCCAGATGGCGGCCGGCTCCGAGCCCGGCGAACTGACCTTCTACCGCGTGCCCGGAACGGGCCTCGGCACCCTCGATCCGGGCGAGGCCGAGGCCGCGCGAGTCCGTGGGTTCGACGTGATCGCCGCCCCGGTGCACACCGATGCCCTCGACACAATCCTGGCCGACCACGACGTGTCCGAGGTCCACTTCATGTCCGTGGACGTCGAGGGGGCGGAGCCCATCGTCCTGAGCGGCCTCTCGCTGACGTCCCTCCGGCCGTGGGTGCTCTGCGTGGAGGCGGTACTCCCCGGGACGACTCAGCCCAGCCACGAGGAGTGGGAGCCGCGGCTGCTGGCCCACGACTATCAGCTGGCGGCCTTCGACGGCGTCAATCGCTGGTACGTGGCTTCGGAGCATGCGGACCTGGCGGACGCCATCGCCGTCCCTTTCAATGCCGTCGACGCGGGCGAGCACGGTTGGGTGCTGGCCGACCAGGCCGACTCCCGGAACCGGGTCGATCGGGCGGCGGTCCGACGTGCCTGGCAGCGGGAGCTGATCCTCAACGACATCCGCGGAGAGGTGCCGAAGGAGGAGTACGAGAAGCAGATTCATGAGCTGCGATCGGCCCTGATCCAGGTGGAGGGCTCGCGGACGTGGCGCTACGCGCGCCAGGTCGCGCGCGTCGGGAAAGCGGTCGTCCACCGGGGGCGGGCGGTCGCCCAGCGGCTGCCTGGACCGGTTCAGCGCGCCGTCGTCCGGAAGCGGCACCTGCGTCACGTGACCGTGAACATGCAGCACCTCACCCATCCCGATCTGCTGGCGGCGTCGACGTCGGATGAGCTCGGCTGGATCACGCCGGAGGGCTTGCCGCCTGCGCCGTCCGTGGGCCTCGACCTGCATGCGTTCACCGAGCAGGACGCAGCCGCGATCCGCGACTGGCTGGCGGACCCCCATGATTCCGATGCGATGCTCGAACGTCGCGTTGACAACCATGACGATGAGCTCGGCCGGCTCCGCGCAGCGCTGCGGCTGAGGCTGCGGTTGGCGGAGGCCCCGGCAAGTGCGCATTGGGCGGGCGGGAACCTGGTCCTGTTCGACGCCCGCAGCCTTCAGACAGCCGCCTTTGGGACCCGGGGCATCGGACGCTTCGCACGGGCGGCACTGCTGGCCACGCGTGCGGCCGTGGGCGACGACCGGCTGGTACTCCTTGTCGACCGTGGCCTGGAGGATCTCCCCGAGGTACTGGCCGGACGCTGCCGCCAGATCGTCCGCGTGGAGGAGCGCGAGACGCCTTCCTTCGGCGTGCTTGTCGAGCCGTCCCCGATGACGGCGACCGCCGCGCCGCTCGTCCCGCTCCTGCACAGCACCGCCCACAAGATCGCGATCGTCTACGACTTCATCCCGATGCATCACCCCACGGTGTACCTCGGCAACGTCGCGGCTCGGGCCGAGTATGCGGCCGGGCTCGACGCGCTGAGGCGGTACGACGAGTTCGTCTGCATCTCGTCCCTGACGCGTCAGGAGGTGCTGACGCTGCTCGGGAGCCCGAGCGAGGGGCCGAACGCGGTGCCGGCAACCGTCGCGTGGCCGAGGGACGTGCTGCCCGTGAACCTGGTCGGCCCCGGGCCGGGCACCGGTCCGATCGTTGTCATGACAGGAGATGACGCGCGAAAGAACACCTTCGGCGGACTGGCAGGGGTCGCTGCCGCGACTTCGGGGGACCCGTCACGGGACGTCGTGGTCATCGGCATGGCAGGCACGGGAGACCGTGTCCACCACCTGTCGATCGCGGCGGCCATGCGCCCCGGGGAAGCCCGGACCGCGGAGCGCATGACCGACGCCGAGATGGACGCCCTTCTCGCGGAGGCTCGGGTCGTCGTCGTCCCGTCCTTCGACGAGGGCCTGTCCCTCCCGGTCATCGAGGCCCTGCGTGCGGGAGCTCCGGTCGTGGCGAGCGACATCCCGGCCCATCGTGAGCTCATCGGCGCCGGCTCCTTCCTCGCCGATCCACGCAGCCCCGCTTCGATTGCCAAGGCGGTCCGGGCGACGGCCGGCAAGCCGGGGGTCCGTCAACGGCAGCTGGGGCGCCTCATGCGCCATCACCACGCCGTGCTGGAGGAGGTCGTTGCCGCCTCGGTGCTCGACAAGCTGAAGGCCACGAACGTCGACATTCCGTCGCCCATCCCGTACACGGGGAGCCGGCCACTCAGTGTCGGGGTGGCCACCCCATGGCCCCCCCAGCGGACCGGTGTGGCCGACTTCACCGCCGCCACCATCACCGAGCTCGCGCGGCTCTGCGACGTGACGGTGTACACGACCACTGACGGTGACCCGGACGCCGACTCGATCGAAGGCGTCGCGCTGCGCTCGGGCCGCGTCGACGATCTGGTCACGCGCGGACACGACCACGACGTGCTCGTCTCCGTCGTCGGCAACAGCCACTTCCACCTGCCGTTCATCCAGCTCCTGGAGGCGATGGACGCCGTGGTGATCACGCACGACACGCGACTCGTGGAGCTGTACCTGGCACTCCGTGATCGCGGAGGCCTCGAACAGGTGATGCTCCGTGGCAAGGGACGTCGGCGGCTGGATCCACCCCTCGACGATCAGATCGCCGACATGCGGCTCCTCGAGAGCACCGGCTTCTGGGAGGTGGCGCGCCGGGCGGACATGATCATCGGCCACACGCCGACGGCACAGGAGTTCATGACCGTCGACACCGGCGTGCCCTTGCAGCTGTTGCCGTTCGCCAACTACCGGCGGCCAGCTGAGGACACGATCACATGGGAGATGCGAGCAGCGGCTCGCGCCAGGCTGCGATTCGACGACGACACGGTCCACCTCGCGACCTTCGGCTTCATCGACACCCGGACGAAGCTCTCCGATGTCGTCGTGGAGGCAGCTGCCTGGCTGAGCCAGTGGGGACACCGTGTGAGCCTGCATCTTGTGGGCTCGGCGCCCGTCTCGTTGGCCGATGACCTGCGCACCCGGGCTGCCGACGCCGGCATCGCGGAGTTCGAGATCACCGGCTTCGTCGACGACGACACCTTCCGCGACTACGTCCTGGGAATCGACCTCGGCATACAGCTTCGCGTCAGCCCGCTGCTGGGGGTCAGCGGGCCATTGAGTGACATGGCCGCCTACGGGACTCCGGCGGTGGCCAACCGCGGTATCTGCCTGGACGTCGACACTCCGCCATTCGTGGACCAGCTGCCCGACGACGTGAGCCCGGTGATGGTCGCCGAGGCGGTCGAGCATCGGCTGGCCGATCCGTGGGGCGACGAGGCCCTCGAGCGCATGCGACGTGACTACCTCGAGAGGAAGTCACCGGCGAGGTACGCCGAGGAACTGCACCGGATGCTCCTGACCCATGTGACGGGGGTGCAGGGCTGATGCACGTCGGGATCGACATCGAGCAGTTCGTCCGTGACCCGTACGGATCGGGGATCCAGCGGGTGCTGCAGTACCTGGCGAGAGAGTGGCCGGAGGGCGACGTCCTGGCGGACTTCGTCGTGCCGGTCGAGGGTGGGCACGGCCTCCTCACGCCGGCGCAGGCGGCAGAGCTGCTCACCATCCCCTTCACGCCGCGTGATCCCGGCACCGATCTTCGCGATCTCGTGAACCAATGGCTCGTCGCCGCTACCCCCGTGCGCGTGAAGGACGGCGACCTGCTCTCGATCTACGACGCCTGGCTGCTACCCGAGGTCTCCTACCTGCCCTCGGTGCTGCAGCGGCTCGAGCTGTTCACCCGCTGCGTCCCGACCGTCATGATCGGCTATGACACCCTGCCCATGACGGAGCCGGCGAACTACCGGTTCACGCCGGGATCGAGCGCCTGGGTGAGCGAGTACTTCCGCCTCCTCGCCCGCGTGGACTCGGTCGTGTGCATTAGCGCCTACGCGCGTGACAGCATCCTCGGCCGGCTGCGCCGCGACCCGGCGCGGGCGATCTCCATCGCCCACCCTGGCGGAGATCATCTGGAGGTACTCGCGCCGGAGCCCGCCACGCGACCCACCTTCGTGCGCCTCGGCACCCTGGAGGCGCGCAAGCGTCCCGTGCAGATCGCGGCCGCCTTCCGGGAGGCCGTCGACATCGAGGGGCTGGACGCCGAGCTGATCTTCATCGGGGGTGCGTCGGCCTCCGACGACGCGATCAACCGGGCGATCCGCGAGCAGGTGGACCAAGGCGGGGTGCGGTGGGTCGAGGGTGCGTCCGACGACTCGGTTCGGGAACTGGTGCACGGGTCGTCCGCCTTCCTCTCCATCGGAGTCGAGGGCTACGGCATCCCGGTCCTCGAGGCGATCCGTCTCGGGACACCTGTGCTGTACGACGGCGTGCAGCCCGCCGGTGACCTGATGGAGGGTCATGGTGCGCGGCGCATCCGGGCCCTGGAGCACGGCGATCTCGTGGCGGAGTTCTCTGCGTGGAGTCAGCCGGGCCTGCTGGAGGGGCTCCGGGATGAGCTCGATCCCGGCCGCGTCCCCACCTGGGCGGCGTTCGCTGCGGGGGTTGCCGAAGCGGTCGCCACGGCATGACGGGGCGAGACGCCATGAGGCGATGGCGATGGCTCTGGCTGCCGCTCGCCTTCTTCCTTGCGTGTGCCGGCTGGGCGCTCACCAGTCCGGCGGGATCGGCCCCGGACGATGACTACCACCTCGCGTCCATCTGGTGCGCCGCCGGCCAGTGCACGACGGATCCGGCGGATTCCAACGTGGTGCTCGTGCCCCGAGCGGTGGCGCAGGCTTCAGAGTGCTTCCGCTACGAGGCGAGCGTCACCGCGGACTGTGCGCGAGGTGCCCTCGCAGACCCAGCCCCCGTGCCGGTCACGCACGTCAACGACGTGGAGCACCTCTACCCCTCGGGCTACTACCGCACGATGGGGCTGTTCGTCGGCGGAGACGTCGAGCGCTCCGTGCTGATGATGCGGCTGGCCAACGCGGGCCTCGTGAGCCTGCTGCTCGCCCTGCTGCTGAGGACGGTGCCTGCAGGGATCTCGTTCGCCACCACCGTGGCCGCCCTCGTGACCTTCATCCCGCTCGGGTTCTTCGTCGTGGCGTCCACGAATCCGAGCGGGTGGGCCTCGGCCGGCGTGGTGCTGTTCTGGGGCTTCGCCTTGGCGCTGCTGCACCGTCACGACTGGCGCAGTCGCAGGACGTGGCTCGTGGCCGCCGGGGCGCTCGTCACCGCCCTGATGGCGGTGACGAGCCGTGTCGATGCCTCGGCCTACCTCGCGTTCACGGCGGTGCTGGTGCTCGTGATCGGCGGCCTGGCGCGCATCCGCGCCAACCGTGGCTCGGCAGCAGTCGTGGCGGCGCTCGGCCTGCTCGGAGTCACGTCCTACCTGCTGGCGAGCGGTCCTGCCGTCGCGGGTGGAGAGGCCGGGATGGGGACGGCGAGCCGCGGCGTGGGCCTCCTGCTGACGAACGCGGTCTACCTGCCGGCGCTCTTCCAGGGCATCGTGGGCGGATGGGCTCTCGGCTGGAATGACACCGTCATGCCGCCGGTCGTCCCGATCGTCGGGGTTCTCGCGATCGGGGGACTCGCGTGGGCTGGCCTGAGCAGCCTGTGGCCTCGCAAGACAGCCGGAGTCGTCCTCGCCGCGGTGGCTCTCGCCGCGGTGCCACTGATCTTCCTGCAGAAGGAGGGCCTGGGGGTGGGGGAGGTCGTGCAGCCGCGCTACATCATGCCCCTGCTGGGCCTCGTGCTGGCCACGCTCCTGCTGCCCCCTCGGCCGAGCCGGCCGCTGACGCTCCCGCGGGCACCCGTGCGCGTCCTGGTGGTGGGGCTGTGGCTGTCAGGCATGGTGGCGTTCTGGGCCAATGCCCACCGCTATGCCTACGGGTCGGGGGTCGGCCTCTTCGACATCAGGGTGCAGCCCGCATGGGTCGGACTGACGGCGATTCCCTTGCTGCTCATTACACTGGCGATGGCCGCCACCACAGCCGTTCTCGTGTCAGGAGTCTTCGTGCCCAGTCGTCATGCGCCCCAGGTCCAGGCATGACGGGCATGCTGGTCGCGATCCCCGCCTGGAACGAGCAGGGATCCATCGCCGACGTCATCGCGAAGGTCCGTGAGCATCGTCCCGACGCCGATGTGCTGGTGGTCAACGACGGCTCCACCGACGACACTGCCGCGGTGGCGCGGGAGGCGGGGGCGACCGTGGTCTCCCTGCCCTTCAACGTCGGGGTGGGAGGAGCCATGCGCACGGCCTTCCTGCACGCCAAGCGGAACGGCTACCAGGCCTTGGTCCAGGTGGACGCGGACGGCCAGCACGACCCCGCCGACCTCGATCGGCTGATCGAGGGCCTCGCCGATGCGGATGTGGTCGTGGGCACCCGGTTCCATCCCGACTCGATGTACTTCGTGGGCGGGCCCCGTCGGTGGGCGATGGTGCTGCTGTCGAAGTCCCTCTCGCGCATGAACAAGGCGCCGATCTCCGACCCCACCTCGGGCTTTCGATCCGCCGGCAAGCGGGCGATCGACCTGTTCGCCGTCGACTACCCGGCGGACTACCTGGGCGACACGGTCGGCTCGCTGGCCATCGCCATCCGCCGGGGACTGGTCATCCACGAGGCGCCGGTGACGATGTACTTCCGGCAGACCGGGCGCCCGAGCAAGAACGCACTGTGGTCGGCGCTCTACCTCGGTCGCGCGACCCTCGCGATCATCGCGACCAGCCTGCAAAAGGGAGGGCGGATGCGGGGTGATGACGCATGACCGCCAACATCCTCGGCGCGATCGCCTCGATCATCGTCTTCGTCTTCGTGTTCTGGCTCATGCGCCGCGGTGTGCTGCGGGAGAAGTACGCCGTCCTGTGGCTGCTGTTCAGTGGTGCGGCGCTCGTGCTGTCCGTGGTCCCGGGGGCGCTGCGCTGGCTGAGCAACCTCGTCGGGGTCGAGACCCCCTCGAACCTGCTGTTCTTCGTCACCATCGTGCTGCTGATCCTCGTGTCGATCCAGATGAGCTACGAGCTCAGCCGCCACGAGGCCCGTCTCCGGCGGTTGGCCGAGGAGATCGCCCTGCTGGACAACGAGGTCCGCCAGCTGAAGGAGCGTCGTGACGGTCCTTGAGCCGGTGCTCGTCATGGCGTTCAACCGCCCGGACCACCTCGCGGTCCTGCTCGACCGCCTGCGCGAGGTCAAACCCCTCAGGCTCTACGTCGCGATCGACGGGCCACGCCCTGGGCGCGAGGATGAGGCCGATCGGGTGCAGGCGTGCCGCGATCTCGTCGGCACCGTCGACTGGCCCTGCCAGGTGCACACGCTCTTCCAGGACTCGAACCTCGGCTGTGGGCTCGGCGTGAGCACGGCCATCTCGTGGTTCTTCGCGCAGGAGGGTCGGGGGATCATCCTCGAGGACGACATCATCCCGGACCCGTCGTTCTTCCCCTACTGCGAGGAACTCCTCGAGCGGTACGAGCACGACGATCGGGTCTTCGCCATCTCCGGCTGCAACTTCGTTCCGCCAGATCATCTGTCGCGCCCGGACCTGCCCTACCGGTTCAGCCAGGTGCCGCACATCTGGGGCTGGGCGACGTGGCGTCGGTCGTGGGCCAAGCATCATCTCGACATCGCCGGCTGGCGGGGCACCCTGCCCGTCCACCGCCTGTGGTCCCGGGTCGGCCACTCCGTGCCGAGCACCGTCTACTGGGCGAGCACCTTCGAGCTCCTGGCTCGCAAGGAGGTGGACACGTGGGACGGGCAGTTGGTCCTTGCCGCGATGGCGGACGACGCGTGGACGGCCACGAGCAACGTCAACCTGATCGAGAACATCGGCTTCGGGGAGTCGGCGACCCACACCCTCGAGGATCGGGACGAGCTCCAGCCGATCCGTCCCATCGGCCTTCCCCTGCCCGAGGTCCCGGTCGTCCACGATGCACGTGCGGATGCGTGGACCCGACGGCACCACTTCCAGGCGACGTGGCGGGGCATGCTCGGGCAGGCGGATCGCTACCTTAGGTCGCGACGAGGGAGGGCAGCGTGAGCATCGCCAAGGGCCGGGCACTGGTCACTGGGGGAGCCGGCTTCATCGGCTCGCACCTGTGCGAGCGGCTGCTCGCTGACGGCTACGACGTCCTCTGTGTCGACAACTACTACTCCTCCACCAAGGACAACATCGCGCACCTCCTGGAGGATCCACGCTTCGAGGTCATCCGGCACGACGTCACCTTCCCCCTCTACGTCGAGGTCGACGAGATCTACCACCTGGCCTGCCCCGCCAGCCCCATCCACTATCAGCGTGATCCGGTGCAGACGACGAAGACGGCCGTGCACGGATCGATCAACATGCTGGGTCTCGCCAAGCGCACCGGTGCCAAGATCCTCACGACTTCCACGAGTGAGGTGTACGGCGACCCGACCGTTCACCCGCAGACCGAGGACTACTGGGGCAACGTCAACCCGATCGGACCACGCGCCTGCTACGACGAGGGCAAGCGCGCAGCCGAGACGCTCTTCTTCGACTACCACCGGCAGCACGGACTGCGCATCAAGGTGGCGCGACTGTTCAACACCTACGGCCCTCGCATGCATCCCCATGACGGTCGGGTCGTCTCCAACTTCGTGGTCGCCGCACTCGAGGGCCGTCCGCTGACGGTCTACGGCGACGGGTCACAGACCCGCTCCTTCCAGTACATCGACGACCTCATCGAGGGCCTCCTCGCCCTCATGAACTCGGCGGATGACGTGACCGGTCCGATCAACCTCGGCAACCCCGGGGAGTTCACGATCGCGGAGCTGGCCGGGCTCGTCATCGAGCAGACCGGTACCAGCGCCGGGATCGACTACCTGCCCCTGCCCCAGGACGATCCGGTCCGTCGGCAGCCCGACATCACCCGCGCGAAGGAACTGCTCGGCTGGGAGCCCACGATCCCGCTCTCCGACGGGCTGTCCCGGACCATCCAGTACTTCCGCGACACCCTGACCTGAGCCGCGCCGCGATGCTCATCGTCTCGGGCGCGCTGCTGGTCCTCCTCACCTGGTCGGGGGTGGCCCTGCTCTCCACGGTGGTCGGCCTGCCGCTTTCGCTCCTGCTGCACCGAGGTCCGATGGGGTGGGCCGACGTGCGTCGGGGGCTGTGGTGGGGGCTCCTGGTGCTGGCCGTGGCTGCCTATGCGATCAACCTCGTCGCTCCGCTGGGTTCGGCCCAGGCGGCCGTCGCCGTTTCCCTGTTGGCCATTGTCTGCGCGGCGGTCAGTGCGGCTCTGTGGAGGCGGAGGGGATGGGCGTCCGCGCAGGCAAGGACGAGAGGGTTCTGGTGGATCGCCGCCGCCACGGGCGGCGCCATGGTCTACCTCGCGGTGGCCGCCCTGGGACCGGTGACCAACTACGACTCCGGGCTCTATCACCTGGGCGCCATCCAGTACGCCGCCGCCTACCCGACCATCCCCGGACTGGCGAACGTGTACTTCCCGCTCGGCTACGGAAACGCGGAGTTCCCGCTCGCGGCGCTTCTGGGCAACGGCCCCTGGGGTATGGATGGCTTCCGGCTGCTCAATGGCGCGGTGATCGCCCTGCTGTGCCTGGACCTGCTCATCCGCGCACGCACGTCGCGGACCGGGCCCGGCGTGTGGGTCCTTGCCGCCGGCGCGGTGACGGTTCTGGTCCCGATGGTTGCGCTGTCCGACTACTGGGTCACCAGTCCATCGCAGGACTCGGCCGTCTTCGCCGTCACTGTCGCTGCCTCCGCCCTCATCGCTGACGCCGTGGCTGTTCGCCGTGCATGGGTGGCCGAAGGCGCCACCGCGGCGGCGTTGTCGGTCGCGTTGGTACTGCTGCGGCCCACGATGTTCGCCTACGCGATCGCCGTCCTCGCGGTGATGGTGGCCCTGCGATGGCGACGTGGCCGCGCCGGATCGCCGATGTGGTGGCGTGCGGTGGCGGTGCTCGCTGCGTGCGCGACCGTCGCTGCCGCGGTGGCGACCCTGCGCGACTACCGGTTGAGCGGCTGGCTGCAGTATCCGCTGTCCCTCTTTGCCTTCGATGTTCCGTGGCGGGCCGTGGATCCGGCGAGTGAGCGCATCGCCACCCTCGGCTACCACCGAGACCCGAACGACCTGTGGAACGCGGCGCACGGGTGGCAGTGGGTAGGGGCGTGGCTGGGCAGGCTCCCGCATCAGTGGGAGTTCGCGCTCGTCGGGCTCCTCGCCCTTCTCGCGATCGGCCTCGCCGTGGTCTGCCGGCGGCGCGGCGCCAGCCTGCGCTGGCGGGCCCTCCTGATCGCCAGCGTGCCGAGTGCTGTCATGGTGCTCGTCTGGTGGTCCGTGACCCCCCCGTCCTTCCGGTTCGCGTGGGGACCGGTGTTCACCCTCGCCACGGTGCCGATCGGATGGTTCCTGTGGCGGCTGTCCCTCCCACCGGGAAGGCGAGGGCGCGCGATGAATGTCGTTGCGGCTGCCGTCGCCGTTCCCGTCCTGCTGGTGGTGGCCTTCTCTGCCGTCGTGCGGCTCGACTGGGGGTCGATCACGGCCGAACGCTCGTGGAGGCTGGGGATCTCGATCCCCTACGCGGTGGCGCCGGTCCCGCAACCGGCCGTGGAACGTGTCGACGCGAAGGACGGCATCACGCTGAGCGTGCCGTCGACCGGCGAGCAGTGCTGGGCCGTCTTCCCCCTCTGCACGCCGCGGCCGAACCCGGACTTGCGCCTGCGTACGGGCTCCATCGAGGGCGGGTTCTTGCCGTAGGGTGCCGGGAGCCACGATTGCGAGGGGTGCATGGCAACGCCGGTGTTCTACGTCGCGTCGCCGCTCGGGGAGCGGACGGCGGGTCCTGAGGCGCTCACCCAGCTGGTGGATGCCATCCGACGCCGTGGCGTCGAGGCGTACTTGATTCCCATGCGGAACTACCGCGGGCGCCGCAACGACCCCGAGTACGACATCTACGACTTCGAGGTCCGGGAATCCATTCAGGACCCGCGCAGCGCATACTTCGTCAGCTCCGAGGTGAGCCCGATCGAGTCGCGTCGCGAGTTCCGGCAGGTACCCGCCGAGCGCACCTGGATGGGCTGGTTCAGCGTCAACAACAGCCCCGACCCCAGAGCGCGCTACTTCCGCCCCAGCGAGCAGTGCTGCTCCCCCTTCCCGCCCGGCCATGTCCCCGAGACTCCGTCCGGGCCGGCCTCGTGGTCACTGGGCGTCGCGGCGCCCGGACCGTTCCCGATCCTGAAGGAGGCTGCTCGCCGAACCGGCGGGTGGCGGAACCCGCGTGCGTGGGCCATCGAGGACATCTCGATGCACTACGCGCGTTCCGTGATCGGCAGCGGTGTCTCCTTCTTCGCCCAGTCCTACTACGCCCAGGGGTTCGTCCGGCAGGTGCTTGGGGCAAAGGCACCCATCATCACCGACCCCATCCGGGTGGTCGAGGTCAGCGGCGGCCACCGTGAGCGCGATGTGGTGCTCTACAACAAGGCCAAGAGCTGGTCGCTGATCGACGACGTGGCCCGCCTTCTCCCGGAGGTGAGGTTCCGAGCCATCGAGGGAATGTCCTTCCAGGAGGTGGCGGAAGCGCTCTCGACGGCAACGGTCTACCTCGAACTCGGACACCTGCCGGGGAGGGACCGGATGCCGCGCGAGGCCGCCCACTTCGGGACCCCGGTGGTCTGCCTCGCGCGTGGCGCCGGCTACTGCTGGCAGGACGTACCGCTTCCTGTCGAGTACCGCGTCCCCTACGGCGAGGGCTGGGCGGCCGTCGCCGCGGACGCGGTTCGGCGCGTCCTCGACGATCCGGCCCATGCCGCTGAGGACCAGGCGTCGTACCGCTCTTGGGTTGCCGGTGAGCGTGGCCGGTACGAGGCCGCCGTGGACGAGTGGCTCGCCGCGGCCCTGTCCCGCTAGAGGTGGCGCCGGCGCAGCCGACGACGTGGCCAGCTGGCGGCAGATGCCGCATGACCACGCCACCGTCGCACCCGCTGCCGGCCCGGTGACGCCTCGAGGGCGATCGCCTGATCGTGGATACCCGCCGCGACGGCCGCCTCCACGGAGAACGTCGATGCGGCGGGGTGGACCATGCCCACCGAGCGGCCGAGGATCAGCCAGTCCGCAGCCGAGTCGATGGCGCCGTCGAGGACCGTGCGGTCCCGTTGCGCGTCAACCAGGCTCCACGGCTCGAACCCGATCCTCCTCGCCTCCTCGGACCACCGCGCGGTGGCCTGTTCGCTGTCGGCCGCCACGAACAGGCTCGTGCAGTGACTGCGTTCCCGCAGGGTGCCCAAGGCATCTCGGATGGCCGCGGCCGGTGGGGCCTGCACGGACCGGTCGGTCTCGCGGATGTGGAGGGCGACGAACGGGCCGCGGTCGTCGACAGCATGCTCGACTCGCTCGCGCACAGCAGGGGACCACCGGATGCCGGCGTAGAAGATCTGACGTTGCCGGGTGAAGTCCTCGGAGCTGTCCAGATGGAACTGGCCTCCGGCGATCAGCACCAGTGGCGTCGTGACCTCACGCCTGGCGAGCAGCATGGCGAGGTCCGCCATGAACACCTGCTCACCCCGGTCGTGGCCCGCGAGCGCGATGAACTGGTCGGTGGTGGTCAGGTAGCGAGGCAGGGCCTCATGGGTGCTGCCGAGGATGCGGGTCACCTCGTCGGCTGTCACGAAGCTGCGAGTGACGAGTGCCGCGTCGAACAACTCGTCCGGGAGTGCCGGTGCGGGGGGTTCCGGCTGCCAGAGCACCTGCAGGGGCGCGTCCACCTGTGCGGCGAGGATCGCTGCGGAGGCCCACGCCTGCAGCCGGTTGGCCAGCCCGTTGCGGGGCACGATGATGACCCGGCTGACGGGAGGGTTCTCGCTCATCGGCGTCACGCTACAGTCTCGGCGTGGCTGGCTCCCGCGTGCTCATCGTGGTCCCGACCCTGGGTACCCGGCTCGGCCTCCTCGAGGAGAATCTGGGCTCGATAGCCACCCAGGACGTTCCAGCCGACATCGTGATCGTCGCCCCGATGGGCCGACCCGGCCTCGAGGACCTCGCGGAGCGCTTCTCCGCAGGCCTGATTCCCGATCCCGGCAGCCTTCCGGCGGCCGTCAATGCGGGCGTGCGGGCAGCCCAGCCGTGGCACGAATACGTGAACTGGCTCGGCGACGACGACCTGCTCGAACCGGGCTCGCTGGGGCGCACGGTGGCGGCCCTCGATGCTGATCCCGGGGCCGTCCTGGCCTACGGGGCCTGCCGGTATGTCGACGAGTCCGGACAGGAACTCTGGATCAGTCGCGCGGGCCGTTGGGCGCCGCGGATCCTGAAGTGGGGCCCCGACCTCATCCCGCAGCCGGGCATGCTGGTTCGGCGCACCGCGTGGGACAGGGTCGGGGGGGTGGACGAGACTCTGAGGTTCGCCTTCGACCTGGACCTTCTCCTGAAGATCCAGCCGATGGGACGCTTCGTCGACGTGGGCGATGTGGTGTCGTCGTTCCGGTGGCACGGGGACTCCCTCACGGTCAGTGACCGGACCACGTCGCTCAGGGAGTCCGAACTGGCGCGCAGGCGGGCCCTGTCGCCCACAGCGCGACGATTGGCGTGGCTGTGGGAGGGCCCTGTGCGCGCGGCAACGCGGCTCGCGGCCGCCGAGGTGACTCGGCGCGCGACGCGGGCCCGCGGGAGGGCAGGGTAGGCGCGATGAACGTCGCAGATCGGCTCCTGAACAGGCGAGGCACGTGGCCTCGCTGGATCGCCCCCTCACTGATCGTCGTGGTGTCGGCCGTGGCCATGCACTGGGCCGAGCGCACCTTCCGGCTGGCGCACCCGGGTCTTCCCGATGGCTACCGCCTCCAGGACTGGACCTCCAACTGGACCATGCAGACGTTGGGCCTGGAGGACATGCTCCCCTTCGGCCCGCGGGCGCTGTGGTACGACCACGTCTACCCGCCGCTGCTCGACGCGATCCGCTACGTCCTGATGCTCCCCGAGACGAATGCCGGCCTTGGGCCCAACTTCATCAACGTGGACTTCCGGTTGTACGAGCTGTACGCCGTGTGCTTCGGGGTCACCAATGCCGTGATCTACCTGTGGATCCGCGACCTGACGCGCAACGGGTGGTGGGCCCTTGGCGGTACCGCGCTCTGGGCGATCTCCCCCGGCTACATCACGATCATGCAACTGCTGGAGCCGTCGCCTTTGGCGGTCATGTTCGTGACCACGATGTTCTACCTGCTGTACCGATTCCTCCGGACCCGCCAACTCGGCTACTCCACCGGCTTCCTCGCGGCGTTGCTGCTGGCCTCGCTCACGCGCAACATCACGCAGTTGCAGGTGATCGTGATCATCGGGATCGCGATCGTCGCGTTCTGGTTCATCGCCAAGCGGCGCGCGTGGTGGGTCATGGCTGCGAATCTCGTTCTCTTCGGACTCATCCTCGTGATGCCCATCAAGCAGCAGGTCATGTATGGAACCTGGGACAGTTCGACGCAGTCGGGCTATCACAGGGCGGGGATGCTGTGGATCGAGCCGAGCGAGATACCACCCATCGACGTTCCTCAGAAGTACATCGACAACGCGTTGGTGTTCAGCAGCCGCTTCAACACGCAAGAGACGATGATCGACAACTACCGGGCCTCCGCGGCGGCAAACGATCTTCTGGTCCACCACCCACTCGAGGCGGCCAGTCGGCTGATCAAGAGCGCGCAGATCACCGTGCCGAAGATGCTCCAACCGACGTCCAAGTACACCCAGAACTACTTCGTCGAGGTCATCCCGTGGCGGGCCGGATACGACTGGTTGTTCTCCGGTTGGAGATATATCCTACTGGTTCTCCTGACGCTGGCAACGCTGGTGTACCTGAAGGGGGCTCGCGGGTTCGGGCGGCTGCTCTGGCGCTATGGATGGTTCATCGTCTTCTACGGACTCGTGGCGGCGCCGGTTATCTGGTCCAACCGCTACTTCCCAGATCGACCGCAAGATGGGCCGATCTGGACAGAGGCGGATCGCCTGAAGATCTTCCTCGAGATCCCCTTCTACGTGCTCTTGGCCACCTGCATCTGGTGGCTGATTCGCCACTTCTCCGATCGGACTGGCGGAGTCCCGACCCCACGAGAAGGGTCGCGGCTGGTAGCCGTCGATGAGCGTGAAGAAGGGATCTGAAGCTGCAGTGCGGCCGCCGACCTCGACCGGTTCGGGGCTGCGAAGCGCGGTCGTCGTCGGCCTTCTCGCCTCCGTTCTTGGCGTCGTGCTGTGCAGTCTGGCGACCAGTCGGGGACTCCTCATCTCCGAAGACTCTCGGCACTACCTTGAGGCTGCGGAGTCCATCGCCCGGGGCAGCGGCATCGAGGAGTTCAGCCGCTCGACAGGCGGTCAGTTCCCTCCGGGCTACCCGTACCTGCTGGCGGTCCTCCTCGGGTTGGGACTGAGCCTCTCGGCAGGCGTCATCGTGGTGAATGTCGCGGCTGTCGCTGTGATGACCTTCGCCACCGCCCTGCTGGTCCGCGAAGTGGGACTCAGCCTGCTGTTTGTCGTCGCTGGATCGGTCTTCGTGGCTGTCAACCCCAACCTCATCGAGATGTCGACCGCGGCATTGAGCGACCTCCCGGCGGCAGCACTGACCACAACGGCAGCGCTCCTCATCGTCATCGCACTCCGAGGCGGTCCCCACGCCGCCACGCTGGTCCTCCTGTCCTCGTTGACCATTGCCGCGGCGACGATGCTGCGCTTCGCGGTGTCGTTCTTCGTCCCCGTGCTGATCGGGGCAAGCTGGTGGGTCTTCACGCTGCTGCGGCGCCCGCACGCCCTCACGAAAGCTCTTGCGTTTGGCGCGCTGGCATGCAGCGGTCTGGTGATTGTGGTCTTGCGCAATGTCTCTGTGGGAATGGGCTACTTCGGCTTCCGGCAGTCGAGCGCGCTGGATTGGCAGGGCGCGGTTCTTGATTCCATGAATTCGATGGGACAGCTGCTTCTCCCGAGAAGCACGACATCCCTGACTCTGGTGGTAGGCACCACGGTGACTGTGGCTGTCGCCTTCACGGCATTCCAGGATCTCAGGACGCGTCGGCGAGGCGCTGCCGTCGTCGGCGCGTTCATCATCTCTGTCGGCTTGCTGACGCTTGGGGCTTCGGCGGTGACCCGGCTGGACATCGGAACCACGCGGTTCGCCCTACCGCTACTACCATTGGTGGTCGTCGGAGTGGCTCGGTGGGCGAGTCTTTCCAGTGAGGCGATACCGCACTATGTCGATGGGGTCCTTCCATCGAGAGTGACGGCGGAGTTCCATGGCAGGGCGGTGCAGTTGGCTCGGATAACGTGGGGGACAGGTGTTGTATTGGGCGCTTTTGTCCTGGTCCTCGCCAATCTGAAGGCCACCTTCCGACTGTTCGGATAGGGATCGGATGCATCAGGAGCGCCCTGTGACAGTGGTTCGAGCGGAGTTCCCATCCCTGCGGGGCTACCTGGAGGAGAACCTCTCCCCGGCTGAGCGGCGGCACATCGGCCTCATCAGCTTCAATCAGTGGACCTTCGCCCTGGGCGCGGTGATCGAGACCGCCCTGGAAGCGCGAGCCCTGGGCTCCGATGTCACCGTCGGCCTCTGGGCAGACGAGACGCCCCTGCGGGACCCCGGATGGCGCGCGAGCCGACGGATCGCCCGACTGCTCGGCTCGCGGACCCGCGATGAGAATGCCCACCGCGCGCTGCTGGCGGCTGGCTTGCCGAGGGAGTGCTTCGCCGCCCCGCCACTGCGGCGGCTCGACACCGCAGCGATTCCCGAACTCCCCATGCGGATCACGCGTAGCGCGCTGCGATCACTCGCCTACCGCGGCTCCGACATGGGGCGATCGATCCTCCAGGTACACCCGGATGACGACACGCCCATCCGGGAGTCCTACGAGTGGCCCAGGCGCTACGTCGAGCTCGCCGTCCGGTCGTACGCCTGGGCGTTCGACCAGGCGCAGGAGCTCATCCGTCGCCGTGGCATCACCACGGTTGTCGTCTACAACGGGCGCTTCACGCACGACCGCGCCGTCGCGGCCGCGGCGCAGCAACTCGGGGTGCGCGTCCTCTACTACGACACGGGCGGGTACGAGACGGACTTCGACCTCACGACCGCGACCACGCACGACTGGGCAGACCTGCAGCGCCGCATGCTCCGCATGTACGAGGGTTGGGATCCGAGTGAGCGGGACGAGGTCGGCTCACGGTGGTTCGTCAACCGGCAGACGCATGCCGATGTGAACAACCGCGTGTTCACCGGCATCCAGCGCAGGGGCCATGTCGAAGGCGTACCCGATGCGGACCGCCTCGTCGTGTACTTCAGCTCGTCGGGGGACGAGATCGTCGAACTGGACCTCGACTGGGCCGACTACCTGCATTCCCAGGAGCGGGCGCTGGCGGAACTCGCCGAGGCGGTGCGCGCGCGGCCAGGAACCTCGCTCGTGGTGCGGACCCATCCGCACATGCGACTGAAGCCCGCCGATGACCTCGCCGACTGGATGGCCGCCGTCGAGGCTGCCGCCCCGGATCTGCACATCGATCCGTCGTCACCGGTGGACTCGTACGCACTGATGCAACAGGCCGATGTCGTCTTCACCTACGGTTCGACGGCAGGGGTGGAGTCGGCATTCCTCGGTCGCCCCGTCGCGGTCATGGGTCCCTCGGCGTACGACCTCCTGGGATGCGCCACGCGGGTGACCTCAGCCGATCAGATCCGTCCGCTGATCGACAATCCGCCCACGCCCCATCCCGAAGCCGCGATTCCCTACGGCCTGATGATGGAGCGTCGTGGCTTCACCTTCGCTCACGTGCAGGGTCGTGGTGAGGAGGCCTCCCTTGCCGGCATCCGGCTGGCGGAGGCGAGTGAACTGACCCTCAAGGTTTCCGACGCGATGCAGAGCCGCAGGATCAGCCGGCTGACGGCTCGGTGAACGCGCCGCGCCATCGCTGGAGGATCTGTGGCATCTGCCGGTAGCGCTCGGTGGCCAGTGCCGAGGGCGTGAACACCGGGTAGTCCACCGGGGCGCCGAACAGTGAGGTGGCGAACTCGACCTGAAGCACGCACCGGTCGGCTTCCACCGGGGGTTGACCCTTGTGCAGACCGACGGTGTCGACGGCCATGAAGGTTCCCGCGGGTGCGGTGAGCTCGATCACCCGATCCCACAGGCCAACGGAGCGGATGAGCTCGTCATCCTTGCGCCCATCCGTGGCGAGCTCACGGGGTAGCCGTTCATGTGTGCCACGGACGACCGTGTGGGGACCGTTGGCGGGGCCGACATCGGTGAGGTAGCAGAAGAACTTCAGGAACGACAGCCGATCCCGGTCCTGGTGGAAGAGCCAGGCGTTCATCGCCGCGTCCTCGGCGCCCTTGGTGGTTGTCCACCACAGTGCGGTCTGATCCTGGATCACGGGCTGCCCGAGGTAGCGGGCGGCGATCATCGCCAGGGCCGGGTCACTGCAGTAGTCCTGCATCTCCGGACTGGCCATCGTGTCGTTCTCGCTGATGTCGTAGCGACCGACCTGAGGATCCGATCGTGGGAAGGGGGCGGGAGGTGCGTCGAGACCACGTGCCGTAGCCGGGACGGCGAGCGCGGACTCTCGCATGCGCGTCACCACGTCGCTGGGAAGGGCTCGCTGGAAGACGTAGACGCCGTCGCGGCGAAGGCCCTGGACGCAGGCGTCGATCTCGGAGTAGTCGACGAAGGTGCTCGTGCGGGCCTGCTCGTCGGTCGGGATGCCGCCTCGGGATGACCTCAGGGCTCTGCGCGAGATGGCCTTTCCGGTCGAGGGCGAGATGTCCATCGCCGACCGCATGTCGTAGAACTCCTGACCGCCGGTTCGCGCATGCTCCGGGGGCTGTTGCTCGAACCGCTGAACGGCCTTGATGGTCTTTGAGTACCTGATGCGACGAAGCAGTGGCTCGACCAGCCGATTGCCCTCCGACACATGACCTCCTCTGGCTCGGGGAGAAGCCTGTCACAGACCCAGGAGTGAAGCCTGCCGATCGAAGTCGGGAACCTGCGCGCGCACCTCTTCGAAGGTCCCTCGGCACTCGATCTGTCCGTGTCGCAAGTACAGCAGTTGATCGGCCCGTCGAACCGTCGCCAGTCGATGGGCCACGGTGATCGTGGTGACCTCGCCTTCGAGGTCGTTGAGGGTGTTGACGATCGCCTGCTCGGTCTCTGCATCGAGCGCGGATGTCGCCTCGTCGAGGACGAGGAGCAGTGGTCGGGTGTACAAGGCCCGGGCGATTCCCAGTCGTTGTCTCTGGCCGCCGGACAGGCGGACCCCCCGCTCGCCGATGAGCGTGTCCAGGCCCTCGCGGCTGTCCCTCAGGAAGTCGGCGATGCGGGCCCGCTCAAGTGCTTCCCATACGAGGGCGTCATCGACGGCCTCAGGTGGCAGGCCGAGGGCGACGTTGTCCCGCACGGTTCCGAACACCAGTGCCACCTGCTGCGGAACGTACGAGATGGCCCCCGGCCAACGGGAGATCGCCTCCCGGGGCGCGACCCCGCTGATGGTGACCGATCCGGTGTCCGGCTCCAGGACGCCGAGGATCACGTCCGTCAGGGTCGACTTTCCGGCTCCGGTACTGCCCACGAGCGCCACCGACGTTCCCGGCGCCACGTCGAGGTCCGCGTCCTCGAGTGCCGGCAGCGACGCACCCAGGTAGGTGACGGACGCGCCCCGCACTTCGACGGTCGGCGAGAAGTCGCCGTGACCGCGGGCAATGCGCTCACGGATGGCGGAGGCCGACTCGACCGTTGTCCGGTCGGGCATCTTCCGGCCCTCCTGCTTGCGGCGGTGGGCGAGGAAGTCGGCGAGGTAGTAGGTCGGCAGCGCCGTCACCGAGCCGTTCCGGATCCCGATGTAGGCGCCCTGAAGCCGCAGGAGGGCGGGAACGACTCGTGATCCCGCAGCCAGGAAGACGGCGACTGTTGACGCTGCTGCACCCAGATCCTTGGTGAGGAACTGGACGACCGCGAGGACGAGCACCGCGAGGTACAGCGTCGCCTCGAGGACGTACTTGGGGATCTCCATGATGTAGGACTGGTTGGCGGTGGCGACCGCGTAGCGCCCGATGAGTGCCTCGTAGCGGGAGACGTAGAGGTCGCGACGGTGCAGGACAGTCGCCTCCCGGTACGTCTCCAGGGCCTCAGACACTGCGGACAGCGTCTGGATCGAGGAGTCCGTCATGATCTGGGCGTTTCGAGCGCCCCACCGGGTCAGGAAGCGGTTCATCGACAGGATGATCACTGCGAACAGCACAAGCGCAACGAGGGTGAGGATCAGGTCGTAGTACAGCAGCGAGATGCCGACGATCAGGAAGAGGAACAACTCGGCGGCGATGGTGACGGCGGACCCCAAGACGACGACGACTGCTGCCCCGACACCGCTGCCCAGTGCGTAGACCGCTTCCGACGTCGTCCACCGCTGGACATCGAGCAGCGGGCGGCTGAGGAACTCTCGAGCCAACCGGGCCGAGACCTCGGCCTGGCGGTTCGCGAGGAACCGGAAGATCCGGCGGGACATGAGTGCGGAAAGGCCGGTCTTGGCCACGAGCACGACGACGGCTGCGCCCGCCACCAGCACGGACAGCTGCGAAACGGTGAGCCCGCCGAGTCCGAGGAGATCGAGGATGGACTGCACGGGGACAGGGATGCTGGCCAGTCCAGTGCCGGACACGGCCACGGTCGCGAGAACCCCGACGAGCACGATCCCCAGCAGGTCCAGAAGGCCGAGCGAAACCTGCACGACGGCCGCGAGAACGAAGAGGCGACGCCTCCGCGGCAGCAGCAGGGCCAAGGAACGTCGGACCGCTGGCAGGACCCCCTCGGGGGAGAAGTCCTGCACGCTCTTGCCACCCCGATCGGCGAACGGGTCGCCCGTCGCTGGCGATTCTCCGTCCACCACATGGCTAATCTACTGGCGTCCGCGTGCTCCATCCCTACAGAGCGGTGCCTGTGCCTTCTGACGTCTTCCTGGGCCTCGTGACCCACCCTGCCTCGCGGTTCCCCGAGGCGGCGGGGGAAGGGGGGCTGATCCGGTCCCTGGAGAGCGCCCTTGTCGGCCTCGGTCGCTCGGTAGAGGTCGCCGTGGTCGCGGAGAATCTGTGGTCCCCCGAGGTCCTCGTGATCACGCCGGCTGAGGTTCGAGCATCGATCGACGCGGAACTCGCAGTCGAGGGCCGATGGCGCGCCTACGTGCGCGGCGCCCCCCTCGGCGCCGACGGGAGGGCACTTCTGACGGTCCGCCGGGTATGGCGGCGGCTCAAGCTCGCGCCACCGTGGCGCAGCAGCGGGCAGGATGCCGATGCCGGAGTCCGTATGGTCCGGCGGCTGGCGAACATCGAACTGGCGCACATGCGCCTCATGGAGTTGGCGGTGCGCTCCGATGCCACATGGGCAGTTCTCCTTGAGGACGACGCCTGGGTCGACGATGTCCCAGCATTCGCCCAGCACCTGACGTCGTTCCTCGACTCCGCGGAGGAGGTAGGGCGACCACAGACGATGAACCTCTCGGAGTCCTTCACCCCCCGCCAGCTCGGGATCGAGCACCTCCTGACGGAGGAGGCCCTGCCGGGGAGCGGCTGGCGTCTGTTCCAGGCCGCACGACCGGTCACGAACACGGTCTGTGCCGTTCTCTACCACCGAGATTTCCTCGAGCAGGTGACGGCGACGATGAGGGACATCCCGCTCTCGCCGGTGATCCCCATCGACTTCAAGGTGAATGAGGCCCTGATGAGGATGGCGAAGGACGTGCTTCCAGGAGCCTGCTGGGTCGTCTCACCGGCACCGATAGCGCAGCGTTCTGGCGTCCCGAACGTCCTACGGTAACGGCCAGGGCCGGGCGACGGTTCAGAGTCGCCCCGAGAGCAACTCCGCGGATCGCTCGGCGATCAATTGGTAGGTCGGCTTCGCGACCTGCATGAGCAACGACGAGTCCGTAGTAGCGCCCGTGTAGGGAATCGACCACAGCCCCACGAACAGGAGCGCCATCCACACCGGGACCGAACGTGGCCGGAAGTCTGAGGCGAAGGGATCGGCCAGGCAGTAGAGGGAGGAGATCGAGGTGATGATGAAGACCCATCGGCCGTAGTCGACGCCGACAACGAAGAGCGGTGTGAGGGTGATTGATATGGCCGCCATGAGCAACCAGACGCGTCGCGGGGCACCCAGGGCGTAGAAGGGGACGAGGGACAGGACCATGAGGGGGACGAGCGCGAAGTACGACGGGTACATGGAGATGGTCTGGCGGATCGCCTCGAGGGCACTCGTGTCCAGGTAGTCCAATGATCCCCGGCAGAGCCTCTGGTCCAGGCCCCCGCTGACCCAGGAGTCGCAGATCTGCGCGACCTGGGTCGCGTCGGCGGGGTGCAGGATCCCCCACGCGAGGGCGGCCAGGCTGCCGATGGATGCGGTTGCGAGGAGTGCAGCGACGGCCCGTCGAGACCACCCCAGGCGGCGCTGACCGAGCAGCAGCAGAGCGATAACGCCGGGCAGGGTGAGCGCCATGGCCTCATGTGCGAGGGCGGACAGTAGGAATAGCGCGATGGCCGGGATCACGGCGAACACGGGCCAGCCGAACCGAACGGCCATCGCCATGATCCCGATGGCCGTGAGCGCGAGAAGTTCCTTTCGCAGGCCACCCTCAGGCGACAGGAACGGGAAGAGTAGGAAGGCGGGAGACAAGGCGACCATGAACCACGGCGCGGTGCGACTCGTCCTCCAGAACAGGACGAATCCGATGGAGCAGAACGCCGCGAGAAGCCCAATCTGGATCACGTACGTCAGGGGGAGGACCGGCACACTTCCGTTGGGCAGCCAGATCAGCCACCCCACGAAACCTCGCCGGACGATCCCTCCGGCGTAATTGATGAGCCAATCGCCGGTCTGCCACGCCTCACCGCCCGACCCGATGACCCGCGCGTACGACGTGGCGAGCAGAAGAAGCTCAGCGACAACGACGACGATGGCGATCACCGGCAGGGCCCGGCCACGACTGACGGATTGAGGACCCGACTCAGCTACGGGGTGCGGGACGTTGCGGGCGTCAGCTGTCACGATTCGCGGCCTTGGGCGTCTCCAGCGAGCCTGGCCCCTGGAGCCATCCGATGCCGATGGAGGCGGCCATCAACAGCCCGAAGGCGGGTTGATCGATATGGCCACGCTTGACGGGGCGCCAGGACCGCGAGATCGGGATGGTCAGGGCCATGTGACGGATAAGCGCATTGCGACGGCTGGGATGCTCATTGACGAAGCCACGGTAGCCACGTCCGTACGACTGCCACTTCCTGCGGTTCAGCGGCCACGAATCCTCGACGTGCCGGTAGGCGATGGCGGTCCCGATGCCCTGTCGTAGCCCTTGGAGCTCGAAACGTCGGGACAGGTGCGTGTCCTCGTCCAGCGATATCAGGTCCTCGTCGTTCTGGAGCAGGGCCGACGTGAGGAAGAGCGCTGGTCGCCCCACCATGGTGGTGTCTGCAGTGGGACGCACGCTTTCGATGAAGTACTGGTTCCAGCCCCTGCTCCACCAGCTTCCGGTCTGAACCGCGCGCAGAGAACTCTGGAGGGCGGCGTAGCCGCCGGCCTCCAGCTCCTCGATCATGATGTCCGTCCAGTCCGGAGCCAGCCGGTCATCGGCGTCGACGAAGGCCGAGTAGCGGCAACTGGTCGATCGGTAGCCCAGCTGCCGGGAGGGTCCGAGGCCGAGGCGGCCTGCCTCGATGACACGGGCACCGAACTCGCGCGCGATCTCCACCGTGCGGTCCGAGGAACCGCCGTCGATGATCACGATCTCCTCGGGTTGGTTCGCAACGACCGCGCTCAGGCATTCGGCGATGTTTGCCTCCTCGTTGAGGGCGCAGATCTGAATCGAGACCGAGTGCGGCATGAGGGGATTCTCTCGCACGGGTCGAGCAAGTGGTCATTGGCACGCAGACACTCGTGGGAGCCTAGGGTCTGGTCAGTGGTCGAGAGAGTCCCCCGGGACTGTCGGTGACGGTGACGGTGAGGAGCGGAGGTCTTGCGCAGCTTTCTGAGGGAAGTGGGTCCAGTCCCGACGCTGATCGTCTTCTGCACGTGGGTCGTGGCGGTTTTTCGCTCTCTCCCGATCCCCGTCGGGGACTTCGGCCTGTACGTAAGTGTCAGTGAGAGGCTCCTGGCCGGCGACAGGCTCTACGTCGACGTATTCGAGAACAAGGATCCGCTGTTCCACTACCTGCTGGCCGTGTTTCGATACCCGACCCCCTTTGGAGCCTGGCTGCTTGAGGTGATGACGCTCGCCGCGGCGTCCCTCGCGGTTGTCTGGATAGCCCGCGGGGTGGGAATCCGGCTCCGCGTCGCGGTGGTGATCGGGCTCGCCTGCAGCCCGTGGATCATCACGGGGTGGCCGTTCTACGCCGGAGTGAGCGAGTTGCCCGGTATTGCCCTCGTTCTCTGGGTGGCCGCGGTGGCACTACGTGCCCGCTGGGTGGTAGGCGGCCTGCTGCTCGGGGTGCTTGCCTTCTACAAGCTCATCATGCTCCCCATAGGAGTGGTGGTACTGCTCATTGCCGTCGTTGTGAGGCGCGATTGGCGAGGTGTGCTTCTGGGTGGCGCAGCGGCGGCGGGTGCGGGCGCAGGAGTAGTGGCCCTGCTCGCGGTGCGAGGTGAACTGCTCCCGTACTTGGAGACCCTGAGTGGGAATGCCGCTTACGCGAACGATGTTCAGGACCTGACTGTCATCGGCGGATTGTTCCAGCACCTGCGCAATGTGCTGGACGCTCGTGTGGCACTCTCCCTCGTCGGTTCGCTGCTCCTTGTGGGCCTCGGGCTCCTGTGGAGGAACAGCCCTCTGCGACAGCCAGGGAGTGCTCAACGCGAACTGCTGTGGTTCTGGATAGGGACTATGACTGCCGGGGTGGGTGTCCTGTCACTGACCGGACTGTGGATCCACCACGCCCTGGTGCTCACCCCTTCGCTTCTGCTGTCGCTTGTCATCGTCGGTGGTGCCCTATCGGATGCCCGCGGTCGGTTCACGCCACTCCTCATCGCGGCCCTCGCCGGAGGCACCTGGCTCCTGGCTGGTGCGCCATCACCGTCGATCTACACCACCCCCATCGAGTATGCGCGCGCCCAGATCAACCTGCAGACCATGGAGCCTGACCAGTCACGCCTGATCGCAGGCACCGGTCCTCCGTCCTCCTATGCACGGGTCGGTCAGGCTGATGACGACGGAAGCGCGCGTGGCCTGCGTGACTGGAGCCTGGCCTGCCGGCGCTTCTTCCAGGCGTTCTACGACTCCGAGAGCCTGTTATCCGAGTCATTGCGATGCTTGCCGGGCGCGCAGGTGATTCTGGTCGACCGAGACGCCCGGCCAGTCAGCGGCGCCACGGCGTGGAACTCCTACCTCGACGGCGTGGAAGACATCCTCACGCGCTACTACCGGTGCACCGACGCCGACGGCATCAGGGTCTGCGTGAAGTCATCCCAGTCGAGCGTCCAACCGACGGTCTCGTGACCGTTGGCGTCGGCTCCTAGGTCAGTCTGACGCGCCCCATGGCCGCGCCGAACCACGCTGGAGTGTTCGGCGTCGGTTGGACCCGCTACAGCACTGGGTAGGCTCTGTCCGTGCCCGACCTCATCATCGGTGGCTCCGGATTCGTGGGGCGCAACCTCGCGCGCCGGCTTGTTGATCAGGGCCGGGAGGTCGTCGTTCTGGATCGTGTCAAGGATGCCACCCACTCGTTCGCGGGACGGTTCGTCCAGGGCGATGCGCAGGACGCCGAGCTCGTCCGCGAGGTGCTCTCCGACGTCCGACCCGAGACCCTGTACCACCTCGCCGCCAACAGCGACATCTCAGCGGGCGTCGCCGACGCCAGTCTCGACTTCGGCGACACGCTGATGACTACGCTGGCGGTCAGGGCGGCGGTGGCGCGCGTACCGGTGCGCCGCCTCGTCTTTGCTTCGTCATCGGCGATCTTCGGCGTCTCGAACGCGCCACTGGCCGAGGAGTCGGAGGCTCTCCCCGAACCGGTCAGCTGGTACGGCAAGGCGAAGCTGGCCAGTGAGTACGTCCTCGAATCGCTGGCCGCTCAACGCCCTGACCTGCCGATCCTGATGGTCCGTTTCCCCAACGTGGTCGGGCCGCTCGCCACGCACGGCGTGGTGTTCGACTTCGTGCGCAAACTGCGGAGCGACCCGAGTCGCCTCGACGTCCTCGGCGATGGGAACCAGACCAAGCCCTACGTCCACGTTGCCGAGCTCATCGACGGCATCGAGTACTTCCTGTCCCGTGCCGAAAGAGGCATCACCCGGGTGAACATCGGGCCTCCGGACCTCATCGACGTCAAGGGCATCGTCACGGAGGTGTGCTCCGCGATCGGCGCCACCCCTGCCGTGAGCTACCAGGACTCGCCCTTTGGCTGGCCAGGTGATGTGCCGCGCTACGAGTTCGACACCTCGACCATGCGGCAGGCTGGGTTCACCATCGAGACCACGTCGCGGGCAGCGGTCCGGCGGGCGGCCGAGGATCTGGCCAGGGAGTGGGCGCCTTCGTGAAGGCTGTCGCGGTGGTCCTGGCGGGTGGCAAGGGCACCCGATCGGCCGATCCCGGACGAGCGAAGTTGGCCCAGGAAGTCGCTGGTGAGTCGCTCATGGCCTGGCATTTGCGGCTCCTCGAACCCTCGGAGATCGACGAGGCACTCGTCGTCGCGGGCCACCTTGGCGACCAGGTTCAGGAGCTGTGCGACGATCTGGCCTCCGAGGTGGCAGCGGTCCGCGTGATCCATGAGGAACGGCAGGAGGGCACGGTTGCGGCACTCCGGCTGGCCGCAGAGCACACGGACGCCGACGAGTTCCTCGTCATCCTGGGCGACATCCTCATGGCCATGCCCGTCCAGCACCTCCTCGACGACTGGCGGGCTTCCGGGGTCGGCGTAGCCGTGGTCGTCCACCCGAGCACGCACCCGGAGGACAGCGACGCCGCCTTCTCGAGCCACGACGGACGGGTGTTGGTCGTGCCGAAGTCGGAATCACGGGACCACGTACCGAACATGTCCTCCGCGGGGCTGTTCGCGATCACGCGCGACGCTCTCTCGCGATACGGCCACCTCCGCGACGTGGGGTCGGACATCCTGCCCCAGGCGGCGCGCGAGGGCGACCTGTTCGCCTTCGTCAGCAGTCACTACCTGAAGGACACGGGCACGCCGGATCGGCTGGTGTCTGCGCGAGCCGACGTGGACAGTGGTGCATTCGCGCGGCGCGGCCAGCTGACTGCCCGGCCGGGCCTGTTCCTCGATCGGGACGGCGTGATCAACCCCGCCGAACCCGAGTTCTACGGGCCTGAGGGCTACGTCCTTCTTCCTGGGGTGGCCGCTGCCATCCGCGAGGCGAACAGGGCGGGGGTCCCGGTGATCGTGGTCACCAACCAGCCGGGTCTCGCCAAGGGCTTCATGAGCTTCGAGGACCACCAGCGGGTCCGAGCCCGGATGGACCGGCTGCTGGGCGCCGAGGGCGCCTTTGTCGACGACTACCTCTTCTGCCCGCATCACCCCGACAGCGGGTTCGTCGGGGAGGTGCCCGAGCTGAAGCGCAGCTGCGAGTGCCGCAAGCCGGACATCGATCTCGCGAGGGTGGCTGCATCCCGCCACCACATCGACCTTGGGAGATCCGCCATGGTCGGTGACACGGACCGCGATCGCGGGTTCGCCCGCGGCGCGGGGATGCGGTTCGTGCATGTCAGCGCGCTGTGCGACGTGGACGATGCGGAAGACTGCTATCCAGTGGCAGCCGATGCCATCCGCCGGGGAATCGAGGTCGTCAGGTGCTGATCGCGCAGGGCCCCTTGCGGGTGAGCCTCTTCGGCGGCGGCTCCGACCTGCCGGCCTTCCTCGAGTCGAACGAGGGCGCGGTCCTGTCCTTCGCCATCGACCGGCGCGTGTACGTCGTGGGCCACCCGTTCACGCATCGGGCGGGAATCCTGTTGAAGTACTCCAGGAGCGAGGATGTCGACGCTGCCCGCGAGCTGCAGCATCCGATCGCCCGCGTGGTGCTCGACCGCTACGGGGTCACGGACATCGACATCGCCGTCATGTCCGATGTCCCGGCCGGGACGGGCATGGGGTCGTCATCGTCCTTCACCGTGGCGTTCCTGGCCTTCGTCCGACACCTGTGCGGGATTCCGACGAGTCCGGTGGACCTTGCCCGCGAGGCGTGCGAGATCGAGATCGAGGTGCTCAAGGAGCCGATCGGCTACCAGGACCAGTGGGCGAGCGCGCTGGGCGGCGTGAACCTGATCCGCTTCTCGGGCGGGGAGGTCCAGGTCGAGTCGATCGGCCTGGGAGCCGTCGATATCGCAGCGCTGGAATCGAACCTCCACCTCGTCCCGGTCGGCCGTCCACGAAGCGCCAGCGAGCTGCTGGCACGGCAGGGCGGCGGCGTCACGTCCGGGTCCCGCGGTGAGGACGTCACCCGTCGCATGGTGGGTCTCGTGGAGCAGGGTCGGCGCCTCCTGCTGTCGGACCTCGATGGGCTCGGACCGCTGCTGGACGAGGCCTGGCAGCTCAAGCGCGAGGTCGCGGAGGGGGTCTCCAACGCCGAGGTCGACGACCTCTACACCCGGGGGATGGGTGCTGGGGCGACGGGTGGGAAACTACTGGGGGCCGGTGGCAGTGGGTACCTGGCGTTCTATGTCCCCGCCGAGGCCCATGAGCGGTTCGCCGTTCAGTTCCCGAAGCGACTCGGCTTCCGGATCAGCAGCCAAGGAGCAGGCGTCATCCATGAGTCTTGATCTCGCGCGCGCCCAGCTCTCGCTAGACGAGACGGTGCATGCCATCCAGGCGCTCGACCAGGACGTGCTGACGGCCCTTGCCGACCTGATCCGAGGGCTGCAGGACAGCCAGGGGATCCTCTGGACGATGGGCAACGGCGGCTCCTCCTCGACCGGATCGCACATGGCCTGCGATGTGGGCAAGGGGATCGGCGCCAGCCTGGAAGCCCCGATCCGGGCTCTGAGCATCAACGAACAGGCGATCACCCAGTCCGCGTGGGCCAACGACTTCGGCTTCGAGGACGCCATGCGCAACCAGCTGGAGCAGTTGGCTCGTCGTGGCGATGCCGTACTCGCCATCTCGGGTAGTGGGAACTCCCCCAACGTGGTCAATGCGGCACGGTGGGCCAGGGAGAACGGCTACCCGGTGGCGATCCTCGTGGGTCGCAACGGCGGCAAGCTCTCCGAGTGGGCCGACATCGAACTGCGGGTGGACTCCACGGACATGCAGGTCCTGGAGAACGTCCATCTCGTCGTCGTCCACTGGCTCTTCAAGGCCCTCACTCATGAAGGCTTCGGTGGTCCGACCAACCCGCATCCGCACGCATGACGGCTCCCGTATCGATGACGCCGCAGGGCGATGCCATGCACGCGCTCGCCCGCGAACTCTGGCCGATCCACCGGAGCATCACCGGAGCCGGTGTCCGGCAGACGCTCGCCATCCTGAAGGGGCAGCTTCCGGGGCTCACGATCCACGAGGTGCCGTCGGGGACGCAGGTCTTCGACTGGACGGTGCCCGAGGAGTGGGTCATCCGAGGTGCCCGACTCATCGGACCGGATGGCGAGGTGGTGGTCGACCTCGAGGACTCGAACCTGCATGTGGTCGGCTATTCGACCGGTGTCGACGGCGAGTTCACCCTGGAGGAGCTCCAACCCCATCTGCACTCGATTCCCGAGCAGCCCGACGCCATCCCCTTCATCACCAGCTACTACCACCGCACCTGGGGCTTCTGCCTGCCGGACCGGGTCCGAGCGGAACTCAAGCCCGGCACCTACCGCGCCGTCATCGACGCGGACCACGTACCCGGGAGCCTCACCTACGGCGAACTGATCCTGCCGGGCGAGACGGACGACGAGATCTTCCTCAGCACGTACGTGTGTCATCCGTCGTTGGCGAACAACGAGCTGTCCGGGCCGGTTGTCGCCACGGCCCTCGCCCAGTGGCTGACGGCCCTGCCCCATCGCCACTACACGTACCGGATCGCCTTCACGCCGGAGTCCATCGGTGCGATCACCTACGCGAGCCGCAACCTGGAGCGGCTCAAGGAGAGGGTCATCGCGGGTTTCCAGCTCACCTGCATCGGCGACGACCGGGCCTACACCTACCTTGCCTCGCGTCACGGGAACACCAGGATCGATCGAGTCGCCAAGAGGGTGCTGGCCGGCCTGCCCAACGTCGTGCACTACTCCTACCTGGAGCGTGGCAGTGACGAGCGCACGTACTCATCGGCAGGTGTCGACCTGCCCTTCATCTCGATCATGCGCAGCCGGTATGGCGACTACCCCGAGTACCACACCTCCCTGGACGATCTTGAGCACGTTGTGACCCCAGCTGGGCTGCAGGGCGGATTCGACGTCGTCAAGGCGTGCATCGAGACACTGGAGCATGAGCCGGTCCCCGTCACCGCCGCCTACGGCGAGCCGCAGCTCGGCAAGCGAGGGCTCTACCACACGATGCTGAACAAGAACACGTCCGACGAGGTGATGCTCCGCACGAACATCCTCGCCTATGCCGACGGCACCTACGCGGTGTCGGACATGGCCGAGCTGTTCGGCGAGGACGAGGCGACCATCCTTGCCATGGTGCAGGAGCTCATGGACCATGACCTCATCCGGATGGAGCACCAGAGCAATCGTCTACAACCGGGAGCCGTGACCTGATGGCTGAAGTCGCCGATCACTACAACGCCAGCTCGTCCACGTACTCGGAGCAGTACGACGAGTCGAAGATCCTGACCTCCAAGGAGTATCCGGCCAACTACTTCCGGCTCAAGCGGATCAAGGAGCGCGTGCAGGCACTCGGGCTGACGAGCATCTACGAGCTCGGCATCGGCGACGGCTCGCCCTTGGCAGCGATGGCCGAGCTGGGCCTCCGGGTCGGCGGCAGCGACCTCACCGAGGGGATGCTGGGCGTGGCCAAGGCCCAGTTCGAGGCCAAGGGCTTCGACTCCTCGGTGCTCACCCTGGGCGACATCCAGGACCGCTCGACGCTTACCGAGGCCATCGCTGCGGGACCGTACGACGCGGTTATGGCCCTCGGGGTACTGCCGCACGTGCGTGATGAGGGTGTCGTGATCGACAACATGAGCGCCTTCATCGAGCCCGGCGGCACGCTGTTCCTCCAGTTCCGCAACTCGATGATGAGCCTGTGGTCGTTCAACCGGCTCACGATGGAGTTCATCGAGGAGGAGTTGCTGAAGGACCAGCCGCAGGAGGTCAAGGACGTCGTGCGGGCCGGTCTGGAGCCGAGGCTGGCCATGGACAAGCCGCCCAAGCGCGAGTGGGACGTGAACGGGCCGGCGTATGACGAGATCCTCGCCAAGTTCCACAACCCCTTCGAGCTGGCGGACCTGGTCCGGGAGCACGGCTTCACCGACGTCCGGTTCCATTGGTACAACTACCACGTGACGCCGCCGATGATGGCCGGGGAGTTGGGGCAGTCATTCCGCACCGCCGGCATCGCGATGGAGGACACTGACACCTGGCGGGGGATGTTCCTGTGCTCCTCCGGCGTGATCGAGGCGACCAAGGCATAGCCCCTGACCCTGTCGGGGTCCTGGGAGGGCGGTTGTGACGAGCGAAGGCGGCTGGGACGGTCTCTCGGTCACTCAGCGGTACCGCGATGCGACCGGCGCGGGCTCTGCCGTGTCCACGGCGGCCACCCGAGGCGCGGCCCTCGGGCCCTTTCGCGCCCGTCTGATCCTCACGGACGGCGTCCTCCTGGGCCTGTCCATGCTGGTCGGGCTCCTCGTCAGCTCTCGGGCGTCGGCCTGGGCCATCTCGCCCGTGCTGGCCATCTACGGCGTCCCGGTCGCGATCATGGCGCTCTGGTGGGCCATGCTCGCCCTCCGCGGTTCATATGACCAGCGCTTCATCGGCCTCGGCACCGAGGAGATCCGGCGGGTGGTCTCCGCCACCCTGTACACCTTCGCCGTCGTGGCCGGTCTCAGCTACCTCGTCCGGGCCGACATCTCCCGCGCGTACGCCTTCGTCTCGCTGCCCCTGGGCGTGCTCCTCGTCGTCTCCGGGCGATTCGCCTGGCGCGGCTGGCTGTACCGTCGGCGGGCCGACCGGCTCTTCATGAACCACACGGTCGTGGTCGGCACTGGACGGGTGGCGGATGAGCTGTGCGACCGGCTGGAGCGCGAGACCTACGCGGGCTACCTCGTGGCCGGCCGCTACCCGGCTCCGACGGCGGATGATGACAGTGGGGCGGCCGCCCTGGAGGCATGGCTGGCCGGCCTGGACGACCTCGTGGATCGCACCGAAGCCGCTGCCGTCGCGATCGCGCCCTCAGAGTCGCTGACGGGTGAAGCCGTTCGACAGGTGGCCTGGCACCTGGAGGGGCGATCCGTCGACCTCCTCATCGCCCCGGCCATGATGGACGTGGGCGGTCCCCGGCTCAGCGTGCGCCCGGCCGCAGGCCTGCCGCTTCTGCACCTGGATGAGGCGGCCCTGTCACGCCCCCAGCGTTTCGCCAAGCGCGCGCTCGACCTCGTCGGGTCGGCGATCCTGATCGTCGTGCTGAGCCCAGTCCTCGTGACGTGCGCGCTCGCTGTCCGACTGTCTTCACGCGGCCCGGTCATCTTCCGGCAGGTACGCATCGGACAGGGCGGCGAACCCTTCACGATGCTGAAGTTCCGCACCATGGTTGACGGCGCCGACGACGATCGCCAGGCCCTGCGACATGAGCACGAGCTGCACGAGCCCGGCTTCAAGCTGCCCGACGACCCGCGCGTGACGCGCGTCGGGCGCTTCCTGCGTCGGTGGTCGCTCGATGAGCTGCCCCAGTTGCTGAACGTGGTCGGCGGCTCCATGAGCCTGGTCGGTCCACGACCCCACCCCCTGGACGACGTCAACAGGTACGAGCAGACCGCCTACCGGCGCCTTGCCCTCAAGCCTGGGATGACCGGCCTCTGGCAGGTGGAGGGGCGAAGCGACCTGGACTGGGCGCAGGCGCTGCAGCTGGACCTGTTCTACGTCGAGTCGTGGTCCCTCTCCGGCGACGTCGTGCTCCTCGCGCGTACGGTGCGCGCCGTCCTCCGCGGTCGAGGGGCGGTGTGATGTCCGGGCAGGGAGCAAGTCCGGTGGCAGTGTCTCCATCCGGCGTCCGCTACGCGGTTCGTCGATCGTTGGCCCTCCTGGAGAAACGGGATCGAGTCAAGTTCGGCGCCGCCGTCGGCATCCAGATGTTCCTGTCCATGCTCGATCTCCTGGGCGTTCTCCTCGTCGGCCTGGTCGCGACCATCGCCGTGTCAGCCATCGGCTCCGAGTCAGGCATTCCGGGATACGCGCAGACGGCCATCGACTGGCTGGGCCTCGAGGACTGGCCACTGCTCAATGTCGCGCTGGCGCTCGCGCTGGTCGCTGCCGCATTCCTGGTTCTCAAGAGCGTCACGGCGGTCGTGCTCATCCGGCGGGTCCTGCGGTTCCTCGCCGGACGGCAGGCCCAGGTGGCGTCACGGTTGACGGGAGAACTCTTCGCCCGACCGGTGACCTTCTTGCACAAGCGGACGAGTCAGGAGGTCGCCTTCGCGCTGATGGAGGGCACGACGGCGGCAACGGTCTCTCTGCTCGGTTCCTTGTCGCTGGCGCTGAGCGATGTGGCCCTCCTTTCGGTGCTCACGGTCACGCTGCTGATCATCGATCCGCTGGTGACTCTCGCCGCCATCGGCTTCTTCGTCGTCATCGCCCTCGTGCTCCAGCGGATCCTCGGGTCCTTGGCGCGGCGGTCGGGGACCCTCCTCAAGGACATGTCGGTTGCGGGCCTCTCGGCCGTGCAGGAGGGGCTGTCGGCATACCGGGAGATCACCGTGGCCAACAAGCGCAGCCTGTACCGGGACCGCATCTCCCAGACCATGTGGCGAGCGGCCGGGGCGCAGGCCGACGTCCAGTACGTGGCGCAGGTGCCCAAGTACGTCTTCGAGACTGCTCTGGTCGTGGGAGCCCTGGCACTCGTCATCGCGCAGTCGGGCACGGGAGATCCGGCGAGTGCTGTGGGGTCGATGGCCCTGTTCCTTGCTGCGGGTGCACGGGTCATGCCCTCGCTCCTGCGGCTGCAGGTGTCCCTCATCAGCATCAGGCAGGCGGAGACGCGCGCGCAGCCCACGTACGACCTCGAGGACGAGTTGGGCGCGCGGCCGCTCTCCACCGACGACTTCGACCTGCCCCGCTACCTCGCGGGTATCGACGACGGTCACGCGGACTTCGTGCCGAGCATTCTGGTTCGAGGGGTGACCTACCGCTATCCGGAGGCCGTGGAAGCGGCCGTGGAGGACGTCACCTTCGATCTCCTGCCGGGAAGGTCCATCGCCCTTGTCGGGTCGACCGGAGCCGGCAAGTCGACCCTCGCCGACCTCGTCCTCGGCGTGCTTCGACCAGACTCGGGGTCGATCGAGATCTGCGGCCTGCCTCCGGGTGAGGCGGCTACCCGGTGGCCGGGCGCGATCGCCTATGTGCCGCAGGCCGTGGCGCTGGCGTCCGGGACCGTTCGTGAGAATGTGGCGTTGGGCCTGCCTCTGGACGACATCTCGGACGACCTCGTGTGGGAGGCCCTCGACCGTGCCCATCTCGGCGCATTCCTGCGCGAGATTCGCGAGGGACTGGACACCGTCATCGGTGAGCGCGGGGTGCGCCTCTCCGGGGGCCAGCGACAGAGACTGGGCATTGCTCGGGCCCTCTACTCGCGACCCAAGCTGCTCGTGCTGGACGAGGCCACCAGCGCCCTCGACGCCGAGACCGAGGCCTCGATCACGGCCATGCTGGCCGAGATGGCCGGACAGGTCACCACGGTGACGGTGGCCCACCGCCTCGCCACCGTGCGCTCCGCGCATGAGCTCCTGTACCTGGAGGACGGACGCGTGCTCGCTCGGGGCACCTTCGACGAGGTGCGCGCGAGTCACCCGGCTTTCGATCGGCAGGCGAGGCTGCTCGGCCTCTAGGTCCGTGTCCGCAGGCGCTGTGCGACGGCTTCCTCGAGGATGGCGCTCATCTCGGCCTGCCAGCGGTTGCGGGAGAACGTCTCCACCGCGACCTGGTGGGCCGCACGCCCGAGTTCGTCGGCGCTCGACCGCAGCGCGCGCAGCCCCGCCCGCAGTGACTCCGCCGAGTTCTGGAGGTACTCGCCGCCACCGCCGGCGCGGGCAACCAGGTCGGCCGCGCTGCTCCCTGTCGATGCGAGGACGGGGGTCCCCTGGGCGAGTGCTTCGCGTACAACCATGGGGTGGGCGCCCTCCCAGCAGACTCCGGGGAACACGAGTCCCTGGTACCCCGCGAGCGAGGAGACGACCTCGTCCCGGGACATGGCTCCGAGGAATCGGACTCCGGCCGGCGCGCTCGCCTCCAGCTCGGCTCGTTGGGACCCCTCGCCGATCACGTCCAGGTGCTCGCCCTCGGGCCAGATGGCCAGGAGTTCGCGCAGTCCCTTCTCCTCCGAGATGCGGCCCACGAAGACCCAGTTCTTGCGCGGTCCACCGGGGCGCGCTGCGGGCACGTCGGTGAAGCCGGGCACCAGCCGCAATGAGGCTTCGGCAACCCCCGCCTGAGCGAACACCGACATCGCGCGCTCTGTCTGTGCGATGACTGCGGCTGCCCGTGTGAGCTGGGGAAGCCGCCGAGTTGGCCTGCGGTTGCCGATGGCGATCGGCAGGGTCGCCAGTCGTGAATCGCGGTAGCAGCCGTAGCGGAGCGCCGAGAAGTTCGATCCTGCGACGCACTCCGTGCAGACCTTTCCACCGCGCAGGAGGAGGCCGTTCGCGCAGACGTAGCGGTAGTTGTGGAGCATCGTGACCACAGGGCCCGGCCAGTCTGTGATCCATCGCGTGCCGAAGTTCGGGAACAGGTTGTGCACGAGCAGGACGTGATCACGGCCTTCGGGTGCCGGCGTGGCGCGGCCCGTCATGTCGCGGCCCGACGCGACCTGCGCGGACACAATCAGTGGATACGCTGCCCGGGTGGCAAGGTCATCGGTCCTGCGTTCAAAGAGATCGATGACGTGCCCAGCATCCTTCAGGGCTTGTGTCTGTGACTCGGCGGCAAGGTTCTCGCCGCTCACAGACGTGGAGGCGTAGGCGCTGTGCACGGCCGTGATGCGCACGCGATCAGCGACCTTCGCGGACTGTCCCTGTCACGCGTCAGAACCTACTCGGTGCCAGTGGTCGTGTTGGGAATGAGCGGGGCATGACCGAACTGTCGGCGTCGGAGAAGGAGCAGCCAGCACCCTGGCTCACGATCGTCACGGCGGTGAAGGATGACCCTGCGGGACTATCCGCCACGGCGGCATCGATCGCCGATCAGGACCTCGACGAAGTCGAGTGGATCGTCGTTGACAGCTCCGGTCCTCCCGTGACCTGCATCGACGCCCCCGAGCCGCTGGCGAGGATCTCCCGCCTCATAAGTACTCCGCCAGAGGGCGTCTACGCCGCGATGAACGCGGGCCTGCACGAGGCACGTGGAGCCTTCGTCATGTTCGCGAACGCAGGTGATCGGCTCGCTTCACCGCACGTTCTACAGGCCTTCCGGAGCGCGATCGTCGCGCAGGATCCCGACTGGCTCTACGGTCGTCTGATCCTCGAGGATTCCCGGGGTCGCCGCCGCTTGTCGGGGGAGTTTTCCTACCCCGAGGAGAAGGGGCGCCGATTCCGTCGCGGCCGGTTCCCTTGGCATCCCGCGTCGATCGTCCGTACACGAATCCTTCGCTCGTCAGGCGGATTCGACGAGGCGTACCCGATCGCGGCGGACTACCGCATGATGCTCGCACTCTCCGAGCGCTCTGACCCGGTGGCTCTGGCGACTCCGGTCTCGGTGTTCCGTCTCGACGGAGTATCGGCGCGCCGATGGCGGGAGTCGCTTCGACAGGCGTACCGAGCCAGGTGCGAGGTCTTCGAGCTTCACGGTTGGCGAGCAGCCGCGGAGTGGATCCGCTCGGTCCCCGTGTTCGCGCGGAGTGCGGCGTCACGTTCGATCGGTCGCGCCTAGGGTCCGAGCGGCGAGGTATGCCCGTTCCGCGATCCTCTTGGACCTGAACCACGGCGGATTGGAGCTGAAGCGGACTCCGGATCTGTTCCGCACGGTCCAGATGGGGTAGTCGCGCCCGCGTTCGGCCCAGTCGGGAGCAAAGAACGTCTCGTCGGGTATCCCCTCAATGCCCCGACTCTTCGCGAGGCAACTGAGCACGGACTGGTCGTGACGATGGTGCTTCAGATACGGGCCTCTCTCGTCGTCTGTCACTGGGTCCCGCAGCAGGCGTTGGCCATCGAGCAGGGTGGCGGCCTCCCACTCGCGACAGAGCTCTAAGGAAGCATCCGTGCGGGGAAGCATCACCACTCCCCCCACGAACTGGCCCTCCAGCGCCTGTTCCTCAGACAGGGAGAAGTGCTCAATCACGGCGGGCTTGGTCCACTCACGCTCTGGCAGGTGCGGCATCGTCATGAGGAGAGATCCAGTCTCGTCAGCTCGTTCCTCGTAGAGACGGAAGCGCTTGTGCGCTGCCTCGGTCACGTTGAAGTGGCTGCCGACGTCCAGATAGAAGACGCGAGAAATCGCGTCTGGCGCCGTCTCCAAGTGCTTGAGGAGGAGGAACGCTTTCCACGCCCAGTAGCCGAAACCGGGTGACGGCTGCTCATAGAGTTCCGCGCGGGCAGCGAAGTACTCCGGGAACTCGGCGCGAATGCGATCGGCGGTGTAGACGATGACGTCGGCGAACCACCCAGTTGCATGGGCATCGCGCTCGAAACGGCGCCCAGCCCTGCGCCAACGCATAGACCCGTCGGCGAAGGCGATGAGTAACGTGCGCTTGCTCAAAGTCCGGCTTTGGTGCAATTCGGCGGGCACAGAACAAGCGTAGGAGGGGAACGGTGCTGGCCGCACTGATCGACGGACAACCTGTCTACGAGCGAACAAGAGCCGGGGGAACACCCTAGGATCGGGATAGAGTCGGGGCACTTGGAGGGTCGTGAAGTCGACATACGAGGTCATAGCTCGACCTTGGAGCCAGTCGGACGTCGTCGCTTCCATCTTCTCGTTCGAAGGTACGCACCGACCGATCAGTCGTGCAATGTGGAAAGCGCAGAGTGCGTTGGTGGAACGCGCCTCCAGCGGTAGATTCACACACTGGCAAGTCGGAGGACCGTTCGCTCATCACGAACACGTCAACCACCTCATGCGGACTCTGAAGAGTCGTCATGAAGGATTCGTTGAAGGTGCGCGTACGGATGACCTCACGAGGTTCGAAGCACTAGTGATCGTGTTGCTCGACATTGACTGCGCTCCAACCAACTCAATGTGCCTTGACACCCTCGTTGCGGAGGCGAGTGCGGGCTGCATAGCAGGAAACGCTCAGCGCTCCAACCACCTAGACAACATGGGACACATCTACGTGGCACCATCGTGCCTTGCTGTGACTGTGGGTACTCTCGCGCGACTCGGGTGGCCGCCTGCAGATCCAAATGGCAGGTCTGACTGCTGCGAGGAGTGGACATGGCGAGCAGAGGAACTCGGTATCCCGGTGCGGGTTCTGCGCCCTCTTTCGGTGGAAGGCGAAGCTCAAGAAGGCCTGTGGTCTCTGGATGATCGATTGGGCTACTTCGGAATCGGGACCACGTTTGGCACCGACTCCGGAACCCCCATGAATTGGCATGGATTCGAGCTCTTCCGCGAACGCGAGCCGCTGCGTTACTACCTGAGGAGACTGTTCAGGACGATCCTCGGCCGTGGCCAGGGATCCCTCCGTCGGAGAAGGGAAGTGGACCGCGCAGAGTGGGTCTCTCAACACTTCCGCGAGTTCCTGGACGTCATGACGCAGCAGTAGGTGGATGCCAAAGTGGCCAGGGAATTCACTTCCCGCTCATGTGATTGATGACGTCGACGTAGTCAGTGACTGGTTTGAGTAGGGCCCCCGACCTCGAGTCCATGTCAGGCAAGCGCCGTCCTCAAGCGAGGCGCCGATTCTGTTGATCATCCAGTCGGCGCCCAACTGACGGTACTCAGGGTGCACGAGCAGCGTCGAGTACATGCTCTCGAGAAGATCCCGACCAACGATGTAGGCGCATGTTGTATTGGCAAGCAGGGGGATCTTCACCCAAGCGCCCTGCTTGTCGCACTCAAGCGCATCCGGTGTCGCCACGAATGCAGATAGGGGGAAGTGAGCCGTGAGCTCGAGATGGATCCTTGTGCCTTCTTCCCGCCGTAGGATCTCAGGAACCTCCTGGCTGATTACTGTGATTGCGTCTTCTAGGAGGAGTGCGTCGTCTTCAAGAACCATGAGGTAGTCGTACCCCGCTTCCAGAGCGCGTCCCCAAGCCCGAATGTGCTTGTCGGTTAGGTTTGCGTCACGCCACAGGTACATAGCTGCTTGCGTAGACGAGCCAGGGGACGAAATTTGCCACAAGAGTGCTCGCTTGACACGGGCAGCCCGGCTCCGAAGTTCCCTCCAGCGACACTGACCACTCAACTTCTGCCAGAAGTCGATGACCCGTGCATTTTGGTGTTGCCGCCGACTGCCCACGCGAGGGGCGACCGCGCTCCATCCCGGGGGCGGGTTGTCGCTCTCCTGTTGCCAGGTCACAAACTCGGTCTCGATAACTGAGAAGAAGCCGGACACCTGCAAGTGCTCACGTGCCGTGGACGTCAAAGCCGCAAGGCCTTCGACCCTCGGCGAGCGAGGGAAAGAGATCGCGCAGATCAATATTCGCGGTCCGGTCACGGAACCGAGTATGCCCGCTGGCGTGGTCATTGTTTGTGGCGCACCTTCACATCAGTCGGCAAAACTCCTCGATGGTGTCCTTCCGCATTCGGAGGAGGGAGGAATTTCGGTCAGTGAGCGTCGCCCGTCGCCTGTTGGCGCTGGCTTCGCGAAGTGGGTGCGGTTCCGAAAGCTCATCGAGTGAAGAAATGACGCGAACGTTCGGCATCAGTGTTTCGTCGTAGAAGTCGGCGCGGTCCAGCCACCAGTCATAGAACCCGGGTGCTCGGAAGTTGTTGGGGTCGTCGGTCTCGAGTCTGGAGGGGTCTAGACGCTCGACCTGAAAGAAGCTCAACTCGCTTAGGACTCCGGCGTGGGACTTGGCCCATTCCAGTAGAAGCTGGCGCGACGGAACCGTCACCGGCACGCCGGCAGTTGCCAGCTCGAAGAGGCTCATCGTGCTGATGTTGTACGGCACCACGAGCACCTCTGAGCAACGTGACAGTGCCGCCCACGAGTAAGGCATCCCGAGTACGTCAGCAACCGGCTTCCAAGTTCCGCCAGACTCCCGGGTGATCGTGGCTGACAGGGCGGCGTCTCTCGCGAAAATCACGCGGGGCCCGTGGCCGCCCTGCCAGGACATTGCCGTGTACGTGCACAGCGACGGTGAGTACAGCGGAGTCACCCCGGTGAACCAACGGAGGTAGTCGATGTCACCCCTGTTGTTAGCGGCAAGAACCAACCGACCGGCCGACGTTTCATCTGCGAGAAACTGATTGAGACGAGCCCATTGGGAAGGCTGAGAGGAGTAGGGAGCCTCGTAACGAGTTGCGCTGACGACCAAGATCGGTTTGTCGAGCCCTCGGTATAGCTCGGCAAACGCCGGGGAGTAGCAGGCGATGAACCCGTCGCATGCAGCGAGCAATCGCTGATAGCGATCTTGGAACTGATCGATCAGATTCTCGTTCAGGTCCCGCCAGGTTCGGGCATTGACCACCGAAACGGGATCTGGCCCTCGATGTCGCCCCCTGAGGATGTGGTTGTGTCCGGAGATGGACCAATGAAGGATGTCGACCCCACGCGAAGCCAACGCGGGCTTCAGATCCTCTATGACGCTGATGTGGAGGTCGAGGTCGAACACGAGGGGTCTGGTTCGAGACCTCCTTGAGTGGACAGCCGCAGCTTCTTCGCGACCCAGCGCCCTCCGCCTCCACGGGCTGGCCGCTCGGCGTATGGCCTTCGACGCGAGGACCGACGGAGGTTGCTGCAGTCGCTGAACCAGCACGGCCTCGAGTCTATGAGGCGGGACACGACGCGGATGAGATCTGAGTCCGCCTGGGCAGGAGTCACTGGCAGGGCGCATAGGGTGGTGACGTGGCTCTCGAGCGCCAATTGGGTCGGCGTCTTGGCGAACGATTCCCGCGACTTGCGGACGCCTTCTGGAACGCGTCGTGGCTGACACGTGAGGACAAGTCGCAGCGCGGTGAGCAGCGTCTGCTACTGGAGAACCTCCCAGCCACGGGAACGTACCTGGAGATAGGGGCCTTTCATCCGGTGAAGATGAGCAACACGTGGGCCCTGCGTCGTCGTGGCTGGAGGGGGCTGAGCGTGGACGCGAACCCGAAGGTGGCAGTCCAGTGGCGCCTCTTCAGGCCCGGTGACGGATTCGTCAATGTCGCGGTGACTCCTGACGAACGAACGCGTGCGACCCTCTTCGTACCGGATCGGCGCTGGGCCGCGGTGTCCTCCCTGAAGAGGGCTCACGTGGATGCCTGGTCCGAGGTGACCGAAGGTGCCGTGGCGCCAGTCGAGATGCCCGCTATGTCGATGGGTCGACTCGTGCATGCCTTTGTCCGCCTATTCGGCGGACCCCCGTCGCTGCTTCAGCTCGACTGCGAGGGGCTGGATCGCGAGCTCATGGACTCACTCATTGCAAACGTACCCACGCGATTCTGGCCCCGATACCTGCTGATCGAGGATCTGGACGGATCGGTTGCTGACTCAACGCTAAGCGTGAGTTACATCGAACTCGGCAAGGCGGGCCCCAGTCGTCTGTACGGCCGTCCGTTGGTCGGTGGCGGAGGACCGGACACGATGGTTCCAGCCTGAGCCCGAGCCATCCATGAGACTGCGAGGATGGTGCCCGTGCAGGCTCCGCTGATCAGCGCCGTCATCAAGGCGCGTGACGAAGAGGCAAATCTCGAAGACTGTCTCGCGTCCCTCCGTGGCCTCGCGGATGAGGTGATCGTCGTCGACGATGGCAGTATGGATCGGACAGCCGAGATCGCGGAAGCCTTCGGCGCCACGGTCCTGACGGGGCAACCGCACGGCGGCGACATCAACAGGCTCGACGTCCAAGGCTTTCTGGCAGCGCGCGGCCAGTATCTCCTCCGTCTCGACGCGGACGAACGTATGACTCCCGGCTTGGCGGCCCGGCTGCGGTCAGTCGCCGAGGAGGGACGCTACGCGGGAGTCCGGTACGCCCGGCGGTACTGGTTCTTCGACGGATGGCTCGACCACGGTGGCTGGTTCAGGAGTCAGCAACTTGGCTTCTTCCGGGCCGACGCATGGGACCGAGGGTGGAACTGCGATATCCATTCGCAGGTGCCCGTTCGAGGAGAGATCCTGACGCTCCCTGCCGACGTGGATGCCTGCATGCTCCACTACGACTACCAGTCGGTCGCCCAGTTCGTTGACCGATCTCTCGTCCGGTACGCCCGGCTGGAGGCCGCCGAGCGAGTACGCGAGGGCTATCAGTTCTCCGCATCGGGGCTGGCGAAGGCGGTGGCCCGGCGCTCAGTCGGTCGGTACGTCCTGCGGAGGGGCTACAAGGACGGCGCTCGCGGCGCGATCGTGGCCGGCCTACTGGGGGCCTATGAGGCCTGCGTGGCGGCCTACGCGTGGGACATGCAGCGGCGCACACCCGGCGAGTGACTAGAGGTCCAGCTCGTCCAGCATCCGTCGGAGGTCATCGACGGACAGCCACAGATCGTTCGTGTCCGACGTGTAGCTGAAGCCGTCGAGAACTGCCTCCCCCTCGGGCTCGGAGAACCCCCACTCGGCGAGCGTGGGCATCACCACGTAGCGGTCCGCCTGCCGGATGGTCCGGCGGGAGTCCTCGGCGGAGATCATCTCCTCGTGCAGTTTCTCGCCGGGGCGGATACCGACCTCGACGAGCTCGGAGCCCGGCGCAATGGCCTCCGCGAGGTCGACCACCCGCATGCTGGGAATACGCGGAACGTACAGCTCGCCGCCCTGCATCGTCTGGAAGCTACGCAGCACGAACTCCACGGCCTGGGGGAGGGTGATCCAGAAGCGGGTCATGCGGAAGTCGGTGATGGGCAGGGGCTCGCCTCGCTGGGCCAGTCCACGGAAGAAGGGGATCACCGAGCCGCGGCTTCCCATGACGTTGCCGTAGCGCACGACGGCGTATGACGTGCCGTAGTTGTGCGCGTAGTGATTGCTCGAGATGAAGAGCTTGTCGGCCGTCAGCTTGGTTGCGCCGTACAGGTTGACGGGTGAGGACGCCTTGTCCGTGGAGAGCGCCACCACCTTCTTGACACCCGCATCCATGCTGGCGAGCATGACGTTCTCCGACCCCAGGATGTTCGTCTTGACGTACTCCATGGGGTTGTACTCGGCGGTGTCGACCTGCTTGAGGGCAGCCGCGTGTACGACATAGTCGACCCCGTGCAGGGCCATCCGGAGGCGGTCCCGGTCCCGGATGTCCCCCAGGAAGAAGCGCACGCGGGGATCGTCGCCGTAGGTCTGCTTCATCTCGTACTGCTTGAGCTCGTCACGAGAGAAGACGATGACCTTGTTGGGGTTCCGCGTCTCGAGCATCTGCCGCAGGAAGGCCTTGCCGAACGAGCCCGTCCCACCCGTGATGAGGATCGACGAGCCTTCGAAGATGGGCACGATCTGGATCCCCTCGGTCGGCTAGCCTTGCGGCGGAAGTCTAGCGACCTCGACAGGGCAGGCCATGACGTCGGTGATGCTGGGAACCGCCCAGTGGGGGCTGGACTACGGAGTCACGAACACGAGCGGCCGCCTCACGGACGAGGCCATCACGGAAACCCTGGCGGTCGCCGCCCCTCTCGGTATCGCCGCTCTGGACACGGCGCCCGGGTACGGCGATGCCGAGGAGCGGATCGGCCACCTGGCGCAGGGGTTCCTGGTGCAGACGAAGGTCGCCGCGGCCGGAGCGAGTGCGACCGATCTCGAGCGCAGCCTCGAGGCGAGCACCCGTCGGCTGGGACGCCGGGTGTCCCGCCTACTGGTGCACGACTGGCCAGCGTTGGGCGAGAGCGAGCGGACCCGAGTGGCGGGCGTGCTGGAGTCCGCACGCGAGCGCGGGGAGGTGGACCTGGTCGGCATCTCGGGGTACGAGGAGGCCGACCTGCTCACCGCCCTCGACGCCTTCCGGCATCTGGACGTCGCGCAGATGCCAGCATCGGTCCTTGACCAGAGGCTCGCGAGCAGCGTGGCGGTGAGGGCACTCCGGGCTTCGGGCGGGCTCCTTCAGGCCCGGAGCATCTACGTGCAGGGCGTCGCACTGGCGGACCCGCGCCTCGTCCCTCGGGCCGCGCACCCCGCTGTCCAGGCACTTCGGCAGGCCGCGAACGCGCACGGCACGTCCCCTCAGGTCCTGTGCGTGGCCTTTGTCAGGGCGACCCCGTGGATCGACGAGTTGGTCGTGGGGGTCACGTCCGCCCTCGAGCTCGAACGGTGGGCTGCCGCCTGGGCTGCCAACGTCGATGCGGACTGGAGCGCGCTCGCTACCGAGGACGTCGACCTCATCGACCCGCGGCGCTGGTCCTCGTGAGCGACCGCAAGGATGGGGCCATGCGCACCATCGGAGTGCTCCAGGCACGGATGACGTCGAGTCGGCTCCCGGGCAAGGTCCTCCAGCCCATCCTCGGCGCGCCGATGGTGCTTCGGCAGATCGAGCGAGTGCGCCGAGCCACCACCCTCGACGGGCTGGTCCTTGCCACGTCGATCGACCCCACGGACGACGAGCTCGCCGACGTGGTGACGGCCCTCGGAGTCCCCGTGGTGCGGGGGTCGTTGGACGACGTGCTGGCTCGCTTCGTCCAGGCGATCGACACTCACGGCATCGACGTCGTGGTCAGGCTCACAGCCGACTGCCCCCTCGCCAGTCCGGTCGTTGTGGACCGCGTCGTGTCCGCGTTCGATCCCGAGCGCGTCGACTACGTCTCCAACACGCTCCAGCCCACATATCCGGATGGTCTCGATGTGGAGGTGGTGAAGGCCGACGTGCTCCGGTGGGTGGCGGCCCACAGCGATGATCCGCACGAACGGGAGCACGTGACCCTCGGCGTGTACCGGCGGCCCGATCGCTTCCGGGTGCTGAACGTCTCCGGCGAGCAGGACCTCTCCGACCTTCGATGGACGGTCGACACGCCAGACGACCTCGCCTTCGTGCGGCAGGTCTACGAGCGGCTGTACCCGGGGGATCCGGCATTCGACGTCGACGACATCCTGGATCTGCTGGCACAGGAGCCGGCCCTCAACCGCACCACCGAGCACGCGGCCCGGAATGCCGCACTCGACGGTCTCGACACGGGAGCCATGCATGGGTGAGTCACTGGCGGAGCGCTACGCAGCGTCGATCGACTACCTCGCTCGCGCCGAGGCGGTCATCCCGCTGGGCTCCCAGACCTTCAGCAAATCGCGCACCCAGTACCCGGTGGGCGCGGCGCCGCTCTTCGCGGCGCGGTCGCAGGGGAGTCACACCTGGGACATCGACGGCAACGAGTACGTCGACCTCGTGTGCTCGCTGGGCGCCGTGTCGCTGGGCTACGGCGATCCGGAGATCAACGAGGCGGTCATGCGTCAGATCCAGGACGGCGTGACGCTCTCCCTCGCCCACCCGATCGAGGCCGAGGTCGCGGAGCGGCTGGTCAATCTCGTCCCCTGCGCTGAGAGCGTGCGGTTCGCCAAGAACGGCACGGATGCGACGTCTGCGTCCATTCGCCTCGCACGCGCCTTCACGGGTCGCGAGCGCGTGATCGTGTGCGGGTACCACGGATGGCAGGACTGGTATATCGGATCGACGAGCATGCACCGGGGCGTGCCTGAGCGCACGCGTTCGTTGACGCACGCCGTCCCCTACAACGACCTCGGCGCGATCGAGGCGGTGCTGGCTGAGTACCCGGACGAGGTCGCGGCGCTCATCATGGAGCCGATGACATCGACGTGGCCGGAGCCGAGATACCTCGAGGGCGTCCGAGAGGTCACCGATCGGCACGGGGTCGTCATGGTGTTCGACGAGATGCTCACCGGATTCCGCTTCGCCGAGGGCGGTGCGCAGCAGTACTTCGGTGTGACGCCCGACCTCGCCGCCTTCGGCAAGGCGCTCTCCAACGGCTTCCCGCTGTCGGCCATCGTCGGTCGCAAGGACATCCTGGGCGTCATGCCGTCGATCTTCTTCAGCGGCACCTTCGGCGGCGAGACTCTCTCTCTGGCCGCCGCCAGGGTTGTCCTCGACAGGTACGCCACGGGTGAGCCGATCCGTCAGCTGGCCGAGATCGGGTCAGCACTGACCGACCAGGTCGAGGCCGCTCGCCCTGAGGCCTCTCGGACGTTCCTCAGTTTCAGCGGTCACCCGGCGTGGCTCTTCCAGCAGTGGCATCTCGACGATCCCGAGGTGCTGGCCCAGGCGAAGACGCTCTTCCTGCAGGAGATGCTCCGACGAGGCATCCTCGTCCTGAACACGCACGAGGTGACCACGGCGCACACGGACGCCGACATCGAGGCGGTTGCTCAGGCGTACG